>NZ_JBFTZR010000009.1:0-140938 GCF_056406695.1 Priestia sp. P1_B12_1 | reverse complement strand
CTGTTATCTAGTTTTGAGAGAGCAATCTCTTGTCTGGTGGCGATAGCGAAGAGGTCACACCCGTTCCCATACCGAACACGGAAGTTAAGCTCTTTAGCGCCAATGGTAGTTGGGACTTTGTCCCTGTGAGAGTAGGACGTTGCCAGGCATTTTTATTATCGCGGGGTGGAGCAGTTCGGTAGCTCGTCGGGCTCATAACCCGAAGGTCGCAGGTTCAAATCCTGTCCCCGCAACCAAATTATCTTTTATACATACTTGAATATATCATTATTATCCTTAGGCATAGCCTAAGGATTTTTTGTTTGGCTATGTTTGGCTATATTTATAAACACTTGTTTAGGTTATGATATAAGATAGTGATGCAGATTAATCAGGAGGTTTTTTCATGTTACAAAGTAATATTCAAACTTATATTGAAAAAGAAATGAACGTTCAAGGTCAATCTTTATCTCTATACCAGGAAGAAAAGGAATATGCGTTGCAAAAAGAGTTGGTACCGCAAAACCTGATGATAGAAGAAAAAGAGGCATCTTTACGTTTTAAAGATTCTTATATCGAAAGAGTAGATAAAGAAACGGACGAGCTGATCGCAGAAGAATCTCCTCTTTCGTTTTTAGATACGCCCATTTCTTACTTGAAAGAACACAGAAGTGAATTTCTATATGTAGAATCAAAATGGTTCGAATTTATTAAGCTTGATGGATGTTCTTTTGAAGTGGATGATGTGTTTGGCACATATAAAGTATTAACGGGGCTACATATGCAAAAAAAATTCGGTTCTTTACTAAAACAATTTTTTGCTAAAGAACTTAATGAAAGTCCAACAAGCGTCCAGCTTTTATTTAATGATAAAGATGGATTATGGGATGTGAATATTGAGTTAGATGCTATAAAAGAGTTTAATGAAAAAATGTCGATAGGTGAAGTTCTTGTTCTTACATATCGTTTTTTCTTTCATCTAGTAGAGTATGTAGAGAACGAAAAAGCTTAAGAGATGATGATTACTTTCACTGTAAAGCGTAGGACGTAGTTTCTATGCTTTTTTTGAGGAGTAATACGTAATGAAGCAATGAATGCTAAATGAAGCTGGAAATACATTTACATCTCTATGTTTTTATGGAATGATAAAGAGTATCTTTACATATATGACTGCTATGGGTAAGGAACAACTATCAGGAATCTTTCTAGTTCTTTGAGAAAGTAGCTCACATATTAGCTGTTAATAGCACTCAGAGCAAGAAAGCTTCCGTAGGATGAAGTATAATATATACATACAGGAACTATTTTTAACTTTATAAAAATGTCTGCTGACGTATGGGATTATAAATAAAGAGGGGATGTTCATGTTATTAAGAAAAATAAAGTCTGAAGAATTGGCAGAAGTCTATCAAATGGGATATGCCGCATGGCCTAAAGGCAGGACGTACAAAGAGTATGTGAGAGATAATCAAAAGGAAGAAACATATGGAATTCGGTATGTATACGTAAATGAAGAGGATCAAATTATTGGTTCATTTATTTTGCTTCTTTTACAAACTCCTCGATTAAAGTTTGCTTTGCATGGTATTGGATCCGTTGTTGTACACCAGCTTTATCAACGAATGGGGTATGGCCGCGATATGCTTGAAGACTTTTTTAAAAAGATGAAGATAGAGAAGCGCAGCGCTATTTTTATGCTGTATAGCGATATTCTTCCTGAATATTATCATCAGTTTGGGTTTAAGGAGCTCCCTTCTCATTTACAACGTTATCCTCAATCCATTGCTATGGTAAATTGCAGCGAGCCACAATATGAATACTTAAGTAAGCAATCCATAGAAGACATACCGGCCTATTTTTAAAGGTATGTCTTTTTTATAGTATTTATCGGCACAATCGTTTACAATTACATGTAAGCGTTTTCTTTTTTAGGAGATGAATGATTTTATTCGTCCTCATAACCGTAGGCAAATCGTGCAGTTAATATAAATTTTATTACATAAAACCTTGCTATCATCTTACTAGTAACTCTTATTCATTTCCATACCATACCGATATGTACGTTTGCTGCTAAGTATAACCATATCAATATAAGGAGGAAGCAGGAAGATGAAACGATTATTTATAGCAGGGATGATTTTTATACTTTTTTTATCTTCAGGTGCTGTATCTTCTTCAGCCGCAGGAAGTTTTACCTCTAAAACATATAACGGAAGGACATACAAACTGTACGTACCTAGCAGTTATCAGGGAGGTGCTGCCTTACCTCTAGTAGTTATGCTGCATGGCTGTACTCAAGACCCTGATCAATTTGCAGCAGGAACACAAATGAATGAACTGGCGGAGACAGAGAAGTTTCTTGTTCTTTATCCAGAACAACCCTCTTCTGCTAATTCAAATAAGTGTTGGAACTGGTTTGATACGGCTCATCAATCAAGGGGAAGCGGTGAACCAGCGTTAATTGCTGGAATGGTCAATCAAATAAAAAGCAGTTATTCAATAGATGCCGACCAAGTCTTTGTTGGGGGGCTATCTGCTGGTGCAGCTATGAGTGTTATTATGGGAGCTACTTATCCAGACATATTTGCGGCTATCAGCGTTGGGGCTGGCTTAGAATATAAAGCAGCGACTAATGTGACAGGTGCTTATACAGCAATGAGCAGTGGAGGTCCTAATCCTATCCAACAAGGAGATTTAGCCTATTCAGCCATGGGAGATCATAAACGAGTGGTTCCAGTTATTTTGTTTCATGGGACAGCTGACTACACTGTTGCGCCTATAAATGCGCATCAAATATTATCGCAATGGGCTCAAACAAATGATAGAGCGTCTGATGGGCTGGATAATAACAATATTGATGATACGGCAGATCAAACTGCAACAGGTACAGTATCTGGTGGAAGAAGCTATACGCAATATATTTACAAAGATACAGCAGAAAAAACAGTAATGGAAAAGTACATGATAGAAGGAATGGGACATGCTTGGTCAGGGGGAAGTACAACCGGTTCTTATACAGATCCTAAAGGACCAAATGCAACTAAATTAAGCTGGAACTTTTTTAAAAGCCATCCGAAAAATGGTGATGCTCCTAATCCAGGAGATATATTCCCACCGGTTACAGCTGCTTCACCAGCGGGAGGAACGTATGGAAGTTCTGTTTCTGTTACATTATCAACCAATGAACCTGCCACCACTTACTATACATTAGATGGAAGCATACCAACTGTTAATTCTCTAAAGTACTCTGAGCCTATTACCATCAACTCTAGCAAAACAATAAAATTTTTTAGTGTAGACGCAGCGGGCAACCAAGAGGAAGTAAAGACGGAAGTTTATCAAATTTCTGGAACTTCAGAGAAATCTTCAGTATTTTCTTCACTTGCTGCTGAAGATGGATTTATCGGAAACTTATCAGCTGACGGTATGAGTAGTTCTATTCATAAAATTGGGGATAAAGGAATGTACAATACCGACACATATCGAACCATTTTATCTTTTGATACAAGTTCTTTACCTGATGATGCAATTGTTACGGATGTATCTTTAAAAATTTATCGCAAATCTTCAACTGGTAATATTTCATCTTTGAAAGGCGATATTAAAAGCGGTGTATTTGGAACTAGCAGTGCTTTAGAACAAATAGATTATCAGGCCTCACCATCTATTTCTGCGGGCTTCCAAATGTCAGTGCCTTCACTCAATAATGGATATACAACTATTCAACTTCCTTCCTCGCTTTGGGGGTATATGAATAGGACCGGCAAAACTCAGTTTCGCTTGTCAAGCTCAGGTCCAGCGGACTTTTTAAGTGACGTAGTTGAAATTTATGGGGGCGACAATCCTGCATATTCTCCAATTTTAACTGTTTCATATCAGTAAAAAAACCTTCTAAAAGCTAACTGCTTTTAGAAGGTTTTTTTGCTGATAAGTTACTTTTATCACCGAATACAACTCCAACTTTTTATAGAGTTTTCTTCAAATTTTGACATGATTTTGACGAAATTTAATCATTATTCAAAAATGAATTGTCAGAAATATTACAAGAAAATGTTTAAAATTAATTAAATCCGTAATAAAAGTAAAATATTCCTGTAATGGAAGTGAAATGAACAGGTGGTATCATTCAGTCATTGAGTAAATAAGGAGGTATTCGGAAAATGAAGAAATTTGTATTTACTCTAGGGACAACGGCAATTCTTTCAGCAGGATTTGTAGGTGCAGCATCTGCCTCTACAAGCGGAACGTATGAAGTACAAAAAGGTGACACTTTATGGAAAATCGCTCAAAATCATAATGTGAGCGTAGACGAGCTAAAAGATGCTAATAACTTAACATCAACACTAATTTATCCAAATCAGACACTAAACTTATCTAGCATAAAAGAAATCGTACATACTGTAAAACGTGGTGACACTTTGTGGTCAATCGGTCAACATTATGGCGTAACAGTAGAAGAAATTAAAGAATGGAACGGTTTAACATCAGACTTAGTTTTCCCTGGAGAACAATTTAAAATTAAAACGGCACAAGCAGCTCAATCTCAAACAGCTAGTGCGCCAGTAGCAAAGGCAGCTCCACAAGCGCAGCAGTCTCAAACGGCACAAGCTCAGCAAGAACAAGCAGCACAAGAACAAACGCAAAAAGAACAAGAGCAAGCTCAAGYAGCACAAGCAMAGGCAGCACAAGAGCAAGCACAAAAAGAACAAGAGCAAGCTCAAGCAGCAGCACAAGCAMAGGCAGCACAAGAGCARGCACAAAAAGAACAAGAGCAAGCTCAAGCAGCAGCACAAGAGCAAGCAGCTCAGCAACAACAAGCTCAGCAACAGCAACAAGCAGCTCAACAGCAGCAACAGCAGCAACAGCAGTCTCAACAGCAAGCTAGCGGCAAGTCTATGACTGTTGAAGCAACAGCTTATACAGCTAACTGTGCTGGATGCAGTGGTACAACAGCTACTGGAGTAAATTTAAAATCAAATCCAAATCAACGAGTAATTGCGGTTGATCCTAGCGTTATTCCATTAGGTTCAAAAGTATATGTTGAAGGTTATGGTCAAGCTGTAGCAGCAGATACAGGTGGCGCAATTAAAGGAAATCGAATTGATGTATTCGTTTCTTCAGATAGTGCTGCACAAGACTGGGGCAGAAGATCAGTTAAAATTACAGTTATCGACTAATACTAGTCTTATAGAATAGAAGTAAAGAGAGATGTCTTTTAGGAGACATCTCTTTTTTTATGCTTAAAATGAACGTTTGAAAAAATTAGGTCCGGGCATACTAAAATTTATAGTAGGAATTAGTTTGTTATATTAGTAATTATTTCTTGATTTATATACAATGTTTGAGTGTCCTAAAAAGCTGAAAATATGTCAGGAGTATAGAAATATGAAACTTTATGAAAAAATGGCTTTACTAATAGTGCTGGGTGTTATCGCAGGATTCTCGTATCTAGGCTATCAGGGATTATTTCAGCACGATGATCATTTGAATACGTCTGATCATAATCCTTTATCTTCTTCTAAACAGAAGCAGAATAGTATAGAAACTGTAGGGAACCCAGAATCCATTGCTGTGTTAGTAAACAAGCAAAATCTTCTTCCTGATCACTATGAACCCACTGACCTTGTATACCCGGACGTTCGGTTTATATTTAAAGAAAAAATTGAAAAGCGCCAAATGCGTACAGAAGCAGCAAAAGCATTAGAAAGGATGTTTTCAGCTGCTGAACGAGAAGGAATTTACTTAGCCGGTGTTTCTGCCTATCGTTCTCAAAGCCGTCAAGAATCTCTTTATCAAGCGTATATAAAACAAGATGGAGAAGCGGCAGCTAATCATTACAGCGCTCACCCGGGCAGCAGTGAACATCAGACTGGTTTAAGTATAGATGTATCAAGCAGCACCGGTAAGTGTGCAGCTCAAGATTGTTTTAAAGATACTCCAGAAGCCAAATGGATTGAAGCAAATTCATATAAATACGGATACATTGTTCGCTATCCAGAAGGAAAGCAGCAGATTACAGGTTATAAATATGAGCCGTGGCATATACGATTTGTCGGAAAAGAACTCGCCTCTAAAGTGTCTAAGAAAGGAATTACGTTAGAAGAATATTATAATGACTACATGCAAGTTGATAATCCGGTTCAATAAAAAAGAAGAGTGATATAAACTCTTCTTTTTTTGTATTGCTGAAATATATCCTTAGTTTAAAAGGTGGAATGAGGGAAAGATGTAGAGATGAACCACGGGATGCTATATCCTATGCCTTACTAGTAAAAGAGTTAACGTTTATAAATTATAATGAATTTTGTGATAAAGAATGCTCATGTTCGTTTTCATTTCCCTTCACATATTCTACAAAAAAGGGAGGTGAAAGAAAATGAGTTTTTACGGAGGTTATGGTTATGGGTACGGAGTAGGTCACGGAAGTAGCTTTGCGCTAATCGTTGTGCTATTTATTTTACTAATTATCATCGGTGCTTCATGGGCAGGGCACTATTAATAAGGTGTCCATAAATAAACTCCCTTGAAATAATTCAAGGGAGTTATCTGTTTTTATCTATAAGTAGGTAACTGTAAGTACGAAGTGCTTACATATCCTTTAAAGCCGTTGTATTCTACAAAAGCCCAATCAAATGAAAGCTTGTTATCTTTGGAGTAGCCCCAAGCTAAGAAGCTGACGCTTTTTCCTTTAGGAATAGTTGTTACAACTTTGTTGCTTGTGCTAGGCCCTGTGCGTAAATTAAGGTTAGCAGCTGTATGAACAGTAGTAGGGACTTTCATTAAATAGGAAGTACTGATATATCCGGTGCCGCCAATTATTTTAATGGCAGCCCAGTCTGCATTTACAAACTTGACTACTTCAATTTGATCTTTTTTTCTTACTGTATCAAGAATCTTTCCCTGAGTGCTAGGTTTTGAACGTATATTGAGTACGTTTGCGGTCACTTCATATACGCTAAACGGTGCGTTTATTTTTTCTGCTGCACTTGCTGTTTGCTCGTGAGTGAATGGCAGTGTTCCAGATAGAGATGAAAAAGTAAAGCCCGCTGCTAATGCTAAAACTGATATAGATTTTGTAATTGTCTTCATACAAATATCCAACTCCTTAGTGAAATAGGTAATAACTTTTCTATAACACTAAGAATAAGGGTTACTTGTTTCTAAGTTGTTACCAACATATATCCCAGTTGTAAATTTATAAAAGGTCTGTAAAAAAGTTTATTTCACCGACCTTTTAATAGTTTTATTATTACTCCTCCTCGCGATCTTCCGTTGATTTGTAAAAAGAAAAATATACAAAAACAGATAATACTGTTCCATAAATGCTCCACAAAGCTAAAGCGAAAATAAATTCTTTCTGCAGGCAATAAATAATGGTTAAAGCAACTAGTGCAATAAAACTTATTAAAATGGTCTTTTTCATAAGCACCCCGCCTATTTAGTTTGATTACTCTATATGCTTTTTGATCTTGCTTTTACCCTATAATTATTCGACTATTGCGCTAAAGATGAAAGGAAAAAGTTAAATAAAGCCGAACTTATAATAAAAAGAAGAATGCAGGGGGCGTTTTATGTTAGAACAACATGTGTTAGAAGATATACAAAAGCTACAGTCTATTTGCGAACAAGAAGAGCACATAGAGCTAAAGCTGAATTTTGATATGTTACGAAGTCGAAAACAAAATGAAGTTAACGATTTTTTTCATTATGAAGATAATCAGCTTGTTGGGTTTATTGGTCTTTATGGGTTTGGGAATACAGTAGAAATATGCGGAATGGTCGCTCCTAGCTATCGCCGAAAAAGGATTTTTTCAAAGCTGTTTTCTCAAGCTTTACATATATGTAAGAAGCGTGGGTATACAGGGATTTTATTAAATGCTCCTGGCGATTCGGTTTCAGGCAGGAAGTTCTTAAAGCAAATTCCATGTTCATTTACTTTTTCAGAATATCAAATGAAGTGGACAAAAAAAGAATTGGAAGATGATAATCCCTTTGTTACACTTCGCTCTTCCCAATCAGATACCGATATGAAAATGGAAATGCAAGTTGATGTGGAATGCTTTGGTATGTCTTTAACAGAAGCAGCTGCTTATTATGAACAAACGAAAACGGAAGAACAGCAAATTCATTTTATCGTAGAGTACAATAGTCAAGCGGTTGGAAAGTTAAGGGTATCGTATGATAAAAGCGAAGCATGGATTTATGGATTTGGTATTTTACCTTCTTATCAAAAATTGGGAATAGGAAAAGCTGCTTTAAAACAATTTGTTTTAAAGCAGCTTCGGCTAGGATATGATATATTTCTTGAGGTTGAAGCAAAAAACAAACGCGCTTTGCAACTCTACGAAACATGCGGTTTCAATTCATATCACGTGCAGGATTATTACGTATACAGCTTGTAGATAAAAAACACGGAAATCTTAGATTTTCGTGTTTTTTATTTATATATTAGATGATATGTGCTTTTTTGAGTAAATAATGAGAAAGTAGAGAAAAAGTGATATGCCCGTTGATAGAAACAGGGAAGGCCATACAAACATGATAGGAGCGCTGCAAGCAAGGATACACGTAAGAATACCTCCAATAAATGCTTTTCTAAATAATTGATAAGCCGTATACCCCAGGCTAATACTGACAAATACATTGATGAGGCTAAGAAAAATAAACGAAAAAAACAAATTATCTCCCCCCTTGTTTTTAATACACCATAAAAGAAATATTTCACATTTTTAGTGTAGCAAAAAAGAAAAAATTTGAATCCTAAAGGTGAAAAAGGAAGCAATCTGTGTTATGTATAGTAAAGTGAATGAAAGCGTTAAAAACGGAAATGAGTTAATAAAGCAATGCAGTAGAAAGAAAGGAGTAATAGGATGGAATTTGCCCATATCTTTACACTAAGTGTATCTGTTGTAACAGCTATTAATGTTTTATTAGCCGGTATTCTTATTTTCATCGAACGAAGAGATATAGGATCTACATGGGCGTGGCTTCTTATTTTATTTTTTATACCGATTGTCGGCTTTATTGTATATCTATTCTTTGGAAGACAGCTAAAACAGAAGAACTTTTATAAGTTATCATCTGATGAGCGGGAATATTTAAGATCTTCAGTAGATGAACAATTAAAAGAACTTAAAGCTACCCATGAGTATCGAAATGATTTATTGATTCAACATAATAAATTGCTGTTCACTAATTTAAATTCTTCTAAGTCACTCGTGCGCACGGACAATGAAATTGATATCTTTAGTGATGGTAATCAGAAATTTGATGCATTGTTTGAGGACATTCGAAATGCTAAAAAAGAAATTAATATTCAATATTATATTATTCAACGAGATAATCTTGGGAAAAAATTAAGAGATGAGCTAACAAAAAAAGCAAAAGAAGGCATAAAGGTTCGCGTTCTTTATGATGAAGTAGGATCTAGAAAAATGACGCCATCATTTTTTAAGGAGCTTATTTCATATGGCGGCGAAGCACAGGCGTTTTTCCCTTCAATTCTTCGCTTAATTAATTTTCGGATTAACAATCGAAATCATCGAAAGCTTTGTATTATTGATGGTGAAGTAGCATACATAGGAGGATTTAACGTAGGAGATGAATATTTAGGGTTAAATCCAAAAATGGGTTATTGGAGAGACACTCATTTTCGCATTAAAGGAGAGTCAGTGAACGATATTCAAGGGAGGTTCATTTTAGATTGGCATCAAGCAACAAAACAGCCAATTGAACTGGAACAATTTTTGCATCGTACAGAAACTCATTCTGGAACGGTTCCTGTACAAATTGTAGCAAGCGGGCCAAACTCGACTACTCAGCATCTGAAAAACATGTATATCTCATTGATTATGTCGGCCAAAGAAAGTGTGTACCTTCAAACGCCTTACTTTATTCCAGACGCAAGCTTTATGGATGCTTGTAAAATTGCTTTATTATCTGGAGTGGAGATTCATATTATGATTCCAAACAAACCCGATCATCCTTTTGTTTATTGGGCTACGTGGTCTCACGTAGGCGAGCTGCTGACGTATGGTGCGCAAATTTATCTCTATGAAAAAGGCTTTTTGCATGCTAAAACGATTGTAGTAGATAATGAAGTGTCTTCTGTAGGAACGACGAATATTGATCCACGAAGTTTCAGCCTTAATTTTGAAGTGAATGCAGTTGTATATGACAAGCCTATTTCCAAAAAGTTGCAGAACCTGTTTCTTGAAGATGTGCAGTGCAGTTCAAAATTAACGCTCGAACGATATAAAGAGCGCTCTCTTCTTATAAAATTTAAAGAAGCGGTATCTCGCTTACTGTCACCAATTTTGTAATACAAATCATTGATATCATGAAACAGACTTGAATTTTTAGATTCAGGTCTGTTGTTTTATTGGTTTCTCCTTGTAAGGAGAGCTAGAGATAAAGTTAAAAAGTTTTACCAAAAAATCCAAGGGTATTAATACTATAACAAGCTAAAAAATGATAATACCTAGGAGGAATAGAAAATGACAAAAAATGTAGTAGGTACGTATGATTCAGAGGCAGCCGTTATTACAGCGATTCGAAATTTAAAAACACAGGGATATCCGGACAGTGCACTTTCTGTTTTGACAAACAGTGGCCTGCGTCATGAAAATACAGAAGCGATTGAGCATTCTGCAGGAATTGATGTGCAAACAGTTGATACAGATCAACACTCAAAACACCATCAATCCTTTATGGAGAAAATAAAAAATGCTTTTACTCCGTCTGAAGAAAAAATGGATCAAGATGTTAATCGAATCGAAAATCAATTAACCGAATATGGTGTACCTGCTGCAGAAGCTTCCTCATATGTATCTGATCTTAAAAAAGGAAAAGTTTTGCTGATGGTAGACGCAGTTGAGCATGATAAACACAATTCAGCTCTAGGACAAGCAGTGACACCTGCTGAAAAATCAGCTGACCCAATGAATGAAAAAATGTTATACGGCAATCACGAAAATAAAATAAGGTAATGTTGAAGTAACCAAATGCGATAATAAAAGACTGCGTTCTTAAATAAAAGCTAGTTAACGAAAGGAAGGGGACCGATGAGAAATCTAGAAAAAACGGAATATGAACTTGACTATTTAAAACAGCAGCAAGAAGTTAATCAGAAGCTCATCAAAGTTTCACAGTCTCTTGTTGCTACGTTAAAACAGTATGAAGAAGAACCAGAGAATACGGAAGTGCTAGCTGTTCTTGCTGACTTAGAAGGTCAGCAAGAGCAGCTAAAAGCAAAGACCGAAAAGATATCTAAAGAGCTTGCACATTTATAGAGTGAGATGAAAGAAGTTCCTATAAAAGGGACTTCTTTTTATGTTTTATCATAAACAATCTATTGTGAGAGAAAGAGAACCTTATATAATGGAACGTAAACGTTATGGAGAGGTTTTGTTTTAGATACATATAGAGGAGAAGAAACGCGATAAGAGATTATGTAAAAATGGGAAAAGGAAGAACGGTCATTCGCTCTTCCTCCAGCCGTATTGCTTATGATAGTGATTTAGAAACGTCCGCCGCCAAGTTGCTGTTCAGCCATTTGCACAAGACGTTTTGTGATTTCGCCGCCTACTGAGCCGTTTGCGCGTGCAGTTGTGTCAGGACCAAGAGTTACGCCAAATTCGCTAGCGATCTCATATTTCATTTGATCGATTGCTTGTTGAGCACCGTGTACTGCTAATTCATTGCTGCTCTTATTTCTGCTGTTTGCCATCATAATCAACTCCTTTTATAAGGTTAAGATTATGATTTGATTAATAGATAGTTTTTATACATAAAATAAAAAATTTTTTCAGGGACTTATAGAATATGCTTATTGGAATAAAGAACCAAAAGTTTCCGCTAGGTAACGGAAAATAATTATGTGTAGAAAGAGAGAGGGGACAAGTAAAATAGAACACAAGTAAGTAAGCGGTTACAAAATAGTTGAGATAGAAGGAAAATTTTAATATTCCTATTCTATTTAAAAGGAGGAGATTTGCCATGTATCAAAGGTTAAAAAAGTCTGTACTATTGGCTATTATATTGAGTTTAGCAATTGGCAGTGTACTCTCTTATGAGAAAGCAGCGCTGGCGAAGCAGACGCATGAAAAAGCTACATCCTATCGTACAGTGACAGAGATTTATGACTGGGGAGCGGCGATCACAAAAATTATTATTGACTTAGGTGAACCTGTTCCAACGAATTCACTTACAAAAGAAACGTTTAAGGTGCATGTGGCTCGAAGTGATAGTCGATTAGAACCGTCTTTATTGGAACAAGGAGATCGTACAGTAAAAAAAGCCTATGTATCCGATAAAGATGGACAACCAGCCGTACATACTGGAAAATATGCAGTTTTAGAAATGGAAGTTGGACCAGCTGTTTCATTAGGAGCACCACTAAATTATGATGAATATGGTACAGGATTAAATGCATGGGTAGACAGTCAATATACCATTACTCAGCAAAAAGACATGATAACAAATAAAGGAAAGTTGTCAGGGCTTGTAGTGAAAAAGTTTGCGGGAGAGAAAAAAGAACTCGTAGATGATTTTACAATTAAAAAAGGTATATATCAAAATATAGAATTAGCATACGCAAGTCATGCGCCGGCAAAGGATAAGAAAAAGAATCCATTAATCATTTGGCTACATGGTGGAGGAGAGGGAGGAACAGATGCAACAATTCCCTTATCTGCCAATAAAGCTGTTAGTTTTATCACAAAAGAAACTCAGGCTTATTTTGAAGGTGCCTACGTTTTAGTACCGCAAGCGCCAACAAAATGGATGGATGGTTATACGGGTAAAGCGGATGGAACTTCTATTTATAAAGAATCACTGATGGCCTTAATTGAAGAATATGTTTCTAAAAACCCTGATATTGATCCCAATAGAATCTATATCGGAGGAGCATCTAACGGCGGATATATGACTATGCTTATGATTCGTGATTATCCAAAATACTTTGCAGCAGCATTTCCAGTATGTGAAGGACTAAATGATAGATTAATTACGAATCAAGATATTGAAAAGATGAAAGAAACACCTATTTGGTTCGTAGCCGCTAAGAATGATACGGTCCTTCCGCCAACAATTAACACTCTTCCAACTTATGAACGTTTGGTGAAAAGCCATGCAAATAATGTTTATTTATCACTATTTGAGGATGTGCATGACACCACAGGCTTGTATAAAAATAACGATGGTTCGCCCTATCAGTATAATGGACATTCATCTTGGATATATCTTTATAATAATGAACCCAACGCTAAAATAAACGGAACCACAACAAGCATAATGGAATGGATAAGTGAACAATCGTTGAAAAATTAATCATTTTAAAAAAAGCTGTTGCACATTGAACAGCTTTTTTATTTCTCTTTTAAAACGAAAGACTGTATCTAAAATAAACGATTGAATACTTTCGTGATAAAATAAGGAAAGAGATCACGAAGAAAGGAACAGTGAAAGTGAAACCAACCATTTACGATGTCGCGAAAAAAGCAGGGGTATCGATAGCCACTGTATCCAAAGTAATCAATCAAACAGGCCGTATTAGTGAAAAAACGATAAAAAAAGTGAATGAAGTAATGATGGAATTAGATTATCAGCCTAGCAGTGTGGCAGCGGCGTTAACAGGAAAAAAGACGTACACGATCGGTGTTCTAGTTCCTGATATCTCCAATCCTTTTTTTGCGGAGGTAGCAAGAGCTTTTGAAAATAGTGCTAGAGCAGCGGGATACACGCTTTTTTTATGCAGTACAGATCATCAAACTGCGCGCGAGCATGAATATATAGATCTTTTATTTAAAAAACAAGTAGATGGAATCATTATCGCAACCGAACTAAATGATACGAAGCTCGTAAAGAAGATCGTGAAGCATGATGTACCGCTTGTATTGTTTTCAGTTGACCATCCTTCTATTTCAACGCATGTAGTGACAATTGATAACGTTCGCGGAGGATATATCGCAGGTACGTATTTAATAGAAAAAGGTCATCAATCGGTAACGATTATGACTGAAAAAGATAGGAAAAGCAGTGAAGGACGATTAGCGGGATTTAAACAAGCGCTCACAGAAGCAAATTTATCACTAGAAAATCAGTCCATTATCAGCTGTTATTCAACAGTAGAAGATAGCAGGAGAGCCAGTAAACAGCTGCTTTCCTTGCCTAATAGGCCAACAGCAGTCTTTGCATGTACAGATCTAATTGGGGTATCGCTCATAAACGAGGCAAGGAAGCATGGGCTTTCGATCCCGGGAGATCTGTCGGTAATTGGATTCGATAATACGATTTATGCTGATATTGCTGAGCCGGGTTTGACAACGATTGAACAACCCATTTCTCAGATGGCTACTAGTACGTTTGAACAGCTGTTAAAGTCTATGAAAAAAGAAGAGTATGCGAAACAGCGAGTAACAATTATTCCCGAACTAGTAGAACGTGCGTCCGTAAAAAAGTTATAAAATAGAGAAGGTAAAAAAGCTGCAGGTGTTGGGGACTGACCCCTGTTTTTGAGACAGGGATCAAAACACCTTTCAAACGACCAGTTGCCGGTATTGTACAGGTGACTGGTTGTTTAGTTTTGTTTGAATACGGGCATTGTTATAATACGTAATATAGTTTTTGACGGTTTGCTCTACGATGGTGGTCGTAGTGTATGTCAACTCGTCAAGGTAGAACGTTTCAGACTTTAGCGAGGAATGAAACGATTCGATAGAGGCATTATCTGCGGGAGTCCCTTTGCGGGACATACTCATGGTAATGCCTCTTTCTTTGATTTTTTGTTGATAAGCATACGATGTGTACACGGAACCTTGATCACTATGCAGCGTGCACCCTTCAGGCAAAGAAGGAAGTTGACTTAACGTATCTAAAACAAACGCTACGTTTTGACAATCACCAATGGAATACGCAATGATTTCTCCGTTAAATAAATCCTGAATACTTGAAAGATACAACTGTTTAGGCCCAAAAGGCAAGTAGGTAATATCCGTCACTAGTTTTTGAAGAGGACGATCAGCTCGAAAGTCACGATTTAATACATTCTCTGCAACCTGATAAGGTTGCCCTGTTCGCTGACGTTTCTTCCGTTTTACGCGACATTGCCAACCATACTTCTGCATGACACGTTGCACAAACTTATGATTCATCTTCATCGTTCGATTGAGTAATGCTGTAATCTTTCGATAGCCATATCGAAACTTGTGTTTATGACATTGTTCACCAACTTGTTGTTCCATCCATTTCTTTAATGTATCCCGTTTTGTATGTTGCTTCCAACGATAGTACGTGGAACGAGGGATATTAAGATGTAAACAGATTTGATAAATAGGCACCTGACCTTTTAGCTCTTCCACTGTGTTCACTACGATTTCTGGTACCACTTCCTTTCCAATTCCTTGTACTTTTTTAAGATCTCAATCTGTTGCTTTAACTGCCGGTTCTCTGCCTCTAACTTAGACGTCTTGCTCTTAAATTCAGGACCTTTCCCATATGAATATTGCTTACCTACAGGCTGTTCAAATCGATGCATTTCTCCATTTTTATACCATGTCATCCACGTTTTTAATTGGGTATGATTAGGAATATTCAGCTGTGATAATACTTCTTTTACAGGTATACCAGCTAATCTCATTTCAATCGCTTTTAATTTTATTTCTACCGGATAACTGACTCTTGTCCCCATAGAAAAAACACCTCCAAGTTATTGTTAGGTACTACATACCCGTTTTTTAACTTAAAGGTGTTTTTTATTTGTCTCACTCTAGGGGGTCAGTCCCGTTGAGACACCTGCAGCTTTTTCTTCTTAAGCATATTTATAGAGAGACCGGACTTTTGACTTCGTTTATTGTTTCGCCTTTAATAGTTGTCTCTGTTGGAATCGTAAGGAAACCAGTTAGAAAAGCACCAAAGAAGTACAAGCAAGCAAAGATCCAAATTACGCCGCCCGTGCCCAAAAGACCAATAAAAACGGTTACAATTAAAGGACCTACAAAAGCAGAAAGTCCAGATCCTAAGTTCAACACAGACATCGCAGCTCCCTTATTCTCCGGAGCTAAAGAAGGCACTAACGCTGTAAGAGGAACATAACCTGCTAGTGTTGCACCGTAACAGCATGCGACAATCATCATTACCCAATAATTATGTCCGACGAATTGCGGTACATAGTAGAGAGCAAGTGTTACAATTCCGCATCCAACTCCGCCAAACCACTTGATTGTATTTACCCAGCCAAACTTATCTCCAACAATACCAAAAATAATATTAAAAGCCATATTCACAAAAAACAATGTACCCCAGATTTGCAACCATTCACTCATCGTAAAATCATGTTTCATCATATATGTTGGCAAGAAAACAACAAATCCAAATTGAGCAGCAGAGTTAATAATCTTTACGATGCCGCCGATCCCTACTTTAGGGTTCTCAAATGCAATTGTAATCCCTTTCATTAATTCTTTTGTTTTATTATCGTTTACTTTTTGTACGGTAAACTTGTCTTTATTCATAATAATCGAAAAGATTCCACCGATCAAAACAAAAAGTAAACCACTCCATAAGGTAGCGATTTCGCCAATTTTTGGAACCATATAACTTGAGTAAAAGGCTCCGATTACGCTTAATCCGAGCTGGAAGACAAACCAAAACCAGCCTACTGCTTTTGAAAGCATTTCCTGGGGCGTGCGATAAGACACCCAGACCAAGAATGAGTAAGCAAATAAAGGGTAACCAAATCCTCTAAGAGCATAACAAATTAGTATAATTGTGTAATTCATAATATGAAGTCCTAAGCCTATAAATCCAATGGAACCAATAATAAAGGATATCAAGCCGAATGCCATTGCTTTTCTAGGACCCCACAGCTGAACCAGTACGCCGGAGAACCAGGAAGAAACTGAGACCGTAATGCCATAAACAGTAAACAGTAAAGCAGCATGTTCAATGGTTAAACCTCGTTCTACAAGATAAGGAGATAACCATCCTTGTTCTAAACCATCGCCAATCATAAAAACAATAATACCTATGTATCCCCACGTTAAATGAGAAGGGATCCCAATCCTGTCTAAAGCCGTTTTTCTGGAAATAAATTCATTCATTTTTCACACCACCAGATCGATTATTTTGTGTAAAACATCAAACTAATTTGGTTAAGCGCTTAATCTATTTGATAAGAAGTATACGCTTACATTTTTTGAACGTCAATCAAAATTTTTAATATATATAATTTTCAATCAAATCATTTTAATCATAAAAATATTAGTATGTAAGGAAATAATCACTGAATTCATGATAAAAATACTTAAATATAGAGAATTTCTTTATGTTTCATCGATAAATAGATAAAAAATAAAAATAGTTTTTATAGTATGTATTTAGATTGTTAAAAAACAAATATTCTAAAAAATCTATAAAAATTGTTTGCATTTCAGAAAACGTTATGTATAATTGGAATCAGGAAAGCGCTTAACCTATATAGAGGTTTGAGCGAATGTTTTCTTAACTTTTAATTAAAGGGGAAAATAAGATGGGGATTCTTACAATTGGAATAATTGGTGCTGGACGCATAGGGAAATTACACGTTGATAATTTAAAATTAATGCCGCAAATAAAAATTAAAGCGGTTTCAGATGTGGTAGTAGACCATTTACATGAATGGGCTGCAAGTAAAGAAATTTCGACGTTAACAACAAATTATCAAGATTTATTAGCTGATTCAGAAATTGATGCCGTTTTCATTTGTTCGCCAACGAATACGCACGCATCGATTATTAAAGAAGCAGCTCGAGCGAAAAAGCATATTTTCTGTGAAAAGCCCGTTAGTTTTTCGGTAGAAGAAACAATCGAAGCGTTAGAAGTAGTAAAAGAACATGGAGTGCAGCTTCAAGTTGGCTTTAACCGACGCTTTGATCCCAACTTTAAAAAAGTGCATGATCTTGTACAACAAGGAGAAGTAGGACAGCCGCACATTTTAAAAATCACCTCCAGAGATCCTCAGCCTCCGAGTCCGGAATACGTTCGCGCTTCAGGAGGATTGTTCATGGATATGATGATTCATGATTTTGATATGGCTCGTTATGTAATGGACAGTGAAGTAATTGAAGTATCGGCTTACGGCACGACGCTCATCGATCCTGCTATTGAAGAAGCAGGGGATATAGATACGGCAATTGTATCATTAAAATTTGCAAATGGAGCTTTAGGTGTAATCGATAACAGTCGTCAAGCTGTCTACGGTTACGATCAGCGCCTTGAAGTTTTTGGTGAAAAAGGTTCCGCTGCTGCTGATAATTGCCGTCCTACTACAGTAGAAATATCAACAGGCGAAAGTGTAGTCAAAGAGAAGCCGCTGTATTTCTTTCTTGAGCGCTATACACAAGCGTACATAGATGAAGTAACACAGTTTGCAAGAGCAATTATGGAAAAACAAAGCGTTATTTGTACAGGGAACGATGGGTTACAAGCAGAACGAATTGCTAAAGCAGCAAAAGAATCTTTACTATCCGGGCAGCCAGTGAAGATTGAACATAAAAAATACGCAGTGAATTAATGACGGTAAACGTGGGGATGAAAGAAGTTGGTCTTTCTACCCTTTTAGGAAAGCGCTTAACTAAGGAGGAATAAAGATGAATCCGCTTGTTTTTAAAGAAGATCGTGAGTTAGATTTTATCGCTATTGGCCGCTTATGTATTGATTTAAATGCAAATGAAACACAGCGTCCAATGGAAGAGACGAAAACATTTACTAAATATGTAGGAGGCTCTCCGGCTAATATTGCGATTGGAGCAGCAAGGCTAGGCTTAAAAACCGGCTTTATCGGAAAAGTATCAGATGATCAAATGGGACGCTTCATTACGGATTATCTGCAAAAAAATAAGATTAATACCGATAGCATTGTTGTTGATAAAACGGGGGCCGTAACGGGGCTTGCTTTTACAGAAATCAAGAGTCCTACAGATTGCAGTATCTTAATGTATCGTGATAACGTAGCGGATTTAAAACTAGATCCTACAGAAGTATCAGAAGAATATATTAAGAAGTCAAAGGCTCTTTTAATATCTGGAACGGCTCTTGCGCAAAGTCCTTCTCGTGAAGCAGTGTTTTTAGCACTAGAACATGCACGCAAGCATGAAGTTGTAGTGTTTTTTGATATCGATTATCGTCCATATACATGGGAATCGGAAGCTGAAACGGCAGTCTATTTTAATTTAGCCGCTGAAAAATCAGATGTAATTATTGGTACGCGAGAAGAGTTTGACATGATGGAAAACCTTTTAAACTATAAAGAATCTAATGATCAAGTAACAGCAGAGCGCTGGTTTTCTCACCATGCTCAAATCGTCGTGATTAAGCACGGTGGAGAAGGGTCTATTGCCTATACAAGAGATGGTAAGTCTCACCGCGGAGGAATATTTAAAACAAAAGTTCTGAAAACGTTTGGCGCTGGTGATTCCTATGCTTCAGCCTTTATTTACGGATTGATGCAAGGGCTGGAAATTCCACAGGCAATGCGATTGGGGGGTGCCTCCGCTTCGATTGTCATTTCAAAACACAGCTGTTCAGATGCCATGCCAACAAGTGATGAGCTCTTAAATTTTATGGAGACAGCAACGGAAGTTTTGCAGAAAGCTTAATAGATAAAAGGAAAATCTTAAAAGATTAAAGGAATAGCAACTTATTAAAATTAGATAAAGGGAGAGATATTCTATGACACAGACAGCAGTAAAAACAGTAAAAAACTATATTGGTGGACAATGGATTGAATCAGCTACATCAAAAACGGAACCTGTGTATAACCCAGCGACAGGTGAATTAATCGCACAGGTACCTCTTTCTACAAAAGAAGACGTAGATCAAGCGGTGCAAGCAGCAAATGAAGCGTTTAAAGGGTGGGCAAAAACAGCTGTGCCTAAACGTGCACGAATTTTATTCAAGTATCAGCAGCTATTAGTAGATAACTGGGATGAATTAGCAAAGTTAGTGACGGTTGAAAACGGAAAAAGCTTTAACGAAGCGCGAGGCGAAGTGCAGCGTGGTATTGAATGTGTAGAATTTGCGGCGGGTGCTCCTACGTTAATGATGGGGAAACAGCTTCCTGATATTGCAACAGACATTGAGTCTGGCATGTACCGCTACCCAATTGGTGTAATTGGGGGAATTACGCCGTTTAATTTCCCAATGATGGTTCCTTGCTGGATGTTCCCGCTTGCAATCGCTTGCGGCAATACATTTGTGTTAAAGCCTTCTGAGCGTACGCCGCTTTTAGCTGCAAGATTAGTAGAATTATTTGAAGAAGCTGGTTTGCCAAAAGGTGTATTAAACATTGTAAACGGCGCGCATGATGTGGTAAACGGTCTTCTTGAACATAAGTTAGTGAAAGCTATTTCATTTGTTGGTTCACAGCCTGTAGCTGAGTACGTGTACAAAAAAGGTACGGAAAACTTAAAGCGTGTTCAAGCTTTAGCCGGTGCTAAAAACCATTCAATTGTATTAAAGGATGCAGATTTGAACGTAGCAACAAAACAAATTATTGGAGCCGCTTTTGGTTCAGCAGGTGAACGTTGTATGGCAGCATCTGTTGTTACTGTACAAGAAGAAATTGCGGATCAGCTAATTGAAAGATTAGTAGAGGAAGCAAATGATATTGTAATTGGCGACGGCTTAGAAGAAAACGTCTTCTTAGGACCAGTCATTCGTGAAAATCATAAAGAGCGTACGCTCAGCTATATTGAATCAGGCGTGCAAGAAGGAGCAGAACTTATTCGTGACGGTCGCACAGATGCAGCAGTAAATGGCAAGGGCTACTTTGTCGGACCAACGATTTTTGATCATGTTACGCAAGAAATGAAAATTTGGCAAGATGAAATTTTTGCACCTGTGCTTTCTATTGTACGTGTGAAAACATTAGAAGAAGCTATTGAAGTAGCTAATAACTCTCGATTTGCAAACGGTGCTTGTATTTATACAGATAGCGGCGCAAGCGTACGTGAGTTCCGTGAAAATATTGAATCTGGTATGTTAGGAGTAAATGTAGGGGTACCGGCACCTATGGCATTCTTCCCATTCTCTGGCTGGAAAGATTCTTTTTATGGTGATCTTCATGCAAATGGTACGGACGGCGTGGAGTTTTATACAAGAAAGAAAATGGTAACAACGCGCTGGTAAGTGATTCATTAAAAATCGCATCTCATTTTAAAAGGAAGTATCAGGAATTAAAGATATTCCTTATGCTTCCTTTTTTAAAATCGCAATCTAGTACTAGAAGGGGGAAAGAAGCATGGAAACAGTTAGAATGACGACAGCACAAGCATTAGTGAAGTTTTTAAATCAGCAGTATGTTGAATTTGATGGAAAGCAGCATCAGTTTATTAAAGGGATTTTTACAATTTTCGGGCACGGAAATGTGGTAGGTCTTGGGCAAGCTTTGGAAGAAGATCCAGGAAATCTAGATATATATCAAGGACGTAATGAACAAGGAATGGCCAATGCAGCGATGGCTTTTGCAAAACAAAAACATCGAAAGCAGATTATGGCTTGCACATCTTCAGTGGGGCCAGGTTCAGCAAATATGGTTACAACGGCAGCCACTGCTTCAGCTAATAATATTCCAATTTTGCTGCTTCCTGGTGATGTATTTGCAACTAGACAGCCGGATCCCGTTTTGCAGCAAATTGAACAGTCATATGATTTATCTATTTCTACAAACGATGCTTTTCGACCAGTGAGTAAGTACTGGGATCGCGTAAGCCGCCCTGAACAATTGATGACAGCTATGATTAATGCGATACGTGTATTAACGAATCCAGCAGATACGGGAGCTGTAACTATTTGTTTGCCTCAAGATGTGCAGGGAGAAGCATGGGATTTTCCAGCTTATTTCTTCCAAAAGCGCGTTCACCGCATTGAGCGCCGCCTTCCGACTAGGGACAGTCTAGCAGATGCAATTCAATTAATGAAAACAAAGAAAAAGCCAATCATCATTTGTGGAGGAGGCGTTCGGTATTCAGAAGCTGCAAAAGAGTTAAAGCAATTTGCTAGTGAGTTCCATATTCCATTTGGAGAAACTCAAGCAGGGAAAAGTGCCGTTGAAAGTGACTATCGCTATAATCTGGGCGGAATAGGTGTAACAGGGAACTCAGCTGCTAATACAATCGCTAAAGCAGCAGATTTAGTAATTGGAGTAGGCACTCGATTTACTGATTTTACAACAGCATCTAAACAGCTTTTTCAACATCCCAACGTGCAATTTCTTACCATTAACACGTCTGAATTTCATGCAAATAAACTTGATGCTGTGAAACTTGTAGCTGATGCAAAAGAAGGGTTGCTTGCTCTTATGAAAGAGCTAAAATCAATTGGCTATCAGTCTGGTTATACAACAGAAATTGCAAATGCTAAAGACGCATGGGAAACAGAATTAGAGCGTCTGCATAGCATACGTTTTACTGGTGCAGATTTTGTTCCGGAAATACAAGGTCATTTAGATGAAAGCTTAGCTGAATATGTAGAATCACTTGGTACTCAATTAACGCAAACCGAAGTAATTGGAGAGATGAATAAGCTCCTTGATGACAACTCCGTCATTGTTGGTGCAGCAGGAAGTCTTCCAGGCGACTTACAGAGAATGTGGAAGTCTACTAAACCTAATACCTATCATATGGAATATGGATATTCATGTATGGGATATGAAGTATCAGGCGCACTTGGAGTTAAGCTGGCAGAACCAGCTAAGGAAGTGTATGCGATGGTTGGAGATGGAAGCTATCAAATGCTTCATTCAGAGCTTATTACAAGCCTTCAAGAAAGAAAAAAGATAAACATTTTACTGTTTGATAACTCCGGCTTCGGGTGCATTAATAACCTTCAAATGTCAAACGGTATGGGGAGCTTTGGCACAGAGTTTCGTTATCGAAACGATGAAACAGGAAAACTAAACGGAAACGTGATGAAAATTGATTTTGCAGCCAGCGCCGCAGGCTACGGTGTAAAAACGTATCGCGTAAGTTCTCTTGAAGAATTAAAAACGGCGATAGAAGATGCACAAAAACAAGAGGTTTCTACGCTAATTGATATTAAAGTGCTGCCAAAAACTATGACGAACGGTTATGAATCATGGTGGCATGTAGGAGTAGCAGAGGTATCTAAAAATCAGCATGTACAGGAAGCTTATGAAGATAAGGTGAAAAACCTTGAAATGGCAAGAGTTTATTAAGGAGCAGGAGAAAATGAGGTTGTTGAAGAGAAACATTCGATAAATATAAAAAGGTTTTAATTTCATATAAGGGAGAGGAAGAGATGTTCAAGGAAAATACGGTCAAACTGGGGATTGCTCCAATTGCTTGGACAAATGATGATATGCCTGAACTGGGAGCTGAAAATACATTCGAACAGTGTATCAGTGAGATGGCTTTAAGCGGTTTTAGAGGAAGTGAGGTCGGAAACAAATATCCGCGAAATGTTTCAATCTTAAAAAAGGCATTATCGCTTCGGAATTTGGAAATTGCAAGTGCGTGGTTCAGTACATTTTTAACAACAAAGCCGCTGGAAGAAACGGTAACGCCATTTATTGAACATCGCGATTTTTTATACGAAATGGGAGCAAAAGTAATTGTTGTTTCTGAACAAGGACACAGCATTCAGGGGCTGATGGATGTTCCTTTATTTAAAGAAAAGCCTGTGTTCACGCCAACAGAGTGGAGCAGACTTGCAGAAGGCCTGCACCATCTTGGGAAACTGGCACGAGAAAAAGATATGCATATTGTCTATCATCACCATATGGGAACAGGTGTACAAACAACAGAAGAGATTGAGCAGCTAATGGGGCTTACCAATCCAGAGCTTGTTTCTCTGCTATTTGATACCGGTCATCTTGTCTTTTCAGGAGAAAAACCTCTTTATATCTTAAAAAAATATCTGCACCGTATTAAGCATGTTCATTTAAAGGATATTCGTCAAGAAGTAGTTGATCGAGTCAAAGAACAAGACCTAAGTTTCTTGCAAGCGGTAAAAGAAGGAGCCTTTACTGTTCCAGGTGACGGAGCTATTGAATTTGATGAAGTATTCACTACGCTTGCCACTTCGGATTATAACGGATGGTTTGTCGTAGAAGCAGAACAGGATCCAGCCCTTGCTAATCCTTTTGAATATGCGTTAAAAGCAAGAAACTTTATTAAAGAAAAAAGCGGTCTTTAATTTCCATTGTAAAAGATTTTACGCCTTTTATGTGTTTATGAAAGGAAAGGAGGAGAGGAAATGAAGCCAACCATTTATAGTGTGGCTGAAGAAGCAGGTGTATCAATTTCTACGGTATCAAAAGTCATCAATCAAACCGGTCATATTAGTGAAAGAACAAGACAAAGAGTAATTGAGGTTATGGCGCAGTTGAATTACCATCCAAGCGTCGTAGCATCTGCTTTAACAGGAAAACCCACTAAAACGATTGGGCTTCTCGTACCTGACATCTCCAACCCTTTTTTTGCCGATTTGGCAAGAAGCATAGAAGACCGGAGTCATGAGCGAGGTTTCCATGTTGTAATGTGCAATACCGATAACGATGCGGAAAAAGAGAAAAAGTATCTATCGCTGTTAATACGTCAGAAAATCGACGGTTTAATTGTAGCTTCTGCTTTTCGCAATGCTAATCTTTTAAAAAATATGCTTAAGCAAGATATACCTATTAGCGTTATTGCTTCAGAAATTCCTCACATATCCGTTAATACAGTGACAGTGGATGACTACAAAGGGAGCTATTTAGCGACTGATTATTTATTGTCTTTGCATCATAAAAAAATTGCGATTATTACGGAAAATGCAAAAAGCAATCACGCCCGTTTAGATGCTTTTCGAGACGCTATGCAAGAAAATGGAATCATCGTGCCGCCTCAGCACGTTATTACGACCGAAGCAAGTATTCAAAAAGGATATGAAAGTGCTAAGCAAATTTTTTCAATGAAGGAGAAAGTGACGGCTATTTTTGCTTGTAACGATTTACTGGCTATCGGAGTTATCCAAGCTGCAAAAGAATTCAAAATTGATGTACCGCAAGACTTATCAGTGATTGGCTTTGATAATACGGTTCTTTCTACTACCATTACGCCCATGTTGACGACAGTAGCACAGCCGACAAAAGA
Organism: Priestia sp. P1_B12_1; assembly: GCF_056406695.1. NCBI lineage: Bacteria > Bacillati > Bacillota > Bacilli > Caryophanales > Bacillaceae > Priestia > Priestia sp. P1_B12_1. Next base: position 115,829 of record NZ_JBFTZR010000009.1, on the reverse strand, counting down.
AATGGCCGTAAACGTAGTGGATTTGCTGGTTAGAGAAATGGAATACCCAACGATGCATAAAGAACATTTGCTTCTTGAGCCGAAATTGATTATCCGGAAATCAACGGCTCCGTTACGAAGAGACGCCACAGTATCTGTAAATAATTGAATACAATCAAGAGTATTGCTGTTAATAAAAACTCATCATAGTCACATATTCAAAAGAATGTATAGAGTCTATAAAGAAAAAATGAGTGATTAGTAAATTCTGATTGCGCTACTACATAAAGGAGGAATTCAAGGATGTTAGGTAAATTAGGTGAATTAAATAAAGGATATAACGTACTTACAGAAATGACCGGTCAGCACAAAGATATGCTGATGGATATTGGGATTTATAAAATGTCCCAAGGAAAAGAGGAAACTTTACTAGACAGCAGCAGTGAAACGGCTATTCTTTTACTAGAAGGAAAGGTAAAGCTGGAGTGGGAAGGCCATTCGAAAGAACTTCAGCGCCAGTCCCTATTTGAAGAAGAGCCTTGGTGTTTGCACGTTTCAAAAAATGTGGAGGTCAAAATTACCGGGCTTGCCGATAGTGAAGTACTAGTTCAAAAAACGGATAATGAAAAAGAATTTTCATCAAAATTATACACGCCCGAAGATTGTCAAAACACAGTGGCTGGTGAAGGAGTATGGGAAGGTACTGCTCAGCGTGTAATCCGAACAATCTTTGACTACAATAACGCTCCTTACTCTAACCTTGTTATTGGAGAAGTTATTTCTTATCCAGGAAGATGGTCGAGTTATCCGCCTCATCATCATGACCAGCCCGAAGTGTATTACTATCGTTTTGACAAGCCACAAGGATTTGGCTGCGCAATGGTTGGAGAAGATGCGTATCGTGTAGTTGATAATAGTTTTATTACAATTCCTGGTGAATTGGATCATCCTCAAGCAACGGCTCCCGGCTATGCGATGTACTTCTGCTGGATGATTCGCCATCTCGACAATAATCCGTGGACAGATCGTATTATGGAAGAAGAGCATAAGTGGTTATTAGAGCCAGATGCAAAAATTTGGCCTGAAAAATAAATAAAGATCTCTATACGAAATAGGTTTCAAATGTTGAAAAACCTCGAATAAAAAATAATTATGCGTAAAATAATAGTTTATTTTTGTAAAATATGTTTTTATATGTTAAAATATAGCTTGTATTAATATTCAGGCGATGATATCGCTCTTTGCTGCAGATTCCTTTTTAGGAGTCTCTTTTTTTTGGGAAACTGAAGCAAAAGATACAGACGATTCGTATATAAATTAAAAAGAAAAGGAGATAAGCGTAAGCCGCTTATCTCCTTTTCTTTTTAGCGTTATCTAATGCTAAGTTCTTTTTCACTACTTTTTCTAAAGCAACTTCCACGTGAACATTTTTTTCATCGATGTCATTCACAAGCACGACGGTTCCTTTTCGTCCTTTAATCTTTAAATCATCACCCGTAGAAGGAATGTTTTCCCTCAGCTGGCTTAATAGAAGTTTTCTGTTTTCAAAAAAGTGGATAGCCACCATTTTATCTCACCTAATTTCATATGATATGTGTGATACAAAGATGTGTATATGAAATCCTTCCTATACATTATGTCGCCAGGGGTGGTTTTAGAACACATTGAATAGACAATTGTTGCATCGATATATGAAATAAATAGGATGGCATAGTTATAAATCTTCTATTCTTGGACATACTTATACTACTAATCTAAAAAGGGATGTGGATGAAAATGAAGGTGGCTATCGGATTAAGTGTATTTACGGTCGTTACAGGAGCAATTGCGTTAGGGTCGGTTTACTTTTTAGCAGGTATCTTTTCATTTTTCTTAACGGTTTTTTCATAAAAAAATCCACCAAGAGGTGGATTTTTTATTTAGCAGCGGCTTTTGTTTCATGAGGCGAATTACCGATAAATCCAAATTTCCCGCCGACAACTTCTTTTACTTCGTGGATGACAATAAAAGAATTCGGGTCAATTTGCTGGATTTTCTTTTTAATTTTTAATAGCTCGTTCTTTTTAATAACAACGTAAATAATACGTTTATCTTTGTTGGCGTAGTAGCCGTATCCGTAAAAGATGGTGGCTGCATTTCCAAATTCACTGGTGATGACTTGGGCTATGTCTTTGTATTGATCGGACATAATCGTCATTGCTTTTTTGTTGTGGAAACCTTCGATAACGACATCTACGATTTTGGCACAAAGATAGACGAATATAAAAGTATAGAGCATGTTATTGACGCCAATAGCGAAAACTGATGCTAAAATAATGACACTGTCCATGTAGAACATGCTTTTAGAAATATTATAGCCTTTTGTGTAGTTTAATAAATAAGCTAAAAGAGTTGTTCCACCAGTCGATCCATCCGCTATAAAAATGAGAGCCAGTCCTGTTCCCATTAGTAAGGCGCCGAATACAATTCCTAAAATCATGTCGTGAACGTGAAAAGGAATATAGCTGACTAGACCGAGGAAAACAGATGTCATGACGGCTCCTAGAATCGTATAAAGAATCGTTTTTTTGGTTAGAAATTTATAGGCTAAGGCAATAAATATAAGGTTTACAAGAAATGTGCTGATACTTGTAGGGATATGAAATAAATAATATAAAACAAGGGCAATACCAACCGTGCTTCCGTCACCTAATTTATTTGGAATGACGAAAAAATCAATGGATGCAGCAACTAAAAGTGCTCCAACAATAATTAAGATAATGTCTTTATAGATTGTTTTCAATATGCAAACCTCCTTGATTATTAGGATATTTTCATGTGGAATCTTGTTTTTACTAGTGTTTCACAAATGATAAAATAAAAAACGTCTTAGAAATTGTCTAGTTATAAAACTGATCAACTTCTAAGACGAAGAATTACGATACGTGTATAGGTCTTAATCCGGCTTTTCTATGCTTCGATGTCACCGATTATATAAACCTCTGACCGCTATGTCAACGCTGTGAGAGATGTTCAACTTTTCGAAAAATAGAAAGCGGTTTCCTACATAAAAAAAGAATCCTTTGCGATGGTGCAAAGGATTTTCAAATTTATTGGAATAGGGGGAATACGTTATTAGGATTACCATTTTCATAAATTAATATACCTTTATTTTTTAAAAAATTTATTTGTTAATGACGATTGAAAGTTTGTAATTCACATGCTGATTTAGCTCTGTCAAAAAATCATTTAGTTCTTCATTTGAATGAAATTTGCATTCTAGTAAGTAGCAGCCATCGCCGCTGATTTTAAAGTTGTTGATAACGTGCTCCTGCTGACTTTCTAAAAATGTAAGGTAGGGGTGATGATGAATGCTCTGCGTATAGATATTTAAAAATGCATGGATGGTGTAGCCGAGTGTTCGTTCATCAATGTTAATTGTATAGCCTTTGATAATGCCTTCATCTTCTAACTTTAATACTCTAGCAGAAGCGGCTTGTCCGGTTAAATGCACTTTTTCTCCTAATTCTTTCATCTTCATACGTCCATTTTTTGATAGCTCTTCGAGTATGCGTTTATCTGTATTATCTAACATCGCTACAAATCCTTTCGTATTTCAAATCAAAAGGGTTAACTACTTGATGTCACCTATGTATACTGATACGTCTTCTATTTTATACTAAAGGAAAGTAAGAAAAAAGAGCAGTCAATATGCAAGATATAGAAAGCAGCAGTAGTTTGTAAACAGCTAGTTTGACGAAAGCTTAAGCTTGCTGTATGATTCTTTGAGTGTTTACGTGGTTCGTAACCATCCCACGTTAAAAAACTAAGGAGAGAATAGTAAGATGAATATAAGAACACTTTGCGTCAACGGTCTTTTAGCTGCTATGTATATTGCTGTCAGCATGTTAATCCAGCCGTTTGGCTTCACCAATATCCAATTTCGTATATCGGAAATGTTCAATCACTTAATTGTGTTTAATAAAAAGTACGTGTACGGCATTGTGCTAGGAGTATTTCTGACGAATTTGTTTTTTTCACCAATGGTCGCTTATGATCTGGTGTTTGGGGTAGGACAATCCGTGCTATCATTACTCATTACCATTTTTTCTATGCGCTACATTAAAAATATGTGGGCTCGTATGCTTGTTAATACACTTGTATTTACGTTCACGATGTTTATTATTGCGTTTGAACTGCACTTGGCATTTGATTTACCATTTTTCTTTACATGGTTAACAACGGCCGTTGGTGAGTTCATTGTTATGCTTGTTGGAGCACCCATTATGGCTGCAATTAATAAACGTGTACAATTTAATAAGCTAGTTGGATAAAAAAGATGGGGCTGTGATAAATCTCACAGCCCCATCTTTTTTTCTTTGTTATTCTATAAGTGTAGTGATAAACCCCTTATTATTGAAGAGCTTTTCACGCATGGACAAATTACCCATATCTAGCATGTGAAAAGAGCAGGTCGCGTTTGCGATCTGCTCTTTTTGCGTAAGGCAATAGGAAGTATCCGGTTAGATTGTTTTGAAAGAAGGAGTGACAAATCTCACAGCGCATTCTTTTTTCTTTTGTTACGGTATACATATAGTTGGCAAACTCCTTATCGAAAAGTTTTTCGCACAACAACACATTACCTATGCGTAGCAATTAAAAAAGCAGACCGATGACGGTTTGCTTTTTTAATTGTATTTTTACCATTAAATAACTATTTTTAGTTATAATTGTAAAATAACCTTTGTTATTAGAGAGGGGATTGTTTTTTGAATAGAAAGTTAGGAATTCTTGTTTTATTATAGCGGTAGCCATCTTATTTGCAGGGTGTTCAAAAGAAGAAGACAACGTTCCTTTAAGAGAACTAGCAAAGATAAGTATTAACGTAATCAAAGAACAAAAAATGAAGCAAGGGATTTCATATGAAATGGAATTAGTAAACAAGAGCGATTTGACCATCAAACAAAATAATGTATTTTTATCGTATCCTTTAAAAATGAAAAACGGTTATTCTGATAATAAATTTAAGGTGTTAACAGAAAGAAATAAATTAAATATCAGGCCAAAACAAAAGGTGAAGTTAACGGCATTTATTCCTTATAAAGGAACTAATAAAGAAGCGTTAGGTATTGATGAGCCCGACGTAAAGTGCATAGGGTATTGGAATAAGCTTGATGACTACCATCAATTTTCTTTTGGAGGATCCTTAAAGCAAGAGTAATAGAAAGTTTTTTGTTAAATAGTGGAACTTGAAAGGTGTGAAATCGTATATAAACCAAGGGGGAGATTTCATTGAAGAGATATGGACTATTTATCATTAGCTTCATTGTGTTGCTAGGTAGCTTTCAACTGCTATCAGGCATGATTCTTACGCTTTTGTATGTTCCAGAAAGCGCGGATATGTGGAATTCAATTGAAGGTTTATCAAGTAAAGTAATATTTGGCAGTCATTTACATAGCTTTGCTTTTGTAATTCCCGTTTTAGCAGCTACAGCCGCTTTTTTTATTTCTAAAAAACGGGTTAGGAAGAGTTCATAAGGGATTGATAAAGGCGGTGAATGAATAGTGAGTGTAGACACGGATAGATTGATTAGCTTCTTTATTTTATGGGGAACACCCGCTGTTTTTAGTATAGTACTTTAAACTGAGTAAAACTGAAAAAAAAGAAGCGATACGAGACTTAATATCTTTAAAATCTATTGTAACAACAGGATTTATATTGATTGGAGGAGTGATGGCGAGTTTAGGTAGAGTATTATCTCTGCTGCCTCTCCACGTTATAGGTACTTTTATTTTAGCTATTGGTGGTATCGTGGGCGCTGTTGAAGCATGGAAGACAGAAAAAAAGAAAAGTATTGTTATCCTTGTTTTAATAGTATCTATGATTGCTTTTACATTTGTAATATAAATTCTGCATGTAACAAGAGCTGCTCAACCAGTGAGCAGCTCTTCTTATCAGTTTCTTATTTATTGTGTTTCAAGATGCTGATCTCTTTTCTTTAACGTAAGAGCGAGCAGGAACGAAACGACGGCGAAAGCGATGGCTACATAATAGACGGTATGAACCCCGCTTGTCATACTTTTTATTTGTAACAGCGTTTTATTCGTTTCGCTTGATTGTTGAATAAAGTGCTGAGAAGCCATGGTCATAATACTTGTATACAAAGCGGGTCCAATCGCGCCTGAAACTTGGTTAATCGTATTTGAAATAGCTGAACCGTGGGCATGAAGCGGTTTTGGCACTTGATTTAAAGCAAGCGTCATCACGGGACCGATGCTTAAACCTACGCCAATTGTAAAGGCTGCGTATAAGATGGCTGCAGTCGTCGTGCTTGTTCCGCTTGAAATAGTAGTGAACAAACTTAAGATAATTGTTAAAAGGACTAAGCCCGTTAAAAGCAGCGGTTTAAATCCGATTTTGTCAAACAAACGTCCTCCCACCATAGCTGTTAGAGCCAGCGTTACGCCGCCAGGAAGCATAAGAAACCCTGTTTGCAAAGGAGACAGTCCCGCAGCCGTTTGGAAGTATAGCGGCAAAATTAACATCATTGAAAACTGAATCATCATAATAAGAAACATTAAGAAAATCGATCTTGAAAACACAGACGATCTAAAAGGCTTCATATTAATCATAGGAGAATTCAGCTTGCTTTGCTGTCTGACAAATAAAGCAAGAGCTATGACGCCAATTATGAGCGTAAGCCATACGATAGGATTACTCCATCCCGTCTCTTCACCAGCTGCGCTAAATCCATAAACAACTCCTCCAAACCCAATTGTAGAAAGAAACACAGATGGCATATGAATTGTTGGTCTAGATGTTTCAGAAACGTTACTGAGCTTAAAGAGAGCAAATAGGAAAATAAGCGCCGCTGCAATTAAAAGACCTAGAAATATAATTTGCCACGAATAATATTGAATAATTAATCCTGAAAGAACCGGTCCTATTGCCGGTGCAAATAAAATAGCTACGCTAAAAATCCCCATTACGGTGCCGCGTTTGCTAACAGGCACGAGTGTTAACATTGTGCTCATCACAAGAGGTAAAATAATGCCTGTCCCTAATGCTTGAATCATACGGCCCGCAAAAAGCAGAGAAAACCATGGAGTAATAAATCCAATGAAGGACCCAATTAAGTAAAAGCTCATAGCCGTCACAAACAGCTGTCTTAATGTGAATCGTTGAATTAAGAAAGCAGACACCGGAACAGAGATGCCGATTACAAGCATATATCCGGTAGTTAACCACTGAGCTGAGCTCGTTCTAATGTGAAAATCTGAAATGATACTTGGCAAGGCCACGTTCATTACCGTTTCACTAATTAAGCATAAAAAATTCCCAAGAATCAAAATGAAAAGGATAAGCTTACTTTGTGTACTCATTTTTTCTTCTGTTTGTGTCATAAGTGACCTCCTTTTACTAAATTAATTTTTGTTTGCAAACAGCTTGCCAATTTGGTCAGCTGCAATTTGCATAGGGACTGTACTATTTTTAGTTAATGAAAGAGTATAAGCACCTTCAATCCAAGACTGTATAGCTGAACCTAGCTGTCTTGCTTCTTCTTGTTCATAACCTGAACAAACTAACTTATCTGCATAAACTTGCTCCCACTCGTTATACACGGCTTCACAGGCCATACGAAGCGTTTCGTTTGATGACCATACTTCACTCGACATAGCAGCGAGAGAGATATCCGCTTCATTTTCCACTTGCTCAAACATTCGATCAGCCATCAGTTTTATATGATATTGAATAGCTGACGCGGCATCTTCATGAGAAGCGAGGGATTTTTCGATATAAGCTTTGACTCTTTCTCCCGTTTTTTGAATAGCTTCTTTTGCTAACTGTTGTTTTCCATCCGGAAAATAATAATAAATAGATCCTCTCGGAGCCCTGCTTTCTTTTGTAATTTGACTTAGACTGGTGGCGTGATAGCCTTTTTTGCGAAAAAGTTTAGCCGCTGCGCTTAAAATTTTTTCTTTTGAATTGGTTGGTTCCATGAAAACAGCTCCCTGATATAATTACTAATTGATCGGTCAGTATAATGGTAGCAACTCTATACTGATCAGTCAATCCAGACGTCTAGGCCTTGTATATAAGTGAAGATTGATGCAAGTTTCGCAGGTGTAAGCATTGATTGAAATGTTAAGAATAAGGTTACAAAGTATTTTGGACCTATACTTCTATTACTGTTAAAAAAATATGATTAAGTAATGAAATTAAAAGAAGACGAGAAGCGTATAGCATGTTACGATAGGGACGGTATAGAAATTGGCATATGTCTGTTTCTAATAGAAGAGACAAATTTTAAAATTTTTAAATGTAAGGTTGTGATTCACCTGAGACTGAATAAATTTATTAGCGAATCTGGAAAGGCGTCAAGACGCGGGGCAGATAAGTTAATTAGTGAAGGAAGAGTAACCGTTAATGGAAAGGTTGCAAAAGTCGGAGATCAAGTTAAGCCAGGCGATGATATTCGAGTAAGCGGCCAACAGCTTCGGATTGCTCGAAATAATGTATATATTGCGCTTAATAAACCAGTCGGCATTACAAGTACGAGTGAAAAAAAAGTAAAGGGAAACATCATTGATTTAGTCAATCACCCTTTGCGTATTCACCACGTTGGACGACTTGATAAGGATTCAGACGGCTTAATTTTACTTACAAATGACGGCGATATTATTAATGAAATTTTACGTGCAGAAAACAAGCATGAAAAAGAATATATTGTGGCAGTAGATAAGCCAATTACACCAGAGTTTATCAAAAACATGTCTGAGGGAGTGAAAATTTTAGGCACAAAAACGCTTCCTTGTGAAGTGACACAGCTGTCTAAGTATGAGTTTCAAATTATTTTAACACAGGGTTTAAATCGTCAAATTCGCCGTATGTGTGAAGTGCTCGGATATGAAGTGTACCGCCTTCAGCGCACGCGTATTATGAATATCCATTTAAACAACTTACCTGTTGGGCAATGGAGAGATTTAACGAAAAAAGAGCGTACGCAGCTATTCAAAGAATTAGACTATGAACCTAAAGAGTGGTAAATCAAAAGACACCAGCCTGTTAGACTGGTGTCTTTTTTATTCGCATACAACTACTTGTCTAGAAAATACGCTTTTGCGCGCTACGCAGCGATCTGAAATAGAAAAGCCCGCTTCATGAATCATATGGTCAATCGTATCTACTGTAATCACGACTACTTTATCCGCAAAGCGGCGCGCGTGTTTTAAAATAGAAAGCTGATCTTCAGGCGTCGCGTGGGTGTAGAGATTGTAAGGCATGTCGATGATAGCTACATCATAGTGAGTTGTAACATCTGAAATCGGTCCAGTTTTGACATCACCGCTTAAGCCGAAATGCGCAATATTTTCACGAGATCCGTCGGTCACAAGTGGATTGATATCGCGTCCTACAATATCAATACCCATTGAAAGGGCTTCTACAAGGACTGTACCAATACCGCAGCATGGATCAATCGCTTTCATTCCTTCGGGGTTTGGAACGGCAATGTTAGCTACAGCTCTTGCAAGGCGGGTACTGAGTGCTGTAGAGTATTCACGCGGTTTTTTCAAATGATGCAGCCATACCGCTTCGCTTTTTTGATATTTCCCAAAATACCAGCGTCCTTCAAATGGAACAATGCCAAAAAAGTGGTCAGGGTTATGCAAGTCTGCTTCTGCTACAAAATGCCAACCCACATCACGTTCAATAGCACGCTGACCTTTATAACTTATTTTTTGATCTTTTTCCAAGTCATTAATTTTCATAAAAATGAGTTTAAATGTTTTGTCTCCGAGGTCAATATCTTCTACTTGCTTACAAATATCTGCAAGGTCATCTGATTCATACATAATATCTAATCGCTCTTTGATAAAAGGGCTTCTGCTTGGATCAAGTTTAACAGCACTTTTTATGATAGGTTTCTCAGTTTCAATTTCAAAAAGAGAGCGTCTCTCTAATTGACATAGTGAGAGTTCCTCTTCGCTGCATGCGTATGTGTAGATATACTGAGGCAGCTGCGTATGGTTATTCAATATCGTATCATCCTTTATCGTATCTAATTATCCTTCTTCTCAAACAATAGCGAGAAAAGAAGAGAAAAGCAACGAATTTAAATATATTTGGCTGTGAATAATAAATTGAAGCGCTACATAGTCCACTTATTTGACAAAACATGCTAAAATAACTGGTGATAACCTGCATGTGCTGCTGTCTATACAAAAGAACTGGATCAAGGTTTCTCAAAAATCATTTACACACTGCTGACATTTTGATGAATAGGAGAGGCTACGTGATGTCTAAAAGTGATCATGAAAAGCAACAGATGAGTCGGGCTGATATGAAAAAACAAGCCAAAACATCCTCGCAAAACCTTGTGATGAACGTACTCATTGCCATTGTATCTGTATGTATTTTAGCTCTTATTATAAATGTTTTTATACTAATGAAATGAGCCGTTATGCTGCTCATTTCTTTTTGTTAGGTTCAGCTTTTATTGAAGCATTTGAGGTCTCTTTCACTAGAGAGCATATTGTGAATAGCATATCTTTTTTTTACAAATGATAGTTGTGATATGATGAGGCAATAATATATTAGACAAAAAGCTGGAGGTTACTTAGTATGCCATTACTTAGATTTGATGTAATAGAAGGAAGAGATGAAAAAGAGTTAAAAACATTGCTAGACGCTGCTCACCGAGCGATGCTAGAAGCCTTTGGCGTCCCGGAGCGAGACCGTTATCAAATTGTACATCAGCATCCTGCTCATGAAATGATTATTGAAGATACAGGTCTTGGCTTTGAGAGAAGCAAGGATTTGGTTATTATAAGTGTAACGAGTAAACAGCGAACAGAAGAGCAAAAGCAAGCTCTTTACAGATTAATTGTAAAAGAGCTTGGAGAGAGCTGCGGCATTCAGCCAAACGACATTATGATTTCGATTGTTGAAAACGATAATGCTGACTGGAGCTTTGGCATGGGAGAGGCTCAATTCTTAACTGGGAAATTATAAAACGGTTTATTATCTAGAGAAGCCCTTATTTCTAAGGGCTTTTTCTCATTTTGTCTCTAAAAATATTATTCTCTTAGTCACATCTTACTCAAAATTAAATACAGACATCTGTCAAATGAATGATACAATAAGCTTATATGCCGTTTTGAGTGGAAAAGCCATAAAAGAGTTCGGCGTACTAATTTTAGAACAACAATAAATTTACATAAAGATGTAAAGATTTGAAGGTTAAAAGAGAAATGTATAAAATCTGTAAAACAAAAGAACAGTTACGCGTTAAACATAGGAGTAAAAGGTTCTTCACGTGTTTTTTCGGATAAGAAGAGAAAGTAATTTTGATCATTGAGGAGGAACTTAGAATGTTTGGATTTGATGCAGATGTATCGCCACTAGTGCGAATTAAAGTAATTGGAGTCGGCGGTGGAGGAAATAACACCGTTAACCGTATGATTGAACACGGTGTACAAGGAGTAGAATTTATTGCCGTTAATACGGATGCTCAGGCGCTTAACTTATCTAAAGCAGATGTAAAAATGCAGATTGGTGCGGCATTAACGCGAGGATTAGGTGCAGGAGCTAATCCAGAAGTGGGAAGAGAAGCAGCCGAAGAAAGCAGAGAACAAATTCAAGAAGTACTGCAAGGCGCAGACATGGTATTCGTAACAGCTGGCATGGGTGGAGGAACCGGTACTGGAGCAGCCCCAGTTATTGCCCAAATTGCCCGTGAACTAAATGCTTTAACAATTGGAGTAGTCACTCGCCCATTCAAGTTTGAAGGAAATAAACGTACGAAGCAAGCAGTAGGCGGTATTACTGCGATGAATGAATCGGTAGATACCCTTATTGTGATTCCAAACGACCGCTTGCTTGAAATTGTCGATAAAAAGACGCCTATGCTTGAAGCATTCCGTGAAGCAGATAATGTTCTTCGCCAAGGTATTCAAGGTATTTCAGATTTAATCGCTGTTCCGGGGCTGATTAACCTTGACTTTGCTGATGTAAAAACAATCATGTCTAATCAAGGATTTGCGCTTATGGGTATCGGACGAGCTTCTGGATCAGACCGGGCAATTGAAGCGGCGAAAAAAGCGATTTCTAGTCCGCTGCTAGATGCATCGATTGATGGAGCAAGAGGCGTGCTGTTGAACATTACGAGCGGCAGCAGCTTGAGTCTTTACGAAGTACAGGAAGCAGCAGATATTGTCACGTCTGCTTCTGATCAGGACTTAAATATGATTTTTGGGTCCGTGATTAATGAAGATTTAAAGGACGAAATGATGGTAACCGTTATTGCCACTGGATTTGATGATGAAGATGTTTCACCATCAGCTTCTACTTCTAGAGTTTCAAGAGCACGCTACTAAATTAAATAACCAGCTTTTATGGTGGCAATTGTTTTTCAATTGCCTTAAAAGGGAATCCGGTGCAAATCCGGAGCGGTCCCGCCACTGTAACAAGGAGCCTTATGTCAAAAAGCCACTGTCTATTTAGAGACGGGAAGGCGGTATAAGGCAATGACTTGAAGCCAGGAGACCTGCCATAAATCGCAGCACACAATAACCTACGAGGATAGGGAGGTGTTTTGGCAGAATCAAAAATAAGATAAACAAGGGATACGTTTATCTGAATTTGTATTGAAGACAAGCACTTCTTTTTAGAAGTGCTTTTTTTTTGTATTAAAATAGAAGGTGGAAAAATCAATGATAAATAATAAAAAACTCGTATCTATGATATTTCTTGTGTTACTTTGCCTCACTGCTTGTGCTCCTAATGAAGAGAGCATAAGTATAAAAGAAAAAAAGAAAACGGATAAAAGTGTGACGTTTTTATTTAATTTTACATCTGCAACACTTGATCCTCATACGGATGATAATTATACAGCAGTTCGTGCGGGAGTAGGGGAGACGCTTGTTAAAATCAGCAATGATTTAAAAATAAAGCCCTGGCTTGCTGAAAAGTGGAAAACGGAAGATAACGGTCTTACGTGGACATTTACGATAAGAAAGAATATTACGTTTCAAAATGGTAAAGCACTAGATGCAAATGCCGTTAAGTCTTCTCTTCAAAGAACGATAGATCAAAGTTATGCGATGAAAAACGCTTTAAATATTAAAGAAATGAAAGCGAACGGTCATGCGCTGACAATTACATTAAAAGAACCAATGCCTAAATTTCCTTCTGAGTTAGTACATCCAAACACAGCTATTATAGATGTTGATGTTTCTAATATAGCTAAGAAGCCTATTGGCACAGGTCCATTTCAAGTTTTGACTTTCGATCAAGGAAATCAAGTGAAGTTAGAAAGATATGAACATTATTGGAATGGGAAAGTAAAATTAAAAAATGCGATCTTTGCATTTAACGAAGATGCTAATGCGCGCGTTGCGGCTCTTCAGTCCGGAACAGCGGATATTATTTATCGCCCGCCTTTAGAAAGTTTGGGCACTTTACAAACAGATCCGTCTTTTAAGGTAAGTGGAGTACCCAGTGTGCGTACACATTTATTACTTTATAATCAAACCAATGACGCATTAAAAGACGAAAATGTAAGAAAAGCTATCGATACCTTACTGAACCGAAAAGAAATTGTCAGCAGCATCATGAACAATCAAGCGGCAGCAGCTCGAGGTCCATTTTTACCTCAATTTCCTTTTGCTGATAATAATGCTAATGAGCAAAGAGGTATGCCATCTGCTAAAAAATATTTAGAGAAAGCAGGCTATCAAATCAAAAATGACAAACCAATGAAAAATGGAAAGCCACTATCGCTCTCTCTTGTCACATACAGCTCTCTACCAGAACTTCCTTTGATTGCTCAGCTTATACAGTCTAATGCCAAAGAGTTAGGAATTACTATTAAGATTCATCTCGTTGAGGACAGCGATGAATATGTAATGGCAAAAGACGATTGGGATTTAGCACTGTACAGTCTTATCACTGCACCTAGAGGAGATGCAAGCTATTATTTAAGTACGAACTATTTGCCGGGCGGTGGTTTAAATGCCAGCCGGATTGATGACGATAAGCTAACAAAAATGATAGAACAGTTAAATTCAACAGTAGATGACGCAAAGCGAGATCAGTTAGCTAAGCAAGCAACCGCTTTGATTAATGAGGAAATGCTGACGTCATCGATTGTACATCCAAACATTGTTGTTGCTTATAATCAAAAAGTGAAAAACTGGACCACAAATCCAAGCGAGTATTATATGCTGACTCAGCATTTAGACGTAACGCCATAGTCAATCTTGTGTTGTTCCTATAGGAAAACGAGAAAGTATACAATGATAGATAAAAGGATGTGACAGTAAACGTGCAAGAAGTACAAACGTATCAAATTAAAGAAGTAAAAGAAAAGGATGCGGAAGTGATTCAGTTTGTCATGAATATGCGGAATGAGCTATTTCCTATGATGGAAAAAAATCAGCTTCCTGTGGATTTGCTTCATTTTAATAAATATTATGTTCAAGCGAAAGGCGCTGCTTTTTTTGCAGCTGTCACGGAAAATCAACAAGTAATTGGAACAATTGGTTTATACGCTTACGATGGAAGGTTTCATGCATTAAAAAAGCGATATGAACATAAAACTGCAGCCGAGATTGTAAAATGCTATGTCGATCCAGCATATCGGCGTCTAGGCATTGGACAGCAGCTGTTAAAGGCAGTGGAACAATTTGCTCAAAGTCATTTTTATGACACGTTGTATCTGCATACTCATCCTTTTTTACCGGGGGCTATTCCATTCTGGACTTCACAAGATTTTATCGAAAGGCTTGCTGAACAGGATGAGCCATGGAATACGCTGCACATGGACAGAAAAATACAACCGGTCGTAATGTAACGATATTATACAGTAATTACCATAGAATCTAGATAAGAGCTCATGCTATAATGAGCTTACTTACATTTATAGCCTGTAGGGCAAGTCCTTACAGAAAAGAACCACGTTTCGAATTGGCTGAAACGTGGTTTTTTTCTATGAAAAACAAATAACAAAATATTTTTAAAAATATATATGAAATCGCTTTCAAAATAATGAAATATATTATATAATTACTAGTGTTGTGTTGTACTTTGTTAGTGTTAAATCAATATCCTACATGTGTGAGCCGATTGCCTTATGGTAGTCGGCTTCCTTTTTTATGGTAGAGTCTAAAGGGAGATAGCATTCGTTAAAATGGCTGTAATTGTCATCACAATAGTTGTCCCAAAGGCCCACTTGAAAAGAAACTTTTGATGCTCCCCGAAATCTACTTCAACCAGCCCAATCAGAATGAAAGTAGCGGGTACTAAAGGAGATAGGGGAAACCCAGTTGTGGAATGTCCCAATAAAGCTGCTCGTCCTATTTCTACAGGGTCTACACCAAAATTAGCTGCTGTATGGCTAATAACAGGTAAAATGCCAAAATAATAAGCATCAGGTGAAAATACAAAGCTAAGAGGAAGGCTCGTTATTGCTACAACTAAGGGAAGGTGAGAGCCCAGCCATTCAGGAGTGAGGCTGACAATGGTATTAGCCATGGCATCCATCATTTTTGTTTCTGTAAAAACGCCTGTAAAGATTCCGGCTGCAAAAACCAACGTACTAACCATTACAAAGCTGTTTGCATGACTTAAGATTCTTTCCTGCTGTTCTTTTGGATGAGGAAAATTAACAAATAAAGCAATGGCAAAAGCAATAGCAAATAAAATTGGAATAGGGAGTATGTCTATGATCAAGAGAGTCATTAAGCACAGTGTCAATAAGGCATTAAACCAAAAGAGTCTAGGTGGCTTCCCAGGGGTCTCATGAACTGAAAGCTGTTCAGCAAATGCCATTGATGCACCTTTTAAATGAATAGTTCCTAAGCGCGCTTTTTCTCTCTTTCCGAGTAGATATGCTGAAAATAAAGTCCACATCAATCCCGCTGCCATAGCTGGAATAAGAGGATTAAATAGATCTGATACTTCTAATTGCAAACTTGCTGCGGCTCTTACGAGAGGACCTCCCCAAGGAATCATATTCATAACACCTGCGCTTAAACTAATAACACAAGCCAGTATTAGTCGGTTCATTCCCAGTTTTGTGTACAAAGGAAGCAAGGCGGAAACTGTAATTAAAAATGTAGAAGAGCCGTCTCCGTCCAAGCCAACAAGCATTGTAATAACGGCAGTTGCCATTACGACTTTTAAAGGATCGCCTTTCACAATGTTTAGGATACGAGAAATCATAGGATCAAATAAACCGACGTCAATCATTAGTCCAAAATATAAAATAGCAAAAACGATCATAATGGCCGTAGGAGCTACTTTTAAAATACCATTCATCATCATATCGCCCATATCAGCACTAAAACCTCCAATTATACCAAAGAGGATAGCGACAAAAATAAAAGCAACAACCACGGACAAGCGTTTACTGATGACAAGAAATAGAAAAGTCGCAATCATTCCAAACCCTAACAAAGAAAGCATTATCCATCACCTCTTAAAAAGTTAGAAAATTCTATTAATTTTCATTATAGCATTAGAATTACTGTTAAAGTTTGGTATTTTTAAATAAGATAGCTTCAAACTAAAACTAAAAGCTAAAAAAGCCGCCTTATAGGCGACTGGTTTAAGCTAGGTCAGCTGTTATGGACTGCTTTTGAAGGTGATCAGACAGCAGGCTGTAAGCAATAATTTTCTTTTTATACTGTTTTACGACATCGACATGATCATCATAACTGTATAAGCATAATCGAACATCTTTTTTTCCTTTTTTCGTATCGATAACCAGTGGAGTTTCACTGTCTTCTAGGTGTTTATAATAGTCCTTATTTCCTTCATGGACATAATATTGTTTTAAAAAGGTTGCTTTATTAAAATAATCAATCACTTGCATTTTGTCTTTGCCTTCTAAATGTTTCCCATCAACTGTGACAGTAACGTTTTGGTCATCAAGTGTTGGGTGTAATTGAAATTTAGTCATAAGCCATTTGACCACTGGAGTTGGAAGACACGTTATTAATATTTTGAGTGCACTTACAAGAATGATGGAAAGTAATACAATCCATGTCATAGTTAATCATCTCCGCTATAGTTTAAATGAAATAAGATTACATACTTATTTTACCACAGAGAACATGATTGCTTTTTGTACATTATGTGAACCTTCCTCAGTGAAAAGATGTATATGAAATGCGTTTATTTATGCACATTTAGGGAAATATAAAATTATAACAAATACTACATATAAAAAAAGGAGAAAAAATTATGTTGTGGACGATTATTGGACTTTTATTTATTTTTTGGTTATTAGGATTAGTTTTTCATATTGGCGGCGGCATCATTCACATTCTTCTTGTCATTGCAGTGATTGTGCTAATCGTAAAACTTGTGAAACGAATTTAGATATAAAAGGCCTTTCCTTAGGGAAAGGCCTTTTATGTGGAGAGATTATAAAAACAAGACGTATTTTGATATAAACAATCATATGCTTCCGTTCCAGAAACTCCTTTGAGACGTGCTATTTCCTCAACGGACTGATGTATCATTGATGGAACCGTTATCTGGTTTTGAAAAGGTCCTTCAAATGGCCACGGACCATCTGTTTCGACCATCAAGTAATCAAGAGGGTATTCCATGGCAAGCGCTTGGATTTTAGGCTTATATACAATATCAGGTGTAACTGAAATATAGTAACCGTTGTTTTTCATTCGTTCAACGGTTTTTTTAGCTCCTTTGAACCAGTGGAAGTGAGCTTTAGACACGGAATGTTTTTCTAGTAATTCACACACAATTTCAGCGTCTTCATATACAGCGTGAAGAATTAACGGTTTTCCCCATTTTTTTGAATGAATAATAAAAGCTTCAAGCAGCTCCAAATAGGGATCTAGAGAAAGAGTATAGGTCTGACTTAAGTAATAAGGTAGACCTACCTCACCAACAGCTATCATTTCTTCATTGTTTCGATCAATCCAGGCAAACAGCTCCGCTAATTCATTTGAAGAAGGCAGCATTTGTTCAGGATGAAATCCGTAGGCGGGTTTCACACAAGAATACAATTGGCTGATTTTTTGATTAAGTTGGCAAGACTGTAATGTGGAAGATACAGAAATAAGCGCTTGTAACGAAGGATCCTTCTCTACTATGTCTTTCCAGCTTTTCGGTTCATATTGATCGAGGTGAATATGAGCGTCAATGATTTGTTTCATAAATATCGCTCGCTCCTTTCAGCCCAATTTGTTTAGAAATAATACGTAAGAGAATGTATGATTCTGTTAGGCCTCCATTTTATTTCTTATTTGTTTTTTGTTCCCCCATTTAGCAATAGATGAAAACGTATAAACAATAAGAGCTAACCAAATAAAACTAAAAGCAATAACATGAGCTTTTGTTAGCGATTCATGGTACAGAATCACTCCTGCTAGCAGAGATAATGTTGGTGAAATATATTGAAGAATACCAAGCATTGATAATGATACTTTTTTAGCACTTTTTGTGAATAATAAGAGTGGTAAAGCTGTGACCATTCCACTTCCCATTAATAAAAGACTTGTTGAAAAAGAATCAAAAAACTGCAAGTGTGATTGAAACGTGAGGTAGCTTATATATGCTAATGCAATAGGGGAGATGACCATCGTTTCAAGAGTTAATCCGATTGTTGAGTCAGCTTTAATCTTTTTCTTTGTCAAACCATATAATCCGAAAGTAAGAGCTAAACTAAGCGAAATCCAAGGAACCACACCATAATGAAGACTGAGTGTTAATACCCCGATCGCTGCTAGTATAAATGCAAAAATTTGAGCCCCGCTTAATCTCTCTTTTAAGACAATAACACCTAATAAAACACTTGTTAGGGGGTTAATATATTGTCCAAGGCTCGCTTCTACTATTTTTCCATCAATGACAGCCCACATAAAAATGCCCCAATTTGCACTAATAAGTACAGACGCAGTAAAAAGGGACCAGAATAAGGATGGTTTTTTCATTATTTCTTTTACAAACGTAATGTATGTACACCATTTCTTTGTGATCAATAAAAGAATAAGCATAAAAATAAAAGACCAAAAAACGCGCTGAGCTAAAATCTCCCCTGGTGCTACGTGGTGAACCAGCTTCCAATAAATTGGCGTGAGCCCCCACATAAGATAAGAAAGGACTGCATACGTTACACCATCTTTGTCATGATTTAAGTTCATTTAAAACCTTCCTTCTAACATGAGATAAATTTGGTAATAAGAGTCATAGATTAACATAAAAAAGCAGCATAAACGATTATATCACAGAGAAAAACGATTCTTCACATGTTGAATGGCTCAAAAAAGCGCTATGCGCAAGGTTATTGCTTTTCCATGTCTAAAATAAAGTCAAATTGTGTGTTTCTAACAAGGTAAGTGCTTACACAAGTGTGCATGATAAGCGCTCCTTCAGCTTTTATTCAAGTGGTTATGAAAAACAGTTGATTTCCCTATTAGAAACTGTCAAGCTTAAGGAAGAAAAAAATCTTAGAGGAAAGAATATATAGGTGACGAATATGATCGAAATAAAAGCGTCTGCGATAAGCGACGGAGAATTTAATAGAGGTGTATTTGCTAAGCAAGATATTAAAAAAGGAACGCTTATTCACGAAGCTCCTGTTATCGCTTATCCTAATAAAGAGCATGATTTTATTGAGAAAACAACACTAGCGGATTATGCTTTTGAATATGGAGTGAATCATACGGCTATTCTTTTGGGATACGGTATGCTGTTTAATCACTCGTATACACCCAATGCTACGTATGAAATTAATTTTGACAATCATACCTTTGATTTTTATGCATATACGGATATCCAAGCAGGAGAAGAAATTCTCATCAACTATAATGGAGATGAAGATGATCAAGAGCTCCTTTGGTTTGATCGTGAAGATGAAGAAGAACAAAAGTAAAAAGGTAAGCCCATCGAAAATCGATGGGCTTTTTATTATGCTTTTTTATCTGGATACATAGTCGAATTCAAACGGATGAATTGGTAAATATGCGTAATAATAACTTTTAAAACGGCATATCCAGGGACGGCTAAAATGATACCGATGATTCCGAATAAGTTTCCGGCGGTTAGAATGACAAAAATGACTGTAATCGGGTGAATGTCTAGGCTTCTTCCCATAATTTGCGGAGATATTACTTTACCTTCAAGCAATTGAACAACTGCCCAGACAATGGCTAGTTTTACAAGCATGAAAGGAGAGGTAATAAACGCAATAATAATGGCTGGGATAATGGCGATAATAGGACCAAGGTAAGGCACAACGTTGGTTACCATGGCGATAATCGCTAGAAGTAATGCATAATCTAACCCAATAATCAGATAGCCAATGAAAAGCAGTACACCTATACAAATCGCAACAAAAATTTGCCCGCGAATATATGCGCTTAATGCGTGGTTCATGTCGGCTAAAATGAATTTAGCTTCAGAACGAGAGCGGTTTGGAAGCAGTTTTACAATGTAATTAGGTAAATTTTTCCCATCTTTTAATAAGTAAAAAAGAATAAAGGGTAAAACGGCAACCGATAATATAATTTCTGTAATGGTGCCGACAAAATTCACAATACCGCTTGAAAATCCAGAAACATATTTACTCAAGTGTTTTGATGCATCTTTTGAAATCTTATCTAGGTCCGTGTTAGCCGACTGAAGACCTTGTTCGACATATCGGTTATTCGAAAGGTTCGTCACCGCATGCTGAACGTCATGCGTCAGCTCTGGGATATTATCAATAAGACGGTCAACTTGATTTTTTAGAGGCGGAATAACCGATGAAATAATAATGGCTAATGCGCCGATAATCACTATGTATAAAACAAGAATGGAAATAATTCGTTTTACACCTTTTCGTTCTAAAAAGTCAACAAGCGGATTAAATAAATAAAAGCAAATTCCTGCTAAGATAATCGGCAGTGCGATTGTTTTAATAAAAATAGAGATAGGAATTAAAATAAATCCGATTTTTGATAACGAAAAAATAGTCATGCTGAGAATAAAAATAATAATTGTATATACAACAAATTTATTATTTAAGATTTTTTCTCGGAAAAAAGTTCCTTTCTGAGGTCTAGGTTCCAAGCTGTTCAACTCCTTTTAAAAATAAATGTATAGTTATCATACCCTGATTTAGACTAATTTAAGAGGGTTTTTTACAAAGAAGTGTGCATACTAGTAGAAAATCTTCTAGAAAGAAGGGGTGAAATCATTGAAAAAAGACAAACAACCATCGTATGATGATTTCTCTACAGTAGAAAAAAGCCATGAGTATATAACCGCTGAAGAATTTCCAGACGGTCCTTTCGGTTCTCCTGTTAATCAAAAACTGGGGAAATCTACTTCATGGGAAGAAGGGCAGCGAACGTATAGCGCATTTAATTATGAAAACAAAAATCTTCATGAAAAAGCGCAAAGATTATTTCCGGGCGCTCATCCTGTACATGATAACCCAGAGGAACATGAACAAAATCCAAGTTAATGTCTTTATTATGCTCTGAATATATTGCCCTATCTTTTTGCTGAATTTTGTTGACAATAAGCAATTTAGCCTGTAATATAAAACGTAACTTATCACTGTTTCTACAGGATTCGACAAAATTTGATTTACTTAAACTTGTGATCTCAACTTCTATTTACAGCTATTAGAGCGCTGTAAGTAGAAGTTTTATTTATGTTATCGATAAAAAAAGAAAAAAGCAGGTCTGCTCAAGCAGGCCTGCTTTTTTTATTATTGAACAGCGTCAAATTTATTTACTTTCCACTGAGAATTAGATTTATAGAATGTGACAGTGCGTTTTACGCTGCCGCCATCTACAGTTGGAACTGTGAATTCATAAGAGCGAACTGTTGCTGTCTGATACACAAGCTTTGTTTTTGCTTTTGACCACTCTAACATGCTGAATCCGTCGCCGATTGGATGTGCAAGTTTGCCGTTATATGTGATATAGCCGTAATTTGTTAATCCTTTTTCTACTGCACTATTTGTAAATGTCTCAGATAAGTAGCTTGATAGCTCAGCTTTTGTATCAAATTCAGGGCAAAGATACACGTAATCAGTTCCTTTATATTCAAATGTACGTTCTGTACATGGTTTGTTTTTATAACCGTGCAGAGCACTCCAGAAATGATTGCTGGCACTAGCTGCAATTTTGACAGCATTTGCATCCGTTAGTGTTGTAGATGTTGTTTGTGCTGTAACTCCAGTGCTTAGTGTAAAGAAAATAGCGATTGATGATAAAACTAGTCCAATTTTTTTCATTTCTAACTCACTCCTAATTAATTAACCTTATTTATGTAACAATTATGTGTTTTATATTTCTTTTGTTACATTTATATTACAATAAATCTGTAATAAAAGAAAGTGTTTTGTCTTTTTTTCTTAAATTTTTTTAGTTTTTTACTAGTTTCTAAACTAGACATAGTAAGAGAATTACCAGTTAAATGTTGATTTATCAACGTTTTCAGGCGTTTCTCTCTACTTTTTAATCTTTTTGTTACAAAAAGATTGTTTGTAACAAAAATGTAATAAAAGAAGCTTAATACCTTTACGATACAGAAAAATAAAGATAAAACGGTGAAAAAGTGAATATGAAAACTGTTTTTTTCCTTTTTTTAGGCATATTTCTTTTTCCATTTACAGCTTTTTAGTAGGGTAGATTAAGAGGAGGCGAAATGATGAAAGGCATTATACATAGTGAAAAAAGTGGAATAGCAGGCATGAAGTACAGAGATCTTCAGGAGGTGCACCCTCAAAGAGGAGAAGTAAAAGTAAGACTAAAAACAGCAGGTTTAAACCGGAGAGATTTATTCGTTATGAATAATCGAGGCAAAGGAGATAAGCCGTTTATCCCCGGTTCAGACGGTGCAGGCATTATAGAAGAATTGGGAGAAAGCGTAAAAGGTTTAAAAAAAGGAATGGAAGTAATTATTAATCCAAGTCTAGAGTGGGATTGTGTAGAACACGTTCCACTTAGACCTGAAATTTTAGGCGGTCCATCACATGGAACATTTGCAGAGTATGTAATCATACAAGCGAATAACGTTGTACAAAAGCCATCTTATCTATCTTGGAAACAGGCGGGAGTTCTTTCATTATCCGCTTTAACTGCTTATAGAGCTCTATTTACAAAAGGCCAATTAAAAAAAGGAGAGCACCTCCTTATTCCCGGTATAGGAAGCGGAGTCGCGACCTATGGATTGTTATTCGCAAAAGCTATCGGAGCTAACGTAACAGTCACTTCTAGAAGTGGTGAAAAAAGAAAGCAAGCTCTAAAGCATGGAGCGAATTATGCATTAGATAGCGGAAGCATCCTAAAAGAAGAAACCAACAATAGAAAAGTAGACATCATACTTGATAGTGTGGGGGCAGCTTTATTTCCTGCTTATTTTGAAATATTAAAGCCAAATGGAAGAATTGTTAACTTTGGTGCAAGTTCTGGAAATGAAGTTGAATTACCTCTGAGAACCATTTTTTATCCTCAATTCAACATACTTGGTACGTCTATGGGAAGTCAGGAAGAATTCGTGGACATGATGGATTTTATAGAGAAATATCAAATTAAACCAATCGTCGATCGATTCTATCCGCTGTCAGAGGCAGTTGCAGCTTGCGAACGATTAGATAAAGGGAAACAATTTGGCAACATAGGTTTACTTATTTCGGAATAAAAAAACCCCCAGCGCTAACTGGGGACTTTTTTATATAATCAAACGTTTGTTTAAATGAAAGAAACACGGTAATAACAGCTTTTTAGCGCTTTTTTATCATAACCACCAAGCCAATAAAAAAGTAACAAACCCTCCTAGTATCAAAAATCCCATGCTGTATTTGAGCGTGTATTTAAACAGTTCACCTTCTTTTCCAGCCAGTCCCACTGCTCCGGCAGCGACGGCAATTGATTGAGGAGAAAGCATTTTAGCCATCACGCCGCCGGCAGTATTGGCCGCTACGAGAATAACTGGCAAGACATTAATTTGCTGAGCTGTAGTTAGCTGCAAGTTGCCGAACAGCGCATTATTTGATACGACAGACCCCGTTAGAAATACGCCGATCCAGCCAAGAAATGGAGATAAAAATGGAAAATAAGCAGCTGATGTAGCAAGCGCCAATCCAAGTGTAGAAGACTGTCCTGAATAATTTGAAATAAAAGCAAAAGCAATGACCATCATAATAGTAATAATAGGTCTTGATAATTCTTTTACGGTTTCTAAAAGAGTGGTCCATGCCACTTTTGGCGATACGTTAAGCAAGAAAACTGAAAGGATACAAGCAATAAGAATTGCTGTACCTGTTGCTGCAAATACGTCTATTTTTAAGACAGCAGCGTAAGGCGTAGGATCTTTTACTAAAGGCGCTGCTTTAATTACGTGATTGTGTAAAAATGGGACGTTAATAAGCAGGTTCATATGTTCAAGCATTATTTTGACAAAAGAAATGCTCCAAGCCGTAACGAGTATCGTTAATAGAATAAAAGGAGACCAAGCCTTTAAAATCTGTTTTGGTGACAGGCTGAAGCTTTTAGCTGCTGCCGGGCTTGTTCGTTTAATATAAAAAGCAAGAGCAAGCAAACTCACAATAGAAGATGTGATATTTGGAAGTTCAGGGCCGATGTATGTAACAGTTAAATACTGTGTCAGTGCATAGGAAACGGCTGTGATGCTCGTTGCTTTCCATACGTCTTTTAATCCTTTTATCCCATCCATAATAAAGACAAGTAAAAAAGGAATAAGAAAAGAAATAATTGGAAGCTGCGTGCCGAGAAAATGAGCAATTTCTTTTGGATCTATGCCAGATACTTGTCCTGCGACAATAACAGGAATCCCCATGGCACCAAACGCTCCTGAAGCTGTATTAGCAATTAAACATAGCGCCGCTGCTTTTAACGGTTTGAACCCAAGTCCAACTAAAAGCGCTGCTGTAATGGCAATTGGAGCCCCAAATCCCGCTGCCCCTTCTAAAAAAGCATTAAAGGAAAAAGCAACAAGCAGCATTTGCAAGCGGGGGTCATCGGTTATTGAAATAATAGATTGTCTGATGGTAGTAAACTGTCCGCTTTTGACAGTTAGCTTGTATAAGAACACCGCTCCGATAATAATATAGCTGATGGGCCAAAGTGCATACAGAAACCCATAGCCTGTGGCTCCTAAAACCATTGAGGCAGGCATATCATAAAAATAAATAGCAATAATCATAGAAAGAAGCACCGTAATACCGGCAGCAATATGTCCTTTTAATTTCAAAAGAGTTAAAGCAATAAAGAAAAAGATAATGGGGATGAGTGCAATTAGTGCAGAAAGCCAAATATTATCTAACGGATTATATACCTGAGTCCACGTCATATTCATACACCTCTACTACATATTTAAAACAAGGGAGCGGGGGAGTCCCCCGCAAAAATCTTTAGATGTTACACAAAAGCTCTGTCGCGAGTTTGCTTAAGAATGCTAGCAGAGTGCTCGAGCTGTTGCTGTTCGTGAGGAGTTAAATTCAATTCAATAATTTGACGCACGCCGTTTTTATTAATGATAGCTGGTACGCCGATATACACATCAGAAATACCGTATTGTCCTTCTAATAAAGCAGATACTGTTAAAATAGAATTTTCATCATCTAAAATAGCCTTGGTAATGCGTACAAGCCCCATTGCAATTCCGTAATAAGTCGCTCCTTTTCGATTAATAATATGGTAAGCCGCATCGCGGGTTTGTTCGAATAGATGCTGCATATCGGGTTCTTTTTCAATAGCGGCAGTATTGATAAAATGTTCGAGCTTCACACCGCCAATTTGCGCGTGGCTCCAAACAGGAAATTCCGTATCTCCATGTTCCCCCATAATATAAGCGTGGACGTTGCGAGAATCTACTTCGAAATAGTCGCTTAACAAGTAGCGGAAGCGAGCTGTGTCAAGGATCGTTCCTGAACCAATTACCCGTTCGTTTGGTAATCCTGATACTTTTTGTGTAACGTGTGCGAGAATATCAACTGGATTTGTTGCCACTAAAATGATGCCGTCAAATCCGCTGTTCATAATATCTTTTACGATGCATTCAAAAATTTTAACGTTTTTTTCAACTAGATCTAAGCGTGTTTCCCCTGGAGCTTGATTAGCGCCCGCTGTAATAACTACTAAATCAGCATCAGCACAGTCTTTATAATCTCCAGCCCAGATTTTCATCGGTGTGGCAAATGGCATTCCATGATTGATATCGCGTGCTTCACCTTCTGCTTTTTCTTTGTTCATATCGATTAACACTAATTCATTGGCAATACCTTGATTCACCATTGAAAAAGCGTAGCTTGAGCCAACAAAACCAGTTCCGATAACGGCAACTTTTCGTGTTTTTGGTGTAAATTGTGTTTTCATTTGTATCATCCTTTGAATTTTATTTTGTGATGTTTTTCACAATGTTAGTGTAACAAGAATAAATACCCTCGGCTGTGATAAAAATCACACCCTTAAAAAATAGTAAACAATTTTACAGGGCGATTTAAAAAAATGTCCTTCTACATGAAGTGCCACATTTAGAAAGATCTTAAACGTTTAAAGTGTTGAGTAAAGGCAACTTGTTTTGCAGAAAGCTAAAGAGTTTAACATTCTCTATTTGTATGTTAGCAGCCAATAATGTTTCTATAGACCCACACGAAATCCATTTGTTACACTAAGTTTGCTTATTTTGAATAAAGGAGTGGAAGGGATGGAGAATTACTATGAGCAAGCCCAAAAAGGCGCTTGGGTTAGTATCTTATCATATATCTTTTTATCGACATGTAAACTTATCATTGCGGGTATCACCGCTTCCTCTGCATTAAAAGCCGACGGTCTTAATAATGTTACAGATATTATTGCATCAATTGCCGTCTTAATCGGCTTAAAGATTTCTAAAAAACCTCGCGATAATGATCACCCCTATGGACATTCCAGAGCGGAACATATCTCTTCACTTATTGCTTCTTTTATCATGATGGTCATCGGACTAGAAGTATTGGTCGATGCGGGTCAGTCATTATTTATGGACAAATCTGAAGCGCCTAATTTACTGGCTGCTTGGGTAGGTCTTGGAGCGGCTGCTGTTATGGGTGGTGTCTACCGATATAATATTAAGCTTGCTAAAAAACTTGATAGCCAGTCTTTATATGCGGTTGCTAAAGATAATTTGTCTGATGCACTTGTGAGTATAGGGGCTGTTGTGGGGATTTTTGGTTCACAGTTCGGTCTGCCCTGGCTGGATGTGGTAGCTGCTTTTGCTGTGGGAATTATTATTTGTAAAACAGCCATCGAAATTTTTAAAGAAGCGGCTCATTCCTTAACGGACGGATTTGATGAAGAAAAGTTAGGGCACTACAAAGAAAGCATCGAGCTTGTAGATGGTGTAAAAGAAGTAGAAGATGTGAAAGCGCGTAAGCTTGGTAACCAAGTCGTGATCGATGTAACTGTTAAAGTAGATCCCCATTTAAATGTTATCAAAAGCCATGAAATTGCTGATCAAATTGAACATATGATGAACGATGAGCATCAAATTAAAGATACGCTTGTTCATATTGAACCTGATGCATACGAAAAGCAAAAATAAAACCAGCACGTTCTTTCGTTATGAAAGGATGGGCTGGTTTTATTTTTGGGGAAATTTGAAATAATTCACAAAAACTTCTTCAAAAATGAAAATGAAAAGCCGTTATTAGTAATATAAAGATTTTTGTAGAAGGGTGAGGGAATGAAGAGGTTAAGTGCAAAGCTCGTAGTATTTTTTAGTATTTTTATAGCTAGTTTATTATTAGTTGTTTCAGGGACTGTTTATCAATTTACCAAAACACAAATAGAAAAAGATGTAGAAGTTCAGTCTCAAAGTCAAGTGAAAGAGTTAAAAGAAACGATTCATACGTACTTAGACATGTATAGTCGTTCTTTGCTGACGTACAGTG
The DNA here is from genome assembly GCF_056406695.1 of Priestia sp. P1_B12_1. NCBI lineage: Bacteria > Bacillati > Bacillota > Bacilli > Caryophanales > Bacillaceae > Priestia > Priestia sp. P1_B12_1. The sequence continues at coordinate 87,948 of NZ_JBFTZR010000009.1, read as the reverse complement.
AGAACGATGTAATCGTTAATTTTGTTAAGCAAGAAGGAAATGAAACAAATCAAGAGAAAAATCCTTATTTTACATGGAATACGGTTCAAAAAGAGTTTACGCAGTTTAAAGAAAAATATCCGAACCTGGCACTTGAATACATAGGCACAAAAAATAAAGGAATGTATTCTGTTCCTAAGCAAGAGTACGGATCAGATTATGACCCGACTTCAAGAGTTTGGTACAAACAAGCAATGGCATTACCTGATCAAGTAATTTATACGGATCCATATGAAGATGCAGCAACAAAAAAGACGGTTGTGACGATTGCAAAGGCTATTTTAGATCCAGATACTAAAAAGGTGCTGGGCGTTATAGCTACTGATTTAGACTTAGATGCATTAAAAAACATTGTAGGTAAAGCAGAAGTAAATCACGGTGGATATGCATTTTTATTTGATCAAAATGGCACAGCGCTCGTCCATCCAACAGAAGCTGGAAAAAATTTAATGAATCAGCCATTTATGAAAAAAATGTACGAAGCAGACCGAAATAGAGATTTCATGAAGTATACCTTTCAAGGTGAAGAGAGAGTGATGGCATATGATACTCTCGAAGGAACGAATTGGAAGATAGGAAATGCCTTTATTTATAATGAAATGCTCTCAAGCGCTCATCATTTACTGACTGTTATTGTCTGGATTGCGTTAATTGGCATCTTATTATCAGTGGTGTTAACCATCTTTTTCTCAAGAATCATTACTAATCCGATTCGCCGCTTGAAAAACGAAGTAGCCAAAGTAACAGCTGGCGATTTAACGGTTCAGGTGAAGACGAAGTCAAAAGATGAAATTGGTGAGCTTACTCATTTATTTAATGATATGGTAGCCAAAATGAAAACATTGATTGGCACGGTTCAGACGTCTGTTGAGACAGTAAAAACGTCTGTTGAAGACTTGAGTGCCGTATCTGAAGAAGCCACTGCATCCAGTGAGGAAATCGGCCGGGCTATCCATGAAATTGCCAGCGGCGCCACGCAGCAAGCTTCTGACGCTGACTCTACTAATCACAAAACGATGAGTTTATCTTCGCAAATTGAAGAAGTCATTGAACAAAATGCCCAGATTAATAAAATGACGATTGAAGCTGTAACCATCAATGAAAAAGGTTTAAAACAAATGAAGCTGCTTCGCAACCAAACCACTGAATCGTCTCAAACGATTCATGCTGTTCAAGCTGTAATGGAAGAGTTAACAAATAAGATGAAAAAAATTGAATCTATTATTTTTACCATTAATAGTATTTCAGATCAGACAAATTTACTTGCATTAAATGCTAGTATTGAAGCAGCTCGTGCAGGAGAACATGGCAAAGGATTTGCGGTAGTAGCTGAAGAAGTGCGAAAACTCGCTGAACAGTCCTCTCAGGCCACTGAACAAGTTCGCCATACGATTGCAGCGATTCAAGGGGAAGTCGCTGCTGCGCGTGAAGAATGCAACCGTACAGAAGAGCTTTCAAAGTCTCAGGACTTTGTGGTAGGAGATACAGAACGAGCTTTTCATGAAATTGCAACTACAATTGAACAAGTGGCGGCGGCTGTCGAACATGTGACAAGCAGCATGGACAGTATCGATGAGCATAAGGAAGACGTGGTAGCGGCCATTCAAAGTATAGCAGCTATCGCACAGCAATCAGCAGCGGGAACTGAAGAAATTACCGCTTCTACAGAAGAACAAATTAGAGCTATTTCTACTGTTTCTCAATCGGCTGAACATCTGCAAGAGATTAGTGAAGAATTAGCGAACTTGATTCGTCAATTTAAAATTAAATAAAAAAGAGCGCCAATAACATATTGGCGCTCTTTTTTATTCAATAGGAAAACAAGTTGCTATACGGTAAAAAAACCTGCTGATCTGTAGGTGCAACAGCTGATACGCGCTGATGAGTAAATGGATGTATAAAAGAAAGCTTAATGGCGTGTAAAGCTTGCTGCTGTTCTTTTAATCTCTTTCCTCCATAAAGCGTATCACCAAGTAATGGATGGTCAATGTGACTCATATGAACACGAATTTGGTGAGTGCGTCCGGTCTCTAGCGAAAGTTCAATAAGCGTTTCATTTTTTGCCGTATTACGCTTCAACACCCGGTAAGATGTTTTGGCAGCTTGTCCCGTTCTAGATACTCTTCTTCTTGTAGCGTGATGACGATCGCGTCCAATGGGTTCATTAACGATTCCTTCTTCTTTTTTTATGATTCCTTGGACGAGGGCAATATAAGTACGGTTAATTTTACGTTCAGCCAGCAGCTGATCAAACACAGAGCTTGCTACAAAATGCTTCGTGAACAAGATAGCACCTGATGTATCGCTGTCCAAACGGTGAACGTGTCTAGGCTTTGTTTTGAGGCCTATTTTTTGAAAATAAGCAGCTACAGCATTTAAAAGAGTTTTTTGATCTTGCTCTGATGAAGGATGAGTATCTAGGTTTATTGGTTTGTTTACGATTAGTACGTGCTCATCTTCAAACAAAATCTCTATATCAACATTGTAAGGGGTGATTTCATTAGGCTCTGCTTCAAAAAAAGGAAGTGAAACTTTATCATGTTCCTTAAGAGTGTTTCTCCATGGTAAAGGCTCACCGTTTATAAGCACATTTTTATTCATTCGAAACTGATGCAGCGTTTTTTTAGGAATACGCCATTTCGTTTTTAAATAATCTTCAATTGTTTGCCCTGCATCATTTTTTGCGATTTTATCTTCTAGCCATTGGCCGTTTATACTCATATTTAATCCCTTCCTTACATACTAGTAAATATCCTTTAATCTTTTAAAAGAACTTGTAAATAATTAGGAGGAAATAACTACCTGAAGTTCTCGTTTTATGTTTATGTTATGCTAAATAAAGAGACATAAGTTAAGAGAAAAAAGGGGGGGTAACCATGAAAATTGCCCAAGCAGCTCCGCCAGAAATGGAGAATTACATAGAAGAGTTGACTGAACAGCTTCGCTATGACTTGTTACCTCGGTATGTATCTGTAGATAAGCTTAATCCTGATGAATTATTGAACCCAGATTATTGTACAGACCATTTATATAATGGCTTACTCGATGAAGCATTGCAAGTCATTAGTAGCCTTCAGACAATAATTGCCGTGATTGAAGCGATCCAACATCGGCCGATTGAAGAAAGCGACTGCGAGCAATTCGAAAAAAATATTGCAATTTTAAAAAAATACGGGTTTTTATTTCCTGTTTCCATTGAGTGTTTTGCAAAAGAAAACAATTTGATTACGTATTCGTATGAATCGTTTTATAATTCATACATAAATTGAAAGAAAAAAGCATGATTATCCCATGCTTTTTTTCTTTTTTTAATGAATTTCAGCTTTCAATTGGATAAAAAAAGAACTTGTGATATCGTTAAATTCGGATAAAGTTCTTATAGAAACATGAAATCAAATACTATTGCTTTTCATATAACAAATAAATTTCCAGATGTATAATGGACTGTAAATTATGTAAATCATACTAAATAATGTTATGATTAGACAGGTCGTATAAACGGAAGCATTTATCTTTCATAAGATTACAAAACGTTTCAATCTTATTACATATGTTTAAAATTAGCCTAAATGGTTTCTTTTTACGTCTATATCATATACAATGCCCCCTAGATGATTTTTTCGAATAGCTAGTAATCGTTTGGGATTATGAAAGGAGATTAATCATGAAAAAACTGATGTATACATTGCTCATTGGGTTAATTGCTGCAGCTTTAACAGCATGCGGTTCAAACGATGATGCAAAGCAATCAAAGAGTGATGATCAAAAAACTGCACAAACTGAGCAGCAAAAAGAGGCTCAGAAGAAGCAGGAAAAACAAGCAAAAGAAATGCAGAAAAAATTAGATAAACAGAAAGTAGACGACAAAAAAACCGTAGCGGTTGTAAACGGTAAAAAAGTTTCTGGTAAAGAGTATAATGTAGCTCTTGCTACATCACAAAATCAATATCAACAAATGGGACAAGACCCAACATCTAAAGAAGCAGCTAAACAAGTAAAGCAGCAAACAATTGACAATTTAGTAGGTCAAACGCTGCTATTGCAAGAAGCTGAAAACAAAGGCTATAAAGCAACTGATGAAGAAGTAAATAAAAAGTTAAAAGAAACGAAAAAGCAGTTCAAGACAGATAAACAGTTTAAAGCGGCTTTAAAAGATGCAGGACTAACTCAATCACAATTAAAGTCTGAGCTGGCTGACAGCATTAAATATCAGCAGTACGTAGATAAAGACATCCAAACACCAGAAGTAACAGATAAAGAAATTCAAGATTATTACGATCAATTTGCAAAACAAAGCCAAAGTCAAGCAAGCGGCGGTAAAGAACAATCTCAAATGCCAAAGCTTGAAGACGTAAAGCCTCAAATTAAGCAGCAGCTTGAACAACAAAAGAAACAAGAAGCATTACAGAAAAAAGTTGAAGAACTTAAGAAAAATGCAAAAGTTGAAGTGAAGCTTTAAATACAAATGAAACGGCCCTTTAAACGGCCGTTTTTTTGTTATGTACATTATTGCTTCTTGTCAGTAAAAAGGGGTGCGTGAAAGATTTTATTGTATTTTGACTTATAAGGTAAAAAGTGTTCTGATGGTTTGCCTTTCATCCTATACTTTTCTTATATAGATATAAGAGAAATTGGGGGAGTCAATAAATGAAAAAGGTGGCTGTTTTTTTTGTTGGGCTTATTTTTTTACTCGCGGGGATGGGTCTGACAGGCAATGCGTCTGCGGCTTCAAATCAACTTATTATTATTAATAAATCTACTAACACCCTTGCTTTTTATGATGAAGGAAAATTAGTAAGGACGTTCAAAGTTGCGACAGGGAGGCAGATGAGTTATACACCAGAGGGTACCTTCAGCATTGTGAATAAAATTAAAAACCGGCCTTATTATAAAGATAACATTCGGGGAGGAGATCCTAGGAATCCGCTAGGTGATCGCTGGCTAGGATTAAATGCCCGCGGAACATATGGAACGACGTACGCTATTCATGGGAATAATAATCCAAGTTCTATCGGGACTTACGCAAGTTCAGGGTGCATTCGTATGTATGATGAAGAGGTACGCTGGCTGTTTGGCCGCGTTCAAACCGGTACAAAAGTGGTTATTGGTCAATTTCATTCTCAAAGTTTTGATTCAATCGCTGTTAAAAACAAATACAAAGTAAGCAGTGCTCCAGTCGCCCAGAATCTTTGTAAAACGAAAAAGCTCTCAAAAGGCCAAATTGGTTTTGTAACGATTCAATCACCGATGGTTTTGTTAAGAGAAGAAAAAGGAAAATGGGTAAAGATTCGTACGTTAAATCGCGGTGAACGCTATAATGTATATAAAATAAATGGCATTAAAGTCTCTTTAGGACCAGGATTTATTGAAAATTATCCTAATAAAAAAACATCCATAAAATTAGATATTTGCAAATAGAAAATGAGGCTGGGACAAAAGTATTTTAGCCTAAGTGAAAAATGAGCCATTGATCAACATGTTTGATTGGTGGTTCGTTTTTTTTTATTATGGTGAACGTAGGTTTCATCTGTTTTGTTCCTTCTAGCAGTTGTACGGAAATCAACAGCGGTGTCACAAGCTATTCATACGAGCTAATGCATCCATTTGTTCGTCTTTAGATTGGATTTATTTTGTTATGTCTCAGCCTCATTTTTTGAATTTTTAATAATGTTTATTATAATAAAAAACAGGGAAACTAATTGCCTAATGAAGAGAGAGAAAGGGTTGTTTTAACGTATGTCTACAATAGATTTATCAAAGTTCGAGAAAAAAATGATTATTCGTAACATCAAACCGGACGATATAGATGAAATTTTAGCACTTCAAAAGCTATCATTCCCCGGAATGGATCCGTGGAAAAAAGAACAGCTTGAAAGTCATCTGGCCATTTTTCCAGAAGGACAAATATGTGCAGAGTACGACGGGGAAATTATCGGATCTTGTTCAAGCTTGATTGTGAACTTTGATGAGTACGATGATCAGCATACGTGGGACGATATTACAGACGAAGGATACATTACAAATCATAACCCGGAAGGCTACAATCTGTATGGAATTGAAGTAATGGTTCATCCAAAGTATCGCGGCATGAAAATAGGACGCCGCTTATATGAAGCACGTAAAGATTTAGCACGTGAATTGAACCTGAAAAGTATCATCATCGGAGGAAGAATTCCTAATTACCATAAGCATTCAGCTGAAATGTCGCCTAGAGAATATGTAGAACAAGTTATTCATCATAAAATTTATGATCCAGTCCTATCTTTTCAGCTAATGAACGGATTTACGCTTATGCGTATAAACCCTGGTTATCTTCCTGATGATCTAGCTTCTAATAAGTATGCAACGCTGATGGAATGGAACAACGTAGATTACGTTCGCCGTTCAAAACGCCATTTTAAAACGTCATTCCCAGTGCGCATTTGTGTTGTTCAGTATATGATGAAACAGATCAATTCATTTGAAGAGTTTGCAACACAGGTAGAATATTATACAGATGTTGCTTATGACGCAAAAGCCGACTTCTGCGTATTCCCGGAAATTTTCACAACTCAGCTAATGTCTTTCTTGAATGAAAAGATTCCAAGCAAAGCGGTTCAGCGCGTAGCAGAATATACGGAAGAGTACATTGAGCTATTCACTAACTTAGCGGTTAAATATAATGTAAATATTATTGGAGGATCCCACTTCGTCGAAGAAGATAATGGAGATATCTTTAATATTGCGTATCTATTCCGCCGAGATGGAACAATTGAAAAGCAGTATAAAGTGCATATTACACCTAATGAAAGAAAATGGTGGGGAATTAGCCCAGGAGATAAAGTCGAAGTGTTTGATACAGATTGCGGTAAAATTGCGATCCAAATTTGCTATGACATTGAATTTCCGGAGCTTGCTCGTATTGCTACAGATAAAGGTGCAAATATTATTTTTACACCATTCTGTACGGAAGACCGCCAAGGCTATCTGCGCGTAAGATACTGCTCTCAGGCCCGTGCGATCGAAAACCAAATTTATACGGTTATCGCAGGTACAGTTGGAAACCTGCCTGAAACTGAAAACATGGATATTCAGTACGCTCAGTCTGCTATTTTTGCACCGTCGGACTTTGAATTTGCACGAGACGGCATTGTAGGAGAATGTAACCCTAATATTGAAATGGTAGTTATTGGAGATGTAGATTTAGAAATTCTTCGTCGCCAGCGCCAATCAGGAACGGTTCGTCAATTAAAAGACCGACGCCATGACGTTTACAATATTAAATATAAAAAATAACGTATTTTCTAAAAACATCATGCAAATGCATGGTGTTTTTTATTTCAACTTTTGCCATAATAAAAACTATTACAATGAATTTTGTGGACTAACCGTGGAAAAGAGGGGAAAACATGAGTTTTCATGGACAATCGGTATTACCCGCTGTTCGAGATATGAAGCAATTGGAAAATTTTTTAGCAAGTAATTACGAGTACGGAGTTCTTTTAGACAATCAAGTGGGAATGCTAAAAGGAATTATGAGAGAGGTTCATAAGCATGAAAAGAAGTTAATCATTCATTTAGACTTAATTCATGGCTTAAAGCACGATGAGTATGCGGTTGATTTTTTGTGTCAGGAGTTTAAGCCTGCGGGGATTATTTCGACAAGAACAAACGTCATTTTAAAAGCTAAACAAAGAGGGATCTATGCCATCCAACGGGTCTTTTTATTGGACAGCACGGCTTTGAAGAAAAGCTACGAGTTAATGAAGAAAGTAAAACCCGATTATATTGAGCTTCTTCCTGGAATTGTGCCCACTTTAATCCAAGAAGTCAAAGCTGAAACAGGCATTCCGGTGTTAGCTGGGGGGTTAATACGAACCGAAGAAGAAGTTCGTAATGCTTTGGGAGCGGGGGCTTCTGCTGTTACAACATCAAATAGAGAACTGTGGAGTATTTCAACTTAAAAAAACTGTTTGACAACGCTTTCATCATCTAGTAAACTTCTAGATAAGTTAATAGATGTGAGGGAGAATAGGAGATCCACGGTATAGCCTTTTAATGATTTTATTAGGGGGATGTATGGTGGATTTTCTTGTTTTCTTGTCATTTTAATTGTTTTCATACAAAGGGGAGGTTATTTATATGCAAGCATTCTTAGGAGAAATAATTGGAACAATGATTTTAATTATCCTTGGCGCTGGTGTATGTGCGGGCGTCAATTTAAAAAAATCGTTTGCTGCTAATTCAGGATGGATCGTTATCACAATGGGATGGGGAATGGCGGTAGCGATGGCAGCATATGCGGTTGGTAATATGAGTGGGGCACACTTAAATCCAGCGTTAACCGTAGCGCTTGCTATTACAGGTGATTTTCCGTGGTCACAAGTACCGATGTACATTTTAGCTCAGTTTATTGGAGCCATTCTTGGTGCAACAGTTGTTTATTTACACTATCTTCCACACTGGAAAGAAACAAAAGATGCTGGTACAAAATTAGGCGTATTCGCAACGGGACCAGCAATTGCTAACCCATTTGCAAACGTTTTAAGTGAGGCAATTGGAACGTTTGTATTAGTTGTAGGAATCTTAGCAATTGGAGCAAATAAATTTACAGATGGATTAAATCCTTTAGTAGTAGGATTTTTAATCGTAAGTATTGGTTTATCATTAGGAGGAACAACAGGCTATGCCATCAACCCTGCTCGTGATTTAGGACCTCGTATTGCTCATGCTATCTTGCCGATACCTGGAAAAGGCAGCTCGAACTGGAAATACGCTTGGGTACCAGTAGTGGGTCCTTTATTAGGCGGATCAATTGGTGCAGTATTTTATCAAGCGGCATTCTTAAATAAAATGTCTAGCAGCTTATGGATTGTCTTAAGCATTGCGGTGATTGTTTTAGCTGTTATCTACGCTGTTTCTAAACAAAAGACAGCACAAATTCAATCAGCAGTAGTACCAAAAAAATGAATGCGCTTTACCATCTAACTATGTACAATAAAGAAACGACACTATACAGAGAATAGGGGATATTGATATGGAAAAATTTATTTTATCTTTAGACCAAGGAACAACAAGCTCACGAGCAATGTTATTTAATAAAAAAGGTGAAGTTGTACATGTAGCTCAAAAAGAGTTTACGCAGTACTTCCCAAAACCAGGTTGGGTAGAGCATAATGCTAGTGAAATTTGGGGTTCTATCCTTGCTGTTATTGCATCTTGTCTATCTGAGTCAGGTGTTCATGCTGATCAAATTGAAGGAATTGGAATTACCAATCAGCGTGAAACAGCAGTAGTGTGGGAAAAAGCAACAGGAAAGCCAGTATACAATGCAATCGTATGGCAGTCTCGACAAACGTCTGCCATTTGTGAAGAGTTAAAAGCAAAAGGATTAAACGATACGTTCCGCGACAAAACGGGATTATTAATTGATGCATACTTCTCTGGAACAAAAGTAAAGTGGATTTTAGATAACGTAGAAGGTGCACGAGAAAAAGCGGAAAACGGTGAATTGTTATTCGGAACAATCGATACATGGTTAATTTGGAAGCTATCAGGTGGAAAAGCGCATGTAACGGATTACTCAAACGCATCCCGTACGCTTATGTTCAATATCTACGATTTAAAATGGGATGATGAACTGCTAGATATTTTAGGAGTACCGAAATCTATGCTTCCAGAAGTAAAGCCTTCTTCTGAAGTATACGCTCATACAGTAGATTATCACTTCTTCGGTCAGAGTATTCCAATTGCGGGAGCAGCAGGAGATCAGCAAGCCGCTTTATTTGGACAAGCGTGCTATGAAAAAGGAATGGCGAAGAACACGTATGGAACAGGTTGCTTCATGTTAATGAATACGGGTGAAAAAGCAGTTAAGTCCGATCACGGTTTGTTAACTACATTAGCATGGGGGATTAACGGTAAGGTAGAATATGCGCTTGAAGGCAGTATTTTTGTAGCAGGATCTGCTATTCAGTGGCTCCGCGATGGTTTAAGAATGTTTAAAGATGCGGCTGAAACTGAAAACTATGCAACACGAGTAGAGTCTACAGACGGTGTATATATTGTGCCAGCTTTCGTAGGACTTGGAACGCCATATTGGGATAGCGATGTACGAGGAGCGATGTTTGGATTGACTCGTGGTACAAAAAAAGAACACTTTATCCGTGCAACGCTTGAATCACTAGCTTATCAAACAAGAGATGTATTAAGTGCAATGGAAGCCGACTCTGGAATTACATTAAAAACATTGCGTGTAGACGGAGGAGCAGTTAAGAATAATTTCTTAATGCAGTTCCAAAGTGATGTGTTAGACGTTCCGGTTGAGCGTCCTCAAGTGAATGAAACAACGGCTCTTGGGGCAGCATATTTAGCGGGTCTAGCGGTTGGCTACTGGAAAGATTGCGATGAAATTGCGCAGCAGTGGAATATGGAAAAATCTTTCGAACCAAATATGGAAGAAGAAAAGCGTGAAGAATTATATAGCGGCTGGAAAAAAGCTGTGCATGCAACAATGGCTTTTAAGTAATTATTTGATGAAAATCCTTTAATTAAAAGTGCATGTATGATATAATTTACTCAAGTTAATAAATTGGTTGGAGAATCGGAGAGACCACAGATCCATATGTAGGCATACTATATATGTGATTTGTGGTCTCTCTTTTTGGTATATTGGAAAAATTTGATATCTTTGAAAAATGAAAGGGGAATGACTTATGTTTTCAAGTCAAACACGTTCGAATAAATTGGTAGACATGACACAAAATCAATATGATTTACTAGTAATTGGTGGGGGAATTACTGGTTCAGGTATTGCCCTTGACGCGACTCATCGAGGTATGAAAACGGCATTAGTTGAAATGCAGGATTTCGCAGCAGGAACGTCTAGTCGTTCAACGAAGCTTGTTCACGGCGGACTACGCTATTTAAAACAGTTTGAAGTTAAAATGGTAGCCGAAGTTGGTAAAGAACGTGCGATTGTATATGAAAATGGTCCTCATGTAACGACTCCGGAGTGGATGCTGTTGCCTTTCCATACGGGTGGAACATTCGGTAAATTCTCAACTTCAATTGGACTGCGCGTATATGATTTCTTAGCTGGTGTAAAACGCTCAGAGCGCCGCAAAATGTTTAGCGCAGAAGAAACGCTTAGCCGCGAGCCATTGGTAAAATCTAAAGACTTAAAAGGCGGCGGTTACTACGTTGAATATAAAACAGATGATGCACGTTTAACAATTGAAGTAGCTAAAGAAGCTGCCGCAAGAGGAGCAGATTTAGTCAATTATACAAAAGTGGAAAACTTCATTTATGATAAAGGAAAAGTAGTAGGGGCTGTTGTTCGTGATCAGCTTACGAATAAAGAATATAATATCTATGCGAAAAAAATCGTCAACGCTGCAGGTCCATGGGTGGACACGCTGCGTGAAAAAGATAATTCAAAAAAAGGCAAGCAGCTTCAATTAACAAAAGGAATTCACTTAGTTATCGATCAAGAGCGCTTTCCGTTAAAACAAGCCATTTATTTTGATACACCTGATGGACGTATGGTGTTTGCAATTCCGCGTGATGGAAAAACATATGTGGGCACAACAGACACGGTCTATAAAGAAGACGCTAGACATCCGCGTATGACTGTAAAAGATCGTCAATATGTTATTGATGCGATTAACTATATGTTCCCAACGGTTGATATTACAGTAGACGATGTGGAATCAAGCTGGGCTGGTGTTCGTCCACTTATTCACGAACAAGGAAAAGACCCTTCTGAAATCTCGCGTAAAGATGAAATCTGGACATCGGAATCAGGTTTAATTACGATCGCTGGAGGGAAATTAACTGGGTACCGTAAAATGGCTGAAATTGTCGTAAATCGCGTAGCTGAAGATTTTAAAGCAGAAGGACGCGAATTTGAAAGCTGTCAAACTAAACATTTACCGATTTCTGGAGGTAATGTAGGAGGTTCAGGTGGGTTCCCAACGTTTGTAGAGCAAAAAGTCAAAGAAGGCATCAAACTAGGATTATCACGTGACGCTGCTGAAAAGCTTGTAAAACGCTATGGCTCAAACGTAGATAAAGTATACCGCTACATGATTGAACGTCAAGATCAGCTAAAAAACAGCGACCTTCCAGCTAGTGTATTTCTGCAAATTCAATATGGCATAGAAGAAGAAATGGTTTCAAAACCAGTGGACTTCTTTATTAGACGTACGGGCGCTTTATTCTTTGATATCAACTGGGTAAGAAGCTGGAAAAAACAAGTGATTGCTCATATGGCCGAAGAGTTAAAGTGGACGCCTGAGCAAACAAAAGCTTATACGGATGAATTAGAACAGCACCTTCATGACGCAGTTGTACCAGTAGATGAAAAAGTTAACCGTATGACAGGTATTTCATGATAAAATAAAAAGTACCTCAAAATTTGTCAATACAGCCATAATATAATAGCAGGAAGTCAAATTTTGAAGAAGAAATATAATATGACTGTTAAAAAAAGAGAAAGACGATTACTCGTTTTTCTCTTTTCATACATATTTACATTTATATAAGGGGGCTTTTTTTTATGAGTTGGAAAGAAACGTATACATCTTGGGTTAATCATCCAAATTTAGATCCTGAATTACGTCAAAATTTAGACGCAATCAAAGGTGATGAAAAACAATTAGAAGATAGTTTTTACAAAACATTAGAATTTGGAACAGGCGGAATGCGTGGGGAAATTGGAGCGGGTACAAACCGTATGAATACGTATACAATCCGAAAAGCTTCCGAAGGCTTTGCTGAGTACATTAAACAAGCTGGCGAAGAAGCTATTAACCAAGGAGTAGTCATAGCGTATGATTCTCGCCACAAATCCCCTGAATTTGCAATGGAAGCAGCAAAAACATTAGCAAGTCACGGAATTAAAACGTATGTATTTGAAGAGCTAAGACCAACACCTGAACTTTCATTTGCAGTGCGTGAGTTAAACGCATTTGGAGGTATTGTTATTACAGCGAGCCACAATCCTCCTGAATATAATGGATACAAAGTATATGGTCCAGACGGTGGTCAGTTGCCGCCAAAAGAAGCTGATGAACTAGTTGGCTTTGTAAATGCTGTGGAAAATGAACTTGCATTAGCTGTTCAATCTGAAGCGGAGCTAAAAGAAAAAGGTCTTATTGAAATGATTGGTTCAGCGATTGACGAAGCATACAATGAGAAACTAAAAACGATTTTAATTAATCCAGAGCTAGCTTCTGAAACAGGTAAAGACTTAAAAGTGGTTTTTACACCTCTGCATGGTACAGCTAATAAGCCAGTTCGCAACGCGCTTCAATCCATCGGTTACGAAAATGTCACGGTTATTGAAGAACAAGAACTTCCTGATCCAAATTTCTCGACGGTTAAATCTCCGAATCCTGAAGAGCCGGCTGCATTTGAATATGCTGTTCGTAAAGGAAAAGAAATTGATGCAGATATCTTAATCGCAACGGATCCAGATGCAGACCGTTTAGGAATTGCTGTCAAAGATCCAAGCGGCGAATATGCGTTATTAACAGGAAACCAAACGGGTGCTTTATTGCTTCACTATTTGCTTTCTCAAAAGAAAGAAAAAGGCGTGCTGCCTGCTAATGGCGTTGTGTTAAAAACGATTGTAACGTCAGAAATCGGCGCACAAATTGCTCGTTCATTTGGACTGCAAGTTGTTGACACTCTAACAGGTTTTAAATTTATCGGTGAAAAAATTAAGCAATATGAGCAAACGGGCGAGTATACATTCCAATTCGGTTATGAAGAAAGCTATGGCTATTTAATTGGTGACTTTGCTCGTGACAAAGACGCTGTACAAGCAGCCATTCTAGCAGTAGAAGCTTGTGCTTATTATAAAAAGCAGGGCATGACACTATACGAAGCGCTTCAGCAGGTGTTTACTAAATATGGTTTCTATCGTGAAGGTCTGAAATCTTTAACGCTTAAAGGAAAAGAAGGATCTGAGCAAATTCAGCATATTTTGGCTACATTTAGAAATGAACCTCCTACTGACATTGCAGGATTAAATGTTTCGGTTGTAGAGGATTATACATTAAGTGAGCGTCAGCATATTAAAGCAGGAAAAGTAGAAGAAATTACATTACCAAAATCAAATGTATTAAAATATATCTTAGAAGACGGTTCTTGGTTCTGCCTTCGTCCGTCTGGTACAGAGCCAAAGGTGAAGTTCTATTTTGGCGTCGTGTCAGAAGATGAAGCAACAAGCATTGCTCATTTAGAAGCTGTACAAACAGCTGTAATGGGTGAAGTAGAACGTGTATTGGATAAAGTGAAAACGGTATAAAAGTAAAGCCTGCTCAAACTTGAGCAGGCTTCTTTTATGATACTTTGTTTGATTGCGTATTTGACAAGTACGAAGAAGATCGTAGGGCTTTATAAATTTTCGGAGCAAGCATAGCCCCAAGAACAGTAAAAATAAGATCCTTTACCGCAAACCACGACATAATCTTCCAAGCGGCTGCATATGTCATTGCAGGAGCTTCAAGCCAGTAATTAACTGCTGCATACATATACGTAGTACCAATTAAATAAATAACCGCAATACCAACTAGCGATGAAATTAAAAAGATAGAAAAAGTTGGCTTCCCGCGCATTTCCATAATTTTTCCTGTGATAAATGCTGCTACGATATAAGAAAGCAAAAAGCCGCCGGTGCTTCCAAATAAAATACCAATTCCTGCTTTAAATTGAGCAAATACCGGGGCGCCGGCAATGCCAATTAATACGTATACAATCATCGAAATAGAACCCATTCGGCTCCCAAGTAAAAGTCCTGCTAATATAACAAAAAAAGGCTGAAGTGAAAGAGGCACGCCGCCTACTTGTAAAAAAGGTGCCCAAGAAGTAATGTTTGCACCAATAGCCATCAGAGCCGCAAACATACCGGCTAGCGTTAAATCTAATGTGCGAAACCTTTTATTAGTACTCATATATGTTCCTCCCAGTATGTACTGAAATATCTTAGCGTATGTACTGAAGATTGTACGTCGAATTCACTTTTATGTCAACGATAAAAATAAATGTGTTTACATATATTATGTAAGGTTTTTTGAAATAAAGTATGCATATTTTTAGTGCAACATAAAAAAATAAAGAAGGGAATTCATCCCTTCTTTGTCCAAGTGTGTGTATCAAAAATACTAGTACAATGATTCTTCCAGAAGCTCCGGGTTGTGCTCCGAATATTCCGTTGCATGATCAATGTAGCGTAGTAAAGAATAAAGCTCTTCTTGAATGATGCGGTAGTTTCGTTCAAAATTGTAGGCGTGCAAAAAATGTTCAATCTTTTTTGAAAGAAAATCGTCGTCTGTTCGAACCATTAAAATTAATAAGTTATCCCATTGTGAACGGTGTGTGTAATATAAAGCTCGATCATAATCAATTACATCCATTAATAACGTTCCTCCTTTTGAGGAGTTGAAATTAGTGTATGATATTTGCGGGAATTCTTACGCTGTAAATGTTGGGCAAAAGACCAGTGCATAATTAAAAGAGGTTGTAGTCATTATGCAAGAAGAATAAACGTACAGCACCGGATAAATGATAAGAAAAGCAAAGAATGATGCAGCATAACAGTTATATTACATCCATTATTTAAGACAACTAAATAAAAATCCCCTTTTCTTGAAAAAATAAAGCTTCTTTTTGATGAAAACACATGAATTAACATGTTTGTACATAGATTGAAGTAAGGAGTGAAAGGGGGAGCTGTCGTGAAAGAAGCAGATTATAAGCAATTATACCGTGCGATTGATGAAATTACGGAAATAGCTAGCGGTTTCGGCTTAGATTTTTATCCGATGCGCTATGAAATTTGCCCGGCAGATATTATTTATACGTTTGGTGCATATGGGATGCCGACTCGTTTTTCACATTGGAGCTTTGGGAAACAATTTTACAAAATGAAATTACACTACGATCTTGGATTGAGTAAAATTTATGAATTAGTTATCAATTCAGATCCTTGTTATGCATTTTTATTGGATTCCAATGCGCTTATTCAAAATAAATTAATTGTAGCTCACGTGTTAGCCCACTGTGACTTCTTTAAAAATAACAGTCGTTTTGCCAACACTAAACGGGATATGGTAGAAAGTATGGCAGCGACCGCTGATCGAATTAAAGAATACGAAGTAAAGCACGGTAAGCGTGAAGTAGAAAAGTTTTTGGATGCTGTCCTATCGATTCAGGAGCATATTGATCCGTCCCTTATGCGTGCCAAGCTTTCTTGGAGCATAGATGATGTAGAATCATCGGAAGAAGAAATCATTTCTCCTTACGATGATTTATGGAATTTGGATTATAAAGAAAAGAAAAAACCAAAACCTCCAAAGTCTTTTAAAAAATTTCCGCCTCAGCCTGAAAAAGACATCTTATTATTTATCGAAGAATACAGTCCTTATCTAGAGGATTGGCAGCGGGATATTTTAACGATGATGCGAGAAGAAATGCTTTATTTCTGGCCGCAGCTTGAAACAAAAATTATGAATGAAGGCTGGGCTTCTTTCTGGCATCAGCGCATTATTCGAGAAATGGATTTAACGAGTGATGAAGCGATAGAATTCGCCAAGCTAAATGCAGGGGTTGTGCAGCCATCTAAGACGGGAATTAATCCATATTATTTAGGATTAAAAATCTTTGAAGACATTGAAGAACGCTACAATAATCCAACAGAAGATATGATTCGCCGGGGTGTCGAGCCGGGGTCAGGAAGAGAGAAGATGTTTGAGGTACGTGAGGTTGAATCAGATATTTCCTTTATCCGCAATTACTTAACAAAAGATTTAGTCATGCGGGAGGATATGTACTTATTCCAAAAGCAAGGGAAAGATTACAAAATTGTTGATAAAGAATGGACAGAAGTTAGAGATCAACTTGTTAATATGCGCGTAAACGGCGGCTTTCCTTATATCACCGTAACCAATGGAGACTATTTAAAAAATGGAGAGCTCTATTTAAAACACTGGTATGAAGGAATTGAATTAGATGTCAAATACTTAGAAAAAGTGGTACCTTATGTTCATCAGCTTTGGGGGCGACCCGTTCATTTAGAAACGATGATGGAAGGCAAACCTATTGCCTTTACGTACGATGGAAAAACAGTGCATAGAAAACATTTGTAAAAAAGAAGACCGCTTAAACAGCGGTCTTTTTGTACTTCTGTAACTTGTTATCCGTATAAATTGAAAAAATAAAATGAATATGCAATAATTAAATGAGAATCGTTTTCATTTAGGGAGGAGAATAACATGTTTGTTGTAAACGCAAGTTTTGAAACAGAAAAGAAATTTGAAGAACAGCTCAAGCAAAAAGCTAAGAAAAACAAAAGAGAAATTGAGGCAGCCAAAGGAAACTTATCGTTCGAATGCTGGAAAAAAGATTCCGCAGATAAAGTTGAATATGTCTTTGTATCCAAGTGGGAAGACAAGCAGTTCTTTCAAGCGTGGATCTCAAGAGAAGAACATGTGAACGAACATAAAGAAGCGAATAAAAAGAAAACGAAAGCATGTGCTGAAGCTATGGAAGTCAAGAAAACGCTGCGTTTTTATGAGGCGGTAGAAGAGGACATTCTTTCCTAAAAAGCATGCTTGACTTTCATAAATGTTGTAACTATAATGATTACAACAAAATAGGAGTGAGAGCAATGAAAATTAGCAGTCGATTCACCGTGGCCGTTCACATACTATCTTTAATTAAAGTAGATAGCAGTCATCCTAGTACTTCAGAGTGGATTGCTAGCAGTGTAAATACAAATCCTGTTGTTATAAGACGAGTAATTGGGATGTTAAAGAAAGCTGGACTCGTGGGTGTAAAAGCCGGAGCTGGCGGAGCTTATCTATTGAAAGATTTAGAAGAGATAACGTTGTTAGACGTTTATCGAGCGGTGGCGGCAGTGGAAGAAGGAGAATTGTTTCAAATGCATGAAAATCCGAATGTGGAGTGTCCTGTAGGAGCCAATATTCAAAGTGTCCTTGAATTGATTTTAAAACGTTCTCAAGATGCCATGGAACAAGTCTTAGCCGATGTGACCATGAAAGAATTAGTGACGGATTTAATAGCAAAAATAGATGCGTAATAACATGCTTCTGTTCGTAAAAAAACGGAGAAACCTAGGTTTCTCCGTTTTTTTTATAGCTTCACAATTGTTCGTCCTCGAGCTTGTCCTTTTAATAAAGTCGGAAGTACCTCAGGGAGCTGTTGTAGTGAAATTTCCTGTTGAATGAAAGGTTCAAAGCTTTCAGGCTTAAAGTCACTAGCGAGTCTATTCCAAATCTCTTTTCGAGTAGGCATTGGACAGTAAACAGAATCGATACCTAATAAATTAATCCCTCTTAAAATGAAGGGGAAGACGGTTGTTGGCACTTTGCCTCCAGCTGTTAGCCCGCTGACAGCTACAGAGCCGCCGTACTGAATTTGACTGAGAACAGAAGCTAGAGGCTCTCCTCCCACAGGATCCACCGCAGCAGCCCATTTTTGTTTGCCTAATGTTTTTAATTTGCCGTTATAAACATCTTCACGCGCTACAATAGAGGAAGCGCCAAGCTCTTTCAAATAAGCTGTTTCCGAGCTTTTTCCCGTACTTGCTTCCACTGTGTAGCCTAATTTTGAAAGAATGGCAATCGCAAAGCTTCCTACACCTCCCGTAGCGCCTGTTACAAGCACAGAGCCATTAGATGGACTAGTATGGTTTTCCTCTAAGCGATGCACAGATAAAGCGGCTGTAAAGCCAGCTGTTCCGATAATCATTGCTTCTTTTAACGTTAAATTTTGAGGAAGAGGGACAATCCATTCGCTGCGTATGCGCGCATACTCACTATAGCCTCCAAAGTGTGATACGCCAATGTCATAGCTTGTTGCGATGACATGATCACCTTCTTTAAAATCAGGGCTGTCAGAAGATACAACGACGCCTGCTAGGTCGATTCCTGGGACAAACGGGTAGCTTGTCACAATATTGCCGTTTGCGATGCTGGCTAAGCTATCTTTATAATTCACTCCTGAATAATGAACGCGAATAAGTACATCGCCTTCTGGCAAATCGTTTAGCGTCAGTTCTTGGACGGACGCCTCCACTTGGTCTTCACTTTTTTTATCTACGATTAATGCTGAAAATGATTGCTCCATTTTATTTCTCCTTTCTATACTGAGATGTATACATCTATACATAGATTACCTTATTTCTATACCCATTATAGAAAATAGTAAAAGAAGTTCCTAATACTTTGATTACGAAAGAGATCATTTCATTATAAAATAGCGGTATAGCTATTAGTTAGCAATACATAGAAAAGAGGAGAAGAGAAATGAGCACAAATGTATATTTTAACCATGATGCAGGCATCGATGATTTAGTATCGCTTTTTTTACTGCTGCAAATGGATGATGTAAAAGTAACGGGAGTATCTGTTATTCCGGCTGACGGATATCTAGAGCCAGGTATCAGCGCAAGCCAAAAGATTATTGATCGTTTTGGAAGTTATGATATTGAGGTTGCTAAATCTACTTCACGCGGTATGAATCCATTTCCAAAGGAGTGGCGCATACATACGTTTTATGTAGATGCACTGCCGATTTTAAATGAAAAAGGGGAAGTACAAACAAAAATAAGTCAGCTCCCTGCTCATGATCATTTAATCGAGACATTGCAGCACACAGCCGGGAAAACAACTTTATTGTTTACAGGACCGTTAACAGATTTAGCAAGAGCACTTGAAAAAGCGCCGGAAATAGAAGAGAAAATTGACAAGTTAGTATGGATGGGCGGTACATTTCAAGAAGTAGGAAATGTGCAGGAACCTGAACACGATGGAACGGCGGAGTGGAATGCTTTTTGGGATCCAGAAGCAGTAGCGAAACTATGGGAAAGCAAAATTAAAATTGAGATGGTTGCTTTAGAAAGCACGAATCAAGTTCCTTTAACACCGGCTATTCGTCAAATGTGGGCTTCACTTCGAAGATATGAAGGAGTAGACTTTGTAGGGCAGTGCTACGCGGCCTGCCCGCCGCTTGTGCACGTTGAAACCAATTCAACATATTATTTGTGGGATGTACTCACAACAGCATTTACAGGGAATTCAACACTTGTGAAGGTAAAAACGGTTTCGAGTATTGTGCATACAGAAACACCGAGCCAAGGAAGAACAGAAATTTCCGAAGAGGGACGACCTGTAGATATCGTATATGATGTCACAGCTGAAGCATTCTTTACGTACATTACAGATTTGATGAAAAAAGCAGTAGCCAAATAAAGAAAAAGGTTGCACATGAAAGTGTGCAACCTTTTTAATGAATCATATTCAAGAATTGACGTGTCCGCTCTTGCTGAGGATTTAAAAATATTTGATCCGGTATCCCTCTTTCCATAATGACACCTTGATCCATAAAAATAACTTCATCCGCTACTTCACGGGCAAAGCGCATTTCATGAGTTACCACCACCATCGTCATTCCTTCTTTGGCCAAGTCTTTCATGGCTTGAAGAACGTCTCCTACAAGCTCAGGATCAAGAGCTGAAGTAGGCTCATCAAACAGCATAACTTTTGGGTCCATCGCCATTGCTCTGGCGATGCCAACACGCTGTTGTTGTCCGCCAGACAGCTGGAAAGGATAAAAGTCGAGCTTGTCTCCTAAGCCAACTCGTGTTAATAATTCTTTCCCTCTTTTTTCTGCTTCTTGAGTGGAAACACCTTTTACAATTACAGGACCTTCCATAACATTTTCAAGCGCAGTTTTATGAGGAAACAAGTTATAGTTTTGAAAGACCATACCTGTTAGGCTTCGAAATGAAGTAATGTCTTTTTTGCGAACAGGCTTGGTAAAATTCATGCTTTTTTTATCAAGTTCAATCGTGCCGTCTGTTGGGATTTCTAACAGATTTAAGCAACGTAAAAAAGTTGTTTTACCCGATCCAGAAGGGCCGATTAATACAATTACCTTGCCCTGTTCAACTTCTAAATCAATTCCTTTTAATACTTGCAAATCACCGAATGATTTATGCAAATTTTTGATATTAATCATATAAAAAACTCCTTTAGCTACTTGAAACGGTTATTTAGATACGTAACGATCTAGTCTTATTTCAATGCGTCCTTGGATAATGGATAAGATTGTGCACATAATCCAGTACAATAGAGCTGCTTCACTATAAAGAAGTAAAAACTCATAGTTAGTTGAAGCAATTTCTTGAGCTTGACGGAACATTTCAGAAACAAGAATAAGCGATGCAAGTGACGTGTCTTTAATAAGACTAATAAAAGAGTTAGATAATGGCGGAATCGATACACGTGCTGCTTGCGGTAAGATAATCCGTCTTAACGCTTGGGAATAGGTCATACCAAGTGAGTAGCCAGCTTCCCACTGTCCTTTAGGAATAGATTGAATTGCTGCTCGAATAATTTCAGATGCATACGCACCTACACTTAATGAAAATCCAATAACAGCAGAGATAAATGGATCAATTGTTATATCTAAGTTAGGTAATCCGTAGAAAATGATAAATAATTGCACAAGCAAAGGCGTTCCACGAATAATTGAGACATATACACGTGCAATCATGTTTAATACCTTACTTGACGACAAGCGAGCAAGTGCTGTTAAAACAGCTAACACAATGCCTATGGCAAAGCTTATTAATGTTAGTGGAATAGAATATTGAATAGCTCCCTTTACCATTGGTAAGAGAGATGATTGAGCGATTGAAATCAATTGATTCAATCGCTCTCCATCAGGAAAAATATTATTTAGGAGAAACATCTTCGCCAAACCATTTCTTAGAAATCTTTGCGTATGTTCCGTCTTTTTTCATATCTTTCAATGCTTTGTTTACTTTATCCACTAACTTACCGCTGTCTTTTCTAAACATAAAGCCGCTTGCAGCACCATCGGATTTTTCATCCGCGATTTTGATAGGTGCGTTAGGGTGCTTTTTCTTATAGTCAAGGAACGATAATTTATCGTTGATTGTAGCATCAACACGGTTTGCGCTCATTAGTTCTACTGCTTGAGCAAAACCTTCAGCACTCGTAATGTTTGCACCATAAGATTGAGCCATGTCTTTATAGTTACTTGTTAATGACTGCGCTGATTTTTTTCCTTTTAAATCTTTAAATGATTTGATATCTTTTTCGTCTTTACGAACAATTAATACAGCGCCTGACTGGATGTATGGATCAGAGAAATCGTATTTTTTTTGACGATCTTCACGAATACCAACTTCATTAGCAATCATGTCAAATCTTTTAGCATCTAATCCAGCAAACATGCCATCCCACTGTGTTTCTTTGAACTCAGCTTTTACGCCAAGACGTTTAGCTACTTCTTGAGCCAATTCTACATCAAACCCAGTTAGCTTTTGTTTGTCATCATGAAAAGTGAACGGAGGGTATGTACCTTCAGTTCCAATTGTTAATACGCCATCTTTTTTCACTTTATTATATAAATCTTCTTGTGCAGATTTATTGTCTCCATTGTTTGCTTCATTTTTTGAGCTAGAACCGCATGCGGCAAGCACAACTGTGAAAGCTAATAGTAGCGACAAAAGTGCAGCAAATTTCTTCATTTTCTAAACCCCCTAGTATTCTGATAGGAAATGATACTCTGTGATACTAAACAAGAACACAGCAAAAGTCAACAAAAAAAACTTATACGATTAATGTGACTTAAAATAAGGGAAATATACCTTCTATACACGGTTTGTCATAAGGATACAGAAAGATTTTAAAATTTGGATTAAGTGGATTTTTAAGGGAGATTTGAGGAGTAAAAAGGAAGTTTCATGCGACGATTTTCTCTTTCATTTTTTCATGACTTTTGGTGCAATAAACATATAGTTAAATGTTAAGGTAGAAATAAATTCCTTATGGTACACTTAAAGAAGAATTTATGAAACGGAGCGATATGATGAAAGCCATAAACTTAATCTCAATTGCCTTTGGTGCTATCGCTGGTACATATGCACGTTATTTGCTGAATCTTTCCTTATTATATACGGGCTATCCAATAGGAACGGTAATTGAAAACCTATTAGGAAGCTTCATACTAGGCCTATTAACAGGATTTTTTGTGTGGAAAAAGCCAAAAGAATGGATAAAGCTTGGACTAGGAGTTGGCGTATGCGGCGGTTTTACAACGTATTCAACGTTTGCAGGAGACGTCATTTCTCTCACTCAGCACCATTTATTTGGGGGAGCCATTTATGTAATTGTCTCTTTAGTAGGTGGAATCTTTCTTGCTTTAGCAGGCTATCTATGCGGTGAAGCGGCAGGAAAAAATTTAGTGAAAGTACATGAGGTGAAGTAAATGAGCATAGTGAGCTTGGCACTTGGCGGGGCAGCTGGAGGAATATGCCGTTATCTTTTGGGTTTAAAAGTTACAAAAACAGTTTCAAACCCTCCTTTTCCAGTATCAATGCTGTTTGTAAACTTGCTCGGTGCGTTTGGACTTGGTCTTTTTTACGGTAGTTATTATGGAAAGGTTCCGAGTCATGCTTATGATGATTCAATATTTTTAATGATTGGCATTGGGTTTTTTGGTGCCTTTACCACTTTTTCAACGTTTAGTATGGAAACCGTACAGTTAATTCGAGAAAAATCTTATCGAAAAATGTTGGCGTACGTGGGGATTTCAGCATTTGGAACAGTTGGTTTATTTACAGTCGGTTTACTGGCAGGGACGTTTTTATTTAAGTAAAGAGAACGTTTCTAGTAGGGAAAAACAAAAAGACGGAGAAGTAGAGAATGGATAGAAAAGCAGAAGTTTGGAAATACATTTTGTTGATTGTAGCTGTTGCAGGTCAGATCATCGGTTTTTTATTTTTATTTATAAATGTTGTGGCAGCATTTATTTTTTACGGTTTTTATATTCTAACTTTTATTATGTTACTCCTGCTGTTTATATGGGATCGGAAAAAGGAAAAAGACAAAGAAGAATTCGACGACTATACCGATTACTAACCATATAAAAAGCAGAATGATGCGGTGCGCCGAGCCTCTTAGTAAAGAAGCCTAAAAGATACCTCTATAAAAGGAAGAGAGCCGTAAGAGCATAAAGGGATATTGTATTTACATCTAGTTGTGTTATAATTTTAAGTACGAAAACAAAATCAATAAATAGCAATCACTAGGGGAGCTTTTGAAGCTGAGACGAATGTATTTCGGACCCTTTGAACCTGATCTGGTTTGGACCAGCGTAGGGAAGTGGCGATCATGTTTACATAAAGATGCATGCTAACCACTCTACGTTGTAGAGTGGTTTTTTGTATGTAATAAAGCCCTCTAAACAAGATGAAGTGATTGAAATTTCTCTTTATTCTGAATGGAAAGGTTTCGATCATGTGGATATTCCTAAATTTCATGTCATTACAACAGATAAGCAGCCAATCGAAGAGCTTCAAAAAATTTTAACAGCTATCGCGCCTTTTGCGGGCGCCGTTCATATTAGAGAAAAAGAAAAAACGGCAAAGCAGATTCAATGTTTACTAGAAAGCCTGCCATTTTGTTGCTCTAAAATTATTGTGAACGATCGAGTTGATGTAGCGCATGCTTTAAAAGCAAAAGGCGTACAGCTTGCCTATCATAGTTTAGACGTTTCGTTTGTTATAGACGCATTTCCTTCTCTCATGGTCGGAAAGTCAGTTCACTCTGTGGAAGAGGCTTTAGAAGCTGAAAAAGATGGTGCTCACTACATTCTATACGGACATATTTATTCAACACGTTCAAAAAAAGGATTAAGAAGTCGAGGGGTAGCAGCGCTAAAAGAAGTAGTAGATGCTGTGCAGATACCGGTTATTGCCATTGGAGGAATTACACCTGTAAATGCCAAAGAGGTGCTTCAAACAGGAGCACACGGTATAGCTGTGATGTCTGATGTCATGCTTGCGCAAGATCCCCTTAAAGCGATTAAACAATATTCTCATATATGGACATCTGGAGGTGGAGAAAATGAAGCAGCATTATGATGTACTGTTAATCGGAGGAGGTATAATCAGCTCTTCTATCGCTTATCATTTGTCAAAACAAGGAGCGTCAGTAGCTATTCTTGAACGCAATCAAATTGGTTGTGAAGCTTCAAGTGCAGCCGCTGGTATTTTAGGTGCTCAAGCTGAAATTGATGAAGAAGGTCCTCTTTTAGACCTTGCTATTAAGAGCAGAAGCATGTTTCCTGAACTGGTGAAGGAACTAAAAGAAAAAACGGCTATCGACGTAGAGCTCATTCAAAAAGGCTTATTAAAAGTTGCTGTAACAGAAGAAGATGCACACGTATTAAAGAAAAAAGCCGCTCAGCACCACCGGTGGGATGAACATGTAAGATGGATCGATGTAAAAGAAGCACGTTTGTTAGAACCCGGGCTCTCTCCAGACATATACGGAGCCATTACAATACCGGGAGACGGCCAGCTAGCTCCGGCTAAGTTAACCCAAGCTCTTGCTCATGGAGCCTTGTATCACGGAGCAGATGTATTCGAATACTGTGACGTTCATTCTCTTATTATGGAAAATGAAACGGTAAAAGGTGTACAGACATCCAAAGGCTCTTTTTATGGAGAAAAAGTAGTTATTGCAGCAGGCTCATGGGCTAAACGCTTTATTTCTTCTGAACATTTAGGTCAGGTGTTTCCTGTAAAAGGAGAGTGTATTGCTCTGCAAAGTCATAAGCCGCTGCTTTCTAAAACGATTTTTTTAGATGAAGGTTTTTACTTAGTGCCAAAGACTGGTGGAAGAATCGTAATAGGGGCAACTAAGCTACAGCATGATTTTACCAAGACGGTTTCTGCACAAGGTATTCAATTTTTGCTGAATAAAGCTTCTGCGCTTCTGCCGGCTATTAAAGATGCTACATTTGAAAAAGCATGGGCAGGTCTTCGTCCACAAACAAATGATGGCTGGCCTTATTTAGGAGAGCATCCTGAAATAGCGAATCTACACATGGCATTTGGCCACTACCGAAATGGTATTTTATTAAGTGCTGCAACTGGAAAAATTATGGCTGATGCTTTGTTAGGGAAAAAGCCGAATCATTCATTTTTTACATCATTTCAGCTAACTAGAGTAATGGAGGGAGTTCATTGAATCTAATCATTAATGGTAAGACCGTTACTGTTGGAGATGAAATTGAAACGGTTCAGCACTTATTGCAGGCTCAGAACTTGCATGAACGAGTGATAATTGTTGAGCTAAACAAGAATATTTTACAAAAAGAAGAACATAGTGATGCAAGTTTGAAAGATGGAGATGCATTAGAAGTCGTTTCATTTGTAGGAGGAGGATGAAGAGTATGTTAAAAATTGGACAATATACATTTAATTCACGTTTATTATTAGGAACAGGGAAATTTCCGGACTTTACGACTCAGCGTCAAGCGGTAGAAGAGTCAGAAACAGAAATTTTAACATTTGCTGTGAGACGAATGGATATTTTTGATCAAAATCAGCCTAATTTATTAGAAGCGCTTGATGTGAAGCGTTTCACTCTTTTGCCTAACACTGCTGGAGCAAAAAATGCAGAAGAGGCCGTACGTATTGCTAAATTAGCAAAGGCTTCTGGACTTTGTGACATGGTGAAAGTAGAAGTAATTGGATGTGATAAAACGCTGCTTCCTGATCCAGTTGAAACATTAAAAGCCAGTGAAGAACTGTTAAAAGAGGGCTTTACCGTTTTACCTTACACATCAGATGATGTTTTACTTGCGCGTCGTTTAGAGGAGTTAGGCGTACATGCCATTATGCCAGGAGCTTCGCCTATCGGTTCAGGTCAAGGTATTATTAATCCGTTGAACATGCGTTTTATCATTGAACAATCAACTGTTCCAGTAATTGTAGATGCAGGTATTGGAACGGCTTCAGACGCAGCTCAAGCTATGGAGCTAGGAGCAGATGGTGTTTTATTAAATACAGCTGTTTCAGGAGCAAAAGATCCTGTGAAAATGGCTCGTGCTATGAAGCTAGCGATTGAAGCAGGACGAGCAGCATTTGAAGCAGGACGTATTGAAAAGAAACAATATGCAACGGCAAGCAGTCCAACAGAAGGGATGAGTATCGGTTGATTAATCGTTATTCCCGCCAAGAACTGTTTCAACCTATTGGAAAAGGCGGACAGCAGCTAATTCAAGAAAAGCATGTTCTGATTGTAGGAGCAGGTGCTCTTGGAACAGGGAACGCCGAGGCTCTTGCGCGAGCGGGGGTAAAGAAAATAACGCTCATTGACCGGGACTATGTAGAGTGGAGCAACCTTCAGCGGCAGCAATTATATAGTGAAAAAGATGCTGATAAAAGAATCCCAAAAGCAATTGCCGCTAAAAAACGGCTTCACGATATTAATCATGATGTAAAAGTAGAAGCGCACGTAGCAGACGGTACCCCTCAAGTTTTAGAACAGCTTGTTGAGGGGGTAGATGTTATGATTGATGCAACCGATAATTTTGACACACGCCTTGTAATGAATGATTTATCACAAAAATATGATATTCCTTGGATTTATGGAGCATGTGTAGGAAGTTATGGAATTAGTTATACTATCATACCAAGTGAAACACCGTGTTTATCCTGTTTGCTTGAATCTGTACCGCTTGGAGGGTTAACATGTGATACAGTGGGGATTATTAGTCCTGCTGTCCAAATGGTAGTCGCTCATCAAGTAACAGAAGTGTTAAAAATATTAGTCGGAGACTGGAATGCGCTCAGGAGGGAACTTGTTTCGTTTGACGTATGGAAAAATGAGTATACGAGCATCAATGTGAACGTGTTTCGCAAATCTGCTTGCCGCTCATGCGGCAGTGAACAAACGTATCCCTTTTTACAATATGAAAATCAAACGAAAACAGCTGTGCTATGCGGAAGAAACACGGTACAAATCCGTCCGGGCAAATCAGCCAAGCAGCCGCTGCAGTCTTTAGGTGAACGATTAAAAGAAAAAGGATATAAAATTGAACAGAATCCGTATCTGCTTTCTTTTTATGTAGATGATTACCGTTTAGTTATGTTTCAAGATGGGCGCGTCTTTGTCCATGGAACAAACGATATAGTAGAAGCAAAGTCACTTTATCATCGGTATATTGGGTAAGAAAGAGATGGAGGTTTCAAGCATGACAGTACCAAAAGCATTAACCATTGCTGGATCAGACAGCGGTGGAGGAGCAGGCATTCAAGCAGATTTAAAAACATTTCAAGAGCGTGACGTTTTTGGCATGTCTGTTATTACAGCTGTGACTGCACAAAATACAGTTGGCGTTCAAGGAGTTTATCCTTTAGAAGTAGAAGCAGTTGAAACGCAGTTAGATTCAATTGCCACTGACTTATTTCCTAATGCAGTGAAGACAGGTATGTTGTTCAGTGCTGATATTATTTACGCAGTGGCTCGTAAAATCAAACAGTACGGACTGCAAAATGTTGTAGTTGATCCCGTTATGATTGCAAAAGGCGGTCAGTCTCTTCTTCAAAGAGAAGCCGTACAGGCTCTAAAAGAATTATTGCCTCTTTGTGAAGTCATTACGCCGAACATACCGGAGGCGGAAGTCATCACGGGTAAAGAAATTCACACGATTGAAGATCGAAAAGAAGCGGCAAAACAGATGCATGAGCTGGGTGTAAAGCACGTGGTAATTAAAGGCGGACATGATCAATCTCATCAAGATATGATTGATATAGTGTATGATGGTCATACGTACGTTGAAATCAAGCATGAAAAGATGAATACAAAGCATACACATGGAACAGGATGCACGTTTGCTGCTTGCGTCACGGCTGAACTAGCGAAAGGCAAAAGCGTGGTTGAAGCAGTTCAAACCGCTTCCGATTTTGTTCACTATGCGATTAAGCATACGCTTGAAATTGGTTCCGGACACGGTCCTACTAATCACTGGGCGTATGGAAAATACTTTCGTTCAAACATATAAAAAAACGTGCCTACAATCTAGGCACGTTTTTTATGAAGAAGGAATATGTGTAGGAATCTCTCCATCGATGCCTAAATAGTAATGTCTAATGGGCTTTAAATTATCATCAAGCTCATACACAAGCGGCACGCTTGTGGGAATATTCAAGTTCGCAATGCCATCAGGCGAAATGTTATCCAAGTACTGCATCAGAGCTCTAATCGTATTACCGTGAGCGGAAATAATAACCTTTTTGCCAGCTTTAATAGAAGGAGCAATAGTTTCGTTCCAATATTCTAGAACCCGCTTTTCTGTATCGGCTAAGTTTTCCGTTACAGGAAATTGTCCCTTAGCTAATTCCTTATACTTAGGGTTAGAAGCTTCATAGCGAATATCTGTTGTCTCTAAAGCAGGAGGGCGTTCGTTCATCGACCTTCTCCACAAATGCACTTGCTCTTCTCCAAATTTTTTTGCGGTTTCTTCTTTGTTCAAACCTTGAAGAGCCCCGTAGTGCCGTTCATTCAGCCTCCAAGATTTATATACGGGAATCCACATGAAGTCCATTTGATGTAAGACAATCCACAGAGTGCGAATGGATCGTTTTAAAACAGAAGTATAGGCAATATCAAAAGTATATTCGTTTTTCTTTAGCACTTTTCCAGCTTCTCGCGCTTCTTGCAATCCATTTTTAGAAAGATCTACATCCGTCCAGCCTGTAAATTTATTTTCCAGATTCCACACGCTTTGTCCGTGCCGAATCAACACAAGTTTTATCATCGTGTTCTCCTTTCAACAGTGACTAAGGACTCTATTCTTTTTTATTATGAGAAGGAAAGAGTTTTTTATCCTAAAGCCGGGGAAAGGAGTTTTTATCATTTAGAAAAAGTGATGCCAAAAAGTAAAGCTTTAACTTTTTTACGCATATGATAAAAATAAAAAAGGGAAGGGAAGATAGTCGATGAGTGACCAAGAACGTCAGATTCAAGCGCTGCACGGCCAAATTGAAGATTTAAAAGAAGAAATGTATCAGATGAAGCTTGATATTAGCACATTAGAGAAAGAAAAAGGAAAGCCTGTTTTGACACCGGCTCTCGTTGGTCAAATAGGAGGTTTTGTTCTAGGTGGATTAGCTATAATCGGTATTTTCTGGATGTAGAACTTCTCGTTTTGAAAACGAAAAGTTCTCCCGATTTTTCAATAAGCAATTCCAACGCGGCATTTGGAAAACTTTTGAGCCCATATCTCATGGTAGGTAAAGTGAGCGGTATCTCCCGTTGAAATTTTAACGGCATCAGCTGGTAAAATATCTTTTTCCACTCGATATGTGCCTGTTATTTCACCCTCAGGCAAGTATGTTGGGCATATAACCGTCCAGTTTAGATCACTTTCCTTCAAGTGTAAGTATCCTTTTAAATGATCTTCTGCTGCTCTCGTCGTTTTACGCTTTGATTCATTTGATTGAAAACGATACTTTTCTGGTTCTGTTCGTGATTGTAAGATGCCTGCAGTTCCAATAGTAAGAATACGATGAACGCCGTAATACTTCATGCTGTTTATAATAAGCGGCATACTTTTTGAAATCGTCTCTGCACCATCTGTATTTAACGCGCTGACTACGATATCTTGATGCTTGAGGGCAAAGTTGATATTTTCTTGATGAAGTACATCGCCTTGTAAGATATGTAGGTTTGGATGACTAACCTGTAGCTTATTGCGGTCTCTAACAAGTACAGTAACGTCGTTTTCATCTTTTAGCATCATTTTTAATAAAGACTGTCCAACTCGCCCTGTAGAGCCTAATAGTAAAATTTTCATTGGCTACACCCCTCTATAAAAGATAGTATCTATTCTTTAGGATATACAATCTGTATACTTATTCATAATAAAAAGCATGCGTAGCATAAAGTGATACAAAGTTGATGAATGAAATATTCAACAACAAAAAAATTTGATATGATAAAAAGACAGAAAAATCAAAAAAATAGGAGAGTGAATGTCTTTTGGGAGACTTGCCTCTGAATCAAATGATGATATTAGTCGTTTTGCTTATGTTATCAGCTTTCTTTTCATCTGCTGAGACAGCCTTTTCAAGCGTAAATAAAATTCGTTTAAAACATTACGCTGAGAAAAAATATCGGGGAAGTAAAAAAGCGCTGCATATTGCTGAACACTTTGAGCAGACGCTATCGACAATTTTAGTAGGAAATATTGTCGTAAACATTGCTGCGTCCTCTTTGGCAGCCAAAATTGCCCTCGATATGTTTAAAGGAAACCTAGCACTTGTGATTAGTATCATCGTTATGACCATCATCATTTTGATTTTTGGTGAAGTCTTGCCAAAATCGTTAGCTAAAGAGCATGCCGAATCTTTTGCGCTGATGATTTCTTCCTTGTTATTTATTATTATTAAATTGTTAACCCCGATTTCCTTCTTATTTTTACAGGTGAAAAAAGGAACTTCTCACTTGTTAGCGTCTGCTCCTACACCAACGATTACAGAAGATGAAATTAAAGTGATGGTAGATTTAAGCGAAGAAGAAGGAACGATTAATAATATTGAAAAAGAGCTAGTTCATCGTTCACTCAATTTTAATGACATTGTGGTGGGGCAAATTTTAAAACCTAGAATAGATGTCACAGCAGTTGACGTAAATGCCGATATTGATTCGGTTTGTCAAATGTTTCTTGAAGAGAGATATTCAAGAGTCCCTGTATACGAAGATCATATTGATAATATTATTGGCATTTTATCAGAAAGAGAATTTTTAACCTGTTTAGTCCAAAGAAAAGAGATTTCTATTCGTGATTTGTTGAGACAACCTATTTTTGTAGTAGAATCCATGAAAATATCTGTTCTATTGCCAGAGCTCCAAAAAAGTAAGGTTCACATGGCAATTGTAGTTGATGAGTTTGGGGGAACGGCCGGTCTTGTGACCTTAGAGGATATATTAGAAGAAATTGTAGGAGAGATTTGGGATGAACATGATGAAGCTGTTAAGTATGTACACCAGATAGGGGAAAAGGAGTACGAATTTAACGCCGACATCCCTATTGATGAATTTTTAACCTATATAGCGGTTAGTTCTCCTGACAGTACGTGCCATACCTTAGGGGGATGGATATATGAGCAGTTTGATCATATTCCTGCTAAAGGAGACTTTTTCTCATATGAAGAGATATTGTTTACCATTAAGGAAGTAGAAAATCGACGTATTCGCAAAGTTTCCGTAAAATCATTTGCGAATAAGAATGAGGAAGCTGATTAAAAGAAACTAGAAAGCGCTCCAAGAAATCTTGGAGCGCTAAAGCCATAATATGAAATTAGTTAATATTAGTACTTGCCGCCTAGGTTTTGCTCAGCTAATTGTACTAAACGTTTTGTGATTTCGCCACCAACAGATCCGTTCGCACGAGCTGTTGCATCTGGTCCTAAGTTTACACCAAACTCACTAGCGATTTCGAACTTCATTTGATCGATAGCAGCTTGAGCACCAGGCGCTACTAACTTGTTTGATGAATTTCTGTTTGATGCGTTTTGATAATTTGCCATGTGTATTCATCTCCTCGTTAGATAAAATAGATTGTAATGGTTGAGTTAGCTGGAGTTGAACCAGCCGAGCAGATGCATCGATTAGATCTGCTTGCCTACCGCGGCGTAACTCAATGCTTGCGAGCTGTTGTGCTCGGTTGTTACTAGTATTATGGCGAAAGGGAAAAAAACATATACATAGAAATTTGTTGGTAATTTATAGAAATTTTTGTGTGGAGTTTGATAAAGAGTAAGAGAGTTTTATTCCGTGCATATTATAGGTACATATTGATCAGGTAAAGTGAGGTGTGCGGATGTCGATTTGTTCCTTATGTAATGGGTTTAGTGATGTACAAATGACGTGCAAAACATGTGGAGGAGTGCTGGGGGATATGGGCAAAGTCAGCGATTATTTTGATGATTACAGTGCTTACATGGAAATCGATCAGTTAAAAATAGAAAATGGGTATCCTAGTGATTTAGCAAATCACCAATGTATTCATCTCTTTTACTGCTCTACTTGTCACAGTGAAGAATTGAAGCAAATACAGGAATAAAAAAAGACCCCTAGGGGTCTTTTTTTATTCCTGTTCAGCACGGATGCGCTGTTCAGATTCTGCATCAAAGAAATGCGCTTTGTTCATATCTAATGCTAAGTCCAGAGACTGAAGCGGTTTAATATCTGTTCTTGAATCTACACGTGCTACAAAATCTTGTCCGCCAAGTTTAGAATAAAGCATGGTTTCAGCTCCCATTAACTCGGATACATCGACTTTGATTGTAACTTTTGTGCCAGGTGAAGATTCAATAAATACAGGCTCATCATGGAAATCTTCAGGGCGGATGCCTAAAATAATTTGTTTGTTTAAATATCCTTGCTCGCGAAGTATTTTCATTTTACCTTCCGGAACTGCAAGAAGAGAATCGCCTACTTGAACCTTCCCGTCTTTTAACGTTCCGGTTAAGAAGTTCATAGCAGGAGAACCAATAAACCCGCCTACAAATACATTTTCAGGTTTTTCATATACTTCTTTTGGTGTACCAACCTGCTGGATAATCCCATCTTTCATAACAACCAGACGAGAAGCCATCGTCATTGCTTCGGTTTGGTCATGTGTTACGTAAATTGTCGTTGTACCCAAACGCTGGTGAAGCTTCGCAATTTCAGAACGCATTTGCACACGTAATTTCGCGTCTAAGTTTGATAAAGGTTCGTCCATTAAGAAGACCTTAGCATCACGAACGATTGCACGACCTAGAGCTACACGCTGACGCTGCCCCCCGGATAATGCTTTTGGCTTTCGCTCTAAGTATTGCTCAAGTCCTAAAATACGAGCGGCATCTTTTACGCGGCGTTCGATTTCATCTTTTGGTAATTTACGAAGTTTTAAGCCGAAAGCCATGTTGTCATATACGCTCATATGCGGATACAATGCGTAGTTTTGGAATACCATTGCAATGTCGCGATCTTTTGGAGCAACGTCATTTACACGCTTGCTGTCAATATAAAAATCACCTTTGGAAATTTCCTCTAAACCTGCAACCATACGAAGAGTTGTCGATTTTCCGCAGCCTGAAGGCCCAACAAATACAATAAATTCTTTATCTTGAATGTGAAGGTTAAAATCTTTTACCGCCGTCACATCTTTATCATACATTTTATAAATATGTTCTAAACGTAATTCAGCCATTTCCATTTCCCCCTTGTATGTACTCTGTGAAATCGTTTTCTTAACTCTAGTGTAATTTTTTTTAATGAAACGGTAAATGGCAAACATGCACAAAAAAAAGAAAGAGTTTTCGTGCACTATTTACGAAAACCCTTTCATTTTATTCTCCATCTTGCAAATTTTTTAAAGCAAGAATGGCTAAGTAAGCAGACACAGCTCCTGTGAAGTGTTTGATATCAAGGTGTGTGCGATCAATAAATTTCTCAATTCTATACTGCAAGCTGTTGCGATGCATGTACAATTTCTTAGCAGCAAGAGATACGTTTAAATTACATTCTAAATAAACTTTAATCGTTTCTAAAAGATCTCCATCATCTTTTACTAAGTCAAGTAAATGTATCATATGATTTTGGATTGCTTCTGAAGACTCTTGCAGAACCAAATGGGGTAAAACGTCGGCAAAATGGATGACGTGGTTTTGTTCGACTGTATGCTTAATTTGATAAAACCATTTCTTTTCACGCTCAAAAATTAATCGCGGTGAAGACGGAAAAAAGTGAATTTGTCCTTCAAAGAACTGAATCGAAGTTTCAAAATCATGACATAGCACCTCGATAGAATCTGATAAATTTTCAGTTAAGTCATTAGGATCATTAAAGGTTTCGATAACGATACCTGATTGTTTATCCATCCACAACACAGTAATCGAGGTAGAATACAAGGCGTGAAGCGCATTTTCAAACTCTATTTTTTGTTCAAACAAACGTTTAATTAAAAACTGGGTGAAGCGAAAAGAATGGTGCTTATGATGAGAGTGAATGACTTTTTCAGGTGCTTCAAATAACAGGTTTGACCAATACAATTGCTCTGGCGTTAGTAAAGAAACTTTCTCATCATAAGGGGTTAAAAAAGCAGAAAGTAACGCCTGCTCTTTTTGAGATAAAGCCGTGTGTTCAATTCCAATGAAGCCTTCATCATATGAAAACCATTTGTAACATTCAAATTGAGAAGGGACTTTAGCCTTAATCATTTTATCCCCAAATAGTGTGTGCAGCTGTTTCATCTGTGCTCGTTCCCTTCGGTGAAAGCTTACTATTCATAAACGTGAAAAAGCATAAGCTCATGAATATAATCAATTAATTGTGTTTCATCTATTTGATTAGAAGGCGCAGTTTTCCATACAATTTGTCCATCTTTTAAATAATCAGCCTCATA
Organism: Priestia sp. P1_B12_1; assembly: GCF_056406695.1. NCBI lineage: Bacteria > Bacillati > Bacillota > Bacilli > Caryophanales > Bacillaceae > Priestia > Priestia sp. P1_B12_1. The sequence continues at coordinate 52,620 of NZ_JBFTZR010000009.1, read as the reverse complement.
ATAAACCCGATTCATATAAAACGAGATGTGCCAGCCCGGCATTCGATTATTTTGATACAGCGGTTTAACCTGAAAATGTGAAACCATAAAGAAAATCTCCTTTCTCAATTAGTTATTATAAGCTTACCATGAGAAAAGGAGATGAAAAATCATTTAATCTAAAAATTTTGTTAATTTGTAAAATATGTTGCATATGTGTTTAGCACCTTGCGTTTGAATATCTGTTTCATCAAAAATCATCGGTTTTGCATTCACTTCAAACAGATAATACTGCCCTTGGGCTGACTTTGCCATATCAAGAGAAAATTCTTCAACTAGAGGGAAGGACTTTTGAAGGACTTGCCCGCACGTATTTACAAAGGACGAAAGAAAGGCAGTATCTACTTCATCTTCAAAATCTTGAAAAGGTGAAATGCTGCCGCCGTTTAACGTATGTGTTGTAATGGATTGATAGGGACTATGTCGAATACCGACGCCGCTAATAACATATCCGCTATCTTTGTGATGGGCTAAAATACGTAAGTCATAGCGCCTGTCTTTGAATGGTTGCGTCTCAATCGCTTCTTGAATGAGATAAGCAGACTTGGGAAGGTCAATTGCTTGTAAAGAAGAAAATTCTTCTTTGCGTTTATGATCTTGATAAATAATCGTATGCTTATGGAAAGATAATCGGAAAATTCCAGCACCTTTACTGCTGTTAATAGGCTTAAAGTAAAGGGAAGAGTGTTTTTGCAGAAGCTTAGCAATATCAATTTCTGGTGTTAAACGATAGGTTTTAGGAAGGTGAGAAGATAGCAGTGGATCCTTTGAAAATAATTGATATACTTTCCATTTTGAAAAAAAAGCGGAGTTAAAAAGTGGAATGTGCTTGCCTTTAATTTTTTGATGCAAAGATGTCAACTTCTTGGTTTCTGATTTTCTTCCTGGATAACGATTATATATAACGTTTGGCAGCGGCAAGGTTGTTTTGATCCACTGCTTTTTTTCACCGTCAAAGCAATACCCTTCAAAGAAGTGATGAGACATTGTTTCTTCAGCGAATAAAGCAAGAAGCCCTCCTTTTTCTTGCAGGGTATGATGTAAGAGTTCTAATAAAGGACGCTGTTTTACATTCAGTTTTTCCAAAACAGCCTTGTTCGTTAAAACTCCCACAATAGGACCGACTTTTCCTCCTTTTAAACGAAGAAAAGCTTGAGTAGAAGAAATGTTTTGAGTAAAGGGAAGTTCAATTTCTTGAACTCCCCATGTGTAAGATGCTGAAGGGTTGTGATGAAACCACTGCTGCTTTTCTTTGTGATAGTAAATTGTAATCATATGCTGATGCCTTCAGGTGTATTTAGATAGTATCCAGATAAGTAAATCGCGTATTCTAGAGAAAGTTTTCTAGTTTGTTGATCCGCTTTTCGTAAGGCAGGGTGTGAAAAAATAGAGCGACCGGGCTTAGAGTTAGCTTCAAACAGCCATACGTTTCCTTGATAATCCACTCCAAAATCGAATCCAAGCTCTCCAATTAATCCGTTCAACTCCTGTTCAAGCACATGACTAATTGAGATAGCGGCATCTTTTAGCTTATTTTCAATTTCTTTTTTGTAAGAAGGGTTGGTGAATATTTTAGCTGTAGCTTCAATTTCTCCGCCGTAATCAAGATGCGTAGTGATGCTGTTGGGACCGGCCACTTTAGCAGCTAGAGCAGTAAGCATCCATTGGTTATTCCCGTTTTTATTCGTATGCACGCGAAAGTCTACACAGCGCTTTTCTTTTTTGATTAATGAAATACCCTGCTGAGCAATGTAGGAAGGATTAGTAAGTAAATATTCAAATTCTGATAATAGATCCTCTAAGGTTTCTTTTGCTTGAACATGAAGACCTTTTTCTCCTTTGTAAGTCAGCGTGTACATGGAATCCTTAAAAGATAGGGTATAAATGCCGCGGCCTAAGCTTCCGTTTTTCGGTTTTAAATAAACGGTTTGATGAAGAAGCAGAAGTTTTTTTATTTGCTCACACGAAGGACTTTCAACCGTATAAGGTAACAAATAGGCTGTCTGCTCGTTCAGTTTTAAAAGCTCATGAATTTCCCACTTGTTGAAAAAATCAGGATTAAAAAATGGAATGCCGTAATCAGTCATCATCTTTTCTTTAATGAACTTAAAAGGAGCTAACCCTTCTGTTTTTCGATTTGGCAAACGATTATATACAACGTTAGGAAGCGGGATTTCATGCTGTGTCCAGCCGCTTTCTTCATAAAAATAGCCGTTTATGGTCCCGGTTTCCCAGTTGATATGATGAGTTCCAAAAATAAAAGGCAGGCCCCCTGTTATACTTGCAGTAGAAAGAAGTTTAGCTAAGTGAAGGGAACGCTTTCCAATTGGCCGCAGCAGAGAACCAGTAAAACCAGCGGATAACACACCGATTAAAGGTCCTAAGTGAATGGTTTCATTCACAATAATAGGATGCATCATATGGGCGAAAGGAATTTGAAGTTTTGTCATTAGCTCAGCTGAAATCTGAATTTCTTCACGTTCTGAAGATTGTATAAGGCATGGAGCTGTCATTGTTCCAAAAGCTGCTTGTTTCAAGGAGTCTTTGTAAAGAGATGCAGGAACAGAAAGATCACAGCCTAGCTGCTCTACTACAACAAGGCGAGTAAGAGTTTTTTTCATAGCATTACTCCTTACGATACGATAGTGTGTTAGCTAAATAGACGCAGTAAGACAGGACATTTTTATACATGACTTCTTTTTGTTCAGGTGCTGTTTCCATTACTATTTTTCTTCCCGGTTTCGAATTTAAATCTAAAATCCAGATGCTGAAGTCTCTCGAGATACATAAATCAATACCTAATTCAAAAAGAGAAGGAAAGTGATTTTCCAGCACGGACGGAATCGTTTTACAAATGGTGTTGATTTCATCCATTACATATTGACGATGAACGCGAGGGATGCGAGGCAGCAAGTTTTCAAAAGGTACAATAGATGCTCCTGAACTTACATTTGTTACAATAGAGTCCCGTTCACCTTGTCTAATGCCTCTTCCAATTTCTTTCCAAGCACCATCGTTTCCTTTTTGTAATAGCAGTCTTATATCAAAAGGAGTGCGTTCATAAGGGAAAAATGAAATATGGGGCTGAGCAATATACAGTACATCACGAGTGGTTTTCGTAAACCAGCTCTTAAACTCTTGAAAAGAGGAAAATAGAATGGTGTTTACAATGTCATTTTGTTGATAAGAAGCTTCAATTTCACGTCCGCGTTGTCTTAATTTCACAATCCCTTTACCTTGTGAGCCGTTGGCAGGTTTAATCATTAGGCTATCGTTTGTTCGAAGCAGCTGGACAAGTTGCTCTACACTTTCGATTGGAGTGGTAGGAGGAATATATGAAGATAAATAGCTATCTTTTTTAATTACTTCATAGACATCTAGCTTATTGGGTAATCCATGGCCTAAAAATGTAACATCTTCCCGCTGTTTAAGCCAGTTTACAATAGGGCGAGCCTTTTTAGACAGCGAGTCTTTTCGATAAAAGCAGCGATCGTAAATAAACGAAGGAAGTAAGAAGGAATCTTCTATCCATTTCTCTTGTTGTAAATCATAGCGGAAGCCTTCAATATTTTCGGTGTTAGGATGAATGTTAAAAGGAGTAAAACGGTATATTTCAATCGAAAACTCAGAAGCATGTTTAGCAATTTCGGTCACGTACTCCACTTCTTGCTGTGGGTGAATCGTTAAAAAGCCTAATGAAATCATCATAAATCCTCCTTGGGAAATTGAAAATTCGTTGCATGCAGACAATAATCAAGCAGTGCTTTTGTTGATGGACGGACAGAGAAAGCGCTTGAATCGGATTGTTTGGAAGGTTTGACATTTACTTCAATAATCCAAGGCTTTCCTTCTTGATCAATCGCTAAATCAATACCGAATTCGGCATAAAGTTCAGACGGATGAGAAAGCTGCGTGCAAATTTCAATCGCAATCTCTTTTAAAAGTGAAAGGATATGGCGCGTAGTTTTTGAATCATAGAGCTGAGTTAACACTTGCTGAGGAGGATGAATATCTCCTCCACGGGCAAGATTTGAGACAAAATTGCCGGGTTTTGATACACGTGTGACAATGGACGTGATTTTCCACGTCAAGTCGTCTTTTTTATGACAGAGAATGCGGAAATCAAAAGGGCACTGTTTGTATGTCTGCAGTGAAATTCCTTCTTGGATGAGGAATCCTTGCCTTTTTAATTGACTATAAAGCGTTTCAAATAAGTCATAAAGAGATTCATATTCTTTTTCATACGGCTGCGTAAATGTTGTATAGTCTAAAATATACTTCTCTTTTTTTGAAATTTTAAAAATGTTTTTTCCTTGGCTACCATGAACAGGCTTCAAAAAAACATCGTCATGAAGTTCCAAAGCGTCAAGAAGATCTTGCCGTGAACGAAGCTGATACGTTTTTGGCAAATATGGAAGCAAGTGTACGACATCTTTAAGCTGTTGAAAAACCGTCCATTTATTTAAGTAGCGTGCGTTAAAGAAAGGAACGTCATGTTCTTTTAAAAATGTTTTAAAGGTTTGAAAATCAGCGGTTTGCTCCGTTTTCCTGGCATGAATCCGGTTGTGTACGATTCCCGGAAAGGGAACGTCTGAATAAACCCATCGATCAGCGCGATAAACATATCCTTTAGGGGATAATGACTTCACGTCGCTTAATTTGCTCACATAGCAAAAACACCCTAACTCCTTGCAAGCTTGAACAAATTCCTTACAAAATACAGAAATGGAGCCAAAAAGTTCTTCATCTTCTCGAACTTCTGTTACGATGCTAACTACGGGTCCTAACCTAAACGAGTTCTCTTCATAAATGCCTCTCAGCTGATGTGTTTCATACGGAAAGCGAAAGTCTGTAAATAGAGCTTCTGACATCATGAAACAGCATTCTCGATGCTGAAACACGGTGGCTTCGACTTCTTTCGTGATGGAACCTACTGTTAACGTAAACTCGTGCTTGCACTTCACACGTGAGAACAGAGCAGAACTAATGTAAATGTCGCTGCTCATATGGTTCTCTAGTGGTTTTAGAGAAATGGTAAAAGTATTCATAAACGAATCCTCTTTTTCTTTCCTTTAGTAGGCGAATGCTGATATATACTATGAGGAATTAGCCCAATCTGTGAAGAGAATTTATCGTTTTCGGAGAAAATAAAGGTCTTAAGCTGAATTTTATATAATAATTTGTTATAGTTAGGGAAGTCAAGAAATTATAGAACTTAATTAGGAGGAACTTAACGTGTCTGTAAACTTACATGATGTAGCAAATGATTTAGAAAAAGCAATTCGTCAAAGCGACGATTACACAAACTTAAAAAACTTATATGCAGCAGTAAATGCTGATCAAGGTTCAAAACAATTATTTGAGCGTTTCCGTACAATGCAAATGGAGCTGCAACAAAAGCAAATGATGGGCCAAGAAATCACTGAAGAAGAAGTTCAGCAAGCTCAACAAACAGTTGCAATCGTTCAACAAGATCAAAATATCGCGAAGCTAATGGAAGCTGAGCAACGTATGAGCATGGTAATTGGTGAATTAAACAAAATTATCATGAAGCCACTTGAAGAACTTTACGGTGCGGCTGAATAAGAGATAGAGGAAAGAGGAAAAGAGAAATCTTTTCCTCTTTTTTTATGCGGAAATTCCTTCTAATTGTGCAGTTCTGCTCATAAGCTTAGTAACAAGGCTACACATGCCGACTATCATGAAAAGGTCATTTATAACCGTATCCTAACGGATTAGACATCTATGAAAGAAGGGGTTCTCATATGGCTTATCGATTGCTAGCGTTGAATATTGATGGAACCATTTTAAATAGCCAAGGGCGCGTTACAAAAGAAACGAAAGACGCAATTCAATTCGTTAAAAATAAAGGGGTTTACGTTACGTTAGTAACAAACAGGCATTTTCCGTCTGCTAAAAAAATTGCTCGGTCACTTAAAGTTCATCCAGCAATGCTCATTACTCATAGCGGTGCCTTTATCGGAACATCGATAGACAAACCGATACTAGATAAGAGAATTAGCGAGGAAAAAACATTTAATCTCATTCAGCTTTTTGAAAATTTTAATTGTCATGTCCGCATTTTACATGAAAGGTTTTCAATTGGAAATCGTGTAAAGCTTCCGAATAATATTGTAGCTAAAAGCGTGTTAAAAACGGGAGAACCGCTCTTTTATCCCGTGCAGTTCGTAGATTCATTAGGAGATACGCTTCGTGATGAACCTGTTTCTACGCCAAAAATAGAAGTGTATTTTGCAGATCGTAGAGAAAAAGAATACGCCGAGCAAACAATTGCTAGTGCAGTCCCGGATATTGAATGGTTTTCGTATCCAAATGAAAATAGATGTTATATTACGCCAAAAGGAGCCACAAAAGCTGCCGGCGTTCGTTATGTAGCAAATCGCTTAGGGATACCAATGGAAGACGTAGTAGCAATTGGAAATTGCTATGATGATTTAGAAACGATTGAACATGCGGGAATGGGTGTGGCCATGGGCAATTCACCAACAGAATTAAAAATGCTTGCGGATTGGGTTACTCGTTCTAATAATGAAAATGGTGTAGCCTATATGGTGAAAGAACTATTTAGAAAGCAGCAGCGCCTTGGTTATCTTCATCAAATTGACAGCTTTCGTTTAAAATAAATAAAGGGAAAAGAGGCTAGAACAAAAGCAGTTTAGCCGAAGAAAGATCCGAACGTGAATCGAGATTCTTGATAGAGAATCCAATTCGTTCGGATTTTTTTATTGGAAGAGCGAACGTAGGTTTTATATATGTAGGTGCTTCTAGCTGTTGATTGGAGGGCAAGGCGAAGACTTCTGCGGGAAAAGCGCAAGCGACGAGAAGGCTCATTGGCCGCCTGCGGAAAGCAAAGCCTTGCGCGGAAATCAACAGAGGTGTAAGGAGTGATTCATATGAGCTCATTTATCCCATTTGTTCATCTTTAGATTGAATGAATGTAGTTATGCCTCAATCTCTTTTTCCGTTTGTTTCCTGTCCGCGCATTCCCTTGAGCTGAGCACCTTGACCGGACATACGTAGGTTTTGTAAACTGGTTACTTAGATAGAATTGATTTGAAAGGTGATTATATTGAACATTTATATAAAAGGTATAGAAGATGAGCGTTTTTTACGTCCGCTTCACCGAATTTCAGATTTGTTTTTTGAAGAAAGCAATGTCTCCTTTGAGGATGATAACGAAGCTCAGCTGAAGGTCGAAGTAGAGCTAAAAGTTCATGAAGAAATTTATGCGAAAGCAGTGCTGCATGACGCTGAAACGGACAAGGTGTTTACAGAAGAGCTTTCTAAATCGTTTATGCCGTATGAAACAGAAAAAGAAGAATTTAAGCAAATAAAAAATGTGGTGCTTCGCGTCTACTTATCTGTACTACAGGAGTATACAAGCATTGTTCAAAAATGGGGTATTTTGACCGGTATACGTCCGACGAAGCTGCTTCATATGAAACTGCAGTCAGGCAAAAGTAAAGAACAAGCGCATCGTGAGCTAAAGGAAGAATATTTAATTACCGATGACAAAATTAATTTAATGCAGCATATTGTAGATCGTCAACTAGCAGCTATTCCCGATTTACATGAGTTAAAGAATGAAGTCAGCATTTATATAGGCATTCCGTTTTGTCCGACGAAGTGTGCATACTGTACATTCCCAGCCTATGCGATTAACGGACGTCAAGGATCCGTTACGTCATTTTTAGGCGGCTTGCATTATGAAATGCGTGAAGTAGGAAAATGGCTAAAAGACAATAACGTCAAGATTACAACCGTCTATTATGGTGGAGGCACACCAACGAGCATTACCGCTGAAGAAATGGACATGCTGTATGAAGAGATGTATGAATCGTTCCCGGATGTACAAAATATCCGTGAAATTACGGTAGAAGCAGGAAGACCCGATACGATTACGGAAGAAAAGCTAGCTGTTTTGAACAAATGGAATATTGACCGGATTAGTGTAAATCCGCAGTCTTATATTCAAGAAACCTTAAAAGCTATTGGACGTCATCATACAGTTGAAGAAACTATTGATAAATTTCATCTTTCTCGAAAAATGGGGATGAATAACATTAACATGGACTTAATTATTGGGCTTCCAAATGAAGGTGTAGAAGAATTTCAGCATACGCTAGACGAATCTAAAAAATTGCTTCCTGAATCTTTAACTGTTCATACGCTATCGTTTAAACGCGCGTCTGAAATGACTCAAAATAAACGGAAATACAAAGTGGCAGATCGCTATGAAATTGGTAAAATGATGGATTTAGCAACTGAGTGGACTCAAGAACAAGGGTATGAACCTTATTATTTATATCGCCAAAAAAATATTTTAGGTAATTTAGAGAACGTTGGATATTCATTCCCTGGTCAAGAGAGCCTGTACAATATTATGATCATGGAAGAAAAGCAGACGATTATTGGTCTTGGATGCGGGGCATCTAGTAAGTTCGTGCATCCAGAAACAGGCATTATTACAAGGTTTGCGAATCCAAAAGACCCAAAATCGTATAACGATGGATTCGAGCACTACACACAAGAGAAACTCAAGATTTTAGATGAATTATTTATGAAATAAAAAGGTCACTTTTTAGTGATCTTTTTTTATTTCCGGCAGGGAAATGTCGGAATCTGTTGAATATATAAAAAAGTTGTAAGCGTTTTCTTATTATGACGATTCGAGGTGCCGCTTAATGATGAATGTACAGTTAACCGTACCATCTATGATGGAAAGAGCTGAAAAGCTGTTTAGTAAAAAAGAAGTGATTTCTAAATCTTCAAAAGGAATTCAGCGTTTAACTTATAATCAGTTAATAAAACGGACTCGGCAGCTCTCTAGTATGCTAGAACAAATTGGAGTGAAGCGAGGGGAAAGAGTCGGGACGTTTGCATGGAATCATCATAGACATCTAGAAGCTTATTTTGCCGTGCCCGGAATAGGCGCTGTTCTTCACACCATCAATATCCGGTTAGATCCTGAGCAAATTGTATACATCATTAACCATGCACGCGATAAAGTCATTTTATTTGATGAATGTTTTTTACCTTTATTTGAAAGCATTCATCAAAAGCTTCCACATGTTGAAGCCTATATCATTATGTCAGATGAAGATGAGCTGCCAGAAACAGACTTGCCAGTTTATCATTACGAAAATTGGATTAAGCAAGGAGATGCATCGCATTCTTTTGTTCAAGATTTAAACGAAGAAGAACCAGCAGGTCTTTGTTATACCTCTGCTACTACAGGAGAGCCAAAGGGCGTTGTATATTCTCATCGCGCTATTTATCTGCACTGTATGGCGCTAGGGCTTGCTGATAGTGCTGGATTATCAGAAGCTGATACCGCTATGCCTATTGTTCCAATGTTTCACGTAAACGCATGGGGAATTCCTTTTGCTGCCGTTTGGTTTGGAACAAAGCTCGTGCTGCCGGGTGCTTTTTGTACTTCAGAGACGATTGCTTCTCTGATTGAACAAGAGAAAGTAACTCTTGCTGCAGCTGTGCCTACCGTTTGGTTAAATTTTTTACAAGAGTTAGAAGAAAAACCTTACGCAGTTGATAGTTTGCGAGCTATTTTATGCGGTGGATCAGCGGCTCCAAAAAGCGTCATTCGAGAATTTCAGGAAAAATATCAAATTGAATTTATGCATGCATACGGAATGACGGAAACAAGCCCTGTGGTGACCGTCTCCCGCTTAAAAAGCTATCAGTACAGTGAAGACTTTGAGTATCAGCTCAACGTAAAAGCAAAGCAAGGTTTCTTAGTTCCTGGGGTTGAAATGAAAGTAATAGGTCAAAATGGAGAAGTTGCTTGGGATGGAGTGGAAATGGGTGAGCTATTACTAAAGGGCCCATGGGTAGCTTCTGAATATTACAAGGATAAAAGAACAGAAGATACGTTTAAAGACGGCTGGCTGTATACCGGAGATATTGTAACGGTTGACGAAGAGGGAACCATCAAAATCGTAGACCGAACAAAAGATTTAATTAAAAGCGGAGGAGAATGGATTTCATCGGTTGATCTAGAAAACGCGCTTATTGCCCATGAAGCTGTTTTTGAAGCCTGTGTCATAGCAGTCCCTCATAAGGTGTGGCAAGAGCGTCCAGTGGCTTGTGTCGTGTTAAAAGATGCATACAAAGGCATCGTTTCATCAGAAGAGCTGCTCGGATTTTTAGCGCCGCAGTTTGCAAAATGGTGGCTTCCAGATGACATTTTATTTATGAATGTAATTCCAAAGACAACGGTAGGAAAATTTTTAAAACGTACGCTTCGTGAACAAGTCCTCAATCATTATCAGAAAGGGTGAGTAAGATGACCGTCGAATTAAAAGTAGTAGAACTAGTTTTGCAAGAGCGTATCGCCACAATTTCGTTTAACAGGCCGGATGCGTTAAATGCATTAAACGAAGAAGTGCTAGAGCAGTTTATTCAATGTTTAAAAGTTGTCGAAGAAAGCGAAGCGGACTTTTTAGTAGTAAAAGGAAACGGAAAAGTATTTTCAGCAGGCGGAGATATTAATATGATGATGTCACCTTCACAATCAGAACGTTTTGAGCAGGTGATGGATTTGATTAATGAAGCCGTTCTGACTTTATACAGCCTTCCTCAAATGACGATAAGTGTACTGCACGGTGCGGCAGCAGGGCTAGGGCTCAGCATTGCGCTTGCTTCTGATTATATTATTGCAGAAAGACACACAAAAATTGCGATGAACTTTATCGGTATTGCTCTGATTCCAGACGGAGGCGGTCACTTTTTACTAGAAAAGCGCATCGGTGCTCATCGTGCAAAACAGCTAATTTGGGCAGGAAAGACATTAAAAGCAGAGGAAGCTCATCAATTTGGCATAATTGATGAAATAAAAGAAGGAGATTTGGCGAAGCATGTAGAAGATTATCTCTCATATTGGCTAAAAAAACCTTCACGTGCTTTGAAGGAAACAAAGCGAATTTATGTGGAGACATCTCTTTCACAATTAAAGCAAGTGCTTGCGCTTGAGAAAAGAAGTCAGTTTGCTATGAGCCGAAGTTCGGATCATAAGGAAGGTGTACGTGCGTTTCTGGAAAAGCGAGCGCCTGTTTTTAATCAAAGTGAAAAAGATATTTCCGAAAATTAAGTGAACTAGTTTAAAAGCCAATATTTTTGTCTATCATATTGATAGAGCATGTTTAAAAGTTGCAAAACAGTGGTAACACAAGATAATGTAGAAACTAATGAGGTGATTGGAAATGAACAAAACAGATTTAGTAAACGCAGTGGCAACAAAATCAGAGTTAACAAAAGCAGATGCATCTAAAGCAGTTGATGCATTACTAGAAACAATTTCATCAACGCTAGGTGAAGGTGAAAAAATTCAGTTAATCGGCTTCGGTACATTTGAAGTACGCGAGCGTGCTGCTCGTACAGGCCGTAACCCTCAAACGGGTGAAGAAATGCAAATTCCAGCATCAAAAGTACCGGCATTTAAAGCTGGTAAAGAACTAAAAGAAGCTGTAAAGTAATATAAAACGCCGGAAAGCTAAACCTTTCCGGCGTTTTGTATTAACGATGAAACAATACAAGTTTTCCGCTAGAGCTAACGCATCGATGCGTTTTTTCTAAATAGGAAAGCTCTTCTAACTTCTTGGTGCCGACAGTCTTTGCTTCTGTATCAGAAGCTGCTTCGAAACTTTCATCTATTAATTTTTCTCCAGTCTTTTCAAAAGCGGTTAATGTGTAAGTACTCATAAAATCTACTCTCCTCTTATAGTATAATTGTAAGCGTATTCAACATATTTCTCGTCCTATTCCCTTAAATCCTGCTAAGGTTTACAGATATCATTTTTTTCCATACAATAAACATAGGTTTATTTACAAAGGAGGAATTAAATGTCTCTTTCTATCCGTGAAGTTTCAAAAAGGTACGGTGAATTTACAGCTGTAAATGAGCTATCCCTGCAAATTCCAAAAGGCGAAGTGTTTGGTTTTTTAGGTGCGAACGGTGCTGGCAAAACTACGACGTTTCGAATGATTTTAGGGCTCATTGAACCAACCTCAGGTCACATCCAATGGAATGATAAATCTTTAACTTACAGTAGAAGTCATCTAGTTGGCTACCTTCCAGAAGAAAGGGGATTGTATCCGAAATTAAAAGTCAAAGATCAGCTTGTGTACCTTGGAAGGCTGCGCGGAATGAAAAAAGCGAACGTGCTGCAAGAAATGGAGCACTGGTTATCTCGATTTAATATTCCTCAATATGCTTCTAAAAAAGTAGAAGAGCTATCCAAAGGAAATCAGCAAAAAATTCAATTTATTGCCTCCGTTATTCATCGGCCCGAGCTGCTTATTTTAGACGAACCTTTTAGCGGCTTGGATCCTGTAAACGTAGAGGTATTAAAAGAAGCGGTGCTTGATTTGAAAAAGCGCGGAACGACGATTGTTTTTTCAAGTCATCGAATGGAACATGTGGAAGAACTTTGTGAATATTTATGTATTATGCATCATGGCACGCCTGTAGTGTATGGAAGGCTCCCGGAGATCAAACGTTCATTTGGAAAGAAAAACGTTATTGTACACGGAAAAGGTCCATTTGAGAGAATTACAGAGCTTGAAGGCGTTGTAAAGGTGAAAAAAACGGTTGAAGGCATGATTGTTCAAATTCAACATGAATCCGTATCACAACTCATTTTTCAAGAACTTAAACACTTTTCATTTGTATCTAAATTTGCAGTGGAAGAGCCTTCATTAAATGATATTTTCATTGAAAAGGTAGGTGCTTCCTATGAATAAATTTTGGGTCATTGTTTTTCATACATATCTTAATAAATTAAAAACAAAATCTTTTATTATTACAACGATTATTACTGCTCTTATTCTAGTTGCTCTTACAAATATGGAGAAAATTATCGACGTTTTTAATTCAGACGATAATGGAACAAATGTGGGTGTCATCTATGAAGTGGAAAGCGTATATACATTGTTCAAACAAAATGTAAATGTCATGGATAAAGACATTCATTTAAAAGAATTTACGTCTGAGTCTAAGGCAAAACAAGCGGTAAAAAACGGGGAGCTCGATAGCTATTTACTTTTATCTTTAAACGATAAGCAGCTGCCTCAAGCTGTGTACAAAGCTAATTCTTTGGCCGAATCAAATCTTTCTTCTACCTTAGAACAGGCGGTACAGCAAACAAAAGTGGCTATGGCTACAGTAAAAATCGGTTTAGAAGAAAAGCAAATTGATCAGCTTTACAGCCCTGTTTCATTTAAAAAGAAAGCGTTAGTTGAAAATGCCAAAACAGAACAAGAGCTAAATCAAGCAAGAGGTCTTGTATATGTACTGCTGTTTGTTATTTATTTTGCCGTTATCATGTATGGGAGCATGATTGCGATGGAAGTAGCTACTGAAAAATCATCCCGCGTTATGGAGATCCTTGTATCGAGCGTATCACCTATTACACAAATGTTTGCTAAAATCATTGGAATTGCACTGCTCAGCTTAACACAGCTTGCAGTGATACTGAGCGTGGGCTACACATCGTTAAAAGCCAGTGTGGAAACAAATCATAACGGTATCTTTTCTTATCTCGGATTTAATGATGTTCCGCTGACTACATTCGTGTATGCATTTGTCTTCTTCATATTGGGGTACTTCCTTTTTGCTACGCTCGCGGCTTTTTTAGGTTCTCTTGTGAGCCGTATTGAAGATGTACAGCAAATGATTACGCCTATGACCCTTGTGATTGTGGCTGCTTTTTTAATTGCTATGTTTGGACTTGGTGATCCTGAAACCACAATCATTACGGTCACATCTTTTATCCCATTTTTTGCTCCAATGATTATGTTTTTGCGTGTAGGTATGTTAAATGTTCCTGTGTGGGAAGTGAGTGTATCGATAGGGATTTTAGTTGTGACGATTACGGCTTTAGCTATATTTGGTGCCCGTGTGTATAAAGGAGGAGTCCTTATGTATGGGCAATCTACCTCTTTTAAAGATATTAAAAAGGCGCTGCAGCTAACTAAAAAAGAAACATAAAGAAGTGAGAGGCTGAGATAAAAGTAGTTTAGTTGAAGGAAGATCCGAACGAACAACCTAGATTCTTGAGGGAGAATCCAACTCGTTCGGATTTTTTTGTTGCTATAGTGACCATAGTTTTCATATATGTGGCTGCTTCTAGCTGTGAATTGGAGAGCAAGAAGAAGACTCCTGAGGGAAAAGCGGAATAGGTGAGACCCCCGCAGGAACGGAGGAGACGAGGAGGCTCAGCGCCCTCACGCAGAAAACGAAGTCTTGCACGGAAATCAACAGCGGTGTCTCGAGCAGTTCAGCTCCTTTATCCAATTTGTTCGTCTTTAGATTGCATTGATTTTGTTATGTCGCAATCTCATCTTGTATGAAAAAGCGTCTACCCGTGCATTCGGTGCCAAGCGATGGTAAAATGAAATGTAAAGAGCTGTAAATAAGCGGACGAAGCGATAAGAGCTTCGTTATCAAATACATAGAATGAAGTGGTAAGGAGGAAAAGATCATGACAAAAGGAATTGCTCAATACGAAGTAGGAGAGCAAGTTGATCTTTATTTTTTAATTAAATCCTCAACGAGAGGAATTGCAAGCAATGGAAAGCCATTTTTAACGGTAATCCTGCAAGATAAAACAGGTGATATTGAAGCCAAGCTGTGGGATGCTTCCCCAGATGACGAGGAAAATTATGCTGCTCAAAAGATTGTGCGAGCTGCTGGAGAAGTAATGAATTACCGCGGACGCAACCAGCTGAAAATACGCAACATTCGGCCTGCACAGCCCCAAGACGGAGTGCGCACATCTGACTTTTTAGAAGTGGCGCCTTTATCTCAAGAAGAAATGGTCGAACATATTACAAAGAGTATATTTGAAATGAAAAATTCGAATGTCCAGCGCATCACTCGCCATTTGTTTAAAAAATATCAAACGGAATTTCTAGAATATCCGGCAGCAACTAAAAATCACCATGAGTTTGTATCGGGACTTGCCTATCATGTGGTGTCTATGCTGAAGCTGGCTGAGTCATTTTCAACCCTTTATCCAAGCTTAAACCGCGACTTGCTGTACGCTGGAGTTATTCTTCATGACCTTGGCAAAGTATTTGAACTTTCAGGTCCTGTTTCGACGATATACACAGTCGAAGGGAACCTGCTTGGCCATATTTCGATTATGGTGAATGAAATTGGAAAAGCTGCAGAAGAATTAGCGATTGAAGGAGAAGAGGTTATGCTTCTTCAGCACCTTGTGTTATCGCATCACGGTAAGGAAGAGTGGGGAAGTCCGAAAAAGCCGTTAATTAAAGAGGCTGAGATGCTTCATTTGATTGACAATGTAGATGCTAAAATGAATATGCTGGACCGAGCATTAACAAAAGTGAAGCCCGGTGAGTTTACAGAGCGTATTTTTGCACTTGATAATCGCTCATTTTATAAACCAACGATTGATTAAAAAGGTATAAGTCTTTCTTCCTTCGCATATAGTGGTTGTAAATAACTGTGATGGGGGATCAATATATGGTGACACTACCAATTTGGATTTATTTGGTTGTAGCAGGCATTTTCTTTAGTGGATTTATGGCGATTCGTGCTGCACAACATGATAAGCAAGTGGATGATTCGTTTATTGAAAAAGAAGGACAAGTCTTCATCGAAAGAATGCAAGTGGAAAAAGAAAGACGCAACAGCGATTCCATCTGATTATATAAAAGAGCCTGTCACATGAGTGACAGGCTCTTAGCATTACTGCTGAGGAGTTTCTACGCCAGATTGACTATCTGTCGCACCTTCTTCGAAAATTGGTTTTACATTTTTATCTTTGACTTCCACTTTGGCTTTATCAAGCTCTTTTTGAATCTTCTTGTTCGCTTCTGCTTGATCTACTTTTGAACGTTTGATTTGCTGCTCAAGTTCAGGTTTCTTTTTCTCAAACGATTCTACTTTCTTTTTATCGACTAGTTTAATGATATGGTAGCCGTACTCTGTTTTGATTGGTTTACTTACTTCACCTTTTTTCAGCTTGTAAGCCGCTTCTTCAAATTCTTTAACCATTTGGCCTTCACCGAAGTAGCCTAAATCGCCGCCGTTAGCTGCAGACTGCTGATCCGTTGAATATTCTTTTGCTAGACTAGCAAAGTCCTCGCCTTTTTTGATTTTCGCTTCTACTTCGTTTGCTGTTTTTTCGTCTTTTACTAAAATATGGCTTGCGCGAATTTGAGGTTTTTGAGCTTTATATTCATCATAAGCTTTTTTCAGCTCTTTGTCCGATACCTTAATGCCTGCCGTAGCAGCTTTTTCACGGAGAATATCCACTTTTAGCATATCTTTGACTTCTTTTTCGCCTTTTTGCTTAATAACTGAATCCACCTGATCACCGTATTGTTCTCTTAGAATGTTCAGCTGCTGATCAAGCTCTTTATCCGTTACTTTATATTTTTTACTCAATACTTTTTCTTCGGTAACGCTTCGTACGAGTGTATTAAATTGGTCTTGTCCGATTGTATCTTTCATTTGCTTATACAAATCACCTTGAGTGATATTGCCTGCTTTTGTTTCTACAATTACTTTTGAAGAATCGTTTGCATTTGAAGCATCATTTCCCCCACTGCATGCTGATAAAGCAACGAGGCTGGCTGCCGTTGTTAGTGCAACTAAGCTTTTTTTCATACGTAAACACTCCTACTCATCATTTTTACTTATGTAGCTTGACTCAAGATTTACTATATCACATTTCCTGATGTTAGCAAATGAAGTTAAAACCACGTAAATTTACATTTATTTTCCACTAAGCATGAAGTGATTATACGCTTATGATGGCTTTTTTATAAAGCGTTTTCAAAACAGCAGACAAACTCACAGAGTAATTTCCAAACGAGAAGCAAGAGAAATAAATTATGGAGTTTGGGCTAAAAGCCTAGACGTTTTTTGAGCTGATGCATAAGATGCAGTATTAGTAAACAAAGGGGGTGCTCAAATGAGCGGAGGCGGATATGGAGGCGGTTTTGCACTATTAGTTGTACTGTTTATCTTATTAGTCATTGTTGGTTGTGCATGTTATCACTAGGAAACAGATGAATATAAAAGGAAAGGGGCGATAGATATGGGTTCTTACGGATGCGGATACGGCAGTGGATTTGCGCTATTAGTCGTATTATTCATCTTATTAGTTATCATCGGAGCTAGCTGTTTTTGCTAAGCCTATAAAAAAGCGGTGAGACATCTCACCGTTTTTTATGTAAATGATACTTCAATATAAGATGAAACTAATAAAATGGTAATTAATACATTAATCGTACGAAAAACTTTAGGCTGTTTTTCAGCTGGAATTTCTTTTTGAATACACAATGTATTTGTTAGTGCATTGATGTAGAATAAAATGAATAGTGCAAATACAATAAAGAATATGTACATAAAAATCCCCCTAACAAAATCAGTGTGACGAAGACAAAAAGTCTTATAGTCATTTATATAGTACAGCTTTGTATGAATTTACAAATATCTATATTAACATTACCAAAAAAGCGGTAAAATAGATAGTTATATATACAGTTGAGCAAAGAATTTCAAAAGGTATTTACACAGAAATGCGGTTTTTATTTTATAAAGGGTAGTTAAGAAGTTGAGAAATAGGTTTTAAACGAAATAGCAAAGTGAATGGATAAGAAATGAGTAACAATTACCCATTGTGCAAAAGGATTGTTAAAAAAGACAGAGGGATTTATATTAATATATGCAGTGAGTACATAATCAGTATATGAAAATCTTTATACGGTGCTACTTAAACAGGAAATGTGAATGACGCAGAAAGAATTATTTGGAAGAACATGAATGAATCATGTACAATATGGAGTAGAGGTATATGAACGTTGAAGGAGTAGGGGAAGCGGATGGAAACTTTAGAATCTCGAGTATCACGTTTAGAATATTACATAAAACTGTTATCTGGGACATCTGAACAAGAAGCTAAACCATTTATTGATTTAGTGGTAAGAAATCAGCTTACAAAGAAGGAAGTAGAGGAAATTTTAATTCTGTGTGAAGATACAAAAAACGAATATATTGAGCAAAAAGCGGAAGGTCTAACAGACTTTGTTCCGCTTCTTACACAATTTGTTGGCATGCTGAATTATAAATTAACTCCCAGAGAGACGGTCGAATCGCTTCGTTATCAACCTTCTTATCAAGATGTGATGAATGAATTTTTTGAAATTATTCAATGGATAAGGGACTAACCATTAAGAGTTTGAAATAGTCTCCTGGTGGTTCTCTTTGTCTTTCTTGACGAGCTTGCCATCTTCTTCAGTGAATTCTTCTTCGATATGATGGAAAGATCGCTCGAAGATATCCATAAAATCTTCACCGTAAATTTTGCGGATGACGGTCATCAGTTCCATAAATTCAGGGAATTTGCCGTACAAGTCGCGCAACGGAAGTGCGCCGCTGAACACTGAATTATTAGAAGGTTCGTAATGTTCCATTAAATCTAATAAAATGGCCTCGCCTTTATCTGTCAGCTGAATGTACGTATTTCGCTTGTCGCTTTCTTTTTTAGAAAACTCAAGTAAACCTCGTTCTTCTAGTTTTTTGGAGAAGTTAAATGCAGTAGAAACGTGCATAACTCCAAACTTGGCAATTTCGGAAATGGAAGCCCCGTTTAAATGATATGAAATCCATAAAATATGATGCTCGTTAATATTAAGGTCATAAGGCTTAATCCATTGCTGCCAATCCTTCTCTACGGTTTTCCAAAGGGCTTTACTTAATTGGGCAATGCGTTGGCTAAATAGAAGTGCTTCTTTCAAACTGTAATCTTGATCACTAGTCTTTTTCATCTTCTCCCACCTACTTAGTCTCTTTTTTTATTTATCTTCTATTATGCCAATAAAATAAAAAATTATAAAGATGTAAATTTACAAAATTTTAAAAAATTAAAAAAGAAGGCGTTTCAACCTTCTTTTTTGTCAATTTTTTCATTGGGATTTTTAGTTGTCTGTACATGTTCCTCAAGGTTTGACAAAGAATTTTGGATTTCTTTCAAATGATGCTGAAGGGATTCCTTATGAGGGACAATTTCTTCTTTAAACTGACCAAGGGTAGTAGAAAGGTCACTTGCGATATTTTTCACTATAGTATTTCCTTCTCTGGCGGTCATTTGTACTTGTTGAGAAACAGCTTTTATTTTTGTTGAGAGCTCTTGTTGTGAAGCGTTAACTCGGTCTTTTCGAGAGCTGACACGCTGTTTAAGTTCTCGTCCTGAATATGGAGTAACAAGAAGCGTTGTAATAGCGGCTACGGTGCTTCCGATTGCTGCTCCAGCTGCTAGTTTTTTCATTCTGCTCATTATTTATTTCCTCCTATGTAGTAAAGTAATTGCTAACACTTCCTTCTGACATAATCATAAAAAAATAGCATAGATTTATACAAAAGAAGGAGGTTATCAACATGGGGTAGCTTTATTCATTCTTTTGATAATTAGCCTGAGTTTTTTTCTGGCTGCCTTTAAATGGTTTAGCCTTACGACTAGAACGGCATCATATCCACCTAAACATGTGCTGAAACAAAAGTCTCTTACATGTGCGACAGTGGCTTTTGCGAGTTTTTTATTGGCGCTTATACTTTATTATGTAACCTAGGATGGAGAACTTAAACCTTTATTACATAGTAAGTCTTCATACCTATTGTATGAGCTGCAAATGAAATTTGAGTGAAAAGCATTCTGTACCATTTCTTTTTAAACAAAAGAACCGTAGATTGTTTCTAAAAGATCAGCAACATACTATAAATGAACCGTTTTATCTAAAGGTCCGCCACGCTTTGGTGGGCCTTAGCTTTTGGTGTAAAAAAAGAGCCTGATTCTCAATTAAATCAGGCTCTTGACGTTACGATAATTTTGCTTTGATGCTTGTGCGTTTTAGAACGGATTGAACAATTGGGTAAATAACGACCATAACGATTGTATTCACTACTGTTGCAGGTAATACAACCGCAGCAACAAGCGCCATGACGCTGTTTCCGCCCGGTAAGCCGACGATTAGTGCGGCAGCAGACAAGAATACGGTTCCTGATACGAGCGTGCCAACAGCTGTTAAAGCAGCGGCAACTGGTGTTTTAATGCCTGTTGCTTTTTTCACAAGCATAAATAATGCAAAGAAAACAAATGCTGTAATTGGTTTATCAATCAAGTTTGCAATTTGTCCGCCAGGAAAGCTTGTTGTTAAAGCAGAAATAACCGCTGTGGTTAAGCTAACCAATGCAGCATTTTTTATGCTAGGAAACAACAGGATTGCTAAAAACATCATTGTTAACATCATATCTGGCTTCATTCCAAATAAAATAGGAGGTACCACCGTGTGGAGAACCGCTCCAATTCCGACTAATAACGCTAAAGAAACTAAAACCTTTGTATTCATTTCTCATCTCTCCTCTTCTAAGCTAAGCTCGAAATATACCAATAGTGCGTCTATGCCCATTGCATATATTTACATACTGATTGTAACATATTTATGTGAAAAAAGGATCAGTTAATTCTGCCAATTATGCGTTTGCCTGTTCAAATTCATCCATAAAGGCGGCAAGAGCTTCACACGCTTCAAGCGGTACAGCATTGTAAATAGAAGCGCGGCATCCGCCGATTGAACGGTGTCCAGCTAATCCTACGAAGCCTTTTTCTTTTGCTTGCTGTAAAAACGCAGCCGTTAACTCATCGGTTGGTAAAGTAAACGTTACGTTCATAATTGATCGGCTTTCCTCTGTAGCGTGAGGGGTATAGAAACCATTTGAACGTTCCATGCTTGTGTAGAGTAACTTAGCTTTTTTATGATTTTGGGCTTCAATTGCTTTAACGCCACCTTGTTCTTTAATCCAATCTAAAACAAGTGAAAGCATGTAAATGCCGAACGTTGGAGGTGTGTTGTAAAGAGAGTTGCTCTTTACGTGTGTCTCATAATTCAGCATTGTTGGTAAACCTTCAGGAATACGTTTAAGCAATTCTTTCTTCAAAATGACAACCGTGACACCAGATGGTCCGAGGTTTTTCTGAGCACCAGCATAAATGAGTGAGAACTTAGATACATCAATTTGACGGCAAAGAATGTCACTTGACATGTCGGCAATTAAGTCTACTCCTTCGATAGAAGGATAGTCAGCCCATTGTGTACCAAAAATGGTATTGTTGGACGTGATATGCAAGTACCCAATTTCTTCTTTTGGAAGCTTTATATCATCTAAAGCTGGAATAGAGCGGTAGTTCTCTTCTTTAGTAGAAGCAACAACTGCTGTTTTTCCAAGTTTCTTTGCTTCTTTTAATGCTTTTTCCGACCATGATCCGGTTAGTACATATGCACCGACTTGATCCGGAGATAAAAAGTTCATTGGAATCATAGAGAATTGCAGGCTTGCTCCGCCCTGCAAGAATAAAATTTCATGTGTATCTGGAATGTTAAGCAATTCCGTGAGTGTTTCTTTAGCATGTGTTAATACATCTTCAAACTCTTTGCTGCGGTGTGATAATTCCATCACAGACATACCTGTATTTTTAAAATTAACTAGCTCCTCTTGAGCAAGTTGTAAGACAGGTAGGGGAAGCGCAGACGGACCTGCATTAAAATTATAAGCTCTGTTTAACGTAATCACATTAATTCCTCCTCAAATTAGTTCGAACACTCATCATACAAAATGGCTAATGACTGATGTCAGAAAGAATATCATTATACTATCATGAAAACCATTGATTGTGGAGGTAACTTTTCAAAAATTTAAATTAATCTGTAAAGAGAAAATAATAGAAAAAAGATAAATAAAAAGTATACGCAAACATGTTTTGGCAAACATGTAAATGAAATGTTTATATGCTATACTGATGGAAGAAATAATGTGGAGGAACAGAATGAGAGTATTAAAATATGCCATATTAGGGCTCTTAGATCAGAAGGAGCTCAGCGGGTATGACATTACCAGACTTTTTAAAGAAGAGGTCGGTAATTTTTGGAGTGCTAAGCACAGCCAGATTTATCCTGAGTTAAAGCGATTAACAGAAGAGGGATTTATTCGCTATGAAACCGTGATTCAAGGCAAGAAATTAGAAAAAAAGATGTATTCGATAACGGAAGAAGGAAGAGCGGAGTTAAGCAAGTGGCTCACTACGATTGATCCTATTCCTGAAACAACTAAAGATGAATTTATGTTAAAAGCTTATTTTGCTTCATCCATGTCAATAGAAGAGTTAAAGCAGCAAATAGATAATCAGCTATCAAGCAGGAAAGTGAAGCTAACTTTTTTAAAGAAACGAATGGATGACCTTTTGGAACAAGTTAATCATCACATTACCGTTTCGTCTCCTCAATTTGGTCATTATTTGGTGCTATCTCGCGCTCAAGACCGGGAGACAAGCTATATCAATTGGCTTGAACGTACGCTGAATTTAATTGAAAAAGAACAATAAGAAAAGGTGAGCGGATCATGACTTGGTGCATAAAATCATTTCAAGAGCTGACAAACGATGAGCTTTATGAAATTCTACAGGTTCGCACCGCTATTTTTGTTGTCGAACAGAAGTGTGCTTACTTAGAAGTAGATGGAAAAGACAAACTTGCTTATCACTTGTTCAAAAAAGAGAATGAGAAAATTATCGCATACCTTAGAGTTTTACCAAAAGGAATTAGCTATCAGGAAGCTTCTCTGGGGCGCATTATTGTAGAACAAGCACAGCGCGGTACAGGTCTTGGAAGAGAACTAGTAGCAAGAGGAATTGATTTTTTAGAAAATGAGTTGCACGAGAAGACAATTAAAATTCAAGCTCAAAGCAGACTTCAAACATTTTATGAATCGTTTGGTTTTAGACCTGTTTCCGATATTTATTCAGATGAAGGGCTTCCTCACCTAGATATGCTAAAGACACCTTAGAAACTTCACCAATTGTGTGAAGTTTTTCTATTTCTCAAACGGGTAAGGTGAAAGAAAGATGTTAGGCTTTAGTACTGCGCAGAT
The DNA here is from genome assembly GCF_056406695.1 of Priestia sp. P1_B12_1. Classification (NCBI taxonomy): domain Bacteria; kingdom Bacillati; phylum Bacillota; class Bacilli; order Caryophanales; family Bacillaceae; genus Priestia; species Priestia sp. P1_B12_1. The sequence continues at coordinate 29,588 of NZ_JBFTZR010000009.1, read as the reverse complement.
AGAATCGATATGACTACTACTAAATTAGTAATTTATGAATAAGATAGATAATGAATTTGTTTCTTTTTACTTATTCTTTGATTTTAAGTAAGTGATATATTGAAGAAAGTAATAATATTGTATATAATGATTTTTGTAACAAAAATGTAACAATTACGTAATATTCTTAATATTGGTTCAGAAAGAAATTTGTTGTACATATTGCTTGGAGGCATTTTTATGAGTGCAAAGGAAAAGAAAAATAGGTATATATATAGTTTGGATGGACTTCGAGCTTTCGCTGTTATGTCTGTCATTGCCTATCACTTAGGATTTGGATGGGCATCTGGAGGATTTCTAGGAGTTGACGTTTTCTTTGTATTATCAGGGTATTTAATTACCTCGATTTTACTCGTGCAATCTTGGGAAAATCCTTTGAAAAATTTGAAGCATTTTTGGATCAGCCGAACGAGAAGACTTCTTCCAGCTGTGTATGTGATGGTAGTATTAACTGCAGCTTGGGTTATTTTATTTAACCGGCCATTGTTAACAACGCTACGAGGCGATGCATTATCGTCTATTTTTTATATGAGTAACTGGTGGTTTATTTTTCATAAAGTTTCATATTTTGATAGTTTTGGGTCACCGTCACCATTAAAGAACTTATGGTCACTGGCTATTGAAGAGCAGTTTTATATTGTGTGGCCACTTGTTTTATTGTTGGGTTTAAAATTTATCAAAAAGAGAGGAATTCTTTCTCTATTCATTTTAGCTGGAGTAATGGCCTCAGCTATTCTAATGTCTTTTTTATATGAGCCAGGAGGAGATCCTAGCCGTATTTATTATGGAACTGACACTCGGCTGTTTGCCCTTTTAATCGGCTGTTTACTTGCATTTGCCTGGCCGATGTATCGTTTATCATCAAAAAATCTTCCAGCCGTAGGCAAGCAAGTATTAAACGCGGTAAGTATGGTGAGTTTCTTTGTATTTATTCTCTGCGTATGGAGCGTTGATGAGTATACTCATGCATCTTTTCTTTATCAAGGTGGAATGCTGCTGATTTGTTTAAACGCTGCTGTACTGGTTGCAACAATTAGTCATCCTAGTAGTTTTTTAGGAAAAGCTCTGTCGTTTAAACCGCTTCGCTGGCTTGGTACTAGATCATACGGCATCTATTTGTGGCATTATCCGGTTATTGTTCTTACAACACCTGTATCCGAGATTGGCCGCCCGGTCTATTGGCATGCGCTGCTACAAGTAGGCCTTACATTTATCATTGCTGAACTTTCTTACCGTTACATCGAAGTGCCTATCCGCACACGCGGCTTTCGCTATTATTTCCGGCACTACCATCCGAGAGAGCTTTTTAAATGGCGTAATCTCTCTCGTTCGAGACAAGCGGTTTTGGGCAGTCTCATTTTCTTTTTGGCGCTGTTTACAGCGGATATGACAAGCTTTGCTATTAGTACGCAGCAAAAGGATGAAACGACAGCGAAAGAGACAGAGGTTAAAATTCAAACGAATCATAAAGAAAATGCTTCAACTTCTGTCAAAGACAAGAACAAAGCGGAGAACGCGGAAAAGAGTTCCGGGGAAGAAAAATCTGATGCCAAAGAAAAACAGCAGCCGAATTCTTACAGAGATGTTCTTGCGATTGGAGACTCGGTCATGCTGGATATTGCTCCTAATCTTAAAGAGATGCCGCTTAGTATTACGATCGACGGAAAAGTAGGAAGGCAGCTCAATGAAGCACTGCAGCTAACTCCTAGCTATCAAGCATTTAATAATCCGAACAGCGCAGTGATTATTGAGTTAGGAACAAACGGCTACTTTACAAATGAAGAACTTGAACAACTGGTAAAAGCTTTTTCACACGCGGACGTTTACTTAGTGAATACGCGCGTTCCTCGTTCGTGGGAAAGCACCGTGAACAAGAACTTGAAAGCTGCTTCTGAAAAGTTTGATCACGTCACGCTCGTAGATTGGTACTCAGAGGCTTCTAAGCACCCTGAATACTTTACATCAGATGGTGTCCACTTGGTACCTGAAGGATCAAGAGCATTAACAAAATTGATTGAAGAACGTATGAATTTAGAAGTTAAGGCGGAAAGTCGTTCATAATAAGTGAAAAGCCACACGATGTTTTATATCACAAACTGATTAAACATGTGTTAAATGAATAGATAAAACAAAAAAAGCTTACATGTGTAAGCTTTTTTTGTTTCAAGAAAGGCGAGAAGAAATATTGCCAGCGATTTCTTGAAGTTTTTCAGGCGTGTATTCGCTTGTATGCTCTTTCCATACAGCACCGAATCCATCGCCTTCCCCATAGCGAGGAATAATGTGCATATGATAATGAAACACGGATTGACCAGCTTTTTCACCATTATTATTTAAGATGTTTAAGCCGATTGGGCTGTATGTTTCTTTAATTGCATTTGCGATTTGAGGAACCACTTTAAACAAATTGCGCGCAATTTCCGGCGTTAGTTCGTAAATGTCTTTTTTATGTACTTTTGGAATCACCAGCGTATGCCCTTTTGTTACTTGACTAATGTCTAAAAAAGCTAATACATGTTCATTTTCAAATACTTTTGCACCTGGGATTTCACCGCGAATAATTTTGCAAAAAATACAGTTTTCATCATGTGTGCTCATTATATTCACCTTCCGTTACCAATATAAATGTATGGGTATACATGTACGTTTATTTTACCACAAAGTAGAAATGCAATCAGCAGACAAGAAATAGCTGCTGGCATTTTATACACAAAAACGGGATGCAAACGATTATGCATCCCGTCATGTGAAGAAGGAAAAAATAGCTTTTAATGCAGCATATGATCTTTAAGGAACACCTCATTTACGTAATTGCATTGCCTAATGACACAGTAACTTGAAAAAGTATATTCTCTTTAACAAACACCTCATTTAAGCATTGAGCTAAAAAAATATACAATGTGAACGAAATCGTTCTTGGTCTTTGACAAACACCTCATTTACACAGTAATAAATGAACATTATTGTCTACCCATTATATATATTCTTACTACGTTCATGACTACCATCCCCTTATGAATCAAACATACATCGATTTACAATAAGGTTTTCTGAAATATGCCTGCTGTAGACACCTCATCCCAAATGTAAGAAGCTTTGTAATGATTAGTTGTAATCAATAACTTGTTTTCCTTCTTCCCTATATAGAATGTCCGGATATTTTGATTATATTCTGGAAAAATTAACCGAAAAAAATTGAAAACGATGTGAGGAAGAAAAAGATTTGGTACAATAGAGCAAATAGCGCTTGCGCTTGGAGACAAAAAAGAACAAATAAAAGGAGATCGTGATGGGTTCTTTATTGCAAATTAATAATATTACAGGGGGATATACAAAAACTCCCGTCTTAAAAGATGTATCGTTTGATGTAAATGCAGGTGAATTAGTTGGATTAATTGGCTTAAACGGAGCCGGCAAAAGTACAACGATTAAACATATCATTGGATTAATGGAAGCAAAAAAAGGAAGTGTATCCATTAATAATAAAACCTTTCAACAAGACCCAACAGGTTATCGAAGTCAGTTTACATTTATTCCAGAAACTCCTGTGCTATACGATGAACTAACATTAAAAGAACATTTAGATATGACAGCTATGGCTTATGGACTTGAGCCTCAAACATATGAAGCCCGTCTGCAGCCGCTTTTAAAAGAATTTCGTTTAGACCGGAAGTTAAAATGGTTCCCTGCGCATTTTTCAAAAGGAATGAAGCAGAAGGTTATGATTATGTGCGCTTTTTTGGTTCAGCCATCTCTTTATATTATTGATGAACCTTTTTTAGGGTTAGACCCGCTTGGTATTCAATCTTTACTTGATTTGATGACGGATATGAAAAAGCAAGGTGCAGGCATTTTAATGTCCACACACATTTTGGCGACCGCGGAACGCTACTGCGATAAATTTGTTATTTTACATAACGGAGAAGTAAGAGCGCAAGGAACGCTTAAAGACCTTCAAGAAGAATTTCAAATGCGCAATGCTACTCTTGATGAAATTTATATTGAATTAACAAAGGAAGAAGGCTATGAGTAAGATTGATGCATTATGGAAGCAACGATTTCAGCAGTATTTAGTGGATATAAGAAGATATACAAAATATATCTTAAATGACCACATTAAATTAGTGTTAATTTTTGCGATTGGCGGTTTGGCCTACTATTATCAACAGTGGTTGAGTACATTAACACCGGCGTTTCCTTCGGCTGTAGTGATTGCGATACTTATGGGATTGATTTTAACCATGGGTCAAATTCAAACGTTTTTAAAACGACCTGATTTAGTCTTTTTACTTCCTTTGGAGACGAAGCTGCAGCCTTATTTTAAAAAATCTTTTTGGTTTACCTTTACGATTCAGCTTTATATTTTATTATTTGCAACTGGTGCAGCAGCACCTCTTCAGGTAAAGGTAATGCATGATTCTTACTCAAATGTTTTTGTGTTTTTTCTGCTATTACTCATCTTGAAAGTTGTAAACTTAGGCATGTCTTGGTGGGCCGTATGGTTTGAAGAAAAGTGGGCGAAGTGGACGGATTATATCGTCAGGTTTTTCTTGAATGCAGTTTTTACGTATTTCTTATTTTCGCATGCATACGCATTCTTTACAGGAATCGTAGCGGTAATTATGATTGCGCTAGCCATTTATTATCGGTCGCTTACAAAAAGAAAGCCGATTAAATGGGAAAAGCTAATTGACTTAGAAGAAAAGCGCATGGGCTATTTTTATCGATTAGCTAATTTATTTACGGATGTTCCTCAGGTAAAAGAGCGAATTAAACGCCGTAGATATTTAGATTGGCTAGTAGCACGTATTCCATTTCGTCAAAGTGCCACTTACCATTACTTGTACACCAGAACATTTTTGCGATCAGGAGATTATTTAAGCTTGCTCGTTCGCTTAACTGTCATTGGCGGATTTTTAATTGTAGCTGCGCCGTTTCAATACGGCAATATAGTGGTTGTTTTATTTGTTGTGTACATGACGGGTTTTCAATTGCTCCCGCTTTGGAAGCAGCACAAACAGATTTTATGGCTTTCTCTTTATCCAGTTGAAGCTAAAGAACGGAAAAAGGCATTTCTGGACGTATGGAAAAAAGCGCTGTATGTACAAATTCTTGTGCTCGCCATAGCGGTGGCTTTTTCTAATCTAGTTGCTGCACTGCTTTCCGTGGCAGCAGGTGCTATATTTATTCACTTATTTATAAATGCATATGTAAATAAAAAATTAACGTAAAAAAAAGCTCCGAATGGAGCTTTTTTACGTTTTTAGACTATTTTTGTGACGAAGATAATATCCGAAAGCGATAGACGTTCATCGCTACTTTTGTAAGATGATCAAGAAGCTGATAATTAGCATACGCACCTACAACAGCTCCAATTCCCGGCATCAGCTGAAACATTTTCACAACATCAATGTAGTCGCGGTATTCTTGTTGAAAAGCTTTCCAATCAAGCTCAAGAAGTTCCTCTTTCTTTTCCTCCCAGTTTTCTACTACTTCGAGCAGCTTCGTTCTATGGTCATCGCTGCAAAAAGCAAGATGGAAAATATACAGCATATAAATGCGCTCTTCTTTTTCTTTTACATCAAAACCATACGTAGCGGCAATGTCAAATAAGCACTTCATTTTTATGGAAAGAAGAAGCGGGAAATCTGCTGCACCTAAAAGGAGACCGCCTGCACCAGTACCAGCTCCTTCTACAGCAGCAGTTTTTTTGTACTTAGGTATGAGCTCCAAAATTTTTTTCTCTTTTTCTTCAAACGAAAGACCGCTGACATCTCTTTTTTTAGTAGTGAAATCGGATCCAACAAGCGTGGTTTCAACCATTTTTTTTATGCTTTCAGTCATAATCTTATGGACTTTAGCAGGGATTTTTTCATTTATTTTAAGCTGTAAAGATTTTGCGGTCCGTTGAAATTTAGAAGGTCGTTTCAACATGCTGAATTTCCAATGTTCAGCTTCTTGTAACACTTTTTCTTCATACGTATTCAAAAAAATCACCTCATTTCAGTCGATATAAATACTACGTTTTAAGTGAGGAAAAGGTTCCTGAAATAAAACAACAAGCACTCGTCTGCTTATCCGTACGAATGCTTGCTGAATGATTAATTCGCTTTTATTACGTTTTTAGAAGGAGCTTGTTCTCTTAAATACTCAACAGCAGCCGTACCAAGCGTTTTAGCTGCGATAAGCATTGCTTTTTCGTTAAAATCAAATTTAGGATGATGATGAGGATACGGAGCATCTACACCTTCTGGCTGAGCTCCTGTAAAAAAGAAAGTTCCTTTAATATGCTGCAAATAATAAGAGAAATCTTCCCCAGTCATGTGAGGCTCCGTTTCTTCGACTGTATGAACTTCATCGATTTGAGAAGCAGCAGAAGCAAGAAAGGCCGTTTCTTCCGGGTGGTTGACGACGGAAGGATAGCCGCGCGTATAACTCAGTTCATAAGAAGCGTCAGCTGTTAAGCATGTACCTTGGACAATTCGTTCGATTTCTTTTTCGACGTCATTTCGTACATCTTCATTAAATGTTCTTACCGTTCCAATTAGTCGAGCAGAATCAGCAATAATATTAAATGCATTTTCTGCTACAAAAGAACCTATGCTCACAACCGCTGAATCAATTGGGTTTACACGTCTGCTTACAATTTGCTGTAAATTAACAACAAGCTGAGAGGCGATGACGATTGAATCTTTTGTTTTGTGAGGCTGTGCACCGTGGCCGCCTGCTCCTTTGATCGTAATTTCAAAGCGATCAGCAGCAGCCATAATAGGGCCCGTTCGATATTGAACCACACCAGTCGGAGTTAATGACCACAAATGCGTTCCGAATATCGCGTCTACACCGTCTAAGCATCCGTCTTCAATCATGGACTTAGCGCCTCCGGGAGCGTACTCTTCAGCGTGCTGATGAATGAAGACGATTTTACCGGGGAGAGAATCTTTTATTTCAAAAAGCGCTTTAGCAAGGACTAAAAGAGTAGCCGTATGACCATCGTGACCACACGCATGCATCACACCCGGAACAGTTGATTGATATGGTACATCTTTTTCATCTTGAATAGGAAGGGCATCAAAGTCGGCTCTCAAAGCTACAGTAGGACCAGGTTTTCCTCCTTGAATGCTTGCTACAATGCCGTTTCCTCCTACATTTGCTCGGTAAGAAATACCGATTTTATCATAAAAAGATCGAATGTAGGCAGCGGTTTGAAATTCTTTAAAAGACGGTTCTGGATACTGATGCAGATATCGGCGGACTTGAACCATTTCATCAAATTTTTCTTCAAGTAAAGTATGTAGCTTGGAATTCACGTGACCATATCCTTTCTGTATAGGTTGAATAAAGTTTTGAATTTTTTGACATTTTAATCATTATATCATTATCCATAAAAAAGAAAAGAATGTAAGCGTTGTTATTGAAAAAAGTAATTGAATCATGAAATATTTTATATACATAATAGATACATAAGATGAGGAATAGGGATAAAGAATGAGTTTTTTACCAATTTTCTCATGAGATAATAGGAGGTAACGATATGGTAGATTCACAAACTGTATCTCTGTACAAAAAATTGATGTGGGTGTTTGGGGGGGCAGGTCTCGTTTTTTTAGGCGTGTTGTTTGTTGTGTCGACAGATTCTTTTCAAGGAGACCACTGGCTTGTTTCAGCTATAGATGACAGCACTGTTCTTCAGTCAGCGTCATCTGTTTTTCATGGCTTGTCTTTTTTAGCTTCAAAAGTGATGATTATGGTTCTTTTAGCTGTACTTCTCGTTTTTTTATTTTTTAAAAAGGACTATATCGGTATGATATCGGCATTTTTATTTATTTTAAGCGGTGATATTATTAATAAAGCAGTTAAAGATGCGGTAGAACGAGGGCGTCCTCTTGAAGGCATCGAAGGCTACAGTTTTCCAAGCGGCCATGCGATGATGGGAATTCTTATTTATGGTCTGATTATCTTTTTTCTCACAAAGCATATGAACAGTCAAAAGGTAGCCAAGCGGTATCAGCTTGCAATTACTTTAATTGTTTTATTAATAGGTGTGAGCCGTATTCTATTAAGAGAACATTTTTTAACAGATGTCTTAGCTGGCTACAGCTTAGGGCTTATGTGGCTTATTGTAGGCATTTTCTTCTATACGCTTGTTTATGCGTATGTAAAGCCTTCAGCGGAAAAAGAGTTTCCAAAAGGCATGTAAAAAATATATACATATAGCCCCCTTCATAAAAAGAAGGGGGCTTTTGTTTAAACTAAGAACATCGCGACAATTGTTGTAACGACTAATCCAATCGCTACAGGTTTTAAATTACGTCTGGCGAGTTCAAACGGACTGACTCCGCAAATCGCCGCAGCTGGAATCAATGCCCATGGAATCAACGTGCCTCCTCCAACCCAAATCGCAGCAATTTGCCCTAAAGCAGTTAGGGTGGCAGCGCCCGATCCTAAAGCAGATGCAAATAAATGAGAGACAGAGCCTACAAGTGAAATGCCTGAAAAGCCTGAACCGTCTAATCCGGTAATAGCTCCTAGAGCAGTTATCGTTACAGTGGCGACCTGTGCGGTTAACGGCACAGTGGAAGCAAGCGCAACGCCTAGGTCATTTACAAGTCCATGTGATCCTTTCGGAAGAAAGTCACCGATGATTGTTGTGAATCCAGCATCTCCTAAATAGAAAAAAGCTGCAATGGGAATAACGGGACCGAATACTTTAAAACCAAACTGCAAGCCTTCAATCAAGTAGGAAGTTGTTTGTTCGAGACCTTTTCCTTTGTGAGCAATAAGTGAAACCACCACTAAAATAAATAGAGCTGTGCCACCAACGAGAGCAGTTGCATCTCCTCCCTGTAAATGAAGGGCGAACATTGCCCCTACGTCTATAGCAAAGAAAAGGGGAACTATAATGGCTAAAGCCCGGCGTACTGAAGAAGAAAGAGGTGTGGATTGGACAGAAGAACTGCTTGTTAACATTTTCGGTTGAGCGTGAATTCTATTGTGCTTCATATCTTGTTTTAAAAAGTAAAAAGCAGAGAGTGTCGTAACAACTCCCATCACGATGACCAGAGGGACACTTGCTTGAACCACCTCGTGAACTGGAAGACCTGCTGCGTCAGCTGTTATCTTAGGAGCAGCTTGAATAACAAAGTCTCCTGAAAGCGCAACGCCGTGGCCGAATAAATTCATCGCTACAGCTACGCCTATAGCTGGAAGCCCTACGCGGATGGCCACTGGTAAAAGCACGGCTCCAAGTAAAGCAACGGCTGGAGAAGGCCAGAAAAAATAGGAGATGGTCATCATAACTAATCCAATAACCCAATAGGCAAGAGCAGGCGTTTTAATGAGGCGAGCAAAAGGTGAAATCATCGATTCATTTATTCCTGTAGCCATTAAGACTTTACTCATGGATACAATAATTGAAATAATTAAAATGGTAGGAAGCAGTTCTGTAATGGCATAAATGAAGCTGGAAAAAACAGCGCTGACGGAGTGGCTTAACGAAGAGGTAGCCGTTAAGGAAAGCAAAAAAATCCCGAGTATACAAAGGATACTCGTATCTCGCCGCATAATCATAAAACCGATAATGAAGGCGATAAAAAGGACATACATCCAATGAAGAGCTCCAAGCTCTATGCCCATAAAAATTCCTCCCAATAGGTGATATAGTATACAATATGACGTTTGTGCCTATTGTGATACTCGCCTACTAGGAGGATGTTTACTTATTTAACTACGTGGTATGAGGTCACATAAGAAGGGCGAGAGAAAATCGATGGCTGCTGATCCACGCCTTCTGACGTACCGCGTTTTTTGTGTGCTTCATTATAGGCTTTTGAAGACTGCCAATCGCTAAATGAACTTTCATCTTTCCATCCTGTAAAGATAATGTATGTGTCGTTTTGCAGTGGACGAAGCACACGAATAGCTGAGAAGCCTTCTTCATTTTCAATTAAACGAGCTCGTTGGCTAAATCGCTGTTCAAATAAAGGACGGCCTTCATCTGTAACTGAAATATTATTTAGTACAGCAAATCCGCTATCTGCAAGATCTCCAGAAGCATCTAATACCTCATAAGCATGTCCTTCTTTAAAAATTGTATCTCCATCTGTTTCGTGAACTAGTGCAAATTGATCGTCATCTTTGTGAAGCAGTAACAAACGTTCACTCGGATGTTCGTCGATCAACTTCTGAAGGTAAGGGCCTGTTCCGTAAGTAATAAAGATCTTCATGGACTATACTTCCTTTCTAATTGGGAATTGCATACAATTTACAATTGTAAATCATACTAAAATTATAAAATTTTACACACAAAAATTCAAAAATTGTGAACTTCTAATGAAGATGGTAAAGTAAAACATTGATGAAGTTGTTTTCCATATTATCAAAAGTTTAGCGAAAGAAAAGGGGTGGCACGATGTACAAAAAAGGCTTATACGCAATTGCTGCCTTAGTTGGAATTTTTCTATTAGGATTGATTGGATATATTATCATCTTGTTTCTTGGAAACTATGTAATTGATGAGAAAAAGATTGTCATGGACTCGGCTACGAGGTTAGTGGACGAAAATGGAGATGAATTAACAAAGCTCTATGTGAAAAATCGAGACTTGGTTTCAATTGATAAGATTCCAAAGCATGTGCAACAAGCATTTATTTCAATTGAAGACGTTCGTTTTTATGAACACCACGGAATCGATTTTAAATCTATTGGTCGAGCATTATACCGAGATATATTGGCTGGAGGAAGTGTTGAAGGAGGAAGTACTTTAACACAGCAGCTGGCTAAAAATGTGTTTTTATCTAATGATAAAACGCTGCTTAGAAAAACAAAAGAAGTAGTGGTGGCCATTAACTTGGAGCAGCGTTACAGCAAGCAAAAACTGCTTGAAATGTATTTGAACCAAATATACTTTGGACACGGAGCCTATGGAATCCAAGCTGCATCCAAGCTTTACTTCAATAAAGATGTCTCCGAATTAACGGTAGAAGAAGGTGCACTGCTCGCTGCACTGCCAAAAGCACCGAATTCTTATTCTCCTATTTTACATCCAGAAAAAAGTATAGAACGTAGGAATGTTGTGTTAAATGCCATGCAAAGAGCAGGTTATTTATCGGCTGAAAAAAATGTCCGTTTGCAAGGAAGAACGCTGGGGTTGAACGTAAAGGAACAGGCTAAAAACCCAGCGTATTTAACCTATATCGATATGGTCATTCAAGAAGCAGAGAAGAAATACAGCATTTCGAGCAATGAGCTTCTGCGCGGCGGTTATACGGTCAAAGTACCGATGAGTACAAAAGTACAAGAAGCCGCCTACGAGTTAATGAAAGAAAATCGTTATTTTCCAGGTACAGATAACAGTGCCCAAGGTGCTTTTGTATTAGTGGATAACAAAAGCGGAGGAGTTTTATCTGTTATGGGAGGACGAGATTATGTACAAAAATCGCTCAATCGCGTAAATGTCAAAAGACAGCCAGGTTCTACGATGAAACCTATTGCAGTATATGGCCCTGCGTTAGAAGAAGGTCAATTCAAGCCTTATTCTTTGCTGCAAGACAAGCTTAGAAGCTACGGGGGATACACACCTAAAAATGTAGACGGTCAATATGCTAAAAAGGTAACGATGTACGATGCCCTAAAAGATTCTAAAAACGCAGCTGCTGTCTGGACATTGAATCAGCTAGGAGTTGAAACAAGTAAGCAGTATCTCACAAAGCTAGGAGTTCCTTTAGAAGATAAAGGGCTTGCGATTGCTCTTGGAGGATTAAAGGAAGGCATTACACCGCTTCAATTAGCAGGAGCGTACCGGGCATTTGCTGAAAACGGAGAAAACATCCAACCGTACTTTATTCAAGAAATAAAAGATCAAGACGGAAAAGTAATTGCAAAAGCTGTTCTCGACACTCACAAAGCATTTTCAAAACAAACGGCTTGGTATATGACAAAGATGCTTCAAGGAGTTGTTAAAGAAGGAACGGCAAAAAATGGAGAGTTTAAAGGAGAGTTAGCAGGAAAAACAGGGTCTACTTCGTATACGAATGTTAAAGGAGCCACAAGGGATGCTTGGTTCGTTGGATATACGCCAGATGTTGTAGGAAGCGTGTGGATGGGATATGATTCTACAAATGACCAGCATTATTTAACAAAAGGAAGTTCTTATCCGACTCTATTATTTAAAGACATTCTCACAAGAGCTGGTTACGACGAAGCTGCATTTCAAAAGCCAGCAGGCGTTAAAGATTTGCCAAAACCAATACGCTTAGAGCAAGTTAAAGATTTAAAACAAGAATTAACATTCCATCCATTTGGTTTGCTAACGGTAAATTTATCGTGGACACCTTCACCTGATAAAAGAGCTGTTTATTATGTTTATGAGAAAAAAGGAGATAAAGCCGAAGTAATTGGCAAAGTGAAGGGAAAAGGAGCATTTGAAAAAGAGCGTGTGAATCTGCTCGACAGTCCTACTTATTATGTAGTTCCTTACAATTCCCAAACAAAACAAAAAGGAAAAAAATCCAACGAAGTAACACCTGCTCTTTTTCAATAAAAAAAGGAAGAGTAGGGCGAATTTTTGACATTTTTAGCAGGTGGCTATACAAGTCGTAAAGAAATGGGTATAGTGACAAGTAGAGAATATAACGTGAAACTTTAATCAGTAGAGGAACCGGTATGTTCCTTTGCTGATTATTGTCTGTCTAATCGAAGAAAATACGGATGGAAGACAATCGAGAAAGGTGGAAATTATGAGTCAAGGAACGTTTAACGATACTTTTTTAAAAGCCTGTAGAGGGGAAAAAACGGATCATGTTCCGGTTTGGTATATGCGCCAAGCAGGGCGTTCACAGCCGGAATACCGAAAGCTAAAAGAGAAGTACTCTTTATTTGAAATCACTCATCAGCCGGAGCTTGGGGCATACGTAACACGCCTGCCCGTTGAACAGTACGGAGTGGATGCAGCTATTTTATATAAAGATATAATGTCACCGCTTCCTTCAATTGGAGTGGATGTTGAAATCAAGTCAGGAATTGGTCCTGTAATTTCTAATCCAATTCAATCTTTAAGCGATGTAGAAAAACTAGGAGAAATTACGCCGGAAGAAGATGTTCCGTATGTATTAGATACGATTAAGCTGTTAACAACAGAACAGTTAAACGTACCTCTAATTGGCTTTGCGGGTGCTCCTTTTACAGTGGCAAGCTATATGATTGAAGGAGGACCTTCAAAAAATTACAATAAAACAAAAGCATTTATGTATACGGAACCTAAAGCATGGTTTGCACTAATGGATAAGTTAGCAGATATGACGATTACATATGTAAAAGCGCAAATTGACGCTGGGGCAAAAGCCATTCAAATCTTTGATTCATGGGTAGGTGCTTTAAATGTAGCGGATTATCGTTACTTTATAAAACCTGTTATGGAGCGAATTTTCACCTCTTTACGTGAAAAAAATGTACCGCTCATTATGTTTGGAGTAGGGGCAAGTCATTTGGCAAAAGAATGGCATGATCTGCCGCTGGATGTAGTGGGATTAGATTGGCGAACACAGCTGGATGAAGCACGTGCATTAGGCTTAACAAAAACGCTGCAAGGAAACTTAGATCCTGCTATTTTGTTAGCTCCATGGGAAGTTATTGAAGAACGTGTAACAGAAATATTAGATAAAGGGATGGCCAGTCCTGGTTACATCTTTAACTTGGGGCACGGCGTTTTTCCACAGGTTCAGCCGGAAACGTTAAAGCGTTTAACAACCTTTATTCATGAATATTCTGCAAATAGACAATAAATTGTCAAATAATTTGGAGCGCTAAACTTTGAATTTTTCTTTTTATTCATGGCAAAATGAAGACAAGTATTGAATCTAACAAAGAGGTGTCGAACACATGAGTAAAAAAGTAATGGGATTACTTGTAATGGCATATGGAACGCCATATAAAGAAGAAGATATTGAACGTTACTATACACATATCCGCCGCGGACGTAAACCGTCACCGGAAGCCTTAGAAGATTTACAAAACCGCTACGAAGCAATCGGGGGCATTTCACCTCTTGCAAAAATTACGCAACAGCAAATGGAAAGTCTGGAAAAGCGCTTGAATGAAGTACAGGACGAAATTGAATTTAAAGCGTATCTTGGCTTAAAGCATATTGAACCGTTCGTTGAAGATGCAGTAGAAGCGATGCATAAAGACGGGATTAAAGAAGCGGTGAGCATTGTGCTTGCACCTCACTTTTCAACGTTTAGCGTAAAATCCTATAATGGGCGCGCCAAAGAAACGGCTGAAAAATTAGGAGGACCAATCATTCATTCAGTAGAAAGCTGGTACAGTGAGCCAAAGTTCATTCAGTACTGGGCTACACGTGTTAAACAAACGTTTGATTTAATAGACGAAAAGAAACGCCAAAAAGCCGTGTTGATTGTTTCTGCGCATAGCTTGCCGGAAAAAATTATTGCAGCAGGAGATCCATATCCAAATCAGCTTCAAGAAACAGCGGATTTAATTGCACAAGCAGCTGGTATTGAACATTATGAAATTGGCTGGCAAAGTGCCGGAAATACGCCAGAACCATGGATTGGTCCGGACGTACAAGATTTAACAAGAGAATTGCACGAAGAAAAAGGCTATACATCGTTCGTGTATACTCCGGTTGGATTTATCGCAGACCACTTAGAAGTACTTTATGATAACGACTATGAATGCAAAGTGGTGACAGATGAAATTGGGGCTGATTATTACCGCCCCGAAATGCCCAATGCACAGCCTGAATTTATCGATGGGTTGGCTACAGTTGTGTTAAAACAGATTGCCCGTTAAGTCAATATAGATTCTTTGTACGTTGAACAGGGATGAAAAGTAACTTATAATCAATATAGAGAAAAGTAAGAAGCGAGCTATGGATTTCCATAATCGCTTCTCTTTATATTGAATTTTACAGAAAAGGCGATGATAACATGACGGATAGACGAAAAAAGGTTGTCATCATCGGTGGAGGAATAACAGGTCTTTCAGCTGCCTATTATTTGCAAAAAAAAATAAAGGATCATCAGCTGCCAATTGACCTTCAACTAATAGAAGCGACGCATCGGCTTGGTGGAAAAATTCAAACGGTCAAACGAGACGGGTATTTATTTGAAAAAGGTCCGGATTCATTTTTAGCGCGTAAGCTAGCTGCTACAAAACTGGCAAAAGAAGTAGGGCTAGGCAGGGAGCTAGTCGGAAATGAAAAAGGAAAATCCTATATTCTAGTAAAAGATACACCGCATGCGCTGCCTGATGGTGCTGTAATGGGGATACCAACCAAGTTATCTCCTTTTATCACAACAGGGTTATTTTCACCTGTTGGCAAGCTGCGCGCAGCAGCTGATTTTTTTATACCGAAGACAAAAAATCAGGATGACCGTTCGCTAGGCGTGTTTTTTAGAAGACGGTTTGGTGATGAAGTTGTTGAAAATTTAATTGAGCCTCTATTATCAGGAATTTACGCAGGAGACGTTGATCGCTTGAGTTTACGATCAACATTTCCACAGTTTCTGCATGCTGAACATAAGTACAGAAGCTTAATTGTTGGAATGAAAAAGCTAAAAGAAATTCACCCACAGCACGGTGATGATTCGGAGTTCAAAAAAAATAGTGTCTTTTTAACATTAAAAGAAGGTCTTCAATCGCTAGTAGATGGGGTAGAAAAAGCAATAGATCCTGATATTATTACAAAAGGAATAAAAGTAGAGAAAATTTATAAAGAAGATACCGCATATGAATTGTCGTTAAATAGCGGGAAAGTCATAAAAGCAGACAGCGTTATTGTAACTTCTCCTCATGCAGCTGCTCAGTCTATGCTTTCGGAATATAAAATATTCGAACCGTTGAAGCATATGCCTTCCACTTCAGTAGCTACTGTTGTGATAGCCTTTGCACAAGAAGCGCTGCAAGACAATCTAGATGCAATGAACATCGCCGTTTCAAGAAATAGCGATTACACGATTACGGCGTGTACATGGCTAAATAAAAAGTGGCCGCATGCGGTTCCGGAAGGAAAAGTGCTGCTGAGATGTTTGGTTGGACGAACCGGGGATGAAGCTGTAGTGGATCAGCCTGACGATGAAATTTTTAAAATTGTCCTGGAGGATTTGAAGAAGCTCATCACCATTTCTGCTGAGCCCGAATTCTACGCGGTAACGAGATGGAAGCAGTCAATGCCTCAGTATACGGTCGGACATCACGATATGCTAGATACGATGAACGAACAGCTTGAAAAAGAGCTTGCCGGTCTTTATGTAGCGGGAAGCTCATACGAAGGTCTGGGTATACCGGAATGTGTAGAGCAAGGAGAAGATGTGGCTAAAAAAGCGGTTAAATATGTGCAGCAACTGTAGAAGTGGAGCGGTGAATCAATGCTCCGCTTTTTTGTCTACTACCTGTAGAGAAAGGTTATACTAAGAGAAGAGATTGTGGTTGAAAAGCAAAAGAAACTTGTGCTATAGTAAAACCGTACTTGTTGACCGAAATATTCATTCGGTCAGAAAGAAGGGGATAACGTGGCGATAGACCGAAAGCAATCAGTTGTTGATGCAGCGTCAAAATCATTTGCGCTGTTTGGATATAAAGCAACGACTATGGAGCAAGTGGCGAAGCTTGCAAATGTGGGAAAAGGAACGATTTATACTTTTTTTAAAAACAAAGAAGAGTTATTCGATGAAATTGTTACACGAATGATTCGAGAAATGACAGATGCAGCTGAAACTGTCATTGATAGCAACCGTCCTTTTTTTGAAAATGCCCAAGCAGCTATTTTTCGAATCTTAGAATTCCGCACCGAGCATCAGCTCATGCTGAAGCTGGTACAGGAACAGCAGTTAGGCACTACAGCAGTGCAAGAAGTGCTGGTGCGAGTAGAAGAAGAGATTTTGACTTATATAAAAAACAAAATCGAAATTGCGATTTCTAAAAAAGAAATCAAACCGTGCAACCCGGAGCTCACAGCTTTTTTATTATTTAAAATGTACATTGCACTCGTCTATGATTGGGAAAAACGGCATGAGCCGCTTTCAGAAGAAAAAATTGCTGAATTAATTGAACTATACTTTTTACGCGGTCTGTCTCAGTGAGATGGGCTTTTTTCATAGAAAAAACAAAAAAGGTCTCATGACGAGACCTTTTTTATTGTTCATTATCATCTTTTTTTACGCCGTTTAATTCTGTATTTCCTGTTTTTGCATCTTCTTCTTTTTGCTCTACTTCTTTTTCGCCTTGTTTCTTAAGGTCGAAGTAAGCTTTAATAACTTCACCAGTAACTTGTTTGCTTAATGAATTCGAAGTTCCGGCTACATAAGCAGAAGGGATAACAACCGCTACTGCTACTTCCGGGTTATCATAAGGCGCGTATGAAACGAATGTAGAGTTACGTACGCTTACGCCTTTGTTGAAGGTTTCAGCTGTACCTGATTTACCAGCAATGTTGTATTTTGCATATGCTGTTCCGTTTCCTAGAGCTCTACCAGTTCCATTTGTGACTACGCGACGGAAACCTTGTTTAACAATTTCAATTTCTGATTGGCTCATCGTAATACGATTTAACACTTCCGGTTCAACAGAACTTTGAATACTTCCTTTTAGCTCGCTATCAAGCTCAGGCTCGCGGATTTCTTTTACTAAGTGCGGTTTCATGCGATATCCACCGTTAGCAATCGTTGAGATGTACTGAACAAGCTGAAGCGGTGTGTACGTATCATACTGTCCAATACCAAAATCCAGTGCTTTACCTGGTTCGTTTGTTACGGTATTACGAATACCCGTTGATTCGTTTTCTAATTCGATGCCCGTTGAAATTCCAAGACCAAACTGGCTATAGTATGAGCGCAGCTTGTTAAAGATAGACGGTGGAATGTTCAGTTTACCGCCAGGGCGGTACGTTTCACCAGCCATGCTCATAACCGTGCGGTACATGAACACGTTTGATGATTGTTCCAAAGCTTTTTGAATACCTGTTGCTCCAATTGGGTGAGACGATTTTTTAATTGTTCCTCCAGCAAACTTCATCGGCGCATCGTAAAAAACCGTACCGGGCTGAATAGCCCCTGAATCAAGTCCTGCTAGAACGGTCGCTCCTTTAACTGCGGACCCTACTTCATAAGAAGTTGTCATGTTACCAAGAGCAAAGTCTTGTACTTTACGTGCTCCGGTTTGCTTATCAGTAACAAGCTGTTTTCCGCCCATCGCTAAAATGTCTCCCGTGTGAGGGTCCATCATAATAGCAAACGCTCGATCCATTAATCGTGTTCCTCTGTCTCCAGAAGTGACAGCTTTTGTTAAAGCATCTTCGACTTGCTTTTGCAGCTCCATATCAATTGTTAAAATTAAGTCACTGCCTCGCTGACCTTCTGTAACGGTCTCCTGACTAACTAAGTTGCCCGAGCGGTCCGTTACGTTTTGCACGCGAGCTTTTTGACCGCGAAGAACGTCTTCGTACTGTTTTTCTAAATAACTTTTTCCTACTCGGTCATTACGGCTGTAGCCGTGTGACAAGTAGTACTGTAAGTTTTCGCTTGGCAATCCTTCATCAGCTGATGTGATTTTACCAAGCAGCGTGCTAAGTAAGTCGTCGTATGTATACATACGGTCCCAGTAAGTTGTTGTATCAACGCCTGGCAAGTTCCCTAATTGTTCACTAATAACGGCAAGCTCTTTATCGGTTAAGCCGCTTTTAATAATTTGAGCAGTTAACGCGTAGCCGCCTTCCATCTTGCTTTTAATGGCAATCACTTCAAGGTCATCTTTCACCGATAAAAGTTCATTTTTTGTGATGCGCTTTAGCTGAAGAGGATATAAATCATCTTCAGAAAGTTGACCTTCTTTTACTTTTTGCTTATCCGCTGCGGTAATTTTTTGTGCAGCTGCTTTTGGATGAGTTGCAATCCAGTAATCTTTTAAGTCGCGTTCTGTTAGCTTAATCGTATTTTTATCTTTCTTTTTATCCGATTTGCCAAACACATCTGTTGTAACAGGAACATCAATAAGAGTGGCAAGCTTTTTAGCTACTTTTAGCTTGTCTTCTTGAGTGACGCCTTTCAAACGCGTGTACGTGACAGCGTTCAACGGTTTATTATCCACGATAACGCGGTCATAGCGGTCTAGCATCTTTCCGCGAGGAACCGGTGAATCTACCGTTTCATCTTCTGTTTTTTCAACTTCTCGTTTATAGTTCTCTCCGTACACGATCTGTACGAAGCCTAATCGTAAAATGAGTGCAGAAAAAAGCAGGAAAACCACAATAAACAGCCAGTTAATTCGAAATGAGACATGTGTTTTTTTGCGCTTTTTAGTTTTCATGTAAACCCCTTCACTTTGTTTATACAAGTTAAAAAAATTCATAAATTTTCTTATGAATCTATCACTCTACATATTAACATAATTTTGTCTATAAATGTTATTAGGTGGAATAAAACAGACAAAAAATTTATAGAAATTTTTGCAGAAGAAGAGAGACCTGTCGAAGGGTGCTGAAGGGGGTGTTCAATATTTTCCACTCGGTTGTTCAATATTGTTACCTGTTCAAATGTCCTAGAATCGGTAAAATAAAGAGAGATAGATATCAAGGGGGGCAAAACGAATGAAAATGAAAAGGCTTTCAATAATGTCTGGCGTGTTAGCAACATCACTTTTATTTGCGACAGCATGTTCAAACTCAGGTACGGATTCAAAAGCAAGTAAATCAACAGGCTCAGGTGATCAAGTTGTTATTGATATGTTCCAGTTCAAAGTGGAAATTGCAGATCAGCTGAAAGAATTAACGGATGAATATACAAAAGAACATCCAAACGTAAAGTTTAACATCCAAACAGTCGGCGGAGGCGCGGACTATGGTGCAGCATTAAAAGCACAGTTTGCCTCTGGAAATGAACCTGATATCTTTAACAATGGAGGGTTCCAAGAAGCGCAAACGTGGAAGGATAAATTGGAAGATTTATCTGATCAGCCGTGGGTAGATAATCTGTATGATATCGCCAAAGAACCGATGACAATGGACGGGAAAATTTATGGTCAGCCGCTAAACTTAGAAGGTTATGGTTTTATTTATAATAAAGATTTATTTGAAAAAGCAGGCGTTAAAGAATTACCTAAAACGCTGTCCGAATTAGAAGCAGCTTCTAAGAAGCTTAAAGCAAAAGGAATTACGCCATTTTCTAATGGATACGGCGAGTGGTGGGTGCTAGGTAACCACTTATTTAATATTCCAATGGCACAGCAAGACGATCCAGATGCGTTTATTAAAGGTCTAAACGAAGGAAAAGCAAAATTTGAAGGCAATGAAACGTTTAAGCAATTTATGAATCTGTTCGACTTAACGTTAAAGTATGGAAATAAAAATCCACTAACGACAGACTACAATACACAAGTTACTCAGTTTGCTTCTGGTGAAACAGCAATGATGCAACAAGGTAACTGGACGGTAAATATGATTACCAAAATTAATCCGGACATGAAAATGGGCTTTATTCCAATGCCAATCAGCAACGATGCAAAGAAAAATGATAAATTAGCAATCGGAGTTCCAAATAACTGGGTAGTGAACAAAAATGCGCCAGATGCAGATAAAAAAGCAGCAAAGGAATTCTTAAATTGGATGGTTTCTTCTAAAGAGGGTCAAAAATTCTTAGTTGAAAAGTTCAAGTTCATTCCAGCGTTCAAAAACATCGATGGAAAAGGAATCGATTCTTTATCTGATGATATCTTAAAATATTCTGAAGAAGGTAAAACATTATCTTGGAACTGGTTTAAGTATCCGGAAGGAACGGTTCAAGAAGTGGGCGCAGCAATGCAGTCTTACGCAGGCAAGCAAATGACGGAAGAAGAGTTTATGAAGAAATTAGATACAATTTGGGCAAAAATGAAAAAATAAACAAAAAGTCCGCGTGGAAAACGCGGACTTTTTGATGTGAAAAAATAGCTGGTTAGATTCATAGCTATGAAAAAATAATAGTCAATTGAAAGCGCTTTTAATGTATAATAATAGTCATAATGTATGACATTAGTCAAAGGAGGTTATTTGTGAAAGGCTGGAGCATACGCAAGAAATTAATTTTGTTTTTCTTATTCGCAACGGTTATTCCATTTTTAATTTCAACGATTTTTACGTATCAGTACACCAAAGAAACGGTTAAGAATCGATTTATTTCTACCAACTATCAAGTTATTAAAAACGGAAGCAATGATTTGAGCGATTACTTAAATGAAATTGCTAATATTACAAAAAGGCTGTACGGCTATCACCCATTTATTAAGGTGTTAGATGAAGGTGTATCAAGTGACTTAGGAGCCAATCAACTGGAAATATCACGAACTCTTCTTTATTTATATAATACTCGTCCAGAGATTGAACAGCTCCATCTTTACATTGAAAACGGGCATGACTCATATACAGCTTACAATTCGAAAGTGAGCAGCAGAGGGAAGTACGATGATATTTACACTCAGCCTTACTATTCTTATTTAAATAAAAATCATAAATTTCTTGTGATTGAGCCTACCCATGAAATTTATAGCTACAATAATTTATCAACGTTAATTGATTCACTGCCGAATCAAGTGATTAGCTTTCATCAGCGGATTGATGAGATTCCATCAGACAAGTTGTTAGCTTATCTATCTTTAGACATTAATATGACACAAATTCAATCTATATCGCAGCGTCTATATAATGAAGAGTCAGAAGATTTTTATTTAATGAACAATAAAGGGAAGGTTTTGTATTCCTCTGATTCAAAGGTTATTGGAAAAAATGAAAACTACGCGTGGGTGAAGGCGCTTACTTCTCAAAAAGACCATAGCATGGAATGGGAAGATAAAAGCTTCTCAGGCGTATTAATGTATGAAAAGCTTAAACAGCCCTTTGAGGACTTGTACATTGTGAAACGAATTCCTTACAGTGTTTTATATGAGGATGCAAGAAAGACAGCACTTATGAATGTATTAATTGGCCTACCATTTTTGTGTATGCTCGTTATCGCTACCCTTTTTATATCAGTACGTTTTACACAGCCGATTAACGTATTGATTCGCAATATGAAAGAAGTGGAAAAAGGATCATTTGAGGTGCGGTTTAAGTCGCTTGGAAACGATGAATTTGGTGTTTTAGGAAGGCATTTTACCTCTATGGTAGAAACAATTAATGACTTGATTGAACGTAAATTTCGATTGGAATTAGAAAATAAATCAACGCAGCTAAAAGTGCTGCAGTCACAAATTAATCCGCATTTTTTATACAACGCATTTCAATCGATTGGAACTCTTGCTCTTAAGCATAAAGCAGTTGAAGTATATTCTTTATTAACCTCACTTTCCCACATTATGCGTTACAGCATGAATATGAAAGAGGATATCGTTAGCTTAAAGCAAGAAGTCGATCACGTAAAAGCTTTC
Source organism: Priestia sp. P1_B12_1 (assembly GCF_056406695.1). Taxonomy (NCBI): domain Bacteria; kingdom Bacillati; phylum Bacillota; class Bacilli; order Caryophanales; family Bacillaceae; genus Priestia; species Priestia sp. P1_B12_1. Next base: position 7,136 of record NZ_JBFTZR010000009.1, on the reverse strand, counting down.
TTAAGTCTGCAAAAGCAGCGGTTTGGTTCAAAGTTTGAGTATGAGTTAAATATCGAAAAAGAGGCAGAGCTTATGCGAATACCGAAAATGATTTTGCAGCCTCTTGTTGAGAATTCTTTTAAGCATGGATTTGAAACCCGCATAGGAAGCGGAAAGCTGTTGATTTCAGCTGAGTTGAGCGGTGAAGAACTGATTCTAACTGTTTCTGATAACGGAAAAGGGATAGGGCAACAAGAGTTGAATCAATTAAAAATGAGACTTCAGCAATCGTATAATCAAACAGATGAGCATATTGGCTTGCAAAACATTTATGAACGACTTCGCATCTACTATGGAGATCATGCTTCAATGCAAATTAGCAGTCAAGAAAATCACGATTTTACCGTTGTCATAAAGCTAACAACAATTGAAGAAAAGAGGGATAGTGATGAAAGTATTAATCGTGGATGATGAAGAGCATGTAAGAGAAGGAATAAAGCTGCTTGGACAGTGGGAAGAGCATGAAATTACAGATGTGATAGAAGCTGATAGCGGTGAGCAAGCGATTGCGCTTATCGAGGATCATGGACCGGAAATCATTTTTACTGATATGAAGATGCCTAATATCGATGGAATTGCTTTGTTGGAGTGGATTAAAGAGAATTCACCTTCTAGCAAAACGATTGTGGTAACAGGGTATGATGACTACCACTATATGCGTAAAGCTATTCATTTTGGAAGTACGGATTACATTCTAAAGCCAGTGGATCCTTCGATTTTAAACGATACGCTTGTACGAGCTGTAACCCAATGGAAGAAAGAAGAAGAGTCCAGAAAAGTCCATAATAGCAGCTATCGTTTAATCAATGAAATGAAGCCGATTTATCGAGATCGAAAACTGACGCAGTTAATGAACAATTATTTGCTAAATCAATCAATCTATGAAGAGTTTGGTTTCCATTTGACTAGAGAATATGAAGTGGGGATTGTACGTGTAGATGAATCTATCATTCGTTCTTTTGGCGGTGACCGGGATTTAGCCTATTTTTCAATTTTAAATGTAATCAATGAAATGCTGATGGAAGAAGAAAATGGGGTAGCCTTCCGTTATTTATCAAATAAGTGGGAAATTATCATTATATTTTGGAATGATTTTGAACGCATAACCTCTTTACTGACGACTTTACATACAGCCATTCGCCGTACGTTAGACGTGAGCTGTCGGATTGCAAGAGGGTGCAAAGTTTCTTCTATTGATCAGCTAATGAAATCCTATGAAGATGCGAAAAATTCGCTTTTATTAAGCAATGTTCTTGATCAAAATAAAGTGAAGGTCTACGGCGAGCAAGACGTTTTAGCAAGTGCTTTATTAATAAATATGATGGACTATAACAGTAAAATTGAAGAAGCGCTGCAAGTCGGGAAGTTTGAAGCCTTTTTGCCGGTATTCAACGAAATTATCACAGCTTTTGAAGCGCAAAATTATCTCTCGTTAAAGCAAATTCTGCATTTTGAGCAGGAATATCAGCTGTTAAGCCAGCATTGGTTAAAAAGATATCACATTCCTTATACGATAAATAACAGTCCTGAATATGTTCTTTCTTTTTTCTATAACCAAGATGGGCAGTTTCAGCTAGCAAAGTATGTAGAGAGAAAGAAGCGTGAAGTAAAGCGTTTTTTAAAAGTAGTAAAAAGGTATAGCAAGCAAAACAATCGGGACGTTATTTATGAAATCGAACAATATTTGCAGCAAAATTTTCATCGAGATGTGAAGCTTCAAGAAATATCGGAACGTTTCTATCTAAGTCGTGAATACATTTCGAGAAAGTTTAAGCAAGAATTTCAAGAAAATATTTCAGATTATATGGTGAAAGTCAGAATGAATAAAGCCAAATCACTTTTACTAAATGAAGAACTAAAAATCTATGAAATTGCGAATATGATTGGATATCATGATGATAAATACTTTCGAAAAGTGTTTAAAAAAGTAGAAGGCATTACGCCAAATGAGTATCGCAGTTTAACCGTATAAAAAAAGCTGAAACTGTTATAAAACAGTTTCAGCTTTTTTTATTTCATAATATCTAGACAGTGATCGCATTTATTTCCGTAGCACTCATGCTGTTCCTCGATGTCGTTTCCACATTCTACGCACTTTTTATTAGGTAATCTTTTGAAAAATTCAGTCATTTTTTCTAACATTTTAAATCCCCTCCGTTGTTTTTGTTACTAATATTGTATTATAACAGATGATGAAATGTCAATTATGTTTTATAACAATTCAGCCTATTTTGCTATTCTAAGTGGTTATTTGTTATATAACAATGAGTTATTTCGATAAAATGACCGAAACGAGTGCCTTTCAGTTAGTTTTCAAAAAAAAGTAGGGTATACTGAACGTAATAAAAATAGTACGAAAGGGTGATTGAAATGAAAGTAACTGTTATTGGTTTTTGGGGAGGATATCCTGCGGTTTCAGAAGCTACTTCTAGCTATTTATTGGAGCACGATGGTTTTAAGCTACTTGTTGATTGCGGAAGCGGTGCATTGGCTCAGCTGCAAAAATATGCAAAGCCAGAAGAAATAGATGCTATGATTTTATCTCATTATCATCATGATCACGTGGCTGATGTCGGAGTGTTTCAATATGCACGCCTCATTCAGACTCATCTAGGAAACGCTGTTAAGGAACTTTCTATTTATGGACATACATATGATCAGGAAAGCTTCAACAAACTTACTCATAAAGGAATTACTAAAGGGGTAGAGTATGATCTGAGTCAAAAACTTGAAGTTGGGCCTTTTACCATCGAATTTATGAAAACGAAACATCCAGTCGTTTGTTATGCCATGAGAATAAGCGCCGGAAATCAAACTGTCGTGTACACAGCGGACTCTAGTTATTTAGAAGAGTTTGTTTCCTTCTCAGAAGAAGCAGATCTTCTTATTTGTGAATGTAATTTTTATGCCAATCAGGATGGAAGAGGCGCTGGACACATGACAAGTACAGAAGCCGGTACACTTGCTTCAAAAGCAAGTGTCAAACACCTCATGCTTACTCACCTTCCGCACTATGGAGAACATCAACAGCTAGTAGAGGAAGCCGCTGCTCGTTATAGAGGTACGCTTACGTTAGCTGAATCAGGATATGTATGGGAATAACAAGGAGGAAAATGAATGTTATTTATTGATAATCAAAAAAACTATGATCCCCGAATTAACTTAGCAATTGAAGAGTATGCGCTTAAGCATCTAGACATTAATGAGACATATCTGCTGTTTTATATTAATGAACCTTCTATTATTATTGGGAAAAACCAGAACACCATTGAGGAGATTAATACAAAATATGTTGAAGATCAGCAAATTCATGTAGTGAGACGTCTGTCTGGAGGCGGTGCCGTTTATCATGATAAAGGAAATTTAAACTTCAGCTTTATTACGAAAGACGATGGAAATAGCTTTCATAATTTTAAAAAGTTTACCGAGCCGGTCGTGGAAGCGTTAAAGAAATTAGGAGTTAATGCTGAGCTAAGCGGACGAAATGATTTAATGGCTGAAGGACGGAAAATTTCTGGAAATGCTCAGTTTTCAACGAAAGGGAGAATGTTCAGCCATGGAACTCTTCTTTTTGATTCAGAGATTGAAAACGTCGTATCAGCGTTAAGAGTAAAAAAAGATAAAATTGAATCCAAAGGCATTAAGTCTATTCGAAATAGAGTAGCAAATATCAGCGAATTTTTAGAACAGAAAGTAACGGTGGAAGAGTTTAGAGAAATGCTGCTTCGATATATCTTTGACGGAGAAGAAAATATAACAGAATATAAACTAACGGAAAAAGATTGGGAAACGATTCATCAAATTTCTAAAGAGCGCTATCAGTCATGGGATTGGAACTATGGAAAATCACCTAAATTTAACTTACAGCACTCTCACCGCTTTCCTGTGGGACAAATTGACGTTCGTTTAGAAGTGAATAAAGGGAAAATCGATGCTTGCACCATTTACGGAGATTTCTTTGGAGTGGGGGATGTCCGGGAAGTGCAGGGAAAATTAACAGGTGTTCGTTATGAAAAAGCTTCTATTGAACAAGCCTTAGAAGACATCGATATTCCACATTATTTTGGTAATATTACAAAAGAAGAGTTTGTTGAATTAATCTATTAAGAAAAAAGTCTGCTATATCAGGCTTTTTTTCTTTTTAAACAGATGAGTCTTGTCAATAGAACAGCAGTAACATTATAATAGAATAGAAGAAGTAAGAATTTTTACATTATTATGACTTAATAATGAATGGGTGTTCATTCATTCGTTATTAAAAGGAGGAAGTTATGAGATGAATTTGTCAGCACAGCTTCATAAAACAGCTGAGCAATTTCCACAAAAATCGGCATATGTTTTTATGGACCAGGAAACATCTTATGCAAATCTTGATGCATCGGTATCTAAGTTTGCTAATGGTCTGAAGCAATTAGGTGTAAAAAAAGGAGATCATATCGCTTTGATTGTCGGCAACTCGCCTCATTTTGTTATTGGATTGTACGGTGCTCTTCGAGTAGGAGCTACTGTTATACCCATTAATCCTATTTACACAGCGGATGAAATTAGCTACATGCTTCAGGATGGGGATGTAAAAGCAGTTATTGCGGTTGATTTACTTCTCCCTATTTTAAAGAAAATCATTGGACACGCTCCATTTTTGGAACACGTTATCTTGTGTGAAACGACAGATACAGTAGAAAACATACCTTCTTATTTTCACACGTTTTCGCAAGTTGTAAACAGAGGGGAAGCTACATATGATTTTCTGGAGTTAAAAGAAGAAGATGTGGCCCTCATTCTGTATACGTCGGGAACAACTGGAAAACCAAAAGGAGCTATGCTTACACATAAAAATATTTATTCAAATGCTCAAGACGTAGCAGATTATTTAAGTATAAATGGGAATGACCGAGTCGTAGCTGCTTTGCCGATGTTTCACGTATTTTGTTTAACTGTTTCATTGAATGCGCCTTTAATGAATGGAGGAACGATATTAATTGAACCAAAATTCAGTCCATCTTCTATATTTGAATTAATTCAAAATCGACAAGCGACTATTTTTGCCGGCGTTCCCACAATGTATAATTTCTTACTTCAGCATGACAAAGGGCAAAAAGAGCACTTTCACACGGTAAGGCTTTGTATATCAGGGGGGGCATCAATGCCGGTGGCACTTCTAACCAGTTTTGAACGTAAGTTTGGGGTAATGGTAGCAGAAGGGTATGGATTATCTGAGGCTTCTCCTGTGACGTGTTTCAATCCGATTGACCGAGAGAGAAAAGCCGGTTCTATAGGCACATCTATTATGAATGTTGAAAATAAAGTGGTAAACGAACTAGGAGAAGAAGTAGAAGTAGGACAAGTCGGCGAACTTATCGTCAAAGGCCCTAACGTGATGAAAGGGTATTACAAGCTTCCTGAAGACACGGAATATGCTCTCCGAGATGGTTGGCTGTATACAGGTGACTTAGCAAAAATGGATAAGGAAGGTTATTTTTATATCGTTGACCGTAAAAAAGATTTAATTATTGTAGGAGGATATAATGTTTATCCTCGCGAAGTAGAAGAAGTGCTATATGCGCATCGGGATATTGTAGAAGTGGCTGTTATCGGAGTCCCTGATCCTTCCTTAGGTGAATGTGTGAAGTGTTACGTGGTTTGCAATAATCAAGAGATAACGGAAGAGAAGCTTATTGTCTACTGCAAAGAGCACCTTGCTAAATATAAAGTGCCAAGTGAAATTGAATTTTTAAAAGAACTTCCTAAAAATACAACGGGAAAAATTTTACGGCGTGCACTGAAGCAACAAGTATCCCAGGAGCGATAAAATGAAAGCGATTCCAAGTTGGAGGTGGTGAAAGGATGTCATCTATTTCTTATGAAATGAAGGGACACGTCGCCCATGTGATACTGAACCGTCCGGAAGCAATGAATGCTTTTAATTACGATATGCTTAAAGAATTGGAAGAAGTAATTGAAGGAATTCGTACTCAAAAAGATATTCGAGTTGTGACGTTTAAAGGGGCAGGTGAAAAGTCTTTTAGTGTAGGGGCCGATTTAAAAGAACGTAAAACCCTTTCTGATCAAGAGGTAAAGCGCAATATTTACAAAATAGGAGAAGTGTTTTCGAAGATAGAGCAGCTTCCTCAGCCAACGATAGCAATCATCAATGGATATGCATTTGGAGGAGGAATGGAGCTGGCTTTAGCATGTGATTTCCGGGTTGCTTCAACCGAAGCGCTTATGGGTTTAACGGAAACAAGCTTAGCGATTATACCAGGCGCAGGAGGAACACAGCGTCTCCCTCGGTTAGTTGGGGAAGCAAAAGCAATGGAACTAATTTTAACAGCTCAGCGTCTCTCAGCATCAGAAGCGAAAGAATGTGGTCTAGTAACGAAGGTGGCTCCCGGATATGAAATAGAAGAAACAATAGATATTTTTATCTCTCTTTTATTGAAAAATGGGCCAATTGCGCTTCAGCAAGCAAAATTTGCTATCAAAGAAGGAATGAAGGCCGATTTGCAGACTGGTTTGCAAATTGAACGAAAAGCATATGAGTTAACGATTCCGACAGAAGATCGTTTAGAGGCGCTTCAAGCATTTGCTGAGAAGAGAAGACCTAGTTTTAAAGGGAAATAAGAAAGGGCTGTCTAATGGACAGCTCTTTTTTAGTTTCTTCTATAAGAATAATAAAAAAGAATATGTAAAAGCGCAGGAACAAAGAAGGCAAAGTTACAGCTGGCTTTTGCCTATAATATTTACTATAATACGGTACAGTAGTCATTGTTCAAGTCTATAAATAATAGTTTTTAATTTTTTCTTCAAAAACCGTTGACTTTAGTTAAAATATATTTTATTATTATAAAGCGTCGTTGAGACATACCGTTAAAAACGAAGCTAAAAAAAGAATTTTAAAAAGTTGTTGACATTACGTTGAAAACTTGATAAGATGATAAAGTCGCTTAAGAGCGGCGGTTGAACTTTGAAAACTGAACAAAGCGACAAACGCCAACGTTAATTTTTATTTTTTAAATTGAGCAAGTCAAACATTTCTTCGGAGAGTTTGATCCTGGCTCAGGATGAACGCTGGCGGCGTGCCTAATACATGCAAGTCG
>NZ_JBFTZR010000008.1:0-160556 GCF_056406695.1 Priestia sp. P1_B12_1 | reverse complement strand
ATTAGGCACGCCGCCAGCGTTCATCCTGAGCCAGGATCAAACTCTCCGAAGAAATGTTTGACTTGCTCAATTTAAAAAATAAAAATTAACGTTGACGTTTGTCGCTTTGTTCAGTTTTCAAAGTTCAACCGCCGCTCTTAAGCGACTTTTTAATCTTACCAGTTCATCTCTTTCTTGTCAACAACTTTTTTTAAGAAGTTTTTTCAAGTTCTTGATAAATTTAGTATCGCTCATTGGCGACGTATATAAATTTACCACGGATATTTTAAAGCGTCAATAGATTTTTTAAAATAAATCGGGTTTTTTTAGAAAAACCTTTTATCCAGGCTATAAAGTCATATGTCAGGGTATCTAAACGTCATAACCGCACCGTATCAGATACCCTTTATCCTCTCTATCATTTCGCCACATAGTGTCTATGGTACAAACTCTTTCCTTTGGTTTCTACTTTTTTTACCATAATGATATCTTTTTCAATTAAAAACTCAAGAAGTATTCCTAAATCAATAGCATAAGGGCGTATTTCGGGATGATGAACCAGTTCATTAAACGTCCATTCCTGCTTTTCACTTTTCATAATATGAACAAGATGCTTGGCACCCAATTCAGTTTTTTTATTTACTAGAAATTCACTCGCTAAGAAAAGCAGCTCTAAACGCTTGCTAACCTCTTCTTGGCTAATAATTAGCTCTTCGTAAAGACGATGAATTTCAGGTTCTATTTTTTTCACTTGGTTCCATACTGTCACTTCTGGGTGAAATCCATTTTCTAACACAGACAGTCGTGCTAAATGATGAAGAGCATGAATGACATGATTAAATGCATCTAAATAATGATTAGACGCATAAAAGTCTTTTCCTTCTTTAAATCGCCGAATCAATTTAGCAAACTCGACACCTATTCTCTTTGTCCGATCTTCTCTAGGAAAATCAATTAAGCGTTTCTTTAAGTTTTCCATATATTCGTTTCGATCAAATAGCACTTTACCATTTAAGATCCAATCAATAATACGGCGGTTCGTCCCATTCATAATCCATTCACTCATTTGCTGTTCAGAAGCCATATAAAGTGCCGCACGCTCATTTTCATATTCGTATTGTTTAATAAAAAGAGAAGTTTCTGTAGTTTTGGTCACAATAAATAAGATAGCATCCAAATTATCCGTCACTGGAGATTCTGATTTCTTTTTTTCAATCAGTAAAATACCTAGTGTGTCTTTATTGCTAGCTCTTTCTTGATATATTGGCCGTAAAACATCTTCCATTTTGAGCTCTCCTAACTGTAATAAACAAATATTTTTCAAAATTTTAAAGGCTATGGACTAAGATTTCTTTTTTTATTATATACGATGTATAACGGATATCCCACTCAGAATTATGGAAATCATTCAGAAAGCTCAAAAACCAACGATAATTTTCCGAAGATTCAATTTTTATCATCATTCACTGTCTCACTCTATGATATATTGGTAACAGGGGGGATACTGATGGGGATAAAGTATTCAAATAAAATTAACAAGATTCGCACGTTTGCACTCAGTCTGATCTTTGTTGGTTTCATTGTTATGTATGGGGGAATTTTCTTTCGGTCTTCAGTCTGGCTAATGACTATTTTTATGCTTTTGGGGTTGCTGTGCATCGTAGCCAGTACCGGCGTTTATTTCTGGATTGGCATGCTTTCTACAAAAGCGGTTCAAGTAACCTGCCCTACATGTCAAAAGCAAACAAAAATGCTAGGGCGCGTAGATATGTGTATGTATTGCAACGAGCCGCTTACGCTTGACCGGTCTCTTGAAGGAAAACAATTCGATGAAAAGTATAATAGAAAAAAACAAAAAGAAAGCTGATAGTATCACTACTATCAGCTTATTAATGCGCTTTTTTAGCCGTACAATCAGGACACGTTCCGTAAATTTCCATTCGGTGGTGACTAATATCAAAGTCAGTAATATGAGCAGCCAGCTTTTCTACTTCGTCTAAACCAGGATAATGAAAATCCACAATTTTTCCGCAGCTTTCGCAAATCACATGATAATGCTCTGTTGTAACATAATCAAACCGGCTTGATGCATCACCGTATGTTAGTTCCTTTACAATACCTACTTCGCGAAATACTCTTAAATTATTGTAAACGGTTGCTACACTCATATTTGGAAACTTACCTTCCAGCGCTTTATAAATATCATCTGCTGTTGGATGTGTCATGGAATTGATTAAATACTCTAAAATAGCATGACGTTGTGGTGTAATACGAACGCCAGTACCTTTTAACGTTTCAAGGGCTTCTTGTAAATGATTTGACACGTCATGCACCCCTCTTCTGTAAGTATTATTACTTTATAATTCTTATAATTAGTCTACATGTTTTACCCACGTTTTGTCAACTTGATGCCTATTCCTATTTTATGTAATAAGTAGAAGTTTTTCATATATTTTATGTAAAAAAAAGAAGTGTGGAAATCAATCCACACTTTTAAATATATTAACATCTGAGGAGGTATGCCCTACACTGATATTGTATGTTCAAAGACTAAAACTGCTCTGGTTATCTGCCTGTTTTTATGCCATTTTTTCTTTAATAAATGATAAAGCTTCTTCCACATGCCCTTTCACTCGAACCTTGCGATACTCTTTTACGAGCATTCCTTCTTTATCAATGATAAAAGTGGAGCGTTCAATGCCCATATATTCTTTCCCAAAGTTTTTTTTCAGTGTCCATACTCCGTACTCTTCAGCTACGCTGTGATCTTCATCAGCTAAAAGTAAGAATGGAAGGCCGTGCTTATCAATAAACTTATAGTGTTTGTCGATTGGATCTGGGCTCACTCCTAGAATCACCGCATCTAGCTCTTCAAAATTTTCATGCTGATCTCTGAAATCACAGGCTTCTGTTGTACAGCCTGGCGTCATATCTTTCGGATAAAAATACAGCACAACATTTTTGCCTTTCATCGACGCTAGTGATACTTGCTCTCCATTTGTAGACATCAATACAAAATCAGGTGCTTTTTCTCCAACTACAGCTGTCATATTTATCTTCTCCTTTACGCTTTTCATTTTCTTTGAATAGCGTACCCAATATTAGATAAGATGACAAGTTTAAGTGCGGGTAACAGTTCGCATCACGAAGATTGCAGGCATAATATAGCCGATAAACGCTTCAAAAGTTGCAAATAATTTCCCAATTCCAACCGGATACATATCTCCGTATCCTACTGAAAATAACGTTGCTGCGCTGAAATACATGCTGTTAAACAGCGTATAAAAATAATGACCTTCATGTTCAAACCCTCCGCTTAACACTGGAATACTCCCCATCTCACACACTGTATAAATAAGGCTAAATCCCAATAAAACTGTAATATATGAATAAAACAAGACAAAGAAGTGACCAATTGAGAAAAAATGAAATTCTCCAAGTTCTTTTTCAAAGAGAAACTTCATACTACCAATTACAAAAACAACGATAACGAGGATTAGAAAAATAACCATCATTCTACTCCTTTAATTTATACTCTACTACCACTATACGCGCGTTCTTGTCCATTCATTACTACTCCCAAGCCACGAAAAAGAGCAGGCATTTAATTGCCTGCTCCTCTGTATTTTTTGACACCTGTATTCCATAAGAAGATAGAGATTGTAAAAAAGATGATTCCCATTACTGGAGTTAAAAATGCATATCCGTACCATTCAGCTCTTCCTAGGAAATAAGCAGCTGGATATACGCCTACAAATGCAAAAGGAAGAATCCACGTTAAAACATAGCGGATGACATTATTGTAAATATCTACAGGATACCTTCCGTAGTTTCCAATATTATAAATAGTGGGCATAATAGAAGTTCTTGCATCCGACCAGAAGCCTATGCTTGCTAAGGCGATGAAAATTCCTGCGTATACAAGCGCTCCTCCCAAAATAAATAATAGAAAAATAAAAACATCATACCACTGGAAATGAAGATGTAAAGAAGACGCAGCGTAAGCCATTACGGCAATCCCTGTGACACCACCAAACAATGATTCTAGCTCCATTCGCTCCAAAATAACTTGAAACAAACTATGAATCGGCCGCGTTAAAATTCGGTCCATTTCTCCCTTAACAATGTAGCGCTCATTGAAATCCCAAATGTTAAAGAAAGACGAAAAAATAGCAAAAGGAACTAAAAAGAAACCATAAATAAAGATAATTTCCTCTCGTGACCATCCGTGCAGCGACTGAGTATGACCAAATACAACTAAAATAAAAATTAAGTTAACCGCTTGAAATAATAAGTCCGATATGATTTCAACTACCATGTCGGTACGATACTGAAGCCTTGTTTTCATATATTGACCAATGTACTGAAAGAAAATCGAAAAATAAAACATTTTCATAGACTACCCTCCTTGAATAACCATTTTTTTCTTCGCTATGTTCCACAAACATGCAATAGGGATAAATAGAAGTCCTGACCAAACTGCTTGGGTGATAAGAGCATTTATTACTTCCTGCCCTTTAAATCCATTTGTGAAAATCATGCTCGGAATATAACTAATGGCTTGAAAAGGGAAATAGCTCATAATATGTTGCGCCCAGAAAGGATAGAAACTGATGGGCAGAAGAAGTCCTGAAAACAAATCAATAACAACGCGCTTCGCTCGAATGAGTCCATCATTGTTAAAGAGAAAGAAAGTCGTAATACCCGTTAATAAATTAATTTGTGTATTGATAATGAAACTAAAAATTAAAGACAGTCCAAAATAAAGCCATGTTGCTGCATTTGCTGAGAACTGTACTGGAAATAAAAACGCGACAATAATCATGCCGGGCACTGAGAAAAACAGCACTCGAAAAATCCCTTCTCCCAGTCCTTGCATCGTTTTCATACCAAGGTAGCTGTATGGTTTAATTAACTCTACAGCCACTTTGCCATCTTTAATTTCCGTTGCCATTTCACGGTCAATGTTATTAAAGTAAAAGGCTCTGGCCATCCATGAAACGGCTACATACGTTGTCATTTGAGTAATGGATAAACCTTGAATATTCTCTTTTCCTCCATAAATAGCCGACCATAAAAAATAGTAAGCACCAATATTAATTGCATAAATCAATATTCCGCTGTAATAATTCGTCCGATACGCCAGCATCATTAAAAAGCGAATGCGTATCATCTCTATATATTTATCCATTCACAACACCTTCTTCATAAATGTTGCGGATAATTTCTTCTGTTGAAATTTCTTCAATGTTAATATCGCTGATTTCATGCTTTGCCACCACTTTAGCAATCAGCTGCGACATTAAGTCTCCTTTATTTTGAAGCTGCGCTGTCCACAAATATTTTTGATCACCTTCAATCCAGTTAACAGGCATTCCTTGCGTCAATAGCTTCAACTGCTCTTTATTTGGCGCAGTCCCAAATTCAAACGTAATCTGCTTAAGGTCGCCCCAGTTCGAACGCAGCTTTTGCAGCGATCCATCATAAATAATACTGCCTTCATCCAGCATTACAACGCGTTCACATAAAGCTTCAATATCTGCTAAATCATGTGTTGTAAGCAAAATCGTCGTGTTGTATTTTTCATTAATTTCTTTTAAAAATTGGCGGATTTTTAATTTAACTAGTACATCTAAACCAATCGTCGGTTCATCTAAAAATAGAAGCGGCGGATTATGAATGAGAGCAGCAGCCAGCTCACAGCGCATTCTTTGACCTAAAGAAAGCTTTCGCACCGGCTTATCTAGCAGCGGCCCGATATCTAACGTTTGAATAACGTGCTCCATATGAGCGTTATAATCTTCATCTGACACTTTGTATACTTTTTTTAACAGGCGAAAAGATTCTTGTACGGCAATATCCCACCACAGCTGAGAGCGTTGACCAAAAACTACCCCAATCGTTTGGGCAAACTTTTCTCTTTCTTTATGAGGGTTCATTCCATTTACGGTAATGTCGCCTGCAGTTGGAGTTAAGATCCCTGTTAGCATTTTGATTGTGGTTGATTTCCCCGCTCCGTTTTCTCCTATATACCCTACCATTTCCCCTTGTTTTACGGTAAACGAAATATCGTTCACAGCTTTCATGACTCTATAATTACGGGTAAATAAATCCCGGAATGCCCCTTTAAGGCCAGAGCGGCTAGAATAGGCTTTAAATTCTTTCCGAAGTTGATTCACCTCAATAGCATTTTTCATTGTATTCCCTCCGTTACGTCGACGTATTAGTGGTTTCTTTTATTGCTTCCGGCGCCCTTGCTAGCAACTCCTCCAAGAGACGAAGAACTATTTTCTAGCAGTTAGCTCACAAATTTCTATCATACACGTTCTCGAATGTTTTTCAAGAAACAAATAAGTTTGATAGAATAAAGAAGTTGAACTTTTCATTAGGAGGCATACTATGCAATTCACAAAATCAGAACAATTACACGCTGAAGCGCTCGAACATATTGTAGGCGGCGTTAACAGCCCTTCACGTTCATATAAAGCCGTAGGAGGCGGAGCGCCTGTTGCAATGGAGAAGGCAAGCGGAGCTTATTTCTGGGACGTTGATGGAAATAAATATATTGACTATTTAGCAGCTTATGGTCCTATTATTACAGGACACGCTCATCCTCATATCACGAAAGCTATTACAAAAGCAGCTGAAACAGGTGTTCTTTACGGTACTCCAACTGCTCATGAAGTCACATTTGCTAAAATGCTCAAAGAAGCGATGCCCGCATTAGATAAAGTGCGCTTCGTCAACTCTGGGACAGAAGCCGTTATGACAACGATCCGTGTAGCGCGCGCTTATACTGGACGCGATAAAATTATTAAATTTGCAGGTTGCTACCACGGCCATTCTGACCTTGTGTTAGTAGCAGCTGGATCTGGTCCTTCTACACTCGGCACTCCTGACTCTGCTGGTGTACCAAAAAGTATTGCTAACGAAGTCATCACAGTTCCTTTTAACGACATCGAGCCTTACAAGGAAGCATTAGAAAAATGGGGCGATCAAATTGCGGCTGTTTTAGTAGAACCAATCGTTGGAAACTTCGGAATTGTTGAGCCGGAACCTGGCTTTTTAGAACAAGTTAATGAATTAACTCACGAAGCTGGAGCACTTGTTATTTACGACGAAGTTATTACAGCGTTTCGCTTTATGTACGGTGGAGCTCAAGATTTACTTGGTGTAAAACCTGATCTCACTGCATTTGGAAAAATCATCGGCGGCGGCCTTCCAATCGGGGCTTACGGCGGTAAAAAAGAAATCATGGAAAAAGTAGCGCCGCTTGGACCAGCTTATCAAGCAGGTACAATGGCAGGAAACCCAGCTTCTATTCTTTCTGGGATTGCTTGCCTGGAAGTACTAAAGCAAGAAGGTGTTTATGAACAGTTGGATAAGCTAGGGGCGATGCTCGAAGAAGGTATTTTAAAACATGCTCGTACATATAACATGCCTATCACTATCAATCGATTGAAAGGCGCTCTTACTGTCTACTTTACAACAGAAACGGTCAAAAACTATGAACAAGCAGAAAATACAGACGGCGAATTATTTGCACGCTTCTTTAAACTAATGCTCCACCAAGGTGTCAACTTAGCTCCTTCGAAATATGAAGCATGGTTCCTTACTACAGCTCATACAGAACAAGATATTACCGACACATTAGAAGCAGTCGAAAAAGCATTTAAACAATTAAGTGAAGAACGCTAATTCTTATTCTAAAAAGGCTGCGATAAAAGGATTTTAGACGAAGTGAAAAACGAACCATTGATCAAGATGTTTGATTAGTGGTTCGTTTTTTTTGTTAGGGTAAACGTAGGTTTCATGTGTATAGGTCTTTCTAGCAGCTGATTGGAGGGCAAGTCGAAGACTCCTGCGGAAATCAACTGCTGTGTCACAAGCCATTCAGCTCATGTATCCCATTTGTTCGTCTTTGGATTGGATTTATTTCGTTATGTCTCGACCTCTTTTTCGTTTTACCTTTGGGTTTCCTTATAGAACATTCCCACCTTTCATAACCATTTCTTACGCGTCATCTCCTTTTTGTCAGCCTGTCGAAAAATCCCGAGAAATACCCTGATTTTTCTGCTTGTTTTCTCTTGATATCCATTCTTAAACCTTGTATAGTATGTTATTGTTTATATTATTTCCAACAGGTTATGTAATAAAGAAGGATTGATTTTTGCAATTTATCATTTGTTTTGGGGAACATTCTTCATAACGAAAAAACTTTTTTACAGAAAGGAACTACGAACGCACATGAAACTTGGTGCCCGCATCTTAAAAACGGGAATTGCCATTACACTTTCATTGTTATTAGGTGAATTTCTAAGTTTACCATCTCCAATATTTGCGGCAATTGCGGCAGTTTTTGCAATTCAACCGTCTATTTACAGATCTTACTTAACAATATTGGAGCAAATACAGGCGAATGTGATTGGAGCTGCTTCTGCAGTTTGTTTTGGACTTATTTTTGGTACCCATCCCATCATTATTGGTTTTACCGCTGTTGTTGTCATTGCAGTCAACTTAAAATTACGTATTAATAATACAATTGGGCTTGCGCTTGTGACAGTAATTGCAATCATGGAAAATCCAGGAGATAATTTCGTTGAATATGCACTTATACGCTTTGGTACAGTGTTACTTGGGGTATTCTCAGCATTTATTGTCAATCTTATTTTTATTCCGCCAAAGTATGAAACAAGATTGTATTATAAAATTGTAAGCACAACGGAAGAAATTATTAAATGGATTCGTATGAATCTTTATCACGCATCTGAGCACACATTGTTAAAAGAAGACATTGAAAAAATGAAAGACAATGTGGCTAAAATGAATCAAATCTTTGATTTTTACAAAGAAGAACGCACTTATTCAACCAAAAAACGTTTTGTTAAGTCACGCAAGCTCGTTTTATTTCGTCAAATGATTACCGTAACAACACGAGCTCTTACAACCTTGAAACTACTTCACCGAGTAGAAAATGATCTTCAAGTCATGCCGCAGCAATTTCAAGATTTAATCAAATCTGAAGTTGAGTGCCTGTTAATGTATCATGAGCAAGTATTATTAAAATTCATTGGGAAATTACGCGTACAGCCAACCACTACTGTACCAAACGAAGCCTGCGTTGGAAAACGAGCTTTAATCGATAAATTTATGCAGTACAAAATATACGATAATGATGAAGAGAATAAGGTTATTTATCATATCTTCCCTTTAATTTCTGTCATCATTGAGTATAGTGAAGAGTTAGAGCATCTTGATAAGCTGATTGATACGTTCCAAAACTATCACAAAGATGCTAACTCATTTGATATTAATCATCAGCGACAAGAAGATTAAAAACACCACCTATTGTTAGACAATAGGTGGTGTTTTTAAATTGTATCAAGTTGCTGAACGTTAAAGAGCTGATAGTAATGACCTTTTTTCTTAATTAACTCCTCATGAGAACCTCGTTCGACTACTCTTCCATTTTCTAAAAGTACAATTTCATCAACATGAGTAATTGTAGATAAACGATGGGCTACAATGAAAGTCGTACGGTCTTTTGCTAGTTCAGCTAATGCTTCTTGAATATAGTGCTCACTTTCCAAATCTAGAGCTGAAGTGGCTTCATCAAAAATAAGAATAGCTGGATTTTTTAAAAATACGCGCGAAATGGAAATACGCTGCTTCTGTCCCCCTGATAGCTTCATTCCCCGCTCTCCCACTTTTGTATCATATCCTTCGGGCAAATTCATAATAAAATCGTGGGCATTTGCGGCTTTTGCCGCAGCAATTACTTCTTCATCTGTCGCTCCTGGCTTTCCAAGCAGTATATTGTTTTTAACCGTGTCACTAAACAACACCGTATCCTGCAGGACGATTCCAATCTTATCTCGCAGGCTGCGTACTTTATAGGTTTTGATATCAATGTCATCAATGAGAATTTTACCCTCCGTCACATCATAAAAGCGCGGAATTAAGCTGATAAGCGTGGATTTCCCTCCTCCGCTCATTCCAACAAACGCAACGGATTTTCCTTTTTCTACATCTAAATTAATATCATGAATCACAGGTTTTTCTTCTTCTTCATAAGCAAATGAAACGTGCTCAAACTGCACCTTTCCATGAAGCTCAGTGCATTCTTTTGCATCTTTCTTGTCTGTAATATCGTATTCTTCATCAATGAACTCAAACACCCGGTCCATAGATGCAACAGACTGCGTGAGCGTAGTCGATGAATTGACCAAGCGGCGAAGCGGATTATACAAGCGGTCAATATAGGCCACAAATGCTACCATCGTTCCTACGCTAAGACTTTCTGTGATGACTTGATATCCAGCAAATGTAATCACGATTAAAGGTGCCAAATCGGTAATGGTATTCACTACTGCAAATGTTTTTGCATTCCAATTCGTATGATTGATTGCTTTTTGTAGAAAATTTGAATTTTGCTTATCAAATTGCTTCTGCTCATGAGGCTCAATAGCAAAGCTGCGAATAACAGAGATCCCTTGAACCCTTTCATGTAAATGCCCCTGCACTTCCGCTAAAGCCTGCGAACGGACTCGTGTTAAATGGCGAAGACGACTGTAAAAATATTTTACAGAGAACGCATAAACCGGCAGCAAAATAATCGACACCAGTGTTAAAGGTACATTCATCGTAAACATAATCACAATGGCTATTACAATCGTCATCATATCAAGCCATACGTTCATTAAACCTGTGATAACAAAGTTTTTTGTTTGCTCTACATCATTAATGACTCGTGAAATCACTTCACCCGCTCGCGTATTTGCATAATAACGCAAGCTAAGCTTTTGAATATGGCTAAACAGCTGATCCCGTATATCATATAGTACTTTGCTCGATACCCACTGAGCATAATACTGCCTGTAATATTCAATGGGAGGTCTTAACACTAAAAATACAACAAACGAAATCCCCATAATCGTCACCATTTTATGAACTTTTTCAGAGGAGGACATGCCATGTCCATTTACGATATCGTCCAAAACATATTTCAAAAGCAGCGGAATTAATAAAGGAATAGCAAATTTAATAATACCAATTAATACAGTGCCGACAATTTGCCATTTGTATGGCTGTACAAACTTCATGTAGCGTCTTATACTTCCCATAAAATCTCCCCTTTCTATCTATGAGGGCAAGCTTTCTTAGTATATGTACACCCGTCGATTTTTTAGTGCTTTTATCTCTTCTAAAAGATGGTGAGCATAACGCCAAAAAGAACATTATATCAAACAGTCAGCTTTAGACGGCCTAACATAATGTTCTCTAGATCATTCATCAAGAATGCCGATATGTTAAAAAACGCTCATACCAAATGTCAATGAAATCTGGAGCAAACGGGCCTTTTCGCTGTCGAATCCAACCTTTTAACTCCTCGACGTGATTATGTAAAATACGGTCAATCACTTCTGGATAATTCATTTCTTTTCGATGCTTCTCATATTCATCTTCATCAAGAAGGGTGTATGTCATATCTGGATAGACTTTGATATCTAAATCATAATCAATATATTTGAGCGCTTCATTGTCATCATAAATGAACGGCGAACTGATATTGCAGTAATAATAAATTCCATCTTCACGGATCATCCCAATGACGTTAAACCACTGCTGAGCATGAAAATAACAAATTGCAGGCTCTCTTGTGACCCATGTTCGTCCATCTGATTCTGTAACGATCGTACGATCATTTCCTCCAATCACTAAGTTATTGGTTGCTTTTAATACGGTTGTCCGATCCCACACGCGATGAATATGTCCATTATGCTTGTAGCTGTGTATTTGAATTGTTTCTCCTTCCACCGGAATTCCCATCTCCAATACCTACTTTCATTTTAGCACTTAAAAAAATTCATATAACGTCTCCATTTGTCTTATGTTTATTATAACGGTTTCTCTCTCATTTTAACACAAATGTGCTAACCTTCTTGAGTTCAAAAAAGCCACTCCCCCTACTTTTCCTTTGCTTGGCAGCCTTAAAAAAGAGAGGAAGTGACACATCAATGTTCATTAAGCAAGTGTAGAGCAAGCCCCTTCACTTTTATATGTACGAATAATGTCTTCGGTTTGTGCTTCAAACGTCAATTGAATCTCTTTTAATTTTAGCTTCATTTCACTAATTTCATCTTGCACAGAATGAAGTTTTGCTTCTTCATGAAGTTTTATTAGTTCACCTTCGATTTCCTGACAGCGCTCAATCTCAGACTGCAAAAACAGAAGTTGATCCATGGTCTCCAATTGTTGAGTCACTAGCTGATCAAATTTTTTCATACGATAGCTCCTCCCTATTTGCCTTAACCATACACGCGGCACTTCTGTTAACATTCTGTTTAGGTGAGACAGATTCCTTTGACGAGTTGTGTAAAGTTTCAAGAAGTTTTGTCATACTTTGTTGCTTTTTATATAAGAAAAAGCGAACTTAACATCGCCGTATGAAAGACGTTAAGTTCGCTTTTGGTATTAACCTTGGTATTTACCAGAGTTTTGGTTTTTCTTTGCTTGAGCTTGTGCGTTTTGTTGTCTCACTTCTTGAGCACTTGTTTCGCTAGCAAATTCAGTACCGAAGTTGTTTTTAGATGCTTGAGCATTTTGGCTTTTGTTTGCCGCTGCTTGAGCATTTTGTTGTTTCACTTCTTGTACATTTGTTTCGCTACCAAATTCAGTACCGAAGTTGTTTTTAGATGCTTGAGCATTTTGTTGTTTCACGTGTTGTGTGCTTGTACCAGATGCTGTTTTGTTTGTTTGTTTTGCCATTGTAATCACCTCCACGAAAATTAATATGCCCGGGAGGTAAATAGGGTATGCAAACTTTTTTCAGTATTTTAAGGCGCGAGCACAAAACACATTTACCTTACATTAAAAGTGAACGCCCTCCGTCAATAATAAGCGTTTGACCGCAAATCATATTTGCTTGATCGGACACTAAGAACATAACTGCATCTACCATGTCTTTTGGCTCCACCATACGACCAGCTGGAGTATGCTTGCGTGCATCATCTAGAAGCTCATCGCGATTTGGGAAATGTTTTAATGCCTCTGTATCCACAGCCCCTCCAGAGACAGCATTTACCACAATATTCTTTGGAGCCAGCTCCACTGCTAAATAGCGTGTCAACGCTTCTACAGCAGCTTTTGACACGCCTACTGTTGTATAATTTTCTAAGTAGCGAATAGACCCAAGCGAACTGATGGTAACAATCTTTCCTCCGCCTACTTTTTCCATACGTTTAGCCGCTTCTTGTGCACAGAATAAATATCCTTTGCTGTTAATATCCATTGTCCAGTTCCAGTGAGTTTCTTCCAATTCCATAATAGGACGTAGAACTCCTGACGCTGCATTACTTACAAATACGTCTAAGCGACCGAATACTTCATCAATTTGCTCAAACATTTCTTTAATTTTTTCTACTTTTCCTACGTTTGCTTTAACAACTAATGCTTCTCTGCCTAGCGCTTTGATTTCTTCTGCTACTTCCTGCGCTGCACTTTTGCTTCGTGCATAGTTTAATACAATATCGTATCCTTCTTTAGCCAGACGTAAGGCAATTTCTTTACCAATACCTCTGCTGCTTCCCGTAACTAGTGCTACCTTTTGTGACATGATGTCATCTCCCTTATGTATCGTATTATCTTTACATTGTACTGATTTTATCGCATAAGAAACAAGTAATATAGAGAAAATAGATAAAACTTGATGAAATGAATGAGGTGAATAGAATGTATGTAGGTAGAGACATGACGGCTCTTTCAATGATTTCTAAAAGCGAGTGGAAAGACAGCGAGCTTGCGTTTTTCCATCACTCTTTACAGCAAATGACGCCGTATTTAAATGCTGAAGGACAAAGTATTCATCAGCAAATTATTAAAGAAATTGAAGCACGGGGCGGGCTACAGCGCCACGAAGCAGATTATACACACGGCACGCATGTATCATATGATTAAATAAAAAGAAGCGCGGAGTTTATCCACGCTTCTTTTATTTAACAAGTACATATTCTTTTAAGATTTTTTGATGGGAAACAGGAAATGCATATTGTTCTAAATCTTTTTCAGAAACCACTTTCAAATTTTTTAATGCACTGATATCACTTGCAAGCTCTGCTTCATATACTGTGATGTTCCAGACGATATGAGAAAACACGTGCTGAATTGTGGTAAACGGCGCATGAATTTTAATATCGGCTCCGTACTCATTTTGAATAAATGCCTGAAGCTGCTGATGATCTGGCGCTATACTAAGATCTACTTCTATATTTGGAAATTCCCATAGGTTAGCTAAAAGTCCTTTGCTTGGACGTTTATGAATCAGATAATTTCCTTCCTCGTCTCTAATCACCGCTGCAGCAAGCTGAAGAGCACGCGGCGCTTTTTTCTTTGATTTGACAGGAAGCTCATTCTGCACTCCTTCTTCAAACGCGCGGCAGTGTTCGCGAACTGGACATAACAAACAGGAAGGAGAAGTTGGTGTACAGACAATGGCACCAAGTTCCATCATGCCCTGATTGAAATAGGAAGGATTATCTTTTGAAATAATTTCATGCACGATATCTTCAAACAGCTTTCTTGTTTTCGGTTTTGCAATATCATCCCAAACGGATAAAATGCGCGATAGTACACGCATGACATTTCCATCTACAGCAGGCTGCGGCACTCCGTATGCAATACTTAAAATGGCTCCTGTTGTATAAGGGCCTACTCCTTTTAGTTTGGAGATTTCTGCTGGCGTATTTGGAACTTCTCCCCCGTATTGTTCGTGAACTTCTCGAACGGCGGTTTGTAAATTACGGGCACGGGAATAATAGCCTAACCCTTCCCATGCTTTTAACACATCATCTTCATTCGCATAAGCTAAATCTTTGATAGTGGGAAATTTACTAATAAAATTATTAAAATACGGAATGACCGTATCTACTCTCGTTTGTTGAAGCATAATTTCAGATACCCACACTTTATAAGGGTCCTGATCTTGACGCCAAGGTAAAATGCGCTGTTCCTGTTCAAACCAAGAGATTAAGTCATCTTGAAATGCTCGAATATCGAAATTTTGTACAATATCTTTACTTTGTTTCACGTCATAGCCTCCGAGGTATTAACTATACATATACAATGTGTTGCTTTTTGAATCTTAGTAACTTTATGATAACCTTATAACAACTACAAATATGAATAGTAAAATGAATTGTTCAAATAATGAATAAAAACAGCTAATTTGCTGCGTTAGTAATAAAGCGAAATTTTTCGCCCTAAATTAAGCTTCCATGCTGAATTAGGATACTCTAAGATTGTCATTTTACAAAGGAGGAGTTCGCTCTGGATACTGGTACACACATTGCAATGGGAATCGCTTTAGGCGGCCTTGCAACATTAGACCCCACTGTATCTGCGAATACAGCCACAATGGATGCTGTAATGATTGGCGTAATGGCCGGGTCATTAGCACCTGATTTAGACACTGTTTTAAAGTTGCGAAACAATGCACAGTATATCCGCAATCACCGTGGAATTACACATTCTATCCCGGCTGTTATTTTATGGCCTTTGCTTATCGTGCTCATTCTTTCGCTTCTGCTGCCAGGAGCTAACTTGCTGCATCTCTGGATGTGGACCTTTGCAGGCGTCATTATTCACGTTTTTGTTGATATCTTTAACGCTTATGGTACGCAAGCTTTACGGCCTTTCACAAATAAATGGATTGCGCTTGGCGTAATCAACACGTTTGATTACGTGATTTTCTCAGCTCACGTACTCGCGATTTTAATCTGGTTTATTGGAGCAGAGCCAGGACCAACATTTATTACGCTGTATGTGTTATTGGCGTTTTACTATGGATTGCGCTTTTATATGCGCCACCAAATTGCCAAGAAGCTTCGAAAACAGTTTCCTGATGTTATCAAGCTCAATATCTCTCCTACAATGCGTTTCACTCACTGGCACTTAGCTGTGACGACCCAAAAGTATTTTCATGTAGGAAGAGCAATCGGAGAAGAAATTTTTATTTATGATACGTTTGATAAAGTTCCAATTCCCGAATCAGCCGTAATTGAAGTAGCGAAAAAAGATGAAAATTTATCTGCTTTTCTTTCATTTTCACCTATTTATAGATGGGAACTGGATGAATATAACGACCACATTGAAGTGCGCTTTATTGATTTACGCTACCGCAGCAAGGATTACTATCCATTTGTAGCCGTGGTCCAGCTTGATTATGATTTAAATATCATTTGTTCGTACACAGGTTGGATTTTCAGTGAGAAAAAATTGCGTAAAAAGCTTGATTATCTCCCGCACTAATCATAACAAGAACAAATATGAAACCCAAAAACGAACCGTCTGCTCAAGACGGTTCGTTTTTATTTAATGTTTTAAATAGTCATCGTTATTCAACAAATGCTGATATTTAGGGTTTTTGACCGCGATTTCATGAAGCTTATCACCGTAGCTGTTAATATACATCGTAACAACCTTTTCCGTCGCTTCTTTCCCTTTATAATCATATCCGGCTTTTGCGTAAGATGACTCAAAATCTTCCCAGAAAAGTTCAACCCACGTGCGTGCTTGAGCATATGAGAGCGAACTGTTTTTATTTAAGAGCTGATTCGTTAATCTTTCAAATATATCGTTCATAAGAACACCTCGATTACCAAAATTCTTTATGAGTATGTTTGCACTTTTAACTTACACTATAAATGCGGAGTTATTCACTCCCTCATGTACTATATCATAACCGCAACGCTTTCTGTTGTAAAAGGAGAGGTATCGATGCGCAATAAAGCAAAAGATTTTACAAACCAACATCATACTAAGCTTGAAGGCGAACCTCGAGCAAAAGCTGAGTACGCTTCAAAACGTGCAAATGGAACTATTAACACGCATCCTCAAGAACGTATGCATGCTTCTAATGAGCGTGAAGAATAACCGCTTGCTTTACGTTTAAAAATAGAGTGAATATAGAAATCAAACAAGCAGCACACTTCGTGCTGCTTGTTCATCCCGTTATTTTTTCAACATGGAAATAGGCAATGCCTCTTCGTTATGCGGTGAGCCAAGCCTAAATCCCCACGCAAAAACTCCGTTCATATAATCAATTTTAAAATATGAACCCGGATCTCCTTGAATTTCATATACTTCCCCTGCTTTAAACGTTTCGGGATCCAATAAATACGACCTAGCCATTGTTACTTTTCTTTCTAATACTGCATACTCATTGACCATGCCAAGCTGTTCAGCTTTTCGTGCTTTTTCTTGAAGAGACCCAATTTCTTGTTGAAGTTCATACGTTGTCATATCGCTGTAACGTTTTTCAGACATGCTGTTTTCCCCCTTGTTTGCTTTCATTTTATTATAACAAAAGGTATAACTAAAGGGAGACTATGAAAAGGGAGTTTTGGGAATGAAAACAGTGCTAATCACAGGCGGTGCGACGGGTCTTGGAAAAGAACTCGCTAAACTTTACGCAAAAGACTACAACGTCATTCTAGCTGGACGCAATCAACATAAATTAAAAGAGGCGCAGCATGAGCTAAGCGACAACGTATATACGATGTCTGTAGATATTACAAAGTATGAAGAAGTAGGAAAATCTGTAGAAAAACTGCTGATGCAGCATTCAGTAGATATCCTTATCAACAATGCAGGCATTGGACATTTTGGTCCTTTGACGGATTATACAAAACAAGCCATCGATGAAGTCATCGATACAAATGTAAAAGGAACTATTTTTTTAACACAAGCGCTTATGCCTCATCTCTTAACGAGACCTGAACCTAAAGTGATGAATATCATTTCAACTGCAGGACTTCGCGGGAAAGCTAATGAAAGCGTCTATGTGGCAAGTAAGTTTGGCGTAAGGGGATTTACAGAAAGTTTAAAAGTGGAGTATCAAGATACTAACCTTCATGTGATTGCAGCTTACATGGGAGGCATGAATACCCCTTTTTGGGATCACAACAACCACATTAAAGATAAAAGCCGATTGCGCTCGGCTTCAGAAATTGCTGAGATTATTTATAAACAGCAGAATGACTCAGAAGATATTTTGTTTTAAAAAAGAGTGAAACATAACTGCATTAATCTAAAGATAAACACATGAAGTTTACGTTTGCCATCTCAATGAAAAAATCCGAACGAGTTGGATTCTCCATCAAGAATCTCGATTCATCGTTCGGATTTCCCTTCAACTAACATACTTTTGTCCTGCCTTTATTCCTCTTCAATAGAATCTAGAAATAATTGAATTTGGTCAATAGAGAATCCTTTTCTATAAAGAGCTTGCTTCATTTTTTGCTGATATTCCCAGCCTTCATACTTTGAAAAACGACGATGAGCTTTCATTCCTTGGTATTGCAGAGCTTCCCATGCCTCATCGCTTTCTTTTTCTGTATTCGTGCGCTGAAATGCTTCTTGAATAATAGAAAATGAATAGCCCTTCACTGCCAATGCTTGTTCCATTTTTTGTTTCATCATTACCTGAGATAATTTTTTATACTTTCCTTTTAACTTTTCAATTAATTTCACAGCAGTTTGAATTTGCTGTTCTTCGGGGTATTCACATAAACTAAGGGTAATAATGGAATCAGAAATTCCCTTTTCTTTTAATTCTCTTTGAATCACATTTGGCCCTTTTGATGTCGTGTTCATCTGAGTTAACACAAATGCTTTGGCAAACTCTTCATCATTTAAATAACGGTGGCTGACTAATTTCTGAATAACTTGTTGAATAATAGTAGAGTTGATTTCTTTTTTCTTTAAATAATCATGTACCTCTTTTTCAGAGCGCATTCGATAAGATAAGTAAGTGATCGCTAAATTATAAGCTTTCTTCTCATCATCTGCGTATTGAATTTCCGTTAATTCAAATTCATCAAGCTCACGACCTTTTTTCAAGTCATATTTGATGAGGACATTTTCGTCAACACCAAAGCCAAACTCTTCACCTTTACCGTAATCTAAATACACATTATAACGTTCACCGCTATTCTTTTGCGTTGTGATCTTTGTGACAACAGGCATACACCTTCACCTCATATTTCTTATTAAATTGATGGCTGAAGAACCGCCAAACGTATCATACACATTTTTATTTATCTCAACAAAGGAGGAAGTTCGTATGAAAATTGTTATTGCTGGAGGAACTGGATTCGTAGGTAAAGCTTTAACAAAACATTTTTTAACACAAAAACATTATGTATATATTTTAACACGCAATGCAGATAAAGCTGCAAGAGATCCGAAACTTAAATATGTAGAATGGATGCAAGAAAACAGCCAACCTGAAGAGCATGTAGAAGGAGCAGACGTTTTTATCAATTTAGCTGGCGTTTCACTTAACAGCGGCCGCTGGACGGACGAGCGCAAAAAAGCCATTGTGGAAAGTCGCCTTTCTTCTACTCAAGAAATCCTTCGTATTATGGCTGCCTTACCCGAAAAACCTTCCCTTTATGTAAATGCAAGCGCAGTTGGTTATTACGGGACATCGACTACAGAAACGTTCACAGAAGCTTCTCCATCCATCGGCACGGACTTTTTAGCTGAAACGGTAAAAAAATGGGAAAATGAAGCGCTAAAAGCGATGGAACTCAATATTCGTACTGTTTTAACAAGGTTCGGCGTTATATTAGGCAAAGATGGCGGGGCACTCCCTTCTACTGCCCTTCCTTATAAATTATTTGCAGGAGGGACAGTTGGTTCGGGAGAGCAGTGGATGTCTTGGGTGCATCTTCAAGACGTCGTCAAAATTATTGATTATTGCATTCATACCGAACAAATAGAAGGACCTGTTAATGTAACTGCTCCAAACCCCGTTCAAATGAAAGAGTTTGGAAAGACGATTGGAAAAGTGTTGAATCGTCCTCACTGGATGCCCGTACCTAGCTTTGGCCTTCAGCTGCTGATGGGAGAAATGAGTATGATTATTTTGAAAGGACAGCGCGTTTTACCTGAAAAATTGATTCAACAGAATTACATTTTTACATATACTGTATTAGAAGATGCATTGCGAGATTTACTCTAGTTATTTTCTGATATTTACCTAAAACAGGTGACTAAGCTGCCGATAGATAGGAGCATCCTTTATGAAAACCATTCTCTTGAAAAATGCAACGCTCTATCCTATTACGTCAAAACCTATTTATAATAGTGATGTGCTCATTCAAGATGGAAAAATTGTTTTAATTGGGCCAAACTTGCAGCCTCCTCTTCAAGTAGAAGTTATTGACTGCAAACAGCGCTATTTATTCCCTGGATTTATTGATGTTCATACACATCTAGGACTATATGATGAAGGAACCGGCTGGGCCGGAAATGATGCTAACGAAACAATCGAGCCTATGACTCCCCATATCCGAGCTTTTGACAGCGTACATCCTTTAGATCCTGGGTTTAAAGATGCCATTGAAGCGGGTATTACGTCTGTACACATTATGCCTGGAAGTGCAAATGTGATCGGAGGCACAACGTCCGTTATTAAAACAGCCGGAACAAGTATTTCTCAGATGTTGATTCAAGAGACAGCTGGACTTAAGATTGCGCTAGGAGAAAATCCAAAACGAATCCACAGCCATGGCAATAAAGAATCCATTACACGAATGGGTATTATGGGGATGCTGAGAGAAGCCTTTTATCATGCAAAAAGCAGTGACAATAAAGATGATTTGCGAATCAAACCACTCATTCAAGCACTGAATAGAGAGATTCCCGTTCGAATTCATGCTCACCGAGCCGATGATATTCTATCAGCTCTGCGCTTAGCAGATGAATTTAATTTAGACGTTCGTATTGAACACTGCACAGAAGGGCATTTAATTGCTAAAGAGCTAGGGGGAAGAAACTTAAAAGTAAGCGTGGGACCAACTTTAACACGCCGCTCAAAGGTTGAACTGAAGAATAAAACGTGGAAAACCTATCAAGCTCTCTGCAATGAAGGAGTAGAAGTTTCCATTACAACAGACCATCCTTATACGCCCATTCAGTACTTAAATATTTGTGCATCCATTGCCGTACGTGAAGGGCTCGAAGAACAAAAAGCATTAGAAGGCATCACGATTGCTGCTGCTCGGAATCTCCGTATTGATCAGCGAATTGGAAGTATCGAAGCAGGAAAAGACGCTGATTTGGTGCTATGGAGCCATCATCCTTTTCACTACTTAGCAAAGCCTATTTTTACGATGATAAATGGTAAAATATTATTTAAAAAAAATTAACATTTTACCTATTTTCTTTTTTTATTTTTTTTAGTATGATACGTTTAGAAGCATGTGAATTTCACAAAAGCATAAACATCACACGTTGACTTTTTATGTTTGTTGACTTGTAATGGGAAGGCAAATGGTGCGCCACCAGGTAACTGGTTCTAGTGGGTTCGATTCCCACCCCGAAATTTTTTTAATTATTAAAAAATTTCGAGGGTGGGGACTTGATTGGAGTCTGTATATACCCTCGATCAGGAGGGAAAAGTTATGTTAAAAAAACGTGACCTAAATGACTGTCAATCTCTATACGAACTCATGGTACATCCTGATGTCTTCCCTTTTGTTCGTCATAAAGCCCATTCCTATGAAGAATTTTTATTTGTGACTAAACAAACGATGGAAGCAGAAGATCATGGAGAAATCATTTCTCGCACGATTTTAGACGAATGGGGTAACCCTATCGGCACCATTAATTTATTTGATGTACAGGACCAAGCTGGTTTTTTAGGCACTTGGCTTGGCAAACCGTTTCATGGAAAAGGATATAATCAAATTGCAAAAGAAGCGTTCTTTAATGAACTGTTCTTTGAGTTAAATATAGAGCGAATTTTTATGCGAATTCGTAAAATCAATATCAGGTCTATTAAGGCTGCAGAAAAACTGCCTTACGCAGTACTTGCGAATGAAACACACAAAGCTTTATACGATGAAATTAATCAACATGAAGACGTATATGATTTATACGAAATTCCAAAAGACTTGTATACATTATACTACTTGCGTCACGAACAAGACGTTCAAGAAGATCACCAGCTTAAAGAAGCGTAAGAGTCTCTCCGTGTAACGGAGAGCTTTTTTTTATGATTAAAAACGAGAGATTCTGGAAAAAATAAGTAGCATGATCGAAAAACGTTAATTGGAGGGTTTTTTATGTCTGAAAAAAAACGAAAAGAAAACGCAAAAAATACGTTAAGTAGCGCTCAAGAAATCTATTACGGCCGCGAGTTTAAAAAAGCAGACCGTGCAGGCGGCTACACGAAAAAATAAGTGAGGCAAAACATCTCTATCCAACGCTTGATCATCCCAACGTCCTTTCTGTACAGTTTGTATCGGAAGGACGTTTTTATATTATGTAAAAATAATAACACGAAGATTTCAAGCGTATGATTTACGTTTTTTTAATACTCTACTATATCCACAAAGTTTACCCACAATTATGTGGATAATGTGTATAACTTTATTGAATATGCATATTACCGCTTTCATAACTTGAAATAACAGTGGGTAATTTTTATGTAAATTTTCTGAAAAAATGTTAATAGTGTGGATAAAGTTGTGAATATCCTATATAATTCAGCAGTTAACTGCTTGTTAACCTGTGGATATCTTCTTTAGTACTTTCATTGATTTTAGTACCATCAAGGCTTTTGATATATTATAAGTATAATAATAAAAAGTAGGGGAACTTCCCCTACTTTTTTATGATTGGAAACAATATATCCACACTTGTTCCTTTATCTAACTGACTAGAAAACGTCATCTGCGCGTGGTGAGCTTTAATAATCCGATAGCTGACCATCAGTCCTAAACCTGTACCTTTTTCTTTTGTACTATAAAAAGGCTCACCTATCTTCGCTAACCGTTCAGGAGGAATACCCTGTCCTTCATCAGCAAGCTGCAGCCAAAGGTGGTTTTCTTTTACCTTAGTCGTAATATGAATAGCTCCTCCTTCAGGCATTGCTTCGATAGAATTTTTAATAATATTAATAAATACTTGTTTTAACTGATTTTTATCTCCATACACCCTTGGTAACTGGTCGTCTCTTTCAAATATGAAAGCTACTTCCCTTTCTACTGCTTCAGGTTCAAGAAGTGAGCACACTTCTTGAACAAGCGCTTGCATATTCAAAGATTCAACCTTCATTACCTGAGGTTTTCCTAACATCAAAAATTCTTCTACTATTCCATTCATTCGCTCTAATTCAGTTTCCATAATATCTATATACAAAGCATCTTTAGGATGTTGTTCTTTTAATAAGTGAACAAAGCCTTTTAAAGAAGTTAAAGGATTTTTGATTTCATGAGCCACTCCAGCTGCAAGTTCTCCTACCACGGCAAGCTTCTCAGAAGTTCTAAGCTTCTCTTCTGCCTTTTTACGCTCCGTAATATCTGTCGATACGCACAGCATTTGAATCACTTCCTGTTTTTCATTCATAATAGGAAGTTTTGCTGTTTCGACCCAGCGCCGGTTTCCTTTCGAATCTTTAAACTGTTCTTCTAATACCATCCCTTTTTGGGTACAGTTTGAAAACGCCCCTTTATATAAAAGATCTGATTGGAGGTTGAACTGATATTTATCAATTGATTGTCCAATTAAGTCATCAGATTTTTCATCTAAGAGCATCGCAAAAGATTCATTAACGAGAATGAATTCCCTTTTTTGATTGATAGCATAAATATAGCTTGGATTAATGTCAATAACTTGTCTTAAAAACGTTTTTTGTTCCTGCAGCTGATTTTCTTTTTGCTGTAAATTTGCTTTAGAATGGCGTATATAGCTAATCATTTCATTAAATTGTTTAGATAAAATACCGATTTCGCCCCGCTCAATTTCTCGTTCCGGAATTTTTTGATTAAAATTCCCGCGCGCTACTTGTCCCGCCAATTCATATAGTTTATGAATAGGATTCACAATTTGCCTTGCATATAACGCAGTAAAAAAAGAAAGCAGTAAAATCGTAACGCCTGAAACGATCCAAAGAGTTTTTTCAAACATTTCATAAGGCCTGTAAATTTCTTCAACGGGTAATTCAGCGACAATTCCCCAATCCAAGACAGGAATATATTCGAAAGACGCAAAGAAATACTTACCTTCGGTGTTCACCACGCGCTGATATCCTGATTTATGATTCATCGTTTTCTGAACGATTTCATTTTTCTTGGCATTTTCACCGATTCTCTGTTTCTCTGGGTGGGAAATAATTCTACCATTGCGGTCTACGATAAATGTATAGCCGTTCTCTCCTATATCAAACGTTTGAAAGATGGATTGAAAACTTTTATTTTCTTCAATTCGCAGCGCTAAATTTACAACCTTTTTTACATTTTGCTGCCCATCCAAAATAGGAATCGCCATCACCACAATGTAGTGCTTTGTATCTGCTGAAACGACATCGCTTAAATATATTTTTTTGGTTCGCAGCGCTTCTTGAAAATATTTTCTTTTACTTAAGTTCACATGTTTCATATTTTTTAAATCATTCGGGTAATAATGCTCAACATACCCTTTTACATTAAAAATGGTTCCGCTATCGATATACGGTGAAATATTAACTATTTTCTGCAATTCTTTGTCTATTTCTTGTTCATCATCCGATAAAAAAATAGGATCTTGCTGTACCTCGTCGCCTAGGCTCCAAATATCTTTAATGACGACGTTAATTTGCTCTTTCATTCTCTTGACGGTTTTATCAGTTACCTGTCGATATTGATCTTGAGAAATATTAGGCAGCATCACTCTTGAAACAATAAACATTAGCGTTAATATGGTACAAATAAGAAGCACGTTAATCGTGAAGATTTTCCAAAACGTATGAGATTTAAACCATTTCATGTTTGTTCACCTTAATCTAATGAAGTCTACCTTCATTGTACTCCAAAATGAAGACTTTTCCATATAAATGACGGAATTCCATCTTTAGACATAGAAGAAAAGCAATTTGTTCTACATTCCTAACAGAAAACTATGAGCTTTCTCACTGTGTTTTCTGTTAGAACAACTTTTAGTTTTCTTCTATAAACTTTGCTTCCTGCATTTTATTCATGCAGTAGAAATCAATTATTTATCTCCACTAAAAAGACCTCATCACGGAGTGATGAGGTCAAAAGTTTACTATATTCTTTTATAAAAAATTATGGTTGTTTCCTGCTGATTTTCTAGCCTTTAAAGATTTATTTATTTTCCCCTTCTAGTCCAGTAAAAAATAAATAAGAGAATAAACCAAACAGGCGTCAACAATAAGGCTGGGCGCGTCGCGTCAGAAAACAGCATAATAACAAGAATCACCGCAAACAATGCTAATACAACATAGTTTATAAATGGTGTTAACGGTGCTTTGAATGCTGATGCTGCATGCAGCTGCGGACGCGTCTTTTTATACCTTAGATGGCAAATAAGAATGATACTCCACACCCAAATAAAACAAATAGCGCTAATGGTCGTTACGATGCCAAAAGCTTGGTCTGGTATAAGCTTGCTTAAAAGAGCTCCCGCTGAGATGACCAGCGTAGATACAAATAATCCGTTGCTTGGTACGTGATTTTTATTCAGTTTTGCAAACTTAGATGGCCCTTGGTCATTTTTACTTAAATTATATAAGATACGGCTTGTTGAAAACATCCCGCTATTACAAGCAGAAGCGGCTGAAGTTAATACAACAAAATTAATAATTCCAGCAGCAAGAGGAATTCCGACTAAACTAAAGGTTTTAACAAATGGGCTTTCTGCTGCATTTAATTCCATCCACGGGTTAATAAATAAGAGAACGATAAGCGCTCCAACATAGAAAAATAAGATTCGCAGCGGAATTTTATTAATGGCCGATGGAATATTTTTTTGGGGATTTGATGTTTCTGCTGCCGATACCCCTACCAACTCAACCCCGACGTATGCGAATATAACCATTTGGAATGAAAGTAAGAAACCTGAAACCCCATTTGGAAACAGTCCTCCGTGATTCCAAATGTTTTGAACAGTAACGGATCCCGCGTCTGTTTTAAATCCCATTACCAGCAAAATAACGCCAATAATAATTAACGCAAGAATCGTAATAACCTTTATTAAAGCAAACCAAAACTCTAATTCTCCAAATAATTTTACGGTTAATAAGTTAAGCCCTAATAAAATGATTACACAAATAAGTGCAGGAATCCACTGAGGAATATTGAACCAATATTTCACATATACACCAACGGCAATGACATCAGCCATAGCTGTCATGATCCAGCAAAACCAGTACGTCCATCCGGTGACAAATGAAGCCCACGGTCCAAGGTACTCTTCAGCAATATCTGTTAGTGATTGATAACCTGCTTTAGAAAGCAGTAGTTCTCCTAACGCTCTCATCACAAAGAAAAGCGCAATACCAACAATTAAATAAGCAAAGATGATAGAGGGACCCGCAAGCTGTATGGCTTTACCAGAACCTAAAAACAAGCCCGTACCAATGGTTCCCCCAATCGCAATTAGCTGAACATGACGATTGGATAAATCCCTCTTTAATTCTCGTTGTTCCAACTCTAACTCCTCCTAACAATAAAACCTTTGATGCGATCGTGCGGACTACAAATAAAGTCCAATAAAAAAAGAGATTGGATGCGCTCCAATCTCATGGTCATAAGAATAACAAATATTAAGGCACAGGCTACCAATTAGTAACACGCCAAATAAATATCCGGTACTCTTCTGTCCTTTTGCCTGAGATTGTGAACCCTTCGGCGTCGCGAAACTCTCGCGATCTCTCCAGAAGCTGCTCCTGCTATAGTGTGATCCATAGCAATCATAGCTTTCTACGTATTAAATTTTTCAATCAATAGAATGACTGTCGAATAGTTGTTTATTCTAATACCAGTTGGATGCTTTGTCAACAAGAAAGATTACTTTCATTTATTTACCTTCTTCGAAAGAAGGTAATGGAACAGTTTCAATCGTCAACTTAGTATCCTTTTCCGCACGCTACCTGAGTCCCTGCGGGAACCTGAACACATTAAACGGATCATACTTTTTGTTCACTCTTTCTAATCTCTCTGCGTTGTCTCCAAAATACTCACGTTCGTAATTTCTAAGGTTGCTGATAGGGAAATTCACATAGGAGCCTATCGTCATACTTTTAATATATTCAAATCGCTTGCGAAGCCAATCTCTGTTGACTCTTGCATATGCATCGTCTGTCCATATAGACTGAAACCCCATAATATATCTGGCGTTTCTGTAGAAAAAAGCCGTTTCTCTTTTACCAACACGGCGAATTTCTCCTCCTAGTGCATAAAAAGAAATCGCAGCATACACGGAACCTTCTGCTGGACGCTGGATGAGATCTGTAAGATTTTCAAGCTCAACACGTGAATACGTTCTTTGCACAAATCTTCCCGTTGACTTAAATTTTTCAGACGGAGGATAGGTTTCCTCTATTTTTTTTACCGCTTCAAGAAAAGGTAATGATTCCAGCTCTACTTGAAACCCTTCTGCTTCTGCAAAAGGCTGCAAAATCTTCCGAGCTCTTTCTGGGGAGCCGTAAAAGAAGCCGTTTGCAAATATGCCTAACCCTTCTCCTTCAGCATTATAAAAGCTTGCAACTAGCGTCATACGTTTGTCCAGTTCGGGCAGCCAGTTTTGCCATATATTCATCACTTGTCTCTGCTTCTCCTTTGTAGTACCTACATAAAAGAAGCGAACGAGCGTCACAGAGCTGTTCGTTGGCTTTGGAAGCTGAAACGTCATGCTTACTACAACGCCAAAGTTACCGCCACCGGCACCGCGGCATGCCCAAAAAAGATCAGCGTTACACGATTTGTTTGCTTTGATGAGCTTTCCTTCATAATTGACTAACTCTAGCTCTATCAAGCTGTCGCATCCTAACCCGTAAAGCCTGCTTGAAAGTCCCCAGCCTCCACCAAGCGTAAAGCCAGACACCCCAACAGTCGGACACGTTCCTCCTGGAAAAACATATCCGTTCGAACCAATGAAACCATACACTTCCGTATTTTTCGCTCCTGCTTCCATCTTTAAAATGTTCCGTTTCCTATCTAATTTCAACCCATTTAATCGACTAATATCAATGACTAATACACAGTCACCCGTAGAATATCCTTCATAATGATGACCGCCAGATCGAATGCGAATCTCAACACGATGCTTACGCGCCCAGTGGATCGCATTCACAACATCCTGCTTTTTTTCACAGTACACAATCACAAGCGGAAATTTATCAATAGCGCGATTCCATTCCTGACGAGCTTCCTCATAAATGGGGTCTTTTGGCGTTACCACTTCGCCCGTAAGTCCTTTTAAAAACATTGAGTCCATTTAACCTCTTCCCCTTTGTACATACTTTTTAGTAGTTTTATTAATATAGTATTATCGATGTGGTTAAAGGTTTGGGTTTTGGGATAGAGTTTGCGTTTATTATTTGTATAAAAGACGTCACTATAGTTTATCTTAAAGGCATTAACCCTCTTATGTAATTTCTCTTTAGCGACGTAACACTTTCCATGACTAAACTTTATGGGAATTTCATCTCACTATACTAAGATATTTTTTTACACTAAAAGAACAGATGTTGAATTTTAACAACTTTCTCCATTTAATAAGAGTACAGCTCAAAGAAAAAAGAGCAGAATCTAATCTGCCCTTTACTCTTTTTCTATTCATTTTTTTAACGTCAAACTCACCACATTCTCCACGTGCGCCGTATGCGGAAACATATCAACAGGCTGAATGTAATCAACATGATAAGCCTTCGACAGCTGCTGCACATCTTTGGCTAATGTGGATGGATTACAAGAAACGTAAACCACTTTCTTTGGCTTCACTTGTAAAATCGTTTTTAGAAGCTTGTCATCACAGCCTGTTCGCGGCGGATCAACGACGATAACGTCTGGCTTCCAGCCTTCTTTTACCCACTGCGGCATCCATTTCTCAGCCGGACCCGTTACGTACGTAGCATGCTCAAACCCATGATCTTGGGCATTTTTTCTTGCGTCTGCAATCGATTCTTCAATCGTATCCATTCCGCGAATTTCTTTGGCATCTTTAGCAAGCCATAAGCCAATTGTCCCTACTCCGCAGTAAGCATCTACAATTTTTTCACTGCCTGTTAACGCAGCTGCTTTTTTTACTTCGTCATATAGCTTCACGGTTTGAAGAGGATTCAGCTGGAAGAATGCACGAGCTGAAAGTTCGAATGAAATGTCCCCTAACGTTTCTTGAATCACTGATTTTCCAGCAAGAGTAAACGTTTCGTCTCCAAAAATAAGCGATGTTTTTTGGCCGTTTACGTTTTGTACGAGCGATTTCACTTCCGGTAGGCGACGCTGAATTTCTTTAATCAGCAGCTCTTTTTTCGGAATGTCTTGTTTAGCCGTAATCAAGACAATTTGCACTTCACCCGTTTCAAATCCTACTCGAGATACGATAGTACGTACAATACCACGGCGTTTGCGCTCATTGTAAATAGGAATTTGAAGGTCTTGTAAAATTCGTTTTATTTCTTTTGTCACGTGATTTGTAGCTTTATGCTGAATGGGACAGTTTTCAATATCAATCAAGCGGTGAGAGTTCAGTCCGTACAAACCAGCGATGACTTTTTGTTTGTCCATACCCACTTGAAACTGGGATTTATTACGATAGCGCCAAGGATCTTCCATGCCAATCGTTTGGCGTGTTTTCTCTTCTACTTTTTTTAATGAACTGTGACGTTCGAACGCCTGCAAAACGATATCGCGCTTAGATTCTAGCTGACCTTCATACGATAAATGCTGAAGCTGACAGCCTCCGCACTGCTCGTAAATAGGACAGGGTGCTTCTACGCGATGAGGAGATTTTTTGCGAATTCGCTTGATTTTCCCCTCGGCAAAATTACGCTGAACGTTTGTTGCTTCTACAACCACTTCTTCATTTGGTAGTGCTCCCGGCACAAAGACGACTTGGCGCTTAAAATATCCTACGCCTTCTCCATTAATACCGAGCCTTTTTATCGTTAACGGAAACGTTTGTCCTTTTTGAACTTTCATTTCAGTTTTTGGTTTATTCATGAGACCAACTCCGATTAGTTTAAATTCTTTGTATAGTTATTAACGGTCCTTAGCTGCTTAAAACCTAGTAGACCGTATCGCTTTAAAAAAGACATCAACGCATATTATAACACTTCAACAGCAAAAAACCGACAGGAGAAACATTCCCATCGGTTTTTATCTTTATTTCGTTTTAGAAGAACTTTTCTTCATTTGTTTGCGTTCGTTCATTAAATCATCAATGCTTTTAAACGTATAGCCCTTCTTTTTTAAATCTACAATCGCTTGATCTAATGCATCTGCGTTATCCTTTGAAACAGTATGCAAAAGCATGATCGCACCTGGATGTATTTGAGCCATCATATTGTCATATGAGTAGCGCCAGCCTTTTTGTTCATTCACTTTCCAGTCAACGAATGCAAGTGACCAAAATACGTTCGTATAGCCCTCTTGCTTTGAAAGAGCTAGCGTTCGTTCACTAAATACGCCTCTAGGTGAGCGAAGATACTTCATTTCATCACGACCCGTAATGTTTTTGTATTCATCTTTTACTTTTTGCAGTTCTTCTTTAAAACGTTTGTCATCCACTTGAGTTAAGTCAGGGTGATGCCATGAATGATTGCCGACAATATGCCCTTCTTTTACCATTCGCTTAATTAGCTCAGGCTCTTCTTTTAAATAATGTCCTGTTACAAAGAACGTCGCAGGAACCTTTCTTTTTTTGAGGACGTCTAATACCTGCGGTGTATAGCCATTTTCATAACCGTTATCAAATGTTAAATAAATATTTTTTTTAGTTGTATCTCCGAGATAAAAAGCATCATACTTAGCAAGAATTTGTTCATAAGCTGTACCTGCGGATGCAGGCTTGTGATTTTTGCTTTTTTGAAATCCCCAGCTGATCGGAGTGTTTGGATACATTTGTGCTTCAACAGATGCTATGCCTGTTGACATCACAAATAAAAAAACGAGAAAAAAGGTGAACCGGCGCATAAGAAGCTCCTTTCGGAAGTCATTTTACGCTTAGTATCCACTCAATTTTCTCGTTCATGAACGTTACTTTTTACCATACGCTTCGGACGTATGTTTATTTAAATACCGGTTCTTTAAATTGCTCAAGCTTTTCAAATGAAGACTTGTCTACATCTGCATGCAAGCTGTTTCCGTGTGAATCCATCGTCACTACAGCTGTAAAGCCTTCTACTTTTAAATGCCACATTGCTTCAGGAATACCGAACTGCATCAAATCAACGCCTTCTACACTCTTGATACAGTCAGCATAGTACTGTGCAGCTCCGCCGATTGCATTTAAGTATACGCCGCCGTGCTCTTGAAGAGCAGCAAGCGTTTTAGGACCCATACCGCCTTTACCGATAACCGCTCGGATACCAAATTTCTTCATAATATCTCCTTGGTACGGTTCTTCACGGATACTTGTTGTTGGTCCTGCAGCGGTTACGTGCCATTTTTCATCTTCATCTTTTAACATAACCGGACCACAGTGATAAATGATTTGTCCATTTAAATCAATTGGCGCATCGTGATCTGTTAAATACTTATGAATAGCGTCGCGTCCTGTGTACATCATACCGTTGATACGCACCACGTCGCCAACTTTTAATTCACGAATTTGCTCTTCTGTAATAGGTGCTTGTAATACAACTTCTTTTGTTTCATCCGCATTTTGTTTCTCTTCTTCGCCTGCATTTTTATTAAAATCTACTTCTTCGCCTTCTTGATATAGCCACTC
This sequence comes from Priestia sp. P1_B12_1, assembly GCF_056406695.1. Classification (NCBI taxonomy): domain Bacteria; kingdom Bacillati; phylum Bacillota; class Bacilli; order Caryophanales; family Bacillaceae; genus Priestia; species Priestia sp. P1_B12_1. The sequence goes on along the minus strand of NZ_JBFTZR010000008.1, from coordinate 128,837 downwards.
TTGAACGCTTCCTGTATCGGCATTGATTTTAACGCCCAAACGGCGGTAAGCCCAGCAGTTATACGCAACTGACACATAAAAGCTAGCAGGAATACGATTAATAACGCCGACTTTACAGCCAAGTAATGTCGTTTCTCCGCCAAAGCCCATTGTACCAATTCCTAACTTATTGGCATTTTCCATTACATACTCTTCTAATTCTTTCAGCTGAGCATTTGGATTTTCGTCATCTAAGTTTCGGAACAGCTGCTCTTTTGCTAATTCATAGCCTGTTGTACGGTCGCCACCGATTCCAACACCAATGACGCCGGCACTACAGCCTTGACCTTGTGCTTGATACACAGAGTGCATCACACATTTACGAATTCCGTCTAAATCACGGCCAGCTCTACCTAAACCTTCTACTTCACAAGGCAGGCTGTACTGAATGTTTTTATTTTCACAGCCGCCGCCTTTTAAAATAAGACGCGCATCAATATAGTCATTTTCCCACTGTTCAAACTTAATAACCGGCGTGCCGCCGCCTAAATTATTACCGCTGTTTTCTCCCGTTAACGAATCTACGGAGTTAGGGCGAAGCTTTCCGTGCTTTGTTGCTTCTTCAATTGCCCAATAAATCGCTTCTTTAATTTGAAGCTGATTCACTCCTACAGGGGTTTTAATTTTAAATGTTGGCATACCTGTATCTTGACAAATTGGTGATAAATTATCATCCGCCATTTTAATATTATTGGTAATGGTTGCTAAAGACATTGCTGCACGAGTTCCTGCATTTTCACGCGCTTTTGCCTTTGCGATAGCACGTCGAACGTCTTTTGGCAATTTTGTAGATGTTTCAACAATTAAATCGTACATGCTTTGTTTTAAAGCTTCAATCATCACTTAATTCCTCCCATATCCCGCTAATGTATGTATTTATCTATCTGTCGTACAACTTTCAAAATTTATTATACTCCTTCAAAAATTGTTTCGAAAGACCTTTATAGGAGGATTTCCACTTCAAGCAAAAAAGCGCTAGTTTTTCTAGCGCTTTTTCCTTTGTTCATTCTTTATCTTTTTTAAACTGCTCACATTTTGCTTCGAGGTCATCAATCATTGTAATCAAACGGTCAATGTCTTCTAGGTCTGTGTTTTCAGGCTCCATAGAGTCTAATACGTGTACAAACATATTTAAACGATCTTTTAAATAACGTACTTGTGAATCTTTATCTCGAACGGCGTTTCCCATTTTAAACCCTCCTGATATAGCTTTTCATTCGTATTTCTTTATATCCTAACGAATACTTTCATATTTGACAACTAAAAGCAATAAAATCCATAATAGTCACTGGTGTCCGTTTTGAATGAGACGTATAATTTAGTCTAGCAGGACGGACCGTGAGATGTTTTCATCATCATTTCACTTTACGGAAAAATAAAAGGAGTTTTTTTATGGCCACTTTACAACGAATTACCCCGGAGTTCGATCCGTGGGAAGCGTATTTAGATATGAAACAATATGGCAAACCCACGCTTACAAACGTTGAATTTACCACAACGACGCTTTGTAATATGCGATGTGAGCACTGCGCAGTTGGATATACGCTGCAGCCAAAAGATCCAAACGCACTGCCGCTTGATTTAATTTTAAAACGTCTCGATGAAATTCCAACTCTTCGAGCGTTAAGCATTACGGGCGGAGAGCCGATGATGTCTCTATCTTCTGTGAAAAATTATGTGGTGCCTTTATTAAAGTATGCACATGAACGAGGTGTCCGTACACAGATTAATTCAAATTTAACATTAGATCTTGCTCGTTACGAACAAATCATTCCTTATTTAGATGTTTTACATATTTCTCACAACTGGGGAACGATGGATGACTTTGTGGAAGCTGGCTTTGCAATGATGGAGCGAAAGCCTACTTATGAGCAGCGCGCCAAATATTTCGACCGTATGATTGAAAACAGCCGCGCGCTTGTAAAAGCAGGTGTAACCGTATCAGCTGAAACGATGTTAAATAAACGTACGCTTCCTCATATGGAAAAGATTCATCGTCAAATTGTGGATGAAATGCTTTGTCAGCGTCACGAAGTACACCCTATGTATCCAAGTGACTTTGCCAGCACTCTAGAAACATTATCTCTTCCTGAAATGCGTCAAGCTATTCATCACCTTCTTGATATTCGAGATGAAAATGTGTGGATGCTATTCGGCACGCTGCCGTTTTATGCATGCAGCAATAATGAGGAAGACTTAACGCTCTTACAACGCTTATATAGCAGTAAAAATGTAACCGTTCGAAACGATCCAGACGGGCGCTCTCGCCTAAATGTAAATATTTTTGACGGAGATATTATCGTAACCGATTTTGGTGATACACCTCCTCTTGGCAACATTCAAGATACAAAGCTTACAGACGCTTTTGATACGTGGCAGCAAAGCACGATTTCTAAAGAACTTAGCTGTCATTGTTCAGCAGTGTCTTGTTTGGGACCTAATATTTTGGTGAAAAACAGCTATTATCAAGATACTGATTTTAGCAAACTCCAAGCGAATATCACAAAATAACAAAAAGAGATTCCACCACTGGAATCTCTTTTTTGTTATCTCGGCTGATCGTAAGCCCCAAAGCTTAAGGAAACATAATCTTGTACTGGAATCCATGCTCCAATTCCTTGAGACGTTACATTTCTCACTACAATCGAACGCTTGCTTCCTTTTACCGTTACATACACTTCTCCATATGTTACTTTTCCTTTTTCACTTACAGCGGGCGTATACGCATACAGATAACCTACTTTTTTAGGAGCTACGTTATAGACCTGGTCTTTTTTCGTTCCGGCACCTACAAACGTTTGAAATGATAAAGTGAGCTTTGTTTTTTTAGCTGCTTCAATTAGCATCATTTGTTTCACATGATCAGGCTGAGGTACTTTTGCTGTTAATCCGCCTTTTATATGGCTTTGATTTTCCTGGCTGTACATCATTTTGTACTGAGTTTTTCCTGCTCTGTTATCATAATGATTTGTATTGATTCGCTGGTGCTGCCAGTTAACGTTTGTTTCTGTTGATTCGTAATTTAATGGCCACTGTCCTAAAAAGATAGTTGCTCTAAAACCAATTGCCCATGGAGTTTTAGAAATGTTTGATTCATTTAATATACGAATTAAATCAGGGTTTTCAATTTTCACATTTGATGTTTCAATGAGCTCTTTTGTAAACTCACTCGGCTGCAAATATGGCGTATCTTGACTAGCATTTGGATACGTATTTTCTTTTGAAATATTTAAAGCTGAAGAAGGCACGTTGATGGTAGGCTGAGCTGTTTTCGCAATGGCGATCTTCGTTGAACATGAAAATGAAATAATGATGGTAAACACAAATAAAAGCAATTTACGTAACATCTAGAAACTCCTTTCAACATCGTTAATGAATGCAACCATAGTTTTTTCAAACATCTCCTGTTTTATCCTGAATACTAAAAGGGAAATTCTTCTATTTACTTACACAAAAAGAATCCGAACCATTAATCGTTCGGATTCTTCCTTCAACTAAAATATGTTTGTCCCAGCCTCTTCTTTTTTAAATAAGATAAAAACCAATTCCCATAATAATATAAGCACCTAAAAGAGTTGCACCTTCGAACCAGTTTGTATCTCCGTCATTAGAAATAGCAATAGTTAAAAATACGGCCGTTACCATCGCAATCAACTCAGGCCAAGTAAAGACAAGAGACATTTGGTTTTCGAACATCAGCGAAACTAACACTAATATTGGTGCTACAAACATCGCGACTTGTAAAGTGGATCCAACAGCAATTTCAACAGCTACACCCATGCGGTTTTTAACAGCCATAATAATAGCGGAAGCGTGCTCTGCTGCGTTTCCAACAATCGCTACAATGATGACCCCGATGAACAGCTCACTCCACCCAAAACTTTCGGATACAATTTCGATTGTACTAACCAAGCTTTCGGATACGTAAGCTACAGCTAACGTAGACAAAAAGAGAACAGTAATCGCTTTCCACATTGACCATTCTGGCTCTTCATGTTCTTCCACTTCTTCACTTTTATGCTGATACACCCCTCGATGCGTTACCAGCTTAAAAAATAACGCCGCTAAGTACAAGATGATGAGAATAATGGAGATTCCGACACTCAGGGACATGGTCTTCGCTTCGTCCATTTCGCTAGCAAACACTTCAGGAATAACAAACGCAACGATAACGGCAAAGATCAATAATCCAGAATTATGTCTTGCATCATAGACATTAAATTCTTGGCGCTTAAATTTTAATCCCCCGATGAAGAATGAAAGACCGCCTACAAGAAGGAGATTTCCTAATACAGAACCGGTTAACGATGCAAGCACCACAGCTGTAAGGCCTTCTTTTAGAGCAAAAATAGAAATAATTAATTCTACAGCGTTACCAAACGTAGCATTTAATAGACCGCCTATTCGAGGACCAGCTACAACAGCTAAGCTCTCTGTTGCTCTCCCCATAAAAGCTGCGAGGGCAATGATTGTTAAACAGTAAATAATAAACATAAGAACATCTGACCAGTGCATCATGTGCCCAATAACAGATAGCGGCACCCCAAGAATAACCGCTATTAGAAAAATCCGATTGATCATCGATATGTACACCTACCTTATTCATTTTTTGACAACAAAATCAATCATATCAAATTAATGGAATTTGTATAGACTCACCGTCAATGTTAGTATTTTTAACCTATTTTTATAAATGATAAACCCTTAATTGATTTTTGATTAAGATAGTTAAAAATCAGCCAAACTACCAAGGGTAAAAAGATATAATAAGGAGTGAAAAAATGAGCAATAATGATGTGAAAAATCAAATTTTATCCGTACTGGATGACTATACAATTGGAACGTTAGCTACAATTCAAGATGGAAAACCTTATTCACGCTTTATGATGTTTTTTCATGAAGACCTTGTGCTCTACACCGCCACCAATAAAGATACCCATAAAGTCGAAGAACTAGAAAAAAACCCTTACGTTCATATTTTGTTGGGCTATGATGGGCAAGGTTGGAGTGATCCATATGTAGAGGTAGAAGCGAAAGTAAATGTAGAAACAAACGAAGAGTTAAAAAAGAAATTTTGGAATGAAAAGTTAAAAGAGTGGATTAAAAGCCCAGATGACCCAAGTTATTTGCTTCTTCAGCTGACTCCTGAACGCATGCGCTATTTTGATAAAGCCGGCAGCAAACCGAAGGAAATATGAGATTGAGACGTAGCTAAGTCCATTCCATCTGAAGACGAACAAATGGGAGCAAAGAGCTGAACCGCTTGTAACAACACCATAAAAATCCGAACGAGTTTGATTCATCGTTCGGATCTTCTTCAACTAAAATATTTTTGTCCCAACCTCATTTAATTTCGAAGGTTTCTGTCACTTCAATACTGTCAATAACCGACTGTAGCATCGAACAATTTTTTCGTGCTAGCTCAATTGATTTTTCAATTTTGTCTAATGGAAGGTCTTCTCCTGTGATGATATAGTGCAAATGAATTTTTTCGATTCGCCCCGCTTTTTCATCATTTCGCGTCACATCAGCTTGGATGCGTAAATCGGAAAAAGCAATCCTTTTTTTCTCTAGAATCTTTCTTAACACGCCTCCGCTGCAAACAGCAATGGACGATACCATGAGCTGATACGGACGAAAGCCATACTCTTCATCTCCGGCGATATGTAGCTCTCCATAAGGAAGATTTGTTGTAAATCCCGCCTCTTTTTTCATGTTGAATTCCATTTCCTTCACTCCTTTACTTCATTATAAACCGCTTTTTATATAACCAACTACTCTCAATACGGATACTTGTTACACCGTCACCATAAAAAAATCCGAACGAATTTGATTCCCCATCAAGAATCTCGATTCATCGTTCGGATCTTCCTTCAACTAAACTACTTTTGTCTCAGCCTTTTTTATGACTCTGTGTTAAATTAATTTTCCGGCGCGAATATCATTTGTCATTCCTTCGTAAGGCGCTTGAGCGATAACTTCCTCATTGTTCGCTCCGACATTTTTGATAAATGTAATGTCAGCAAATTCGGGTACAACGTATTTCGGATATGTTTCGTATTTTTCACGGGATTCATGCATTAAATTAAGATGATCATTTTGATAGCACACGGTAATTTCAGGATGTTCATGTACCCATTTTGGGAAGAAAATAATGCCGTGCATCCGTTTTTCATCAGGCATAAAGTTCAAAGATACATCTGTTCCAGTCGGCTCAGTCCACGATACTTTATATACACCTTCTGTTAATTTCACAATATCTACTTTTTGGTCGCGAACCCATCGTCCTGCCACCATTCCGCTGTGAATACGATAATCGATTGTATTTTCGTTTTTGATATAAATTTCATATTCCCATCCGTTTTCGTACGTGTAAATCATATGATTTCCAATAAATTTTTCCATTTTTATATCGCTCCTTTGATTTATAACACTTCGTATATGTCTGACACAACGCGATCCGATCTAAGCGTCTCACAGCAGTGCCTAGAAAAACGCAGTTTTGTAAGCGTTTGTATTTCGCACTTCCTGTATGACCAATGACAATCGCTGTACCGACATTGATTGTGAATGTCGCTATTTTCTTAAGCACTGTGTGTATTCTAGCGACTGCTTTTTAATTGTAAATTAAAACATGTAACTATTTACATGTTTTATTCTACTTCCCTTATAAAAAGATGTCAAATTAACAGCACAACACGTCTACATCCTTGTCAATAAAGCGTTTTCCTTGTACGATTAAACAGTTGGATTGACAAAATATTGATAAAAAGAGGTTGAGTGCTATGAGTGCTACTCATAAACAACGTTTCTGGATTTTAGTTAGCCTTGTCGCCATTTCTGGATTCAGCCAAGGTATGCTGCTGCCTTTAATTGCTATTATTTTTGAGAAAGACGGTCTTTCTTCTACTATAAACGGATTAAACGCAACGGGATTGTACCTAGGCATTTTATTTATTTCTCCTTTCATGGAAGGGCCGCTTCGCAGATACGGATATAAACCAATTATCGCAGCAGGCGGACTTTTAGTTATTGTGTCTTTAGCTTTGTTTCCCTTGTGGAAATCTGTTGTTTTTTGGTTTGTGCTCCGTTTATTTATTGGAATAGGAGACCACGCGCTGCACTTTGGTACTCAAACGTGGATTACATCGTCTTCACCTGCTGATAAACGAGGTCGAAACATTTCATTGTACGGGCTTTTTTTCGGTATTGGTTTTGCTGTTGGTCCTTTAATGACGCCGTTAATTGAAATTAATCAAGCGCTTCCTTTTATGATTTCTTCAGCTCTCTGCCTCATAACGTGGGTGTTTTTATTTTTGATAAAAAATGAATTTCCCCTACAGGAAGTGGAGGTTAATTCATTAAAAGAAACGGCTAAACGATTTTCTAAGGCGGCTAAGTATGCTTGGATTGCTTTTTTGCCGCCTTTTGGATATGGATTTTTAGAATCATCACTGAACGGAAGCTTTCCTGTATATGGCTTACGAATTGGTTTGCAAGTAGAGTTTATTTCACTCCTCTTGACTTCCTTTGCAGTTGGAGCTATTGTATTTCAGCTTCCTCTCGGAATACTGAGCGATAAATTTGGACGGAAATTGGTATTAGGATGGATTTTATCAATTGGAGCCGTTACGTTTTTTACAGCAAGCCTCTTGGAAGAGACAGCTATTCCATTAGTAGCTTGTTTATTTATAGCTGGCATGGTTGTAGGCTCGACGTTTAGTTTAGGAATCAGCTATATGACGGATTTGATTCCTGCTCGTCTACTGCCTACAGGTAATTTACTATGCGGCATTGCTTTTAGTATCGGAAGCCTTGCCGGCCCTTACATAGGCGGCACGTTTATTCAGTTCTTTCACCATATCAGCTTTTTTAATATTATTAGCGGGATGCTTGGCTTTATTTTTATTATTCTTTTTGTATTCGGACAAAAGATGCCTATGCAACAAAAAACAAGCGAGAACCTATAGGTTCTCGCTTGTTTTTAAACTTTTAGCGTTCGATGCTGAAGAGCTGATTTTTCAATTTGTATCGTGGTATGCTCAATGCCGCAGTGATCATGTACTAAATCGATGGCTTTTTGCAAAATTTGCTGACAATCTTTTTCATCTTCTACGCGCATATGACAGCTCAATGAGTCCAGTCCCGAAGTAATGGTCCAAATGTGTAAATCATGCACATCTTTGACTCCTTCAATGTTTTCAAGAAGGTTTTTTATTTCACTGTGATCTACCCCTTCAGGAGAGCCTTCCATCAAAATATGAACGCTATGAGCAAGCACGCCCCAAGCGCTTTTTAAAATTAATACAGACACAACTACAGAAATAATAGGATCAGCAATATACCATCCAAACACCATCATAAGAAGTCCCGCTACAATAGCTCCAATAGATCCTAAAGCATCTCCCAATACGTGTAAGTAAGCGCTGCGTAAATTTACGTTTCCTTTTACATCGCCTTGTCTCATAAGTGACCAGGCGCTGATTAAATTAGCGAGTAAACCAACAGTAGCAATCAGCATCATGCTGCCGCTTGCTACAGACTGCGGCTCTAATACGCGCTGATAGGCTTCATAGATGATAAATCCTGCTATTACAAACAGTGCCACTCCGTTAAAAAGAGCCGCTAATATTTCAAAACGATAATAACCGTACGTTTTTTTAGCCGATGCAGCTCGATTAGCAAACCATATCGCTACAAGACTAAGAGCAAGTGAGCTTGTATCAGAAAGCATGTGTCCGCTATCAGATAATAACGCTAAACTATTTGTAAAAAGCCCTCCAACAAACTCAAGAACCATAATACCCGCTGTGATAATGAGTGCAATTAACAGACCTTTTTTGTTGCCTTCACGCTGTGTATCAAAATGGTGATGGTGACCATGATGATGGTGGTGATGATCATGACTCATGCAAAGCCCCTCCTTCTATTCGTTATGTGCGCATTCTACGTGCTGAATTACTTGATGCAGTATTCCAACCACGTGTTCATCATCGTACGTATAGAAATACGTATTCCCTTCACGGCGATATTTTACTAAACGTAAATGACGCAAATGTGTTAACTGATGTGAAATAGCTGATTGTGAAACACCAAGCACTTCAACCATATGACCGACTGAACACTCTTCTTGAAATAGCAAATAAAGAATTTTCATTCTCGTAGGATCTGAAATAGCTTTTAGTATTCTTGACGCTTCTTCTACTGTTTGAGGCGATAAAAACGAATGTTCATCTTTTTTCATAACATCTCTCCGTTCATTATATGCAAGTATATGAGCATATGTTCATATATAAATTATAAAACACCTTTTTCTATATAGTCAATTATTTACGTCTTTCTAAATTTTTTTGCCTATTTTTAAAAAAAATCCACACAAAATACTTTTTCTGTTATATAATACAATTAAATATAATAAACTGTATTAAAACAGATGGAGAGGAGAATAATAAATGAGCAGACAAGAACGCAAAAACATGATTACATTTATTGAAACAATGAAGGGGATTGACCGTGAAACCTTAATGTACATGACGGATGCCGATATCGAGCACATTTACACTTCCGCTTATAAATATTATGAAGAACATTTAGATATGTAGTACGTTTTTTACAGAATGCAGACGTCCAGCTGCATTCTGTTTTTATTTTTTAAGCGTTAGTCGTTACCTCCTTGCTTGTTCCGTGCTATACTATACTAAATATCCCAATTTAAAAGAGAAGAACTGAAAAAATGTGCTGCTATCGCTGAGATGGCAGCTTTCGTGTTTTTTTAGGGGTAATGATTGTGATTATTCTTCTCAATTATCGTTCAAGGAGGATTTGTATGGAAAATGCGTTACCTAAAAAACAAGAACAAACGCCTCAAACATCTTCTGCTGTCAACGTATTAAAAACACATGGTGAACTCATTGCTGCACTGTTAAGCGGCGTGCTGATTTTAGCCGGCTGGCTGCTGTCAAAACAGCAGGATACTGCTGTATCAATTACGCTCTTTGTATTAGCTTACGTGATAGGAGGATTTGCTAAAGCAAAAGAAGGCATTGAAGAAACGATTGAAAATAAAGAATTGAATGTCGAAATGTTAATGATTATTGCAGCCGTTGGAGCGGCTGTAATTGGCTACTGGACAGAAGGCGCTATGCTTATTTTCATTTTTGCATTAAGCGGTGCATTAGAAACGTACACCATGAATAAAAGCAACCGAGAAATTAGCGCCTTGATGAATTTACAGCCGCAAGAAGCAACGCGTCTGATTGGAGATCAAGAAGAAATTGTATCCATTTCGGATTTACAAATCGGTGACTTGCTGTTAGTTAAGCCGGGTGAACGAGTGCCATCCGATGGGATTGTTGTCTCAGGTCAAACAACGATTGATCAGGCTGCTATTACAGGGGAATCTGTTCCTGTACTAAAACAGCTCGATGATGAAGTATTCGCGGGCACGGTGAATGTGAAAGGCGCCATTACCATTAAAATGACAAAGCCAAGCGCTGAGACGCTGTTTCAAAAGATCATTCAACTTGTTCAAACGGCTCAAAGTGAAAAGTCGCCTTCTCAATTGTTTATTGAACGATTTGAAGGCACATACGTAAAAATTGTTCTATCGGTTGTGGCAGTTATGCTATTTCTCCCACACTATGTGCTTGGATGGAGCTGGACCGAGACATTTTACCGTGCAATGATTCTCTTAGTTGTAGCGTCTCCTTGCGCTCTGGTTGCATCTATCACTCCTGCTTCGCTGTCTGCTATTTCAAACGGAGCAAAAAAAGGAATTTTGTTCAAAGGCGGCGTTCATTTGGAAAGGTTAAGCCATTTAAGCGCAATCGCTTTTGACAAAACAGGAACGTTAACAAAAGGAAAGCCCGAAGTGACAAATGTCATTGTCCGTTCTGATATGAACGAGCAGGAATTTCTTGTTAAAATCGCATCAATTGAACGTCAGTCCAATCATCCGCTTGCTCAATCCATTGTTGACTTTGTGAAAAACAAGCAGGAATTGATGCTCGTTCAGCCAGATTCGCTTGAAGACGTTCCCGGATATGGTGTCATTGGGTCTCTTCAAGGAGATACGTGGAAGATAGGAAAAGCAGATTTTGTAGGTAAAGAAGATGCAGGTGAATTTGAAAATGGGATTTCATCTACGCTTGCCAGTGAAGGAAAAACGATTGTGTACGCAAAAGACCAGCATGGTATTGTGGGATTGCTTGCGCTAAAAGACGTTGTACGAACAGAAGCTGTAGATGCTGTTAAATCGCTTAAAGAGCAGGGTATTCATACCGTCATGATTACAGGAGACAGCGAAAAAACAGCCGAAGCCATTTCAAAAGAATGTGCAGTCGATGAATACATTGCAGAATGTTTGCCTGAAGCGAAAGTAGATAAAATTAAAGCGTTAAAAGAAAAATTCCCTACCGTTTCAATGGTAGGAGATGGCATTAACGATGCACCTGCTCTGGCTACTGCTAACGTTGGAGTAGCCATGGGAGAAGGAACGGATGTGGCACTTGAAACAGCGGATATCGTTTTAATGAAAAATGATCTATCAAAAATTTCGGATGCAGTAGCTCTTTCCAGACGAATGAACTCAATTGTGAAGCAAAACGTTATTTTTTCTATTGCCGTCATCTTTTTATTAATTTGTTCGAATTTTTTCCAAGTGCTTGATATGCCATTTGGTGTTATAGGTCACGAAGGCAGCACCATTTTAGTTATCTTAAACGGCCTTCGCTTGCTAAAATCTTAACGCAAAAAAAGCCTAACGTATTTGTTAGGCTTTTTATTATGGAAATCAATGCCTTAATGGTAACCGTTTTGTCCATTTTGGCTGTTGCTTGTTTTATGCTTTGGCTGGCTCTTTTTATTTTGCTTTGTATTGCTTCCGTCTTTTTTTGTATGCTTTGTCATGATGTAAAACCTCCCTTTCACTTTGTTAGTATGCTCATATCTTGCGAATGATTTCATCCCAATTTGTGACTATGAAGATTTGACTCGACGGTCGTAGAAAATAGCGTTAATTTCTCCTCCAATAACGATAATCATCCCCGATAGGTACAGCCAAATAAGCAGGATAATAATTCCGCCCAAGCTTCCATATGTAGCTGTATAGTTATTGAAATGATTTACGTAATACGCAAACAGCATCGATACCACTGTCCATCCGACCGTAGCAAAAGCCGCTCCTTTTACAACATTTCGAATCAGCAGCTTTTTATTAGGAGCAAAGTAATACAACCCCGTAAAAACAGTAAACAAAATGAGGCCGCTGATAATCCAGCGGGAAGCAGACCATAAAGCGAGAAAGGTTTCTGAAAACCCAAACGTAGACGATAAATAAAGACCAATCATATGACCGAAAACCGGAAGTAAAAGCGCTACAATAATAACAAATATCATCGCAAAAGTAAGGAGAACTGCCATACCTCTCGCCACTAAAAAAGGCCGATTTTCTTGTACGTGATACGCTCGGTTAAATGCTCTTACAATCGCATTAATTCCATTTGAAGCAGACCACATCGTCGCAATGATACCAAAGGACAATAGCTTTTCATTATGAGAACCAATGATATGGGAAACGTTGCTTTCAATCATGTGCAGCGTTTGCTGTGGCGCTACATTTTCGACCAAGTCAAGCAGGTCTGTTGATTCCAATGGCAAAAATCCAATCAGCGTAATTAAGAAAATTAAAAAAGGAAATAGCGAGAGCAGCAAATAATAAGCCAATTCAGCTGATAAACTGGGCAGCTCATCTCGATGAATGCGACCCATCAGTTCTTTGCCAAACCTTACGATGTTATTCATGTACATTCCAGCCATATGTGCCTCCTTATTTATTTTTGTTCATCACCATACTTCTCCACAAATGCTTCTTTTGTATCGTTTACAATTTCCATCACCTGAGGCGTTGTTTCTTTTAACTTTTCTACTTTTCCTGCTACAAATGATACATCTTCAGAAACTTGCTCAATGGTCGTGCGAATGGTTTCGTATTTCTCTTTGACAGTATCCGTTACAAGTTCAGGGTGCTGAATAAGATTTGTTGTTTTGTCTTTCAGTTTTTTACTTCCTTGAATGACGGATCTTCTTGTTTCTTTATCAAATAAAGAAATAGCTCCTCCTATAATTGCTCCAATGACAATACCTTCTACTAGCTTATTGCGTTTACCCATTTGTCGTTTCTCCTCCGTTTTTTATTTTTTAAGTATCGCTTATTCCGAGAAATGCTTCTCTATAATTTCGTCTAAAAGAGCCTTGCATCCTTCTTGAACTAAGTCATATACTTCGTCAAAATTTCCCGTGAAATAAGGATCAGGCACATCTTCAATATGTAAATCGGGCACAAAATCCAAAAGCCTTGCAATATAACCTGTTTTAGTATGTCCAGCCATCCTTCTCAGATTTCCTACATTTTCGACATCCATTCCAATAATATAATGAAATTTAGCTACATCCTCTTGAATCACTTGTCTTGCTGTTTGCCCTTTAAAATCAATGTTGTTTTTCGTTAAAATAGATTGCGTTCCTTCATGAGGAGGATTGCCTTTGTGCCAGCCTCCTGTGCCTGCAGAATCTACGTGAATTTTTCCTTCCAGCCCTTTTTTCTTCACCATATCTTTAAAGACCGCTTCTGCCATGGGTGAACGACAAATATTTCCTAAACAAACGAATAATACGTTAATCATAGTCTCGACTCCTTTCCCTTATTACAAACATTATATACAATCATTTTTAAACTAAAAAATAGTTTTCTTTTATTTATATCGTTTCCACTCTTCTGTGGATAAGAACCTGACATAAAAGTGTTCACACGATAAAAACATGTTACAATAAAAAAAACGCAACTGGAAGGATGAACAAAGTGGATTTATCAGTAAAATCTCCAGAGAATATTAAACATATGGTCGATAGCATTAGTGAAAAACTGCGCATGCTAAATATCGGAGCAATTAAAGCTGAAGCTTTTGACGAAGAAATGTATGAAGACTTAAAGTACTTATACGATATGGTAATGAGAAAAGATTCTTTTAGCCCAAGTGAAATGCAAGCGATCGCGGAAGAATTAGGTACACTGCGTAAACAAGCTTAATGACAACTCCGTCAATGACTAATAGCCATTGACGGTTTTTTCTACATTTTTTTCTACACATGAATGCTGCGCCTTTTAGCGAGCAAATAAGAGTTAAATCGTTTACATACACATAGATGAAATATTCCCAAAAATCTTTCTTTTTTATTAGGAATTGACGTTTTTATTATTTGTCTATAGAATGTATCGAAATACCTAAAGCTCGTATAGTCTTGGAAATAGGGTCCAAGAGTTTCTACCGAACTACCGTAAATAGTTGGACTACGAGGGTTGAACATCATTCATACTGCATTTTTATTCTTCTTTATGTTCTCCCTTACATAGTCCTTCATTGTTATTCAGTTATACAATGAGAGGAGTCACATTCATGTCAAATAAAAAAACAACCTTAAAAAAACAGCTTGCTGTTGCCAATAAAAAAATACCTGCAGATCTTGTAGTGAAAAACGGGAAAATTATCGATGTCTTTACGCTTTCCATCATTGAAGCTGATATTGCGATTGCTGATGGAGTGATTGTTGGAATAGGTCAATACGATGGGAATAACGTCGTGGATGCAAAAGGAAAATACATTTCTCCTACGTTCATTGATGGACACGTTCACATTGAATCATCAATGGTTACACCTAAAGAGTTCTCAAAACTTCTTGTACCTAGAGGCGTCACAACTGTCGTAACGGACCCTCATGAAATTGCGAATGTTTCAGGGAAATCTGGCATTGAATTTATGCTTCAAAACTCGGATTCCATTCCTTTAGACGTATTTGTAAACTTACCTTCAAGCGTGCCAGCAACTCCTTTTGAAAGCTCTGGAGCCGTCTTAAAAGCAGCTGACTTAGCGCCATTTTTCTCTCACTCTCGCGTGCTTGGATTAGCAGAAGTGATGGATTTCCCTGCTGTTCGAGATGGAGATGACGATATGCTCGATAAATTACAAGCAGCTAACGATGCAAACGGCGTAATTGATGGGCACGGCTCAGGGTTAGATGCTACGGGCGTTAATATTTATCGTACCGCTAACATTTCAACAGATCATGAATGCGTAACAGCAGAAGAAGCAATTGAACGTATTCAGCGCGGGATGTATGTTCTGATCCGCCAAGGTTCTGTCGCTAAAGATTTGAAACAACTATTACCTGCTGTAAATGAACGCAACGCGCGCAGATTTTTATTCTGTACAGATGACAAACACCTAGATGATTTATTAACGGAAGGTTCTATTGATTATAATGTTCGTTTTGCTATTGAACTCGGGCTGGATCCGTTAATTGCGATTCAAATGGCTTCGTTAAATGCCGCTGAATGCTACGGGTTAAAAGATAGAGGTGCGGTTGCTCCTGGTTACAAAGCGGATTTTATTCTATTAGACGACTTAACCGATATATCTGCAGCACATGTCTATCAAAACGGAGAGCTTATTGCTGAAAATGGAGAGCTGCTTTCTGTTCAAGAAGAACAAATTGACCTTCCAACAGAACTAATGAATTCTGTTCATCTCAAAGAGTTTTCCATTAAAAAACTTACGATACCACTTCAGCACAATCGCGCTAATATTATTGAAATTAATCCAAACAGCCTGATTACAAATCATATTGTAGAAGAAGTTCAAGTGAAGCAAAACGAATTTCAGTCTTCTGTAGAAAACGATCAGCTGAAAATGGCTGTTGTTGAGCGTCATCATCTAACAGGGAATATTGGTCTTGGAATTGTAAAAGGTTTTCAGTTAAAAGACGGAGCGATTGCTACCACGATTGCTCACGATTCACATAATATCGTAGCCGTAGGAACAAATGATGAAGATTTAGCAAAAGCAATTGCGGCAATTGAAGAAATCGGCGGAGGTATTGTTATTGTAAAAGGCAATGAAGTGATTGGCTCCCTCCCTCTTTCCATTGGAGGATTAATGTCACCTCACCCTTACAATGAAGTAAACAGCTTACTTAAGCAGCTTCACGGGGCTCTTCATGAGCTTGATATTTCACAGAAATTCAACCCGCTGCTGACATTATCTTTCTTAAGCTTGCCTGTTATCCCATGTCTAAAATTAACCGACAAAGGATTATTTAACGTAAAAGAATTTAAGCATATCACTGTTCAAGCATAAAATAAAAAGGACTCTTTCGAGTCCTTTTTATTTATATCCTTTAGACGGCGCAGTTCGAGTTTTACGATTTTTATAATGACGATATCCTTCTTTTAAAAGGATAGGAAAAACAGCGACTAGAATTTTTTTTAATATACGTCCCAATTTAAGGCACTCCTTTACGTGTTCTTACTTTACTATACCCAAATTGGACAGCTAAAAACGCAAAAAAGAGCAGGTATATCCTGCTCTTTTTGTATTACTTACCGATAAATTGTTGAGTCCAGTACGTAGTATCACCTTTTACGTATCCAACACCAATTTCAGTGAAATCAGGGTTTAGAATGTTTTTGCGGTGACCGTCACTATTCATCCAAGCATTCATTACATCTTCAGGAGATTGCTGACCTTTTGCAATGTTTTCACCTGCAGTTGTATATTCAATGCCGAATTGTTTCATCATATCAAATGGTGAACCATATGTTGGTGAATTGTGGTCAAAGTACCCTTTGTCCATCATATCTTTTGATTTAGTGCGTGCAACGTCACTTAATTTTTTGTTAAGTGTTAGAGGTTTTAAACCTTGTTTTTCACGCTCTTGGTTCACTAAATCTACGACCTTTTGTTCGAATTGACTAGCATCTTTTGTTTGTTCTGCTTTATCAGTATTTTCTGATTGTTGAGCTTTTGTGTTTTGCTGTGTTTGCTCTGGAGCTTTTGCTTCTTCACTTTGCTCTGGTGCTTGTGCTTGTTCCTGTGGAGCTGCTTCAGCTTGCTCTGGTGCTTGTGTTTCTTGTTGTGGAGCTGCTGCTTGAGCAGATTGTCCTTGAGCGTTAAATTTCTTTAATAGCTCATCTACATTTATATTTTGTGCTGCTTGAGCATCTTTAATGTTAATTTGTTTTGGAGTGTTGCAATCAGGAGCTGCTGCATTTGCTTGTCCTGCTGTTAGTAATCCTAATGATACGGCACCTGCGACAGTGGCAATACGAAACCTTTTCTTCATGTTTGAAATCCTCCTATGTGATAATAAAGTTTTTTTGTAAAACCGCAACGCATCTAAGCTTGTAGCAAGCCAATCTCGTGATGCACCCTCATTGTTGCATGAAAACTATGAAACTCGCAACGTCTTTTAAGCTACCAAAATTATACTTTCATTTATGTAAAAAATATTTCGATTGTGTTACGTGGCTTCTATCTATTGATAGTAAAAGGTTTTCATATTCTTTTAGAAACCTCTTCACCTAATCCAGTAATATAACTGTAAATTCCTCGTCAAAATCGTTACATATAAAAAAGGCGACAGCAGAGTGGTAAACCACCCTGTTATCGCCTTTTACAGAAAGTTTTACTAATATTATTTACTTATTTTAAGACATTTACTGATTCACGTACGAATGCTTCCATATCGTCTGGTGTACGGCTTGTAACTAGTTGATTACCGCATACCACCACTTCTTTGTCATGGAAGTTTGCACCTGCATTTTTCAAATCAATAGCAATTGATTTGAAACCAGTTACGTCACGTCCTTTTAATGTTTCAGCATTGATTAGCAACTGTGGTCCGTGACAGATAGCCATAACCGGTTTGCCTTCATCCATAAATGATTTTGTGAAAGCTACGACTTGATCGTCCGCACGTAAGATATCTGGTGAGAAACCTCCCGGTAAAAACAATGCGTCAAAATCTTCTGGTTTTACATCCGCAATTGCTTTATCAATTGTTAATGTTGTTTCGCCTTGTTTACCTGTTACTTCACCTGTTTTAACATCGATTTTTGTTAGCGTATGGCCTTCTTCTTCAAAGGCTTTGGCTGGATCTGTATATTCCACATCTTCAAATAAATCTGTTACTAATACTGCAATTTTCTTACTCATTCTAAGCAACTCCTTAATTGATTTGTGTACTAATGTTCTATAAATAAAATACCCGTACACTATTCTTTTAAACATAGTTTATGGGTAAAAAACTTTTCTACAATAATCAAAAACCACATTGAAGATTTTTATAAAGAAGAAATTCAAAACAAATTAAATGTCTGAAACGTCGTCTCTTCTGGAACTGGGTACACGTCTCTCCCTGCAATCACGTTCAGAATACGCTGATTGCGCTGAACGGATAAACCAAGATTTGTTGCGCCAGATCCATGTGAATGTTCAATATTGGTTAACGTAAAAAAGTGGTGGTTACGGGGTTGTTTAAAGACAAGCCGGTAATCTTTTGTGACTTTAAAACGCTTGTCATCTTCCCATTCGATATCATCTTTTATTCGTTCGATGAACGGCGAAACCTTCGGCTTATAGCCCGTGGACAATATCAAACGATCCGCTTCGTATTGAAAAGAGCGTTCAACCTTTAATTGTTTGCACTCCAGCTCATATCCACTTCCTTTTTTATGAATATCACTTACTTCAGTCGAAGCTTGAATCGTAACGGGTACTTTTCCTTTAAGTGAACGATGATAAAGTAAATCATAGATTTTCGTTAAGGTAGAAGATTCAATTCCGTGACGTAAAGGATTTAAATCTTCTACCGTGCTTGTACGTTCCTCAAAAGGCAGCGAATGAAAATAATCTACATAGTCTGGCGAAAATAACTCTTGAGCAAGCTTGGATTGATCAAGCTGAAAAAAATTAGAGGATCTTGTAAACCATGTAAGGTGGTAATGATGTTCAGTCTGTTCTTCTAGTAAATCAAGAAAAATCTCTGCAGCGCTTTGCCCTGAACCAACAATCGTTACATGTTTTCCTTTTTGAATCTCTTCTTTTTTATGTAAATAGCCGCTGCTGTGTAAAATATGCTCATTCAGCTTTTCTTCAAAAGCCGGAGGTACAAGTGGAATGCTTCCTGTTCCCATTACAACGTGTTTAGCATTGACCGTTTGAATTCCCTCAGGTGTTTCTACCTTTACTTCATAATACTCTTCTTCATGTTTCGGTATCACGTCCACAACTTTTGAAGAAAAGTGGCAGGAAGATAGCTGCTCCGCTACCCATTTTGCGTACTCGTTGTATTCTTGACGCGGAATGTCAAAACGATTAAAGAAAAAGAACGGATACAAGCGTTTTTGCTTGTGAATGTAATTTAGAAAAGAATAGGGGCTTGTTGGATCCGCAAATGTAACTAAGTCTGCTAGAAACGGAATCTGCAAGTCCGTGCCGTCAATTAACATGCCCGGATGCCATTCAAATTTCTCTTCTTTATCAAAGAAGATGGCATCAATTTCATCAAGAGGCTCAGCAAGGGCCGCTAAGCCTAAATTAAAAGGTCCTATTCCTATTCCCACCATGTCATACTGCGTATTTGTCATCTTTAAACTCCCTTTCATAAAAAAAGCTAACAGTATTGTCTACTGTTAGCTTTTTACCCTTTTTCCATACATTTATGCGGAAGGAGTCATACTCATTTTCGGGCCAAACGATTCATACATGATATTTTCTTGGGAAATACCCATTTCAGCTAGGCCTTCTAACACCATTTGCGTAAATGAAGAAGATCCACAAACATAATAATATGCATGTTTATCACCGGCATATTTAGCTAGCTCTTTTTTAGTTAAGCGACCATACGTTATATGTTCATCATGCTGAGCTGTTTGCGCTTGACTATAGAAAACGTGTTGTTCAAACGTATATGTCTCTGACAACGATTGAAGCTCTCGTTTCATTGCATGAAACTGCTCATTTTTAGCACTGTGAATAAATGTTACTTCTTGATTGTTTTCTAGTGCTTGATGAAGCATTGACATCATTGGAGTAATTCCTACACCTCCGCTGATAAATACTGATTTACTATTTTCTTTTAAGACAAAATCTCCTGCTGGAACGCTGACTTCAAGCAAGTCTCCTTCTTTCAATTGGTCATGTAAATAAGTTGACACGACCCCGTCTTCCATTTGCTTTTCTTTTTTCACCGTAATTTTATAGTATGGTTGGTTTCGGTAGCCAGATAAGCTGTACTGACGAATGGATAAATACTCTTGACCAGGGATTCGTACACTTACATACTGACCTGGCAGAAAAGCAGGCAGCGCTTTTTGATCAGGTGATACTAAATAAAACGAGTACACGTCTTCTGCTTCTTTTACTTTTTTATGGACCATTAGTTTTTTATAATCTTTCCATCCTTTTTCTTCGGCTTCTTCATATAATTCTTTCTCCACACTTATAAATACGTCCGCAATGGCACCGTATGCTTCTTTCCAAGCTTCCATAATCTCATCGGTCGCAGCTTCTTTTAAAACATCTTTAATTGCTTTTAATAAGAACTCTCCGACAATTGGATAGTGCTCTGCTTTTACGCCGATACTGCGGTGTTTATGAGCGATTTGCTTTACAACTGGAAGCAGCGTTTCAAGACGATCGATGTACTGCGCAGCGGCATAAACTGTATTAGCTAACGCCATTTGCTGACGTCCTGTTTTTTGATTTGTTTGGTTGAATACATTTTTTAAAGAAGGATACTGTTCAAAAAGCATCTCATAAAAACGAGTTGTGATTGCTTGACCATGCTGTTCTAAAACAGGAACTGTACTTTTTACAATAGAAATAGTTGTTTGTTTCATAACTTTCGCCTCCGAAAGATTCATTTTTAAAAGATATATTCTTAATACATCTTTATAATACTCATATCCTACTTAAAAAGATATATTTTATATACATATTTAAAAAAATGTTCACAAATTCACTCCTGCAAAAATGAGAGCATTCTTTCTGTATTTCTTAGATATAGACATGCTATTATAGATATATCAGCTGCTGATAAGAGAAGAGGTAAAAAGATGAGGCTCACACAATATACAGATTACTCACTGCGAGTTTTATTATACTTAGGCGTTCGCGATAATAATAAACTAAGCAATATAAAAGAAATTGCTGAAGCGTATAATATTTCAAAAAACCATCTTATGAAAATCATTCACGAGCTTGGGAAACTTGGCTTAATTGAAACAATCCGAGGACGAAACGGCGGTATTCGTTTAGCTCAGCTTCCAAAAGACATTAATATTGGAAAAGTGGTACGTCAAACAGAAGAAGATTTTCATATTGTTGAATGTTTTGACCGTGAAGGAAACTTCTGCATTATTAGCCCCGTCTGCAAGTTAAAAAGTGTTTTGCATGAAGCCATGCAAGCCTTCATTAAGGTTTTAGATCAGTATACATTAGAAGATCTAATCCAAAATAAAGACGAATTAAACCTCCTCCTTCTATCTCAAAAAAACGAGGAATGAGTAAACTAAAATTCACCTGAAATCATTCTCGTTTTTTCGACCTTTTTCCCTTTCATCATAAAATAAAAGATGTTACAATGAGGCACGTATTGGAAAGACAAGATGTCTCCATTCGAGCAGACAATGAACCTCATTCTGTTCATCCTAAAAAAATGACGAAAGGGTGTTTGAGTATGCACGTAGGAAGCAAAGGCTGGTATGTTGAGGAACTTAAAAAACGAGGAGTTCGCAACCATGAAGGCCGCAAAGTGGAAAAGTACAAAACATATGTACTTGCTAACTTGCTTGATAAACACAAAAATTAATTAACGTGTAATAAGAGAGTACAAATTTGTACTCTCTTTTTTGTTCATTTAATAAGCAGCGTCTTGATAAAAATAATTTGGTGATAATACTTTATTTTTATAAGACTTATGAAAAATATGCGTGGTTGCTGGCGAAACCGGTGGGATTAACCACGTCCAGTTCCCAGTCACTTCCCGGCCATTTTTTTGCTCTCTTTCTTCAAACAAGTGAAATTGCTGAGCAGCAGTGTGATGGTCTACAATGCTAACGCCTTCTCGTTTAAAAGAAGAAAGCACTGCAACGTTTAATTCAACAAGAGCTTTGTCCTTCCAAAGCGTCGCGTTGTAATCCATGTTCAATCCCATCATAGAAGCTATTTTTGGAAGTTGGTTATAGCGATACGTATCCGCTAAATTTCGGGCACCAATCTCAGTCCCCATGTACCATCCATTAAATGGTGCTGCCACGTAATCAATCCCTCCAATTTCTAGCTTCATATCTGAAATCATCGGGACAGCGTACCATTTCAACTGTAAGTCTTCAAATTCAGGAAGTTCTGGATGCGTAATAGCTACTTCTTTCACTAAATGTTTTGGAATCTCAAAACATCGAGGTGATGCTTCATTAACTTGCAGGACCAAAGGAAGAACATCGAAGTGAGTTTTCTCACCTTCCCACCCCAGCTTTTGGCAAACCTCCGTGAACGCAACAGAATCAGGATCTCCTATCACACCATATTCCGTCTCGTACCCTGCATAGCGGATTAGCTGATGATTCCATATTCTAACCGGCTCTTTTTCTTTCATTTTCGGTTTAAACACCGTAATAGTAGGCCGGATTTTTCCGTCATTTGTTGCATATTCAATATGGTGAAACAGGGCGTCTCTTACCTCTTCAACTGTGTTCGCATCTCGCTTATCAAATACATTGAGTGAGTGCCAAAATAATCGTCCAATACATTTATTGCTGTTTCTCCAAGCCATACGAGCTCCGTGCTCTAACTCTTCAAATGTATGATCATAATGTCCGAGTGACATAATTTGCTGATGGATTTCTTTTAACCGCTTGTTTTTATCCGCTTCGCTTTTTTCAAGTTCAGCGTAACACGTCTCTATAAATACACGTGCTTGTTTAAATAATTCTTCTTGCTTCAACGTTTGTTCCCCCCTAGAAGAACAGATTTCATTCTTTTCGTTCAAGAAAAGCAAGTTTCAGTATACCATTCTCATAGCGGAAACGCGCATCATAATGCTTTAATAGCCTCTTTCAATATTAACCAAGTTAGAAGGAAATTCGCCTTGCTCAACTTTTTGCAGCGTTTCAACAAAGCACTCGACGGCTTCTTCAGGCGTAGTCACCGCTGAAATATGAGGTGTTATGATGATGTTTGAATGATCCCACCAAGCAGATTCTTTCGTTAACGGCTCATGCTCAAATACGTCTATGTATGCTTTTCGAATACGCTTTTGCTCAACAGCCGCTACTAACGCATGTTCATCTACAGTTGCTCCTCGTCCAACATTTATAAAGTATGCATTTTCAACTACATTCATCCATTTTGAATCAAAGTAGCTTTTTGTTTCATGTGTTAGCGGCATTGTACTAATGATCCAATCGGCTTCTTTTAGCAATTCTTTTTCCTTCGAAATCGAGACCACTTGATCAAATGACGGCTTTTCATTTCCACTTTTAGATACACCTATTACTCGTACACCAAAAGATTTTAAAACGGCTGCAAGACGCCCGCCGATTTCACCTGTTCCGTAAATTATGACCGTTTGAGCAGAAAGCTGCTTAGGCTCTACCACTTTCCAATGCTTTTGTTTTTGCTGATGCTGAAACTGTGCGTGATGCTGAAGTTCAGCTAGCATATAGCTAAGACAATATTCACTGATTCGCTGACCGAATGAACAAACCGTACGTGTTAACATCACACTCTTTTTCCAATCCCCGCTTTCTAAGAACCGATCGACTCCTGCGCCGAGAGAATGAATCCATTTAAAGCTATGATCTTCAAAGCAATTCGTTGGACCGAAGGATAAAAGCGCATCAGCCCAGTTTAAATCTTCAATTGTAACGTCTTGCTCTTCCATAAATCGAAACGTCTGAGACAGCTGCTTTTGTTTAATTATCTCCTCCAGCTCTTTATGCATTCTTCCTGTCACTAGTATCGTATAAATGTTCATTTCTTTTCCCCCTGCCTTTTTATTCTTTTATATACTCTATTTGAATGATTCGATATAACCGTCCCTTCTTCATGAAGGATTTTCTACATTGATATATATAGTATGAATGAAGTGAAAGGAAGACGCGAGTGAATTTTATATGACTTTCAAGGCTGGAAAACTCATATGGATTTATGTATATAAGTTCGCTATAATCGTTATGAATCAATTTGTTTATAACGAAACGTACGATAGATATTTTAAAAGAAAAGGTGTGTCAGCATGAGTGTATTAAACGTAAAAAATCTAAGCCATGGTTTTGGTGACCGTGCGATTTTTAACGATGTATCATTTCGATTGTTAAAAGGTGAACACGTCGGCTTAATTGGAGCAAACGGCGAAGGTAAATCAACATTTATGAACATCATTACAGGCAAGCTAGAACCGGATGCTGGAAAAGTAGAATGGTCTAAAAAAGTGCGCGTTGGCTATTTAGATCAGCACACAGCATTAGAGCGCGGCCTTTCTATTCGTGATGTACTAAAAAGTGCTTTTCAATACTTATTTGATTTAGAAGCTCAAATGAATGGCCTCTATGAGAAAATGGCGGAGGTATCACCAGAAGAACTCGAAAAACTATTAGAAGAAGTCGGTACGCTTCAAGACCTCTTAACAAACAATGACTTTTACGTTATCGATGCAAAAGTCGAAGAAATTGCACGCGGATTAGGATTAGAAGATATCGGCTTAGATCGCGATGTACAGGATTTAAGCGGCGGACAGCGTACGAAAGTATTATTAGCCAAACTGCTGCTTGAAAAACCAGAAATTCTTTTACTTGATGAGCCTACAAACTACTTGGATGAACAGCATATTGAGTGGCTGCGACGCTATTTGCAAGAATATGAAAATGCCTTTATTTTAATTTCTCACGATCTTCCATTTTTAAATAGCGTGATCAATTTAATTTATCATATGGAAAACCAAGAGTTAAATCGCTATGTAGGAGACTACGACGATTTTATGAAAGTGTACGAGATGAAAAAACAGCAGCTTGAAGCAGCTTATAAAAAACAACAGCAAGAAATGGCAGATTTAAAAGATTTCGTAGCAAGAAATAAAGCCCGTGTGTCGACACGAAATATGGCCATGTCCCGTCAAAAAAAGCTCGATAAAATGGAAGTAATTGAACTAGCTCAGGAGCGTCCAAAACCAGAGTTTAACTTTAAGGGTGCTCGTACTTCAAGCAAATTAATTTTTGAAACATCTGATTTAGTCATTGGATACGAAGAGCCGCTTTCTAAGCCACTGAATTTAAAAATGGAGCGAGGTCAAAAGATTGCCCTTGTAGGAGCAAATGGAATCGGGAAAACAACTCTTTTAAAAAGTATTTTAGGAGAAATCAAACCGATTTCAGGCTCTGTAGAAAAAGGAGATTACCAGCATATTGGCTATTTTGAACAAGAAATCAAAACCGCTAATTACAATACGTGTATTGAAGAAGTATGGAATGAGTTTCCTCACTTTACCCAATACGAGATTCGTGCAGCTTTAGCTAAATGCGGCTTAACAACAAAACATATTGAAAGTAAAGTAGAAGTTCTAAGCGGTGGAGAAAAAGCAAAAGTTCGTCTATGTAAGCTGATTAACAACGAAACCAACATTCTTGTACTGGATGAGCCTACAAACCACTTAGATGTAGATGCGAAAGATGAATTAAAACGAGCTTTAAAAGAATACAAAGGAAGTATCTTAATTATTTGCCACGAACCTGAATTTTATCAAGATGTGGTCACAGACGTGTGGAACTGCGAATCTTGGACGACTAAATTATTTTAAAAAAACGGGTTAAAAAAGGCATATCTTTTAGAAAAAGTGGGAATGATAAGATTAAGTTCCCCCCCTTTGTGTGAGTAGCCATTTTTTAAATGGTTACTTTTTTTATGTATAGTCCTTTAATAAAATGGCTATATTGTATCTATACTCCCTAAACCCAAAAAAACCGCTGCAGCGATGCAGCGGTTTTTTCATTGTCATGGCTTCATCTGTAGCCAGCTATCAAAATGATGAACAGCTATACTGCTTGGAGGATTTTCAGCTTGACACTCCGTAAGCAACATACCCAGCTCTTGCATCATCTTTTCTTCTCCTTTAGCAGAAAAAGAAATGTATTCTCCTTCATCTGAAGCCATCGTTTCTACCCCTATTTCAATCGGAGTGGATAGTACACGTCCCCACTTGCGTTCATTTTCTGTTATTTCAGCAATACCGTTTTCTTTATCTGCGTGGTTCCGGTACGCCATAATTGTGACTTCATCAGCGTACTGAATAATCCACCGCCCCAGCGAACCGGAACCGTTGCTATTTTTGAATGGAACTTCGTCAAACCAAAACGGGATATCTACAGCAAGCGGCAAGTGTAACTCATGAGACTGTACAGCGGCTTGAGAAATAACATATTGATACTGCAGAATACTTTTCGCTCGATTATTTTCCCAACTTTTATACAAATAAGGCTCTACATCCAAATGAACCCCTGAAAATTGCTGTGGCTCGTCTGCTTGTGCTTGGTAAGCTGTTATCCAATTAAAAAATGCTTCCTGCTCTTCTATACCAGAAGGCCCTATCCAATAAGGAGCGCCGTCAAGTGCGTAAACACTTATGCCCTGGGCTTGTGCTTGTTGGATAAAATGCCGATATACGGAAGGTAAAAGATGAGTATCAATTTGTAAATAAACGTTTGTCACCTTTTTTTCTTGAAGCTTTTCGAGGATAGCTTCTTGGTTCAGCATCCATTTCTTTGTATCCCACACCCACGTCGACAGCGGTATATTTATCTCTGCATTCACCTTTGATCCACATCCTATTCCTTTCCCCATATTACACAGCCATACAACCACCAGAAAAATAAGAACGCACTTGCTTTTCACACTCTTTTTCCTCCTTTATACGAGCCAGAACTCATATAAAGAGAGTCTGACAGCTTGGCACAACTTTATGGTGAATTTCCCCCTTAAATCTGTAGCTTTTAGCAAACTCCTCCTTATCAATTTTTTGCAGCTTAATCTCTATACGTTCTATCGGTTGCTTGATTTATTTCTCTATATCTTTCTTATTAAATAAATATGCCTGTTTTGGATGGTTTGGCTGATTTGGATATTTCAACTGTAATTGTCCTTTTCGTAATAGCTTTGTTAAATAATTATTACGTACTCCATCCGGCGTTCTTTCTAGTAAATAAGCAAACTCTTTAAGCATGAGCGGTTTTTCTTTACATAACTCAAGAATAATATGTTCCATCTGATTCGGCGAAAGCCGTTTTTTTTCACGAGCCAGCGCTGCAATATCCCATAGCTTCGTATCAATATTCTCTACATTTACCAAATTAGAAGAATTCTCTCCTTGTTCATTATTATAGGAGTTATGATTATTATTATAGGAGTTAACATCGTTATTGTATAAGTCACTCTCGTTATTATAGTAGTTATCTTCCTTATTAAAGGAGTTAACATCGTTATTGTATGACTTTAACTCCTCTATTAATTCTTTATTATAGGAGTAATCATTTTTATTATAGGAGTCTTTTTCGACATCGTTTTCAGGTGTATTTTGATATTTTTCGACATCTTTAAAATTATTTCCCGAATCATCTATAGACGTATTATAAGTGTCTTTTCCAGAAGAACTTACCTGTCTTTCTTGAGTGGACAGAGATAACATGACCACTGTACGATGCATAGAAACATCTTGATCAATAGCCGGCGTTTTATAATGATGCAGGCTCCAATTTTGCTTTACTTTTTTCAAACCAGAGCCCGAACGTTCACATAGCCCTAGTAAACTAAATAGCTTAACGATATTTGGGTTTCGAAGCTGACTAACGGTATTGCTAAAAACTGAATCTGTAGGTACTAACAAAAGACCTGGATTAGAAAAAACGTAATGAGAAGGTTGCTTTTCTAAAATAACGCCGCCCTCGCCATTATAATCTGCATGAATAAGCATATTAATCAAAACTTCTGTTAAAGAGGAAGCGATTGACGGCTGAGGTTCGCTATTACGAACAATTTCATGAATATGAAAATAAAAATCAAAAATATTTCCTGACCACGTCCCGTCTTGAGAGGTAAAGCGCTCTGTCCATTCTTCGTTCCCTTTACTTTCCCGGTATTCTAAAAAGTATTGTGGTAAAACTTCTGTGATAATCCGTTCTTCACTGAATAAAAGTAGGCCTGCGAGTGTGACTCCCTCTTTATGGGTATCTCTAACCTTTCCCCAAGCTCCTACTTTGTATAAAAACTCCTTTGTTTCAAGTGCATTCCAAGGATGAGCTGGTTTTACTTCAGCAAACCGATCCCGGTAGCTTTTGATCGTATCAAAATTTAATTCGTTTAATCCATAGTGCTCTAGGATGAGATTATCTTGTAACATATTCAACTCTCCTATTATCTTTGTATATTTATTTAACAGCGCGAATATGCTGTTTCGTACCTCTTGTTACTAACGTACTAACTTTATTTATCTAGATGCCACCAGTACACCAAAGTCCAGTCCGTAGATTGTACTTCTGCTGTGCAATTTCTTCTAAATCGATATATACATCTTATCTATTCTATCATTTTTTCTTTATTCTCTCCTTCATTTTTCAATCTTCAAAACAGTCGAGTTTATTGTGTAAAAGCTGTGGATATTTATCTTTATCCACAGCTTTTACACAGACTACAAACCCTTTTCTAGCTGTTTCAATATAAATTTGTTATAATACCCTTCATAACAACGGATTAAGTGAGGGATTACGTATGGAAAAAGCTACATTTGCAGGTGGATGTTTCTGGTGTATGGTTACACCTTTTGAAGAGCTAGAAGGTATTCACGGCAT
Source organism: Priestia sp. P1_B12_1 (assembly GCF_056406695.1). Taxonomy (NCBI): domain Bacteria; kingdom Bacillati; phylum Bacillota; class Bacilli; order Caryophanales; family Bacillaceae; genus Priestia; species Priestia sp. P1_B12_1. The sequence goes on along the minus strand of NZ_JBFTZR010000008.1, from coordinate 100,069 downwards.
TGTATCAGGATATATGGGGGGAACTGTGGATAACCCTACTTATGAGCAAGTAAAATCTGGAACAAGCGGTTACTACGAAGTGGTTCAAATCACATTTGACCCCGAAGTGTTTCCGTATAAACGTTTATTAGATCTTTATTGGCCGCAAATTGATCCAACAGATGACGGAGGTCAATTTCAAGATCGCGGCTCGCAGTATCGAACAGCAATTTTTTACCATAACGACAGCCAAAAACAAGCAGCTGAAGAGACGAAGCTAGAGGTCGCAGAAAGCGGACGTTTTAAAAAACCAATCGTAACAAGCATTCTTCCTGCCTCTACGTTTTATGAAGCCGAAGAGTATCACCAAGATTTCCACAAGAAAAATCCAAAGCATTATAAAGAAGACCGTGCTAAGTCCGGTCGAGATGAATTTATTCAAGAGAACTGGAAATAATTCTTGTGTTCAAAACAAAGCCGCATAGCACGTGCTATGCGGCTTTGTTTTACCAATTATCTGTATACGTCATTGTTGTTGAAGGTACGCTCCAATATTGCTGCGAAGGCTGCCATGCTTTTAACGATCCATCAGCTCTCTTCACAATTGCTTTAAATTGAACATTTTGACTCGCAGGAAAATAGACGGTGCCTCTCCAATCAGCTGTAGATGAATTATATGTTAATTTAATTGGATACATGGACGTATCCCACTGACCTAGCTCAGCTCTGTCTCCAACAATATAAACCGTTTCTCCTAATGCGGTTGGCGCATTTTTTACTACAACCGTTTGCGCAACAGGTGTAACGCCCAACGTATTTTTAAATTGCCCCATCAGCGTATCATTGTTAATAACATCGTAGAAACGAAGCAACGTAAATCCTGCAAAATTATAGTTAAAGGCCATTTCAGCTGCTTTTTTATATTGATCTTCACTGCCTATAGTTAAAGCATTTTCCCCGTTTAAAACAACTCCTTTTGCATTCGCAATACCTGCTACCTGGCGTACAAGTGTCTTTGGCATAGAATATTCTGGATAACTTCCGCTGTCCGTCATTTCTAAGCACGTAAACGTTATATCTAATTTAGCTGTTTTAAACGCATCTAAAAGTGCATTGTAATCATTATATCCAGCAGGTTTTTCTGCAGCATGAGGAATCGTGGGATTGTTATACTGCCAATGAATTCCCGCCACTTTTGCACCGATTGGTACGTTAAAGGTGGAATCAAAAGCCTGATGAGCTAACTGTCCAATACGTTTTGTGTGATCTTCCAAAGCTCCTTGATACCATGCTAAGAAATCTTTTCCATAAGCTGTTGAATAACCATCTTTTAAGAACTGATAGCCATCTGACGGCGGTAAAATTTGCGATGCAGAGGTTAAATTGGTTCCCCATGCTTGATTAATGCCCGCGAGTGAACCGTATTTAGTCAAAGCATATGATTGAAACTTGCTTTTGGCAAAGTTCGTATACACTTGAAATTTCCCTCTAGACGGATAGCTGGTTCCGTCTGCTGCTGTATAAGACGGATAACGAATTTCACCTGCAGGGCCTCCTGATAAATAGATTTTAGCAATCACTTCTTTATAAGGTGCTAACGCTTGCGCAAATGCCGTGTAGAGCTCACCGTATTGCTTAGAAATAACGTCTGTTGCAAGCGGGCTTAGCGTTTCTTTATTTATCGTTCCCGTTTCAGATTTAAAGTAAAGGCTATCATCGCTTTTTAAGTTCCATACCCAAGATGGAAGCGGAACGTTACAATCATCTCCTACATTGCCTCCGCACTGATGAGTAGAAATAATAGGAACGATCTTTATACCTGCATTACGAGCAGCTTGAGCAAAGCGCTGCGCATAGGAAAAATCAAACTGCTGATCGCCGTTTTTCTCCATATCTCCCCACCAGAAGTCTACTGTCACTGCATAAAATCCATTTTGTTTCGCTTTGCGTAAATCGTTCTCAAACGCTTCCCATGTCGTATAGTCTGTTACCTTTTTTAAAGGCGCCATTAAATAGGTTTTGTAACCTGGATTCATTGAATTTCCATCTACGGCAGCCGCTCCGTTAATTGGACTTAAAATGAAAGCGTTAACAAAAATGAACATCAAAACGAAAGCCAATCCTTTTTTACATAGCTGTTTCATATCTTCCCTCCATTTTTTCAAAATCACCTATAGGTATTCGGCGGATTTTAGTTTTTTCCTTTTTCTTTTATAAAAAAAAGACGCCCTGCCAGGACGCCTCCTTCATTAGTTCCAAATCTCATTCACCCATTCAGGATGGTCAATAAACGGGTTGCGGTTATGCTGATAATCTGAATAAATAATGTCATTTCTACGTCGTTCTCGATCATCTACTGGATCTTGGGCGTTCCATTGAAGAAGCACAGATAATTTCCCGTGATAAGGAGCAGTGCCATTATTTACTGTGTTATTAAGTTCTAAGTCAGGCTCATCACTTACATCGCCTTCATAGCGCACGGCCATATAAAACAACATACGAGCCACGTCGCCTTTTACTTCATCTCGAGGTTCCCATGAATCACTGTCAAAATAATTTCCGAGTGCTTCGCTATGTTCCGTCCCTCCGTTATCAAAATCTAAGTTTCCTCTCGTACTGTTTACAGACACGTCGGTTGGACGTAAGTGATGAAGATCTGTTCCAGGTCCCATAGCTGTTCCAAAATCCCCGTGAGACTTTGCCCAGACGTGCTCACGATTCCAATCGTCCACTCCGCCTCCATTTGTACTCTTAGCCTGTGAACGCCCCGTGTAGAGCAAAATAACGTTATTTACGTTAACTGGATCTTCATCCGTTTTCTTTAAAGCTTCCCATACGGCTGAATACGAAAGTTCTGTATGATGATCAATAATGTTATGAAGCTCTGTCTTTAAGGTATTTCCTGTTTTTCCAGCTGCAGTACGATAATAGTCTTCTACTGGAACAGTTGGCTCTGTGGGATCTGGAGCCGGATCAGTTCCTCCTGTTTCTGTACTGATAGAAGTAACTGATTTTATTCCTGGGTGTGAAAAATAAGGAGTGAGTGTGCCCGTAACAGTAAGATTTTTCCCTTTTAACTCCGAGTGACTTTGAAGTCCAAATGTACTTCGCAAATTTGAAGGAATTTGAACGTACACCATCTTGTCTGTATTGGTTTCATTTGCACTATCAGCAAGTGCAAGTGCATAATCGTTTGGGTAATTGCTCGTAATAACTGTAGATGTGCCTGTAGGTTGACCTACTACATATCCTTTAACCGTTTGTACACTATTGTTTTGATTCTCAAGAGCTTGTGCAACAGATAAAAATGCGGCTGCTTGACTAACAGGAGTTAAGCTCACTAAAAGAACAAAAACAAGCAGGGATAGTGCCCATGTTTTTTTACACAGATCGTATAATTTCACTTTTTTATTCCTCCTATATGATAGGTTTGAAAACTAGTTTTCTTCCACCTCTTTATATTATTTTTTCACTGTGAATTCCCTGCCTCTTTTTTGTTAAGTTTTATAGTGAAAAAGATGTATTCTTCTTTACAGTGACGGCCACTTTATGCGAAGGGTTATATTTTTAAAAGTCCACATTGGAAAAAGCATTATGTGTCTTTCTTTATATATGGTATAATCAACCGAATCGTAAAAGAGCTTATACCATTTCAGAAAGTGAAATGATTTAAATAGAAATGAGGATTGTGTATGCTTAGTTTTGACGAAAAATTAGCTATTATTTCATCGTTTCCAGAGCTGCATCGAAAAGATGTATCTTTAGGACGCGCGAATTTTCATTATGAAAAAAGCGTGTACGATAAAACGGTTGTTGTGCATCATCTGCATCCTAACGGAAATGGATTTGTATATGGAGGGTTTTTAAAAGGATATGAAACAAATGACAAAGGTCTTGTAAATATCCGTGATTATACAGAAGAAGAGCTTCGCTCAATTATTGAAGCTTCTATTGAATCTTTGTCAACCCTTCCTGATACAGCTAGAGAAGAAGCTATTGTAGGGAATGGAAATGAACAGCGCTGGAACGGTCCAGACAATGCAACGCTTTTACTTGTTCATGAAGATGATCTGTGGAATGTTTATTCTGGCTTGAATTTAGAGGCAGCATTTCTATCTTACGAAGAAGCCGAAGATTATTTGTTTGAAGAAGGCTTCCGCCGCCTGTAAATTTACGTCTATACGCAAAAACCTCGCTGTTGATTAACAGCGAGGTTTTTTCATTTTTTCACAGAAGGCTGAGGGCTAATGCGCGGTATTAAAACCGCAAATAATACAACAACCCCCACACCAATCAATAATAAATAAAACCATTGTAGGTCTGATGACTTTTCAGAGGCAGTTTGTTCTGTTCGATCTTTCTTGTAGGAAGTGTTTTTAGAAGAAAACAAGTTATATTCTTTTGCTTTCGCAGAAATCGTATTATCTTCAGCTGATGCGTTCGCAAAAAGACTTTCTTTTAAGCTCTCTTTCTCTGCATCTTCCTCTTTTTCAAATGTAAGATCCTTTATTTCCTCCGGAATATTTCCTACTTCTTTTTTATTTTCCAGCAAAGATTCGGGGTCCAAGTTAATCGGATCATCCTTATATACATTTGGTTTAATCTCTTCAACGTTTCCGTCATCATCTTCAGCCGCTGCTGCTATAGGGAAACAAAGAAGTGAAAAAATAAGAACAATACTTCCAATCTTCTTATTAAGCACTATAGGTTTCATCATTTTCAACCTCTTTAGTCGTCTTTAAAGCACGAATAATAGATGGCAGAACACTTAAAACGGCAGTCATCCCCAGTAATACAATAAGCGCCTGTCCAAATAGAGACTGCGTATCATATTGAATTGACATATATACCTTAGATACTGGATCCTCGTAATTAAAGTTTGGCATAGATAAGTTAAGAAGCGGGGTAATATAAAATAAAATCAACCCTACTGTCGTCACCCATCCAGCGAAGCTTCCTAATAAGAAAGCAATACGTACGAGTGTAGATGTAGCAAGTAATAAGACAATCGTAAAGATTGACCATTCCATTGCCCGGTCTCCCGATAACGAATAAATATTAAGGCTAAAGATACTTACCATTAACCCTACAATCAAATTCAATAACCCAAACAGCGTACCTTTCACAAGCATAGGTGCATGTCGGTAGTATTGACTGAAATAGCCAATTAGTAAGCTGCTGATTAAGATAATAACCAAAATGACAACTGGTGGAACCTCTTTTACTTTTTCAGCCGGCACTTCACCGCTTACTTGAAGAGGATTGGCTAAATAATGATAAACGTAATCATTATTCTGTCCATCTACTAATGTATTATTTAACAAACGGTATACCTGGCCGCGAACCAACTTCGTTGAATCCACGTTTTGGGCCCACTTGCTGTTAAGCGTGTCAGCTTTATCCTGGACTTCATTTACACGCTTCTGCAATTCATCTGTGTATGTGACAACATTTGCTTGTCTTTCACCTAAAGATGAAATGAGTTCGTTCATTCCCTTCAACTCTTGACCCATGCTTTGCTGCAGCGTCATTAAGCCCGTTACGTCCGGAGCTTCTTTCTTTTCTAATGCTTGATCTTCACCTGCGCTAGATTGAAGCTCTTGATTCATTGCATTTGCTTTTTCTTGAATAGCTGATAGCTCTTCCATAATAGATGCTTGTTCAGCATCAACTGTTTGTCCATATTGATCAGCAAAATCTTGCACTGAACTTTGGAACTGTGCTAACTCTTCTTTTGTTAGAGACAGGTTTTGTTGGATTTGCTTACGTGCATCTTGAGAAGAGACGGTGCCAGCTAACGCCTGCTGCAAACTTCCTTTAATAGAGTCATTGTTAAGGACGCTGTTCTGTATGTCTGTATTTCCTACCTGAGCTAAAGTCAAATCATACTGCGATAAATCACCGTAGTACTTTAGCAGATCTTCTGCACTGCTGCTTTGAATCTTACCTGAGAATGTATTGCTCAACTTTTCCTTGCGAGAAGCTGAAAGGTTTGGAGAAGATAAAATTTTATCTTCTTTGTTTGTAATCATCGTAATGAGATTGTCTACATTCACACTACCTTTAGAAGGCTTTTTGCCGTCTTCTTTCAACTTTTCATTCTCTTTTTTTAATCGTTCATTTTCTTCTTGAAGCTTAGCAATTTGACTGCTGGACGACTTGGTCGCTTCTTCTAAGTCTTTCTCTGCTTTGTTTTTCTGTGCTGTCAAAGTCTCAACGTCTGCTTCCAAACTGGCAATTTTCTGCTTCAGCTCATCCGTATTTTCTCCTGAAGCTTCCGGCTGAACTGTTACATTTTGCAGCTCATCTTTGACTGCTTGTACCTGTATTTTCAGATTAGCCACTTTTTCAAGCGCACTTTTCACAGCATTGGATGTACCTGATGCATCCGGTGTGTCCGGTGTGTCCAGTGTGTCCGGTGTTTCAGGCGTTTCCGTTCCCTCAGATGTCTCAGGCGCTTCAGGTGTTTCGTTCACCATTCCTTGGAGCTGCTGTTCTAAGTCTTCAAGACCTTTTGATATATCATCAAGCTTTGCTGTTTGCTGAGATAAATCCACTTTAATTGGTTCTGACGTTCCTTCGCCTTGACCAGCATCTGGCTGAGTTCCATCATCTTCTCCAGGATCCGTCGGCGTCTCTCCACCTTGATTCGGATCTGGCTGAGTTCCGTCACCTTCCCCAGGGTCCATTGGCGTCTCTCCGCCTTGAGTAGGGTCTGGCTGAGTTCCATCACTTTCCCCTGGATCCGTTGAGCCTCCGCCACTATCATTTGATGAAGCTGTCTCTAGCTGCGCACGAAGCGGCTTTAGCTTACTTTCAATTTGATTTAGGGTTGTTTGCTCAGACTGCTGTTTATAGGAACTGACTATTTGGCCGTTCAAATCTTGCAGAGCTTTTTCTTGTTCACTGATGTTATCCGCTTGTTGGTCTCCAAGTTCTCCAACGGCTTTTTGATTTTGATCCAACTGCTGTTGAATGGAAGATAAGCCACTAAACACTTGATTGGCCTGCTCATTAAAATTTTGCTTAGAGCTTGGCTGATTAGATTCAAGGGAAGAAAGCCCTTCTTGAATCGCAGTGACGCTTTGAGCCTGCGTTTTTTCAAGCATTTGTTTCTGTGTTTCTTGATATGTTTGATATTGATTTACATATTCAATAAAGCTGTTTAAATTCTTTTCAACCTGTTCTACGTCGCCTTGTCTGTCACTCGAACCTTTTTCTGCTTTATTTACATTATCTTGGATTTGCTGAAGAATTTTCTTTTGATCATTTAATTCACCTGCTAAATCTTTTGAATTCGGTTTATAAAAAGCGACCATTGTTTTTTGAAAGGCGATTTCTTTATTTAGAATTTTATCGAACTGTCCGCGTACTTTATCCACTTCCTGTGATACATAACTCCAGTACAAAGAGGACATTTCATTATTAACCTTTGTAGTAGCATCTTCTAATTCCCCTACTACTTTTTCCTTATTAACTGCGTTAAGCTGACTTTGAACTTTGTATTCCAAAGTAGCTTTTTCTGGCTTTTTTTCCTGATACGATAAAATATTTTGTGAGAAAGTCGAGGGAATATAGATAACCGCATCATATTTTCCATTCTGTAAACCGCTTGTAGCTGCGCTTCGTCCAAGCACGGTCCATTGATAATCCGACCCCTCCTGTAAAAGAGGAGTCACTTTTTCTCCAAACTCTATCGCTTTTTCACTATTTTCTTTTACTCCATTATCTTCGTTAACCACCGCAATCGTTCTTGTTGAGTTTTCTGTGACTTGTAGCGGATTGTCTCCAATATACTGGAAAAAGAAAGAAGGAAGAGCCAAAATTAAAACAACAGCTAATATGACTTTAAGTGTATACTTACGCTGTTCGGTCATGTTAAGATCTTCCTTTCACTTACACATAGCGGGATTTGAATTCTTGTTTCTTTTCCACTTTTAATATAATAACCGAAGCCAGGATTAACGTCGGCTTCTTTTCGGTCATAAGGAAGTGTAAATAAGCTTTGCTCTGTTTTCTTCATCAGCAGCACAGCTTGGCTAATTTGCTTCACTTCTGTTGTTAACGCGTCAAATCCTTTTGAAAACTCATTGTTGTTCCCTGCAACAATCAAGTTAAAGCCCAGGTGACTATAATTTTTCATCAATTTTGTAATACGATCCTGCAGGACGCTGTCTAAGTTTTGCTGGAATCGTACAAATCCGTCTACTACAAGCATGATCGGAGAAAATGAAAGACTGTGTACCTTTCCTTCCTGCACTGCTTCCAAATACTTATTTTCACGTCGCTGCAACCGTTCTTCAGTTAAATCAAGCCAGTCGATAATCTGTTCTTTTATTTCCATGTAAACAACTTCATCTTCAGCTGTATAACTTGATAAACCGCGATCAACCGAATCAAATAATCCGATTTGCTTCACGCCTTGTTCAAGCGCTGTTTGCAGTATGACCTTCACTACATTTGTTTTTCCTTTTTGCGTCTGCCCCATGACGATGCAATGCTTATTTTTCGTAAAGTTCATATGCACCGGTCGAACAAACTCTTCATCTAACCCAAGAGGAATGACTCCTTTTTCCCGAATAACCCTTCTGTCCGTCATAAATTCGGCAAGCACAAGTTTCGATGACAGCATTGGTACAGGCTCCGGAACAATAGCATCAGCATATTGATTCTTTAATCGTTGAATGTGCAGCTTAACTGTATCAAAAATTTCAAAATCATCTTTTCCTTCCGCAGGTAAAAACAGCTGCGCAAAATAAGGCTGATCCGTTTTGATAATAGCTCGGCCTGGAATAGACTCTAGCGCATACGGCGTACGTCCTAAAATAGAATACGCTTCTGAATGATCCATTAAATAATGAACAACCTTCGTTTTCAAGTTATTCATAAGCGACTGACGAATAGAATTCACGCGCGTCGCGGTAAAGATCATATAAATTCCTAAAGACTGGCCGTCACGCACGAGCTGTGTGAACTGCATTTCTAGATCTTGCATTTCTTCTTTGACAAGATCAAAATTATCAATCGTGATAAAAATTAGAGGAAGCTCTTCTGAACTTAGAGCATTATACATCTTGATATTGCTAACTTCCTGCTGTTGAAATAACTGCTTTCGCCTTGCGATTTCTTGTTTGATAATCGTCATAAATTTTTCAATTTTACGCATTTGATCCATTAAGAAATAATCCGCCGTATGAGGCAGCTGACGAAGCGGCAGCAGCGTGCCGTTTCCAAAGTCAAAAATGTAATAATGAAGCTGCTCCGGGCTTTGTCTTTCAGCTAGACTAAGAAGCAACATCATGACTGTAAACGATTTACCGTATCCTGACGAACCAAATATACCAATGTTTCCATCCTCCATCAGCTGATAGTTGTATACCGTTTGACTTTGCTTTTCCGGTTCATCAATCAAGCCAATTGGGAATACGCCGTCTCGCTTCTCTGTGTACTCACTGCGAAGCAATCTCTCTTTAAGAGGCGGCAGCCATGGACTATTTAATTTTTTGATAGCTAGTTCCTGCTGCGTTTTTTCAATTTTTTGCACCACAACATCAATTTCTGCTTCCGCTTGTTTAGATGACGTCTGCTGAGTAGATACATCAGATAAAGGAATCAACCCGAGATCTGTGACAATGGCGACTTCATCTTCAGCCCCATACGTATCTTCCATGTACGGCGCGCCGCTCCAAGCTGACTGAAACAGTTCATACACTTCATTATTTCCAACCTGCAGATAGCCTCGACCCGTCACCGTAATAGAAGCAGCGTCTGCATTTTTTAAGATTTCTTTACTGTCAGCGGCATCTTGGACTTTTAAAGCTACTTTAAAGCGCGCATTACTCCATATTTGATCGTCAATAACACCGCCTGGCTTTTGCGTGGCTAAAATTAAATGAACTCCTAGACTACGTCCAATGCGCGCCGCGCTCACTAATTCCCGAATGAACTCTGGTTCTTCACTTTTTAACTCGGCAAACTCATCCGAGATTAAGAATAAATGAGGCAGAGGTTCTTCTGCCATACCTTGCTTATATAAATCTGTATAGTCATTAATGTGATTGACTTCATATCTATCAAACAAGCGCTGGCGTCGCTTTAATTCACTTTTAATAGAAGCTAAGGCTCTTGTACTAAAATTCTTACTTCCTTCAATATTTGTAATGGTTCCAAGCAGATGAGGCATGTTTTTAAACGGCTGAGCCATTCCTCCGCCCTTATAGTCAATCAATAAAAACGCGACTTCATGGGGATGGAAATTCACTGCTAGCGAAAGAATGTACGTTTGTAAGAATTCACTTTTCCCTGACCCCGTCGTACCTGCAAGTAATCCATGAGGGCCGTGAGCCTTTTCATGAAGATTTAGTTCAACAATATCTTCTTTTCCTTTTAACCCAATAGGAACTGCTAGCGACTTAGCTGATTCATTGCTTTGCCACCTTTGCATGATATCCAACTCACCAATTTCTCTTGCTTTAAATAATTCTAAGAATGAAACGCTATTTGGAATTGAGTTGGTCATGCCAACTTGGTGATCCAATGTCCGCAGCATCCTTGCAAATCTTTCATTATAATCAAGCGTGTGTTTATCAAGCTGAAATGGAATATTCACAGCCTTTTGCTTTTGAATTAATATATCCCCCTCGGATTCGTTAATATAACGGACGAGTGTATGAACATGCTCCGTTAAGCTTTCCTTTGTCTCTGCCGCAAATATCGCAGAAAACCCAAGGTGAGGGTGATACCCTTCTAAATACTCTAAGATAACGTGATCTGCAATTAACTGCTGATTCGTAATAATAAAAACAAAGTGAGGCAAGAAAACCCCTTCTCCTTTTGCTTCATCCAAATCGCGTTCTCTCAGCATTTCATAAATAGAAGATAAAAGCTGATCTCTCGTTTGTTCATTATAGATGAAACCTTTCGCAAAAGAATGCGGAAGCTGAAAATGAGGAAGCCATTTCATCCATTCCCACTCTTTATATTCTTCTTCATCAAAAATGAATACGAATCTTACGTCATGATAACTGTGGGAAAATGCCAGCTGTCCTACAAGCTGATGCAGTTCATTCTTCACCGTTTTCATCTTTCCTACCAGACCGATAGAGCCTAAACCTAAATGAGCGGTAACAGGGGCATTTTTCACTTCTCGATAGACCTTTTCCATGTGCTGAGACTGCTCAAGCAAATCATCAATTTCTCGATTAGCCATATCTCCGCTATTCAAAGAAATTTGGTAGCTTCCCGGAACTGTTCCTGTTCCAAGGCGCACCTGTAAAAAATCACTGCTTTCTACAGTTCGTTCCCAAATTCGATCAGAAATCTGTTCTGTTAAATATTTCATTCGTTCAAACGTCGGAAAATGATAAGATAATACATCTCGTTGAACTGATACTAGTTCTTGTAATTCCTCGCGCTTGTTCTCTAAATACTTTGTATAAATTCGACGACGACGCTCCTGCCGCTTCTTGCGCTGTTTTTTATCTTTGAAGTATTGAACGGTAGATACAATCAGCGTGGTCGTAAACATCATGACAGATATAATAATAAAAATTCCCCTAGGCTGAATAATCGAGACCGTACCCATGACTAAAAGCATGACTAATGGCGGTAAAATAGTAAGCCATAAGCTTCGGTTATTTTCATCATTGTCTTGCGACGGAAAGGACAAGCTCACCTTATCATTAGGCAAATCATATATCATGCGCGGTGTCCGTCTATAAACCGGGTACTTCTTTTTCATTTCAGAAATAGGCTGTGCCGTAGCTGGAAGCTTAGATGCATAATCATAGCAGCTTTGAATCTTCAGCAAATCTTTTTCGATCAATTGAATCGTCATAGAAGACCATAAAATAAGATCTCCAGGCTGAAGGTTCGTATTCTCTTCTAGTCGGTGTCCGTTAAGATAAAGCGGTTCTTGGTTATAAAAGACCTTCCACTTCCCGTTTATCTTTGATAAGTAAAATCCTTCTTTTGGCTCTATTACACACTTTTCTTTCTGCTGATACACATCAGCTGCTTCATCACTTGTGGAAAACGAGACTTCTGATCCGTAATCAATATAATAGACAGCTTCTTTAACAGCCGTCTCTGTAAGGACAAAGGTTAAAACATGTCCTTGTTCTCGCCATACAAATGACTCAGAAACAGATAGCTCTGCTATCCTTTCTTCTCCGTAGGAAATCAAGAGCCGGCCGTTCTTTTCAGATGACAGCGTCATTTGCCCTTTCTCAAACGGATAGGAAAACGTAAAAGTGTGATGCTGAGTGTTTCCTACCGTTGCTTGGCGAAAGGTTTTAAAATCTACAGGCAGCTGCTGATACGTTTGCCCACTAACTACCCAAAGCATATTCATACAACTACCTCCCTACTTCGATTGATCTTCCTGCTGTTTTTTCTGCTCTTCTTGTTTCTTTTTCTCGGCTTCTGCAGCTTTCTGTTCTTCTTCCTGCTGCTTGGCCGCCTGTGCTTCCTCAGCTTGTTTCTCTTCTTGCTGCTTGGCTGCTTCCGCTTCTTGCTGATCATTTTCTTTCTTAAATTCTTCAAGTTCGTTCGCTACTTTATCAAGCTCCTCTTGCTTTTTATCAGCCGCTAAATCGTTGTCTGTCTTTAGCTGACCTTCGTATTTCATTAGTGCATAGATAATTAACGAACGTTCTTCTAACAACCTGCTGACTTCTAGCGCTTTTTTGTTGTCTCCTCGGCCAATGTAAAACCAATAGGCAAAATACTGAGGATCCGACTGAAGCGTAATGGTCTTTAAAGCATTTGCTTTTTGCTCCTCCCCTAACTTTTCATTAACAAGATAGGAAGTTGCTATTTCGTATTGCACAATTTTAGGCATGCTTTCAATGTCATAATCTTCAAGTGTGTCGACTACTTTGCTGTAGTTTTTTTCAAGAAAGTATTCGTTGCTTTCTACAAATGCTTCTTGTTTCGGCTGAGCAAAAAAGTAAGAGTAAAAAGTATAAATAAGAGCTGGAATTAATAGGACAAGTATACCCACAGATGAAAACTTAAAAATGGTCCAGCGTTTTTGAGGAAGTTGAACGAGTGTCTTTTGATGCTTTTCAATTTGAGTTAGCTTATGCTGAACAAATTGACTCAACTCTTCCTCATTGCTGATATGCATTATTTTTTTAGCGTCTTCTTTTAATTGCAAGGTCTCATATAACTTAAAATACTGTTCAAATGTATGTGATGAGTCAACGGCCGCTGCTATCGTAGCCTTTAACTCTTGAAAGCTTTGTTCCTCGTTAGACTCATAAGGAGGTAAACTTTCTTTCACTCCATAGTGTAAAAAAGCCGGACTTAAACTTTTATCAAAAATGATATTTTCTGGACAAATCAACAAATGCAGCCTTGAAAAAGAATGCTGCTTTACCTGTTTGATAAGCTGATCTGCAAACAGCCACTTTTGCTGTTCTTCTTTTCCTCTTAATGCCGTAAAAGGTTGAAATTCAGAGGTAGGCTTAATTGTTATTTTAAGTTCATCATCGCTCATCATGATTTCTTTTTGAAAAGCCATGTTTACATCCTTTAACATTTCAATTTCAACAGAACGATTAAGTCGAATTTTTTCTTTTTGAAAAACAAATGTATATTCATTATTATGACGTGTCATTACAGCTTCGAGCTGTTCTTCTAAGTAAGTCGGTTTCTTCTCTGACATTCTAATAGACTCCTTTAGAGAATTTCGATACAATCACCTGTGGTAATTCCGCAGTTAATCATCGTCTCATTTCCCGAGAAAATAAGATTTTTATTTGAAACACGTATCCACGCACCGTCCTTTGGTGATTGAGTAATCTTTTTAGCTTGCCAAACGATCTCGACTACTTTTTTGAGTGAATGATAGTTTGATAGTCGCAAATCGAACCGATCACCTGTATAGTGCTTTAAGTCTACTGTTACTTCTATATACATAGGGTTTCATCACCTCAAAACATAGAAAAAGCGCCTTCATCTTTTGAGAATAGGGCGCTCCTTTTATTACTTCACTTAGATTATTAGATGAAGTTAACCGCGGATTTGGCTAGCGATTTGGTTATCTGTATCTTCAAGAACGTTTGCAGAGTCATCTAATTGCTTAGCAATCTTTGTAAGTAGGTTAGACATTTCAACGAAAGAAGGCTTTAGTTCTTCGTATTGAGCAGCAAACGCTTCGCTTGAAGCACCTTCCCACATGTCTTGAAGTTGATTTTTCATTGTATCAAGACGACTTACTAATTCTTGAACTTGACCGCTTTCGTTAGTATAACGACCTGCCATGTCGCGAAGCTCTGCTGGTGTTACGCGAATAATTCCTGACATACATATCTCTCCTTCGGTTTATATATTTACTATTATTGTAAGAAACTCTAGTGATAAGGTCAAAGGTTACTTGCAAAAGCCTCCAAAAATGAGAATATGTATCTACAAATACCCCTAAAAAATGCAAATAAAACCTAAAAAACCAAGATTTTGTTCTCATTTAAACCTTTTCCATCTGATCTATAGGTACCTATTTAAAGGAAAATAAAAACTATAAGACTATTAAATTACATTTTCGTTCATTATCTATAGAACTATTTACTAGTAATAAAAAAGCAGCAGCCTATTTAAGGCCCTGCCTCTTTATATATCTTATATTCATTTAAGATTCAGACATGCTTGGAAAAAGCACATGCGCTTTTTATTTTTTGGCTACTGCTTAAAATAATTTTGATCTTCTTTTAACATCCTTATTTCTTCGGGGATGAATAATTTTGAGAGAGGCGTGTCAGGGTTAAGTAATATCGCTATTTCTTCATTTAATACAGGCAGCATATCCTTAAATGATACGCATACGGTCTTTTCATCTTTCAGCATCTGTTCAATCGGATATTTTGACGAAAAAACAGGTAAATATCGGTACGCTGCGCTTTTCATTGTCTGAACGTAGTGCTCTGCAATCAATATATCTGATGCTCCATGCTCTGAATTCACAACTAGCCATAAATTGCTATTCATTAAAGTTTTATAAAATTGAGCAATTTTCTTATTATCTTTCATTGCTTCAATTAATGATTTTTCTAATAAGTTAAATGTATATTTCATTGCCGAGACAACCCTGTAAGGAACTGTACCATTTCACTTCCAGCGCCATCATATACTTCATTCATTCTCTCTTCACTTCCTCTGTGCTGTCACTAAACATAATGTTTGAAGGATTCATTTCCTGACTTAAAATGCCCAACCCCATTTGAATAACGCCATAAGTAAAAAATTCCGTTCGACTGCATGTAGAACCATTCACTACTTTTTCTTCCCAAGACATAGAAAGCGAATTCCACATAACATTAAGAGTACCTAAAGGTTTTTCAATCGTTCTATGCATATTGTCATACGTATTCCATTCTTTTAAGTTCTTTATATCATTCCACGTATCTTGTGAATGGGTGCTCCCATCGCTCCATACGCTCGACCAAAACTCCGTCCAGCCTGAAGAGCCTTCTAGCTCTCCATCTGCTTTTCTCATTTGTTCTGCCGTGTCTTTTACTAATAAATGTGCGTTTTCCGTTAGCGAATCAAGTTTGCGAATCATATGCTGTAACTCTTCCTGCAAGTCCAGCACTTTATCAATATCTGCAACAGACAAGAAATGTAGATTTGTAGCTTCCCAGCTTAGTTTTTGAAGTGCATCAGCCGTCTGTGAATGAGACTGCTGAATTCGCTCTGCAAATGTCTGCAGCACCTCTGGATTTACTTTTATCTCCATGTATGTCCGTCCCCCTATCTCTTGTAAGCCTTCAGTCATCATCTAAACATTTTTTAAGCCTATACGGAAAGACTCACTTTCTAAAGGAGTGAGTCGATAATGTTATTTATTACGCCGATGCTAACTCTCTTAGTCGTGAAATTTCTAAGCGTAAAGTTTGAAACAATTCATCCCTTACGTCGTACAGATGAAAAGTAGATTGCGTAATATCATTATAAATATCCTCATATGAGCTCTTAGAACGCCCTGACCAATCTGACGCATATTGTTGGTGCGAATTTTGAAACAGATAGATACCCTCTTCAAGAAATTCCATGATACGTTGAACTTCATGTAAATATGATTCTAATTGATCTGCATCTCGACTATATTCTTTACTTTTTCTTCTTCGCTCTATGTCGTCAAAGAGATCATCAATTGCATCCATAAAATGTCCCCACGTCCTTCTTCCTCTTTTATTAGAAGTCTCTTAAAGTAATGTTAAAATAAGGTTACAAAAAACAAAATCCATCATTCAAACTATTTTCATACCTAGGAAAAAATATCTACATTTCTCTTTTTTTACTTATTTATACAGGGAAAATAGAGAAAATAAACAACGCCAGGCTGCTGTAATAAAGCAGTAGACGTTGCTTTTTAGGTTATGACACTGCTGTTATAAAAAGGAAGAATACCTAATTTACATTCGACCTTTTTGTTTCTTTTTCTTGTTAAACGGCTTTTTTGAAGGTTTTTTAGCTGTACGGGACTGCTCTTTTGTTCCTTCATCCACGATTTCACCCATATAAAGTTCTTTTTTCACTAATGAAAGTTGAAGTTCACGTGCGATTTGTTTTAAATTTCGTTCTTCACGTTCAGTCACAAGAGAAATGACTGTACCTTCTGCTCCCGATCTGCCTGTTCTACCTGAGCGATGTACGTATTGATCTGCATCTTGAGGAACATCGATGTGAATTACATGCGTCAATCCCTTAATGTCTAATCCTCTAGCTGCGACATCCGTTGCTAATAAGACAGGGAAATCTCCTTTTCGAAACCCTTTAATCGTCGTAGCACGATCTTCTTTTTTCGTTTCACTGTGTAAAGAGCCTGCTTCTACACGCTTAAATGTTAATTTTTCTTCAAACTCGATTAAAGTATCAATTCCTTTAAAAAAGGCTAAAGCTTTCATTTGTTCTTGACGAACTAGTTTTCTAAGCACGTCCACTTTATCTCTAGCTTCACTTTTGATGTATACATGCTCTACCTTCGAAGCAGGAAGTTCATCTCTTCCTACCTCTATTTCAAGAGGGTGGTTCATCATATCTTTCGCTAGCGATTTGGTACGTTCTGATACAGTAGCTGAGAAGACTAGGATTTGACGATCACTTAACGCCATTTTTACAATCTGTTGAACCGTTTGAACATGCTCAGGTACAAACAATTGATCCGCTTCATCAATCACAATTGTTTTGACTTCGTGCATTTTTAATTTCTTCATTTTAATTAGCTCGTTCAAACGTCCTGGGGTACCAACAATAATATTAGGACGTTTTTTGAGTTTTTCTAATTGCCGTTTCATATTTGCTCCGCCAATAAACGCAGCGCTTGAAATACCGCTTCCCTGCGACCAAGTTTGAATTTCACCGTGAATTTGCATAACTAATTCATGGGAAGATGCTAAAATAACTGCTTGAATATGAGATGGTCCCGGCTGAATGCGATGTAAGACAGGCAACAAATATGCCAGCGTCTTTCCTGTTCCCGTTGGGGATTCTCCTATTACATCTTTATTAGCTAAAATCTCTGAAATAGCTTTCGTTTGAATGGCAGTAGGCTCATTGAACCCTGCTTTTTTCCATGCCTCTTGTAAAAAAGGCTGTAAAGTCTCTATAAACTGACTCATATCTATCTCCTTTTCCATGCTTTTCTCGATATTATAAACGATTTTTTTCATTTCAATTAAACGAATGTATCAGTGGCCATTTGCGTTAATACTGACCTTAATTTCTATTTATAAATAAACCTTTCTTATCCCAAGGGACCCTGTCAATCCGTCAGTAGAAAAATCGGTTGTTACCTTAACTTTTCTACATCAATAAACATAGCTTCAACTATGATACACTATTGCTTCTATAGAAAACAATATGATCCTCTTTATTATGGACGAAAACTTGTATAAGAAGGAGGTTTTATGTCCTATATGGATCCAGACCAAAGGGCTCAGCTGCTTACTTTCTCTTTTTCACGAAAACAGCCGCCTCTCTGAACTACGAGAGGCGGCTGTTTCGTTCTATAATTGGCATATCAATAGTAACCGTTGTCCCTTTTCCTTTACCGCTTTTAAAATGCATGGTACCTTGATGACGCTCCATGATTTTGTAACACACGGCCAGCCCTAAGCCAGTGCCAGCTTCTTTTGTAGAATAAAACGGCGTTCCTACTTGTTCAATCCTCTCTTGACTCATTCCAATTCCATTGTCTTCAAAGTGAATCAATGCTCGTGTATCTTTTTCTTCAACTGTTATTGTAATATGACCTTTCTCCATAATAGCTTCTACACCGTTTTTGATCACATTGATGAACACTTGTTTCAACTGATTTGCATCAGCCGAAACATAAATAGGCCTTTTTGTTGTTTCTTTCAATAAAATAGAAACATTATTTAAATTGGCCTGCGCTTCCATTAGGGTAATAACTTGTTTTAAAATCTCGCATAAATTGGTCTTTTCAAAAGATACATGCTGCTTTTTTCCAAGAATGAGCATTTCACTGGAGATTAAGTTGATGCGGTCGATTTCAGACATCATGATATCTAAATATGTGTCATTTGTTTCCTTAGAGGCTTGCATAACCTGTACAAAACCTTTTAAAGAAGTAAGCGGGTTTCTAATTTCATGTGCGACGGCACCTGCCATTTGTCCAATAACCGACATTTTTTCCGAGGTTATCATAAGCTCTTCATCTTGACGGTATGTAGTAATATCGCGTGCAATCATAAATACACCTACTACCTGCTTATGAACGATAATGGGAAGCAAAGAACACCTCAGCAACCGTCTTTCTCTCTTTCTATTGATCACATTCATTTCGAACTTAGCACCTTTTCCATTCAGCACTTCTTTAAAATACTCTTTACACATATCAAACTCTTCAGCTGCGATAAGAGCTGAAGGTTTCATCTTTTGCAATTCTTCACTGGAGTATCCAACGATTGCTTCACCTTCTGGATTAGCAAGAAGAACTTCACCCGTTTTACTTATTTCAAAAACGCCATCGGGATTATGTTTGAATAAAGATTGATAGTGCTGGTTGCTCGTTTGAAGTTCGTGTTCTTTCACTACGAGCTCTTGCTGGGACTCCACTAGTTTATAAGCTCTCCTATATACCAACCCATACAAAATAATCCCCGTAGCTAAAATAAAAAACCAACCTTTGTATTGTTGAAAAAAAATATATACTTCAAAACGACCTTGCGCTAATGTTCTAGATATATTATCAGATATCAGGATCCATACAGCGCCAATAATGATATATATAATTGAAATTCTTAAAGCTACTTTACGCGCGTGTTTCACCAAATTTTAATCACCTGTTTATCAATATTGATCCCCTGTCTTATTGTCTTTATATGAAGTGTTCACTTTTTGTAGCCATTTCATGCCGTTGTAAAAAATTGATGAATGGCCTGACCTAAGTTACTAATAGATTTTACATTTGCTTGAAAATGATACTGGTGAAGCCACTGACTATGATCGGGTGTCACACCTGTTAAATAAATCTGTACACCCATTAGCTGAAATTCCCATATTAAATGTTCTAGGGCTGCAACACCTCGTTCATCAATTTGACCTATTCCATTAAAGTCAATGATAACTCGATCAACCGTTTCCTCATCTATTTGTCTGAGCAGCCGATGTTCATTTTTCATGATGACTTCCTCAAATAAATCGCCAAACAGAGGTATAAGCACCATGTTGTTCGATAAATGAATAAACGGTCCCGACAGTTCTATAACTCGGTTCATTGCTTTTTCTAATCGTTCTTTTTGCAGCAGCAGTTCTAAGTCTGTTTCAGATAAACGCGCTGTATGTTGTTGGATTTTTTCTGAAAGAATTCTAATTTGAGAATCTTCCTCTACACATATTACATGCGCCTTATCTTGCTCCCATTTGCAATTCACGGTATAAAGAGACATCTTAGCTTTGCGCGAATGCATGACTAATTCTGTTTTTATTTTTTTCTTCTGCCCTAATCGTTTTCTAGCTTTGATCTGACTATCTTCGTCAACAATTTCTAAAAAATGTTGAACCTCTCCGAATAAAGTGGCTGCTTCATCAGATCGCGCTAGAATATTCATTTCCTCATCCATAATAAAAACAGGAAGCGGAGCATATTTAATAGTCGACAACCTTAATCCCCCTAATTGATTGATAATGAAAAAACTCTTTCAACTCCTCTAACTGTGCAATAAACCGAACTTGATTTGTTTGAGCAAGAGGAAACTTATAGTTTGAAACTACTCGGCCTCCAACTAAAATAAGCGGCTGATGTTTTGTCTTTTGTAATCCTTTTATATATTCATTTGCTTTTTCTATATGATGAGTTAAACTGAACGAGATTCCTACTAAGTCAGGTTTCCATTGTTCCACAGCGTGCGTTGCATGTAAAAGCGGAGAATCTGCTCCTAAAAGTTTCGTCTGCCATCCGTGCTCTTCAAAGAGAATGGAAATCATTTTTAACCCTAAAAAATGCTGCTCATTTTCTATACACAAAAACAGACCTTTTTTTTCATTTTTAATAACTTCTTCTCTTATACACAATTGATAGCGTGACAAAACATAGTCACAGGTAGTAGTAGCTAAATGTTCATCAGCCACTGAAATTTCATCTTCTTCCCACATCATACCGATTTGAGCCATTGACACTGAAATGAATTGCTGAAAAATATAAAATGTATCGAAACCCTGCTGTCTTTTTTTCCACACAATATTCCAAGCTTCATCTTGATTCCCTGATAACAGTAATTCAGTCAAGCGTTCTATGCTTCCAATCAAGAAACCACCTCTTTTTCAGTCAAACGACTTGTTTTTTTTCTTTGTTATTATCAACCATACCACTTAACTCACTGGCACTCTACAGTAAAATATTCTCACACCGACAAAATAGCACCGGACGTCTCTGACAGGTCAATCTCTTTATTTTTCAAAGTCAACGAGGTAGTGATGCAGCAAGTGACGGTTTTGTTCATTGTATAAGTACGCATACACAGGACGTCCTATTGTGCCGTAAGTCATTCTTTCTCCAAGAAGACCTATATCTGTTAGAAATTTTAAATATTTCCGAATAGACACTCTTGAGATTCCCGTTTTTTCAGCTACATCATCGGTCGAAAAAGGGTGATCTTTAAGATGCTCGATGGCTTCTACGATAACTTCTAATGTTCCAGTCGTTAAACCCTTAGGCAATGGCTCTACCGGAGCTTCTTTTATTTTTTTATTAGACAACAGCCCGTCCAATTCCTGTTGATTAAGCTGAGGTTGCTGTTTTAACGTGCGAAATGTTTGTTTGTAAGCCGAAAGTGCTTGATAAAAGCGTTCAAATGTAAAAGGCTTAATCAAATAATCAATCGCTCCGTAGCGTAAAGCTTGCTGAATCGTTTGGGCATCTGAAGCAGCGGTGATAAAAATGACATCTATTTCCTCTTGTTTTGTTCGAATCTCTTGTAAAACTCTCAAACCATTTTGCCCGGGCATAAAGATATCAAGCAACACTAAATCAACTTGATATTCATTTACCTTCACCAAGGCTTCATGACCCGAATGAGCAACAGCGACTACTGTAAACCCCTCTATCTCTTCAATGTACTTTTGATTAAACTGAGCAACCATGGGGTCATCTTCAACAATTAATACTTTAATCAACTTGATCTCTCCTTGTTTCGTACGGAATATCAATATAGAATGTGGTACCGCTATTTATAAATGAGTCAATGACGATTTGGCCACCTAATTCATCAATCGTTTGCTTTACTAAATGCAGCCCAAACCCTCTGCTCGTGCCTTTTGTAGAAAAGCCTTTCTTGAAAATCTGATTCATTGTATCGGAAGGAATGCCGCAGCCTGTATCCGTGACTTGAATCGTAAGTTTATTGTTTTTATACACAAGCATAACGGACACTTTTTTAGAGGCTTGATGACAAACTGAATCAATTGCATTATCAATTAAATTTCCAATAATGGTAATGAGATGATGAGTAACGTGTGGATCTGAAGGTTCTGGAATAACTTCATCAGCGGAAAATGTCAGTTCTACGCTTTCCTCTCTAGCATAACTCATTTTGCCCATGAGGAACCCTGCCAACGCATGATCTTTAATAGTTTTAGTCACTGAACTAGATTCATCGACACGGTGATTAACAAGCTGATGAATATACGTTTTTAGCTCATCATAATAATTCATCTGCACCATTCCTAAAATCACATGAAGTTTATTCATAAATTCATGCGATTGTGCTCGAAGCGCTTCCACATACATTTTAACACCTGTTAGCTGCTCTGCTAAGATATTAACTTCGGTTTTATCCCGAAACGTAGAAAGTGCCCCTACAATCTCTTCGTTTACTACTAGCGGAACCCTATTAACCACAATGGCTACTCCATTTATGACTTGCTCTTCATCATAATGAGATTCCCCCGTAGACAAAACGTCGTCCAACCTGGAGGTGGGCATATATTCTCGAATAGACAAACCGATTGGCTCTGGTGCTAACCCAGCTTTAACAAATAAGCGGCGTGCAGAACGATTAGCAAGTGTAATATTACCTTCTTTATCAACAGCTATCACTCCTTCACGAACCGACTGCAGCATGGTGCTTCTCTCTTCTAGAATTTTAGCAATTTCAGAAGGTTCCAAGCCAAATAAAATTTTCTTTATGTAATTCGCTAATAAAATAGCACCAAGAACGCCTACAAGTAAACCAATTAATGAACCTAAAACAATTCGACGATGCCCATCTCTAATTGCTTCATTTACATTATTCAAAGAAATCCCCACAGCTACTGCGCCAATTTGCTGATTTTTCTCATTATAAATAGGTGCAAAAGCGCGCAGAGATTTATCAAGCGTTCCTTTTGATACAGATACATAAGATTTCCCGTGCAATGATTTTTGCTCATCGCCTCCGGCAAACCTCTTTCCTATCTTTTTAGGATCTGGGTGAGATTGGCGAATTCCATTCATATCCATAACAACGATAAACAAGACGCTTGATTTTTCACGAATTCGTTTAGTAAATTCTTGAATTGACTGAGGTGTTTTTGTCTCTAGTCCTTCTTTCACGTTCGTTGATTCTGAAATAATCGTAGCAATAGTCCGAGCTTTTTCAGCCTGTTGATCCCGAATATTTTTTCCAATTGAACTGCTAACTAATAAATCCGTTAACAATAGCGATAGAATCACCACCATGCATACAAGCAGCACCGTGATGCTTCGCAGCCCCATTCTTCCGTGCTTCACGTTCTTCCCTCGCTTCCCTGCTTTTCTTGTTTATAGCACAAGAAAAAGATCTTATCTAGAGTCAGATAAGATCTTCGCTTATTTAATTTCATTTTTACTGAGTTGATTAACATTTATACAGGAAGGTTGACAATCTACTTTATAGTTTAGGTCCTTTTCGATATTTAAACCATCCCATTTTATAAAAAGCAAAGACCATTACTCCTACAAGCCCAATCATAATGCCAAGTACAATAAAATAATTATATTTCCCCGTCAGTTCCGGCATATATGAAAAGTTCATGCCATAGAGGCCAGCAATAAACGTCAACGGTAAGAAAATAGCTGACATAAGCGTGAGCGTAAACATGATCGAGTTCATACGATCCGAGTTAATGGACATAAAGCTTTCTCGGATGTCATTTGACAAATCCCTGCTTGCTTGCATAATTTCAATCATATTTAATAGGTGGTCATAAATATCATTAAAATAGCGAACCTGCTCTTTTGCTTTTAACGCATTAGTTGACATAATACGATACATTAAATCTCTCATAGGGTTTAAAATGCGGCGCATTCGTGACAAATCACTTCGGATGTCATAAAGCTGCCTCATTAATTCATCCATAGGTTCGTCTTTTGCATTGTCTTCAATGTCGTCTATGTGATCTTCAAATTTATAAAGCACAGGGAAGTATTCGTCAACGGTATGATCTAAGAGTTCATACATGATATCCCATGTTCCATCTTCGGTAGCCTCAGGGTCTTTTTTGATAAGCTCCCACACCCTAGCCACGCTCGTTAGCTTATCCATATGGTAAGTGACTAAAAAATTATCTCCTACAAACGCAGATACTTCTAAGTGCTCAAGCTCTTCTTTATGAAGGGCATAATAGACTAAAAAATAATGCTCATCATACAACTCAAATTTAGCCCGCTGACCTTGATTTAAACAGTCCTCAACTGCTAAAGGATGAAAATTAAATTGTTCAAGCTGCTTTTTTTCTTCCTCGGTGGGGTTGTAAAAATCAACCCAATACCATTGAAAGTCATGGCTTGAACGAATCTCATTCATTTCTATTTCTTTAATAGCTCCTTCTTTGGTTTTAGCTACAATTTTAATCATAAGATAACCTCTGTCTTTTTTGATACTATTCTCTGCACATACCCTTTTTACCATTTTGTTAAACTTTTTTCTTTTAAAGTACGTCTGTTCTTGTCTATACATACGATGATGGTGACGACAAGAGAACAAAACGGTGAGGAGGTATATCCATATGAATGAATTTTACTCCCGGCATGAAGAATATTGGGAAGATGATACAAGACTAGATGAACAGCTTCTAAGAGATATAAACAAAGCTGTAAACGATGAGTTTTCCGCTATTCACTACTATACACGCCTAGCAGAGCTGGCTCCTAATAATCAATTTCAACAAGCTATATCAGATATTCGGCAGGATGAAATTAAACACTTTGACTGGTTTTCTAAAGCCTATTATGATTTATCAGGCAGCTATCCACAGATTTCATTGAACATAAAACTGCCAAATACTTTTCAAGAAGGGGTCTCTGAATCCATTAAAGATGAAGTAGAAACCGTTCCATTTTATCAATCAATCGCTAGAAGAATCACAAATGCTCGAATTCAAAGCCGCATTGTTCGAGCTGCGAGCGATGAACAGCGCCACGGTCAAATTTTCCGAACCATTCAGTCCCACTTCTCATACTAAATAATACGCTTGCAGTGGCAAGCGTATTATTTAGTATGGTTTTATCATTACCTCTTACTTGGTAGCATTAAATTCTTGTTTGATTTTTTGAAGCAACGCTTGATTTGTTAATACGTCATACCCTGTTAATGCCATTGTTTGTGCCCCGAGTATCATTGCTTCTCTTCCTTGCTCACTTAAAGCTGCTTCTCTAAATTCGTGCGTATGACAAACAAAATAATCATCACAAATTTGAATATAAGGATGAATAGCCGGAACAACTTGGCTTACATTCCCCATATCTAAAGATCCATGATCGCCTTGGTCTTCTGTAATGCTTTGTTCACTTACGCCTAATGAAATGAGATTATTTGTATAGACATCGGATAATGTTTGATTCGTTTGCATATCATCATAAGAAAACTCGTAGTTTGAGATTTTCAATTTTGTTCCCGTGGCTAAAGCAGCACCATTTGCACATGCCTTTACTTTTTCTGTCACTTTATCTACATATGCACGAGTTGAAGCACGGACATAAAATTGCGCTACTGCATAATCAGGCACAACGTTGGCCGCTTTGCCTCCCTCTGTAATCACTCCATGAATTCGTACATCCGACTTCACATGCTGGCGAAGCGCATTAATACTGTTGAACGTTTGTAATACGCCGTCTAACGCATTGATTCCTTCATGAGGAGCAGCAGCTGCGTGCGCGGATTTTCCGAAGAACTCAAACTGAATGGCATCCATCGCAAGAGAACGTCCGCTTTTTTGGTGGCAGTAATAAGGATGTACCATCATAGCTACGTCTAAATGATTAAAAATACCTTGCTCGGCCATCGTCACTTTGCCGCCTCGTGTTTCCTCTGCAGGCGTGCCGTATACGTATACTTTGCCGCCTGTTTCTGCAACTGCTTTACTAAGACCAATACCAGCTGCAATGGACATGGTTCCAATTAAGTTATGTCCGCATGCATGTCCGAGATCCGGCAAAGCATCGTACTCAGCCATAAACCCAATCGACGGACCTGGCTTTTGACTGTCATAAACAGCGGTAAAAGCCGTTGGTAAGTCACATGTACCAATTTCAACTGTGAAGCCTTGTTCTTTTAAAACATCCGTTAATGCTTTGCAAGCTTTGAATTCTTCGTGACCAAGCTCAGGGTTTTGCCCAATATATTTGCTTACATCATAAAATGTATCCTGTAATTTATTGATTGTTTCATTTATTAATTGTTTCATTAGTTGTACTCCTCTTTTAAATATTTAAACAAATTATAGTATATTTATTCGTTTTTTGAAAGCTAGTTTTTAAGACGGGTTTTCCTATCACCTTAATATGCCTTATAATTAAATTACTAACTGTTTTAAAGAAGGTATGCATAATGATTAACGTAAAAAAATTCAATTTTTTAGGCGGTCGTATTATTAAAACAGGCATTGCCGTTTTTTTAACTGCGCTCATTTGTCAGGCCATTGGCTGGCCTTATATGCTCGCTGTTATTACAGCTATTGTTACGATTGAACCAACCGCTGCCGATTCTATCAAAAAAGCATTCATCCGCTTTCCTGCTTCAGCAATCGGAGCTGCTTTTGCCATGCTTTACACATTTCTATTAGGGGTAACGCCGCTTACCTATATGCTTGTTGCCATTTCTACTATTATATCCTGTTATAAATTACGTTTACATGCGGGAACACTCGTTGCTACGCTAACAGGAGTGGCTATGCTGACGATTGTGCATGACCATTATTTTATATCGTTTTTAATTCGCTTAGCGACCACTAGTATTGGGCTGCTCACTTCTTCACTTGTGAATATCATCGTTCTTCCTCCTAATTATACACCGATTATTACGAGGAAAATTCAAAATCTCTCAAAACAAATGGGCGGCGTTTTACACCAAAGAGGCAGTGAGCTTTCCCAAGTACACGCTTGTCATAAACAAACAAAGCTTCAATTTCAGCAGCTTTCTGCTGAAATTGAAAAAATTGAGACGCTTTGTGAGTATCAGCGCAAAGAATGGAAGTTTCACCATTTCACTCGTACAGCTATGAGAAAATTTCACTATGAATATAAAAAACTTTCTCTTATGAGACAGCTTGTCTACCATATTGGTAATTTAATTTATTTGCCTGCTCATCAGCTGCAAAGTGTAAGACATCAAGTAATATGGGATACTTTCACTTCCTTTCATAACGTCTTACAAAATGAACAATATAAAAGCTCTTTGCACCATCAAACGCTTGTTTTGACTTTAAAACAAAGGTTTTGGGCACATAAGCAGGAAGAACACAGAGGGGATCACCCTTTTTCAACAGAAACAACAATGCTGTACGAACTGCTTGCAATTCACCATCTGCTTGAAGAACTGCACCGTATTCATTGTTTGAAGGATCGATATAACTTAAATAACTCATCTGTCTCACTTTCTTCATAAAAAAATCCTCACATATGTGAGGATTTTCTTATTTACGAAACTTGTGACTCATCTTTTTTATATTCTTTCTCCCAGTAGTCTGCATTTTTAATTCCTAACTTAACAGGATCAAACACAGGATCTATCCCTTGTTTTTTCTGAGCTTCATAGTCTTTTAATGCAACTAACGCAGGCTTAGCTAAAATTAAGATAGCAATTAAATTTAGCCATACCATGATACCAAGTCCAGCATCACCTAACGCCCAAGCTAGTGATGCTTGTTTAACTGACCCGTAGAACGTAGCTCCTAGAAGGACAAGCTTTAATGCAAACATAGCCCACTTTCCGTTCTTCCCGCGAGTTAGGTAAGCAATATTTGTTTCAGCAATGTAATAATATGCCATGATCGTTGTAAACGCGAAAAAGAATAGGGCTACTGCCACGAAGCCAGCTCCGAACCCTGGCAACACTGTTTCAATAGCAGCTTGTGTAAATCCAGGCCCTGCTTCTACACCTGGTAAATTTGAAATAATAAATGAACCGCCTGGTCCTTCCGTGTTGTACATGCCTGTGAATAAAATCATAAACGCTGTTGCTGAACAAACGAACAGTGTATCAATATAAACCGAAAAAGCTTGTACAAGGCCTTGTTTCGCCGGATGTGAAACTTCTGCTGCAGCTGCTGCGTGAGGTCCTGTTCCTTGTCCTGCTTCGTTTGAATAAATGCCGCGCTTAACTCCCCAAGAAACAGCTAAACCAACGATTCCTCCAAAAGCAGAATCTAATGCAAAAGCACTTTTAAAAATAAGGGCGATAACTCCCGGCAACTCAGAAATGTTCATGGCAATAATAATAAGAGCTAAAATAATATACCCAAGTGCCATAAAAGGTACAACGAATTGGGCCACTCCTGCAATACGCTTAACGCCTCCAAAGATAATAAAAGCAAGAATAATAACTAATCCTACTGCTGTAACCGTTGGACTAACGCCGAATGCGTTGTCGATGCCAAGCGCTATGGAGTTAGACTGAACGCCCGGCATTAAGATACTCATCGCAACAAGTGCTGCAATAGCAAATAAAATGCCATACCATTTCATCCCTGTTCCTTTTTCAATGTAGTACGCTGGACCACCTCGATATTGGCCATCTTGTTTAACTTTATAAATTTGAGCAAGTGTTGATTCGATGAATGCACTAGAAGCACCAATAAAAGCAACTGCCCACATCCAAAATACAGCTCCTGGACCTCCAAAAGCGATAGCTGTTGCAACTCCAGCAATGTTTCCTGTTCCAACTCGTCCCGACAGCGCTAAAGACAGTGCCTGGAAGGAAGAAACTCCTGCTTCTGAGCTTTTACCCTGAAACATCAGCATAACCATGTCTTTTAAGTGTCGTACCTGCAAAAACCTCGTTAAAATTGAGAAAAACAGGCCAATCGCAAGACACCCATAAATAACAGGTGTGCTCCATAGCACATTATTCAAACTCGTTACAAATTGCTCCAAAAGATAACCCCCTTATTTTTTCATTCAGACTATTTTAAATTATAAGTTAAATTATAAATTTTAACAATAAAACTCTAAATTAAAACTCGTTTTTAGTTAAAATACACAAAAAAACTTATAAAACCCTCAAAAACATCCAATGATAAACCGTTTACATTCCGTAATTATCGCTTTCAAAAGAGAGATATCTGCACCTTTCTTCTCAGGAACACATAGGCTATAGGAGTTATTTTCTATTAGAAGGTGTGAAAAACAATGATGAGAATAGAGCCTTTATTTTATCGTCCTTTAGCTCTAGACCTTCTTTACGCGTGCGTCTTAGCTTATAAGCAATACGCACAGGGAGGCACATTTGATGTACCTGAAGGCTACCGGCTTATTAAATCGTTTAAAGCTTCTGCCGTAGGGGTGCAAGAATGGTTTGGTTTTATTTTAGAATCTGATGACTCTATCGTAATTGCCTTTCGAGGAACTCAATCTGAGGCAGACTGGATTGCTGATGCTCGCATTAGGCAACGCCCTTATCCATACAATCAACAAGCGGGTCTCGTTCACGAAGGTTTTTTAGCCGTTTACGAATCATGCCGTGATGAAATTTTTGAAACGTATCAGTCCCTTACCCCCAAGCCACTTTATATAACAGGGCATAGCCTAGGTGGTGCACTCGCGGCTCTTCATGCCTTAGATGTCGCCACAAACGCATCTTTTCCGGAAGTTACAATGTACAACTACGGAGCTCCTCGAGTAGGTGATCCTCAATTCGTTCAAACATACACAAATCTTGTTTCAAATAGCCGCTGTTTTGTTAACACGACGGATACGGTTCCTAAAATCCCCCCAAAGCGCCTTTATTCCCCTTCCACCAAGCAAACGATTTATTATGATCAAGATCCTCTGCAACTCTCGTTTACCATTCAAACAGGCTCTACCGTAGGGAACCATAATCCCCAAACATATAGTGTTGGTATTTGGATGATGTCGGATTATCCTATTTTGGTCCAAAAATAAAAAAACAGGCGGACTGCCTGTTTTTTTATGCACCAATTGCCGTTTTGATTTCTTCTATTTGTTCTTGATGACGCTTTTCATGATAGCCAATAAAATCAATCCACTGCTTTAAATCCATTAACCCAAACACAGGGTGTGGAAATGATTTTTGCTTTAGCTTGTCTTCACTTGCTGTTTCTTCTAGCTCTATTAAAGCCGCTCTCGATTCTGCCAGCTTACTCTTCATTTCTTCTAATGTCTGCTTTTCATTAGAAGGCGTAACTTGAGCCGGTGCATCTACTTTTCGCGCACGGTCTACCGCTAAATGAAACGGCTTATCTTCAGTCGGCTGATCTACACCGTTTTCTAACTGATCTTTCACACGTGAAACAATCATGCGCTCCATCAAATATAAATGTTCTAATACTTGCATAACGCTCCACGTATTAGATGCTGGCTGTTGATTTAATTGTTCATATGTTAATGATTCTACACTGCTCAATACATCATTTCGAAACTGTTCATTTTTATTCATTTTTCATCCTCCTCTAGGATTCCTCTAGCTTATCGTATCAAAAAACTCTTCCATATAAAAAAGATATCCCTTTCTTTAACCATGTTTTAGCTGCAATTGTTTCACGTGAAAAAATTGCATTTTCTATTTGACATAGATCAACTGAGGTGTTATATTTAGATTTCCGGCTTTTCTTTAAGAGCTGGACATAGTGAAAGTAACTTGAAAGGATGTATCGTACAATGCAAGGTAAAAATACTGGCATTCGACACATGTCTTTGAACAAAACTTATTCACACTGGATCGGCTTCGGAGCCGTAAGGATGCAAGAGAGGTAGGGCTTGCGTCGTTTAGGTTAATCGATCATGTGGAAAAACAAACCGCGGCAATGGATGAAATCCATGCAAGCACAATCAATGCTAATTGTGCCCTAACAACAACGAAACATACAAAAACCGTAATCATGGATTTTATAAAGAAAGTAATCATTTTGTTTTTACACTTGCAGAAAGCAAGTTACTGATAAGAAACACGAACAAAAGCGAGCAGATGCATCTGCTCGCTTTTTTAATGATTGTTTTTTATTTGCTTTATCATTTCTTTTTTAGCGGACCTTACAAAAAAAGCCAAAACCAGTATGGTTTCGACTTTTTTTCTTATTGCTCTGCTAGTACATCAGCAAATGCTTTTGCATAAGGAGGAAGGTCTGGCGGGCGGCGGCTTGAAATGATGTGGCCGTCGATTACGACTGCTTCATCATGCCAAATAGCTCCCGCATTTTCCATATCATCTTTGATTCCTGGCGTACTTGTTACGTTTCGGCCATCTAAGATTTTTGCAGAGATTAATACCCATCCTGCATGGCAGATTTGGCCGATTGGCTTTTGCTGTTCATCCATATGACGAACCATTTCAATTACTTCAGGGTAGCGGCGCAGTTTATCCGGCGCCCAGCCTCCAGGTACTAAAATAGCGTCATATTCAGCTGGATCAACATCTTTAAACGCGTAGTCCGATATGGCTGGAACACCGTATTTCCCCATGTACGTTTCGTTTGCTTTTTCTCCAACTAAATGTACTTCTGCTCCTTCTTCTCGAAGACGCATCACTGGATACCATAGTTCTAGATCTTCAAAGTCTGCACTAACAAGCGCAATGACTCTTTTATTTTCTAAGCGCATCGTAACACCTCCGCCATCAGTATAGCATGTTGGAGAATAAGATTGAAAATAAGGGACTAAATTATACATAATTAAAGGATTTTTCAAGTGCCCTTCAGAAAATTTTTGTATGCCAAATGGTCTAATTTTATATTTTTACTTGACTGAGGACAAACATCACACTACAATGTGTAGTGTGATGTTCATAATGTTGTAAAATTATCCAAATCAGAAAGACTTTCTGATTTAATTGCTACATTTCTTTTTTCAGGCTTTTACACTACATAATGTAGTGTTTTTCAAATACACTTAAAGGAGGAAGTAAAGTGAATAAAAACGTTGAAATTGGTTCACTTATTATTCGTTTAGTATTAGGTTTTACATTTTTAGTGCACGGCTTTCAAAAATGGCAAGGCGGGATTGAAAATACAGTAGGGTTCTTCGATAGCTTAGGAATCCCTGGTTTCATGGCATATATTGTTGCAACCATTGAACTTGTAGGTGGGGTTCTTATTATTCTTGGTCTAGCAACAAGAGTCGTAGCTGCTTTATTTGTGGCAGTTATGCTTGGCGCCATTTTTACAGCCAAGCTTAAAAGCGGATTTGTTGGCGGGTTTGAGTTTGATATTGCCTTAATTGCCATGTCTGCTCACTTATTTCTTGCAGGAAGCCAGTTCCTTGCTCTTGATGCAGTGGTATTCAAAAAGAAAGAAACTGCCTTTTCTCTTCAAGAAGAAAGCAGTAAATAAAAAAAGAAAGCTTATACTCTCCCAATATAAGCTCTCAGATTAGTCCCCGCCGTTTGAGGCGGGCTTTTTTTATATTTGCAGCAGCAAATTCGCAAATAAAGAAGAACGCTCGGATAACGTATCAATTTGAATATGTTCATATTCCGCATGTATTCCTTTTCCGCATGCTCCTAGCCCATCCAACGTGGGAACGCCAATGGCCGCTGTAAAATTGCCATCACTTCCTCCTCCAACAGCTGCTTCTTCTAATTTCATACCCAGTTTGGCCGCGATTGACTGAGCGCATTCAAATAACTCTTCCGTTTGTTTAGACTTGACCATCGGAGGACGATTCATGCCTCCCGTTACTTCGAGCTTAATCCCTTTTAAAATGGGTGTTAAATTCAAAATAATATCCGTCATGCGTTTTGCTTCTTCTTCTGTAGAAACACGTAAATCCACGTGCGCTTCTGCATATTCCGGCACTACATTTGTACCGCTGCCTCCCGTAAATGTCCCAACGTTCACCGTTGTACCTTTTTCATAATCTGTTAAGCTCTGCAAGAAAATCACTTGGCGCGCCAGCTCTTCAATCGCATTGATTCCTTCTTTGTGGTGATTACCCGCGTGTGCTGCTCGTCCCCATACTTTCACGGTAAAAATTCCCGCTCCTTTGCGCGACGTTTTTAACGCACCTGAACCCGCCACCGCCGGTTCCGCTACTAGCACTGCTTCACTTCTTTGCGCTTCTTCTTCAATGTATTTTTTAGAAGAAATTGACCCAATCTCTTCATCCGAATTGCAGAAAAACACAATTTTTTTATCCAGCGGTAAGCCAAGCTCTTGAATCGCTTTAATCGCCCATATAGATTGTACAATGCCGCCTTTCATGTCTAAAATTCCCGGACCGTACAGCTTGTTTCCCTCTGTTCTTAGACTCAGCCTTCCCTTTTCCCACACCGTGTCAAAGTGACCGATGATTAAAAGCTGCTTTTCTCCTTCTCCAATCGTAAATTTCAAGTGGTTTCCTACTTCTTTTTCTTCTATGATTTCGTACCCTACCCCTAAACGCTTTTGAAACAGCTGCGTTAAATACTTTCCACACTGATCTACTAACTCTTTACTGTAGGACGGTGATTCTTTTTTCACAAATCCCACTAAATCTTCGAGCATCTCTTGTTCGTGTTCTTTTAAATAACTAAACACGCTTTGTTCTACCATTACCTGACTCAAATCAATTCCTCCTCTAGAAAACCCCTGCTGCTTGCATTAAATGCTTTTATTTATCGTACGTATAACTATGTTCTACGTTTCACATAACGACCTTAAATTATCCTTAATTATAATGGTTTTCAGACAATTTTCCATCCTTTAAATACAGATAATACTTTAACTTATTCATAACCGACCGAAAATAGCCATAAACTTCAACAAATTCATACAAAAAAGCTTCAATCTTCAACAGATTAAAGCTTTCATTTGACTAATTGACATTTATTTTAATATTTTTCCCTTTTGACTTCACACTCACAAAAACAAACATAGACACTAAGAAAATAAACAGAATAACGCCAACCATTTCAAAGTTTACTTCGGCCCATGGGTTAAAGAAAGTGAATGCTAAATAGAACGACACACCATACGCGAGGACAACAATAACCCAGCCCATCAAGCGGGAAGCAGATTGCCCAAACTTACTCGATTCATTCACCATTTTATGTACAATCATTGAATCGATTGTATCTGTGAGCATCATACCAAACATAAATACTAGTCCTAATAAAAGCGGCGTATACTTGCCTGCGTTCCCTACAGCTAGAGACCACACGGCCGTTTGGCTGACCGTTTCGGCTGCTAAAGCGAACAATGCCCCTACAAGAATAATTAAAAAAGGATTCGTTGTTCCTTTTGCGATTTTCGGAATAAACTTCCCTTTTAATCCGCTCAGCTGAAACTCTTCTTCTTTATTTTTAGTTCGAAGCAAATGATATGTGTTTAATGTTCCAATCAGAAAGAGAGAGATAATGGATACCCAAGATGCAAAATGATCGAAATATGATGGAAACGTAAAATTCTTCATCACCACGCCCAGCACCCCGGCCGTGACGGCCACCATTCCTCCATGACCTAGTGAAAACAGCGTTCCGACCCACGGGGCAAAACGGCTGCCCATTCGCCAATTATATCGGGTCTGGCCGTCAATAAAAGCTAAGTGATCTGCATCCAATCCGTGCCTGATTCCTAATAAAAAGACAAGTAAAAAAACTGATAAACCTTCCATTTCCTACACTCCTTTTTTTAAAATAAAACGTAAAAAAGCCTCAATTCTATAGAAATTGAGGACGTGTCGGCATATGAAAATAAACAGCAATTGCTCACTGCGTACCTTGATACACCGCCTCTTTCCTAGAAGAGTCAAGTGTACAGAATAGGTAGGTCTCCTGGCTTGAGATCATCATTTTCTACCGTCTTCCCCATTTTGAGTGACGATAAGATAGAAAACTCCCTGCTTACAGTGGCTGGACCGCTCGAGATTTGCACTCGATTCCCTGTTACCTCTTACGCTATGTAAGAGCACCTAAACTGTGCGAATGATTCATTTTCTTCCTCATTATACTAGTACCGCTTACAAATGAATAGAGAAAATTCAAATAAAAAAGCCCTGCTAAGCTTTACATGCTTAGCAGGGCTTTTTAAAGCAATTAAGCTACTTCTACCGTTACGTCTACGTTGCCGCTGATTGCTTTTGAATACGGGCAGTATGAGTGAGCTAGGTCTACGTATTTTTTCGCTGTTTCTAAATCTAAGCCTTCAATATGAGCTTCAAGCGCTACTCCAATTTTCACTCCTTGATCAGCTTTATCAGGAAGCAGCTGAACAGTAGCTTTTACTTCACTGCTTTTGATTTCTACGTTATGTTTTTTCAACATAAATTCTAACGCGCTGTTGAAACAGGCACTGTATCCAGCTGCAAACAGCTGCTCTGGGTTTGTTGCTGTTGTTGCTTCTCCACCAAGCGCTGGAGGTGTTGCAACGTCTAAGTTAAAGATGTTATCTAAAGAGTGAACTTCTCCTGTTCTTCCACCTGTGTTAACGACTGTTGTTTCATATAAAGCTTTCATGTATAAACCTCTCCTCTTTTTCATTAATTTTATTAAAAATTTTTTATTTATCGTTTCTGTAATTTAATTGTACACAATTTAATTTTAAAAAACAAGTATTAAATACATTAAAAATTTCCCAATAAAAAAAAGCCGCGTATTTGCGACTTTTTCTTAATAATATTGAGACTGTTCGTCATAAGCTGATTTTCGAAAAATAGACAAGTTGGTAATAGCTCTCATCAGTTTCGTATTAAAAATAACATAATGAATGAACAGCGCCAGCACGCAGCCTAGAACGGCTCCTGTTAACACATCGAATGGATAATGAACGCCAACCCATACGCGTGAAAAGGCAATGAGTACGCCCATGACAACCCACATGCGCCCTGAACGTTTGAAATGCAGCCAAATGGTAAAAGTGATAACTAATGCAGATGTAGCATGATCGCTTGGAAATGAAGAATTTGCGGCGTGATCAATAAGCTGATTCACGTGGTGAGAGATAAACGGACGATCTCGATAAGCAAATAAACTAATCACTTTATTGATAATGACTCCTGTGGCACAAGCACACAAAGCTTGAAATGCTACAACACGGCTGCCGTTTTTATTAATAAGTAAAAACAAGCCGAGTAAAACGATAAGTACATACTGGGCATAATCTGCAAAGAATACCATCAGCGAATCTAGAGGCTTTACGTGTGAGGCATACTGATTCACCGCGTGGAAGATGGTATAATCTACTGAATTAATAGCTGATAACATAATCGAAATCCTTTCTTATTTTTAAATGTCATTAGCTATCTTATCAGTTTCTTGAGAAAATGAACATTATTTCTCGGGCTATTATTGATATATTTAGTCAAATAACTATTGATTTCCCTGTCATTTATACACCTCCAATCTCTCCGTGCTATAATGTACGCAACTATACATAGACACAAGGGGGAATTTTTGTTGAGTAAAGGCAGAATTTTAATTGTAGAAGATGAGCGCAAAATTGCTCGTTTAATTCAGCTCGAGCTTGAACATGAAGGGTACGAAACGGGCATGGCTTACACGGGAACAGAAGGATTGGCAGAGTTTCAAGAACACGATTGGGATTTGCTGCTTTTAGATGTGATGCTTCCTGAACTGAGCGGACTCGAAGTACTTCGTCGCATTCGAGCAAATGATGATCAAACGCCCGTTATCTTATTAACAGCTCGAGACGCCCTTCCTGATAAGGTAAGCGGACTGGATTTAGGAGCAAACGACTATATTACAAAGCCTTTTCAAATTGAAGAGCTTTTTGCACGCATTCGCGTATGGCTTCGCCATCCTGCATCAACATCGCCTGCTGAACAAGAAACAGCCACTCTGCAACTAGGCAATTTAGTCGTTAACGAAAAAACGCGAGAAGTCACGCGTGAAAATGAAGCTATTGAGCTGACTCCTAAAGAATATGATTTGCTTGTCTATATGCTTCAAAACAAAAATCAAGTGTTGAGCTTTGAACAGCTTCTTACAAACGTTTGGGGATTTGATTATTACGGAGACACAAATATTGTATACGTATACATTCGTTATTTACGTAAAAAGATTGATGCTTCATTTTCAACTCCTTACATTCAAACAGTGCGCGGCGTTGGCTACATGCTGAAGGAGTAGCTTATGAAACTACAAACAAAGATTATTCTTACATCAACTGCGCTGCTTTTTATTTTATTAGTAATTGCAAACAGTTCGATTTACTTCATTTTCAAGAAGACCATGGAAGACAACGCAATTGAACGTTTGCAAGCAGAAACAAGCAATGTAACAAATGGGCTAAAGCAAACGAGTGCGACGGTTAAACAAGCCAACTTGCTTCGTGCCTATTTGCCTCCTAACGGAATGATTCGTATTTTACCCAAATTCGGCAGTCCTTTAGTTGTATCCGTTACGGATCAAACGAAAGAGCTTCAGGACTTACCTTATTCCTATTATTCAAATGAACAAACAAGCATCAAAGAAGATGACGGCCATCTATACGCGATTTCACACACCCCTGTCATTTGGACGAACGGTGAAGTTGTTTCTTTGGAAGTCACGGAACAACTGGCAGATGTGGAACAATCTCTGCAGACATTAAAATTTATCTTGCTCATTGCCTCTCTTGTTATATTAATTCCAACCATATTTGCTGGACGGCTTTTAAGTAAAATTATTTTGCGGCCTATCAAATCTCTTATTCATACTATGGAAGAAATTCAAGTGTCTCGCACATTCAAAAAGATTGACCTCTCTTCTCCTTCTAAAGATGAGTTAGATCAAATGGCCAACACCTTCAATAATATGATGGATTTATTAGAGGAAAACTATAAAAAGCAAGAGCAGTTCGTATCCGATGCTTCTCATGAATTAAAAACACCCCTGACCGTTGTAGAAAGCTATGCCAATATGCTAAAACGATGGGGAATGAAGCGGCCTGATATTTTAGAAGAAGCCATCGAAGCCATTCACTCTGAGTCTTTACGCATGAAACAGCTTACGTCTCAAATGCTAGTGCTTGCGAAAGAT
Source organism: Priestia sp. P1_B12_1 (assembly GCF_056406695.1). Taxonomy (NCBI): domain Bacteria; kingdom Bacillati; phylum Bacillota; class Bacilli; order Caryophanales; family Bacillaceae; genus Priestia; species Priestia sp. P1_B12_1. The sequence goes on along the minus strand of NZ_JBFTZR010000008.1, from coordinate 62,204 downwards.
GAGTCGCAGCGGGAGCTTCACATGGAACACGTAGATGCGGAGGCCGTCTGTAACCAAACAATTAAGCATCTAGAACGAGCTTTTGAACGAACCATTTATTTAAATATAAAAACGGATCATCCCGTCGTAACAGCGGATGAAAAACGCTTAAAGCAGCTGCTGTACATCCTCTTAGATAATGCCATTAAATATAGTGAAAAAGCGGTAGAGGTAACCATAACAAGAAGCGAAAGCTTTATGATTACGGTCACAGATCAAGGAATTGGTATTCCAAAAGAAGACTTATCAAACGTGTATGAACGCTTTTTTCGCGTAGATAAAGCAAGAAATCGAGAAACCGGTGGTTCTGGACTTGGATTATCTATTGCTCGAAAGATTGTAGAAGCTCATAGCGGGCGTATTGAGATTAACAGCCAAGAAGGAAAAGGGACATCAGTAACGGTTTCCTTTCCTCTTTGATTCCTCGCCTTTTCTTAGAGATTTTTAAGAATCGCCTGCTATACTACTTTTTAAGATACTGGAGGTGAATGTATGAAGAAAACGGTGCTTTTTATACTTATTTTTCTTGCTGTTGGTTCAGCTAGCTTTTACGGAATAGCAAAAGCAGTGAATCGGCCTGATACAATTTTATCGGAATCGGACGTCAGCAGTATGATTCAGCAAAAATATGGCGGCACTATTGAAAATGCAAGCTTTTCCCAAAAAGATGATGAACCGATTTATCGAATCACTTTGCTTAAAAATGATATTCCATACCATATCACAGTAAATGGAGAAAATGGAGAAGTCCATTCATTAATCAAACAAAAAGTAAAGAAACAAACGTCTACTCAAACTAAAAATAATATAGAAGAAGAGCAAAAAAAGAGCGAGCAGCCACCAGTTTCTCTTACATCCGACGAGCCTCTCATTTCAATGGAACAAGCAAGAGACATTGCTTTACAAAAAGTAAAAGGAACGTTTTCCTCAGTTGAAATAGAAGAGGAAGAAGGCCAAACCTTCTACGAAGTCGAAATTGATCAGTCTAAAACAAGAGAAGCTAAAGTGATGATCAATGCTTACTCTGGACATGTAGATTCCATCACCTATGAAAATGACGATGATTAAAAGTACAGCGGAAAGCTGTGCTTTTTTTATCTATTTTTATTTATTTCTAAGAAAATTTTAAACTTCTTCTTCTTTTCCTTTAAAGTTCATTGGCTAAGATAGTCTTAACAACAAATCGAGGAGGCCATAACATATGAAAGTTATTACAACCGTTTTAGCCAGTGCAGTACTAGTCGGTGGATTAGGTGCAAGCGCATACGCAATGACAGATCAGTCTAAAAGCAATGATAAGAAGCAAACCACAACGATTGAAGAAGCAAAGGCAAAAGACATTGCCCTTCAAAAAACAGATGGCGGCGACATTACAAATATCCAATTAGCCATAGATGACGGCGTTAAACAATATGAAGTAGACATCACAAAAGGTAATAAAGAATACGATGTAGACATTGACAGCAGCAGCGGTAAAATCATTGAATTTGATGAAGAGCAAAAAGACGATGAAGATGAGAAAGAAGAGGAACTTCAAAACATTTCCCCTGCTATTTCATTAGATCAAGCGATAAAAACAGCTTTAAAGAGTGCTAAAGGAACCGTCAATGAAACGGATCTAGACCAAGAAAACAACCGTTTAGTATATGAAATTGAAATTGACACAGCTGATAAACGTGAAGCAACTGTTTCAGTAGATGCCAAAAACGGCGGCGTAATCAGTGTAGAACTAGATGATTAATAGAAAAAGCACACTCCAAAAGGAGTGTGCTTCTTTTTTTATACCGCTAATTTAATAACCGTTAATACAATACCAATCAAGAATCCACATAGAGCTCCGTTCACTCGAATCCACTGCAAATCTTTTCCGACATTGTTTTCCATCATATCCACAAGTGTTTCATCATCTAATTTATCTAAGTTTTCTTGAACAAGCTGTCCAATTTTCGAATGATTCTCTTCTACAAAGCTCATGATTTGCTTTTGAATAGCCGTATCAATTGCTTCTTGACGCTGTGCATCCTCTTCAAGAGCATTCAGCCAGCTCTCTACGTAAGCAACCGCGTAGCTTTTCATAAATTCAGGGCTTTCAATGAATGCTGTCACTTTCGCTTTCATTTTATCGACGATTTCTGTTAATTTATTCGTTACATTTAATTCATGAATCGTTTTTCGTTTCCATGCTTCTAATTTTTCAAGAAGTTCTTCATTCTGCTCCAAGCCTTGCAGCTCTTTTCTAATTCCATTTACCAAAGCAAGGCGGTATTCATCATCTTCGTTACCAAGACGTCCTGTAATAGAAAGCAATAAATTTTGCAAAATAGATCCTAGCTTCTCTTCATTAATCATGCTTTGAAATGATTTGAGAGCGAATTGTAAAATACCATCAAGCTCAATATTATCAAGCGCATTTTTAGCAATACTTCCGAGCTGATACTGCGTTTCTTCTTTTTTAATCCAGCTCTCCCCTTTATTTAAAAGAACATCAAGCGCTTTTTCATCATACTGATTTTTTACCACTTCTCCAACAATCGAATGCACAATAGGCTTTAACTCTATTGCTAAAAGCGATGATTTGAGCTCTTTTTCAATAATAGGAACGACTTTCTCTGTATCCACACGATTAATCGCATCAACAAGCAGTGCTGTTCCTTTTTGTTGAATTGTTTCCGAATAAACACCTTTTCGAACAATCGGAAGCAAACGCTGTGTAAACGCAATTCTTTTTACTTTTTCTTGAATACTTTCTTTTGACAGCCAGTCGTTTTCAAGCGTTGAGACTAGCCCTCTTGTAATACGCTGTCTGTTTTTAGGAAGCAGCGCAGTGTGTGGAATAGGAATGCCTAAAGGGTGACGAAAAAGAGCCGTAACGGCAAACCAATCCGCTAATCCGCCGACTAACCCAGCTTCGAACCCACCTTGAAGCAACCGACCCCAAATTGAATCACCAAAAGGCATTGTGGCAACGAAGCCCACTCCCATAATCGCCAAAGAAATCACGGCTAAGTGCTTTGATTTCTTCTTTGGGTTTGTTGTAAATACATTATTTGATTCCATTGTAGTCCTCATCCTTTATTTATTTAACTAAACATTTCATCTAGAAATATGTAACGTGATACAGAAATTTCCGCAAAAAAAGAAAGACAAGCTTTTACCCTCGTCTTTCTAGTATATTGCCTTTTTGCTATACTTCAAACTTTTTTTCTTTTCGACTTTTATTAATAAATGAAAAAATGAGGAGTACGACCAAGATAACCGCACATACGCTGGATCCAATCACATTGTTTTTATTAAACATAAATGATACAAAAATAACAAGCAGTGCTGCTGTTGCAAAAAGCGTTGTATAAGGAAACCACTTTAATGCGAAAAACGGCTTTTCTTTATACCCTTTACGCAGCTTTAATTGAGCTAAACAAATGCTTACCCAAATAAGAATAATCGTGAAGCCCGGAATGGTCATTAAATAACTAATTACATTATCCGGTGTTTTATAAGCTAAAAACACACCTATTAAAATACAAACAGCCGTAATCATTAAACCATTAATCGGAATACCGTTTTTTGAAACTTTTAAGAAGCGCTTTGATGCTTCTCCGCTTTGAGCCATAGCATAGAGCGTACGCGAAGTTGCATACATCCCTGAATTCGCTGCTGATAAAACGGCCGTTAATAAAACGAAGTTCATAATATGAGCCGCACCCGGCAGTCCGGTGATACTAAACACTTGGACAAATGGACTGTCTTGTCCTGATACAGAATTCCAGGGCATAAGGCCGCAAATAATTAAAATAGGCAAAATGTAAAAGCCAATCACTCGCCATACTGTGCCTTTGATCACTTTCGGTAACACGTTTTTCACATCTTTTGTTTCCGTTACGGCCACACCAATTAATTCAGCTCCGCCGTAAGAGAACATCACAATTAAAAAGGCACTCAGCACACCGCTCATGCCGTGAGGAAAAAAGCCTCCATGAGCCGTATAATTTGCCCAGGGGTTTTGCACATCACTTGGAATTACACCGAATAAAATGAAAGCTCCCAAAATGATAAAAGCAGTAAGAGCAATTACTTTAATACCGGCAAACCAAAACTCAATTTCTCCGTAATACTTCACTTGAAATAAATTCATCCCTACAATCAGCACTGCACAGAGAAAGCTTAAGAGCCAAAGAGGTACAGAAGGGAACCAAAACTTCAAAAAGCTTCCTCCCGCAAGCAGTTCAACAACTGTCACGACAATCCAGTTCACCCAGTACAGCCACCCTACAATAAAAGAGGTTTGCGTACCGAATGCCTTATGCACTAAATTTTGTACGTTCATATTCGGATAGACAATTGCCATCTCTGCCAATGCTGTCATTACAATAAATAAGATAAGACCGCCAAACAAATACGCCAGTACAACACTTGGTCCTGCAATACCTAGCGTATCAGCACTGCCTTTAAAAATGCCTGTCCCAATCATACCGGCAAGCGCAATGAGCTGCACATGACGAGGCAACAGACCTTTTTTTAAATTTTGATCTTGTTTTTCCATGATGCCCGTCCCTTCTGTTCATTTTACGTGTTAGTTTAACCAAATCACTTCTTGCGCAAAAACCCCTACCGGATATTCAGTAGGGGGTGAACCAACACTGTTTTTCTTCTCTATGATGAATGAAAATGATCTGATTTTACCACTGTTACTTTAGTCATTTTATGCGTTGAATCAATATATTGTCAATGTTATTTATTTTCCAAAAATAAAGTCAAAAGAGTATCTACACCCTTTTGACTTCTAGTCTTCTTGCAATGATAGATAAAGCATAGTTTACAATAAAATACATCATCGCGATGATCAAAAACATTGGGACTACGTAGCTTTGTTTCTGTCCGTAAATGATTTGAGCGTTATGCAGCAAATCAGGAAGTGCGATCACTACTGCAAGCGACGTATCTTTTAATAAGGAAATAAATTGACTAACTAAAGGAGGCACCATTCTCCGCAAAGCTTGGGGCAGCACAACGAAACGAAGCGTTTGATAATAGTTTAAACCTGATGATCGCGCCGCTTCGATTTGTCCTTTTTCAATTGATTTTAATCCGCTTCGGATAATCTCTGAAATCATAGCAGATTCAAATACAGTGAGGGCCACAATCGCTGCTGACGTAATTTCCATATCAATTCCGATTTCAGGTAAAGCAAAGTATGTAAAAAAGATGATTAAAAGCAGCGGCAAATTCCGGATAATTTCTACGATAAAAGCAAGTACATGAGACAGAACTGGAATGCGGGCATACCTTAAAATACCTACTATACTTCCAATAAGAAAACTTAATACAATCGAAATGAATGCTACTTTTAAAGTGACCCAAAATCCTTCCATTAAGAAAGAAAGGTGATCAGGAGAATAAGCACCCATAAAATCCATCACTTTCACTCCTTTCAGCTTGTTTTACCAAGACGTTTCTCAAGATAACCAACCCCTAAGCTTAACGGAATGGTTAGAACTAAATAGAACAGAGCCACAAAAATATACACATCAAACACTACGTAAGTTTGAGAGGAAACAAGATCTGCCTGATACATTAAATCAAAACCAGCAACAATCCCTAACACGGATGAGTTTTTGACTAAATTAATAAATTGATTCCCAAGAGGAGGAATGACGATTTTAATCGCTTGAGGCAATATAATGAATCGCATCGCCTGACCGTACGTAAGGCCGGATGAACGTGCCGCTTCAAGCTGCCCTTTTGGAACTGCCATAATTCCCGCTCGTATGGCTTCGGCGATAAAAGCTGCCGTATAAATAGTTAGTCCCAGCACTCCGGCCGCTGTACCGCTGATTCCCGCTACAATAAAAATAAAAAAGACGATAACCACAAGGGGAATATTTCGAATGAACTCTACATAGACCGTACCAATTACATTTACTATTTTGAGAGGGGCTATTCGCATTACCGCAATGATCGTACCGAGTGCAAAGCTGGCGACTAAAGCGATCAGACTGGCAATAATAGTGTATTTAAATCCTTCTAAATAAAGATCCATATTGTCCGTCAGAATTGAAAAATCCAACAATTTTCTTCCTCCTTTCAACTAAACAAGCAGGATGAGCATAATGCTGCTCATCCTGAGAAAAGAAAACTGTACGCTTATTGTTTGATCCACTTGTCGTGAATTTCATCATATTTTCCAGAGTCTTTTATCTTTTTAAGCGCATCGTTTAATGCATCTACCAGCTCTTTGTTTCCTTTTTTCACAGCAATGCCATAAGGCTCTTCTGTGAACGGCTTTCCTACCAATTCATAAGAAGGATCTTCATCAGCCATTCCATAAAGAATAGCATCATCAGTTGTTAAAGCATCCCCTTGCTTAGATTTTAAAGCTGTAAATGCTTCTGCATAGTTTTCAAACTCTAATACCGTTGTCTCTGGTGCTTTTTCGCGAATATTAATAGCTGAAGTTGATCCTTTAACAGCCAACACTTTAGTACCTTTCTTCAAATCATCAACGCTTTTAATTTTACTGCCTTTTTTCACAAGCAGAGACTGTCCAGCTTGGAAATATACATCCGTAAAGTCTACTTCTTTTTTACGTTCATCTGTAATAGTCATTGTCGCAACAACAGCATCAATATCTCCTTTTTGAAGAAGAGGAACCCTTGTTTTAGACGTAACTTCTTTAAATTCTACCTTGTTTTCATCGCCTAAAATCTCTTTAGCCAGCTGCTTAGAAATATCAACATCAAAACCTTCCACTTCACCCGTCTTCGGATTTTTTAATCCGAACAACCGCGTATCATTTTTAACTCCAATGACGATCTTCCCTCGGTCTTTGATTTCAGTGAGCGCATCTTTTTTAGCTGACGATCCACTCGTTTCTTCACTTTTCCCTCCACAAGCTGCTAACATCATAACCGCTGCTAATGAAAGCACAGCTGCCTTTAAAAACGTTTTTGATTTTTTCATATTACTCCCCCTATTAAACAATTAATGATTTAAAATACGGCTAAGAAATAAACGTGCCCTTTCTTCTTGCGGGTTTTCGTAAAACTCAGCCGGAGTTGCCTCTTCCAAGATTTTTCCTTGATCCATAAATACAATGCGGTCCGCTACTTCTTTTGCAAACCCCATTTCATGAGTTACAACTACCATGGTCATTCCTTCTTTAGCCAATGTTTTCATGACATCCAGCACTTCTCCAATCATTTCTGGATCAAGAGCAGAAGTAGGCTCATCAAAAAGCATAATTTCTGGCTTCATCGCGAGTCCCCTCGCAATAGCTACACGCTGCTGCTGGCCGCCTGAAAGCTGGGACGGGTAGGCGTTAGCTTTTTCACCGATTCCGACTTTATCTAAATAGTATAGAGCTGTTTTCTTAGCTTCTTCTGACGACTGTCCCAATACTTTGATAGGTGCTAACGTGATATTTTCTAAAACCGTTTTGTGCGGATATAAATAAAAATGCTGAAACACCATACCTATATTGCGGCGCAGTTTATTAATATTTGTTTTTTTATCCGCGACCAATATATTATTTACCGTTAACTGTCCGTTAGATATTGTTTCTAAATAATTTATGCATCGCAGCATCGTGCTTTTACCCGAACCCGACGGTCCAATTACGACGACAACTTCCCCTTTTTTAATCGTTAAATTGATATCTTTTAATACGTGAAAGTCACCGTAATATTTATTCACTCCGTCAAAAACAATCATTTTCCCCCTCCTAATCTGCGAACAACAATAAATATTTAAATTTTTAAAATATTTAAAATATGTTAAAAATTATATTCTTACCCTTAAAGCAAAGTCAACGGTTGACAAATTATCTCTTTTTTGTAATCTAAATGAACTATCTTCAAATAAAATATGCTAGAAAAATAAAAGGCTTTGTTGGCATTTGCCGATATGTAAGGATACGTTCGCTAGGCTGAAGGTACTTGTATAAGCTTAATCAATAGATTATATTAGTTAACGCATATCTTTATACGAATTGTCTTTCATTTTTAGGGGGCAGTTCTCTCTAATCACCCCTTTTTCTAATTATCCGTCTATATTTTTATTATATTAGTATATATAATTCTCTTAACAGTAAATTAATAAAAAAAAGAAATTACAAGCTTCTATTCGTGTTAGAGGTTCTGACATAGATATAGTAAAATTATATTATCCTTCTAAAAAAACACACGTTTTGTTAACGTGTGTGGTCTTTTATATTTTCCGGACTCATTTGAAAATGCGGATAGTCTTTAAAACCTTGCCAATCTCCTCCCCATTCGAATCCTAAATTTTTTGCAATGTCTACAACTTCCATCCAATCAGACTGATTGTTGTTATTACCCTCATATTTCATGTCCCAAATAACTCGTCCGTCTTTTAATTGAATAGCAAAATCAATAGCTAATCCGTAATTGTGATAAGACTGGCCGCCCTTTGAATAGGTAACAATGTTGCCTTCTTCCGTCCTGCCTTTTGCATAAAGCTTATCTTGTTCTTCTTTTGAACGGAAACCTTCCGTAATGACAATCGAGATTCCTTGGTCACTTGCTTGTTGAACAAGTTTATTTTTCTTTTCTTCTACGACAGGATGCAACTCAGTTGCTCCTGAAAAATCTTCTAGCCTTGGACCAGGCTTTAACTCATCGCGAAACAAAAATACCAGGCTTACCGCTATTACAACTATCAAAGCTATTGCCAATTTTTTAAGAACGTTCATCTATATAAAGTCTCCATTCTTTTTTGCTGCTGTTTAGATAAAATCATATCGAATTTCATTTTGTTATCCAATAAAAGAGCTGTATTGTTCAACAAACGTCTATATTTTTTCGTTTTTTATCTATTTTCACCATTTTTTCACTATTGGTGGTTACATTAACAATTGTGGACAGCTCTGTACCACACCCCTATAACTTTTAAGGAGTGACAACAGCATGAAAAAGAAACTATTCGGTTATATCATGGCAAGCGGTTTAACACTAGGAGTTATGGCCGCTGCAAATTCCACGGCATTTGCAGCAAGCAAAGATGAAACAAGCTCTTCAACAGTTGTAGAGCGAACAAATGGCAGTACAACAAATACGGATGATGCAACACAACAAAAAGTTGATGATATTATGAAAAAAGCACAGGAAAAATTACAGAAGCTCGGCGTAAGCTTGCCTCAGCACAAAGAAGGCCCTTTCAGCAATCTAGATGCAGCTACTAAAGAAAAAGCGAAAGCTATCATGAATCAGTTGCGCGACGGCACCCTGACTAAGGAACAAGCGGAAGCTAAATTAAAAGAACTGGGCGTGAACTTGCCTGAATATAAAGGCGGTCCTTTTAACAATTTAGATGCGGCTACAAAGAAAAAAGCGAAAGCTATTATGGATCAGCTTCGCGACGGCACCCTGACTAAGGAACAAGCGGAAGCCAAATTAAAAGAACTGGGCGTGAATTTTCCTGAACATAAAGGCGGTCCTTTTAACAATTTAGATGCGGCTACAAAGAAAAAAGCGAAAGCTATTATGGATCAGCTTCGCGACGGCACCCTGACTAAAGAACAAGCGGAAGCCAAATTAAAAGAACTGGGCGTGAATTTTCCTGCTAAAAAGAAAGATTTTCTAAGCGGGGTAGATGCTGAAACAAAAGCGAAAGCTGAAACCATTTTGGAAAATGCAAAAAAAGAAATTCAAAAGCTTGGCGTTACAATGCCGTTTGAAAATCATGAGCACAAAGCTCAATAACAAAAAAAGCTACTTGGCTATTGAAAGCCAAGTAGCTTTTTTATGATGCAGTTTTCCTTCTCACTAACGTCATGTACACACCTAATGCTAATAAATCACAGACCATAATCACAATGCCCATCGGCAGAGCATTTTGCCCTCCTCCAAGACCAACAAGAGGAGCTACGGCTGCTCCGAGCAAGAACGGAAGCAACCCTAGAAGCGCTGAAGCACTTCCCGCGTTCGAAGCTTGATTTTCCATAGCAAGTGAAAAAACGGTTGTGTTCACAATTCCTACGCTCGATACTACAAAGAAAAGCAAGATGCAGACCAAAATAACGGACATGTGAGTAGCAATCACGGCCACTAAAAGCACGCTTCCGACGGCTGCTTGAAGCAATCCATACATAAGAAGAGTAGCTTCTTTTATTTTACCCGCTAAACGTCCTGTCACTTGAGTAGCTATAATGAGCCCAAAACCGTTAATCGCAAAAACAAAGCTGAACATCTGCGGAGACAGGCCATAAATGTCTTGAAGGACAAATGTAGAACCTGAAATATAAGCAAACATGGCACTCATAATAAAACCTTGCGCCAGCGCATATCCCACAAAGACACCATCTTTTAGCAATACGCCAAACGTACGCAGTACTTCTGTTAATCCACCTTCTTTACGGCGTTCGAGCGGAAGCGTTTCTTTTAAACCAAATAAAACGGCAAAAAACATTAGTGCACCAATCACTGCTAGCACACCAAATACTCCTCGCCACGACATAACCGTCAGCAGCTGTCCACCAGCAACCGGAGCCAAAATAGGAGCTAACCCATTTACGAGCATAAGCATAGAGAAAAACTTTGTTAAATCCGAACCTGAAAACAAGTCTCGCACGCTCGCTCTTGAAATAACCATTCCTGCTGCTCCTGCCATACCTTGAATAAATCGCAAAACGATAAAAATCCAAATAGACGGCGCAAACACGCATAAAACAGATGCAACCGCATAGGTAATTAATGCTGCTACAAGCGGCTTTTTCCTTCCGCGAATATCACTGAATGGCCCCATGACCACTTGCCCAAATGCTAAGCCCAATAAGCAAGCCGTCAGACTGACTTGTGCTAAAGAAGCTGAAGTATGCAATTCTTTGGCAAGCGTCGGCAGCGCTGGCAAATACATATCAATTGATAACGGGCCAAATGCGCTCAGTGAACCCAAAATTAAAATAAATAAAATTCGATTTCCTCGGCTTAAAGACATTCCTTGGGAAATACTTTGCTGATTCATCTATTGTTGTCTCTCCCTTCAGCAGTTCTACAATAGTCTCATCTTAAACCCTCCAGCTACTGGATAGTCAAGACGTAATTCGAATTTGAATTTCAGTCAGCCGCTCTTCTTCATGATGAGAAATAAAAGAATCTACAATTCGCCGAATTAAAAAAGGCCCTTCTGCTTTGTATCCTTCGGCTTTAATAAAGTTCAGTAACGCATCGTAATAGACTCCTGTAGTATCTCTCTTTTCTCTCATATAAATAGATGCGTAATCGCCTTCAGGTATTAACGTAACGAGTTCATGCTTAAAAGAAACATCGCTTTCGACCAATAAAAAAATGCCATCGTAATCTGTAAATTGTTGTTTTTTCGTGTTTTCTACCGATAGCATAAACCCTACTTTCCCAATCATAATCGGGGTAATATGACTAATTTTCTTTTTTAAATCACGCAGAACACTTTCAGTACCATCTAACGTACCTACCTCTGCTTTTACTTTCACAACTTCACGAGAAGGAAGGTGTTTGATGAACGGGTCTCCTATTTGGTTAATATGTCTCGTCTGTTCTAATTCCTTCATTCGAGTTGTTAACTGCGCATTCACTCTTTGAAGGTGACGAATTTTTTCTTTTGTTACCTGCTGATATTCCGCTAAAGTTTCAATAAATTCATCCAAGCTGCTGTGCTCCATCTTTCTTTTAATTTCTTTTAAGGGAACCCCCATCAGCTTTAAATAGACAATGATATCTAATTTTTTAAATTGTTCTAACGTATAATATCGATATCCGGTTTGTGGATCAACTTCATAAGGCTCAAATAGACCAATTTCATCATAATAGCGAAGTGTTTTAACCGGAATATCATGCAGTCTGGCCATTTGCCCAATCGTAAATTTGTTTTGCATATGAGTTCACCTTCTTTATGTAAAGCTGCTTGCACTTAAAGCAAGCAACAGCGTAATTCTCATCGTTCATTTAGTTCTTGTACAAGCTCTTCCACAATAAGATGTGCAGGCAGTTCTCTTGCCAGCGTAAATCCAGTTCCTGCCCACAAAGAAGCGTACTCTGGATTCTTCATTTGTGTAGCTTTTGAGCGAATAGGCTTTGTCATGTAATGAATATGAGGGTAGGCGGATGGTGCTGATTTATCATAGGAAATAAAAAAAGCATTCACAAATCCTCTAGCACGTTTCCCTGTAAAAGCTCGTGTGACACCTGTTTCATTAAAACGTTTTTGAAGAATGCTTTCTTTATGAAGAGCACTCGCTCCGCTTTCTGGACAACAAATAAAAGCCGTACCTAACTGAGCGGCAGAAGCTCCTTCTTGTAACACACGTTTGATGTCAGATCCCGTCATCAATCCTCCAGCAGCAATCAATGGCTTTTTGGTGATTGAGCGAACTTCTTTTAGCAAATTCATAAGCGGATAGTCCACCGAACCCTCTAAAAAAGTAGATCGATGGCCGCCGGCTTCAATACCTTGCAAACATAGCGCATCCGCTCCTGCTCTCGAAGCTACTTCGGCTTCTTGAGGTGTTGTAATCGTAACGAAAACACGGCTTCCAATTCCTTTTAAACTTGCTATAATCTCTCGATCCGGGCACCCAAATGTAAAGCTCACAGCAGGTACTCGATGTTTTTGAATGATGTCGAGCTTGGCACTCCATTCATCATCATCATTCTTTGGTATGCCAACTTGACACTCCAAATATTCAGCTGCTTTTGACAGTTCTTTTTGATAACAATCAAGTGCATCAACTGCTACTTTTTCATTTGTCGGAACAAACAGATTCACTCCAAAAGGTTTTTTCGTAAGTGAGTGCATCTCTATAATTTCCTGCTCCAATTCACGCGCACTTTTATATCCCCCAGCTAAAAACCCTAGCCCTCCGCTATTAGATACTGCTGCAGCTAGTTTAGGCGTCGAAACTCCTCCTGCCATGGGAGCTTGTACAATTGGATACTCACATATATTTTCCACACTTATCACCTCAGCCCTTCATGCGTTCTCTCTTCATTCTACTACAACCCCAGAAAAAAAAGCCCTCCAAAAGGGCTTTTTTTCCACATATAGGTTATGCTCATTTCAAAAATCGCAATCATAAATCATACTAAAGAACGCACACTACCTGACTATTCCCTCAAAGGTTCACCTATGCGAATGGCACTAACCCCGCAAGGGGAGTGACAGGCGCTTAGGTCTAGACAATAAAGCATAATCGTTCTTTGATTATGCTTTATTGTCTACATCGATTACTTATAATGGAGGAACTTTACGCATACAGCTTCTGGAACCGTAACATTAGATTGAAGAAGCGTTAGCTTTCCACTTTCTTGGTCTCTTTCAAACAGTACCAAGTTTCCTGTTTCTTGATTAGACGCTACAATAAATTGTTCCGTTGGATCCAAAACAAAATCGCGCGGCCAGTCGCCTTCAGTGCCTGTCCATTCTACGAATGTTAACTGTCCAGAATCCTGATCTACTTTGAATGTTGCAATCGAGTTATGTCCGCGGTTTCCTGCATAGACAAAGCGGCCATCTGAAGAAATGTGGATCGCACTCCCTTGATTATTTTCTGTAAAATCAGCCGGGATCGCTAAAGTAGCTTGTTGTTGAGTAAAGCTTCCTTTGCTTTCGTCATAAGTTAAAAATAAAACTTCAGAGCTGAATTCTGTCATTGCATAGGCATAGCGGCCATTTGGATGGAACGTTAAATGTCTAGGACCCGAACCAACAGATGTAGAAAGACTGTTGACTTCCTTCAATTTATTCTCTTCCACTTCATATGTCACGATTTCATCGATACCTAAGTCCACAACAGCCACGTGCTTTTCTCCAGGAGTAAAATCGGCATAGTGTACGTGTGGTTTTCCTTTTTGTCCTTTTTTGAGGTCTGAATGAGGATGTTCCACTACAGATGCTACATATTCAATTTCCCCTGTTTCTTCATTAACAGAATACGTCTCAACGCTCCCTTTATGAAAGTTAGCAGATAAAACAAGCGTATTATCTTCATTCACTGAAACATAGCAAGGAGGCGCGCCGTCTAGCAGCTGTTTGTTTACAAACTTTAGTTGTCCCGTGTTTGGATCAATCTTAAAAGCAGCTACTCCGCCTTTTTCTCCTTCTTTAATAACTGTATAAAGATGTTCGTTGTCTTTGCTTGCATTTAAGTATGTAGGATTTTCAATTTTAGCCACGGCTTTTACTTCTACAATCTTTTTAGCCTTTGTATCTAACGTAAACGTATAGACACCTTCACTGCCTGCTTTTGTATATGTACCTGCAAATCCAATAAATTTTCCATGTTCACTCATTTTCCTATACCCCTCCTAAAGAATTGTTTTGTTTCATTTATTTTACTATATCATACCGCATTTGTTGTAGAGAATGCTCCAATTCAACGTTCATTTATCAGTTTTCCCTACATGCCTATCGTCAAACCCTTCCTTTTTAAGCCTGCATCTTGCATTTCCCTACCATTGGGCGTTATGATTAAGGATGATTTTATATCGCCCCATAGCAGACGGCTTCTGTATTTCTTGGATTTTCAAATAAAGAAAAATGAACTGATGAATAGTCGACTTTCATGGCTATAACCGCTGCCCAACTTTTTTCGTAAAGTTACATCAAAAAAGGAGTGAACAACAATGATCACATTAAAAAGTGAACGCGAAATTAATTTAATGCACGAAGCAGGTAAATTATTAGCTTCTTGTCATAAAGAAATCGCTAAAATGATCAAACCAGGCATAACAACAATGCAAATTGATAAATTTGTTGAAGAGTACTTAGCAAAGCACGGAGCAACGCCGGAACAAAAAGGATACAAAGGATATCAATATGCAACGTGCGCTTCTTTAAATGATGAAATTTGCCACGGTTTTCCAACAACTAAACCGTTAAAAGACGGTGATATCGTAACCATTGATATGGTTGTAAATTTAAACGGAGGCTTAGCAGATTCAGCATGGACTCATACCGTTGGAGACATTTCAGACGAAGCACAACGTCTAGTAGATGTTACATACGAAGCGCTTTTGAAAGGAATCGAGCAAGCACAGCCAGGAAATCGCACAGGTGACATTGGCCACGCTATTCAAAGCTATGTAGAAGGCGAAAAATTCTCTGTGGTACGCGACTTTACAGGACACGGAATTGGAAATACCATGCACGAAGCACCTACCATTCTTCACTACGGAAAAGCTGGCAAAGGTACACGTTTAAAAGAAGGCATGGTGATTACAATTGAGCCAATGGTAAACGCTGGTACATGGCATTCTAAAATGGATAAAAACGGTTGGACGGCTCGTACAACAGACGGTAAATTATCCGCTCAATTTGAACATACGCTTGCGATTACGAAAAACGGTCCTCTTATTTTAACAGCACATTAAAAAAACAGCCCTTTTGAGGCTGTTTTTTTAATGTAGAGGAAATTTAATAACAAAAACGGTGCCGCGGGAAGAAGTAGATAATAATTTAATCTGTCCTCCGTGGCTTTCTAGAATACGCTGAGCAATGGGCAGACCAAGACCTGTTCCGCTATCTTTTGAAGTGGAAAAAGGCTGGTACAGCGACTGCTGCATATGCAAAGGAATGCCTTTTCCAGTATCTTCAATGTATAGACAGTAGCTATCTTCATGAACCTGCGAGTAGATTGTAATGACTCCTTCTCCATCCATGGCTTCCATACTGTTTCGAATTAAATTATGAAGAACTTGTTTGATTTGTTTTTCATCTACCTTTAGTATATGCGGCTGCAGTTTCACATCGAAGATAAGCTTATCTTTTTCTGTAAATTTGCTTGAGTGAGTAATCAAAGGCAATAGCTCATTAATAATATCCTGCATGCTGACTTTTTTCATCACCGGAGTCCCTGGTTTTGATAACAACAGCATTTCTTCAATGATGTAATTAATCCTCTCTAGCTCTTTCATAAGCAGAGGCAGGTAAAAACGCTTTTTCTCCTCATCAGAAAGAGACTGATTCATAAGAGATATAAATCCATGAATCACGGCAAGAGGATTACGAATCTCATGAGCAGCTCCGGCTGCCACTTCTCCAACCAGGGCAAGTTTCTCAGACTGATGCATTCGCTTTTCTAATTCTTCGGTATCCGATATATCAATGAAATAAAAAATCCTTCCAATGCTCTCGTTCTTCTCGTTAAACAGCTGCGTTTGAGAGGCTAAAAAGCAATAGCACGTCTCTTTCGTTCCAAATAATACTTTTTTATTTTCGTGAATTTCTCCCGAATTCAACATGCTCCAAAATTCAGTATTATATTCAGGACATTCCTTCATATACCCGCAAATATCCTTTTCATCGAGATCTAAAAACTGTTTTGCTGAGGTATTGGCAAATATACTATTTGTCTCATCTTCTATTGTGATAATTCCAACAGGCAGTGAATTTAAAATCTGCTGGCGATATGCTTTATCTTTAATGATTTTCCAAAATGAATCTTCTAAACTAACCGACATTTGATTGATAGAAGCCGAAAGCTGCTTCAGCTCGATTTGCTTTGTGTCTTGAAGAACAAGACCGTATTCTCCGTCTGCAATGTCATTCACTTTTTCAATCATTTGTTCAATTGGTTTCGTAAGGCTCGCACTCATACGATAAGAAACATAAAGGGAAGCCACAATAGCACTTACTGTTAAAATCAATAGTAAAATTAATGAATCTTTAATAATAACAGACAGTGT
The DNA here is from genome assembly GCF_056406695.1 of Priestia sp. P1_B12_1. Taxonomy (NCBI): domain Bacteria; kingdom Bacillati; phylum Bacillota; class Bacilli; order Caryophanales; family Bacillaceae; genus Priestia; species Priestia sp. P1_B12_1. The sequence continues at coordinate 45,492 of NZ_JBFTZR010000008.1, read as the reverse complement.
ATCTGATAGTGTATCAAGTGAATCAACCGTCTCTTCTTTTGAACTATTAATATCTTTTTTTATCTGATGCAGATCCGGCAAATAATTTCTCTTAAGATACTCTTTTGCTCCCTCTATATCTCCGTACTTCAGCAGTCCCTGCACGTTATTAGAAATCTTAAAATCCAGCAGCTCAATTTTTTCCTTTAGTGGAATCAACGATTTTGGCACAGGCTGCTTATATCTTTCATTATTTTCGATAACTCGTGTATCATATGATTGATATTCTTCTATCAAAGAGACAGTGGGGTTCTTTAGATTATTTTTCACAATGTATTCTTTTATGTTCAGCTGCTCTTCCCAATAAGAAAGCCACACCATTTGAGGAACATCTTCATCTTTAATTTCGTTGCTTACATGATTCATTTTATCAATGGCATGCACTAAAACCAAAGAGAACCCGCTTAACATGAATGTAATCAAAAGAAGAATCGTTAATATTTGGCTACGGAATGACATGTTGCGAAATAATTGATTCATAATCATCTCTTTCTTTTTCATAGTTACTTCGGCTGTGTAGACATTCTAACTTTCGAATATAAAATTTGTTTTTCCCGTTTACTGTACATCGGTCCAAAAGGCGCTAGTTTATAAACACCGTCCCTGGCGTCAAGTTTGACTTCTCCAGATGGAAGACCTTTTTTACTAAAATAGTTCTTCATAATCACGTTGTAAGCTTGAGGAACATCATTGATCACACTTGTTAAAATAACAGACCTACCCATGTACGCCTGATCATCTAAATATCCTATTACGTACATTCCTTGTGTTTTCGCTTCTTGAATAACTTCTTGATTATACGAATTTCCTTTAGCATAGACGATATCGACACCTTGAGCTTTTAACTCGCGGAGCAGCTTTACTGCTTTTGCTCCATCGTCTCGGCTGTTTACAACTCGATAATAAAAAGCAATCGATGAATCATACGCTTTGATTCCTTGTTCGAATCCTGGATTTTTTTCTTTTGCAAATGTATCGAGTAATCCAATTTTTTTCGTTTTTGTCTTCATGGCAGCTGCCGTGCCTGCCAGGTGTTCTATTTTTGTTTGATCAAATGTATATACCGTTTGGTTTTTATACATTGAAGTACCGTGAATGGTGACGAAATGAACATGAGGATACTTAGGAGCTAGTTCTGTAAAAACGGTAGAAAATTCTCTTCCATGTCCAATTACGACTTTTGTTCCATTTTGAATAACTTTTTCAGCAGCTTCCTTCATTTTTTGGTTCGTATTTACTTCGCTAATAACTTGAGCCGAAACGGGGTACTGCTGCTCGATGTTGATTTTTCCTTTATAAGCTAGACTGCCCCAGCTTTGATCTGTCAGTACATCAGAGGTGAGAATTGCAACGCTTGTGTTTTCTACTTTTTTTGTCGTTTGCTGACTTATAATCCCTTGTGTTTTCGAAACAATAATAATTAAAAACGAAGCGACAACAATCAGGGCAAGCAATAAAATCAGCCTTAACTGTCTTGATCGTTGCATAGACCTTCTCCTTTTTGTTTAGCATACTTTCATTATATAAAAAAAGCATCTAAAAAGACTACATCTTTAACGAAATTCCAACTTTTTTCGACATTTCTTTCATATCTTACCTTTTTTAACACTTTCACTCCAAAAGAAAAAGCAGAAAACATCTGTTTTCTGCTTCGGCCTTCAATCTTCATCTTTTACGTCCATATCTTCAGGGATTGGCTCATTTAGGTATTCTTCAATTTGTTTTTTGTACTTTTCCATTTGCTCTAAATGGGTGTTAAACTGCTCTTTATTTAATAAGTAGTTTTCACCATCAAATATAGCCCTTACTTTTCCTTCTTGAATCAATTTCTGTACATATTCTTCAGGAAAAGATAGATACTCTGCTGCTTCTTTTATCGTTAAATACATCCTGCTCCACCTTTTAGACGTTATAGTGTACTTCTTCTGTAGCTTTAACCATTAACTCATACTGACGCAAGCGAAGCTGGAATAATGTTAACGGATCATAGTAAGCTTCAGGATTGGCTTTCATATGACTTAACACGTCTTGATTTTCATTAATATGCGCCTGTGTTTCTTCAATCGTTTCTTTTAAAACCTCTTTTGGCTTTTCAAAGAATAGTTCAATATCAACTTCTAAATTTTTCTCAAATAAATTAAACTGCATAAAAAACTTTGCCAGCATAGATTCTGTGATATCTTGATAGTCTTGACTTTCAATGTACTTTTTATATTGATTATAAAGCAGCGTTTGGTTTTGAAGAATGGAAGAAAACAGCTTTCCTGCTCCTTTTAACAAGAGCTGCGTTGGATTAACGCGAAGTAAAATATTTTCCTCATCCAGCTGAACCCGATTAGCCATCCGATTAACGTCGCGACGCCAGTCATCCAGCACTTTAAAATCGCAGGCCAACGTTAATTTTTGCTCATTGTACATCTTATTTAATGACTCTGCTACTTCTTCAATATCTACTTGACTCGCAATCAGCTCTTCATTTGATGTGGCAATCCAGTCCTTTAAAGAAATGCGGAACTTAGGTAGGACATCTTGCTGCAAGTGCTCTTCCACGCGCATATTCATTTGTTTATTCAGCTCAATATGAACCGTGCTAAAATCACTGTCTTCCTTCACTAGTTCTGAAGACTTTTTGAGTAAACGAGGAATTTTATTTTTTAACTTTTTGCTAATATCCTCTTTGATGCCGTGATAAGCCGAAACAATACTACTCGCTTTTTCTTGTTCTAAGTCATCTACTCGATGCAAGAAGCCATTTAATCGTACAAGCATATCTTCGTTCCATTTAATGCTTTCAATCAAATGATTTTCTGTTTGATTTCTCTTCTCCACTAAGCCCTTTAGCATGCTTTGAATAAAGAACAGCAGTCTGCGCGCACGCTCTTCTACTCCAACGTTGTTTGGATCGTAATAGAAATTAGCTTTAATAAACTGAGCCAAGTCTCCGTGGTGCTGACTGGATACGTAGTGAGGCGTATAGGCTAATACATGCGCCTGCGGGAAATCAGCTCCAATGCTTGCTTCAAATTCTTTTGTGATTCGCTCAATCGTTGCTTGATTATAAAGACTGTCCATATTGTTGATGACAAAATGAACTGGCGTATTTGGCGCATGCTCTTTAATCTCAAGCAACAATTCTCTTTCTTCATCAAGCAGCGATTCTTTTGCATCAAGCACAAACAGTAAACCATCTGCTAAAGGAGCATATTTAAATGCATCCTGCTCACGCGCCTCTTGTTCTGTAAAGCTTGGCGTAACAATGCATGAACAATTATGTTTATCAAGGAACGCAAAAGGTTTTTTCACTTCTACAAGCGCCTTGTGAGGAGATTGCTCGGCTCCGTCAATCGTTTCCATCGGAGTGATTTCTTGATCAGCGATTTGCTGGATAGATTCTTCTTCATCATGAATGAACACAAAGGTTGTTTCGTGATTTTGCGGTACCTTTTCTTCTGTAATCGATCCCACAAATGAAGACGTTTCAGCATTTGTTCCTGTAATTAATAAGTGTGTCGTATGAGCATCTAATAAAAAGTCTACCCACCATTTAAAGGTGTGCCCCACTTCTAAACCATTTTCATTAGCCCATTTAATAATGCCATGGCAAAGCTTGTAGTGATATTCAAGACCATCAATGTCGTTACGCGCCTCAAAAATTAATCTGCCTGCATTTTCGATTGTAATGGTATCAATAGTTGACGGAAACTTTTCATTCCATGAAAGCACGGCCGCAGACGGAAATAACGCACGTGACTTATTAGTAATTTTAAGCCAGTTTGTTAATACGTTCGGAATGACTTCATGCAATTCCTTTACAGAATGATCACTTTCCATTAAGTCAGTGTACGTCTCTTGATAAAGAGTTGAAATCTCTTGCCAATAATCATAGAGGCCCACTTCAATATTCAAGAAAATATCATTGATGGTTTTAATCCAAGCAAGATAAGGAGGCTGACTCTTATATTGTTTCCATAAAGCTGAGACAAGCTGTTTGAAATATACTTGGTCCACTTTGTAAAATGAAATCATCACTTGATAAAAATAGTTAGGGATAAAGTTTGCTGTATATCCTTTATCTACGTAAGTCTTTAATACCGCAAACCAATTTAACGATTCCGTTCGAATACACTCATCTACCGCAAGCTCTACTGCGCTGTTAAAGTCTTCTTGCTCTTCATAAAATCTGCGTGCAATCGCCGTGACGTTTGGATAATCCGGCTGAGAAGCAACCAGCTCGTTAATGACTTCATAAGCTCGTTCAATATTGTTATGGTCCGTATACAGCGAAAACAGCTTTAGCGCTATTTCAGCTTTTAATACTTTTGAATCCGTTTCGATGGATAGGTAAAGCTCTTCAGCTAGCGTAGACAACCCCAATTCATAATGCGCGTCGGCCGTATTTTTCTTCGCCCACAGCTTAAATTCACCATTTACATTCTCCCACTTAAAAATCGCAGACTCAAAATCTTGATTATGGAAGTACACTTCTCCCTGTGCTAAGCGAACGAGCGATAAGTCGTACCACTCTTTTTGCTGCTCTTCGTAATAAGCTTGTCCAAGGACCTTTACAGGCGGCTGATTTTCATTTTCTTGCATAAACGTTTCGTAATATTTCTTTTTCGTTAACTGATATTCTACCGTCATATAGTCTCTCCTTTTTGATGTCAATATTTTATGTACTCTATCAAATTCCCTTTTTTATACTTTTCATACACGATATTTTCTTACTCATATTTTACGCAAAAAAAGCCTCAAGAACTACTCTTAAGGCTTTTTTTATAACTTTTATACTATAAAAATGGCTATTTATCATAAATCGGCGCTGAAATAACAAATATATTAATAGGCATCCCGTCGAAACAGCCCCATTACTTCTACCGTTTCCGTAATATTTACGAAAGCTTCAGGATCCACGGATTGAATTAACTGCTTGAGGTTTGCAAGCTCATAGCGCGAAATCACCGTCATTAATATTTTACGGTCTTCTCTTGAATAAGCTCCTTCACCGTTCATTAACGTCACGCCGCGCACTAAATTCGTAAGAAGCTGTTGCTTCATTTCTTCGCCTTTTCTCGTAATAATGGTTAACGTGAGCTTAATATGGCGAGTATGAATCGCATCCACTACTTTTCCTGTGACGAAAATCGAAAGCATCGTATATAAAGCTGCGTCCCAATTCACAAAGAAACCTGAAACAAATACAACCACGGCATTCATCGCTGATAATATAGCGCCAAGAGGAAATTCTTTTTTATGCGTAAGAAGCATCGCAATAATATCAAATCCACCTGTCGAAGCTGACTGACGAAAAACAAACCCTACGCCAATTCCAGTTAAAACTCCTCCAAAAACAGCTGACAGAATAGGATCTGTACTAACAGCTCTCAAGGGAATCACGTATAAAGCAATTGATAAAGCCACAACGGACAGCAGCGTATGTAAAACAAACCGCTTTCCTAACTTCATAAAACCAATAATTAAAAGGGGTAAATTCAACAAAAAATTCATTGTTCCCGTGCTTGCAGGCGTTAAAATTCCTATAATCATAGCAATACCGCTAATACCGCTGCTTAGCACTTTATGGGGGATTAAAAACCAATTGTATGCAAATCCAATTAACACAGAACCTGCTATAATAGCAATTGCTCTATACATGATGTCCCTTCACCTCTTACCACAAATATAATGTTTTCATTTATTGCTTCTTTATTATAATTCCTAAAATATTGAAAACCTTAAAAAAAGTATATTCAGAAATTTGATGTGTTGGTGGGGTGGACAAACGGCAAAATAAAACGGACATACAAGCGGATAATGCTTTTAGTATAGAAATTCTGACTTTACTTTTTTCGTACTTATTTAAGCAAAAAAGCTCCTATCTTTACTAAGATAGCAGCTTTGATGAAGAGTTATTTTAAATTTAATACAGCCACATTCTCTACATGTGGTGAGTGTTGACGCTGGTGTGCAAATATGAGATTTAGTAGAGGCACCATATCATAATTTTCCCAATAACCTTAATAAATTTGTTATGATTGTAGAAATAAATTTATAACAATAGATAATGAGGCTTTAATATTGAATTATAATCATTACTATCAATAATAGTAGATTCATAATAATTATAAGTTTGATCTATAGCGTAAATAATGTCTTTAATAGTTAGTTCAGGATTTCTCAACGTATAATGAATAATTATAGAAATCAAACCACTTAAATATTTTTCTAATTTCATTACAAAATACATTATGTCAAAATTTTGTTGTGAATGGGTATGTGTCAGTATATTTCTATGCCTATAAATCCTTCTGATATTTTGTTCTACTCTGCTCTTTTCTATCTTTAAATATTTTTTTATAGTGTTTTTATCTTTCATGTTTTCTTGAAAAGAATTGATAAGTGCAGCTAAAACTATATCCTTCTCCATAATTGTTGTTTGATTTTCTTTATCCATTCCTTTTAAAACAACAAATAATTCTTTAGGTTTATATTTTACAAAATCGTCTGACGGATCTACTATAACTTCTTTCAATACTTCTATTTGATTATGAAAATTATTTTCGACAATTCCATGCCAAATTTCATTTAAATCTTGTTTTAAAATATACATTAAATGTGACTTCGTTATTATTTGTTGAACCTTTTGAATAATAGCCTTTCTATTCAAATCAACACATATTTTTTCTAAACATGACCATAGAATAACTAATTTATTTTCTACAGTCATTTCGGACGTATTTTTTATTAAATCTAACAAATTATAAATAGTCTTAAATGAATCTAATTTAAAGTTTTCTTTATGAAAAGAAGATAAATATTCCTTATAAAATTCCTGGACATCTCTTTTATTTCTATTCTGATAAACAGGAATATTTTTCGAACCAGCAACTGCTATATTAAACGCTCTATATTTATCAGGTGCTTCACTTGTAAATGTATACGCCGTTGTATGAATAATGTTCTTTTTTCTAGTACCTGTATTGCTCATTAAATCCTTCAGGTTACTTTCAACGGATTGAGCGGCCTTTCTAATTCTTGTTTGATAGTCAGCCCCATCTAAATTTTGAGTTTCGAATAAATATAGATTTCCTTTAGATTTATATTTAATTTTATTATTTTCAGTTATAAAGAATTTTTCTAAGTGTTCTTTATATAGGTCAGAATATACTGTTGAAACTAAGTTCCATTCCACATCGTATACTTTATAAAACTTCACATTATCTATTATTAATAAATCTTGTCCTTCAAGTTCCTTAGGCACTTCAACTTTTATGAGACACAATGGAAATTTCTTTTCAGACTTAGAATCAAAGGAGTGCTGTATCTCTAAACAAATATTATATTTATCAGATGTATACTTTAATAAAGACTTAATTTTTTCATATGAAAAATTATGATAATTAATTTCCTGCAAAAGATTATCTACCAAGATAAATATGTATTTAAAATCGATCCTTTTTTGATTATCTAATATTCGCTGTATATTGGTAAAATAATTTATCGTTCGTTTCTTATGAAAAGTATTAAATATAATTTTCAACAATTCAAAATCAATTTTTTGACCCTTAATTATATTTTTTATCGTTAACAAATCGCCCGAATAAAAATTATCATACTTAGAAAAAGGCGAGTTTTCAATTTCGAACAAAATATCTTTTATATAATCTTGTCTTGCTCGTATTAAGTAATCTACCGTTTCAGCAGAAGCATTCTCTATAGATTTTTCAAGTTTCAAGTATTCTTCAATTAAAGTAAAGAAACTATCATACTTTATCTCTTCTTTAGTTTCGATTTTCAATTCTAATAGGTTAATAAAAAGCTGCTTATGTAGCGGAATCATTTTTTAATCACTTCCTTGACAATTTCGAAGAATTTATTTATGATTATAACATATAATAATTTTACAAACTCAAAGGTGCAGTACGTATCTAAAGCTCGGTAGCAATTACCGTTTTAGTGCTTACTTCACCTTTTTTATTTTATTTAGCTAATTACACTACTTTAATTGTATTTCTGAGGCCTTAATAAGAATATAGAATAAATCTTTTCATTCCTTCCTAACTACAAACTTTTATTTTAGCAGGGCGTTTTGATAAAGCTCCTTATGGTTATGATTTAAAAGATGTTAAATTGTCTATCGGTACAGATAGCAGTGCAGATATTGTAAAACGTATATATGAAAACTATATGGAGGAAAAGAGTTTTGATGCGATCAGGCGTTCTCTATTTAACGAGGACATTCCGACACGGGCTCATCGTAAAGGTCATCAAAATGCAGGTATCTTCTGGCATAGCTCAACTATACGACAAATCCTTGAACGTGAAATTTATACAGGCTGTTTAATTTCGAAGAAGACTTCTACTATTTCTCCTACCACTACCAAACGTATAAATAATAAACCAAAGGATTGGGTTGTACACGAAGGTACGCACGAAGCAATTATCTCGAAAGAAAATTTCAGTCTTGTACAACAACTAATTCAGGCACGCAAGAGAATCTAATCGCAGCAAAAAAGACCATTTATTAACTAATTTTCTAGTTTACAGAAAATGAGGAGCGGGTATGCAATTTAAACGTGACCGTTATGTTTGTGGACATTAAAACAGGCATGGTAAAAAATCTTGCTCCGAAAATTTCCAACTCAAAAAGAATGAATTAATTCAATTGTTACTAAATGATTTAAATCAACTTTATTTTTCTAAGGTTTCAACAGTATCTACGGAGAAACTGCTCGATAATTATCTAGAGAAAATAGAAATTAAATATGTTACTGATATTGAAAAGATAAAGAATGAGCTTACTCAACTACTTGTAAAAAAGCAAAAAGTTCTAGGTAAGATGCTTGATGACAAAATAGATCAAGACGCGTATGACGGGCTTGTGGCAAACCTAATCCTCGAATCGAAGAGCTAACTAGTTGAAAAGTTGAATACTTTACAATACGAGGAAACGAATAGCCATGTAGATATCGATGAACTTAAATCATATATATCTTGGAAATTCAATCCAAAAAACCAATTACTGAGTTAACAAAAACTATCTTAGGTCGTTTCATTCATAAAATAATAGTAAAAGCAGACGGCCAATTAGGAGTGCATTATCGCACTTCTAAACCGTCTGTTTTTTATGTTTCAGCTAATATTAAATTAGATATTCCAAAACCACAACCTAATAAAGCATATGTTGAAAAACATGCTTAAATAGAGATTAGTCAGCTAGCTCAAGCGACGCACAGCATTCACAATGACTAGAATGCTAAGTGTAGATAAAAAATAATAACGTTGATGTAGTAGTATTCACCTCATACATACACATATATAAAGATCCCTAGAGAATACCATTCCCTCTATTGATTCTAAAAATTAACTAAAGTATTTAATGACTATATTCACCAAGTTTGTATCTCATACTAGGGGGAACATATTTTTGAATTACTCTTATCATGCCTTTCATTCCCTCTACTGTTACATAAATATAAGGGTAATTTTTATCATAGTATTTGTCATATTTCTTATTAACATAGCATTCAATTTTAAATTTTTCTTGTAGATGAGCAGCAAGAAGTTCATTGTCTTCCCAAGAAAAATTACAAGTACTTAAATGACCTGATCCCTTCCTGTTGATTGAACCATCGTCACACCATAGAATAGCCAAACCTAGTGAGTCAAGGGATGGAATGATATCTTTAATAATCCGTTCTCCTGATTGATAAGTTAGGGTCCAAATCTGCTTTATAAACATATTTGGAACAGAGCACACATAAACCTGATTAAATACTTTACCATTTGCACTTGTTTTTGTGTCTACTAGCCCAGCTTCAGCAACGAACTCCCCTAATATTTTCATCTTGTATTCTAAGTATGCACGCTGCCCCTCTTTATGCTTCATTCTAAGGTAAGCTCCCTTTGCTTGATTGAATAAGGTACCGTCTCCCATTGCACTTCCAATGATTAATTGTTTTTGATCATTAGATAGTTCGGCCTCCAATAAGTGGGGTTTTGCAAGGTTCCATTGCCAATTCTTTCTCATCCTGATACCTTTTCTATCTAAGTGAAAGGAGACTGAGAATTTTGATACTCCATGTATGGATGCAATCTCTCTGGTTGTGAAATCTTCATTATACATATATATCCAATTTTCGTATACATTATCATCAAAAGTGTATCCAGTTCTTCTATCTATACCTTGTAAGGCAAGATGTTTTGCTACTGTCGAGGATGATACTTCAAATTCCTCTCCTATATCTTCTAGACTTTTACTATTATTATACAAATCTCCCCAAAGAAGGTAGGTTCCTGGAGAAAAATTTTTTTTGCTAGTACGACTTGGTAAATTCATTTTCTTCTGTAAATAAACCCTTACTGTTTCTTTACTTACATGATATTTCGATGCAATATTTTGATATGAAAAACCAAGTTTATATTGTTCAGCCCAATCATTATATACTTCTTCAGGAAAATTTTTAGGATTATTAGAACGAATAACAACACCTATTTCTTTTAATTTTTTTGATACTAATCTTCGTTCCACTCCAAATTCTTTAGCAATTTCATGTAGTGCCTTTTGTTCCACACTGTACATATACTTCATCTTTAATAAGTCTTCTTTGTCAAACTTCCTGTTTATATTTGGACTAGTTAATCCTAAGGCCTTTAACTCTTTGGATAATTTATTACGGTCAACTCCTAAAATCATACTTAACTTTTTTATTGACCCGTATTTTTTATATAATTCCTCTAGCGTTTCCTCCAATTTTCACACCTCTATTACTAAACTTAAGACTGTATGAATAGCATCCCCAGTAGTCTGGGATATTAAAACATCGTTTAAAATAGTAATGGTTTTTATCTCTGAACAATTAGATATAAATACAAACAAAATCCCTATCGAACGAAATATAGCCCTTTGAAATTAAAAAATAAAATTATTACTACATACACTTATAGATTTTAAAGAGCTAAATACAAGAATAAAAAACATACAGATTAAAAGATATAGTATGTTTTTTATTTTTTATAGAGATTAGCTCTCCTATTCTATTTACTGAGTTCATCTTACTTAGTTGTTAGGTCAAAATGACCTCTAATTATCTTTTAAAAACTTTACTTTCTGGTATATTTAAGTAGGTAGGGAGGCTTTTTCACTTAAAGAAATGGCTCCATACCGATTAAAAAATGCCTTCTTTAATTAAGGATTATAAAAAATAAAAAAATCACTCTGTATATAATACAGAGTGAAATCCTCTAGTCATACTTAATTTCATTTACTGTTTCCAACTTAATCACTGCAAACAGTTCTTTTAATCTTCCAGACCTGCTTCATTCCATGTTTGCGCCTTAAAGAAGTAGGGGTGACCTCTGGCATCCAACCGGCTATTATAATAAGCAATTATATCTTTAACGCCTGGACTAAATCCATCGCCTACTAAGATCCCTTTAGTGGGTGGATCATTATCAGCAACTGCCCCATCCCAATACATAAGTAATTGATAGAATGCTAACAAGTCTGCTTCTCCCTTCTTACCTTCGTAATAAACTACGGCTTCTCCATCGTAAAATCGCATATCTGCTTTGATATTTGAATTGTAACAACGGTACACATTATAATTAGTTTCAGCATATGCATTCGGTCGTGTTAATTTATAAAATTTCTCAATTTTTTTGGATAATCTATTAAACATATCCAATTCTCTAAGTTCGCTGGGCTTTGCCTTTGGAAGTTTTGGACATTGCTTACGAATCCAATCATACAAACTTTGTGTTTTCGGATCTGATTCTAGAAGAGCTGTTTTCGTACGATCTGTACTTGGTAAGACATCTCTATCACTAGAAATGATATTGGCTTGTAATAAGAATCCGTTGGTTGATGGATGATTATCTCGTGGCCAAATCTCATCTAGTAGATTATAAGCAATTACACGCCCATTCAATCGAATTTCAGCTCCGGAACAACGAGCACTTCGACGATAATAACGATTAACCCCGGGCTGGTCTTTAACATCCATCCAACTAATATCTACTCGAACTTTCCTACCTTCAAAAGTCCAATCTAGATTTTCTAACTCTTTATAGAATTCCCCTACGGGACGCAAGGCTTTAATTTGACGTGTTCCATCAGGAATCGCATCCGCATCTACACGAATCGCAATGTTGTGTTCATCAATTAACGTACTATAAACAAAACCTAAATCTTCACATAAATATTCAAAACATTTAGCATCCAAAGCAGTTCCGCCCCCACGGTCACGAAGAGTAAAGAAAAGAGTTTGTGAAACCTCCACTTCTACAATGGTGCCTGTTCCCTTAAGACTTCCTGGCCATGGTTGGATTTTTTCATCTATGACTTCCACTTTTATTCCTATAGTTGAATAAGGTGCCGACACCTTTCGATAAGTACCAGGCCTATCTGTCTCTGTTCGTGTATAAATAGCCCATGCTGAGTTAGTTGAATCGCAAAAAGCTAAAAAGTTTTTCATCCCATAGCCATGTTCATTTAAGGTAGTAGTTTGATTATTTCTGTTCCCAACTGAAAAGGCTTGAGCTAATTCTGAGATACCTGTACCACAATCTTCTATTCTAATAAGATAGCCCTTCAAAGTTCTCTCAAAGGCTATTATAATATTGCGGACACTTTTAGGATTGGACAAAAGATTAGAAATTGAATTGTCAACAGGTTCCCATATTGCTTGAGATAGATTTTTGAAACTTTTTCCAATACCTTCCCAAAAACCCTTTTCATCAATGCTTGGAACAATAGTATATTTTGAACCTTTTATTGTCTGCAATCTAAACGACTCCTTCAATCATTTGTCTTACTTTAATTATGTTCTAAATTTTCAGAAATTATTCCTCTTCATAAAAAGTTTTTGTATTGAATTTATTTCTTGCTTCCTACTTTGTCTTGCTAACCTTCTAAAAGACTTATACTAGAAGTTAATATCACGTAATTTTTTCAAATCAAATTTTTTAAGAAAAGCATAAAAGAACATTTGTTCTCAAATAATAAATATAATAAAATGGATAGGATAGGTGAAGCCAATGAAGTTAACAGCAGAAGATATAGCTATACACCTGATTGAAAGTGGCATATACGAAAGATGTCAAACCGCTAAGAAATATTTAAAGATGATTAGAGAACAGTTCTATAAACGTTTACAACATGCCGAATCAAGAAGAATAGAATTTACAAAGCATAATCTTGTAGCTAAATTTATACCAAAAAGAAAGTTTCAAATAGATCACTTCTCTCTTAATTATTACCTTTACAATATAGGTCTTCTTCCGGAAGTAGTACAAATTAAAGCAATAAAGGATCAACCTCAATTAGCTAAAGTGTTGGAACCTTTTCAATTAAAAGACGAATATTATATAACTCCTAACTTAAAGTTAAAAAATAGACTAAATGAGAATTTACCTTGGGACAATCCACTCGAAAACCAATCAATTGATGAACTAGCTTTTTGGTTTAATAAATTTTATTACATATTTAAACAGAATGAAGCCTTATATAATGTTGCAAAAAATAAAATTTTATGTTTTTTTATCTGCGATGAGATAGACAAGATGAACTTTAAATATGGAAGCTTTACTCTCTTTAAACGACAACCTGTATTTGACTGCACCAAAATCTTTAACAATTTTGGTGCTGAATTTTTAATTAGGCACGCTAGTGCTTCTGCTGAGAAAATACAAAATTATATACTCAAGGGATTTTTATCAGAAAAAGATATTAATCAATACCGTACTGTGACTGACATCAATTTAACATTCTATTTGCTTCCCCTAGAAGTTGAGCATCAGATGTTGCAAAGGTTTCAAGCTAACCTTATTACTGCTTCTCTAAATAGAATTCGACATTAGTGTAGTATCTGAGAACACTTATTTTATTTTTGAAAGGCTTTCCAAAGAGAAATACTTAAACCTATATATTTCATAAAACCTTTCTCAATTTAAAACACAATTGATTCTTATAAGGATTAATTGTCTTTTTTAAAAAAACAGTTTAGTGGCATAATTTATATGAATAGAATAGTGATCGCAGAAAAATAAGAAAAAGAGGTGTGAGCGTATTCATCTATATTAGATAAAGCTCTCTATACAAACGAGATACCCGAGAATTATTACTAACTTGATAAATAGTGATTAATTTGACGAAAAATAATCACTTCAATCTAGGAGGAGCATATATATGATAAATTACATGCGATCTTAGAATTTAAAGAATTAATTCCTGAAATTTCACATCGCTTAATTAATCAAATTGAAATAAAAGCAGATGGAAGCCCGAGAATCTTTTATCGATTCTCGAACTCATCTTCTTATTCTTCAATTCTTTTTAACCACACACAGCACTCCACATGCGTCGTATGCGGGAACATATCAACAGGCTGAACTTCAACCGTCTCATATCCGCCTTTTTCTAAAATAGCTAGATCACGCGCAAGAGTTGCTGGTCCGCATGAAACATAGACAACTTTTTTCGGCTTCATGTCAATGATGGTATTCAAAAGAGCTTCGTCGCATCCTTTTCGCGGTGGATCTACGACGATGACGTCCGCTTTGATGCCTTGTTTGTACCAGTTTGGAATGACGACCTCTGCTTCGCCTACTTCGAATTCAGCGTTGTGAATACCGTTTAGCTCAGCGTTGCGCTTTGCATCTTCAATCGCTTCAGGCACGATTTCAACGCCATATACTTTTTTCGCTTTTTGAGCGAGAAATAACGAGATTGTTCCGATTCCACAGTAGGCGTCAATTACCGTTTCTTCTCCTGTTAAATCCGCATACTCAAGCGCTTTGTCATAAAGCACTTTCGTTTGCTCAGGGTTTACTTGGTAGAATGATTTTGCTGAAATGGCAAATTTAACGTCGCCGATATAATCGTAAATATATTCTTCTCCCCAAAGTACGTTCGTTTGGTTCCCTAAAATGACGTTTGTGCGCTTTCTGTTTACGTTTTGAACAATTGATTTTACGTTCGGCACGGCTTTGATAATGTCTTCTATAATACGCTTTTTGTTTGGCAGCTCAGCTGTACGAGTCACAATGACAACCATGATTTCACCCGTTACAAGTCCGTAGCGCGCCATGATATGACGAAGTGAGCCTTTATGTTTTTGTTCTTGGTAAGCAGAAACGCCATGCTTTTCACAGATTGATTTGACAGCTTGAACAACATCATCATTTGCCTGCTGCTGAATCAAACAGGCATCCATGTTAATGATGTCGTGGCTTCGCTGCTGATAAAACCCAGCGACCAAACCGCCTTCTCGTTCTGCTACGGGAACTTGAGCTTTGTTTCGATAGCGCCAAGGATCGTTCATTCCTAGCGTCGAATGTACCGGAACGTCAGGTAAATGGCCAATTCGCGCCATGACGTCTTTTACTTGCTTTTGTTTAAATTGCAGCTGTCCTTCATAGCTTACATGCTGCAGCTGACAGCCTCCGCACTGCTTGTAGACCGGACAGGGTGCTTCAACACGTTGCTCACTAAACGTATGGTGCTTGATAAGCTTGCCAAACGCATAGCCTTTTTTTACTTTAATGACTTTTACTTGGCCGCTTTCGCCGGGCAGCGCATTTTGAACGAAAATAGGAAATCCGTTCACTTTCGCTACACCCGCTCCGTCATGCGTTAAATCTTCAAACGCAACATCTATATATTCATTTTTTTCTACAGGTGGTTTTAATTTTTCCATTTATCGTTACATCCTTTTAGTCATTTGAAAATGCTGAACTGATTGTACCATAAGAGCGAAAGCCAAACAAAGAAAAGCATGAAAAAAGATCGCAATTAGGCGATCTCATTTTTTTCCATCAATTCAGCTGTTGCTTTTGGAACAAAGATTTCTACATGGCGATATAAGTTTACAAATTCCCCAGGCAATAATCCGCCGTACTCGCCATCTAGATTTAACTGCATTTTATCATTTGTATGAATTTTAACACGGTTCGCTTTTGTGTAGATAATATGAGGATCATTGATGTGTTCTCCTCGCAGCGCAAGTGTCGCAATTCGAATAAACTCAGCTAAATTTGCTTTCTTTAAAATAATTAAATCAAACATGCCGTCATCTAAAGAAGAATCTGGTGCCAGCTTTTCAAAACCGCCGACTGAGTTCGTTAAGGAAACGAGGAAGAACATAATCTCGCCGCCAAAGAATTTTCCGTCATACTCAATTTCAACAGATGTTGGTTTAATAGAAGGAAGCATTTCCATGCCTTTTAAATAGTAAGCTAGCTGTCCAAGCATTGTTTTTAACTTGCTTGGCACTTCATATGTTAATTCAGTTAAACGGCCGCCTCCGGCGATATTTACAAAGTAATGCGTTTCTCCGTCGTTTGTTACACAGCCCAAGTCAATTGGCTTTGTTACGCCTTCTACAATGACATCAATAGCGCCTTCAATCGTACGCGGCACATTAATGGCACGAGCAAAGTCGTTGGTTGTTCCAACAGGAATAATACCTAGCTGCGGACGATAGTCTTGTCCAGCGATACCGTTTACGACTTCATTGATGGTACCGTCTCCACCGGCTGCAATTACAACGTCAAAACGACGTTCTACTGCTACTTTAGCAGCTTCTGTTGCATCACCAGCACAAGTTGTAGCATGACAAGATGTTTCGTAGCCTGCTTGCTCTAGCTTTTGCAAGACTTCCGGTAAGTTTTTCTTAAAAATTTCACGGCCCGATGTCGGGTTATAAATAATTCTCGCTCTTTTCATATTCATCATCCTAATAATGATAATTTGTCACAAATCTTTGCCTACTTTTATCAGTGAAAGAATGCCCCCTCACATTACATCATCAACAAGAGGGGGCATGAACAAACATATTATAAAGAAATTAACCTTGATATACAATATTCACGTTTCGGTTTTTATTCATACCTTCAGCGCGATCGCCCTTACTCATAATAAATGTGAGATGGATATCCACCTCACATTTAGTTATCAAATTTAGCGTTTATTAATTTCTTCTAAAAGAATTTTATTAACCATCGGTGGGTTCGCTTGGCCTTTTGAAGCTTTCATAATTTGACCAACTAAGAAGCCGATTGCACGATCCTTACCGTTTTTGAAATCTTCAATAGATTGAGGGTTTGCATCTAATGCATCTGTTACGAATTTACGTAAAGTTGCATCATCAGAAATTTGTACAAGACCTTTTTCTTTTACAATTTTCTTTGCATCTCCGCCATTTTCAATTAATTCTTTGAATACTTTTTTCGCAATTTTAGACGAAATTGTACCTTCTTGAATTAATTGAATCATACCAGCTAGGCCTTCAGGTGTTAAGGCTACATCTGAAAGTTCTTTTTGGTTTGAGTTTAAGTAAGCAGAAACTTCACCCATTAACCAGTTAGAAGATAGCTTCGCGTCTCCACCCGCAGCAAGCGTTGCTTCAAAGAAATCAGACATTTCTTTTGTTAGCGTTAATACCATTGCATCATAAGCAGGTAAGCCAAGCTCTTCTACATAGCGCTTTTTGCGAGCATCTGGAAGTTCAGGAATCGAAGCACGAACGCGTTCTTTCCACTCTTCGTCGATGTGTAATTCTAATAAGTCAGGCTCTGGGAAGTAGCGGTAGTCGTCAGACCCTTCTTTTACACGCATTAGAATTGTTTCGCCCGTAGACTCGTCAAAACGGCGTGTTTCCTGCTCGATTAAGCCACCAGACAATAACACTTTTTCTTGACGAATTTCTTCGTGTTCAAGACCGCGGCGCACATAGTTAAATGAGTTTAAGTTCTTTAACTCAGCTTTTGTACCGAACTCTTCTTGTCCAACTGGACGTAAAGAAATATTGGCATCACAGCGAAGTGAACCTTCTTCCATTTTGCAATCAGATACGCCTGTATATTGAATAATTGATTTTAATTTTTCTAAATAAGCATATGCTTCTTCAGGAGAACGCATATCTGCTTCTGATACAATCTCAATTAGAGGTGTACCTTGACGGTTGAAGTCTACTAGTGAATAGCCATCGCCTGTATGCGTTAGCTTACCAGCATCTTCTTCTAAATGAAGTCGGTTGATACGAATACGCTTCGTTTCACCTTTAACTTCTACTTCAATCCAACCGTTCTCGCCAATTGGTTTATCAAATTGAGAGATTTGATAAGCTTTTGGGTTATCCGGATAGAAATAGTTTTTACGGTCAAACTTTGTATCTGTTGCAATTTCACAGTTTAGCGCAAGCGCTGCTTTCATTGCAAAATCAACTGCTTCTTTGTTTAACACAGGTAATACGCCAGGATAACCTAAGTCAATTACACTTGTGTTAGCATTTGGAGCCGCACCAAATGCGTTTGGACTTGCTGAGAAAATTTTAGATTTTGTCTTAAGCTCAACGTGTACTTCAAGACCAATAATCGTTTCAAAGTTCATCTTTATCTCACCCCTTACAGTGCTGGTTTCGCTTTATGATGCTCAGTTGCTTGTTCGAATGCATGAGCAACACGATAGATTGTGCTTTCGTCGAAATGCTTACCGATAATTTGTAACCCTAATGGCAATCCATTTGATAAGCCGCAAGGCACAGAAATACCAGGTACTCCAGCAAGGTTTACTGGGATTGTTAAAATATCGTTTGCATACATTGTTAATGGATCGTCTGTTTTCTCACCAATTTTAAATGATGGAGTTGGTGTAGTTGGTCCAATGATAACGTCATAGTTTTCAAATACAGACTCAAAGTCTTGCTTGATTAACGTACGTACTTGCTGTGCTTTTTTGTAGTAAGCATCATAATAACCAGAGCTTAACGCAAATGTTCCAAGCATGATACGGCGTTTTACTTCGTTTCCAAAGCCTTCGCTTCGAGACTGCTTGTACATCTCGATTAAGTTCTCAGCATTATCTGTACGATATCCGTAGCGAACGCCGTCAAAACGAGATAAGTTAGCAGACGCTTCAGAAGAAGATAATAGATAATACGTAGCTAATGCGTATTTAGAGTGTGGAAGCGATACTTCTTCCCAAGTTGCGCCTAGTCCTTCTAACACTTTTAGTGCATCTAAAACAGACTGGCGAGCTTCTTCGCCTACACCTTCGCCTAAGTATTCTTTTGGAACAGCAATTTTAAGACCTTTTACGTCACCTGTTAAAGCAGATACATAATCCGGTACATCAACATTAGCAGAAGTAGAATCCATTGGGTCTACGCCTGAAATTGCTTGAAGTAAGTATGCATTATCTTCAACAGAATTTGTGATTGGTCCGATTTGATCTAAAGAAGATGCAAATGCCACTAATCCGTAACGAGATACGCGACCATACGTTGGTTTTAATCCGACAACACCGCAATAAGCAGCTGGCTGACGAATTGAACCACCTGTATCAGAACCTAAAGAAA
Organism: Priestia sp. P1_B12_1; assembly: GCF_056406695.1. NCBI lineage: Bacteria > Bacillati > Bacillota > Bacilli > Caryophanales > Bacillaceae > Priestia > Priestia sp. P1_B12_1. The sequence goes on along the minus strand of NZ_JBFTZR010000008.1, from coordinate 26,098 downwards.
ACGGAACTTCGCCTGCTGCCACAGCTGCAGCTGAACCACCGCTAGATCCACCTGGTACGTAATCTAAATTCCATGGGTTGCGCGTTAACTGAAGACCTGAGTTTTCAGTTGAAGAACCCATTGCGAATTCATCCATATTTAATTTACCGATTGTTACCGCTTCAGCTGCCTGTAATTTTTGAACAACTGTTGCATCATAAATCGGATCAAAGTTTGCTAGAATTTTACTAGAGCAAGTTGTACGTAAATCTTTTGTGACAATATTATCTTTTACACCGATTGGCATACCAAATAATAGGCCAAATTCATCTTTTGTTTGTAATGCTTCATCAAGCTCTTTTGCATAAGCACGAGCATTGTCTTCATTAAGCGCTAAGAACGCACCTACTTTATCATCTACTTCATTAATACGTTTGTATGATTCGTCTACTAAATCTTGTACACGTACTTCTTTCTTGTGTAAAAGGCTATGTAGTTCTGAAAGTTTACGATCGAATAAAGACATCGTAAAGCCTCCTTCCTTATTCTAAAATAGTTGGTACTCGAATGTAGCCATCCTTGTGGTCTGGCGCATTTTTTACTACGTCTTCAATTGGTAAACCTTTAGCTGGCTTATCTTCACGCATTACGTTTTTCATATCCAATACGTGAGAAGTTGGTTTTACATTTGTAGTATCTAACTCATCTAATTGTTCTGCATATGTAATAATAGCATCTAATTGTTTTGTAAATAGTTCTGCTTCGTCATCCGTCACCGCAAGTCTCGCTAAGTTTGCAACGTGTTTTACTTGATCAACAGAAATTCTTGACATGTTCCTTCACCTCCGAATATTCGTCCCACTACAATATACTGATAATACCAAACTTCACTAGCAACAGGCAACATTTCTGAGACTAGTTCCTAAAATATTAAAAACCCCGCCAGACAAGACAGGGCTTACATTTATCACTTCTATTTTATACCAAATCTATTTCATTCAAACAACATTCCATACTTTTCCTTCGTCATAAAATATTTCTCTCTTGCATAGGTATAAAATAACCTTCTTTTTAGAAAAGATAGATAGAAAGAGAAACATGCTTTAGATGAACACACCACTATGTTTTAATTTCACTAGTCTTTGGGAAAGTAAAGAAAACGAATAACTACTTTACCGTAAAAGAGGTGCTATAAAAATTGAATAAAATACTTATACAGTCAGTCATCCACCAGCGCCCTGTGTATCAGCAAAGCGGAAGATGGTTTGTATTAGATGAAGAATTCAAGTGGAATTTGTCCACCTTGCAAAAAGATGTTTTTGCTTGTTTAAATAAAGCCTTTCATATTCCTATCATTTTTTGTGATTCGTGCGAAGCCAATAAAATTGTCTCTGCCCTTGGAGAAGAAGAAACAGAGTACCTCCAGTTTGCATCAGGCGTTTACTGGCGAGAAGTAGGCATTATATTTATTTTTAAATTTGATGACTATCTTCCGCTCATTGAAACGATCTTTCACGAGCTGCGCCACTATATTCAAGATCACATCCCTTATTATCAGAAAGAATTTGAGCTGGATAAAAAGCGCCCGTATGAAGAGCGGACAACCGAACAAGATGCATTTGCATTTGCTGCTTATTATCTTGCTAAGTTTACGAAACAAAATTCTCACGCCATTTCTTCATAGGAGGCAATTTCATAGAATTAAAAACAGACACTGCTTGAGCAGTGTCTGTTTTTGCTTACTCTTCGTAAATATGAACGAACGGCTTGTCTTCATCTGCTTTTCTAACAATGAGAGCTTCCGGTCCGCTTACTGAGTTAATAGAGATACTCGTTTCCATATATGAAGGGAAATGATCAAGCATTAAACCAGCAACGTACTGAGTAAATCCTACAATTTCACCTTTTCCATAAAATTGTACGGGAATATCAATCGTCATTTTTTGAAGCTGTCCATCTTTGTAATACCCTTTCCCTACTACGCTCGTAAAGTTCGGGAAATAGTCTTCAATTTGAGCTTTAAACTCATCAAATTTCATCGCATCATCTCGGTGATCTTTTGTTGCATCTGATGATGGGAATAAATAATATTTCTCGTCTAAATTATCCCAGCTGCCAACGGCCGTATCATTTGAACCTGCATTTCCGACAGCCATAAAGTTACCTGGCGTTAAAGAAGCCTTAGCACTTTGTTTAAATAGCGCTACTCGAATTGGAACGTTTTCTAAGCCCTTGATATTACGCATTCGCTGCACAATTTCATCGGCCATCTTTTTGCCTTGCTCTTCAATATTTTTATCAGTTAGTTGTTTTTCACGAGCATAACCATTTTCTTCCGTATAATAATGAACGGAATTCATCGCCAGGCCAATTGTGACGCCTCCAAGTTTTACCTTGTCATCTCCGTCTTGGATAAGGTAATCTTGCTCAGTAATGTTCGCTAAGTACATTGGACTTGTTTCGTTACGAGTTTTCAAATCGCCTTTTTCTGTATCAATTGGGTTTAACCCAGTGTTTTTAAGCTTCTTTTTCGCCGTATCATCTTTTGCTTTGCTTTGAAGATCTTTAAACTGTTTATCACTCAGCTTACGGCTTAACCATGAGCGAATAGTATCTTTATCAAGATACTGGCCTTCTTGATACACATATTTTTTCGGAGAATAGCTATCTGTCGATAAGCGCATTAAGCCTGTTTCAAATTCTTGCGCATCCAAGCGGTTGTTTAAGTTTGCTGCTACTAAGCCTCTTGCCACTCCCGCTTTAAATGGAAGAATTGTTCGGTAATAATCATCTGAAATACTATACTTCGGAATAACTGCTTTTTCTTTCTTGTTGTTGGTTTGTTGAACAGTCTCTTTATCGTCCGAAAGATTCGGTGCACACGCTGAAGTTACAAGCATGACCGCAAGAGAAAGTAACAATATCTTTTTCAACTACACACACCTCTTATTTATTTAATTCCGTAAGTAGCCTTGCCTCATCCCATACTTCAATTTCAAGCTCGTTAGCTTTTATCAGTTTGGAACCAGCCTCTTCCCCTGCCACAACAAGGTCTGTCTTTTTACTTACGCTTCCTGTGACTTTACCGCCAAGTGCTTCAATTTGTGCTTTTGCCTCATTGCGAGATAGCTGTTCAAGCTTACCTGTTAATACAACGGTTTTACCAGCAAAAACAGAATCTACATTTTCTACACTTACAAGCTTGGGTCCTTTGTATGTAAGGTTTACTCCATACTCTTTTAATTCATGTATAAGTTCTTGAACCTCTTCTTGTGTAAAGTAAGCGACAATAGCATCAGCCATTTTGGCACCAATTTCATTAATTGCCACTAATTCATCATACGTTGCTTTTGTTAACTTGTCTATGGTTTCAAAGTGCTGAGCTAACGTCTTTGCAGCTTTTGCTCCGACATGGCGAATGCCCAAACCAAAAAGCAAACGCTCAAGTGAATTTTCTTTAGAGGCTTCGATGGCCGCAATCAAATTATCAGCAGATTTCTCACCCATGCGCTCAAGCTCGATTAACTGCTGTTTTGTCAGCGTATAAATATCCGCTACGTCTTTAATTAACTGTTCGCGAAATAATTGCGATATAACTTTTTCACCAAGTCCATCAATGTTCATCGCATTGCGGGACACGAAATGAATAAGTCCTTCACGAATTTGAGCAGGACAGCTTGGATTAATGCAGCGAAGCGCAACTTCTCCTTCTAAACGCACCAGTTCACTTTCACATTCCGGACAGTGAGTAGGCATCGTAAACTCTTGCTCTTCTCCCGTTCGCTTCTCTTCAATCACATTCACTACCTCAGGAATAATATCTCCTGCTTTTTTCACTACGACATAATCTCCGATGCGAATGTCTTTTTCGCGAATCAAATCTTCATTGTGAAGAGACGCACGCTGTACCGTCGTACCTGCTACTTGAACAGGCTCCAAAATAGCTGTTGGCGTAATGACACCTGTACGGCCTACCGTCAGCTCAATATCTACAAGCTTGGTTACGACTTCTTCAGCAGGAAACTTATAAGCAATAGCCCAACGTGGACTTTTGGCCGTTGTTCCAAGCTCAGCCTGCTGATCAAATGAATCTACTTTTACAACAATGCCATCAATATCATAAGATAGCTCTGGACGTTGCGTTTGCCAGCTTTCGATGTAAGCAATCACATCATCAATAGTTTCACACGTCTGTCTTTCCTTATTTGTTTTAAAACCAAGCTCATCCAGTAAATTCAAACTTTCGCTGTGAGAGTCGATTTCTAATTCTCCTGTATCAGTCATGGCATATACAAAGATATCTAAATTACGTTTTGCCGCAATTTTAGGATCTAGCTGACGCAGTGAGCCTGCAGCTGCGTTACGCGGGTTAGCAAACGGAACTTCATCCCTTTCCATTTTTGCTTCATTAAGTGCTTCGAATGATTTTCTCGGCATAAATGCTTCTCCGCGAACTTCCATTGATAACGGTTCTTTAATTCGCAGTGGAATAGAGCGAATTGTTTTTAAGTTTTCAGTAATATTTTCACCAGTTGTACCGTCTCCGCGCGTAGCTCCTAGCACTAAGTATCCATCTTCATAGCGAAGAGATACAGCTAGGCCGTCAATTTTAAGTTCGCATACATAAGAAAACTCATCTCCAACGGCTTGGCGCACTCGGCGATCAAAATCCCGAAGGTCTTCTTCATTAAATGCATTTCCTAAACTTAGCATAGACGTTTGATGCTGAACCTTCTCAAACGCATCGAGCACTTGGCCTCCGATGCGCTGAGTAGGTGAGTCAGCTGTTTTTAATTCTGGAAATGATTCTTCTATCTCAATTAACTCATTCATTAATTTATCGTATTCTGCATCTGGAACAGATGGCTGATCTAACACATAATATTCATAGCCATATTGATTTAATAAGTCACGTAATTCTTGAACGCGTGATTTTGCTGTCTCAAACTCCATATTCTAGCTCCTTTTCACGATTACACTTTCGTAACCGGGGCAAATTTAGCAAGCAGTCTTTTTACACCTGTAGGACTAGGAAAAGCAATGTCTAATTCTTTTGAATCTCCTTCTCCTTTTACACTTACAACTGTACCAATTCCCCATTTTTTATGCTCGGCCTTATCTCCAACGCTCCATCCAATTGATTCACTGCCTGTTGACACAAGCTTCGTTTTTGCCACGGCCGCTTGTCGGCGCGCTGCAAACGGCGAAGCTGAAGCCCCTGAACGACCAGCAGCAGGTTTGCGCATTGCTTCATTTAAAGATTCCACAAGCTCGCTTGGGATTTCTCCAATGAAGCGCGATTTTGGATTAACGTTTGTTTTACCAAATAGTGTACGCATTTGAGCATTTAATAAATATAATTCTTGTTCAGCACGCGTAATTCCTACGTAGGCTAAGCGTCGCTCTTCTTCCATTTCATTATCTTCGAATAATGATCGGCTATGAGGGAATACGCCTTCTTCCATACCCATTAGGAAAACAACCGGGAACTCTAGACCTTTTGCTGAGTGAAGCGTCATCAGAATCACTTGTTCGTTCTCTTCTTCTTCCTCGTCGTCAAGCTTATCGATATCAGCAACAAGCGCTAAATCGGTTAAAAATGCTACTAAGCTCTTATCTTCGCTTGCTTCTTCAAACGTTTTTGTAACAGATAAAAACTCATCAATATTCTCCAAGCGGCTTTGTGCTTCAATTGTTTTTTCTACTTTAAGCGCTTCACGGTACCCTGTTCTTTCTAATACTTGTTCCACAAGCTCTGTTACAGACATATAGTCTTGCATTTGAGCTAAGTTTGAAATCATTGATTGGAAATCACGAAGTGCCTTTGTTGCTTTACCCGTTAACCCCATCAATTCTACTTCATCAAGCGCTTTGAAAATAGAAATGTCATGAACGTTTCCGTAATTGGCTACTTTATCGACTGAAGTAGCTCCAACTCCGCGTTTTGGAACGTTCACAATACGAGCTAAGCTAATGTCATCATCTTGGTTGGCAATTAAGCGCAAGTACGCAAGCAAATCTTTAATCTCTTTGCGGTCGTAGAACTTAATCCCGCCGACAATTGTATAGTTAATATTGGATTTTAGCAGTACTTCCTCCATTACACGTGACTGTGCATTTGTACGATACAAAATGGCAAAATCGCTATATTTACGTTTGCCGCTGTCTACTGCTTCTTTGATTTTACGTGCTACAAACTGTGCCTCATCATGCTCACTCATTGCTTGGTAATGATAAATCTTCTGGCCTTCATCGTTTTCCGTCCATAAGTTTTTCACTTTACGATTCATATTGTTTGCAATGACGCCGTTTGCCGCAGCCAAAATCGTTTTCGTTGAACGATAATTTTGTTCAAGCAAAATGGTTTTGGCTTTTGGGTAATCTTTTTCAAATGACAAGATATTTGTAATATCAGCCCCGCGCCAGCGGTAAATAGACTGATCTGAATCCCCTACTACGCATACATTTTCAAATCGTGCGGCTAGCAAGCGAACCAGCATATACTGTGCATGGTTTGTATCTTGATACTCGTCCACATGAATATATTGAAACTTGCGCTGATAGTACGTTAACACTTCAGGAACTCGTTTAAATAACTGAATCGTTGTCATAATCAAATCATCAAAATCGAGCGCTTGGTTTTTCTTTAAACGCTTTTCATACTCTTTGTAGACTTTGCTTACAACTTCTTCATACGGTCCCGCTGCTGTTTTATCAAATTCTTCCGCTACTTTCAGTTCATTTTTAGCTGAACTAATGCTTCCTAATAACGAGCGCGGATCGAATTTTTTCGGATCGATGTTTTGATCTTTTAAAATATTTTTAATAACGGACAGCTGATCCGTTGAATCTAAAATCGTAAAGTTACGATTAAAGCCAATACGATCAATATCTCTTCGTAAAATACGCACGCACATCGAGTGGAACGTTGAAATCCAGATATCTTCTGCCACTCCGCCAACGATATTTGAAACACGCTCTCTCATTTCACGAGCTGCTTTGTTTGTAAAAGTAATGGCTAAAATATTCCAAGGTGCAACTTCTTTTTCTGCCATTAAAAACGCAATTCGATGCGTTAATACACGTGTTTTTCCACTTCCTGCACCGGCCATAAGTAATAGTGGTCCGTCTGTTGTTTTAACTGCCTCTTGTTGCTGAGGGTTTAATCCTGTTAATAATTTTTCACTTAAAAAATTCACGTTTTCACCGCCTATATCGAACATATATTCTCTATTCTACTTTATTTATTTTTCACTGTGCAATATTCTTTTTTACTGCTTTTACAGTTTTTAACGCTTCCGATAAATTTGTATAAATAACATTTCCTACAATAACCGTATCGGCTAGCTCTCCCATCTCACTCGCTTGCTCTTTTGTCTCAATACCTCCGCCGTAAAATAACTTCGTCTCATTTAGCGAATTTTTCACTTCTGCCACTAATTCAGGATCTCCATACGTTCCGCTGTATTCTAGATAGAAAACGGGCAAATGAAACATGCGTTCAGCCATACGAGCATACGCTATAACGTCTTCTGCATCCAAATCTGTTTTCGCTTCCGTTAGCGCAGCTACTTTTGCTTCGGGGTTAAGTACGCAGTATCCTTCTACAAAAATTTCATCCCAGTCCATGATCTCTCCGTATTCCTTCATCGCCGCGTGATGTAAATCAACAATCCACTTTGGATCCTTGCTGTTTAAAACGGTCGGAATAAAATAAGAATCAAACCCAGGTGTTACAGAGTCAATTGTTGATACTTCAAGCGCACACGGCACCGTGTAGCGGCGAATACGCATTAACAGCTGCAGTACATTGTCTAGAGTCACTCCATCAGATCCTCCGACAAGAACCGCATCCGTGCCGGATTCGCAAATTTTCTCCAAATCTGCATCTGAAATCTCTTTATTAGGATCTAATTTAAAGACATGTCTCCACTCTTTAATATCATACATATATGTTCCTCCATTTCTTTACACTTAAAAGTTCGCGCTCGTCCATTTGTTCATTATAACAAAACTAAGAGGGTGAAATGAAAGGAAAACCGAACTTTTCATCACGTTTTTTGTTTTCAAAAAATATGTACAAAAGATATGGTTTCACCCTCAAATCCGGAAGAAAACATCACAAAAAAAGCCCATTTTGCACAAGGTTATTGTTTCTCTGCATAGGATATGCTAATATATAGCTACTAAAATTCATATGATATACGCTGAAGGATCAATAGTACTTAAATCCTCTTCACAAAGCGAACTAGGGACGGTGGGAGCCTAGAGAATGGTTTAAGGAAAAGGCAATCTGGAGTATATACAGACGAAGGTGGATACATTTTGTATCAACCAGGGTGGAACCGCGGGAAAAACTCTCGTCCCTGGGCATATTGTTGATATGCCCAGGGACGAGAGTTTTTTTGTACCCGCTCTTTTTGTTTCGCTTGAATCACTACCATTTACAGGAGGAATTAGAATGTCAAAAACAATGGATCAAATCGTATCTCACGCTAAACACCGCGGCTTTGTATTTCAAGGATCTGAAATTTACGGCGGTCTTGCAAATACATGGGATTACGGCCCGCTTGGCGTAGAATTAAAAAACAATATTAAAAAAGCATGGTGGAAAAAATTCATTCAAGAATCTCCATACAACGTTGGTTTAGACGCTGCGATTTTAATGAATCCAAAAACATGGGAAGCTTCTGGTCACTTAGGAAACTTTAATGACCCAATGATCGACTGTAAGGATTGTAAAGCCCGTCATCGTGCCGATAAATTAATTGAAGAAAAACTTCAAGAAAAAGGCATTGAAATGATCGTAGACGGCCTTTCATTCGATGCAATGGCTGACTTAATTAAAGAACATGAAATTACATGTCCTGAGTGTGGTTCAGCTAACTTCACTGAAATTCGTCAATTTAACTTAATGTTCAAAACGCACCAAGGTGTTACTGAAACATCAACAAATGAAATTTACCTTCGTCCTGAAACAGCTCAAGGTATTTTCGTAAACTTTAAAAACGTTCAGCGCTCAATGCGTAAAAAGCTTCCGTTCGGTATCGGCCAAGTGGGTAAAAGCTTCCGTAACGAAATTACACCTGGTAACTTCACATTCCGTACGCGTGAATTTGAACAAATGGAACTTGAATTCTTCTGTAAACCAGGCACTGAATTAGAGTGGTTTAACTACTGGAAAGAAACATGTAACAAATGGCTTCTTTCTCTTGGTATGAAAGAAGAAAACGTTCGTCTTCGCGACCATGATGATGATGAACTTTCTCACTACAGTAATGCAACAACAGACTTTGAATACAAGTTCCCATTCGGCTGGGGCGAACTATGGGGCGTAGCTTCTCGTACAGACTATGACTTAAAACAGCACATGGAACACTCTGGAGAAGACTTCCAATATGTTGATCAAGAAACAAACGAACGCTATGTACCTTACTGCATCGAGCCTTCTTTAGGTGCTGACCGTGTAACATTAGCTTATATGATTGATGCATATGAAGAAGAAACGTTAGAAGATGGATCTTCTCGTACAGTTATGCAGCTTCACCCTGCTTTAGCACCATTTAAAGCTGCTGTATTACCACTTTCTAAAAAGCTTTCTAATGAAGCTCGCGCTGTCTTTGAAGATTTAGCAAAATACTTTATGATTGACTATGATGATGCTGGTTCAATCGGTAAACGTTACCGTCGCCATGATGAAATCGGTACGCCGTTCTGTATTACATTCGACTTCGATTCATTAGAAGACAATCAAGTAACAATCCGTAACCGCGACACAATGGAACAAAAACGTGTAGCAATTAGCGACCTTAAAAATATCATTGAAGAAGCAACTCAGTTTTAATTAAAAAATAAGCGTATGGCTGCTTCAGCCATACGCTTTACTTTTGATTTGAATCTTCTTGAAGGCGTTCTAACACCATTTGATACGCATCGCTTCCATAATTCAAGCAGCGTTTAACACGGGAAATAGTCGCTGTGCTTGCTCCAGTTTCCGTCTCAATTTTATGGTACGTGTTGCCTTCTCTCAGCATTCTTGCCACTTCTAAGCGCTGTGCTAATGATTGAATTTCATTAACTGTACATAGGTCATCAAAAAATTGATAGCATTCTTCAATGTTTTCTAATGATAAAATCGCTTGAAATAGCTGATCTAATTCTTTTCCTCGTAGTTTGTTGATTTGCATCGTATCGAACTCCTTTATCATTGGCTTTCTTTACTGGTTGTTTCTATCTATAAAATACAGTTTCTATATTTGTTTGCACATACATTCATTCTGTATGAAGACAGCCAATTTCATACAAATTTCAAATTCCTTTGATACTTTTATATTTTAACGCATTATAGACGGAAAAAGTACTTTTTTATTCATAACATCATAAATTCCTACTGGCGTGATACGAATATAAGGCAAATGTGTAGACGAAAAGAACAGCAGTGAATAGACAGGATCATCGTGTTTGTATCCTCGCTCACACAGCACTTTCTTGAGTTCTACCTCTCGTTTACTTAATTCCTCCATCGGCAGATTCGACATGACTCCTTTTAACGGAAGATCCAGTTCGTATACTACTTTCTCATCTTCGGTAATGACAATACCCCCTCCAATTTCTTTCATACGTTTAAATGCACACATCATATCTTTTTTCGATTTTCCAATTAAAATAAAATCACCGGTATTTGAAAATGAACTCGCCAGTCCCGATACATTTGTCGCAAATCCTTTTAACAGGGTATTGATCCGCCACTTGCCTTCTCGGTCCACCAGCACTAAAAAACTTTCATCATGATCAGAGGCTAATACATCTCCGCTCACATTCAAGTGAATTGAATACGGCTCCATAATAACAGCATTTTTCATTTTTACGCCTACTGGCATTGAAAATTGAAAATCGTCCATCGTTAAATCAAAGTCCAACTTTAACGGGGAAAAACCAAACTTTTCCCAAGGAAATTCTGCTGAGGCTAATGCTTGTTCTTTGCCTTCTTTTTTCATCCACTTTCCTTTTGCTAGCACAGAGACTGGAGTAGGCCGCATAGGATCTTCTAAAATATTAATATTAGCCACACAGCCTGTTGCTACATGCCCGTGCAAATGTTCCATGTTATAATAGCGAGCAATATTTACAGACACCATATTATAAGCATCTAACAGGGGAACCCCTTCTGAAATAGCTAATGTAATTAACATATCTGACACGCCATTTTGGTAAAAAGAAGGCGGAGAACCGTCTGTATTCATCGTAATATGGTCAAAATAATCTACCTGCAGCTCTTTTAACTCCTGAAGCAATTTTGGCAAATCCGGCCGAATTGAAGAGTGGCGTAAAGCAACGTCATAACCTTGTGTTAACCGAGCAACAACATCTTCCCCCGTCATAGACTCATGATCGCTGTCTGCTCCGAGCAATTTCATTTTTGCCAAGGTAAATGCTGATGCCCCCGGGAAATGTCCTTCAATGTGCTTTCTCATCCTTTTTGTCTCTTGAACCCAGTGAAGCATTAAATCATCTCCGTCTAAAAGCTTCGGCCAACTTGTCAGTTCGCCTCCTTGTAAGACAGCTTCATTTTGTAGCCAAGAAGTAATGTTCGTGTGTGAGAAGATGTCAGCCTCTTCATCAATTTCCGTCTGGGAATCAAATCTGCACCACCAGTACAGCGATTGTGGTAACGTTTTCATTTCTTCAATCAATGAAAATGCCGTTTTTTGTTCAAGCTGTAAAGCGAGAATTAAATTATCATTAAATAAAGTCGTTGTTCCATGCTTGGCTGCATATTGGGAAAAAGTCTGGGGATTATATAACTGAAACGGGTGAACATGCGGCTCAATATACCCAGGAACCACATATTTATCACTGCAGTCTATAATCTCTGTAGAAGCGTCTGTGTGCTTAGGCATCTCTGAGCCAACGTATACAATACGATCTTGGTAAACCCAAATATGTGCTTTTTTCCACTGCTTCATTCGAGAGTTCAAATATGTTGCATCTTTTAAGACAATAGTTGGTGCTTTTTGACCGTTTAATACTAAGAGCTGCTGTCTAATATGTTTGCTTTTCCAGCGGTATCTTTGTTCCGGCATGCTAAATTCCCCCTAATTTACTATGTATTTTTATCGTAACACATCCGTGATGTAAACGCATTCAGAAACTGTTATTAATTTTATGAATAAAGGTGATAAAACATGAAACCAAATATCGGTATTGTTAACGCATTAATTCGACTTACACTGGGCTTTACCCTTCTTTCTTGGACAACATCTCGTTTATCTCGCAGACCGTACAAAGATTCATACATCTTCTTAGGGTTAATGGGAGCTTTAAAAGTTGCAGAAGGCATCACGCGTTTTTGCCCCCTTACGTACGCATATGATTCATGTCAAAAACATGATGAACATGAACACCATCCAAATGGAAATGAAGAAACGTATAATCCTTCATAAGGTAAAAAGGAGAGCCTAGGCTCTCCTTTTTTATTTTAAAGCTGCTTTTGTTAATGCACGATGACCGATGTCTTTGCGATAGAAAAAGCCTTTTTCTACATCGATATGAGCCATTTGCTTGTATACTTCTTGCTGCGCTTCTTGAAGAGTTGCTCCTTTAGCACCTACTAATAGAACACGGCCGCCGTTTGAAACGTATGTGTCGTTTTCTAAAGCTGTACCAGCGTGGAAAACAAGCGCGTCTTCACTAATCGCATCCAAACCGTTAATTGGCGCACCCTTTTGATAATCTTCTGGGTAGCCTGCTGCTGCTAATACGATTCCGATAGCCGCTTCATCATCCCATTCAATTTCTACTTTTTCTTCTTTCAAAATGCGAAGAAGCACGTCGACTAAATCGCTTTTCATACGCGGCAGTACGACCTGTGTTTCAGGATCTCCAAAACGCGCATTAAATTCAATAACTTTTGGTCCTTTTTGTGTTTGAATCAGACCAGCATATAGAATTCCTGTATACTCACAGCCTTCTTCAGCTAATCCTTTAGCCATTGGAAGTAAGATGTTTTCTACAGCCTCTTGTACTTCTGCATCACTGATTTGCGGAACAGGAGAGTAAGCTCCCATGCCTCCTGTGTTCGGACCTTGATCGCCGTCAAAAGCACGCTTATGATCTTGTGCAATTACCATTGGATATACATTTGTACCGCGTACAAATGCCATTAATGAAAATTCTTCACCATCCAAAAATTCTTCTACAACTACTTTTGCACTTGCTTCTTTAAATTTTTGGTCAACTAGAAAATCACGTAATGTATCTACAGCTTCTTCCACTGTTAAAGCAACAGTTACACCTTTACCAGCCGCTAAGCCGTCTGCTTTAATAACAATTGGAGCGCCTTGCTTTTCCACATATGCTTTTGCTTCCTCGCAAGACGTAAATGTTTCATACGCTGCGGTTGGAATATCATACTTTTTCATGAGCTCTTTTGCAAAGCTTTTGCTTCCTTCAATCATCGCTGCTTGTTTGCGCGGTCCAAAGACTGGAAGACCTTCTTGTTCAAATCGATCAACAATGCCTTCAATTAGCGGATTTTCTGGTCCAACAATTGTTAATCCAATCTTGTTTTCTTTTGCAAATAGCACAAGCTCTTCTTGGTTGCTTTCATCGATTGGTACAATCGTTGCCACATCTCTCATGCCCGGATTTCCTGGTGCTACAAACACTTCGTTAACAAGTGGACTTTTTGAAGCTTTCCATGCAATTGTATGCTCTCTTCCGCCTTTTCCAATAACTAAAACATTCACGTTCTTCACCTCATTAATGTTTAAAATGTCTTACGCCTGTAAATACCATTGCAATGCCGTATTCATCTGCTTTTGCAATTGACTCTTCATCACGAATTGATCCGCCTGGCTGAATAATAGCTGTGATTCCTGCTTTAGCTGCTGCTTCTACTGTATCCCCCATTGGGAAGAACGCATCTGAACCTAAAGCTGAACCTTGTGCTTTTTCACCAGCTTGTTCAATCGCAATTTTTGCAGCGCCTACGCGATTCATTTGACCCGCTCCTACGCCAATTGTCATGTCATCTTTTGCAAGTACAATAGCATTAGACTTAACATTTTTAACAACTTTCCATGCTAATTTTAAATCTGCCCACTCTTTTTCTGTTGGCTCACGTTTCGTTGGAACAGTAATCGTTGCATCATCAAATCCGAATACATCTTCATCCTGAACAAGCACGCCGCCTTTTACAGATGTTAAGAAAGCTTCTTTTTCTGCCTTTTCATCAAGTTCGATCGTTAGTAAACGAAGGTTTTTCTTAGCTGTTAATACATCTAATGCTTCTTGATCGAACGCAGGAGCAATGATGATTTCTAAGAAAATTTCTTTTAACTGAATAGCCGTTTCACGGTCGATAGGACGGTTAGCTGCTACGATACCGCCAAAGATAGATGTAGGATCTGCTTCGTATGCTTTTTGATAAGCTTGAGCAATTGTTTCACCCACACCTACACCGCAAGGATTCATATGTTTGATCGCTACGATAGCCGGCTCTTTGAATTCTTTTACGATTTGAAGAGCTGCATTTGCATCGTTGATATTATTGTATGATAACTCTTTTCCATGGAGCTGCGTAGCTGTTGCAATAGAACCTTTTTGTGTTAACGGCTTTTTATAGAAAGAAGCTTGTTGGTGCGGATTTTCTCCGTATCGTAAGCCTTGAACACGCTCATACGTTACTGTTAATTTCTCAGGAGTTGTTTCACCTGTAATGTTTGTTAAGTATTCAGCGATTAATGCATCATAAGCTGCCGTGTGACGGAATACTTTTGCTGCTAATCGTTGATTAGTTTCAAATGAAACATTGCCATCAGCTTTTAACTCTTCTACTACGGTTGCGTAATCGCTTGGATCTACTACAACTGAGACAGAACGATAGTTTTTCGCAGCTGAACGAAGCATTGTAGGTCCACCGATGTCAATATTCTCAATCGCTTCAGCAAGCGTTACATCCTCTTTTTCAATTGTCTTTTTAAATGGATATAAGTTTACAACTACAAAGTCGATTGGCGAGATATTATGCTCTTTCATTTGTGCTTGATGCTCTTCATTATCGCGTAACGCTAATAAAGCACCGTGAACGTTAGGATGCAATGTTTTTAAACGACCGTCTAAAATTTCTGGAAAATCAGTTACTTCAGAAATTCCGATAACGTCAATGCCGTTTTCTTCTAGCGTACGTTTTGTACCGCCAGTTGAAATAATTTCTACTCCTAAGTCCTTTAATTCTTGTGCAAATGAAACAATACCTTCTTTATCAGATACGCTAATAAGTGCGCGTTTTGCTGTCATTTTGTAAACTCCTCCTGATCCGATCTCTCATTTAAAATCTTTCTTTCACTACTACTCTACCATAGTAAAGGATTAAAACTTTTTTGACAAGGTTACATCCTATTTATTTAACTGCGGCTTGTTCAAATAATTCATTTAGTACCGCGGGATAAAATTGATGTTCAATTTCATGAATGCGGGCCTCAACGCTTTCTCTTGTATCGCCTTTTTCAATGCGAATAGCCTGCTGATCAATAATTGGTCCTGTATCCATTCCTTCATCTACAAAATGCACGGTAATTCCAATCACTTTTACTCCTGCATCAAAAGCTTGACCAATAGCATCAATCCCAGGAAATGCAGGTAAAAGCGACGGATGAATATTAACAATACGATTTTTGTATGGCTTAAGCAACGTCGAACCAACTAATCGCATATATCCTGCTAAAACAAGAAATTCTACTTTAGCTGATGTAAGCTCTGCAAGAATTGCTGCTTCATACGCTTCTTTATTTTCATAGTTTTTAGGCGAACAAACAAAGCATGGTATTCCACATGCTTTTGCTCGTTCAATTACGTATGCATCGGGTTTATTGCAAACAACAAGCGCAATATTTGCTTTTAATCGACCTGACTGAGTTGCTTCGTAGATGGATTGAAAGTTACTGCCGTTTCCAGAAGCAAACACTGCAATATTTATCATGCAAACGTCCCTCCAGCAAATTCAACACCTGTTCCTTCTTTTACACGTCCGATAACAAATGCTTTTTCGCCTTCGTTTTCAATTGCTTCAATGACTTTATTCATATCTTCAGGTTCAACAGCTAAAACAAATCCGATTCCCATGTTGAATACTTCGAACATTTCTTTACGGTCTAGCTTGCCTTGCTCTTCAAGGAAATCAAACACGTATGGAATTGGCCAAGAACCGTAATCGATTTCTACACCTAAACCTTCAGGAAGCATACGAGGTATATTTTCAACAAACCCGCCTCCAGTAATATGAGCCATACCTGCAATCTTAGCTGCATGTAATGCTTTTAGGACCGGCTTCACGTATATTTTTGTTGGCGTTAATAACTCAACTCCAAGCTTTTCGTTAAAACCAGCGTAAGTTTCTTGAAGATTTAATCCTTGATCATCAACGATTTTACGTACAAGAGAGTAGCCGTTGCTGTGAATACCGCTAGATGAAATACCGATCAACAGCTGTCCAGCTTTAATCTCATCTCCAGTAATAATTTCTGACTTTTCTACTGCTCCTACTGTAAACCCTGCAAGATCATATTCATCTTCTTCGTATAAACCTGGCATTTCAGCTGTTTCTCCGCCAATTAACGCACAGTTAGATTGTTCACAGCCGTCTGCAATTCCTTTTACAATCGATTCAATTTTTTCAGGAACTGCTTTCCCGCAAGCAATATAATCTAAGAAGTAAAGTGGCTCTGCTCCTTGTGCTAAAACGTCGTTTACACACATGGCCACTGCATCCACACCGATTGTGTCATGCTTATCCATTTGAAAAGCAAGTTTCAATTTTGTTCCTACTCCATCTGTACCAGAAACAAGAACAGGCTCTTTTAAATTCAATGTAGATAAATCGAACATTCCGCCAAAGCCGCCGACTGTTCCCATAATACCTGCACGAGCAGTGCGTTCTACGTGCTTTTTAATACGTGAAACAGCTTCATATCCTGCTTCTAAGTCAACTCCAGCTTGTTTATATGAATATGACATGTTGTCACTCCTTTTTTACGTTAAAACTAACAAGTTACCTTTTCATGAGGGTGTACAGTATCTGGATAAATTTCAGTTGGATACTTTCCAGTGAAACATGCCATGCACTGTCCGCCGTTGCCTTCATACTGTCTGCCGATTGCATCTACTAACCCTTCGTTGCTTAAGAAAACAAGTGAATCAGCTTCAATCAATTCACGAATTTCTTCAACAGAGCGTGTAGCAGCAATTAGCTCAGAGGATGACGACGTGTCAATTCCATAAAAACATGGATTTTTGATAGGGGGTGAACTGATGCGTACATGTACTTCAGTTGCTCCTGCTTCTCGAAGCATACGAACAATGCGACGGCTTGTTGTGCCGCGAACGATAGAATCATCTACCATGACAACACGTTTACCCTCTACAATTTTACGTACAGGAGACAGCTTCATTTTTACACCTTGTTCACGCAATTCTTGTGAAGGCTGAATGAATGTACGGCCTACGTATCGATTCTTAATTAAACCTAATTCGTATGGAATTCCTGACTGTTCTGCAAAACCGATCGCCGCTGAAATACTTGAATCGGGAACGCCTGTTACAACGTCTGCCTCAATCGGTGACTCAACTGCAAGTTGTTTCCCAAGGTTTTTACGAGCAGAGTGAACATTGATTCCATCAATATTGCTATCTGGTCTTGAGAAATAAATATATTCCATACTGCAAATTGCACGGTTTACATTTAATGTGAAACGTTCTGATTGAATACCTTCATCGTTAATAATGAGTAATTCACCCGGCTCTACATCACGCTCATGAACTGCTCCAACGATATCGAACGCACATGTTTCAGAAGCTACTACATAAGCATCACCTAATCGTCCAATTGATAACGGACGCAATCCGTGAGGGTCAAGTGCAACCATCATCGTATCTTCTGTTAAGATAACGAATGCGTATGCGCCTTTAACCATTGATAAAGCATTTTTTACTTTATCTTTCATATCTTCATAGCCGCTTCGTTTAATTAAATGAGCAAGTACTTCTGTATCCGATGTTGATTGAAAAATACTCCCTTGGTTTTCCAGCTGATGCTTTAATGCATTTGCATTAACCAAGTTTCCATTATGAGCTAACGCAAGGCTTCCGCTATGAGAGCGGAAGTGAAGGGGTTGAACATTTTCAAACCCTCCGCCTCCAGCTGTTGCATAACGAACGTGTCCAATTGCTGCTTTACCGTTTAGTTGCTCTAACTCTCCGTGGCCAAATACTTCGTTAACAAGACCGACACCTTTCATTACTGTCACTTTTTCTCCGTCTGTTACAGCAATACCAGCGCCTTCTTGTCCGCGGTGCTGCAAGCTATGCAAACCGTAATAAGCAATCTGGCTTGCATTTTCATGTCCCCATACACCGAATACGCCACATTCTTCGTTTAAGCCTTTGATTTCAGCAAGCATGGAAGCGCTCCTTTCCAAGCAGTAGTTAATTCTTCAACTGATAATTGAACAAGAACATTTTCTTGATGTTTAACAGTTAATGTTGCGTCTTCTGTTACGCGTCCTACTAATGTTACATCTTGTACAAGCATTTCGAATTTTTCTTTATTCTCTGGAGAAACCGTTACGATAAAACGCGATTGTGTTTCACTGAATAGCTCTGCTGTTGCTTCGCCGTCTACCGTTACGTCCACACCTAATCCGCTGCCGTTCATCACTTTTTCAGCTAGGGCTACCGCGAATCCTCCTTCTGCAATATCGTGAGCAGATTGAACTGCGCCTTCACGAATTGCTTGAAGAAGCTGATCTTGACGTGTTTTTTCAACTGCTAAATCTAATTTAGGTGAATGCCCAAATACCGTACCGTTTTCTAGTACTTTTTGAAGCTCAGTACCTGCGAATTCTGCTTCAGCTTTACCAATCACATAGATTAAGTCATCTTTTTGCTTCGCATATTGAGTTGTAATATGGTTGAGATCGTCGATCAAACCAACCATTCCGATAACAGGAGTTGGGTAAATTGCTTCACCTTTTGTTTCATTGTAAAGAGATACGTTACCGCCGATAACCGGAGTCGATAGCTCACGGCAAGCGTCACTCATACCGTCTGTTGCTTTTTCAATTTGCCAGAAGATTTCTGGTTTTTCAGGGTTACCGAAGTTTAAGCAGTCTGTAATTGCAAGAGGCTGGGCACCTGAACATACAAGGTTACGAGCAGCTTCTGCTACTGCAATACGGCCGCCTACTTCTGGGTCTAGGTATAAATAGCGAGAGTTGCAGTCTGTTGTCATCGCTAATGCTTTATTTGTATCACGTACACGAACAACCGCCGCATCAGATCCAGGAGATACAACTGTGTTTGTACGTACTTGATAGTCATATTGGTTGTAAACCCACTCTTTGTTTGCAATAGTAGGCTGTTTTAAAAGTGTTACTAACATATCACTGTGATTTTCAACAGTAGGAGCATATGCTGACTGCTCTTGGAACTCACGATAGTATGCTGGTTCTTGAGATGGCTTGTGGTATACCGGTGCATCTTCTGCTAATGCATCTACAGGAACATCTGCTACTACTTCTCCGTTGTGAGTTAAACGAAGGCGCTTATCGTCGGTTACGTGACCAACTGAAACAGCTTCTAATCCATATTTTTCTACGATTTCTACGATTTCATTTTCACGGCCTTTTTCAACAACGATAAGCATGCGCTCTTGAGATTCTGAAAGCATCATTTCATATGGTGTCATACCTGTTTCACGCTGAGGTACAAGATCAAGGTTCATTTCAATACCAGAACCCGCTTTACTTGCCATCTCTGCTGAAGAACTTGTTAAGCCCGCAGCACCCATATCTTGAATACCGACTAAAGCGTCACACTTGATAAGTTCTAAGCAAGCTTCAAGAAGAAGTTTTTCCATAAATGGATCTCCTACTTGTACAGCAGGACGTTTTTCATCTGACTGATCAGATAGTTCTTCAGAAGCAAATGTTGCGCCGTGGATGCCGTCGCGACCTGTTTTTGCTCCTACGTACATAACCGTGTTGCCAACGCCTTTAGCTTGACCTTTTTGAATGTCTTCGTGATTAATTAAACCCACACACATAGCGTTAACAAGCGGATTTCCTTCATATGAAGCTTCAAACTGAATTTCTCCGCCTACTGTTGGGATTCCTACACAGTTACCATAACCTGCGATTCCCGCTACTACTTCCTCAAACAAATGACGAACCTTTGGAGATGTTAATTCACCAAAACGCAAAGAGTTTAAAAGTGCAATCGGTCTTGCTCCCATTGAAAAGACGTCACGAATGATACCACCTACACCAGTTGCTGCTCCTTGATAAGGTTCAATCGCTGATGGATGGTTATGACTTTCGATTTTAAATACAACGGCTTGGTTGTCACCAATATCAACGATACCAGCTCCTTCACCAGGACCTTGTAATACTTTTTCACCCGTGATAGGGAATTTTTTCAGTACAGGCTTAGAGTTTTTATAACTGCAGTGCTCTGACCACATAACAGAGAATAAGCCTGTTTCTGTATAATTAGGAGTACGACCAAGCAGCTGCTCTACATTCGCAAACTCTTCGTCTGTTAATCCCATGTCTCGATATAACTTTTGTTCTTTAATTTGCTCTACATTTGGTTCAAGAAGTAACGACATTTTGTTCCCTCCACTGCTTTACGATTGATTGAAATAATTTAAGTCCGTCCGCGCTTCCTAAAAGATCGCTTACCGCTCTTTCTGGGTGAGGCATCATTCCTAATACGTTGCCTGTTTCGTTCGTAATCCCTGCAATATCTTGAAGACTTCCGTTTGGATTATCACCTGCGTATTGGAAAAGAATCTGGTTGTTTTCAATCAATTTTTGTAACGTGTGTTCATCACAATAGTAGTTGCCTTCACCGTGTGCCACTGGAATAGCAATTACTTCATCTTTGCCATAAGCATTTGTAAACATTGTTTCGTTATTAGCTACTTTCAAATTCACTGTTTTACAGATGAATTTTAAGTTTTCATTACGGCGCATAGCACCTGGCAGTAATCCTGCTTCTAATAAAATTTGGAATCCATTACATACACCTAGTACTGGCTTTCCTTGGCTTGCTGCTTTTTTTACAGCGTCCATTACATTTGAGAAACGAGCGATAGCACCTGAACGAAGGTAATCTCCATATGAGAAACCACCTGGAAGCAAGATACCATCATATTGATCTAATGATTCTGTATCGTGCCAAACGTAATCTACTTCTTCACCAAGCTCATCTTTGATAGCATGATACATATCGACGTCACAGTTTGATCCTGGAAAAACAATTACAGCAAATTTCACTGTACGACAACCTCCTCAACCTCGTAACGGTAGTCTTCAATTACTGTATTAACTAAAAGCTTTTCACACATTTCTTTTACGCGTTCATCTAATGAATCTGTGCTGTCGATTGTTAGCTCTAAAAATTTACCGATGCGTACTTCTTCTACTTCTTCATAAGACATACGGTGCAATGAATTTTTAACGGCTACTCCTTGAGGGTCTAATACACTTTCTCTTAATGTGACAAATACTTTTACTTTATACATGGTTGGGTTATCCTCCGATTCGCTGTAAGATTTTTTCGTATGCTTCTGTTAAACCGCCTAAATCTCTGCGGAATACATCTTTATCTAATTTTTCGTTCGTATGAACATCCCAGAAGCGGCAAGTGTCAGGTGAAATTTCATCCGCTAAAATAATGTCGCCTTGAGAAGTACGGCCGAATTCTAATTTAAAATCTACTAAGAAAATATCTTTATCTTTGAAAAATTTCGATAATATTTCGTTGATTTGAAGTGCTTGTGCCTTTAAACTATCAATCTCTTCTTGAGTTGCAGCCTTAAGGAAAATCGCATGTTCTGCAAGAATTAATGGATCACCAAGCGCATCGTCTTTGTAATAAAGTTCAACGATTGGCTGTTCAAAACGAATACCTTCTTCTACGCCAATTCGCTTCGCAAGGCTTCCTGCTGTAGCATTTCGTACAACAACTTCAAGCGGGACAATTTCTACTTTCTTAACCGCTTGTTCATGATCTGAAAGCTGCTTCACAAAGTGAGTTGTAATCCCTTGCTCATGTAACATTGAAAATAGTAAACTACTAATTTGATTGTTCAACTGTGCTTTTCCGCTAATCTCCGCTTTTTTCTGACCGTTGAATGCTGTAGCTTCATTTTTATAAGCAACCCACAATACATCTTGCTCATCAGTAGCGTAAATTTTTTTCGCTTTTCCTTCATAAAGTAACTCTTGCTTTTCCATGCTGTCACCTCTACATACAGAATATTCAGATACACTTTCTTAGATAAAGGCAAGGACGTGCCTTGCCTTTTTTATTAAAGACCTAAACGTTCAAAGATCATATCTACATTTTTTAAATGGTGCTTATGATCGAAGCAATCTTCAATCTCTTCTGGTGATAAGTGGCGAGTAATGCGCTCTTCGCCTTCAATTAAAGAACGGAAAGGAACTTGCGTTTCCCATGCTTCCATTGCTTTTGGCTGTACTAAGTCGTATGCTTCTTCGCGTACCATGCCTTTATTGATTAGTGTTAACAGTACACGCTGTGAGTAAATTAATCCTAGTGTACGATCCATGTTGCGCTTCATATTGTCAGGGAATACTGTTAAGTTTTTAACAATGTTTGCAAAACGATTTAACATGTAATTTAAAGCAATCGTTGCATCAGGTAAGATGACACGCTCTGCTGATGAATGAGAGATGTCACGCTCATGCCAAAGCGGTACATTATCATAAGCTGTAACCATATAGCCACGAATTAAGCGAGCAAGTCCCGTTACGTTCTCAGAACCGATTGGATTACGTTTATGAGGCATTGCAGATGATCCTTTTTGACCTTTTGCAAAGTACTCTTCAACCTCACGTGTTTCACTCTTTTGAAGACCGCGAACTTCTACTGCAAATTTCTCAATAGATGTCGCAATTAACGCTAGTACTGACATATAGTGTGCATGACGGTCACGCTGTAATGTTTGCGTAGAGATTGGTGCTGGTGAAATTCCTAACTTCTCACATACGTATTTTTCAACGAAAGGATCGATGTTAGCGAACGTTCCAACTGCTCCTGACATTTTACCGAATTCCACTTCAGCTGCAGCACGTTTTAAACGCTCTAGGTTACGCTTCATTTCTTCGTACCATAATCCCATTTTCAAACCAAATGTCGTTGGCTCAGCGTGTACACCGTGCGTACGTCCCATCATAACCGTATACTTATGTTCTTGAGCTTTTTCCTTTAGTACTTCTACAAAGCGCTCTACGTCACTTAGCAAGATTTCATTAGCTTGCTTTAATAAATAAGATAGAGCTGTATCAACTACGTCAGTTGAAGTCAAACCGTAGTGTACCCACTTGCGCTCTTCACCAAGCGTTTCAGATACTGCACGAGTGAAAGCTACTACGTCATGACGCGTTTCTAATTCAATTTCATTGATGCGGTTAATATCAAAAGATGCATTTTGACGAATTAACTTCACATCTTCTTTCGGAATATGTCCTAATTCTGACCATGCTTCGCAAGCTAGAATTTCAACTTCTAACCAAGCTTTAAATTTATTTTCTTCTGTCCAAATAGCTGCCATTTCTGGTCTTGTATAACGTTCAATCATGTTGTTACTTCCTCCGTTCTTTCCCAAATTCCTAGAGATTCGGCTTTTTCTATCGCCTCATCTATCTTATCAGCTAATACCGTGATATGTCCCATTTTTCTCTTCTCTTTTGCAACTTTTTTTCCGTACAAATGCAAGTGCATATCATCTAAACATTCGATTTTTGCCATTGTGTTCTCAATATGTTCCCCTAATAGGTTAACCATAACAGCAGGTTTTAATAAAGTCGGCTGTGCTAGGGTCCAGTTACAAATGGCTCTTACATGCTGCTGAAATTGAGAAAGATCACAAGCATTGATTGAATAATGACCTGAATT
The DNA here is from genome assembly GCF_056406695.1 of Priestia sp. P1_B12_1. Taxonomy (NCBI): domain Bacteria; kingdom Bacillati; phylum Bacillota; class Bacilli; order Caryophanales; family Bacillaceae; genus Priestia; species Priestia sp. P1_B12_1. The sequence goes on along the minus strand of NZ_JBFTZR010000008.1, from coordinate 2,137 downwards.
ATGAGGTCTAGGTGCCATTTCATTTATATAAAGCTGACCTTCTTCAGTTAGGAACATCTCAACTGCTAATGTACCAACTAAATCTAATCCTTTTGCTATTTCTTGCGCATATTGAAGAGCTTTCGCTTCTTGATCTGCTGTAATACGTGCCGGAACAATCGTTTGGTGCAAAATATGATGCTTATGAATGTTCTCAGCTACTGGTAAACATACCGTTTCGCCTTTTGCATTGCGGTGTACAATAACTGATACTTCTTTATCTAAGTTCATCCACTGTTCTACAATGCATTCCGACTGTGCTAATAGCTCAGCTGCTTCACGAATATTATTCTCATTTTTCACTAGAACTTGCCCTTTACCGTCATATCCGCCTCGGCAAGTTTTTACGACACATGGATAACCAATTGTTTCGACAGCTTTTAAAAGTTCTTCTTCAGTCGTAACGATTGCGTAATCAGGAACGTCTAGATTAAGCTTTGTAATCATTTCTTTTTCTAAACGACGATTTTGTGTAACGGCTAGTAAATGACTGCCTTGTGGCACGTAGCATTTTGTTTCTAGCCATTTCATCATCTCAACATCAACGTTTTCAAATTCATAGGTGATGACATCTGACACTTCAGCAAGCTGTTCAACCGCTTTTCTATCATCATAGTTGCCAATGACTTTAATATCTGCTACTTGACCGCAAGGAGAATCTTCTGTTGGTTCAAGCACTGCAATGTAATAACCCATTTCTTTAGCAGATAGTGCAATCATTCTTCCAAGCTGTCCACCGCCTACGATTCCAATTGTTTTACCAGGAGGTATAAGTAAATTAGACAAGTTGATCACTACTTTCTAACACGGATGATTTAATAGACTCTCTACGATTTTCAAGTTGATCACTTAACGTTGGATCCTGTGTTGCTAAGATTTGTGCTGCTAGCAGGCCAGCGTTCGTAGAACCAGCTTTTCCAATAGCTACTGTAGCTACCGGTACGCCGCCCGGCATTTGAACAATCGATAAAAGTGAATCTAAACCGTTTAAGTTACTTGATTTAACCGGTACACCTATTACAGGTAAAATTGTTTTTGCAGCAATCATACCAGGTAAGTGAGCAGCGCCACCAGCGCCAGCAATAATAACTTTAATCCCTCGTTCTTTAGCAGTTTCAGCGTACTCAAACATATAATCCGGCGTTCGATGTGCTGATACAACTTTCTTTTCATATTCAATATTTAATTCATCTAAAATGTCACACGCATATTTCATAGTGCTCCAGTCTGACTGACTGCCCATTACAACAGCAACTTTTACATTCATGAATAAAAGCTCCTTTTTCACGTTATAAAAAAACCTAGGGTACGTTATGGCTCACTAAAGGAAAGCCACAACTACCCTAGGTTTCATGTATCAACATTCCTTTTGAAAAGGAATCATGTTTACCTATTTAGTAATTGTACTCTCCTCATAGTCCAATGATTTACGGTCATCGGGTAGAAACTCGTGGGCCATATTCCCACTATTATATGAGGTTTCGGATATCTCAATTGACAACTTAATAATAACAGCCAAACCAGAAAAAAGTCAACCCAAAAATCGAATGTTTACTATTTTTATCATTAAAATGTTCGTATTTAGAGACTTTTCCCTTCGAAAACAATCTGTTGCTTTACCGGAACATACTCTTTTTTACCATTTATTTCTTTTTCTTCAAAGATAGGCTTTTCCATGCGTCGAACGGGCATATACCCATCTTTTTTCATCCGATCTAAACAACTTGCGATTGTTTCATTTTCCTGTAATTCGTATAGTACTTTTTTTGATTTCTTACCCAAAATGCAGCCTCCAGTTTGAAAGAAGTTTCTTACAACGTCAAAAAGAACTTTTATAATAAAAAATTAAATGAATCCACTATAGTGTAACATAATTTAAAAGTTAAATTCACGCTGTAATTTTTAGAAACAAAAAAAGACTAGTCATTGAATGACTAGTCTTTTTATTGGCCTGGCAACGTCCTACTCTCACAGGGACAAAGTCCCAACTACCATTGGCGCTAAAGAGCTTAACTTCCGTGTTCGGTATGGGAACGGGTGTGACCTCTTCGCTATCGCCACCAGACAAGAGATTGTTCTCTCAAAACTAGGTAACAGT
>NZ_JBFTZR010000007.1:0-208235 GCF_056406695.1 Priestia sp. P1_B12_1 | reverse complement strand
TACGAAGGTAGCGGGGAAAATGGGACAAAGCCTTGCGACCAAAGGAACCGAAAAGCTCAACAACATGCGCAACACGCTTCGCACAAGCGCCGTTGCCAACGTCACAAAGCAAGCCTACCAAAGCGTCAAAAATGCACCGGCCTCTTGGAATCAGTCGCTACATAAAACGTATAACAACATCCTAGACAGTAGTATGCCAAGACTGGGGCCAGAGCTAGCACCTGCAGGTCCAGCACTTGCCCAGCAGACGGTGAGGGAGACCTTGCAGAATGTAAAGAAACAGACGATGCAGATGATTGAAAAGCCTGTAAAAGCAGAGCGTGTGAGTGAACGTCAAATTCAAACGGGTACTAAGGGTATAGATAATGCTAATAGACTTATTCCAGGTACTCCTGGAAACCCTACCTCAGGAGACCCAACTAAATTAGGTAAAAACTTACTAGAGTCAATGGGGTTACCTCGCTCTAAAAGTTGGAAAGGTTATCAAGCACAACATATAATTCCTTCTCAATTAAATAAACATCCAGTTATTAAAAAAATTGGAATGGAAATGAATGACTCTACAAACGGTATATTTTTACCTATACCTTCTGACGATGTTAGTAGTCTATCTAGACATAGAGGCTTTCATAGCGTTTATAACAATGTTGTAAGAAAACAGCTTGATAAAATGGATGTTAATCAAGATATAGCAGTGTTAGAAAAACAAGTATATGAACTACAACAAAAGCTAAAAAAGGGAGTGGAAAATGGATTACCGTTATATAAGACTAAAATAAATAATATCGAGGAATTTTACAAAAGTGGTAAAAATAAAAAACTGCCTGTTTGGAACAGAGGCGGTGGAGCAACCGAAGAGTTATGGGAAAGGTGGTTATCTAAATGAAATTTGGTGAAAACACTCAATTAGTAGAAGAAGTAATGGATTTTATTCGTAATGATAAGATGTTTAATAAGAATAACTTTCATGTAAATAACTTAGAGATAATAAATGATTTCAATGAAGCCCAAAACCTTGCCTGGTCTCAGGACTCAAGTGAAGTCGATACTGTATGGGAATATGTTAAATCACAGGAAGCAGAAAGTATTGTTGAAAAGGTATATGATTTGGATTTAGTAACTCAGCAAGATGATTTATATGATTTTTTTAGTGACCATGACAATTACTCGAATGACTTTCTTCCTTTTGATTATATTGATATTAATGAGGAAGTTGAGGGAGACCTCACGATGTGTGCATTAAATCGATTAGTTAATGGGAAAACAGATAATTTTTATGGAAAAATCTTTGAAGTTTATAAGCAAGGAGGTTGGCCTTGTGGGTGGAAGGGGACATACCCTATTGGTGAAATTATTGTGTATGTGCCTTAAATTAAATGAATTTCAAACCTTGATGGCAAAGTGCCTTTCAAGGTTTCTTTTTTGTGGTAGGGCCACCTAGTGACTCATAGTTCATTTTTTATTCAGAGAATATAAGTAACTCCTTAAATCCCCATATTATGTTTTTACGAATTATATAGGACGTACAACACCTTTTAAACGTATGCCCTATTTATTCTTTATTTTGTTAAGCAAATAACCACAATATCATTAATAAGTTTTTATAGCGCTTTATCAGATGAAAAATTTTTAAAAGTCTTACACTATTTTTCAGAGGAAACTGGTTATGGAAATGAGTACCACATTTGTACATTTTCAGGTGACTTAGAGCCGTGGGAAGAGGGTTATGTTGAAAACGGAATTGAATTTCTAGACGGTACGGGTGACACTGACAAAAGTGTTATTGTCGATTATGAAACGTTTTTAACTTACTTGCACAAAATCTGCCGCGTATATATTGAAGATCATGCCCATGATAAAGAAAAAGTGATGGCTCTTTTACATAAAATCAAACAAAATTATAGTATCGAAGACTAGTAGGAGTACATAAAGAAGCCGCGAATCGAGTCTTGCTATAGACAATAAGCTCCCCACACTGCAGTGCATTACACCAAGCAGAGAGACGATATATTTTGGAGAGAATTCTACAAGGTAGAAAGTAGAGGGAAAACGAAAAATGGAAATAACTCAAATGACAAAAGCTATTAGAGGTGCTATAAAAGGTGGTCACTTAAATAAGGTGAGAGACTTACTTGAGAAAGAGCCAGAAATGTTAACATGGGTCACACCTTTTGGCACATGGCTACATGTAGCGACAGCTCATGGTCATGTAGAAATCGTCCAGTACCTTATTCGTGCTGGAATCGATGTGAATGCACAAGGAGGAACTTTTTCTACCAATGCCTTAGAAAGAGCGGCTGCAAAAGGACATATAGATATTGCTAAGTATCTTATTAACCATAATATTGAACTTGATATCAGTGAACCAGATAGAAAGCCGCTGTTTGCTGCCATATATAACGGTCATTTTGAGATGGTTAAACTGTTAGTTGAGAATCATATTAATATATCGATTACATACTCTGGTGAAAATATGAAAGAGATGGATGCTTACGCATTTGCGATTGAACGAGGACAAATAGAAATTGCTGAATATTTAAAACGACAGCTCAATGGAAAAGTACAAAAGAGAGTGCTTGAAGACTAATAAAAGCAAGGAGGTCCATCTCATGCTAGAACCCATATATGCTGAAAACGTAATTGTCGGAGTAGTACATAAAAAGCAGTTTCAATGGTATGTAACCGATCGAGAGCTATGGTATTTAGATTATGTAAAGTTTGCACAAGCTTTTGAAAGTGAAGGTGATTCAGCGGTTAATGAATACATCGAACCTGAACGAAAAGGAATCGAAGTTCTTAGCAGTGAAAATGCTGAGCTTTTTTTACAACGTATAGAGTCGTATCAAGCAGACACAGCTACTCTTTTAAAGCTGTTTGAAAATAAAATAGAAAGCGTAGATGAAGAAGATGTATTAGACTTTAGCCCTTCGTTTTTAGTGAACTTTGATCAAAAAACGTTCTACTCACTGTTTCCTGAGCCGGCTTCATTTGAAGAATACGTTCCAAGAGATTGGAAAGGAACGTATGAAGACTTTACAGGTTTGATTCCAAAAATAGAAAAGTATTGGGTAAATAAGGACGGAGAAAATTTATTTGAGCTGTGAAAGCAAACAGGGCATGGAGGGATAATGTTGTTTCGTGTTCAAACGTTAATTAAGCGTCCAGGTATCTTGATTACCGATTTATCATCTCTATATGAAAAGGAATCGCACTATTTTATCGATATATCAAACGAAGAAGAACTCATTTGTTACGGTAATCAGCTTGATTTTACTTGTCTTGAAGGAGCTATTAAGCTTGAATACTACGGTGAGCCGCTTCTTGATGTATCTGCATGGGATGTTATAGATAGGATGTGGCTTTATTTGTTGGATGCAATGGAGAGTTTAAAAGAGACCGGGTATGGAGAGATGAATTTTCCAGATCAACCGTTAGTATTAACCTTAAAATCGGCTTCTGAACAGTTTGTACTGTATACCTTGCATACATCTCCTCCCGTAAAAGCAGTGCTTCCGAAACAAGACTTTTTTATGATGGTGTTAGGAGGAGCGGAGCAGTTTTTTAAAACGATGGAGAGATGTTTTAAAGGGAACTTTCAGTATTTCAGTGAAATTAAACGTATTGAAGCGTTAAAAAGGCAGTAAGGAAGACGAGGTTACTAGTAAAAGATTACAGGAACTATGGCCACATTGTGACGGCAAGTGTAATTACTCGGCGTGCGCTTCCTTTTTCGAGCTGTTGTCCGATAGCACTTGATGTTTGCACCCAATTCACTTCATCAGGATAATTTGTAATCACTCCGTCACTTTTTGTTTTCCACAAAAATGAAGCGGGAAGCCGCTTGGTTCCAGACCACGGCGATATTTTCATTCCGGCAGAATGGACTTGGTGGATAAGAGCAGGCGTTAGGATGTCATAAGACGGGTTAAAGTAAGTGGCAAAAGCGGCGAATTGCTGGATTGAATTTGGGCTTGCGTCTCGCTGTGAAGAAGTTAGTATGCCTATAGGAACGTTTGGGAGAAGCTCATGCATTTTTTTCATGGATGAAACGTTAAAAGACTGAATGATAACGTGATTGACCTGTCGCTTGTTGATTTCAAAAGCTACTTTTTTTTCAATTCCGGGGTAAAGTTCTGGGGCTTTTAACTCTATTAATATACCGATTTTTCCTTGAAATTCATCTAATACTTGCGAAAGAGTTGGGACTTTTTCATTCGCAAAAGAATCCCCTTTCCAGCTTCCTGCGTCCAAGCGCTGAAGCTCCGCGTACGTTAACTCTCGAATGTGTCCGCTTCCGTTTGTCGTTCGGTCTACGGTACGGTCATGCATAATAACGAGTACACCGTCTTTGCTTTGCTGCACGTCAAGTTCAATGTAATCTGCATTCATTTCTAGCGCTTGGTGAAAAGCAGCCATTGTGTTTTCAGGTGCGTAAGCGGAGGCTCCTCGGTGCGCGATATTTGTAAGTTTTTCTTCCGTGCGTGCAAAAGCAGAAGAGGCGATTGAACAGCATAATAAGGCGACTGCGCTTAGACCAGCTAAATATTTTTTCATCACATTTCTCTCCTATGCGTTAGTATAGAAATAGCGTAACGAAAAAATGTGATGCTGATATAGAGGAAATGTGTAGAAAGCGTTGACATTTCGTAAAGAAAAATAGGGATTTTTTCATGATGATGTTTACAAAAAATGCGTAAACGAATAGGGATTTTAATCAAACGTTAAGGAAACAGCGCTATAATAAAAGGTGTGAAAAAAAGAATAGGAATTTCTTAGAAAATAGTTGTATAATAGGTGAGTCAGTCAATGAAAGGAATGGAACATGGATATTCAGTACATACATACGTTTACGATGCAAACAAAAGAGGAGTGCCGGACGCTTCAGCAAAAGCTAAAAGCACAAATTGATTTAACATCACGGGTCAAAACGACGCATATACATAACTGTGCTGGCGTTGATGTTGCGTATTGGGAAGAAAACGGCATATCTTACGGAGCTTGCAGCATTGTAGTGGTTGATTATCAGACGAAAAACGTTGTAGAAAAAGTGCACAGTGTAGGAGAAGTAACCGTTCCTTATCTTCCTGGATTCCTAGCTTTTCGAGAGCTTCCTTTAATTCTTGAAGCGGCTAAAAAACTTCAAATAGAGCCCGACGTGTTTTTATTTGATGGCAACGGATATTTGCACTACGAGCACATGGGAGTAGCCACACATGCTTCGTTTTTTCTCAATAAACCTACCGTTGGAATTGGGAAAAGCTATTTAAAGATCAAGGGACATGATTACGTTATGCCTGAAGATACAGAGGGCGCTTATGAAGATATTGTGATTGATGATGAAGTTTATGGTAGAGTAGTAAGGACAGCTAAAGGGGTAAAGCCCATTTTTCTGTCGTGCGGAAACTATATTGATTTGGACATGTCGTATCAGCTTATGATGCATTTTATTTCAAAAGAAAGTAAGCTTCCGATTCCGGTCCGCCTAGCAGATCTGCATACGCATGAGCTGCGGAAAAGGTACCGGCAGTCAACAGGGAAGTAAGCTGTTCATAGTGAGTTCATAGTTTCCTTTTATACTGATGGTTGGAATATAGTAGTAGTGTAAAATTATTAAAGAATGAGTAAGGTGATTAAAGGTGAGTTCATTTGTTGCGAGTATTTTGGATTTTTTAACGAGCCTTGGCTATTTAGGTATTGCGCTCGGCTTAATGATTGAAATCATTCCAAGTGAAATTGTACTAGCCTACGGAGGGTATATGATTTCTCAAGGCATGATTAGTTTTCCTGGAGCAGTCATTGCCGGAATTATTGGCGGGACGATTGCACAGTGGTTTTTATATTGGATTGGAGCCTACGGAGGACGTCCGTTTCTTCAAAAATACGGCAAGTACTTATTCATTCATGATAAGCATATTGATCTTGCGGAAAACTGGTTTAATAAATACGGCGCGGGCGTTGTTTTCTCCGCTCGTTTTGTCCCGGTTGTTCGACATGCAATTTCGATTCCTGCAGGTATTGCTAAAATGCCGTTTTGGAAGTTTACGTCTTTAACCGTGTTAGCGATGATTCCTTGGTCGATTTTATTTATTTACTTAGGCGGAAAGCTAGGGGAGAACTGGGCGAACATTGAAGACGTAGCAAGCAAATATACGCTTCCGTTTGTAGTTGCGGCATTTGTGATTATTGTTCTTTATTTCGTATTCAAACGCACGCGTACAAAGCGCGTATAAGATCGTTTTTGGACTACAAGCATGGCGAAAAGCCATGCTTTTTTTGCATGCGCAACCAGAAGCTCTTTTATTTGCTCATGACTTCTTCAAGTGCTATTATTTTTCATACGCACTAAAAAAGGAGACGATTTAACGTGGTACAAGAAATTGTATTAAATGATACGCCTATTCAAGTTTACAGCTATGAACAAGAAATTGTAAAAGGCAAAACAAAAGTTTCAGTTGATTTTAAGGTAACAAGTGAGGAATATCATGATATTACTACACTTTTATATAAAGGTACTTTTCATGTAAATGTCCCAGAAGAAGATCTGGATTTCCAAGGAACGATTCATCAGTACTCTACGTCTTTTACAAATTTATATGAAAAGGGCCAGGTAGGGGATTTTTCATTAAGTTTAATTGAAGTGAACGAATAAGGAGCAGATGCGTGATGAAAGTAAGTATACTTGACCAATCGCCCGTTTCATCCCATCAGACTCCAGCGGAAGCGTTAGAAGCATCCATGCAGCTGGCCAAAGCGGGTGACAAGCTTGGCTATGAGCGCTACTGGATTGCAGAGCACCATGATTTGTCTGGACTTGCCTGTTCGGCTCCTGAAGTGATGCTTGGCTATATCGGCGCACAAACTAATAGAATTCGAATTGGATCGGGAGCGGTGCTGCTGCCTCACTACAAGCCGTATAAAGTAGCGGAAACGTATAACATGCTCGCAACGCTGTTTCCAGGGCGCGTTGATTTAGGGATTGGGCGCGCGCCGGGTGGATCGGCTGAAGCAACAAATGCGCTGTCGGATAACTTCTTGCAGCAAGTATTTAAAATGCCTGAACTTGTTGAAGAGCTTCTGCAGTTTTTAGACGATAAATTTCCGGCTGAACATGAATACGCCAAGCTTTCAGCTTCGCCGCTTCCGCCTGTCTCTCCAGAACCGTGGCTGCTTGGCACAAGTAAAAAAAGTGCCGAGCTCGCTGCTAGAAACGGAATGGCCTATACGTTTGGACAGTTTATGAGTGAACAAGACGGTTCAGCTATTATTGATCAGTACAAACAGGCGTTTCAGCCGAGACGAAACGGAGATCAGCCCTATGCGATTGTCACTGTATCGGTCATTTGCGCTGAAACAGCCGAGCAAGCGCATCGCATCGCAACGAGCTCACTTCTATGGAAAATTCAGCAGGATAAAATGGAAGCAAAAGGCGTGCCTTCTATTGAAGAAGCGGCCAGCTATCCGCTTACAGAAGAAGAAGAGAAAAAAATGAAGAAAATGAAAGAAGCCATGATTATCGGAGACCCGGAAGAAGTACACGTCCGTCTTCAAGAAGTTCAAGCACGCTACGGAGCGGATGAACTCATGCTTGTCACCATTACGCACGATCCGGCTGACCGATTAAAATCGTATGAGCTTGTAGCAGAGAAATGTAAAAAATAAGAGCCTTGATTAGGCTCTTATTTTTTGTATCCGTAATAGCGTTCATATAAGTGCTGAAATGCTTCTATAGCACGTAAAAAAGAAGCGGCGTCTTGGCGGTCCTCTATTAACCAGCACGTGGCTAGTACAGAATGAGCGTATCCCCACAGTAAGATGCGTTTTTTACTTACGTTCAGTTCTTGTACAAATATATTGATTCGATGGTCAATTGTCTCTGCCACGTTTGTCTTAGGCAGATGATTTAAAAGAAAAGGGATGATTTCGTACTCTTTTTCTCCAATTAACCCTTTTGGATCAATTATTTTCCACGCCTCACCAGACTGTAAGATGTTATCATGATGCAAGTCGCCGTGAAGCAAAAAAAGCTGCTGAGAAGTGCGGTTTAATTCAGAGAAAACGGCTAGTGCGTGTTGAAGAGTTTCAGAAGAAAGAAAATCAATACCGTTTGGATACATTTGTGTATACTCTCGAAGCTGCTTCTCTCTTTTAACGGCTGTTTCTTCGATAGTGGAGTCTGATTGAGGCATGCGCCATAGAGATTTCATAAGCCTAGCAGCGGTTAACGCAGCTTCGTCTTTAGTTGATAAAGAGGAAAGCGGGCATCCGGGAGACAGCTTTTCAAGCAGTAAAATGCCTTTTTCAGCATCGCTGTCCACGACCTTTACCGTGCTCTCACCAGCTAGTGCTGTCAGTGCTTCTTGCTCATGAAGCAGCTCTGAAGGCTCTACAAAGAGTTTGACAACTAGTTCGCTACCATCTGCTTTGCGCGCAGGGGCAACAAAGTGATAAGAAAGAGGGAAGTGACTGTGAATGTTGATAAGCCAGCGCTCTTCACAGTAGTGAATAAGCTGAGGAAAGTCAGTTAGCCACTTTTGACCTTTATAAGAGTGAAGGTGAGTAATCGTATCACAAAACGTTTGAGGCAGCGTATACATGCATTTGTCTCCTTTGTTGTTTCCAATTTTTTCTGATAAACTCATCATATACAGCCTACATGGAATCTGTAAAGAAAGAGGAGATCCTACATATGAAGAAAAAGAAGGTAAAATCCCCTTGGGCTCTTGCGGGGTTCCCGGTTTATATCATTGGTTTTTCACTTTTACTTGCTGGAAGCGCACCGGAGTGGCTAGAAACGGTGAGTAAAATCATGATTGTTCTTGGAGTCATTTTGCTTATTATTGCAGGAATTGATCTTAAAAAACGAAAAAAATCAGTACAAGCCTAAAAAACTGCCGTTTGGCAGTTTTTTTATTTGGAGAAAGGGTAACAAGATAACTAGATAAAAATGTTGAATTATTATTCTATTTGATGTATAAATATAATATAGAAAGCAACGGTATTGAAAGGAGAATGAACGTGTCCTACGTAATAAAAAAAGAGGTTCCGCTATTTGAGCAGTTTGCTGCTTTGCATGAAGCGAGCGGGTTACATAAAAGTAAAAAAGGAAATTATACAAAAGAACAGCTGTTTGAAGCCGCAGCCAACAGCTGGTTTAGAGTCGGTATTTACGACAATGAACAATTAATTGCATTCGGCCGTATGATTTCAGACGGAATTTACCAAGCGCTTATTTGCGACGTGATGGTGGATCCCACATACCAAAACAAAGGGCTTGGAAAGCAAATTATTCAAGAGCTGTTGACGAAATGCCAAGAAAGCGGAATTGAATCGATTCAGCTGTTTGCTGCAAAAGGAAAGCATCATTTTTATAAAAAATTAGGGTTTCAAGAAAGAGAAGAAGACGCGCCAGGCATGTCGCTTGTTATGTAAAAAAGCTCAGTGATCAATCATACTCACTGAGCTTTTTGTATTATGCCGTTTTTAAAACCGTATTTTTTTGGACTAAATTCCAAGCAACTTTTACTAAATAAACAACAAGCAAAACGTTCAGCATAGACGTAGCAAACATAGAAAACGGATAGGACGTGCTGTTTTGCATATTGCTGTCACCGTATAAAACAAAAAAAGTGTTCATAAAAATACTGATGCTAAATCCAAGGGATAAGTAAAGCAAGTTTTTGTCTTTTAAATAAATATAAGCCACTAAAGCAAGCGCTGCTGCTGGAAATAAGTAGCGTTCATGCATGCTTGAAGAAAACGTAAATACCCCTGAAATTTGAATAAGCGCTGCAAGAGCGGCGTATTTAAAGCTCCGTCCTTTTATATAAATAAGCCAGGAAAAAATAGTCGTCGCGACGATAAAAATAAGTCCCCACGTATGATAGCTGAAAAACAGCAGCGTTGCAGAGCTGTCTTTATAGTTTGCGCCTAGTAAACTATAAAAGTTATAGGCGTTAACAGAGGCATACGGGTACTCTCCAATGGTGGATGAAAATAAATCAATAATCCACGTAGGACTTTTTCCAGCTGAAAAAGGCAATAAAATCACCCCAGCAGTGAGAGCCGCCGTTAAAGCAATTCCGAAGAAATGTTTCAGTTGCTTCAGGCGAATGAGTTCAAAAAACAAAATAGGCAGGATAATAATCGCCTGCGGCTTCATTAAGACCGCTGCTGTAAAAATAACGGCTGACGCGTAAATTCTTTTTTCCGTAATCATCACAATCGCTAGGACAATAAGCAAAGTGAAAAATGAATCGACTTGCCCCCAAAATGTTGAATTAACTAAAATGGCCGGATTAAATAAATACCCAATTGCTAACAGGTATGCAAAAGAAGGTGCCAAGTATTTACGAGCTAAACGATAGAGTAAATAAGATGTGACGACATCTGCTAAAATAGGCGGAATTTTAATCAACAGCGAAAAATACTGCTGAAAATCCGGTAAACTGCCAACTTTCCCAACGATAAACAAGATATAAATATAAAACGGCGGATAATCGCTTCCGCTTTTAGCATAGAAATTTGAAAAATGATTAGCCGCAACCGATGCCCAGTTTTTGAAAAGAGATGCATCCATGTGAGAGCCTACCCACGGAATCAGCGCAATCCGGATAAATAGTCCAGTGCCAAGTAATGACCATAAAATAACGCGAGAATGCCCTATCGAATGATGCCATTTCTTTTTCTTTACTAATCCGTAAACGAAAGCTGCTGCTATAAAAAAGCCCACCGTATAAAGAGCGAGAGGCATTTCATAGTCTTTATTAGCTCCTTGACTTCCGGCACCGTTATCCATAGATAAATTATGAAAAGGCGTTACGTGTTCTCCGGAATTGCTAGACGAAGCGGGACCGTTTCCTGAAGGAAGACGATGATCCCTCGAATTATTATCAGGAGCAGATATACCATTCGTAATCTTTTTTAACTGATGACTTTCTTGAATCGAAAATAAATGTTCTTCTCCTTTATAGTGTGATAGTGAAACGATACTGAAAACAAATGCTAAAAGAAAAGCAGCCGTTACGATAAAAGCCGTTCTTTTTTGAAGTATGTTCATATAAAATCCTCCGATGACAATGTATCGAATAAGTAGTAGTGTGTATCCATACTATAAGGGGAGTTGGTGAAAATAAAGTGAAACTTCGTTAATAAAGAGCTGATGAGCAAATAAAAAAGCAAGGTCTTGGTAGACCTTGCTTTTGGTACTGCTTATAGTACAGCATCAAACTTATTTACTTTCCACTGTGAACCAGATTTATAAAATGTAACGGTGCGTTTTACACTTCCTCCGTCAACTGTTGGAACCGTAAATTGATAAGAGCGAACATCGGCGCGCTGATAAGTTAGTTTTGCTTTTGCTTTGTTCCACTCTAGCATGCTGAATCCGTCACCGACAGGACGAGCAAGCTTTCCGTTATATGTGATGTAGCGATAATTTGTTAATCCTTTTTGAATAGCACTGTTTGTAAACGTTTCAGATAAGTAGCTTACTAGTTTGCTTTTTGTATTAAAATCTTGACAAAGATATGAGTACTGAGTGCCTTTATAATTAAATGTTTTTTGAGTACATAAATTGCCTTTAGATCCATGAAGTGCATTCCAGAAATGGTTGCTTGCGTTTGCTGCAATTTTTACCGCATTAGTCGTTGATAGATTTTGTGATGCTGCTTGAGCTGTAACTCCTGTGCTTAGTGAAAAGAAAAGAGCAAGTGATGCTAAGATTATTCCAAATTTTTTCATTTCCATTTCCCTCCTACTCATTCATTGAAATATATGTAACATTCATGTTGTTAATATTACAATTGTTACATTTATATTACAATACTTCTTTAAAGAAATAAAGAGTATTTCTTATATATGTTTGAATTATTCCCGTATTTTCTTAAATAAAACGTAGAATTAAAAGAAAACATATAAACAGTATGTCAATTATGTGTCACATATTTCGTCGCTTTACAAGTTCGTATATAATAGGAATAAACCGACCAGTATGCTGATGTAGGTAAATAGGTCAGGCACAAAAGGAGAACGTAGACTAATGGGTGTTTCAGAAGTAACATCAGGAATTATTATTACCACTGCTGTAATTGCTATTGTGATTATTACAGTCGGTGTTTTAGCTACAATGATTGCGATTGCGAAGAAAGCAAATAAAAAGTAAGTATGTAGAGGAGAGTTAGTATAATAACTAATTCTCTTTTTTTTTAAAAAAACCTATCGCTATTTTTATAATAAAAATGCATAAATAACGCGTGCATTATTCATAGAAAAAAGCAGGAAATTTACGTTTTGAACCTAATAGATACATAAGGCAAACTGCGCACTTTCATTATAAAAATAATGGAAGGGGTTCTAACAGACTTCAAGTGATATCGCCTATTTTATGTCATAATGAATGATATTCATTAACACCGCATCTTAGACGCACTTTATAACCAAATAATGAGGAGAGTGGTTGAGTTGCAACGACAAAAAGTAGCAGTGAATGGAGAAAGGTTAAAAAATACGCTTGAACGATTTGCCGATTATGGACGAACACCTAATAACGGTGTAACCCGCCTAGCACTGTCAGAAGAAGATCGCCTAGCACGAGATTATTTTTGCTCATGCTGCCGGGATCTTGGAATGGATATTAAAATCGACGATCTTGGATGTATTTATGCCACGCTTGAAGGACTAGAAGATAAGCCGCCTGTTGTGATTGGCTCACACATGGACAGCGTAAAAAAAGGCGGAAGGTTTGATGGAATCCTCGGTGTAGTTGCAGGGTTAGAGTTAGTAAGGACGCTGGTTGAACATAATATTAAGCCGAAGGTGCCGATTACCATTGTTAACTTTACGAATGAAGAAGGAGCGCGTTTTGAGCCTTCTATGATGGCTTCAGGTATTTTATCGGGCAAGTTTCAAAAAGACGTTATGATGAAGAAGACAGATGTTGACGGCGTGACGTTTAAGCAAGCCCTTCAATCATGCGGATATGAAGGCGATACGAGTAGCCGTCTTACTGAAGCATCGGCATTTGTAGAATTACATATTGAGCAAGGGCCTATTTTAGAAAGAGAAGCCAAATCAATCGGTGTAGTCGAGTGCGTGCTAGGAATGGTATGCTATGAAATTGAAGTTACCGGGGAGTCAGATCACGCCGGAACGACGCCGATGGACATGCGGAAAGACGCACTTTTTGCAACTAATAACCTGATTGCTGAAGCTCGTCATGAGCTCGGCAGATTAGATTCAAATTTAGTCTATACAATGGGTCGTATGAACGTACTGCCTAATATTCATACCGTTATTCCAAATAAAGTTATTTTTTCGCTTGAAGCGAGACATACGGATGAAGATGTCATTGCATCTGTGGAAAAAATTATTCAATCACTGCCTGATCAAGCGGAGCTGTTAGAAGGCTGCGAAGTGCGGGTGACCAAGCTTTGGGGTCGCGATACCGTGTGGTTTGATAAAACGGTTTGCGATGAAGTGGAAGAGTCGGTTCGTTCGCTTGGGTATTCCTACAAGCGAATGGTAAGCGGAGCTGGACATGACGCACAGTTTTTAGCTAGCTATATTCCGACGGCTATGATTTTTATTCCGAGCGTAAACGGAAAAAGTCATTGTGAGGAAGAGTTCACTCCTTGGGAAGAATGTGAAAAAGGTGTAAACGTACTTTTAGAGACGGTGATGAAGTTAGCTCAGAAGTAATGAGATAAAAGAGTAAACCTGCGGAGGTTTGCTCTTTTTTAGTGCTTAGAAAGACTGCGAACTATCGCATTGAACTTTTGGTTTATTATGGCTACAATAAATGAGAAGCATCGGGATGGATGTGAAAAAAGGATGTGAAAAAAAGTGAGGTCTTCTCACTTACAGAAATGAAAATTACTATTATTATTGCAGATGATAATTCGTTTATTCGAGAAGGAATGAAAATTATATTAAATACATACGAGGAATTCGACGTTGTCGCTACTTTAAAAGATGGTCAGGAAGCTGTTCAATATTGCAAGAATCATTCCGTTGATATTGCATTGTTAGATGTAAGAATGCCTGTTATGGACGGTGTAGAGGCTACAAAGCTTATTTCAGAGTCAACGAAAGCAAAGCCGCTTATTTTAACTACGTTTGATGACGATGAATATATTATTGATGCCGTAAAAAACGGAGCTAAAGGCTACTTGTTAAAAAATACAGAACCAGAGCGCATTCGAGACGCAATCAAAAGCGTGTTCAACGGGCATACGGTTCTTCAAGATGTTGTGCTTGATAAAATCAAATCAAGTTTAAACGCTGCAACTGAGCGCGAGTCAAAAGCGGATATGACACAGTTTACAGAGCGTGAAACGAGCATTATGACGCTGATTGCCAAAGGGCTTTCGAACAAAGAAATTTCTAAAACACTTTTTATTTCAGAAGGTACCGTAGCAAACTATATTAGTTCGATTTTAAGTAAAACGGGACTTGAGCACCGTACTCAAATTGCTATTTACTATTTAACCGGTAAAGGGAAGTAGGGCTATGGAAGTCGGATTAATGATGACTAAGCTCATCCTTATACTGTTTTTGGCTATTACGTACATTCAGTTTAATTATGTACACTCGATTTCAGCTATTGTGTTAGCACTGCTTCTTTACAGCTGTGTTAACATTGCAGCGTCCATTGTGAAAAAGAGCGTGTTCAAGCGCATGTTTATTGTTAGTTCAATTGTCCTTATTCTATATTGTGCGTATAAACTTCATCCTTTGTTTTTTCTTCTTTTGCCGCTAAACCTTTGTGAGCTTATTGGAGAATCAGTCGTAAAAAAATGGATGGTGCTGCTGCTTGTTTTGCTTCCAATACTGCTTGTTCCCTCTGATATTAGCGCGCTGTATGTGTTAGTCGCTGCGTTTACTTTCTTTATTTATACAGGAGCAGCTATCTATCAAAAGAGGACAATCAATTATGAACAAAAGCTTGATGAAATGAGAGTAAGTATGCAAAAGCTGCAAAAGCATGTGAATGAAAATAAAGAGTATGTGAGACAGTCTCAATATGCTTCAAAATTAGAAGAGCGAAATCGATTATCGCAGGAAATTCACGATAAGATTGGTCATTCAATGACTGGAGCACTTATTCAAATGGAGGCAGCAAAGCACGTAATGAAGCAAGACGAGGAAAAAGCGCTGTCTCTTCTTCAAAATGCGATTACGATTTCGAAAGAAGGTATTGAAGAAATTAGGTTAACGTTAAAAAGTATAAAGCCTCCAGCTGAGCAAATAGGAATCAGCCGTCTTAAATTATTTATTGGTGAATTTGAGGCTAAGCATAGTATCGCAATGCCTCTTGTATACAAAGGGAATTTAGATCTTATCACGCCTCTTCAGTGGAAAATTATCCATGAAAATATAACAGAAGCTATTACGAATGCTTTGAAATATGCAGAAGCAACGATGATTGCCATTGAGCTTCACGTACTAAATAAAATGGTTAAAGTAGAAGTCAAAGACAATGGAAAAGGCGCTCACTTGTTTCAAAAAGGACTTGGCATAGCAGGGATGGAAGAGCGAGCCGCTTCCATTAACGGAACGGTGATTGTTGACGGAGCAAACGGATTTTCTGTTACCACACTGCTGCCGATAGGTGAGAAACTTCATACATAAATAGTGAGATTTCTCATGGGGAAAAGGTGAACTTATGCACTGACGTAAGTTTGCCTTTTTTTCATAAAATAAGGATATACCAACACACTAGAGGTGAAATGATGAACGTATTATCCATTCAAAAATTAACAAAGAAATTTGGAGATTTTATTGCGGTAGATAATTTGTCTTTGCAAGTAGAAGAAGGAGATATATTTGGCTTTTTAGGAACAAATGGAGCAGGAAAAAGCACAACGATTCATATGGTGGCTAGTCTGCTTCAAAGCAACAGCGGCGATATTGAAGTGCTTGGGAAAAATATAAAGAAACACCGAAATTTCGCAAAGATGAACATTGGAATTGTTCCACAGGACTTAGCGATTTATGAAGATTTGACAGCCTATGAAAATGTGAAGTTTTTTGCAGGTCTCTACGGATTAAGAGGATCACTTCTTAACGAACGAGTCGAAGAAGCTTTAGCGTTTGTAGGGCTCTTGGATAAACAAAAGACGTACCCGAAAAGCTTTTCAGGAGGAATGAAAAGAAGGTTAAATATCGCATGCGCAATTGCTCATCGACCGAAGCTGATCATTATGGATGAACCGACGGTTGGCATTGATCCTCAGTCGCGAAATTATATTTTAACATCTGTAAAAAAGCTAAATGAAATGGGAAGCACAATCATTTATACGAGTCACTATATGGAAGAAGTAGAAGAGGTATGTACAAAGATTGCAATTATTGATCACGGCAAAATTATTGCAGAAGGAACAAAAGAGCAGCTGAAATCGATTATCACCGATACAAAAGATATTTGGATTGAAGTAAAAGAAGCAGACGATATAGATTGCAGCGGTCTAAAAGACATTCCAGGAGTAACAGCCGTTACGTACGAAGATGGAGTCATTAAAATTAATTCAAATGCCGAAGTAAATAACTTGAACAAAGTCATTCATTATTTAATGACGCATCATATCGAAATTAAAGCAGTCAAGGAGCAAGCGCCAAATTTAGAGACGGTCTTTCTGACGCTCACAGGACGCAGTCTAAGAGATTTATAAAAGAAAGGAGGAATAACGAATGAATATTATTGCAATTGCTTTGAAAGAAATGAAAAGTGATCTGCGAGATAAGCGTGCATTTATTTTTATGATTCTTTTTCCGCTAGCTCTTGTCCTTATTTTAGGAACAGCTTTGTCCCAAGCCTTTAATAATGACATGACGATAGACGACAGTTACGTTCTCTACAAAATGGACACAAGTAATGAAGCATCTGCTGCTTTTGAGCAGTTTGCTGCACATGCAGAAAAATCGGGCATTCACTTTAAAGAGCTGAAAAAGGATCAGGATGGAAAAAAAGAAGTAAAAGAGCAGCGCTATACAGCTTATGTAGAAGTGAAAGACGGAGGCATTCATCTCTACGGAAATGAAGAAAACAGCATTGAATTTAACATGGTGCAAGGTATGTTAAGCACGTTTGTTGATAAGTATAACGTGGCTATGGAAGTGGCCAAAGTAAATCCTCAGCAAGTGGATAATCTGCTCCGTGCGTCTAAGCATGACTATATTCAAGAAACATCTCTTCATTCTCAAAAACAGCCAAATTCAATAGACTACTACGCCATTTCAATGACAACTATGATTGTTTTGTACGGATCTATCTCAGCGAGTTATTTAATTAGAGGAGAGCGTATGCGAAATACAGCTAGTCGATTAGTAGCCGCACCGATTAAAACCGCTGAAATTTTTATAGGGAAAATTTTGGGCACTGTTTTGGTTCACGCCATTTGTGTATTAGTGGTCATTATGTCGACTAAATATTTTTTTGATGCCAACTGGGGAGATCATTTACTTTTAGTACTCGTAATGTTAGTATCTCAGATTCTTTTTGCCATTAGCTTTGGATTAGGAGTTAGCTACCTTACGAAGACGGAAGCGGCGTCAAGAGCAATTATTATGGTTGTTATTCAAGTGTCGTGTATTGTGGGAGGAACCTATTTTCAAAATGGATCTGGAGAGGGAGTCGTCAATGTATCACCTTTAACTTGGATGAATAATGGACTTATTAAATTGATTTATACAAATGATATCGGCGCTTCTCTTTCAGTTATTGGGTTGAACGTAGGCTTCTCTATTTTATTCCTGGGCATAGCAATTGTGCTTTTGAGAAAAAGAGAGGGGTTATAACATGAAAAATATCATGTGGCTTGTCACAAATATGCTAAGAAATATGCTGCTTAGAAACAAACGGACGCTTGTGCTTGTTATTGGTTTGCCTATTGCAGGGGTTTTAATGTCCGTTCTTATTTATGGAAATGCAGGAGGGACTTCGGTGAATATCGGAGTTGTCAATCACGATTCAACGGATATTACAAAAGATACCGTTCAGTTTTTAAAAGGGCTGCATAAAACAAATGTTAAAATGCTTACGGACAAAGAAGTGGATCATGAGATTACGTCAAAGAAAGTTGATGCGGTTATTACCTTTGAAAAAGGGTTTTCTGACAGCGTCAAAGCGAACAAACCAGATCATATTACAATCACTTCAATAAAAGGAGCAGAAGTAACGAGCTTTATTAAGTCTTATCTGTATCAATATATTGATAGTATTTCTGCGCTGAATCAAGCTGCTGAAGGCGACGATGCTGCGTTTAAACAAATGTATGAGAATTATCAAAAAGCGCCATTCCACGTCTCTACGCACGCCCTTGAAGACAAAGGAACCGATCAAAATATTGTCAAGCAGACAATTGGGTATTTAATTATGTTTATGCTTTTTTCTGCGGTGAATTTATCGGCTCTTATCACAAAAGAAAAAGAGCAGCGAACGTATTTTAGACTGTTAGCTTCGCCAGTTAGCGCAAGGCAATACGTGATATCCAATGTTATTACAAATATGATTTTATTAACTCTGCAAGTAATGATTACACTTGTTTGTATTACGACTCTTTTTCACGTAGATATGAACATTCCCGTGTGGCAGCTGTTTTTCATTTTAGTTTTGTTTGGTCTAGTAGCCATCGGCTTGTCTCTTGTAATTATCGCTTTTACAGAAAGTTCAAAAGCAGCGAATGGTCTTCAGACGCTTATCATCACGCCAACTTGTTTACTGTCCGGCTGCTTTTTTCCGCCTGAATTTATGCCGGATGTGATGCAGAAAATAGCCGACTTTCTTCCTCAAACGTGGGTATTAAGTACGTTAAAAAGTGTTCAACAAGGAGCTGATTTAAGCAGCCTATGGTTAAATATCAGCATTTTACTAGCTTTTGCACTTGTTTTTTTCCTGCTGTCTATTTATAAATTAAATCGAAATAATACTGTTCAAAAGTTTATTTAAATGGTAAAGTCAGAGAATACCTCTGGCTTTTTTTGTAATTTTTAAAAAGTTACAAAAAAAGATTGAAAAATATAAGATGAAATTTTAGAATGAAAGAGGAAAGGGGTATACAAAAAGAGAATAAATAGGGGAGAAAAACGAAGTTCATGTTGGTTTTTTGCACAAATAAATGAAATCGCTTACATAAGTCAGCATGAAAAGACGGAAGGAGAGATTGTCAGCGAGATAACAAAGGGGGAAAAACAGTGGGAATTTATGAACTACTTGTACCACGCACGGTTTTATATGGAGAAGGATCATTTTCTAAAATTGGAGAACAGGCTGCACTGCTTGGGACAAAGGCATTGCTTATAAGTGATGACGTTATGGTGAAAGCAGGCAATGTAGAAACTTGCCGTCGTTACTTAGCAGAGGCTGGCATGGACTGTGCCGTGTATACAGGCGTAAATTCAGAGCCGACAGATATTCATCTAGATGAAGCGCTTGTTATATGTAAAACGGAGCAGTGCGATGTGGTTATTGCCTTAGGGGGAGGCAGCTGTATCGATACTGGAAAAGCGGTTGCCATTATGATGACAAATGAAGGGCAGCTACGAACATATTTTCAAAATCAACAAGATTTTCAAGATAGTCCTCTTCCTTTGGTTGCCGTGCCTACGACTGCTGGAACAGGCTCAGAAGTGACGAAAGCGACTGTTATTACAGACACGGCGTACGATGTGAAAATGATGCTTGCAAGACCTCAATTATTGCCTGATACAGCCATTGTTGATCCGTTATTAACTCTATCATGTCCAAAACACGTAACGGCAGCTACAGGAATTGATGCACTCAGTCATGCAGTGGAAGCGTATTTGTCTAAAAAAGCACATCCTTTTACAGATTCACTTGCGCTTCAAGCAATTGAGTTAATCATGAAAAATATCCGTCTTGTGTACAGAAATGGAGAAAATGTTCAAGCAAGAAACGAAATGGCCTATGCATCTATGCTGGCAGGAATGGCGTTTTCAAATTCATCTGTTGCTCTAGTGCACGGTATGTCAAGACCTATTGGCGCGTTATTTCATGTGCCGCACGGTATTTCTAATGCGATGCTCCTGCCTGCGGTTTTGGACTATACAAAAGAGGCTTCAATCGATCGTTTAGGTGAAATAGGACAAGCTCTTTTTCCGAACGTATCATATACAAAAAAAGAAGGAGCAGATGTGTTAATTGAAGCCATCAAGCAGCTTTGTATCGACTTAGAGATTCCTAATCTTCAAACGTGGGGCATTGATCGCCAGCTATTTTACGCGGCGGTTGAGAAAATGGCAGCAGATGCGATTCAAAGCGGAAGTCCTGCTAACCATCCGGTTGTACCGACGGCAGAAGAAATTATCCAGCTGTATTACACGTGCTATGAATATGAGTTTGAGTCTGCACTTTATAAAAAATAAGATAAATTCAAAACAAATTGAATGAGGGACGAAAGGGGAAACGTTATGGATTTGCTGATTATTTTGCTGTCTCTGGGGCTTTTGATGCTGGTTGCTTACCGCGGATTTTCAGTTATTTTGTTTGCTCCACTTTGTGCGCTGCTAGCCGTTATTTTAACGGAACCAAGCTATGCACTCCCGTTTTTCTCAAACGTTTTTATGGAGAAAATGGTTGGGTTTATTAAAAACTACTTCCCTGTCTTTCTATTAGGAGCAGTCTTCGGAAAGATGGTAGAAATGTCTGGAGTCGCTGAATCGATTGCGAAAACAATTGTTAAAGTAGTAGGGGCTAAACGCGCCATCTTGGCTATTGTTTTAATGGGAGCAATCTTAACCTACAGCGGCGTAAGTTTATTCGTTGTTGCGTTTGCAGTTTATCCGTTTGCGGCTAACTTATTCCGCCAAGCGAATATTCCAAAACGATTAGTACCGGGAACGATTGCATTAGGAGCTATTTCGTTTACCATGGATGCACTTCCGGGTACGCCGCAAATTCAAAACGTTATTCCAACGACTTTTTTTAAAACAGACATCTATGCTGCTCCGACACTGGGGATTATCGGATCGGTGATTGTCTTTAGCTTAGGTCTTTGGTATTTAGAAAGCCGAAGCAAAAAAGCAAGAAAAGCTGGAGAAGGCTACTACGGGTTTAATAATGAACTAGCGGCTGCTGCAGAGCTAGAAAAAGAGTCTGTGCCTTCTACAGAACCTAAATATGACCCTAGCGTAGCAAGACAGATTCTTGCATTTGTTCCGCTCGTGCTTGTAGGGGTTGCAAACAAATTTTTTACTGTTTCTATTCCAAAGTGGTACCCAGACGGTTTTGATTTTGCCAAAATTGGTCTTGAAGCGTTCGGAAAAGTAGATTTAACCGCAGTTGTTGGTATTTGGTCAGTAGAATTGGCACTTGTTATTGGAATTATTACAACGATTGCGTATGACTGGAAGAGAGTGACTACTGGTTTCCAAGCGGGTCTTAACGCAAGTATTGGCGGAGCGCTTCTCGCTGCGATGAACACGGGAGCTGAGTATGGCTTTGGAGGCGTTATATCATCTCTTCCTGGCTTTGCAACCGTTCGTGATGGTATTTCACATACCTTTACAAATCCGCTTGTCAATGGAGCTGTTACGACAAACATTTTAGCCGGTATTACGGGCTCTGCTTCTGGAGGTATGGGAATTGCGCTTAGTGCGATGGGAGATAAGTATGTAGAAGCTATTAATCAGTACAACATTCCTCCTGAAGTTATGCACAGAGTTGTAGCGATGGCATCAGGCGGTATGGATACGCTTCCTCATAACGGAGCCGTTATTACCCTGCTTGCTATTACCGGGTTAACCCACAAGCAGTCTTACCGAGATATCTTTGCCATCACTGTTATAAAAACGCTTGCATGTTTCTTGATTATTGGAATCTACAGCTTAACTGGACTGGTATAACAAATAAAGAGGCTGAGTTTAGTTAAAGAAAAATCCGAACGATGAATCGTTCGGATTTTTTTATTGTTGCAGTGATTTAGTTATATATCAAGCTTTTGGCTCTAAAACAGATTCTTTGACTTTCTAAACTGTAAGTATTATGATTACACTACTTTCTGCAGTACTATATGCCGTTACATTAATTCTTAGCATGTTTATGAAGAAAGGAGAATGACTGTGAAGCTATTTGAAGGAAATTTAAAAGTAGGTGACTGGGTCAAAGGAAAGTCTCGCGACGGTGAACTTATATACGGATATATTAAAACGATTAATCCATCTAAAAAAGCAGCACTAATCAACGTTGTGAAAAGTGATGATGAAAAAATGGTCGGCACAACCATTGGCATGATGGATGAAAAAATAGAGAAGCTGCCCCTTCAAAAAACGGCGCACGAAGAGCAGATTCTTTCATTGATTGACCTTGCGCTGCTAACAAAAGATAAGGCTTGGTTTAGTGAATTAACAGCTGAATTAAAAAGATTACAAGATAAAAAGCAAGGCTGACATTCCTGATAAGGAATGAAGGCCCTGCTTTTTTTATTATTCATAGGGGAAAAGCAGGAATGGAAAGCCGCTTGCGAGAAGAAGTAAGTGACAACATTAAGAAAGAAAAGGTGATAAAAGATGAGTAAACGTGTCTTGATTTTAACAGGAGATGCCGTGGAGGCATTAGAAGTTTTTTATCCGTATTATCGCTGTTTAGAAGAAGATATTCAGTGTACCATTGCTTCTCCCGTGAAAAAAAAGCTCCAAACGGTTGTTCATGATTTCCTTCCAGAAATGGAAACATTCACAGAGAAAACGGGATATAAAATTGATTCTCACGCTTCTGTCGATGAAGTGGACCCTGCCGATTATGATGGTCTTATTATTCCTGGAGGACGGGCGCCTGAATACATTCGAATGAACACAAAAGTTCAGGAAATCGCTGCGCATTTTTTAAAAGAAAATAAACCTTTAGGCGTTATTTGTCATGGTCAGCTCGTGTTAACGACGGTTAGAGAGTATCTGCAGGACAGAGAAGTGACAGCGTATCCTGCTTGCCGACCGGAAGTAGAAGCGGCGGGTGCTGTATTTGTGGAACAGACGCTTCACGTAGACGGAAACCTAGTAACCGGACAAGCTTGGCCGGATTTACCTAAATTTATGAAAGAGTTTTTTAACGTGCTAAAAAAAGCTGAAAAAGTGAACGCATAATAAAAAAAGCGGGCTGGGAGAAAATCATTCTTTCAGCTCTTTTAATTGATGATAGGTGAGGTGTAAACAACGTGCAGCTAGTGTCTGAACTGTCGAAGAAAATTATAAAAGAAGTACAGCTTGTGATGAAAGAACATGTAATTGTAACGGATATACGGGGAATTATTATTGCGTCTACAGAAGAAAAGCGGGTTGGTTTTTTTCATGAAGGCGCTTGGAACGTGATGCAAAAAAAGCAAAAACTATATATCTCCAAAAAAGAAGCAGCAGATTTAAAAGGAGTTAAGCCAGGAATTAATTTGCCTATCAGTTATCAAGGAGACATTATTGGCGTTATTGGCATTACAGGTACTCCAGAAGCTGTTGAGCCTTTTGCAGACATTATTCGAAGATTAACAGAGCTAATTATTCGCGAGGCATATTACATAGAAACAAAGGAATGGGAAAATAAAGGAGTAGAAGCTTTTTTTCGTGAATGGATTTATAGCCAGCAAGTAGATGCAGAATTTATTGAACGAGGCCATATTTTAGGAGTACAAGTAGACAGTGCTTATTGCTGCACGCTGTTTCAAATTGATTCATCTCTTTCGAAAAAGAAGCAGAAGCAGGTGCAAGAAATGATTCGCTACTGGTTTGAAAGTCATAAAGCTGAAGGAGATTATATCGCAAATTGGGGATACGATCGCTTGCTTTTACTTAAAGAGGCTGTAGGTGAAAAGGCAAGGCAAGGATTTAAAGAAGAATTAATAAAATGTCAGCAGTATATTCAAGCAAACAACCAAGTTATGATCACTATTGGTGTAGGAAAGCCAGCGGAGCAATTTAATTTGCATGCTTCATATGAAGAAGCGAAAAAAGCGCTTAAAGTGGCTTCAAAACGTCAAACCGTTGTTTTTTATGAGGAGCTGCTGATGGACATGATTTTAGAAGACGTTTCTGAACCTGTAAAAAAGGAATTCTTGAGTCGAGTGCTTTCTTCCATTCAAAAAGAAAAAGAGCTTCTCGAAACGCTGAAATGCTATTTAGCCAACGATCAATCTTTGAAAAAAACGGCGTTTGATTTACATATTCATATTAATACGCTTCATTACCGCTTGAAGCAAATGAAAGAACTAACAGACATTGATCCAAAAAGCGTAAAGGGTATCACGCTTTTTTACCTTGCGCTGTCTCTATTAGAATAAGTGCGCCCTTCGTTAGATAAACATACAAAAAATGAGTTTTTAAAGCGCTTTTTTTTAGTTTTTTATCCATAGCCCCTCGTGGCTTCTGCAACTATAATAAAATTAAGAGATATATAAGGAGGAACGTTATGCTTAATGAACGAACAAAAGCAAAGCTCATTGAAGTTGTAGGATCAGCCAACTTTCAAGATAGCAGTGAAGCAAGACTCGTGTACTCTTATGACGCAACACCTAACTTTCAGTCGCTTCCTGATGCGGTTATTATGCCTAAAAACAAAGATCAAGTGAAAAGAATTTTAACGATATGCAACGAAGATCATGTTCCTATTGTGCCAAGAGGTTCAGGCACAAATTTAAGCGCAGGAACGTGTCCAACGCAAGGCGGAATTGTTCTTACATTTAACCGAATGAATAAAATTCTGGAAATTGATGAAGAAAATTTAACCGCTACCGTGCAGCCAGGTGTTATAACCTTAGATTTAATTAACGCTGTAGAGGCAAAAGGTTTATTTTACCCTCCTGATCCAAGCTCTATGAAAATATCAACCATCGGAGGAAACATCAATGAATGCTCAGGAGGATTACGAGGCTTAAAATACGGCGTAACAAAAGATTACGTTCTTGGTCTTGAAGTAGTTCTTGCAAACGGCGACTGCATTAAGACGGGAGGCAAGTTAGCTAAAGATGTAGCTGGCTACGATTTAACGAACTTGTTTGTCGGGTCTGAAGGAACGCTTGGCGTCGTGACAGAAGCGATTTTAAAGCTCATTCCAATACCTGAAACAAAACAAACTCTGCTCGCGCTGTTTGAAGACATGGACGCAGCTGCTAAGACGGTTTCAGCAATTGTCGCCAATAAGATTATTCCGGCTACGCTTGAATTTTTAGATCAGCCGACGTGTGAAGTAGTAGAAGATTTTGCCCAAGTTGGGCTTCCAACTGATGTAAACGCTGTCTTATTGATTGAACAAGACGGTCCGCCGGAAGTGGTGAGTCGGGATATTGAAATGATTTCCCGCATCTGCAGCGAAGGAAATGCTGTATCTGTAAAAGTAGCGGCTTCGCAAGCAGAAGCAGAAGCGTTAAGTACAGCAAGAAGATCAGCTCTTTCTGCTTTAGCGCGAATGAAGCCAACGACCATTTTAGAAGACGCAACCGTCCCGCGGTCTAAAATTAGTGAAATGGTCAAAGCGATTAATGAAATTGCTGTAACATATAACGTTAAGATCTGTACGTTTGGTCATGCAGGAGACGGAAATCTGCATCCGACTTGTTTAACAGATGCGCGTGACGAAGAAGAGCTTCACCGCGTCGAACAAGCTTTTGAAGCGATTTTTCATAAAGCCATTGAGCTTGGAGGAACGATTACAGGTGAACACGGAGTTGGAGAAATGAAAGCACCGTATTTAGCGCTGAAGATGGGCGGAGAAGGAGTAGCTGCGATGAAAGCAATTAAGTATGCTTTGGACCCGCAAGGAATTATGAATCCAGGGAAAATTTTTGCTAAAGACACGAGAAAAAGAGTGGTGGTTCGTTCATGACGGCAACAAAAGACATTCAGCAAGCGTTCAAAGAACGGTTAGATTATGACGAGTTAATGAATTGTATGAGATGCGGTTTTTGTTTGCCAAGCTGTCCGACGTATGGCCAAACGAATCAATATGAAGCAGCGTCACCGCGCGGAAGAATTGCTTTGATGAAAGGAGTGGTAGACGGACTTATTGAACCTGATGAATCCGTTGAAAAGCAATTGAATCTTTGCCTTGGCTGCCGAGCGTGTGAGCCTGTTTGTCCTTCGGGTGTGAAGTACGGACACTTATTAGAAGAAGCGCGTGATATTATTCAGCAGAAAAAAAGACATAAATGGCCGGTAAAAGCGCTCAGGCATATGGTGTTCGAACAGCTTTTTCCTCATAAAGAACGATTAAAAAATGTACATTCTCTGCTTGCTTTCTATCAAAGAAGCGGCTTGCAAAAAGCTGTTCAAAAAACAAACATACTAAACGTCCTTCCTGGTAATCTAGCACAAATGGAAAAAACGCTTCCGCTTGTGCCAACCAAAAAAGAAATGAAGAAACGGCCGTTTTTATTTGAAGCAGAAGGAACAAGAGAGCGTACGGTTGCTTTTTTTACAGGGTGTTTAATGGATACGATGTTTATGGAAACAAACAACGCGACGATTGCACTTTTACAAAAAGCGGGGTGTAAGGTCGTTATACCAGAAGTGCAGACGTGCTGCGGCGCCCTGCATGCGCACGGAGGAGAAAAAGATCAGGCAAAAAAGTTAGCGAAGCAAAATATCATGGCGTTTGAATCCATTCAAGCGGATGATATTGTTCTTAATGCAGGAGGCTGCGGTGCGCTGTTGGTAGAATACGATCATTTATTAAAAGAGGAACCGGAATGGAAAGAAAGAGCAGAGGCCTTTTCTGCAAAAGTAAAAGATTTTTCAGAGGTTTTATTGCAGCAGCAGTTTGTGGAAAAACAAAAGTTATCGCTGCCAAGTCAAATTATTACGTATCAAGACTCGTGTCATTTAAGAAACGTGATGAAAACGTCCAGCGCACCGAGAAAACTGATCCAAGCGATTAACGGAACGGTGTTTCATGAAATGGAAAATGCGGATCATTGCTGTGGCTCAGCTGGTATTTATAATCTAACGGAACAAGAGATGTCTATGCAAATTTTAGATTATAAAATGGAAAAAGTGAAAGAAGCCCATGCCCATACGATTGTAACAGCAAACCCGGGCTGTCTCATTCAAATGAAGCTAGGAGTAGTCAGAGAAGGAGTAGAAGAAAGTGTAAGGGCCGTTCATCTTGCAGATTTACTTCTTGAAGCAGTAGAAAGCAAATAAAAAGGCCGGACGTGTCCGGCCTTTTTATTATTTGAACAGCTGAGAAACAATTTCGTACGAACGAAGGCGAGCTTTGTGATCGTAAATTTGAGCGTTAATCATCAGTTCATCTGCTTCTGTTTCTTCAATAAACTGTTCCAGCTTGACTTTAATCGTCTCAGGACTTCCGACAATAGAAGAGCCCAGCTGCTGTTGAAGAGAAGCTTTTTCAAAGTCCGTCCATAGTTCATCCATATTATCCACAGGAGCTTTGAGTTTACCCGGTGTGTTTCGAATTAAATTTAGAAACTGCTGCTGCATAGAAGTAGCCAAGCGTTCAGCTTCTTTATCTGTATCAGCAGCGATTACGTTTACACCTAACATTGCATATGGTTTGTCTAACACGTCGGACGGCTTAAAATAACGGCGATACATGTTAAGAGCTGTCATTGTATTATTAGGTGAGAAGTGACTTGCAAATGAAAATGGCAAGCCTAGTTGTGCAGAAAGCTGTGCGCTAAAACCGCTTGAGCCAAGCAGCCAAATCGGAATATTTAAACCTTGACCGGGAACAGCTTTAACGCGCATCTGACTTTCTGAAGCCGGTTTAAAGTATTCTTGCAGTTCAGCCAGCTGTTCTGGGAAGTCACTGCCGTCGCTTCTGCGGTCGCGTCGCAGCGCTTGTGCTGTCAGCTGATCTGTCCCTGGCGCTCTTCCTAAGCCTAAATCAATACGTCCTGGAAATAGTGATTCAAGCGTGCCAAAATGCTCAGCAATAACAAGCGGAGAATGGTTAGGAAGCATAATACCTCCAGAGCCTACGCGAATGCGTGACGTGCCTGCAGCTACATGACCAATTACAACAGATGTAGCGGAGCTTGCGATACCTGTCATATTATGATGTTCAGCTAGCCAATAGCGGTTATACCCCCATTTTTCAGCGTGCTGAGCTAAATCTAATGTATTTCTAAGTGAGTCAGATACAGTTCCTCCTTCAACTACAGGAGAAAGATCTAACACGGAAATCGGAATATCTTTTAATGCTTTACTCATCAATTTCATCTTCTTTCTTTAAAGACTTCATAGGCCTTGTTATTTCAATGGAATACAAGTATTTTAACAAGAATCTTTCGAGTTCCAAAATATTTTGCTTCGGTTGTTTTTTTAATTCCTTACTCTTTTATTACACAAGCTCCTAAAACGCAAAAAGCTTGTACGGTATAAGGCAGAAGCCGCCTCTTTCTATAAAAGACTGTCATATTTTATAGAAGAAGGGAGGATGAATATGGTTACTTTAAATGAACTAAAAAGCAAGCAGTACGATATGATATACAGCTTAGGCTATAACTGTTTTCCAGGGATATACATGAAAAAATATTCTTTGCGAAAACAAGCCGGCGTGATTGATTGGTGTATTAGTATTTCTCTTTCTCATGTTAACCAGCTGTTGAAAAATCGCTGTAAAGACTTATTTGTATATGAACACTTAACCTATATCAGTTCTTTCGGAGATGGTTCCACGCTTAGACTGCGTGATAAGGTGTATCAAATTGATTCTGCTCATGATTTTCCGTCGTCTATTAATACGGAGACTAACTGGCTTTCATATAATGAAGTCAAGGAAAAATATGAACGGAGAACGGAGCGATTTTTAACGTCAATGGAGACTAGTTCTTGTATATTGTTTATTCGTATGGGCGGAACGTATGAAGAAGCGAAAGAATTAGAGCATGTTTTAAAGGGAATGGTCAAAAACGATTTCTATATACTGCTGCTGACAAACAGTGAAAAAGAACTTTTGTCCGAAGCTAACTGGGACTTGCCTTATACATGTGTTTTACATGCACCTATTTTTTCAATGGACGTGCTGCGCGATGATAAAGTATGGGAAGAGCTCTTAAGCGGGCTTGTTATAAAATAAAAGAAACTCTTTTTGCTTAATACGGGAATGAAAAAGCTCGTTTTTTTCATAGACTTTGTTATATCTGTGTATCAAAGGAGATGAAAAGATGGAGTCCAATGTGCGGAAGGCGATAAAAGAAATTGTATTGCTGCTGCTAGAACAAGACCAGCGCTGGAATGAGTATCTAGTACAGCTGGAGGATTTGAAAATACAAGTGGATTTGAATAGTTCCGCATATGAAGTTCTGAGAAAGATGACGGGTAATTACGAAGTGCTGCTTGAACATATGGATCTTATTCAGCAGTTTGAAAATCATTCTAAAAGTGAAACGGCGCTGAATGACTTAGTTGCTATCGTTATGAAGCATTACTCATTAAAAAATTCATAAGCCTGCTTTGTGCAGGTTTATGGAGTTTAAGCTCTCAATGGAATTCGGTAGAGATAATCGTTTATAATAAGTACATAGGGTGATGAAAGGGTGATCGATATGGAAGAGAAACAAGAAATTGTACCCATTCGGACAGAGGAAACAGCCAAATATTATTCGGAAGAAAAATTTTGGGACAAGCTTAAAAAGTTTGGTAAAAAAGCGGGAGCAAACGTTGTTTATGCCGTATTGCTTTTATACTACACGCTGCAAAAACCTGATATTCCCCCAAAAGCAAAAGCAGTCATTATAGGAGCGTTAGGTTATTTTATTCTTCCTTTAGATTTAATTCCGGACTTTGCAGCAGGAGTTGGATTTACAGATGATTTAGGAGCTCTGGGGCTTGCATTGATTCAAGTTGCCATGTACATTGATGAAGGTGTTAAACTGAAAGCAAAAGAAAAAATTAAAACGTGGTTTTCAGAAGAACACAATTTTTCCATTATTGATGCTAAAATAAAGTAACGTTATGATCTACATGTAATTATTAAATAAAGTAAGCAAAAGAAGGTGATAGATGAATCATCTTCTTTTTAATCGATAATATATAGGTCTTTTTGACTAATTTAATCCGTTTTATGTAAAAAAAACAGGATTAAAATATTTTTTTCACTAAAAGTTTAAGCAATGTAATTGAATAATTCCCCTACAAATGTTAAGTTAAAACATGTTCATAAATTCGTCACAGAAAGCAATATACAAATAAGTAAGATTGTTTGTAAAAACTTTGTGAAATTATGGAACTTTTTAACTGAGAGTTTCAAACTCTTAGAGATTCTTCCTCATCAATCAGAAGTAGCTTTCTTTCGTCACAAGATTAAGCATCTTTCATTTGAAGGTGTTTTTTTTCAGCCTAAGTAAGCCAACAACATGATTGTATGACAAGTTTTTGCTAAGGTTGTAGAGTTACTGTATTGTATGACAAGTTTTGTGTGATTTGATTTAACTAAATGAACAGCTTCGAAGTAAATAAATGATTGCAGAAAAACAAAGTCCATGCGTTTTCATGAACCATTATACGTTACTTCATATTTGTAGAGATGTTTAGCAAAAAGGGAGATGAATGGCCTGACGTAAACAATATCCATAGACAAGCCTTAGAAGATAATTATCTTTCTAAGAAAGCAAATTTATATGATTGAGTCTAATCTAAACAATGGAGTGTTCAAAAATGGAAATTAGTCAAATCTTTATTATTTTAACCCCAATCTTTTTTGTTATTTTGTTAGGTTATTTAGCAGGGTATTTCAAAAAGTTTGATGCAACAACATCTAAAGGGTTAAACACGCTTGTAACAAAATTTGCGTTACCTGCACATCTATTCGTTGGTATTACAACAACATCAAAACAAACGCTTATTGAAAAATGGCCGTTTTTATTAGCATTAGTTCTTGGTATTATTGGATTTTATGTTCTTTTCTTACTTGTTGCAAAATATGTATTCAAATACTCACTAACAGGCGCGTCTATGTTCTCTTTAAACTCTACGCAGCCAACGTTTGCGTTCATGGGTATTCCCGTATTAGGTAGCTTGTTTGGCGCAGATGTAGTAGCAATTCCAATCGCCATTACGGGTATTGTAGTAAATGCGATGCTTGATCCTTTAGCAACTATTATTGGTACGGTCGGACAGCGCGAAAGAAGTGAAGGGGATTCAGAAGAAAGCTTATTTAAAGTAACGATTAAATCAATCTTACACGGTCTTTCTGAACCATTAGCTTGTGTTCCGTTAATCGCAGTAGTATTAGTATTATGTGGGTTCCAGTCTCCAGATTTACTTTCAAGCAGTTTAGATCAAATTGGTTCAATTACATCTGGTGCGGCACTATTCGCAGTTGGGGTAACAATTGGTATCCGTAAAATTCAATTTAGCCCAGCGGCATTTGGTATTGCGATTTTAAAAGTTGCTATTCAGCCGCTTGTAATGTTAGGAATTGCAACAGCAATGGGCCTATCATCAGCTGACATCGTAAAATTAGTATTATTAGTAGCGTTCCCAGGTTCAGCTGTAGCAGCGATGATTTCAGTTCGCTTTGACAGCTTAGCTGGTGAAACAGCTTCAGCATTCGTACTTAGTGCCATTATGTCACTTGTTACATTACCGCTGTTAATTTCTTGGTTAATGTAGTCACATATATCAATATAGAACATAAAAAAAGACTTTGCTATTTTAGCAAAGTCTTTTTTGTGCATCTATATTTAAAAAAGCTTTAAAAATTCTTGAGCGATTTTGGGAAGATAACTGTCGATACGCCACGTAACTAAAGGCTTAATTACAAATGGATTATCTTCTATACTTAGAATTTTAATATGTTCTAGTGAAAAAGAGGAAAGCATTGAATAAGGAACAATGGCAGCACCAAGGCCACGACATACTAAATTAAGAAGCATCGCTGAATCATGGCATTCGCATAAAATGTTGGGTATTACACCTATCTTTTCAAATTCCTTCACAATGCGATTATATATGCTTATTTCCCGATTTGAACGAAGAAGAATAAGAGGGAGAGAAGCAATTTCAGCGACTGAAATCTTTTCTGTTGCATAACCACTTTCTTTAGGAACAGCTACAACAAAAACATCTGGTGCAAGTGTTTTTGTTTTGACATGTTGATAAGGTAAGTCAGTAGTAGTGACTGCTACATCGATTTTTCCTTCCGTTAATAACTCGTTTAAGTGAGCTGGTTCGTTTTCATAGATGTTAAATGTGCTGTTTGGATACTGTTTTTGAATAAGAGTTAGCTTATCGAGAACCGTTGATGCACAGTAGATCGTACATCCGATTTCAAGCTTTTCATTTGTTACGTTTTTACATTCCTGTACTTCTAATACTGATTTTTCGACCCTTTGCACAATTTCTTTCGCTCGTTTTAAAAAAAGCTCACCTTCTACCGTTAACAATAAGCGCTTGTTATTATTTCGTTCAAAAAGTAAAAGGCCCAGCTCATTTTCGAGCTGTTTTAGCTGCCTGCTTAAAGGAGGCTGAGCCATATGCAGGCGCTTTGCTGCTTTGGTCACATTTAATTCTTCAGCTATGACAATAAAATAATGCAGCTGTCTTAATTCCACTGTATTCAACTCCATACTTTAAAGGTATTATTATATATTTTATCAATATTTTAATTGTATGGAAAATGAGTGTAAAGTTAAATGTGTAACCAAAGCAGAGGGGAGAAAGAGAGATGAAAATAGCTGTAGGAATCACAGGAGCCACGGGAGCTATTCTAGGTATTCGAATTTTAGAGCTTTTGAAGAAGGCTTCTGTTGAAACGCATTTAGTCATGTCGACTTGGGCTCATGCCACAATTAAGTTAGAAACACCGTATAGCGTTCAGCAAGTAGAAGCGCTAGCAGATTATTGTTATTCATATCAAGACCAAGCAGCAAAAATTTCGAGCGGTTCTTTTCGTATAGACGGAATGATTGTTAGTCCTTGCAGCATGAAAACATTAGCATCTATTCGAATGGGACTAGCAGATAACTTAATAGCGAGAACGGCAGATGTGATGTTAAAAGAAAGAAAGCCACTTGTGCTACTTCCTCGAGAAACGCCTTTGAATACGATTCATTTAGAAAACATGCTGGATCTTTCAAAAATGGGCGCTATCCTTGTGCCTCCCATGCCGGCATTTTATAACAAGCCTGAAACGATTGATGATATTGTCACTCATATTGCTGTTCGAACGTTAGATCAATTAGGAATTGAGCTTCCTGAGGCAAAAAGATGGAATGGAATTAAACATTTATCACAAGGAGGAAAATAAACATGGCTTATAAAGACTTTAGAGATTTCCTTAATACGCTACATAAAGAAGGGCAGCTACTGACGATTACAGATGAAGTGCAGCCTGATCCAGATTTGGGTTCAGCAGGTCAAGCCATCAGTAATTTAGGAGACCAAACGCCGGGATTATTATTCACCAATATTTATGGGTACAACAATGCAAAGGTAGCCCTAAACGTAATGGGTTCCTGGTCAAATCACGCGTTAATGATGGAAATGCCTAAATCAACTCCTGTAAAAGAACAGTTCTTTGAGTTTGCTCGGAGATATGAAAAATTTCCTGTCAAAGTAAAAAGAGAAGAGACGGCGCCATTTCATGAGTGTGAGATTAAAGATGATATTAACTTATTCGACCTTTTGCCGTTGTTTCGCTTGAATCAAGGAGACGGAGGCTACTATCTAGATAAAGCGTGCGTTATTTCTCGTGATCAGAATGATAAGGAGAACTTTGGCAAGCAAAACGTAGGTATATATCGTATGCAGGTCAAAGGGAAAGACCGTCTAGGCATTCAGCCTGTGCCACAGCATGATATTGCCATTCACTTGAAACAAGCCGAAGAAAAAGGTGAAAACCTCTCTGTATCAATTGCTTTAGGATGTGAACCTGCGATTGTCACAGCAGCCGCTACGCCGCTTCATTATGATCAATCAGAATATGAAATGGCAGGAGCTATTCAAGGTGAACCGTACAGAATTGTGAAATCTCAGCTTTCTGATTTAGATGTACCTTGGGGAGCAGAAGTGATTTTAGAGGGAGAAATTTTAGCCGGTGAACGTGAATATGAAGGTCCTTTTGGCGAATTTACAGGTCATTACTCCGGTGGCAGAAGCATGCCTGTTATCAAAATCAATCGCGTATATCATCGTAAAGATCCTATTTTTGAAAGTTTATATATCGGTATGCCTTGGACAGAAACAGATTATTTAATTGGAATCAATACAAGCGTTCCTTTATATCAGCAGCTAAAAGAAGCATATCCTGAAGAGATTGAAGCGGTGAACGCGATGTATACTCACGGTCTCGTTGCTATTATTTCAACGAAAAGCCGATACGGAGGATTTGCTAAGGCGGTTGGTATGAGGGCATTGACTACGCCGCATGGATTAGGATACTGCAAGCTAGTTATTTTAGTAGACGAAGATGTGGATCCGTTTAATTTACCGCAAGTTATGTGGGCGCTATCGACAAAAATGCACCCAAAACATGATGTTATAACAGTGCCTAATCTTTCAGTTCTGCCACTTGATCCAGGATCTGAGCCGGCTGGTATTACAGATAAAATGATTTTGGATGCTACAACACCGATTGCACCTGAAACAAGAGGCCACTATTCTCAGCCTTTAGATACACCACTTGAAACTGAAAAATGGGAAAAAATCTTAACGAATATGATGCAAAAATAAACAAGGAGGAATCGACATGCATACTTGTCCAAGATGTGAAACCAAACAAGCGAACTTAGTATCTAAATCACCAGTTGAAGGAGCCTGGGAAATTTATTTATGCAGCGTGTGTTTGTTTACCTGGCGTTCTTCTGAACCTGAGACGATCACCAATCCTGAAAAATACCCTCGACCATTTAAAGTCAATCCAAAAGACGTACCGCTGGCAACGCACGTGCCTCCTGTGCCACCCCGATCTTAATCAGCAAAGGTGGTAAGTAAAATGAATAAAGCAGAGCTGCCAAGAGCCGTGCGGGTATTTTTAAATGGAAAAGATCTAGAAAGGAAGCAGCATGATGCGATGTTGCTATCTACAGTGACATCCGAGGGTTTTCCTCATGTAGCAATGATTAGCGCAGGAGAGCTGGTAGCTATTAGCTCTTCACGCGTCAAGCTATTAGTATGGAAAGATACAACATCTTCAACAAACATGATACAGAATCATAAGGCAACCGTTACATTAGTTGTTGAAGGAAAAGCTTATTACATTAAATTTTCCCTAAAAAAAGAAGCTCCTGTGTCATCAGGCTATGAGCTATTTACGGGAGAAGTAGCCGCTGTTAAAGAAGATTACGCAAAATATGCAGTTTTAACATCAGGAATTCAATTTCAGCTTCATGATTCCAAAGAGGTACTGAGCCGCTGGAAACAATCAATTGAGGCTGTTCTTTCTACCGAAAAAACCGATTCTTAAAAATAAGAATCGGTTTTTTAGCTGTAGTGAAATTTTTTTAAATAGCATGCTAGCTGAACTTTTAATAGGTGTTCACTGTTTGTAAATGATATGTTCATTTTTTCTTCAATTTTTTTCAATCGCTGATAGAGTGTATTAACATGAATATGAAGCTGCTTAGCTGTAAGTGAAGCAGAGCGGTTATTATCGAAATACGCTTCTAGCGTTTGCTCTAAAGGTTCGTCGTTTAAATGATTGTTCTTAAGAGGGAGAAATACTTCATCAATAAAGGTTTTTACTTCTTCTTTTGATTGATTAATAAATAGCCTGTTAATTCCTATTTCCTCATACAACATGCATCCATCTTGCTGCTGAGACAGAAGGTAAGAGATAGCTTTTTCAGCTTCACTATAACTTTTTCCTATTTGAGTAAAATGAGAATACCGACTTCCAATCCCTGTTTTTACATGACATTCATTGTAGTAACGCCATTTTGAGAGTAAATCCTCTAATTGATTGATAATAGCATGATGTTTTTCATAAGGATCAAGCGTAAATACAATGGTTACTTTGGTGTCGAATCCGTATACGACCGGTGCTTTTGAGCTGAAAACCGATTTGATGTCAGATACAAGGCGATGAAGGTGTAAGTTTAAGAGCTGCAGGTCCGCTTGTGAACGAATGGTAATGAGAGCGACTAGAATATGCTTTTTTGTATCAATGTTTAGCTCAGCTGCTTTTTGATACAGCAAAGTGGTGTCATAACACGATAAGTATTCACTAAATAATTCATGTGTTCGCTTGTAAAATAAATCAACTAACGTTTGTTTTTTCAGCATTTCTAATGCAATAACAGAGCTGCTTTGTTCGAGTGCCACTTGATCTAGAGAGGAAAGATCTCCTTGATTTGCCTGCATAATAAGTAACCCTAAGAGCGTGTCAATGCCGTGTATGGGGTGAATATAAACACTGTGTGCTTCATTGTGTGCCTCAATAGTATAAAAACAAGGCTTTGTATGTGAAAGAAAATGTGTATGAAATTCAGCTGTTTTTGTGTCTATATCAAAGAATTTCAAGAAGCCATAGGCCTTATTATCAACAAAATCTACAATGGTGACAGGGGATGTAACCATTCGGCGCAATTCGGTAAGTATTGGTTCAATTCCTTTACTTTGAAGTGAAACATTCATGAAGGTGCGATGAATTTGATCCCGGCGTATTAAAAGTTCATTTTGTTTTTTTACATCTTCAAAAAGCGCTGAGTTTAAGAGAGCAATCGATACTTGATCAGAAAAGCTTTCTAACAATTCTTTATCCTCTTCATTTAAAAGAGGGGTTGTACCATTTTGATAAATAATGAGTACGCATACCGTCTGTTCTTCCATACAAATGGGGACAGAAATAATAGATTGAATGTTTGTAAACGTATAGGACTGATTAAGATAATGAATATTATCGTCAGTCATAGTAGAAGAATCGCGTAATATATCTTTTAAGTTCGTATACATATAGCTTTTATTATGCTGAAATGTCTTTCCGATAATTCCTTCGCCAACTTTCATTTTCATGTTTTGAATTTCATTGTTTGGCCCCCCGGACCAGGCGCGAGGCAAAAGAAATTGAGTGGAAGAATCAAACATCCACAGCACGCCCATATCCGCAACAGAAATAACTGAAAGAGCATTTTCAAGAATTCTTGTTAATAGATAATCTGAGTCTTGTAAAAGTGAAATTTCCTTAATGCTTTTCATAAGCACGTTTAAAATGTGCTCATGCCGCTCCAGCTTTTTTTGCAGCACATAAGGAGAAAAGGTAGCCGATAGCTGTTTTATTTGTGGGGGTGTCCAGTCGTGCTTAGCAAATATGCGAACAACAAACGCATAGCGATTTGGAAAGGACAAGTAAATTTCCTCGAACTCTTCATATGCCATATGCTTTTGAAAGGAATCACTGCCGTTATGTAGGCTAGTGGGAGGAGGGTAAGTCAGGGATGAACATGAAGAACTGGAAAAAATCACGTTAAAATTTGCAGAATCAATACTTGTCCAAATTTGATAAGGACTATTTTTGATAATAGATGTAAGATAACCTTTCATATTAGCTAATAAATCACTCATGTTAACAACCCCTTATAGACTACTTAATGTAAAAAAATACATAGTTATAGTTCTTATTATATAGAAATACACATTGAAAAAATAGTCAGAATTTTTTAATATTTATATAACGAATTGATTTGTTACAAAACATTACATTAAATGGAATAAAAAGGAGATGAGTGCATTTATGCTAGCAAGGTCGAACTGGAAATACGTCATTTTATTTTTATTATTTTTAGGCTGGTCGCTTGGAAACTTAGATCGTTTTATTATTAACTACGCTATTTTAGATATTTCGAAAGATCTACATCTGAATGCTTCTTCTACAGGCATCATCTTAAGCAGCTTTTTTGCAGGATACGCACTGATGCAAATACCTGGAGGGTGGCTAGCAGACCGCTTTGGATTTAAAAAAGTCATTACAATCGCCGTGCTTTTATGGTCTTTGTTTACGGTTTTTACCGGCATGGCCTGGTCTTTTGCTTCTATTATTATCATTCGCTTTTTATTTGGTTTAGGGGAAGGGAGTTATTTTCCATCTGCATCAAAAGGAATCGCAGGGTGGTTTCCTCAGCAAGAACGCAGTAGAGCCATGTCCTTCTTGTTATCGTCAGGTACGATTATGGGCGTGGTTACACCAATTCTAGCGACGCAGCTGATGCAAACGATAAGCTGGAGAAGTATCTTTTATATCATAGGAGCCATCGGACTCGTTATTACAGTTCTGTTTGTTTTTTTACTGAAAGAAAAGCAGCAGAGAGAAAAAACAGAGACTTCTGCTATTCCTGCTAAGCAGATGACATTAAAAGAAATTATCAAAACTCCGATGATTTGGAATTTATTTATTGCATACTTCAGTATCTACGCCATTAACTGGGGGCTCATGTCGTGGATGCCTACATATTTAGCCGAAGTAAGACATCTGAATTTAACGGACATCGGTTTTCTTTCCGCTATCCCAGCATTTGTAGGCATTATCGGAATGTTTGTTAGCGGCTTTGTTTTAGACAAGCTTCCGGACGGAAAAGACAAGACGATAGCGGCGGTGTTTGGTTTACTGATGGGTATTTTTCTTTGCTTCATGGCCATTTCACCTAGCGTAGGCATGTTTATCGTTTTTCAAAGTGCAGTCACCTTGCTGTTTTCGTTTAATGTGATTTTAATCGCTTCAGCTCCTTTAAAAATGTTGCCTGAATCAGTGGTCGGTTCAGCAAATGGTTTTATCAATACAGGAGCTCAAGCAGCCGGCGTATTAACACCGATGCTCATTGGCTTTTTAGTACAATCGTTTGGCGGGTCGTATAATGCAGCATTTGCTTTATTAATTATCTGCGCTCTTGTCTGTGCTATTTCGTTGTTTTCGATTCGACCTGCAAAAGTGGTAGTGGACGCACAAAATGCTGTTAAATAATGAAGAAAAAGGAGAATGTCTCATGGGTATTATTAAAGAAGTCGAACAACTTATTGAAAAAAAGCGAAACGAGCTAACTCAAATCAGTGATCAAATATGGGAATATGCAGAGACGAGGTTTGAAGAGTATAAGTCTGCACAGCTGATTTGCGACATGTTAGAAAAAGAAGAGTTTACGCTTCGTACACATATTGCTAACCTTGAAACAGGTTTTATTGGAAGTTACGGGAGCGGTTATCCGATCATCGCTATTCTCGGTGAATACGATGCGCTTACCGGGCTGAGTCAAAAAGATAAGTGTGCAGTAGCAGATCCGGTCAAAAAAAACGGAAATGGCCATGGGTGTGGACATAACCTACTTGGCGTAGGCTCACTAGCAGCTGCACTTGCTGTCAAAGAATATTTAAAAGAAAAAAATGTCCCGGGGACCGTTCGATACTATGGATGTCCAGCTGAAGAAAGTGGTTACGGAAAGACGTATATGGTACGAGAAGGATTTTTTCAAGATGTAGACGTCGCGTTTTCATGGCATCCCGCTACCGTTAATGGTGTTATGCATACGTCATCGAATGCGGTTATGCAAGCAACTTTTAAATTTAAAGGAAGAAGCAGTCATGCAGCTGCTAGTCCTCACCTTGGTAGAAGCGCTTTAGACGCTGTAGAGTTGATGAATATTGGTGTGAATTATATGCGTGAACATATGATAGATGAAGCGCGCGTACACTACGCCATTACAAACAGCGGAGGCATTTCTCCTAATGTTGTTCAAGCAGAAGCGGAAGTGATGTACTTAATTCGTGCTCCGAAGCCATCTCAAGTAAAAGAACTTTATGAACGGGTTGTGAAAATTGCAAAGGGAGCGGCTTTAATGACTGAAACACAAATGGAACAGGAAATTCAAGGAGCCTGCGCTAATCTAATTCCAAATCAAACAATGGAGCAGCTCATGCATAAGCAAATGATGCAGATAAATTTGGCTGAAGTGAAACATGAAGAAATAGCTTTTGCCAAAGCTATTTACGAGTCTACATCCGCCGAAGATAAAGAGGCAGCAAAAAAACAAGTGGGTTCACTGCTAGACAGAGCTTTAGCGGATCATCCAGTCTTCAACCAAATTGCTCCTATGTCTAAAAATGTTTCCTTCATGACAGGATCAACGGATGTCGCAGACGTTAGCTGGAATGTTCCCACTGCACAGTGCGTGACCGCAACGTGGGCTTATGCTACGCCGTTTCATACATGGCAAGCCGTTGCTCAAGGGAAAACGGAGTATGCCCATGATGCGATGTTATTAGCTGGAAAAGCCATCGCGGC
Organism: Priestia sp. P1_B12_1; assembly: GCF_056406695.1. Classification (NCBI taxonomy): domain Bacteria; kingdom Bacillati; phylum Bacillota; class Bacilli; order Caryophanales; family Bacillaceae; genus Priestia; species Priestia sp. P1_B12_1. Next base: position 168,067 of record NZ_JBFTZR010000007.1, on the reverse strand, counting down.
TACGGCGATTGAAATGATAGAAAATCAAGAGCTGATTAGTCAAGCCAAACAAGAGCTGGAGGATAGACTAGAAGGGGAAAGCTATGAATGTCTTGTGCCTTCACATATACATCCACCTAATTACTTAGAAAGTGAGCAGGAAGACTATAGTGTAGTATAAAAAACGAGATGGGAAAAAACGTATTTTCGTGTAAGGAAGATCCGAACGATAAATCGTTCGGATTTTTTTATTGTTAGGTTGAACACAGGTTTCATTTATCCCGTTTTTTCGTCTCTAGATTGTATTGATGTAGTTATGGCTCAATCTCTTTTTTGTTTTCATTAAAAATAAATGGTTAAAAATATATCTCTTTGCTGAACCTAACCCTATCTAATTGTTTTAGGAAAAGAGGTAAAGAAACATGAGAGCATATAAAGTAGAAAAAGATGGGTCAATTTCAACTTCACTAAAAGGAAAATCAGTTTTATCCACTTCTTATTTAAATAAAGGTTCTGCTTTTACTGAAGAAGAAAGAGAAAACCTTCATCTGCAGGGACTTCTTCCTCCAACGGTTTTAACGTTAGAAGAACAGGCAAAAAGAGCATATGAACAGTTCAAAAAAGCACCGAATGATCTTCAAAAAAATAATTCGTTGAATGACCTACATAATCGGAACGTTGTCTTATTTTATCGTTTATTAACCGATCATTTAAGTGAAATGCTTCCCATTATTTACACGCCTACTGTAGGTCAATCCATCCAAGAATACAGCCATGAATACCATCGACCTGATGGACTATATTTATCCGTAAATGAAGCGGATCGATTAAGTGATGCGATTGAAAACTTAGGACTCGACAGCGAAGATATTGATTTGCTCGTTGTAACGGATTCAGAAAGTATTCTCGGCATTGGGGACTGGGGTGTAGGAGGGATAAATATTGCAGTTGGAAAGTTAGCGGTCTATACGGCTGCAGCAGGAATTGACCCAAGCCGCGTACTGCCTGTTGTTCTTGACATGGGGACCAATAACAAAAAGCTTCTTGAAGATCCTTTGTATTTAGGAAATCGTCATGAACGAGTAAAAGGAGAAGACTATAATCGTTTTATTGCTCAATTTGTAAAAGAAATAACGACCAAGTTTCCTAAAGCGCTTCTTCATTGGGAGGATCTTGGGAATATTAATGCGCGTCACATTATGAAAGAATACGGCGATAAAATTTTAACGTTTAATGATGATATTCAAGGAACGGGAGTAATTACTCTTGCAGCCGTTTTAACAGCGGTGCGCATTACAGGAACGCCCCTAAAAGATCAAAGGGTTGTTGTATTTGGACCGGGATCTGCTGGAATTGGGAATGCTGATCGTATTCATAGTGCGATGATGCTTGAAGGGCTGTCTGAAGAAGAAGCATATGATCGTTTTTGGGCATATGATTACAGAGGTCTGTTAACCAAAGATATGGAAGATTTAGCTCCTTTTCAACAGCCGTATGTTCGCCAAAATGAAGAGATTAAAGAATGGGAAAAAGACGATGAAAATAAAATTTCACTGTTGGAGCTTGTCAAGCAAGTGAAGCCAACAATTTTAATTGGAACGTCAGGCGTCACGGATGCTTTTACTGAAGAAATCATTAAAGAAATGGCAAAACATGTAGAGCGCCCGGTGATTATGCCTCTTTCCAACCCTACTAAACTTGCTGAAGCTGTTCCGGAAAATATTATAAAATGGACGGAAGGAAAAGCCCTTATTGCAACGGGAAGTCCATTTGAACCCGTTGAATATAACGGGAACACTTATGAAATCGGACAGGCTAATAATGCGTTTGTGTTTCCGGGTCTTGGTTTAGGTGCAATTGTGGTTCGCGCTCAAAAGTTTACTGAATCTATGTTTGCAGAAGCAGCCAATGCAGTAGCGCGTATAGCAGAAACAGACACAAAAGGAGATACGCTTCTTCCCAACATTAAAGATCTTCAAAAAGTATCAAAGGCGGTTGCTGTAGCAGTTGCTGATGCTGCTGTAAAAGATACCGTAGCAACTGTTACCAAGCAAAATGTAAATGAACTTGTAGAAGCAGCGGTATGGCAGCCTGTTTATAAACCGGTTAAGGCAAAAGATGAATGAGGTGAATGATAAATGAGCATAGGTCAAATTTTCCTCATTCTCGCGCCTATCTTTTTTGTCATTTTGCTTGGTTATTTAGCAGGGCACTTTAAAAAATTTGATAAGCAAACGTCTAAGGGGCTCAACACATTAGTAACGAAGTTTGCGCTTCCTGCACACTTATTTGTAGGTGTAACGACAACGCCAAGAAAAACACTCATAGACGAATGGCCGTTTTTAGTAGCGCTGATTTTAGGAATCGTCGGGTTTTACCTCATTATCTTGCTTGTCGTGAAGTATGCAGGGAAGAATACGCTAACTGCCTCTTCTATGTTTGCCTTAAACTCAGCTCAGCCAACGTTTGCTTTTATGGGCATTCCAGTACTCGGAGGATTGTTTGGTGCAGGCGCAGTAGCGATTCCAATTGCTATAACAGGAATCGTGGTGAATGCGGTTTTAGATCCGCTGGCAACGATTTTAGGAACCGTTGGACAACGGGGGCGAAAAGAAGGGCAAGAGAAAACAAGTTTATTTAAAGTAACGGTTCATTCCATTTTGCATGGTTTATCTGAGCCTTTGGCATGTGTACCGTTAATTGGAGTGATTTTAACCCTTTGCGGTTTTCAGTCACCTAAACTTTTACAGGATATGCTTGATCAAATCGGAAGTATTACATCGGGAGCAGCTTTGTTTGCGGTAGGAGTAACGATTGGAATTGGAAAAATTAACTTTAGTAAAGGGGCGCTTGGGATAGCCGTCTTAAAAGTAGCGGTTCAACCCATCGTTATGCTCGGAATTGCAGTATGGATAGGGTTGTCTTCAGATGAAGTGACAAAAGCTATTTTACTGGTAGCTTTTCCTGGGTCTGCTGTAGCAGCGATGATTGCTTTGCGGTTTGAAAGCTTGGAAAACGAAACGGCATCTGCTTTTGTTATTAGTGCTATTTTATCGTTGATTACGCTGCCGCTTCTTATTTCTTGGCTTATGTAAATAAAAAAACGAAAGAGGAGAATTCCTCTTTCGTTTTAAGACGGATTAATAAGCTAATGCAAATAATCCTTTGATATGAGATAAGTAACGAACGTTACTTGCTTCTTTCATAAGTGATGCTGGTAAACCTTTTAATTGCGTTTTGTTTCCGCCGATTGTACCAATTGCATCTTTGCGTCCAAGACTTCCTAGTGTACCAGAGAAGACAGGAACGAATGATTCCATTGCTCCGCCGCGAATAGCTACTGCTAAGTTCACGCCTACAACTTCACCCATTTGCCAAGCTAATTGAGCAGTAGGTGGGTAAGGGCGACCTTCTGGACCCATTACAACCGCTGAGTCACCAGCAAGGAATACATCTTTATGAGATGTAGATTGTAAGAATTCATTTACAAGTGCACGACCGCGGTTTACTTCGATACCTGAGTTAGCAACTACAGAGTTACCTTGAACTCCGCCAGTCCATACCATTGTTTTTGTTTCAATTTTGCTGCCGTCTTTAAGTTCAACAGTTGTAGCATCCATTTTTGTTACAGGTGTACCAGTAACAAATGTAACGCCACGTTTTGTTAAGCTTGATTGAGCGCGCTCTACTAATTCAGCAGGGAAGCCTGGAAGAACTGTAGGAGCTGCTTCTACACAGTATAGAGAAATTTCTTTTGGATCAACACCGTGTTTTAGACATAGGCTTGGCATTAAGTCAGCGTATTCACCAACAAGTTCGATACCTGTTAATCCGCCGCCGCCAACTACGATTGTACCGTCAGCTTTATTTTTTGTTTTGCTGTATTCAGCGATACAAGCTTCTACGTGTGCACGTAAACGGTTTGCATCATTTACTGATTTAAGAACGAAGCTGTGCTCTTCTAAACCAGGGATACCGAAGTAAGCAGTTTCACTACCTAAAGCTGTAACAAGGTAGTCGTAGCTTAATTTTGTACCATCTTCAAGAGATACTTCACGTTGATCTGGTGAGATTTCTTTTACCGTTGCAATTTTTAAATCAACGTTGTAGTTTTTAAGTAATTTATCAAGTGGTAAAGCTACCGCTTGTTCAGAAACGCCGCCTACAGCTAGACGGTGTAATTCTGTAATGATTTGGTGAGTAGCAAAACGGTTCACTACTGTAATTTTTGCTTCATCCGCACTTAGGTGTTGGCGAGCTGTCATTGCAGTTAATAAACCACCGTAACCGCCGCCTAAAATTAAAATATGTTTTGACATAGTCGATCCTCCGTCCACACTTTTTAATGAAAATTATTTTTGTTTTTCGTTTGTAATGTCTAAATACGCTTGTGCAAAGCGGAATAGTTTTTGAGCTTGTGGATCTTTAAGCATGCGTAATAAACCGAATAAACCGATTGAATTAGAAGCATTTGCTTCTGCACGATCGTTTGCTTCGATTGCAGTAGCTGCAAGACCTTTTACTGTTCCTTCTACCGGCTCGATAAATTCTTTTACTCCACCAAGTAGATCTTCTTTTAATACGTCGTCAGTTAATAATGATTGCGCAACGTCGTAAGTTTTTGTAAGCACCGTTACCATTTCAGATAATTTTGGTAAATTATCTACAAGAACAGTAAGAGCTTCTTGTACTTCAGGCTTTAACAATTGATCTAACACATCCGCTTGACCTTTGTTAACTGCCGCTTCTGTTTGTACAGCAGCATTTTCCTCTGCAGCTGATTTTTGAATAGTTGATTGAGACATGAAAAGTCCTCCTTTGCTGGATACTGTTGCATATGTAGTTCCTAGTTATCTGCTAGACTTTCAAACTACATTGTGAAGTTGTGAAATCTTGCACATAATTCTATTTTAATTTTAATACGAGATAAAATCAACTCATTTCGTTGAAAAAATAAGTGAAGAACCTCGTAACCCTTTGTTTAATAAAAGTTTATAAAAAATAAAACGAATAATTGCCTAGGTAAATAAAATTAAAATAGGGAACTAACATGATTCCTCTTCCTACGATAAAACAAATAACGTCATATTTCAACACATACGAACTTAATATTCTATAAGTATTAAAAAGATAGGGCGCATTTACTATTTAAAGAGTTTTCAAAAAATTACATTGACTTACTATAGTGTTCTACATATAATCAAAATATAACATCTTATGTAAGGAGATATAACATGGTTATAGTGGATGAACTTTATCATAATGTGGTCATTACGTTGCCTCAATTAAAATTAATTGAATTTATAATGAAGTTAAAAGAAGCTAAAGCACAAGAAATAGAAGATATAAAAACGAAAATTAGTAAATACGAAGAGAAGAAACGTGCTGAAGAAGCTTGGTATCAATCACTATCACCGTTTCGTAAATTTTTTACCGGGCGTCCTTTAAGTCAGCATCAAGCGGTCGAGTATATGGTATACGTAAAGGAGCGCTTTAAAAAAATTGATCACCTTAAAGCACAAATGCGAGAACTTCATGAAGTTCTTGAATTAATAAAAGCGGAAAATGAAGAAACAAGTGAAATTACGCTTTCGCCTGCTATTGTACAAGAAATAAAACGATTAAAAAGCAGTGGAGGCGTTGGGATATGAGTGTTAATGAACTAAGTTTAGGTATAAATACAACGTGGGTTGTATTAACAGCCGCGATGATTTTGTTAATGGAAGGCGGCTTTGCCTTGCTAGAGGCAGGTTTTGTCCGCTATAAAAATAGCGTGAATATTATTATGAAAGTATTCGCTGATATTACAATAGGAACGCTTTGTTTCTATTTAATTGGTTTTGGATTAATGTACGGCGATGATTTAGGTGGAGTTGTCGGTAAAAGCGGTTTTGCGCTCTCGGGTAATTTATCGCACCTTGACATTCCAATTGGGCTTGAAACGTTTTGGCTGTTTCAATGTGCGTTTGTTATTGCGGTCATTTCTATCGTTTCTGGAGCGGTGGCAGAACGAATTAATTTCCGCGCATATCTTTTATATGCGATTTTGATGACTACATTTATTTATCCTATAGCCGGCCACTGGATTTGGGGAGGCGGATGGATTAGTAAGTTAGGGATGCTTGATTTTGCCGGTTCGGCAGTTATTCATGCTCTTGGCGGTTTTTCAGCTTTAGCAGCTGCAATAATGATTGGACCGAGAAAAGGGAAGTTCGCGAAAAATGGAATCAGTTCTGTTTCTCTTCCAAGCAATTTGCCGCTTGCATCAGTGGGTGCTTTTTTATTATGGTTTGGATGGTTCGGGTTTAATGCAGGAAGTACGCTAAGTGCTACTGACGTTAGAATTGGTCACATTGCTATTGTCACAATGTTATCAGCAGCAGCAGGCGGAGCAGCTACTTTATTTTATACTTTATTTCGCTACAACCGTTCAGATGCACCTTCTGTGATAAATGGATCGCTTGCCGGACTGGTTGGCATTACGGCCGGGTGCGCTTTTGTTAACACACCATCTGCTATTTTTATTGGAGCTGTATCTGGTTTATTAATGATGGCAGCTACAAACTGGCTCGAAGCACGTCAAATCGACGATCCTGTAGGAGCTTTTCCTGTACACGCTGCTTCGGGAATATGGGGCACGTTGGCTGTAGGCTTGTTTTCTACAGACGGCGGTGTGTTTACAGGAGGGAGCTGGACATTATTTGGCGTTCAACTTCTTGGGTTAATCGCTCTATGCGCTTGGGGATTTGTTACGACGTGGATAGGGTTAAAGGTTATTTCCTTGGTGGTTCCGCTTCGATCTACGGAAGAAGAAGAAGAAGTGGGCTTAGATATTAGCTACCACGGTATCATGGCAGCTCATCAGGCTCCTGAATTTATTGAATATGAAAACTACTATGCGGAAGTAAAAGAAAAAGCCGCAGATTCGTAATAAAAGGCCGCGCTTTATAACAAAAGGGCGGCCTTTTTATGTGAAAAAAAATAGATTAAAATACTTGGTTTAAATGATTGAAAAGTCAGAATATTTGTGTTATATTATAAAAAAGCCAAGGAGTTGATTTCTTATGAAAAAGAATTTACTTAATTCACCGCAAAAATCCAACGGAAAGGTGCTTGATGCATTATTCGCTGAGATGATTCTAGACAAGGCGATTGCAGAATTTCGTAAAGCACAGCTAAAAGAAGAAATCGACCGCACGCTATTGATGAAAAATAAAGAAGAGTTTTTAAAACTCTCATCAGAACTTAAACAAATTTCTTAATTACTTACTATACTTCACACACCATCTATTTTAGATGGTGTGTTTTATTTTTGATACCTACTAAAAGGGATTAATTAGTAATAATTATGAATATATTCCTATTTAAAACTTTATTTACATTAATTGTATTGACTTCTTTTATGGATTTTTTTAACATAAACAAGAATTAAAGAGGAGGGGTTTGGTTGGGACATCTATTATTAGTAGATAGCTTGATTGCAGGTATTGTTTGTATTGTGTTAGGAATTTTATTTAGAGCTCATAAAACAAGCAAATTTTTGTATGGCATAGGGATTGTGTTTGGTCTTATTTTTGTGATCGGGACAGTCACTCATTCTCCATCTAATACAGAAACTTCATCAGTTACAGCTGAGAAAGTAGAAGCAAATCAAAAAGACAGTAAAGACACGTCAGAACTTAAAGCTCTCGTTACTAAGGGAATGACAGATAAGGAATTTCAAAAAGAAAAAGAGAAAGCCGCTTTTCAACAGTCAGACTTAATTGCGTTAGGTAACGGAGAAGTCGGATATGTGATCAAAGCTGAAGACGGTTACGTTGTAGCTGATACGAATGGCAAAACGATTTCAAGCATTGAAACGTTTAAAACGGCTGATGAAGTAGAACAGTATGAATTAAACGAAGTTAAAAAAGTACATAAAGATGTAAGAACAGTTGATGCTCATTATAAGGCTTCAGATTTAGAAAGCTTAGAAGATTTTGATCAAAAAATTAATGAAGTGCTGAAGCGCGTTAATCTTACAAAAAAAGAGTTTAATGAACTAAAATTAAAGGATGTTAAAACATTAACTTCTCATGAAATAGAAGTAATGAAGGTTATACGTGATTCTGTTTCTCCCCTTACAAAAGATACGCTGCTGCAAAAAACGATTCCTGCTAAAGATATTGAAAAGTATGTAGATGGATCTTATACAGCAGTGGGGGGGTATGTAGCTAAAGCTGAAGATGTTCATGATATTACTTCTTACAAAGATTTTGTTGAAAGCTTACGTTTAGATTACATCGATGGTTCAGGCAAAAGGCCGTTTCCTGAAGAAGGATCGACGTATGGTGTAATCAAGTTTAAATCGCAAGCGGTAAGCCACGTTGATATTCCCTACGGAACTGTGTTCGGAGGAAAAACAACAGACGGACCTCCATGTACGCTTAATGGGTTTACAGGATCTCGAAACGGGGAAACCGTTCCAGAGTTCAAATTCGATAACTATTATCCACCAGCAAACGGAGCGGAACTATACCAAGTGGTAAATGGGGAAGAAGTACTTGTGGCTACCTATGTGGCAGAAGAAAAACGATTTGTACCAGCGGTTGCTAACCCAATGTAAAGGACTGGTTTTTTGTGATTCGAAAAGGTTTGTATGCAGCATATAATGAACGAGATTACGAATGTTATGAAACGGAAAACGGGGGTGTAAAGCTAATTAGCTATGATAAAGGCGATGTAGCAAATGGATTCATTCCATACAATGATACGACTTTCACAAAAGAAGTTCCTCGTGATGCTGTTGAAGAAGTGTTTTTTATAGCTCCGTATGCTACTTATCAAAATGAAACGTTTGGTGTGTCAGATGCTTCTAATCATCGAGTGCTTTTGACCACATCTGAAAAAGAAAAAGCGGATAAATATCATTTTCAACGTACGGATAAATATCTATACGAAAAACATGTGTTAAGAGAAGAAGTGAAGTTAATGGAGAAAAAAACTCCTTATTCATAATACGCCATAATAAAAAGAGGATGCGAGTGCATCCTCTTTTTATTTAATCAATTTTCTTGAAGTGTTTCTGTTCGTATTATCATTTGTACGAAGGAAGGTAATGCCAAGACCGATTAATCCTCCTACAATAGCAGGAACTACCCAGCCGAGACCTACTCCATACATAGGTAGAATCGATGTAAACAGATCGTTTACTGCCGCAATTTTGAATCCAGCAGCATTTAAGCCATCAAATAAACTAACGATAAACGTGAACAGAAGGCTCATTTGGTAAACTTCAGAACGTCCTTTAAATAAAGGATGTAAGAATGTTAAAGCAATTAACACAATAGCTAACGGATAAATAGCTGTTAAGACGGGAACCGAAATAGCGATTAATTCCGTTAAACCAAAGTTCGCTACAACGGCGCTGAATGCTGATAAAATAACAGCAATCAACTTATAAGAAACACTTGGAAACAGCTTATGGAAAAAAGATGAACAAGATGTTACAAGACCTACACTTGTTGTTAAACAAGCAACGGTAATCATCAGACCTAAAAGAATTCCTCCGTAAGAGCCAAAGTAGTAATTTGATACTTCAGCCAAAACCGTACCTCCGTTATCAAGACGTCCAAGCTCTGATACGCTTGAAGCACCCATATAGGACAATGCACTATAAATAAGAGCTAAAATAACGGCAGCGATAGCCGTAGCTTTTGCACAAATTGTGATAATTTGTCGGTTGGATTTTGCTCCTTTTTCTTTAATTGCATTAATAATAATAATTCCAAAAACAAATGATGCTAGTGTATCCATTGTTAAGTAGCCTTCTTGGAAGCCTTTAAAAAATGAGTGTGTTGTATAAGCTTCGCTTGGTGCTTCAAATTTTCCAATTGGGTTCACAACGGCTACAACTACCAATATTCCAATAAACGTTAATTTAATAGGTGTTAAAACTTTTCCTACTAAATCGACAATTTTCGCAGGATTTAGCGAAAAAAAGCAGGTAATAGTAAAGAAAATTACCGTGAAAATGATAAGGGGAAGGTGCCCTGAATTTTCTGATAAAAAAGGCTTAACGCCGATTTCGAACGAAACGCTTCCCGTTCTTGGCATCGCAAAAAGCGGTCCGATTGCCAAGTATAAAATCGTAGTAAAGATAATACCGAAAGCTGGGTGTACGCGACTAGCTAAAGACTGCAGATCCTCTTTTCCGGAAAAACCAAATGCGAGAACGCCTAGAAGAGGCAGACCTACACCCGTTACTAAAAATCCAGCGTTTGCTGACCAAATATTGCTTCCAGCAGACTGACCTAACATTGCAGGGAAGATTAAATTACCTGCGCCGAAGAATAGGGCAAAAAGCATAAAGCCAATAACCACTATAAATGAAAAAGGAACTTTGTTTGACACGTTAAAACCTCCAAAATTATAAATGCTTTTTATTATCGCGTTGAATAATTAAAATTTTCAGAATTTTATATTCGAATAATAAAAATAAACATGTATCGTATTATACTAACCTAAAATGCATATTTCAATATAAAATTTTATTTTTTTAATTTATTCGCTGAAATAGCAAAAATAGAAAAATTCTTAGCAAAAAAATCTCAATATACAACAATTATTTGATATGATAAAACAGAACTGTAAGTTTTAAAAATTCGCATGTGCGGCCTTACATCCTTTTAGTAAAGAACTGTTTACATAAGGTGCTGTAAGGATGTATATTTATACACGGTTCGCGGAACCGCATATGCTCGATGGGTGAAAGTCAACTGTGCGAAAGGAGCAAGAAAGTGAAAAGGTTAGGTCTAGCAACTCAGATTCTAATTGGACTGATTTTAGGCGTAGCTGTAGGTGCTATCTTTTACGGAAGCGATACAGCCATTTCTATTTTACAGCCGGTTGGAGACATATTTATTCATTTAATTAAGATGATTGTCGTACCGATTGTGATTTCAGCATTAATCGTAGCGGTCGCAGGAGTAGGCGATATCAAAAAATTAGGTAAGCTTGGCGGAAAGACAATTCTTTATTTTGAAATTGTTACAACCATTGCTATTGTAGTGGGGATTATTGCCGCGAACTTATTTCACCCTGGTGCAGGGGTTGATATGGGACATATTGAAAAAAGCGATATTTCTCAATATGAGGCAACGGCAAAAACGTCTGAAAGTACAGGGATTGCTCAAGAGCTTCTTCATATTGTTCCGACAAACGTCTTTCAATCGGTAGCAGAAGGCGATCTTTTACCAATCATTTTATTTTCCGTACTGTTTGGTGTAGGCGTAGCTTCGATTGGAGAGAGAGGAAAACCTGTTTTAGCCTTTTTTGAAGGCGTCTTGGATGCAATGTTTTGGGTAACTAATTTGGTGATGAAGTTTGCTCCAGTAGGTGTATTTGCACTTATTGGTGTTAATATTATAAAGTTTGGTGTCGGATCACTTATTCCATTAGGAAAATTAGTGTTCGCCGTTTACTTCACCATGATTTTCTTTGTGCTTGTGGTTCTTGGAATTATTGCTAAAATGGCTGGAACAAGCATGTTTACGCTGATAAAAGTGTTAAAAGACGAGCTGCTTCTTGCTTTTACAACGGCAAGTTCAGAAGCCGTTTTACCGTCTCTTATCAAAAAGATGGAAGACTTCGGCTGTTCTAAATCGGTTACATCGTTTGTTATTCCAACGGGCTACACGTTTAATTTAGATGGTTCAACCATTTATCAGGCGCTGGCATCGCTGTTTATTGCTCAAATGTACGGCATCGACCTTTCCATTATGGATCAAATTCAGCTCCTTCTTGTGCTAATGTTAACCTCAAAAGGAATGGCTGGTGTACCAGGGGCATCGTTTGTAGTTGTACTTGCTACACTTGAATCTATGGGCTTCCCTCTTGAAGGCATGGCATTTATTGCAGGAATTGACCGCATTCTTGATATGATGCGTACCACAGTTAACGTAGTAGGAAATGCTTTAGCTGCTATTGTAATGTCCAAGTCTGAAGGCGAGTTTGATAAGCAAAAATCATTAAATTACACAAATCAATTAAAGAAATCAAACATAGCTTAAAACAAAAAAGCCGGGCATCTGCCCGGCTTTTTTGTTTGGAGCTGCCTGTTATCTTTTTTGAAACATATGGTAAAATAAAAGAAATGAGAGACAAAGGAAGTGTCATAATGACGGAAACTGTTCAGTTAATTAAAAAGCTTGTTTCGATTCCCAGTCCTTCTGGAAATACAGAAAAGGTAATTTCATTTGTCGAAGACTATGTAAAAGAGCTAAATATTCAAACGTATCGCAATCGAAAAGGGGGCTTAGTCGCTACTATTCCCGGTAAAGATACAGATCACCACCGCATGCTGACGGCTCATGTCGATACATTAGGTGCTATGGTAAAAGAAATCAAACCGAGTGGACGTCTGAAAATCGACCTGATTGGAGGGTTTCGCTACAATTCTATTGAAGGAGAATATTGTGAAATTGAAACTTCATCAGGAGAAGTATTTAAAGGAACCATCCTTATGCATCAAACATCTGTTCATGTGTATAAAGATGCAGGGAAAGCTGAGCGGAATCAAGAAAATATAGAAATTCGATTGGATGAAAAAGTACATAGCGCAGAAGATGTTCGCAGTCTTGGAATTGAAGTCGGCGACTTTGTTTCGTTTGATCCTCGTGTAGAAATAACAAAAAGCGGTTTTATTAAATCTCGTCATCTCGATGATAAAGCAAGCGTAGCTTTATTGCTTCAGCTCATGAAAATAATTCAAGAAGAACAGATCGAACTGCCATACACTACGCATTTTCTCATTTCAAATAATGAAGAAATTGGATACGGAGGAAATTCGAACATTACGCCTCAAACAGTAGAATACTTAGCGGTTGATATGGGTGCTATGGGAGATGGACAATCTACTGATGAATACACCGTGTCTATTTGTGTAAAAGATTCAAGCGGCCCATATCATTACGGTTTGAGAAAGCATTTAGTGGAGCTAGCTAAGCAGCATGATATTCAGTACAAATTAGATATTTATCCGTTTTACGGATCAGATGCTTCTGCTGCTATTCGTGCCGGACACGATATCGTACACGGCTTGATTGGTCCAGGAATTGATTCTTCTCATGCGTTTGAGAGAACGCATCAAGATTCATTGAATCATACGTATAAGCTTCTCTATTACTATGTTCAGTCGAACATGATTCTGCTTTAAGAAAGGGATATTTAATTAGTGTATTTTTATGCAAAGGAAAGAACAGAACGGGATTGTGATGTCTGTTCTTTCCTTTCTTAAAAAAGAAGCCGGCTGTCTGGCTTCTTTTTTTTTTATAAATACTATATATTTTTTTACTGGTGAATCAACAGTTGGTTAAAAAAGCACCTTTTTAAAAAGGTACCATACTGCTTAAACCTTTTGTACATTTTGTTCATTTACAGAAGTTAAAATGTTTTTAAATTTTTAAAAGTTTCTTGTGACAAGTTTTGTAGAATGGGTTTTCAAAAGGAAATGGTTTCGTCATAATGTGGATATAGCGATCACTACAATAATCGGAGGCGAATCTTTTCATGTGGGTACTGACGGTATATGCTGGAAAAGAAATGAAAATGTTTGAATTTGAAACTGAAAAGCAGGCGAGAGAAGCTTTTGCCAAAACAAATGGCTGTAAAGTTCTTTCAGAAGTCGTGTATTATAATGATCCTCATTTAACATTGGTAGCTATATAAGTAGAAAAACAAGAGCTGATTTTTTGCTCTTGTTTTTTTATGGCTCTTTATATCCTATAAAAAGAATAGAGTTGAAATAAAAAAAAATGTACGCTATGATATGGTAGTTACTTCTATTATTCTGATAGTTTAAAAGGTTCATATATATCAAACAGCAACAGTAAAGATGCCAAGAAGGCTTAATAGGGAAACTGGTGAAAGACCAGTACTGCCCCCGCAACTGTAAGTGTGGACGAACGAGTATAACCACTGTGGAAAAATCACGGGAAGGTTCTCAAGTAGAATGATACACAAGTCAGGAGACCTGTCTTTATTGTGAAGTTTCTATTTCTCCGGGGAGCGGGAAGGGAAACGTTGGCTTAAAGTGGCATTCGTGTACACTCTTATTCTGACGTTTTACCCGCTCGCATATTAGCGAAGCGGGTTTTTCTCGTATCGCAAAACTACATATCGTGCAAAAAAGGTGCGCAATGTCCACATTGCGTTAAATGGGAAGTCTGGTGTGAAGCCAGCGCGGTACCCGCCACTGTGAAGATGAGCTGATTGCATATGCCACTGTATTCGGGAAGGCGCAATCAAGTGATGAATCGAAGTCAGGAAACCAGCCTTTTTCCAATGCGAAGCTTACCCTACGGGATATAGGTGGAAGTGCAAAAACTTAGTTTGAATTTTTCTGCGCCTCTATCATTGATAGAGGCGCTTTTTTTAGTAAAGGAGCGAATGAGTGTGACGACGTGGAACTTAAATGGAACAAAACATCACGTATTGATTTGTAATGGAAGCAGCTGTATGAGAAAAGGTGGAGAAGAAGCCACGCAAGCTATTCGAAATAAAGTGACAGAACTGGATTTGGATGAAACGGTTCATACAACGCGTACACGTTGTAACGGACGATGCAAAGATGCTCCTGTAGCTATCGTCTATCCTTCAGGAGATTGGTACAAGCAGGTCACTGAAACCGTGGCTCATCGGATTGTCGAAGAACATTTAGCAGGAGGCTGCAGTATAAAGGAATCGCTTATTTATGAATATGATCAAAATGGTTTCGTTTCTCCGGAAAACAGTGACTCCATAGAAGGAATTGACAAAGTAAAAAGTAACGCATAAAGGAGGAGCTAGCATGAAAGGTAAACTTTTAGTTATTGGATTTGGGCCGGGAAGCTTTGAACATATTACACAGCGAGCAAGAGAAGCCATTCAAGAAAGTGATATGATCATCGGTTACAAAACCTATGTGGAATTAATTCAAGGACTGTTAACGAATCAGCAAATTATTAGTACGGGAATGACCGAAGAAGTAAGCCGTGCACAGGAAGCTGTAAAGCAAGCTGAAGCAGGAAAAACCGTAGCTGTCATTTCGAGCGGAGATGCGGGAGTATACGGAATGGCAGGCCTTGTGTATGAAGTGTTGATTGAAAAAGGCTGGAAAAAAGAAACGGGCGTAGAGCTGGAAGTAATTCCTGGCATTTCGGCTATCAATTCATGCGCATCTCTCCTTGGAGCGCCCGTGATGCACGATGCTTGTACAATTAGTTTAAGTGACCACCTTACGCCTTGGGAGCTAATCGAAAAAAGAATTGAAGCAGCTGCACAAGCAGATTTTGTAGTGGCTTTTTACAACCCAAAGAGCGGAAGACGAACAAGACAAATTGTTGAAGCGCAAAGAATTCTATTAAAGTATCGTTCCCCTGATACGCCTGTTGGTCTTGTGAAAAGCGCTTATCGTGACCGTGAAGAAGTCGTAATGACCAACTTAAAAGACATGTTAAATCATGAAATTGGCATGCTGACTACCGTTGTTGTCGGAAATTCATCTACGTTCTTTTACGACGATTTAATGATTACACCGCGCGGGTATCAGCGAAAATATACCCTCAACCAAACGGAGCAGCCGCTAAGACCGCATCAGCGACTTCGAAAAGAAGCAGAACCATGGGCTCTCGATCAAGAAGAGACTGTAAAGCAAACAGCTTCGACTATTGAAGCAATTCAGACCAAAACAGAAGAAACAGCAACTTCACGAGCTCTTGCAGAAGAAGCGCTTCAAGCAATTTTAGGTGAACCTACTTCTGCGGTCGTACGTCAGCCAGTACAGTCTATTTTCGAAGTCGCGGTTAGTCCAGGACTTGCCAATAAGAAATTCACGCCTGTTCAAATGACAACACTAGCAGAAGTTGTTGGTGAAAAAGGTACGATGGAGTATACACCTGACCATCAAATCAAACTTCAAATTCCAACAGCCCAGCCAGATGTGATTATTAAAAAGCTCCAAGCAGCTTCCTTTTTACTATCTCCGGTCGGAGACGTGTTCACAATTAAAGCGTGTGATTTTTGTGACGGAGAAAAAAGCGATGCTATTCCACATACGGAAGAATTACAAAAACGCCTCGGGGGAATGGACATGCCAAAAGAGCTGAAGCTTGGTATTAATGGATGCGGTATGGCCTGTTATGGCGCAGTTCAAGAAGATATCGGCATTGTCTATAGAAAAGGTGCGTTTGATTTATTTTTAGGAGCTAAAACGGTTGGACGAAATGCGCATTCAGGTCAAATTGTGGCGGAAGGCATAGCACCTGACGACATTGTTGAAATAGTGGAGAACATTGTCCATGAATATAAAGAAAAAGGTCATCCTAATGAGCGATTTCATAAATTCTTTAAGCGTGTGAAGAACGTTTATGGATTCGACTATCAAGATATAACACCAAAAATAAAAGTAGAACCAGCTCCGTGTGGAGATTAAAAAATGGGAGGGCATTATATGAAATCAGTTTTATTTGTCGGTCATGGAAGCAGAGATCCTGAAGGGAACGATCAAATTCGCGAATTTATTTCGACTATGAAGCATGATTGGGACGCATCTATTTTAGTAGAAACGTGTTTTCTAGAATTTGAACGCCCAAATGTAAGTCAAGGCATTGATACATGTGTGGCAAAAGGAGCAAAAGATGTAGTTGTAATTCCAATTATGCTCTTGCCTGCTGGCCACTCTAAAATACATATTCCGGCGGCTATAGATGAAGCTAAGGAAAAATATCCACACGTAAACTTCGTATACGGACGTCCCATTGGCGTTCATGAAGAAGCCCTTGAAATTTTAAAAACGAGATTACAAGAATCAGGAGAGAATTTAGAAACTCCAGCTGAAGACACGGCTGTTATCGTCTTAGGGCGAGGAGGAAGTGATCCTGATGCAAACAGTGATTTATATAAAATTACGCGCCTTCTTTGGGAAAAAACAAACTATAAAATCGTTGAAACTTCTTTTATGGGCGTAACTGCTCCGCTGATTGATGAAGGGGTAGAGCGATGTTTAAAACTAGGCGCTAAAAAAGTGGTTATTCTCCCGTATTTCTTATTTACAGGAGTACTAATTAAGCGTTTGGAAGAAATGGTGACGCAGTATAAAATGCAGCATGAAAACATTGAGTTTAAGCTCGCCGGCTATTTCGGTTTTCACCCAAAACTGCAGACAATTTTAAAAGAACGTGCTGAAGAAGGATTAGAAGGTGAAGTGAAAATGAACTGCGATACGTGTCAATATCGCCTCGGCATTATGGAGCATATTGATCACCATCATCATCACGATCATGACCATGATCACGGACACCATCACCACGATCACCATCATGACCACGACCACCATGAAGATAAGGTCGGCGGGCTAAAATGATTTTATTGTTAGCCGGAACTAGCGATGCACGTGCATTAGCCGTGCAAGTGAAAAAAGCAGGTCATGAGGTTACGGCAACGGTTGTAACCGAAAACGCAGCTATCGAATTACAGCGTGCAGAAGTGAAAGTGAAAATTGGACGTCTCACAAAAGAAGATATGATGGATTTTGTAAACGAACATCGTGTAAAAGCTATTGTGGATGCAAGTCATCCCTTTGCGGAAGAAGCGTCTAAAAATGCTATCGGCGCAGCTGCTGAAACAGCGATTCCTTACATACGCTATGAGCGGGCTTCGCAGGCTTTTACCTATGATAATATGACGATGGTTTCTACGTATGAAGAAGCAGCAGAAGTAGCAGCTGTGAAAAAAGGAGTTATTATGCTCACAACAGGCAGCAAAACGCTGCAGGTTTTTACAGAAAAGCTGCTTCCTCTTTCAGATGTACGGCTTGTTGCTCGTATGCTTCCAAGGCTGGATAATATGGAAAAGTGCCAGCAATTGGGATTCCCGCAAAAAAATATTATTGCTATTCAAGGGCCGTTTACAAAAGAGTTTGATCGAGCGCTGTATAAGCAATACGGAGTGACGGTCATGGTCACAAAAGAAAGCGGAAAAGTTGGATCTGTGGATGAAAAAGTGGAAGCAGCTAAAGAGTTAGGCTTAGATATTATTATGATTGGGCGACCGAAAATTGAGTATGGAACCGTGTATTCCACGTTTGAAGAAGTGGTTCATGCTTTAGTAAACCAAAATAGGAGTTGATTGAGATGGATTTTCGTACAGAATTTAAACCGTTAACTGTTCAGCCTCAGCAAATAGAAGGAAAAAGTTTTGAGATGATTACAGAAGAGCTTGGGCCTCATCCGTTTACAGACGAACAGTACCCAATTGTTCAGCGCGTAATTCATGCGTCTGCAGACTTTGAACTTGGGCGCAGCATGCTGTTTCATCCAGATGCGATTCAAGCAGGAATTAAAGCTATTCGCAGCGGCAAGCAAGTAGTTGCAGATGTACAAATGGTGCAAGTAGGAACAAACAAGCAGCGAATTGAAAAACACGGCGGTGAAATCAAAGTTTATATTTCGGATCCGGACGTAATGGAAGAAGCAAAGCGCTTAAATACAACGCGTGCAATTATTTCGATGCGAAAAGCCATCAAAGAAGCAGACGGTGGAATTTTTGCAATTGGGAACGCACCCACAGCTTTACTTGAATTAATTCGTTTGATTAAAGAAGGAGAAGCGAAGCCTGGGCTTGTTATTGGTCTGCCGGTAGGATTTGTTTCAGCAGCTGAATCTAAAGAAGAACTTGCAAAACTTGACGTACCGTTTATTACAAACATCGGGCGAAAAGGCGGCAGTACGGTAACGGTTGCTGCATTAAATGCAATTTCAATTCTTGCAGATCAGGTGTAACGCATGAAGGAAGTACCAAAAGAACCTAAGAAACTCAGAGAAGGCTATACGACGGGCGCTTGTGCAACGGCAGCTACGAGAGCAGCTCTGCTTACGCTAATTTCAGGAGAAGTGCAAGATGAGTCAACGATTTACCTACCTGTAGGTCGCTTTGCTACGTTTCATCTTGAAGAATGCGAGTATCGCACAAGCAGTGCTGTAGCCAGCATCATTAAAGATGCTGGAGACGATCCCGATGCCACGCACGGAGCGCTGATTATTTCTGAAGTTTCGTGGTGTAATGGTGCAGACATTATCATTGATGGAGGAGTGGGAGTAGGGCGTGTGACAAAGCCCGGTCTCCCAGTTCCTGTCGGTGAGGCAGCCATTAACCCTGTTCCAAGAAAGATGCTGAAAGAAACGGCTGAACAGCTTCTAGCCCAATACAATATACAAAAAGGCGTTAAGATTGTCATCTCGGTTCCTGAAGGAGAAGAAATGGCGAAAAAGACATTAAATGCGCGTCTAGGTATTTTAGGAGGCATTTCGATACTGGGGACGCGGGGGATTGTCGTTCCGTTCTCGACAGCTGCTTATAAAGCAAGTATCGTTCAGGCCATCAGCGTTGCTAAAGCGAGTAACTGTGAGCACGTTGTCATTACGACAGGGGGCCGAAGCGAAAAGTATGGAATGAAACAGTTCCCTGAACTTCCGGAAGAAGCATTTATCGAAATGGGAGATTTTGTTGGATTTACGTTAAAACAATGTAAAAAGCAAGGAATGAAAAAAGTGTCGCTCGTAGGCATGATGGGAAAGTTTTCAAAAGTCGCGCAGGGCGTTATGATGGTTCATTCAAAAAGTGCACCCATTGATTTTAATTTTTTAGCAAAAGCTGCTTCTGAGTCAGGCGCTTCTGCTGAACTGGTAGAGGAAATAAAAGGTGCAAACACAGCTTCTCAAGTGGGAGATTTAATGACGCAAAGCGGTCATCATCAGTTTTTTGAAAAACTGTGCGAGTACTGCTGTTTATCAGCATTAAAGGAAGTAGGGGACGGAATCGATGTCGATACGTCTCTTTACACATTAAAAGGAGATTTTTTAGGACAGGCGGTGCAACATGGCAATTAAAATTATTGGAATTGGTGACGATGGGAAGTTAAGTTTGCTTCCGATGTATGAACAGTGGGTGTATGAAAGTGATGTGCTAATTGGAGGAAAGCGTCACCTGGATTTTTTTCAAGATTTCGAAGGAGAAAAAGTAGCGATTGAAGGGGGTCTTTCTCCTCTTGTTGAACGTTTAAAAAACGAAGAAGGAAATGTGGTTGTGTTAGCCTCAGGCGACCCGTTATTTTACGGAATAGGAAGCTATCTTTCTACAAAGCTAGACGTTGAAATATATCCTTATTTAAGTTCTATTCAGCTTGCATTCTCACGTTTAAAAGAGCGATGGCAAGACGCTTATTTTACAAGCGTGCACGGCAGAAGTATAAAGGGACTCGCTCAGCGCATAGACGGCCATAAAAAAGTAGCGATTTTAACAGATGAGCAAAATTCTCCTAGTGCTCTGGCAAACTACTTATTGTCATTTGGCATGACGGAATACAAGATGTTTGTAGCAGAGAATTTAGGAGGAGAAACGGAGCGCTGTCAGCTGCTTACGCTGGAAGAAGCGGCGAATCAACTCTTTTCCCCGCTTAATGTCGTGATATTAAAGCAGGTAGAAAAAAGCCCAATTTGGCCTCTTGGAATAGAGGACGATGAATTTATTCAACGCAAGCCGGACAAAGGACTTATTACTAAAAAAGAAGTTCGTACACTTAGTATTAGCGCCCTGCAGCTAAAGAGAGACAGCGTCGTATGGGATATCGGAACATGTACGGGTTCAGTCGCAATTGAAGCGGCTAAAATTGCGCGTGAAGGACAAATCTTTGCCGTGGAAAAAAATGAAGCAGACTTAGAAAACTGCAGAGAAAATCTATTGAAATTTCGAGTAGACGCCCACACTGTGCACGGAAAAGCACCGGAAGGGTTAAGTGAGTTTGCTAATCCTGATGCGGTGTTTATTGGAGGGACAGCAGGAGGCATGGAAACCATTTTGGACGTGTGCTGCAGCCGATTAAATGCAGGAGGGCGCATCGTATTAAATGCCGTAACGATTGAAAATTTAGCAGAAGCGATGAAAGCTTTTAAAGAGCGAGGATTCGAGACTGCTGTTACGCTTGCACAAATTTCAAGAAGCAAGCCCATTTTACATTTAACACGATTTGACGCTTTAAACCCCATTTATATTATTACAGCCAAAAGAGGAGAATGAATATGATTGGAACATTGTACGGACTTGGAGTTGGACCGGGAGATCCAGAACTGATTACAGTAAAAGCATTTCGTAAATTAAAAGAATCACCCGTTATCGCGTACCCGAAAAAACAAAAAGGAAGCAAAAGCTACGCCCAAAAAATTATTGATGTCTATTTCAGTGCAAATGAAAAAGATATGCTCGGCCTTGTGTTTCCAATGACAAAAGATCCTGCTATTTTGGAAAGAAAATGGACCGAAACGGTAGAACGGGTATGGGAAAAGCTCCAGGAAGGAAAAGATGTAGCATTTGTCACAGAAGGCGACCCTATGCTTTACAGTACGTTTATTCACATGATGCGCCTGATGCAAGAACGTCACCCTGAAGCTCCGATTCAAGTAATTCCTGGTATTTCATCCATTAATGGAGCTGCATCTCGTTTAGGTATTCCGTTAGCAGACGGTGATGAACACGTAGCAATTGTTCCTGCTCGTGAAGATTATGAAACAATGAAAAAAGTATTAATGGAAAACGACTGCGTCATTTTTATTAAAGTGGCCAAAGTCATCGATTTTATGGTCGGTCTTTTAAAAGAGCTTGATCTGCTTGAAAAAGCGTCAGTGGTGACAAAAGTAACGTCAGATGAAGAAATTATCTGGAAAGCTTCAGAACTAGAAGGAGCGGATTTACAATACTTAACGCTAATGGTGGTGCGAAAATGAAGTTATACATAATCGGAGCTGGACCCGGAGATCCAGATTTAATTACCGTAAAAGGCTTAAAATTACTTCAGCAGGCAGATGTTGTCTTGTACGCTGACTCACTGGTAAGTCAAGAGCTAGTTGCTAAGTCTAAACCAGGAGCTGAAGTGTTAAAAACAGCGGGTATGCATTTAGAAGAAATGGTCGGTACGATGCTTGAGCGCATGCGTGAAGGAAAAATGGTTGTAAGAGTACATACCGGAGATCCCGCTATGTACGGAGCCATTATGGAACAAATGGTACTTTTAAAAAGAGAAGGCGTTGATATTGAAATTGTTCCGGGCGTCAGCTCCGTATTCGCTGCTGCAGCAGCGGCTGAAGCGGAATTAACCATTCCAGATTTGACTCAAACAGTTATTTTAACTCGTGCTGAAGGAAGAACGCCTGTGCCTGAGTTTGAAAAATTAACTGATTTAGCAAAACATAAATGTACGATTGCGCTATTTTTAAGCGCGACGCTCACAAAAAAAGTAATGAAAGAATTTATAAACGCCGGTTGGAGTGAAGACACGCCGGTTGTAGTAGTCTATAAAGCAACGTGGCCAGATGAAAAAATTGTTCGCACAACGGTAAAAGACCTAGATGATGCTATGCGAACAAACGGCATTCGCAAGCAGGCGATGATTTTGGCAGGCTGGGCACTTGATCCACACATTCATGACAAAGATTATCGTTCAAAACTTTATGACAAAACATTTACCCATGGCTTTCGAAGAGGAGTGAAGTCGGAATGATTCAACTCCAAGAAGGAAAAAAAGCCCTCATTACACAGCGCGGAGATTATGCCGTTGTAGCTATCACAAAACACGGCGTAGAAATTGCAAGAAATCTAGGCCGCACTTTTCAGCAGTCTGACGTGTATTACATGAGCAAATTTGAAAAAGGAGACGAACAAGAGCAGAACATTCAGCTGTTTTCAGGAAGCGTTCGGATGCTTTTGCCTTCTCTTTTTGAATCCTATAAAGGACTTATTATTATTATCTCACTCGGAGCAGTTGTGCGTATGATTGCCCCTATTTTAAAAGATAAGAAAACGGATCCTGCGGTTGTTGTCATTGATGATAAAGGTGAAAATGTCATCAGCGTGCTTTCAGGTCATATCGGAGGAGCAAATGAGCTTACGCGTGAAGTTGCGGCAGCTCTTGAAGCTCATCCTGTTATTACAACAGCATCCGATGTGCAAAAAACAATTCCAGTTGATTTATTTGGTAAGCGCTTTGGATGGGTGTGGGAATCAGCAGAAAAACTAACGCCTGTCAGCGCTTCTGTGGTGAATGAAGAAGAAATAGCAGTGGTTCAAGAATCAGGTGAAAAGAACTGGTGGCATTATGAACACCCTGTTCCAGCTAACATTAAAACGTATTCATCGATTCAGACAGCTCTTGAAGCATCGCCACATGCAGCCTTGGTTGTAACGCATCGCAATTTAGAAGAAGAGGAAGAAGCGATCTTAGAAAACGGTGTTCTTTACCGTCCAAAAGTACTGGCGATTGGGATGGGATGCAATCGAGGGACAAGTACAGCGGAAATTGAAACCGTTATTGAAAAAACGCTTGCTGAACTTCAGTTTTCAATGAAAAGTGTAAAAGCATTATGTACAATAGAGTTAAAGAAAGATGAAGAAGGGCTGTTAGAAGTGGCATCTAAGTACGGCTGGGAGTTTGTCTATTATTCGCCCCAAGAGCTAAACAGCATAAGTATCCAACAGCCTTCAGATACTGTCTTTAAATATACAGGTGCATATGGCGTCAGTGAACCTGCTGCTATGTTATACAGCGGTGCTGATAAGCTTGAACTTGTGAAGAAAAAGTCAGGGAATGTAACCATTTCAGTGGCACTTATTCCATATGACTAAAGGAGAGAGCAACATGTCAAACAGAAGACTCGTCATTGCCGGTACCGGAAGTGGCGTAGGGAAAACAACACTTACAATCGGGCTGATGGCAGCATTAAGACAAGCTGGTTACAGAGTTCAAGGGTTTAAATGCGGACCCGATTATATTGATCCAACGTATCATACGGCTGTTACAGAACGAGCGTCTCGAAATATAGACAGCTGGATGCTTGAACACGATATGGTTAGAGAAATTGTCGCTCGCGCTAGTGAAGATGCTGATATTTCCATCATGGAAGGAGTTATGGGATTTTTCGATGGGAAAAACCCGTTAACGAACGAAGGAACAACAGCAGAAATCAGCTTAATCACCAATAGCCCTGTCCTTTTAGTCGTCAATTGTGCTAGTATGGCTAGAAGTGCAGCGGCGATTGTAAAAGGGTTTCAGCAATTTTTACCGGAAGCTAACATCGTTGGTGTAATTGCTAACCGGGTTGGAAGTGAAGGACATTATAAACTTGTTAAGGCAGCGATTGAGCAGGAATGTCATATCCCTGTAGTAGGCTACTTGAAAAGAAACGATGATCTTACGATTCCTGAACGTCACCTCGGGCTCATTCCGTCGATTGAACGAGGAGAGTTAACACCGTTTTTTGAACAGTTAGGAAAGCTTGTTCATGATACAATTGATATCGAAAAAGTATATGAACTGGCTTTAGCTCCTAAAATAGAAATTAATGAGCCTATCTTTACAAAGCCGTCCGTACCTCAAGTGAAAATTGCTGTAGCGAGAGATGCCGCTTTTAACTTTTATTATGAAGAAAATTTCGAATTGTTAAAAGCTTACGGAGCAGAGCTTGTAGAATTTTCGCCTTTAAAAGGAGAAATGGTTCCACAAGATGCTGACGGTCTTTATATAGGAGGCGGATTTCCAGAAGAATTTGCTGAAACGCTGGCTAAGCAAATCGACGTTAAAAATTCTGTTCGAGCAGCCATCCAAAAAGGGATTCCTACACTAGCTGAGTGCGGAGGCTTTATGTTTTTAACAGATGGTATTGTCACAACAGATGATACATGCCATGAAATGGTGGGGCTTATTCCTGGACAAGTAAGAATGCAGACAAAATTAGCTGCTTTAGGGTACCGAGAAGTAACGGGAAAGCAGGGGAATTTTTTATTTAAAGGCGATATACAAGCTAAAGGCCATGAATTTCATTATTCAACTTTTCATTCAGAGAAAGAGTTTTCGCCTGCCTATGATACAAAAGGGATGCGAGGAATGAAAGAAGAAGGCTATATGAACAATAATTTAATTGCCGGCTATACGCACTTTCATTTCGGCTCTTCTACGAAGATGGTAGAAAACTGGGTGGAACAGTGTAAAGCGGTAAAAAAAGAAAGAAGAGATGCCGTGTGACAGTTGGAAAAGTATATTTAGTAGGAGCAGGACCAGGAGATCCGAAGCTAATAACCGTATATGGAATGGAGTGTATTCAAGAAGCGGATGTTATTTTATATGACCGCTTAGCCAACGAACAGTTGTTAAACTATGCTAAAAAAGACGCCGAGCTTATTTTTTGCGGGAAATTACCGGGTAAGCACGGAGTCATCCAAGATCGTATTCACGAACTGCTTGTTGAAAAAGCGCTTCAAGGAAAAGTAGTGACGCGCTTAAAAGGAGGCGATCCTTTTGTGTTTGGCCGCGGAGCAGAGGAAGCTGAAGTGCTTGCTACTCAAGGAATTCCTTACGAAGTAGTGCCTGGTATCACGTCAGGAATTGCAGCTCCAGCTTATGCAGGAATTCCTGTTACCCATAGAGATCATGCCACTTCTTTTGCGATTGTAACGGGTCATGGAAGAGAAGAAAAAGGAAAAGATTATTTAAATTGGTCAGCGCTTGCTCAAGGAATAGATACAATTGCGTTTTACATGGGCGTTGGAAATTTACCTCATATATGCAAGCAGTTGATGGACCATGGACGAGATAAACATACGCCAGTAGCGCTTGTTCAATGGGGAACGACGAAGTATCAGCGCACCGTAACGGGAACGCTTGCCACAATCGAAGAAATAGCAAAAAAAGCAGAAATTGCTCATCCTGCTATCGTGCTTGTAGGTGAAGTAGTGACAATTAGAGAAAAAATAAAATGGTTCGAAGAAAGAGCGGAAAATATTCTGCTTTAATGTTAAAAGGAGGAGACAATATGACGATTATCTCACAGCTAAAAGAACGAAGAGCGGTACGAGATCATGAAGCGCGTGAAGTGGAGCAAGAGAAAATCGAACAGCTGCTTGAAGCAGCAACATGGGCTCCAAATGACCGAATGAGAGAGCCTTGGAGCTTTTATGTGATTCAAGGAGAAGCAAAAAAGAAGTATGAAGAACTGGCTGAAGCTTATTTAAAGGAGCGCTTTCCTACAAAGCCCCATTTAGTAGAAAGTTCGTTAAAAGCAGTAAAAAATACGCCTGTACATATCGTCGTAACTGCTGACACAGTTGAAGGAGACGACGAAGCCACTGAAGACAACAAATATGCGGTTTCATGCGCGATTCATTCCATGTGGCTAGCAGCTAAAGAACTAGGTCTTGGATTCGTTTGGAGAACAAGAGGCGTTGGTCTTGTTCGAGACGAGAGATTGCATGAGTTTATCGGCAAGCCTTCAGGTAAAGTCGTAGTAGGAAACGTATTTTTAGGTTACCCAAATGAAGAGTCTCTTACAAAAATGAAAGAGCCTGCTAGAACACCGTTTACAGAAAAAACAACATGGCTGTAAACTGAAATTCGAAGAAAAAGAGGTTTTTAGATTGAAAGACAAACGGGGTCTTACGTTAATTTATACCGGAGACGGTAAAGGAAAAACAACCGCTGCTTTAGGTCTTGCGTTGCGCGCTACGGGACGCGGACAAAAAGTATTAATGATTCAATTTATTAAATCTCCTCAGCGTACATATGGCGAAAAGCTGATGTTTGACAGAATAGGAATTGAAATGATTCAAACAGGAGTCGGCTTTACGTGGACAAAAACACCGCCTGAACATCGTGAAGCTTTGCAAAAAGCTTGGGCGCTAACGAAGGAAAAAGTCTTCTCGAACGAATATGATGTAGTTATTTTAGACGAGTTAAATAATGCACTGGCTATCGAGAAATTTCCTATTGATGATGTGCTACCGCTACACGAAGTAATTGATCTTATTCAAAAGCGCCCTGAGCATATGCATTTGGTCATTACCGGGCGTTCTGCCAAAAAAGAAGTGATGGATGCAGCAGATCTTGTGACGGAAATGAAGCCTCATAAACACTATTATGATGAAGGAATTCCGGCTGTAAAAGGAATTGAATTTTAAAAAGCCCTCAGTGAAGAGGGCTTTTTTTATTGAGCAGGAGCATCTACTTTTTCAGCTTGCCAGTAAAATTGGCTAATGACATCAGACAGTGCTTTTGCTGTGTTGGTTAATTCATCAAAGTTATTATCAACCCCGCCCACTTCAATTAAAATCGCATTTTTAGAAACATCTTGGTTATATACACCGTTACCGCTGGATTTGTTTTTGCCAATAACTCCGCGGCTTAACCCAGGGTATTTCTTTTCAAGACCTTCATGAAGCGCTTTTGCCATTTTTAAGTTTTGTTCAAAGTTTTGATTCGCTTTCCCTAAAACAAACACAACTTTTGCATACGATTTATTGTTAATCTTAATGGTTGTATTATCTTTTCGAAGCGAATCTCGATGCAAATCGATAAAGTAAGTTAAATCTCTATTCTCAGTCATCGCCGTTTCAATGACTGTGCGAGACATGGCGTAAGATTGGTTGGTGTTCCAGCCTTTTTCTTTTAATTTCTGTCCAATATTGGTTTGATCCACTTCTGCCCCAATTCCCTGAGCCTCTAAATCTTTTCCTAGCATATTTGCGACTATATTAATATTGGTTTTGCTATCTACTGCTTTATTAGCATCTGGATCACCTTCAAGTCCTAACAGAGGCAAGTAAGATTCCCAGCTGTGTGTATGATAAATATAAAATACCTTTTTTCCGCCAGTTGTATTATTATTTGGAGCGTTCGTACCATCGTTTTCTTTAGGTTGCTGAACTTTTGTAGTAGAATTTCTTTCTTTTAGCGTTTCATCTAGCGGCGGTGCAGATTCTCTAGGGAAGTTGGTGAAATTTGTGCCTTCACCGGCGATGATAATATTGGAGTCGTAAATACTGAATCCAGGCAGTTCTGAACCAAACAAGCTTCTCGCGTCTTCTGCTCGAATACTTGTTGATAACTCGAGCAGTGTAGAAGAAAGACCTGGAGGCGAGTAATTTTTATCAAAAGCCGTTGAAAAGTGGTGGTTTTCCTGGCTCATCAAATAATAAAGGCTTTCTGCTTTATGCTTTGATAACGTTTGATAGACAATAGAAGAATTGAACTGTTCTTTAAATGCTGAGTAACTTACTAGAACAATGATAGATGATGTCATTAAAACAACGGATAAAATAACAAGAACCATCTTATATGTTAACACTACAAAATTGGCGCGATTACTAGATTTCAATGGCGAAATCTCCTCTCTATGTCAGCGTCAGGCTAATAGGTATGAAGGACTTTGCTAATCTAGTAATGATTATATGAATGGAGGTTTCTAATTATGATAAGCATTTAATAGAGAAAGTAGTCTTCAAAATCAAAAAAGAAGAATCACGTGAGATACAATCTCATATTCTCCGTGATTCTTCTTCAAATAGACGTCGGATGGCTTCTCCTTTTGGAGTGAGGCTGAATCCTTTTTTCTCTTTTTTAAGCATCTGATAGTTTTGTAATTCTTGTAAATACGTAACAATGCGCTTGCGCTTTATGGAATTTAATAATCCAAACGCGGGTATTATATCGAGCTCTTTTTGACGAATACTGTTAGTAGAAACGCCTTCTAAAATTTGTACGTAAACCTGCTGAGTTTCCGTGTTTTTTAAGGTATCTATAAGTGTTAATAGCCGTAACATTTGGTTTGAATCAAAAGTTATTTGACCGATTTTTAGCGGAGTCGAAAGCAGGTCCTGACGCTGCTTATGAAGTTCATTTTCTATCTTAGCGCTTATTTCTGTCAGCTTCGTTTCTATTTCGTTTGGACTCATATAACATGTAAATTTGTTTGTTTCCTGCAGCAGGGTGACATCTGGAAAATCCCACTGTGAAAACCATTGAATGGAACCAACTTCGAGATTGGCATTCGGTGTCTTCACTTGTAATACGTTTTGAATGAAGGAAAGAAAGGGCTCGTTTTTCTGTAAAACTTGTTCTTCATTAAGTTGATAAGTGGTTAGGATGCACAATTTGTCTTGGATCTCTTTGATGTGCACTTCATGATGCTTTAAAAGACTTTTCCATTTAAAAAAGACAAGCAGTTTTTGAATTACTTCTTCATTTTCATCTATAATCTCTTCGAACTGCCGCTGAGTTGTAGCTAATCGTTTCGCTGCTAGCACTACATTATACTCATCATCGAGTGAAATAGTATCATTTGTGACATCATATGTTACGGCGAGACCCCTGTTTTCTGAAGTTAAGCGAATGATCTCGTTTTCTCCGTGAACAGTTAATACCGTATCTTCCGTATCTGAAAAACCTCTCTCAAAGGCGATGGAAGAAAGAGAGCGAAAAGGTCTCATAATGATTTCAATCCGATTGCGCCAAAAAGCAATTTGCTCAGGGTTTTTCATAATAAAAAGCAAAGGTGATTTTTTTGATTGTTCAATTGCTTCAATCACATCTGCATTTCGATGATAAAGGGAAATGAGCGGATGTTTGAAGAAACACTTATTAATATGTTGAATCCATTCTTCTTTGGAAGAATCATGTATCCTAGCGCAAAACATGTAATCTTTCATAATACTTCCGAGGTAGTTTTCCAACTCATTTTTAGTTAAAACCGTAAAATCTTGAGAATAAAGCTCATCATGATGAATAGGAATGCCGCGATTCTTATTATATTCTTTCCATAGGAATGAAGTTGGTTTCCAAAAGTGAGGATAAACGTCTTCATTTTTATCAATTGCGACGGGAAAACCGCCCCTATGACTTCCATATAAGAACGTTTGAAAAAGGACTATATCTTCTTGAGATAACTCATTCATTGCTCGCTCAAAGTAGTCATTTAAACGTCCAAGCAGCCCTTTAGTATGTTTACTTCCTACGGACCGAATCGATTTATTTTTGCGTCCGAGCGGAAGGAATGTTAAGTGGTTGTAAGCTGTAAAATCAACAGGCAAATTTTCTGGTAAAGTCATTTGTCTAGCTCCTTTCATTTATTGAGTATTTTACCTATTAAAGAAGAGAAGAAAAAGTTTTAGTGTGTCTTGAATATAAGAGTTATTTTTTAAAATTTTCTGTTAATTAATCTGTAGAAATTAAGAAAAGGGATTCAAAGTGATTTTGAATGGGTATAGTAATAAAAATTTTGACACATATTATCGAATATATATGAATGTTGTCAAAAAAAACAACAAAAGTGATGATTCATCCAAAGGAGGAAGCTTATGGAGAATAAAGGTCCGTTTAAAAAGACGATATCCCTATTAGACTTAACATTGATTGGATTAGGGGCTATTTTTGGCTCCGCTTGGCTGTTTGCCGTTAGTAATGTCGCTACGCAAGCCGGTCCTGCAGGAAGTTTTTCTTGGGTTATTGGTGGAGTTATTATTTTATTAATAGGCCTTGTATACGCTGAGCTAGGGGCTGCCTTGCCTCGTACAGGAGGAATTATTCGATATCCTGTTTATTCACACGGTCATCTTGTAGGCTATATGATTTCATTTATTACGATTGTAGCGTACACTAGCTTAATCGCTATCGAAGTAACAGCTGTGAGACAGTATGTGGCCTATTGGTTTCCGGGTTTAACAAAATCTGGATCTGATTCACCGACCATATCTGGATGGATTCTACAATTTGTGTTGCTTTGCTTATTCTTTTTACTCAATTACTGGAGTGTAAAAGCATTTGCAAAATCGAATATTATCATTTCTATTTTTAAATATTTTGTACCGCTTACAGTAATCGTAACGCTGGCATTTTATTTTAAGTCAGGAAACTTTACGATGGGAGAGTTTGCTCCCGGGGGGTTTGATGGTATCCAGGCCGCCATTGCCACAGGCGGGGTTATGTTCGCCTACTTAGGCCTTCATCCAATTGTATCGGTAGCTGGAGAGGTGAAAAATCCTCAGCGTAATATTCCAATTGCTCTTGTGATTTGTATCATTCTAGCAGCTCTCATTTATACTGCTCTACAAGTATTATTTATCGGAGCTATTCCATCTGACATGATTAAAGGCGGTTGGTCCGGCATTCAAGATAAATTCTCACTGCCGTTTAAAGACATCGCTGTTGTTCTTGGCCTTGGCTGGCTAGCAACACTTGTTATTTTAGACGCTATTTTATCACCGGGTGGTAACGGTAATATTTTTATGAATACAACATCTAGACTTATCTATGCTTGGTCTCGTAACGGTACGCTATTTAAAACGTTTGCTCATGTGGATAAAAAAACAGGGATTCCTCGATCATCTCTATGGCTTTCATTAGGACTTTCGATTTTTTGGACACTGCCATTTCCTTCATGGAATGCACTCGTAAACGTATGCTCTGTTGCGCTTATTCTTTCTTACGCGATTGCACCAATTTCATCAGCGGCCTTTATGGTGAATGCAAAAGATTTGGAAAAGCCTTTTAAATTAAGAGGAATGAGTATAATTGGTCCATTATCCTTTATTTTTGCTTCCTTTATTGTCTACTGGTCAGGATGGAAGACTATTTCATGGCTGTTAACTTCTCAATTGGTTATGTTTGTTATATATTTGATTTTTGCTAAATATGTGCCTAAAAACGAAGTAAGTCTTCGTCAGCAGATTAAATCAACTTGGTGGTTAGTTGCTTATTATATTATCATGCTCTTTATTTCTTATATTGGTTCGTTCGGCGGAGGAAAGGGTTTGATCGATACGCCTGTAGACTTAATTATCATAGCGGTCGTATCTCTTGGGATTTATTATTGGGCTAAATATACCGGCCTTCCAAAAGCGCTTATTGATTACGATCACCATCCTGAACAGGAAGAAAAAGCACCTGTATAACCTGTAAAGCAGCGATATTCGCTGCTTTTTTCTATGTTATTTGAACATGAATTTCTAAAGTTTGTCGTATAATTTAGTAGGAAAGAAGGAATTAGCACATTATTGTTTAATTAATGTAATGTAACCGTTTTAAATCCAACGCTTGGAGGAAGAGTATGATTGAAAAAATAATAAATTCACTTCGAAAGCGGCTGTGGGAAAACAATAATGTTATAGAAGTGTGTAAAAATGAAGGAGAAGTATACAGAACCACATGTACTTTTTTTAATGGAGTAAGCAAGAATCAACTGAATGTTTTTGAAGAAGAAATGCATGTATCACTTCCTGAAGACTACAAGCAGTTTTTGCAGCTAACAAATGGGTGTAATTTGTTCATTGATGCTGACAAAAAAATAGCAGGGAATCTTTATAGCTTAGAAGATGTAAGAGAAACAGCTTATAAAAGTCAGAGTCTTTATATGACAATTGGGTCTGTCGGAGAAGAAGAGATTATCATTGACTCTAAAAAATCAGCGCACTCTGCGTATATAATAGTAAAAAAGCGGAAGGCATCGTTTCAAGATGCACATGTATTACATATGAATTTTCAGAAATGGCTGGATTGTTTTATAGTGAGTCAAGGGAATTGTTTTTGGCACTGGAATGGGCTTTGTAATAAAGCTCATTCAACGGATAAAAAGACAACGGCTCAATAATATTATCTTCTAATAAATAAACGAGCACACTAGTGTGCTCGTTTATTTATTAGAAGGAAGACGTTCCCAACCGTATGCTTCGTCTTCAACTTTAGTTTCTCCAAACTGACTTGTACGATTCAAGATTTTTTTGCCGCCTAATTTTTTATAAAACTGAGTCGCTTTCTTATTTTTCTTCATAGCCCAAATAATCATAGACGTATATTGCTGATCAGCAAATTCTTTTACTGAATGAGAAAATAGAAGATGACCAATTCCTTGGCTTTGCACTTCCTTGCAAACGTATAGCGCGTATATTTCAGCGCGTGACAAATGAGGCTTACCCGCTGAAAAGCCGACGATCTCTCCTCGTTCATCGATAGCGAGCAAAATAAAATGAGAAGGATCGGTAAGAAAAAGGGACCATTTTTCTCTACTTTGTTCATAAGACAAGTTGTTTAAATAAGCATCAGGTACTAACTCTTTGTATGTAATGCGCCAGCTGTCTACGTACAGACGGGCAACAGAAGGGATGTGAGAGGAAGTAGCTTTAATAATTTTCATTAAAAAATCTCCTTTTTTTAAATATTAAGGCATATAGTATACCTTTCAGCCTAAGAATATTATGAAAAATAGATCATAATTTTCCAGTAATTCATAAAATGGTAAAAAAGGTGGTGTTCATTCTCACTCTATCACGGTAAAGTGAGAATATACATTTGTTTTGTTGTTTTAATTTTTGCTACATGTATAATGTCTAACGATCTATTTGTTATTCACCTTTACTAGTCTATCAAATAGTTTTGTTAAAGCCAAAGGGGCATAGGGTAAGAAATGTCAATTCAACTGCGTTTTGTTTTAACGTATATCAGTATTGTGTTTGTCTTTATTATTTTGCTTTTTTTATCGGGCTTTCTCATTTTCTTCTCTATTACTGGAGACGCCGATTTTGTAAGAAAACTGTACAGTCACTCCTATGAGTACAAATTGTTAACGCCAGAAGAAGAAAATGCATTCTTGGATTTAAAGTTATTGAGTGAAGAAAAACCGGAGCAGCTGCTGCGGCCGGATATGGTTAAAAAATATGAATTTGAAAATATTGATATTGTGATTCAAAAAAACACAGAGGTTGTATATGCTTCAGAATCCATTAAAGGAGAAAACCTTCGTAAATACTTGCCAAAGAATCAAAAAAGTAAAGGAAATCATTCGTATCAGCAGGACATGCTGCGCATAGGCAAGCAGTACTTTACATATATCAACCTTGATTTTCCTTTCTCGAATCAAGAAAAAGGAAGCATTTACGTTTTGCGAAAAATCAGCCCTTATGTAGGTATTATTAATCGAATTTTCCCTTTTTTAATCTTTCTACTATTAATTTTAGTCATTGTTATTATTGGATTTTTAAACTATCTTGTTTCAAGAAGCATTATTAAACCTATTCGTGAATTAAAAGAAGCGGCTGAAAAAATAAAACAAGGTGATCTTCACTTTGAGATCTCTGCTAATTCAAAGGATGAAATAGGCGAATTAACGCAAGCTTTTGAAGAAATGAGGCAAAAACTAAAATCTTCTGTTGAACTGCAAATTCAATATGAAGATAATCGAAAGCAGCTGCTTTCAAGTATTTCACACGATTTACGAACTCCTATTACTTCCATTGTAGGATATGTAGAAGGAATTCAAGATGGAGTAGCTAATACGCCGGATAAGCTTTCTAAATATTTGTTAACGATTTCAACAAAAGCAAAAGACATGAATGCGTTAATCGATGAGCTATTTTTATTTTCTAAATTGGATTTGCACGAAATTCCATTTGTGTTTAAAAAACTTAATATTTCAGCATTTATGGAAAGTTATGTGCAAGAGCTTCAGTTTGAAATGAGCGAACATGATATTGATGTTTTATTTTCTAATGATTCTCTAACGACACTGTATGCAAAGGCAGATGCTGAGCAGCTGCGGAGAGTTTTAATAAATTTAACAACCAACAGCATTAAATTTATGGATAAAGAAAGAAGAAGAATCGATATCGTTCTTTCTGCTACCGAAAGTGAACTCATTATTGAAGTGAAAGACAACGGCTCTGGGATTTCACCGGAAGCATTAGCGCATATTTTTGACCGGTTTTATCGAGCAGAACAGTCCCGCAATAGCAATACTGGAGGAAGTGGACTTGGACTGGCCATTGCAAAACAAATTGTTGAACGCCACGGGGGAGACATCTGGGCACTAAGTAAGCTTGGCGAAGGAACAAGTATTTTCTTTTCTTTGCAAAAAATGAATGAAAATGGTGATACACATGAAGAAGATATTGTTAATTGAAGATGAAGTAAGTATTGCTGAATTGCAAAGAGATTATTTAGAAATTAACGATTTTGAAATAGACGTTCAATATAGCGGGGATAAGGGGTTAGAAAAAGCTCTAAATGAACATTTTGATCTGGTTATTTTGGATATTATGCTCCCTAAAGTGAGCGGATTTGAAGTGTGCAAGCAAATTCGAGCTGCAAAAGATATTCCAATCATTTTAGTTTCAGCTAAAAAAGAAGAAATTGATAAAATTAGAGGTCTCGGGCTAGGTGCAGATGACTATATTACCAAGCCATTCAGCCCTGGGGAGCTGGTCGCAAGGGTCAAAGCGCATTTAGCGAGATATGAAAGACTCTCTGATAAGCAGGAAAAGCGTATGATTCGCATTCATGGCTTAGCGATTGACACGCTCGCTAGAAGAGTATTTGTGAATGACAAAGAAGTGTTTTTTACAGCGAAGGAATTCGATTTGCTGAAGTTTATCGTTTCTCATCCAAATCAAGTATTAAGTAAAGAACATCTATTTGAAAAAATATGGGGATTCGATTCTTCAGGAGATATTTCAACCGTAACAGTTCACATTCGAAAACTAAGAGAAAAGTTAGAAGAAAACCCAGCAGACCCTCAGTACCTAGAAACGGTTTGGGGAGCAGGGTACCGGTTTAATATTTAAAAAAAAGAGATCCGAACGATTAATCGTTCGGATCTCTTTTTTATTACGTAGTAACGATTCTATGACGAGCTTTAATCTTACTCACGGGAGGTTCGGAAGAAAATATATTTTTTTCACCGATTTTATCATATAGACCGGTTGACTTTAACATTTCTTTCGGCTGGTGCTGTAAGCCAGAAATAACGACTTGGCTATGCGAATCTTTCAAACGTTCGACTACCTTCGATAGTAAAGCTTCTCCAGATGTATCAATAAAGGATACTTGGCTCATTCGAAGCAATAAAACTTTCGGTTTCGCTTCAGCGATGTTATCAAAGGAATCTTCTAATACTTCAGCCGATCCAAAGAAAAGAGATCCTTGCATGGTATATTCCATCAACTCAGATTTGTGAGCATTTTCAGATGTTTCCGCTAAAACTTTTGAAATCTTCAGTGATCCGCTCATTCGTTTCACGAACATAACAATAGCTAAAAGTAGACCCACGCCTACACCTGTTGTTAAATCGATTGAAACTGTTAATAAAAACGTAGCTACAAGTACAAATGAATCAGCTGACTTGGTTTTTAAAATATGCGCAAATTCTTTACGCTCACTCATATTCCAAGCCACAAACATTAAAATAGGTGCCATACTTGCCAGCGGAATGTTTGATGCATAAGGAGCCAGCATCACAAGGACCAATAAAACAACTAAGCCGTGTATAACTCCTGATAACGGAGAAGCTGCGCCGTTTTTGATATTGGTCGCTGTTCTGGCAATGGCACCAGTTGCTGGAATTCCGCCAAATAGCGAGGTAGCGATATTAGCAATTCCTTGGCCCACAAGCTCTTTATTGCTATTATGCTTGGTTTTGGCCATATTATCAGCAACAACAGCTGATAGTAAAGATTCAATACCTCCAAGCATCGCAATTACGCAGGCAGCCGGAAATAGCATCACGATGTTATCCCATGTTAAATCTGGGAAGCTAAAAGATGGTAGTTTACTCGGAATGGCACCGTAAGTAGAGCCAATCGTTGCAACTTTTCCTGGGAACAGTGTAATGGCTACAAGTGTGGAAATAAGAAGACCTAGAAGAGCACCGGGAATTTTAGGTAAAAACTTTGGCGTTATAATCACGATAGCTAAACAAATAGCGGCTATGATGACGCTGTAAATGTTAATCGTTGCAATTTTTCGTAGGATTTCAATCATATTTAAATGAAATTCCTCATGTTTTGCAATTCCCTTTAATCCTAAAAAGTTAGCGATCTGACCTGAGAAAATAATAATCGCAATTCCTGCTGTAAATCCAATCGTCACAGGGCGCGGAATAAACTTTATAAATTTACCTAGCTTAAATATCCCGAGCAGCGTAATCATAATTCCAGCCATAAAGCCGGCAATAATGAGGTTCTCATAACCATATTGCATGACAACTCCAAGCAGCACCGGAACAAATGCACCTGTTGGACCTGCAATTTGAAATTTAGATCCGCCTAATATGGAAACCATAATTCCTGCGATAATGGTTGTATAAATCCCGTATTCAGGTCTTACACCAGAAGCGATGGCAAAGGCCATTGCTAAAGGAATAGCAACGACCCCAACAACCAAACCGGCGATAATATCTTTTTGTAAATGCCCTGCTGAATAGCCTTGAAATCGGTTATCTTTTAGCATTCGATAAAATCCTCCTTCATGAGCTTACGGTTTCAGCTTGGTCTTGGGAATAGCCGTTTACAACGACGTCAAGTTTTCCTGTTGAGGGATGAATAACCATTCCAGAAACAAGCACATCTTTTGGTAATAAAGGGTGATTTCGAATCATATCCACACTGTTTTCGACACTATCCTCTACACATTCAAACCCAGTCAGCCATGATTCTAAATCAATACCGGCATATTTTAGATTACGAATCTGTTCCGCGCTGATCCCTCTTTGTTCAGCAGAGGCTAAAATAGCTTCAGCTTTCATGCCCGTCATTCCACATTCATGATGACCGATGACACATACTTCATCAGCTTGCAAAGCGTAGACGGCAACTAATATACTTCTCATGACGCTGCCAAAGGGATGGGAGATAACAGCTCCGGCATTTTTCACTATTTTTGCATCTCCATTTTTTAGCCCCATGGCTTTAGGAAGTAATTCTAACAAACGTGTATCCATACAAGTTAAGATGACTATTTTTTTGTTAGGAAATTTGGATGTTTGAAAAGCCTCAAATTGATTATTTGTTACAAATTTTTTATTAAACTTTAAAACTTCAGATAGACAAGTCATTGTTTTCCTCCTGTGTTATTTATTTTTAACTTATTTTTTAGTCTAAAGATAAAGTTTAAAAACGAACTAAATAAAATATTAAAATTTTCTTAAAATATTCAGAAAAAACTTGTAAATAAATCACATTTATATGCGTGAAATTATGTAAGCGTATTCTTTCTTTGTTTTGACGAAAAAATAGGAATTATATGTTAAAATGGTACAAAGTTGGAATTGTCTAAAAGAATGGTAGGGAGGAGGAAGGCAAAAGTGAAGGCTCTTATAGCAATAGGCTTTATTTTTTGTTGTTTAGCAGGGTGCAGTTCTAATGCTCAAATCACCAACGACAAAGAAATGGGGAAGAATATTCAGCAATTATTTGAAAAAAAAGGTGTAAGGTCAGTGGATGTATCGAAGTTAAGTGATTTTAAATGGGAAAAAGGATATTTATTCACAAACAAAAGCAAGAAAGCCGACGTAGAAAAACTTGTAAACGCACCGATCAGTGAAGAGGTAATGAAAAAAATATCTGCTGCTAATCAAATGCTTGTGTTTGTACACGAAGGAGAAGTTGTCCGCTATGTAGAACTACCCCAAGATTTCATAGCACATGATAAAAACCAACTTGAGTTTTCATTTTATCATTCTGAACTAAAATTTAATAAAAAAAGGGAGGGCAAGCTTATAAAAGCAGGAGATAAAACGTTAAGTTCAGAAGATGCTTTAGCTGTAGAATCAATTATGAAACAAATTCAATGGAAAAAAGCTGATTACACTGTCGCTCTTGACCCAGATGTACAGCTTACTTATGAAGGAGTCGTATACAATGTACGATTCACCTCCGAGAGTGCGGAACTTACTTCTAAAAGACGAGGAGTATATGGTAAAGTTACAGGAGAAACAGCACAGCAGCTATATGACATATTGATGTAACCTATTGATTTATCAATAGGTTTTTTTGTGCACATATTTTTAAATTTACATAAAATGTCTCRATATTATTGACATTAACGTTAACGTTAATCTATAATGGTAATAGATAGTTGACGTTAACGTTAATGTTTGAGGGAGGTGAAGGGGAAAATATGTATCTAATCGATGACGTAACGAAAATGACTGGTTTGACCAAGCGTGCTCTTCGGTATTATGAAGAGATTGGACTCATTTTGCCTCCGCAGCGTACAAAAGGAAATGCACGGATTTATTCCGAAGAAGAGGTAAGAGAACTAAAAAAAGTAGCAGAAGCAAAAGAAGTTCTCGGTTTTTCTTTACAGGAGCTGCAGCAGTTTATGTCGCTCAAAAGAATGATTGAAGAAAGAAGTGAGCAGCAAGGATTATCAGCGAAAGAGATAACTAAAATAGAAAATTTACTGGAAAATCAAATCAAGATGATTGATTTTAAAGTGGTTAAAATGCAGGCATTTAAAACAGAATTAAAACAAATGCGAGAATCTGCTATGGAAATACATGAAAAAACAAAAGGAGAGATGAAAGAGTGGAAGGACAGCATTCAAATAACCGATTAGGTCAAATTATTACGGTAGTAGCTACTTTTTTAGCATTTATGGGAATCGGGGTAGTAGATCCGATTTTACCAGAGATTGCTAAGCAAATTGGAGCTTCTCATTGGCAAGTAGAAATGTTATTTACTTCCTATTTGTTAATGATGGCTATTATGATGATTCCAGCAGGCATCTTAGCATCACGTGTAGGAGACAAGCGTTTGATGGTAACAGGACTTATCATTGTAACGATTTTTGCAGCACTATGCGGGTTTTCTAACAATATTCCTCAGCTTTCTATTTTCCGAGCAGGATGGGGACTTGGTAATTCGTTTTTCTTTGCAACAGCTATGACGCTGCTTATTGCATTATCAGGTGAAGTGAAAAAAGCAGTAGGATTATATGAAGCTGCGATTGGTTTGGGAATGGCCGGAGGACCGCTTGTAGGAGGCGTGTTAGGAAATGCTTCTTGGAGATTGCCGTTTTTCGGTACAAGTGCTTTAATTTTTATCGCCTTTATTTTAGTATTAACGATTGTTAAACAGCCTACAAGCACTAAGCCTCGTAAAGCAGCGGGTTTTAAAGACATGGTTAAACTTTATAAATTAAAACCATTTACTCAAGGCGCTGTATCAGGCATGCTTTATTACTACGGGTTTTTTACAGTGTTAGCTTATACGCCGCTTATTCTATCGATCGGAGCTCTTCAAATTGGCTTTGTTTTCTTTGGATGGGGATTATGTTTAGCTTATGGATCAGCGGTTTTAGCACATCAGTTAGAGAAAAGATATCAGCCAAAACAAGTGTTACATGTTAGCTTAATTGTTTTTTCACTTATTTTAATTTGTTTATTTGCCTTTGATGCAACATGGTTGCGTATTGTCTTAATCATGGCAGCAGGTCTTGTATCAGGACTTAATAATGCATTATTTACGAGTCATGTAATGGAAGTATCTCCTTATGAACGAGGAATTACATCTGGAGGATATAATTTCTTAAGATGGTTAGGTGCAGCTTTTGCTCCTTTATTATCAGGAGTTATCGGCAATGCCGTAGCGCCTCAAGCTCCTTTTCTCGTAGCAGCGATTCTTGGGTTGCTAGCTTTTGTTATTATGGTTATAAAAGTAAAAACAGCTTCTCAAACGAATGAAGCTGTATCTAAATAAACGTTGAAATAAAAGGCTTTTTCTTGTAAAAAGCCTTTTATTTTGTTTTATGTTATAATAGTAAAAACGTTTTTAATCATAAAAATGAAACTCTTTACCAACTTGTACGTATACTTTATATGTACATAAATCTTTTTAGGAGCGTGATGCCCATGGCCACCTGTCAAAATTGTAATCATAAATGGAACTGGAGGACAACCTTTAAACAACTGTTAACATTTAGAAACGTTTTAGAATGCCCACACTGTGACAAACAACAGTATATCTCTGCAAAATCCCAAAAGCGATTATCAATCTACTCATTTGCACCCCTTATTATTTGGCTTATTCTCTCACTATTTGACTTTTCCTTTCCATCCATTGTTGTCGCGGAGCTTATTTTCTTCATAGCAGCGGTTGTTATGATGCCACTTTCTTATGAAGTAAGCAGCGAAGAAGAACCCTTGTGGTAATAAAAAAACCTTCCGTTTTAACGGAAGGTTTTTTTATGCGGCTTTACCGTCTAGCTGTTGTCCGTGATGGCGCTGATAATACACCCACCCAGCATTCAATAGTAGAAGAACACTGGTTGTTAAGAATACGTAAGGAATTCCTTTAGCTCCGGCAATTTGTCCGCCAATGACTGGACCGGCTAAATTCCCGAAGTATTGCGCTGTTTGATTATAGCCAAACATTTTACCGGTAATCGAGTCCGGCACAATTTTCTTTAAATAAGAATTAATAGAAGGTAATAATCCTCCCATTGCAAAACCGAGTAAAAAACGAAGTAAGAATAGCTGCCAAGTACTATGCACAAAGGCCTGTAAGCCGCAAATAACTGCTACGATGAGCAGGCATATTTGAAGTACATTTTGAGGACCAACGCGATCGCTGACTTTGCCGAGTCTTGATGCAGCTAAAATATTTGATATTCCTGTTGCCGCCACGACAAAACCTGAAATAAGGGCAAGGTGATCGGTATGAGTAGACAGTTGTTTTACATACAGTGTAACGATTGGCTGAATAGCCATAACTGCAAGCTGCAGTAAAAAAGTTGTAACAAATATACCAATCACGGCCTTTGAATTTTTTAGAGATAGTAACCCAATGTTAGATTCTTTCGTCGTTTTCGCCGTCTCTTTTTTGTCTTCTTGAATTAAATTTACAATTAAAAAAGACAAAAACATAAATGCACCCGTCACGAAAAAGACGTGACGCAATCCAATTGTATCTCCTAAATAGCCCCCTACTAGCGGTCCTAATAAAGATCCTGATACAGCCCCTGTAGATAACGTACCTAATGCTTTACCACTATGCTCTTTAGGTGTTTGAGTCGCTACTAACGTAATGGCTGCAGAGATGAAGCCGGAAACAGCGCCCATTAAAAAGCGCAGTCCGACAAGCTGATAGACATTTTGCACAAAACCAATAGAAGTCATAACAATTGCCATACCCAAGCTTGCGCGAAGGAGCATAAGCTTTCGCCCGTATTTATCGGCTAAACTCCCCCATAAAGGAGAAACAATAGCCGCCATTAAAAAGGTAGCTCCAAACGCAATACCAGCCCATCTGCTGATGGAACTCGTATCGTGAACTCCCAGCTTTTCAATATAAAGCGGTAAAAACGGAATAACTAAACTCATCCCGGCTGTGGTGCAAAAAGAACCGAACCAGCAAATGTACAAGTTTCGTTTCCATAATTCCATTCTATTTCCTTCTTTCGTTGTGCCGCATAGCGTAAAAACAACAAAAGAGCGAAACCATATGGCCTGCTCTTTTAGCATACATGCAGCATCTTTTTATCGGTTTAAATTATACCATATATCAGAAATATTTAAAAATAAAATGATTCACTTAGTGAAATATTACCGTGAAATGAAAACAGAAAGATGTCCTGTGTTTACGCTTGGCTTAGAACATAAAGTGACCCTTGGTTCACTCATTACTTTATGCTGTGACAATGGAATTATGTAAAGAACTTATACTTCACTAAAAACTGCGTCAGATAATCTGTCCAAAATATACGTTATACCCACAAATTTTGTCTATTTATCAAATAATGTGTAAAACAACCTGACGAAAAGAATGAATTTTCTGGTTTTTAACTCTATATTAAAACTATGTTCTCATTATTCATAATGTGGAGAGTGTTTTAAGGAGGAGTGTATATTGGAGCAGATGATTAGTACAATAAGTGAAATGATTTGGAGTACGCCGATGCTTTATCTATGTATAGGAGTGGGACTTTTATTTACTATTCTCACTAGATTTGTACAAGTTCGATATTTGAAAGATATGGTTACTTTATTGTTTAATGGAAAAAGTTCTGAATCGGGCGTTTCGTCTTTTCAAGCGTTAACACTTGCTTTATCAGGGCGCGTGGGAGTTGGAAATATTGCGGGAGTTGCAACAGCCATTGCATTCGGTGGTCCAGGAGCAATTTTTTGGATGTGGTTTATTGCTTTTATAGGTTCAGCTAGTGCATTTATTGAATCAACACTTGCTCAAATTTATAAAGTAAAAGATAAAGGAGAATACCGAGGTGGGCCTGCTTATTATATTGAAAAAGGCATGGGAAAGAAGTGGTACGCACTGATTTTCGCTTTTGCCGCACTGCTAGCTATGAGTGTACTTGGACCAGGAGTGCAAGCAAATTCAATTACAGCAGGGTTAAATAATGCATTTTCAATACCGCCTTTAACGTCTGGGATTGTACTTGTTGTTATTTTAGGATTAATTATCTTTGGAGGCGTTAAGCGTATTGCTGCCGTGGCACAATATGTTGTTCCGTTTATGGCCATTGGATATGTTCTTGTTTCGTTAGTGATTATCGGATTGAACATTCAAGCTTTACCAGGAGTTATTGCTTTAATCTTTAAAAGTGCGTTTGCACTTGATTCTACGTTCGGTGGAATTATTGGCATGGCTATAGCGTGGGGAGTCAAGCGAGGTGTATATTCAAATGAAGCGGGTCAAGGTACCGGAGCTCACCCCGCGGGAGCAGCGGAAGTCTCACATCCTGCCAAGCAAGGTCTGGTACAAGCTTTTTCAGTTTATATTGATACGCTGCTTGTATGCTCTGCTACAGCCTTTATGATTTTAATTACAGGTTCTTACAGCACCCAAGGGCCAGATGGTTCGTTCATTGTGGATCATTTAAAAGGAGTTGAAGCCGGGCCTCAATATACGCAGCAAGCAGTTGAGACGGTGCTTCCTGGATTCGGATCAGGGTTTGTAGCTGTTTCTCTCGTGTTTTTTGCCTTTACTACGATTATGTCACAATATTATATTGCGGAAACGAACTTAGCTTACATATTGAAAGGCAAACAAAATAAAATAGTATCCATGTTCCTTAAGGCAGCTCTTTTAGCCACTACTTTATACGGATCTATCCGAACGGCTGAAACTGCATGGGCGTTAGCAGATATTGGAGTTGGAATAATGGTTTGGCTCAATTTAATTGCAATTTTGATTTTAGCTAAGCCTGCTTTAATAACTTTAAAAGATTATCGCCAGCAGAGAAAACTAGGGATAGACCCTACCTTTTCTCCAAGG
Source organism: Priestia sp. P1_B12_1 (assembly GCF_056406695.1). NCBI lineage: Bacteria > Bacillati > Bacillota > Bacilli > Caryophanales > Bacillaceae > Priestia > Priestia sp. P1_B12_1. Next base: position 124,201 of record NZ_JBFTZR010000007.1, on the reverse strand, counting down.
AAATTAGGAATTCAAAACGCTGATTATTGGGACGAAGAATATCAGCATAATCAAGATAAGGAAAATGTTTCATAAATCAAAAAAGCCAGCTGGGGTTATCCCGTTGGCTTTTTTTAGTTTATGAAGAAGCTCTTTTGACCGCTTGAAGATGGTAATGATTCGTTCTTTTCGGGTATAATGTGGCGTGAAGCGTCCTCAATTTATTTTCGTTTGAGCATTTATTTATAATAGAAGACATATAAAGGGACGGTGGTATGTAAATGACTAAAAAAGAAAATGAATCCATTTATATTCAGCAGCATTTAGCAAATGAACGAACGTATTTAGCGTGGATTCGAACGTCTATTGCCACACTCGGCATTGGCTTTGTTGCAGGCGGCCTACATTTCAATTCCGGAAAAAAATTAAGTGAAGCAGCCGATACTCTTATTATTGCTGTTATTATCTTTTCTTTAGCTGCAAGTGCAGGTTTGCTTCTCTTCTCAACCTATCATTATTTTTCAACCCGCAAAAAAATTAACAGCCAAACGTATCAATCTTCTCACGCTTTGGTTATTTTTGTTTCAATGATTATGCTGATGCTGATCGGCGCTCTTATGTTTTACTTTTTTAACATTGCGTAAAAAAGTTTAAGATGTAAGAAAAAAGGGAAAGCAGTCTCAGAGAATTTACGGTTTTATGAAAGAAAAAGAAGATCTATTGATATGGTGGTAATGGCAGATGTAATTATAATAATATCTTCTTTATGAACCGGCTGTATAATTTTACAGGTTAAATTCTTTGTTAACCGCGGATAATGGAAAAGGAAAGCTTTATAAGCCGAAACTTATCCAATACATGTTGAACATAAAAAATGAATATGAATTTCACTACAGGGTGAAGCGAAAGTAAAGGAGAACGCTGTTATGATTCAAACATCTAAGACCGTTGCCGCTCGTTTTTTTACGGAGCGTTTCTTTGATCAGGCTGCTCAAACAGCCTACTATTTTTTGTTATCTTTTGTACCGTTTATTATCTTTCTTTTTTCTCTGCTGAGTTTCTTTCCAATTGATACAAACAATTTGCTGATATTTATTGAACCATTTACGCCTAAAAGCGCCTACGACGTAATTGAACGGTCAATTGAAACAGTTAACAATAGCGGGAAAAAAGTTTTATCTTTTAGTTTATTAGCGACTTTTTGGCTCGCATCTATGGCTATACAATCTTTGGTTCGCTCGTTAAATGACGCGTATCATATTCAAAGAAAACAAACGTTTTTGCGCGGTTTAATCAATGATTTGATTTTAACTTTTGGTTTTATGGTTGTGGTAGCTATTTCATTGTTTGTACCAATTATTGAAGAGGTCATTCGACATTTGGTCCTAACAAAAGTCCATGTTCCTGATATATGGTTTCAAAGCTGGACGACAATTAGATGGGGAATTGGGACATTATTTTTATTAGGCTTCTTCATTCTTTTTTACAAACTGATGCCAAGCGCAAGAGTAACGTGGAAAGATGTACTTCCAGGGGCTGTTTTCTCCACGCTAGGATGGCAAGTTGTATCTACCGGATTCGGATACTATGTCCAGTTTGGAAGCTACTCGCAAATCTATGGTCAGCTTGGAAGTATTATTATTTTAATGGTCTGGTTTTATTTAACCGCCGCTATTTTATTAATTGGCGGTTTAATAAACGGTAATAAGTTCATCAAAGCTCACAAGACAACGTATAGAGACGCGGAAAATGACTAGGGAAACCTAGTCGTKTTTTTTWTATTCAGTTTTACAGTTAGAAAGTTTATCAAAAAAATATTGCGGGTAACTATTGAATATCTCGTTGCCTTCCCTTTACACACAACAAAAAAGCAGTAGGAGTTCACGTTGAGATGAGGTGGAAAATTGAATAATTTTAATCGGTTTTTAATCGCAATTATTGGAATTGCAGGACTGATTTGTTCAGGTATGTTAGCACTGATGGTTTATAGGGTTCCTCACCTTTCAAATTGGTTAGAAAAGTGGCAGCATCAGGAGTGGTTTTACTACACAATTTTATCAATAAGCGCATTTTTAGCTGTTATTTTTATTATTTTTCTTTTAACAGGCATATTTAGCAGACCGCCTAAGAAGAATTTAGCAATTGTAACTGGTGAAGGCAAAATAACAATTTCTAAAGCAACGATCGAATCTACAGCTTTACGAGCAATTAGAAGCTTTCAGGGAATACGCTCTCCTGAAGTCCATGCCTCTATTCATTCTCGCAAAGAAAAAGTTAGTCTGTATATCAACTGTTCGTTGTTTGGACGAGATGGACTACCAACACTAGGAAAAGAGATGCAGCTTGAAACAAAACGCGCCGTGGAGGCCTTACTTGAGCTTCCTGTTCACTCCGTCCGTATTGACTTAACAGATACACAAACACGAAAGAAAGAGCGTGTTGTGTGATGAAGGAGGGACATAATGAGTACTCCAGATAAATTGATTCCGTACCGTGGCCGAGTACTTGGTATTCTGGCAGGTTTAGTGTTGGCAATTTTGCTATTAACAATTGGTTTTGGCCCCACGCTGCTAATTGTAGCTTTTATGGGAATTGGTTATGTAATCGGGAAGTGGAGAGACGGTCATTTAGACATAAATGCTTGGGTAGGATTCTTTACTAAAGGAAGATAGAAAATCACTTTAAGGGAGATGTTAGTTATGGCAGTTAATGAAACAAATACAGCAGTAAAATCTCAGGAAAATACACATCAAAATACATTAACATTTGAAGATCAAGTCATTAAAAAAATTGCTGGAATTGCAGCTAATGAAATTAAAGGAATTTTATCAATGAGCGGCGGATTTATGAGCGGGTTAACAGATCGCTTCCGCAGCACTGAAGATATCACAAAAGGGATTAACGCTGAAGTAGGAGAAAAGCAAGTTGCCCTTGATTTAAAAGTAATTGTCGAATACGGAAAAAATGTTCCAGCCATTTTCTCTGAAACTGTTAATAACGTAAAAAAATCAGTTCACGATATGACGGGATTAGAGGTAGTAGAAGTAAATATGCATGTAGAGGACGTAATGACTCGCTCTGAATTTGAAGCGAAAACGGATCGAGACAAAGAGCAGGAGTCAAAGCGTGATCTTGAATAAAATATAAAAGGTAAACACTTCCATTCATCATATATTCTTTGTATGATGAATGAGAAGTGTTTTTTTATGGGAGGGAGAATTCTGTGATTCTGGTTAGTTCCTGCTTAGCAGGTCAAGCTTGCAGATATAATGGAAGCAGTGCCTTAGTTAAGGAAATTGAAGCGCTCGTTGAAAATAAAGAAGCGGTGATGATGTGTCCGGAACTGTTAGGTGGATTTCACACGCCTAGAGAACCGGCAGAAATTATAAAAGGAACGGGAATAGACGTAATAAACGGAAATGCGCGAGTTATTGAACGATCGGGAAAAGACGTGACAGATATATACATAGACGGGGCCTATAAGGCACTGAGCATCGCAAAAGAAATAAAAGCTACTGTTATTGTACTAAAAGAAAACAGCCCTTCATGTGGAAGTGAACATATATATAACGGAGCATTTTCAAATGTTAAATTAGCCGGTGAAGGGGTAACGACTGCGTTGCTAAGAAAGCATGGTTTTATCGTCATGTCCGAATCTCAATTTGCAGCTGAAATGCATGGAGACCCATCATAATCAAAAAAAGCGTACACTATATGTGTACGCTTTTTTTATAAAAGCTTATTTACTGTGAAGCGTATCTGCTGTGCTTTCTGTTCGTGTTACCGCATAAAGAGAGCAGAAAAGACCAAGCAAAACAAAAATAGACCCGACCCAGCCGTTATAAATAACAGAGTATTGATTAACGACAATTCCTCCAACATAGGAGCCGATCGCAATTCCTACGTGTGAAATCGCTGCATTAGTGCTGATTAAAATGTCCGACGTGTCGCGTGCACTATGGATAATTAAATTGCTTTGAGCTGGTGAAACCGCCCAGCTGAGCGCACTCCAAATGATCATAAGAAGCAAGAACACAATAAATGGTAAATGAACGCCAAAAGGCATAGCAATCATGCTAACAAAAAAGAGAGCAATCATGGTGATAACAGATGAAGAAGGGTTCCATTTATCAGAAACAGCTCCTCCAAGTCCTCCTCCTGCCACGGCAGCAAGACCGAAAATACCATAAATAATGGTCACCATCGTTGTATTTAATCCTAGTGTTTCTTGCAAAAATGGTGTGAAGTACGCATAAAGCGTTAAATGGCCCGCAAGTACAAATAATGTTGCTAGGTGAATAGCGAGCATTTTTTTATTGCGTAAAGCTTTTACCTGAGTTTTTAACGGTACAATTGGAGCAGGAGCTAGACGCTCCATTGTAAACCAAACGGTAATCATAATAATGGCAGTCAAAATTGCAATCATAACAAATACTTGACGCCAGCCAAGCGCATTTCCAATCAAAATACCAAGAGGAATGCCTAAAACAAGTGAGCCGCTGATTCCCATAAATACGATGCCAATTGCTCTGCCTTGGTATTCAGGTTTTACCATTCTAGAAGCCATTGTGGTAGATAGTACAATGATAAAAGAACCGCTCGCAGCAGCAAGAATACGTCCAATCAGTAGCATATAATAGCCCGAACTGTAGGCTGAAAATACATTGCTCAATAAGAAAATAAATAATGTCCACATATAAACTTTTTTACGCTCTATCTTAGCCGTCACATTTAGTAAAATCGGCGCAGACAAGGCATAAACAAACGAATAAATAGAGATTAAATAACCTGCTTTTGCTAATGATACATGAAATGCATCGGCAATTAAGTCTAAGATGCCTCCTAGAATTAATTCGACCGTTCCAACAACAAAAGAAGCAATCGCAAGTATGTAAACTTTTTTATTCATCAAAAAACCCCCTCTTTAAAAAGTTACAACTAGAATAGTAACCTTTTTTAGAAAGGATTTCAATAGGTAATATTAAAAAGGTTACTAATGAATTAGTAACCTTTTAATATCGCAGGCGAGTAAGCAGATCCATGATCTCAGAATCTTGAAGAAGCTGCTCTTGATATTTCTTTGTAATATGGGTAAGTGCAACGTCATGATAAAAGAAATCAGCAAAAACTTTTACAAGCGGCTGGGACATGGTTTTTATTGCTTTCCATGTCTCATGTTCAATGCCGGCAAATAAAAGGTAAGCATCGTCAACAATAATCAACTGCGACGGCTCAAGGTTTTTATGATCATCTATTGGATTTAATGTATGTAAATGTTTGAGGGCAGTCTGCAAGTTTCCTATGGTTAAGACCTCGACGTTTACGCCTTGTTTCTCTTTTTCTTCTAGCAATGAGCGGTAATGTGCTAACTCATCATTCCACGCGGATAAAATAATAGAAGATTCCGCTTCATGAATCAATTGTTCGATGTGAGCAGAAATAGAGGATTTATCTTTTAAACTCCAAACATGATCATCTGTAAACGTTTTTTTAATTTTATATGTTTTTAATTCATTAATGTCATTTTCAAAATCAGCAGTAAGTTTTTGAATGACGGTTTGAAGGGCTACCGCTGAGTAAAGTTTCTTTTTCCCGGACAATGTATTTACTACAATACCTTTATCAATTAAACGATTAAGCACTTCATAAATTTTTGCTTTTGGAACATGCGAATACGTAACAATTGAACTAGCATCCAGCGGGCCATCATTCGCAAGCAGCGCTTCATATACTTGACTTTCATACTGAGAAAAACCAAATTTTTGCAGCATAATTTTCTATTCATCATCCTTTCTTTTTTTAAGTATATCACGGTTTGTAAAAGTATTACTAATTGTATCAGATATAATAATCTTATTAAACTATGTTCTAAATAATCATTAAAAATAAAATAAGCTATTAAAGGATCTTTATTACAGGAGAAATATTTTTAACCATATAATACTTTCTATACTAAAACACTCACCATTGGGTAAAGAAAAGAAAGAGGTGAAAAAAATGAAGAAAAATGAAAAACTACTGTTGAAAAAAATGAACATAAAACAGCAACGAGAAGTGGCTGCTCAGCTTGAAGACGTACTGGATTCCTTACTGTCTCTTGAAGAAAAATTATGCTCAGCACCTGATAATAAGGAGTGGCTGTCTTTACAAGCTCAGCTTGAAAAAAGAGAACATGAGCTGAAATTTAAGCATAAAATGCTGTGTGAAGAATGGACAGCACTATAAAAGACAGGCATTTTGTCTGTCTTTTATTGCATTTAAATTTTCATTACGCGAATAGGGCTAACCATCAAAATAGCTAACATAATCATAAGGTAAGGGTTTACGTAATAAAACATGCCAAGCAGTGCGATAATTAGAGCGGGAAAAGGAATAGGAAGCCCTATAAAATAACCTATGGTTGGATTTGCACTAAATTTAGCTAATCTTAATGCGCCCATGCTTGGATAAATCATAAAAGCGAGTACGGTTAGCCAAGAGTGGGGAGAAAGAGTATGAAATAGCATTGCAGGCGCTACGCCAAAGCTGATAATATCAGCCAAAGAATCTAGCTCTACACCAAACTCGCTGTTAACTTTCAGCTTTCTCGCAATTTTGCCGTCAAATAAATCGAAAAAAGCGGCTAGAAAAATAAAAAGAGCAGCTAAGCGTTCGTAGCTGTTCATATTAAAGGCTATGGAAAATACGCCGCTTAGCAAATTTCCAATCGTAAAGAGATTCGGAACCCATTTTAACAGTCGAAGAATCAATGTCATACAACCGCCTTTCACAGTGTGTACAATTAGTGTAACTGTTAAATCGTATTATTATGTGAGATACAAGATAAAAAGAAGGTAGTATTGAAAACTGGGTGTCGTTTCTGTAATATATATCGTATAATACGATAATAATTGAAAATACGATATAAAGGAGCAGGATCATGAAAGTAGAGGAGTTAAACAGCTATTGGACGTCTATTTATTATCATTTGCACTATACGCATCAAGAGAAAATTACACACCAAACCATACGTCTTTTACAGCATATCGACAAATCATCTTCGGTTGGAATAAAAGAAATTGCGGATTATTTACACGTTTCACATAATACGGCATCTGAACACGTAAAGAGAAATATTGATAAAGGGTATGTATATAAAAATAGAGATATACATGATGAAAGAAAAGTAATTCTGCATTTAACAGAAGCAGGAAAAGACCTATTAAAACGGAATTCAAGCTTGGATGAAGAAAAAGTATCAGCTATTTTACGCGAAATGACAGCATCTGAAAAGCAGCTGATTCAACAGGCTTTTCAGTTATTGAGCGAGCGTGCAAAACATGTATAGTATCATCAAAATTTTAATGTCGGCTCTTATTATTGCAGGGGTAACAGAAATGGCCAAAAGATTTCCGACATACGGTGGAATTGTGGCTGCCCTTCCAATTGTGAGCTTACTAAGTATTGTATGGTTATCAGTGCAAGGAGAAAAAAGGAAGTGGTCAGTCAGTTTACACTCGGCGTTCTTTATGGACTCCCAGGCACTATTTTACTACTTGCTGTCGTCTATATTTGCTTAAAAAACTCTCTTCATTTGTTTATGAGTTTATCGATAGGAGTTATGTGTTGGGGCCTGTTTTTAGGCCTTCAAAAGATAGTGATTAAACTAATTACTACATAAACTATTGGAATTTAATCCAATTTTCTGTAAAATAAAAGTCTATGTAAAAGATAGGAGCTGAGTAGAGTTGAGTTTAGCAAAGAAAAAGTTAGGAATTGACCGAGTTGTTTTTATCGGCAGAACGTTTGAAGAGTACAGAGCTATGTTTAATTTGGATGAAAAGTATTTAAAAGGAAAAAAAGTGTTAGACTGTGCTAGCGGGGCCTGTTCTTTTACTGCTCATGCCTTGCAGCAAGGTACGGAGGCTACTAGCTGTGATATTGCCTATAAATTTACGGCAGAAGAGCTTGAAAAGAAAGGAAGCCTGGATTTAATTCATACGATGAATCAAATGCAGCACGTACAGGAACAGTATGTGTGGAAGTATTTTTCGTCTATTGATGATTTAACTGAACATCGAAAAAGAGCATTAAAAGATTGTATTGCTCATATGAAAAAGAACCCCGAAGCCTATCAGTACGGAGCACTTCCTAATTTGCCGTTTCAAAAGAACGAGTTTGATTTAACGCTTTGTGCAAACTTTTTATTTATGTACAGTGACCGGTTAGATTATACGTTTCATTTAGAAGCTTTAAAAGAACTGATACGCGTTACAAAAGAGGAAGTACGTTTGTTTCCTTTAACGAATTTAAGCGGAAAGCTTTCTACTTATTTGCCGCAGCTGTTAGAAGAGATTGCGCCTCTAGTAAAAGGAACAGAAATAGCAGACGTCCCGTATGAATTTCAAAAAGGTGCCAATCAAATGCTGAAAATATATGTATAACAAATATAACGAAAGCCGCTTTTAGTTAAAGCGGCTTTTTAACATTCAAACGTTTTTTGGCAGTTTGAGTATGCTTCGTTATGGTTTCAGATCCAAGCGCTTTAGCTAAACCGAACGAAGGCATATTCACGTATACTGATTCATAATTTCCTGCAGGAATGACGTACGTTTCATGATAAATGCCCACTGCATTCGTTTTTGAAGCCTGTTTATAAAAAGAATTCCAAGCTTTTAAGTGCTGAGGACCTTTGGCATAGGAGGTCAATTGCTCAACTGACTCCCAATATTGAATCAGCGTGATGGTTCTTAAATTAAAAGTTCCTTGCAAAGATAAAAAGCCAAGGTTTTTGTTTGTATACAACTCGCGAATCATAGGAGGCATTGCTTTAAATACAGGGAACCATTTGTGTACGGCTGTCCACTTATTAATGCGCATTCCTATAACAAAGACGACCAACTCCTGACCGGGCTTAGCCATCATACGATTGGAATGAATCATAAATTATGCGCCTCCTCATCATATAATTTATTAATCGTATCTTTGCACCATTCTATCGAAGCACACGTTGTTCGTTTACCGTAGTCTAGGGTAATAAGCCAATACGTTCTATCGGGAGAAGGGCTGTTAGAAATGCTGTCTTCAATTCCGCAATACATGGTATAACGTTCAGTTAGTTTCTGCTGAGCGTTTTTTAACTGGGAAATTGTGAGCTGCTTTTCTTGCTGACTACTAAAAAAGAGTTTTAACAAAATTTCATTTCTTTCGGAAGGGAGCTGCTTAATAGGTTCACGCAGCCAATCTTGCAGAACTTCTTTTCCTTTAGTTGTTATGACATACTCTTTTTTATCTGGTTTATCAGTTTGAGCAACGGAATTAACCGTTGCTAGTTCATTATTCACAAGCTTTTGTAAAGTGGGATAAATTTGGCCATAACTGATTTTCCAAAAATGATTTAAACTTCGATCCATTATCGCCATATCATTGTACATAAATATTTTGAACATATTAAATTATATTAGATTGAATAGTTCTATTGATATGAAAGGCTTTTTTGATTTTATAGAGATTTTTTTGTGTGTACATATAATATAAAACGTAATAAAATAGCATTATAAGGTATCTTAATCAAATGTTACCAATTAAGTTTGTACATATTTTTTGTTTATTAAGACATAGCATTAGGGAGAGTGTACGGCTCGTCAGAAGTGAGAATGAGGACCCTAGAAGCAAGAATTACAATCAAGGCTGCTAGAAATACTGTTTAAGATAAGAATGGGGGAGTGAAATTGTTAAACCGTGTGGATAATACTGATACAATGGTTTTACCAATTTATAGGTTTAAGTATTTTACTGATGTGATGCAGATAGATTGGGGAGAAAACAATGTTAAAAAGAAATTTGCATTAATTTCTGCTAAAAAAATAAATCAAGGTAGTGGTGCAACTGTCAAGGTAATTCATCCTTTATCGGAATTTATTTTACAAAGATATTCAGCTAAGAGTTTTAACACGATGAAAAAGCATTCGGATAACATAGTGAAATTCTTAAATTATATTCATTTAAATGAAAAGCGATTAGAAATAGAGTCCCTCACCGAACTAAAGCTTTCTCACGTTACTAACTTTTTGAATCAACTTGAAGTTAGCGGGGGAACGGTCCGACAATATGAACGAACTTTAACTAACTTTTATGTTTTCCTATCTAGAAAAGGGTTTTTACCTGAGATTGAAGAGAAAGAATTTGTTCAAAAAGAATTACAGTGGGGCAGTTCAAAAACAACATATTACAAGTCTCCGTTCAAAGGAGTCATTTATCCTAGATTAGCCGAAGATAAAAAAGAGCATTTGTTTCCACTTAAGTACTTCCCGCTTCTGTTGGAAATAACGGTAATAGAAGCTCCAAGAATTGCTTTAGGAATTTATCTACAGTTTATGGGAGGGCTACGTTGTGGAGAAGTAGTTAACCTTTCAAGAGCACAAGTAACGAGAAGGATTAAAAATGGAGATTTTATATTGAACATTAAGAATCGTAATTATAGAACAGATATAAAGGATCAAACAAGCTCAGAAGTTAAACGACCGAGAACACAGGAGGTCTTTAATGTTAAAGGCTGGCTAACTGTTTTATTTGAGGATCATATAGCTCGATTCAGGTCAATTAATGGTAGTGACGCCCTCTTTATCAATGCACGGGGAAAAGCAATGACTGCGAAAAGTTACAATCAATATTTTAATAATGTAAAACAAGCTTTCTGTAATTATTTAAAGGTCTACGGTGATGTAGATGATATTGCTGTTGCAGATCACCTTCGAATGGTAGATTGGTCTACACATATTGGTAGAGGCACTTTTACTAATATGGTTGCAGAACGTACAGATAATCCATTTTTAATTGCATATAAACGTGGTGACAAGCACATAACTTCCGCCCTTCCTTATATTGCGAAGACAAGCAGACTGCGTGAAAAAATAGAAGATGCGTTTAAAGAGTTGAATAATGATTATATTCCTAGATTATTGGAAAGAAGAAATAGATGCTGAGTACTAAAGAAGCTATTCAAAAGCTCAATGCAGAAACCCGAGATTATTTAACAAGCAAACAAGTTTCAACTATTTTGACTGAAGTTTTAGGTGAGGTAAAACCAACGACTGTTACTAGCTATTGTAGACAAGGTTTGTTTAAAGGCAGTAAGAATATTGATAATTCGTGGCAAATACCCAAATTGATAATTCTGAATATTATTTTAAATAAAGAGAGTGTTGAGGAAAATTATTTTACTGTTATTCAGTTGGCTAAGAAGTTGGGAATTAGTCAAAGTCCCATCAAACGTATGATAAATAATGGGGAGCTTAAAGCTGAAGAAATAACTATACTTACTTCAAAAGGTATTTACATATCAAAACATCAACAAAAATTAAGAACTTTACTAGTACTTAAAGAGAAGCTTGATACTGGTGATTTTGTTAGCCGTTCTGAAGTTGCAAAGGAATTAAAACTAGACTTAATACAATTGCCCAATTTAGAAAATAGACTTCCAGACAAGGACAAATTTGTTTTCTTTAAGGTGGCTTATGTTAAAAGAAAAAGTTTAGAAGGTTTAATAAAAAAACATAAAAGAAAAGAAGGATATATAACTGTAAGTAAAGCCGCAGAAAGACTTGGGAAAAGTAAATCATCAGTTCAAAATTATTGCAAAGAGGGAGTAATTCCAGATGCTTATATGTCCAGAAATACGTGGATGGTCCCTTGTAATTACGTTGAAGAAATACTACTAGCAGGAAAAGAAGTACAAGAAAAGTATATGTCCATTAATAAATTTAGTGAAAAGGTGGGACAAACTAGACAGACAGTAACTTATAGAATTAAAAAAGGGGATATTCCTCATTTTCAAAAAATTGAAGGTAGGTGGTTAATTCCAGTTGATAAAGTTTCTGAATATATCGATAACTACGAGTGGTTACAAAGAGAGACACGCCCTGTAGTTAAAACTGATGATTATTATTCAAAAGAAAATATGATAAAGGAATTTAAGGAACGTGTCTTCAAAATAATAAATCCCGAAATACCTGAAATTACGGATTTATTCATACAATACGTAACGCAGGTTATAGGTAAAACCCGTTCAAAGGGGAGCAGAGTAAAAGATTTGGTTGCTGAGAATGTAAATATGTACAAGAAAATATTACTGTTATTATCTAAGGATATAGGTGAAGGTATTGAAGATGATATACAATCAGCCTTAATTAAAACTACGGCACCTGTTTATGTTAAAAAGCGTTTTTGTACTTTTATAGATTTTGCTTTTGCATTAAAAGATATAGAGTTGAAAAAGAAGTTTTCAATTAAAGAAAATAGAAAAGAAGAGGATGATGAAGAATTAGAATTATACTCTCCTGAAATATATCAAGAGATTAATTTGTACGCAAGAAGGATTGAAGATCACCTCCCAAGAGCTTTGAGGAGCGCTTCTTACGCAAATATGTGGGTGTATGTTTTAATTCATCTAACAGATGTATGGAGACACTCCGACATAGTAGAAAAAGTTCCACCTATAACTCTGGAACAAATAGGAATTAGCCGCCACGATTGGTTTAAGGAAAATAGAATGTCAATGGAGCAGTGCCAAACCATAATAAATGAACTTCATATTAAGTTAAGACCAGAGTGTACAAATAAAACAAGGTCTTATCTAACATTCTTAGTCGAGCCTACTCTTGTAGAATGTGTTGCACACGCCGTAGTCATTTCTGAGCTTCACAGAAGAAGAAAAGGCAGTGAAAAGCTTCTTTTTACTTTTATCACTCGAGCAGGTAGATCTTATAATATCGCTAAGAATCATCTTTATTTTTTTGATAAGAAACCAGAGCTTAAAATGTTTAGGAATAGAAAAATGAATCGTAGTACAATGACTTATTTATATTACCACCTCGTAGAAGAAGATGCAGATAATGCAGATATTGCACTTTCGTTTGTTAAATACTCACGTTCACACAAAGATAAAAAAGAAAATCCTGGAATCAGTGATACAACGTCTATTTATGTAAAAGTAATGAATAAAGATGGCTCAATAAACAAAGTTTCAGAAAATTTATTTAAACGTGGTCATTTTGGATGGTTATATAATTATATGATTTTATTGGCCTTGGAAGATACTGAGGCAATTCAGTCTTTAGAAGAAAGAACAAATACAATAGAAACTTTACGAAATGAAATAAAGCTCAAGGAACTTGAAGATTGGGCACATTTTTTGAATGATAACTACCAAAAAAGGCAGAATGTTATTCAACAATTGTCTAGACTTCCTGAAAATGATCTTATTGAGTTGATTAAGAAAATCTTTAATCAAGAAATGCCGGCTAAAACAAACCCTGGGCAATGTATGGTATATCCAAGTTGTAAATATCCAAGTAGAAAAAATTGTTTTGGTTGTGAATATTTTATTCCTCAACTTTACGTCCTACTAGAGGCTGCAAAGGAATTTAGAAGGTTGGTGAGGTCAATGAACAAGGCAAGATATGAGAGCACTTTTAAAAGAGATGAAAGGTTGCTAATTACTGCGTTAACCATCTTAAGTGAGGCGAAAGTAACTTTACCAAAAGAACAAGTTTATAGTTTTATCTCCTTAGACGAAATCCGTGAGGGAATTCAAAATTTGCGAAGTAAAAAATTTGTTGAATAGGTGATCTGAATGGAAATAACAAGCGTCCTAACAGAGGAACTTAACTATAAAATCGAAGTATCGGAGAAATATACTTTTAATGCAAAAACTAATAATAATCAATATAAAGAATTATTAGAGGGGATGAAAAAAGTTGGTTATGTAAAAGCCAATTCATTTAGTGATATAACTTGGCATTTCTATTGCACAATCCAGTGTAAGTGGATACTATTTAATTTTGATTTAGGGGGATACAATTCGTTTGTGCCTTCTCTTAAAGCCTACCTTTTACTTTTAAGAAAATCAGGCAATAAAGCAAAGACGGTTAGAGCTGAATTAAGACATTTAAAAGAAACAATAGTGTCAACAAAAGGTTTAAAAGATGAAGAAATCATTAAAGAATTTTTTCTCAAAGTTCTAGATGTTGAAGATAGTTATCTTAAAGGAAGGGCGTTAGTTAACTACCTTAGCTTTTATTCTGTTCCAAATATAAAAAATAAAGTTATGGAGATTTTCGAGGGTCTAAAGCAGGGTGAAAAAAAAAGTCGGGATCTTCCTGTATTTAAGGATGTTTTAACTTTCAATGATTGTGTGAATGATTATTTTGTGACTTATCCAATGGAAACAACAATTAAATTTTATCCTGTTTTTCTCTGGTGGACTATGACGAATATTATACCAATTCGTCCTATTGAATTTTTACGTATTAAAGCTGACTGTTTAAAGGTTAAAAAAGATATGTCGTATTGGATAACAATACCTCGTTTCAAGATGATTTCATCGTCTTTAGACGAAACACATTGGGAACAAGAGATACTTATTAACAAGAGAGTATATGACCTAATTAATAAGTATTCTTTATGGTTAAAGGGAATGGGTATTGAATCTAATAAGTATCTTATAACGCCTTTGGACTGGATAAATAAAAGGTTTATGCCTTCACGAGTTACAACTGAAGATGTAGAAAACGATGATAAATTTCATCGACTTATAAAACATTTTTATGAGGAAGTTGTAGAAGAACAATATGGTGAATTTGAATTAGATCAAGTAAAGCCTGGAGATACAAGACATTTTGCTATTATAAATATGTTTCTACAAGGATTCAATATCCTGTCAATTACGCGTTTGGCCGGACACGAGCGAATAACCTCCCCAGGTAACTATTATACCCACGCACAACACTTTGCGACTTCATATGTATATAAATTAGCGCAGAAGAAGGTGGAAGGGGAAATTGGCTCTTCGATGTCTGATGGTTTTATTGGTTTAAATAGTAAGCAAATAGACCGTTACAAATCGGGGATAGACACAGATGAAAAAGTAAAAAAAGAAAAATGGCGTAAAGTTGATTACGGTTTCTGTAGAGATATTGACTTTCCAAGTAATTGTGTAGAAGATTGTAGACTTTGTGAAGATTACTATTCATTTAAACCTACCATTGATGAATATAAAGAAGGGATTAAGTGGCTAGAAAGCCATTCAAAAGAACTTGAAGAAAACGTCATAAAGGTACTTGATTTGATGGCAACAGTAAGCTTAGATACATATAAGGATTTGAAAGGAATCAAAAAGTTGAATGAAAATGAGAGTAAATCACTGGCTATTCAACTTTTTAAATATATTGATCATAAAGCGATAATTGATGCTAGATTACTGGAGGAGAAATACCATTATGAGTAGTAGTATCGAGTTATATCACCGGATTGCAGGTGTAATCAAAAAATGGATTAATAAAAAATTCCCTGAAGATAGAAAAGTGAGGTTGAATGGGAGCAGAGGTCCTCTTACAAGGTTTACTGATGACGATTTAGTTGAAATTGCATTAAAAGTTAAAGCTGAGCTGCGTGGAGAAAAGATAAATCCTAGCAATCTTCAGCAATGTACTGGCGGCATTATAGGAAGACAAATATGGCGTAGAAGGATTCAGGAAAAAATAGATTTAATTAACAAACCTATGGTAGACGGCCGGGAATTAGACTTGGATAAAAACGATGAAATAAATCACGTTAATATAGATTATATTATTGAACGATATGGGACTAATCCAATGGAATTAGTCAATCAATTGTTTTATCTAGAAGAGTCAAGAATTAATCTATACAATAAGGCAAAAGAGTTAGAAAAAGAGAATGAAAGACTAGTTAAAGCTAAGGAGGAAAATGAGAAATTATCCAAAGAAAATCGAAAACTTAAAGAAGAGCTACTTCATTATGTCACTCTTTCAAATAATTTATATATTTCGAGCTATTTTCCAAATATGCGAGAAAAAGTTGGACTTAAAGGAAATGCGATTTCTATGGGCTTGAATCCCTCAAAAAGTACTAATACAAATATAAGTGTTCTGTTTCCTACATCAAAAGAATTAGAAGATAATAAGGAGTGTGTTGAGGAAATATTGGAACTTGAGAAGAAAAAGTCCGGCGAAGAAATGTATGATAGAATCGCAGATAAATTTGGGGATTTTTGGGATGGATAATGTTATGTATCACCACTTAATAATGAATAGAAATCTAGCTAGACAAAATAATCTGTGGTTAGTGGGAAAATTTGAAGAGGTTAATTATGAATAATCTTAGCTTTAAATATTATTACTAATATGGAGAACTAAAAATACACTTAAACTAAAAATACTGTTTGTATTTTTAGTTTAAGTGTAACTTACTCTTTAAAAGAAATTTAATTAGATATCCAATGCTTTGGAATTAGAGCTTGATCATTTCTCCAAGGTTTTTCTACAAGAGAGCGTTGGAATCTGTTATCTTTTATATTTGCGTGATCTAATACTATAATTTGAAGGTCTGGATATAATTCTTCACACACATTGAATAATAAATCATACATTCGCTTAACTGCAATGCTATCTTCATCAGTTATTTCACCACTGACTCCTTCAAGTTTTTGATAAACCTCTGAAGGAAAGTAAACCTGAGTTGGCTGATCGAGGATTAAAAAATTTGGTACTGGTCGTTTTCTTTGTATGAAAAATTTATGAAGAGCAAGTAGGGTGATTAAATGGCATCCTAACCAATTCTCTGCGCTTCCCATTTTATGCATAGGAATAGGGCGTTCTTCACTATCTGCTATAACCGTCAATTTTTTCAAATCTAGACGATATGGAAATTTAGAATGCTCTAGTTGGAGATCATTAGCCCAAGTAGTCATCTGTCTTCCAATTAAGTTTAGAATTGAATCTATAAGCTCCTCAGTGCGTTCTTCGCTTAGCTTATCTAATAGCTCCTCTATTCTAGCTTCAAGTTCATTAATCTCATTTTCTTCTAATAATAATTCATTTGAAGGTACAATGTTTTCTAAAAAAAGACTTATACGTCCTACCACCCAGGCTTTTTTATTATTTTTATCTTCAATATCTTTAACAAAGTCTTCGTGTGCATTTAACATTTCTATTTGTAAATTCTTTTCCAGTAATTCTTCTTTTACATCAGATAGCTGTTGTTTGAGCTTATTTAGATAGTTATCTAAATTTGCTTTCTCTGAACTTACATTCAAGAGATTTTTCGATAATCCAGCTAATGAACTCTGCATTTCTTTTATGGTAGGTGGAATAATATTAAGAGTTGAGGAACATAAAGGACAAAGGTTATCATTTTCAGATTCATCATAAAGGCCAATTGATTCTAAACGTGAAGCCTGACTTTTAACTTCCTCAGAATAAGAATTTATCATTTTTTCGTAAGAATTTATCTTTTTAATTTCCTCAGATATGCTTCTTGATGATTGTAATAGTTGTTTACGCTCCTCAAACAATTCATTTAATCGATCACTTTGGCTATCAAGTAATGTAGAAGGGCGCCATAGTAGGACATTTTTTAAAACTGAAATCATTTCTTGCTCATTAGTTACAGAAATATTATTATCAACTAGCGCAACGGATTTTGCTTCTTCAAACAAACCACTTAATTTTGTTGTTCCTTTGCCACTAAGTTTTTGTGTTTCAGTAATCTTTTTTTGTAATAACTTTAATTTTCTTTTGTAATTACGTAAATCATAATTTAACTTTAAAGTATCTTCTCTCACCGCACCTAAAAAATAGGGAAGAGTATCCTTTATAGCTTGAGGCATAAAGGGTTCGAGTTGTCTATGGAATAAAACTTGTTCGTTTGCAACCAGACTCTGCTTTTGAAATAAAAAGAATTTGGTATGCTTAAAGTTGGCTTCTAAAGCATCACGAGTGTGTTTTTCAGAAGGTATATTTAGGTTCGAACTTATACCAATAACCTTTGAAAGATAATCATTAATTGCATCGTCATTGCTATTTATTATTAGCTTATCTAGCATAGGGGTTTCTATCTTTCTACCAATCTTTATAAATGCCCTACTTTGACTCTCAGCATTTCCTCGTGGTGTAGGTTTCGCTATAAAGATTTCTCCTTCATTCATTGAAAGCTTTATAGCAAACCAAGATACAGCATTTCTAATAACTCCATCTGGAATCCCAAACTCGGACTTACCTAAGCAATAATCAACAATTTGTATAATAGCTGATTTTCCAGTTCCAGATTTACCTGTAATTACGTTGACTGTACCTATATTGAAGGGAAGAGTTCTGATTTCTCCTCGCTTATTATAAAGAGTTATTTCTTTTATTTGCATAGTCACGGTCTAATCCCCCATAACGCATAAATAGTTGTAACCTCTCCAGCTTTTGCGAACCATTTGCCCATAAATTTAGCTTTGTCTATACTTTCTAAAATCTCCTCTGTATCTCTGTGATATTTTCTATTTAACCTTTCAGAACCTATCACTAACTTGCCTTTATCATTAATTATTAATAGGTTTTTTTGTAATAAAAATATTAAAGTTTCTTTTACGATAGGGATTAGTTCTTTAACTGTGGCTGCAAACTCAACTTTGTAATCACTATTTTCTTCAATCCAGTTATGTAATTGGGTTCTTATTGTTCTAGGCAGCGCTAATCTAAAAGATTTTAATATTACTAACGGTAATGCAATAAAAGTTAATTCATAAGGAACACCTTCAGGCTTTTCGTTTTCATAAGCATTAATAAATTCTTTTAACAGCCTTCCTACATAAGCAGGGTTATAATAATGTGCTACTTCCGTAGCTCTAAGCTCCCAAGAAATCATATTTTTTGCTCCTTATAACTTTCTAATAATTTGCTAATTCGTTCTTTAAATTTTGGATGCCATCCTAAAGATAAATCTTTTTTGTCGGCTAATATATGATAACTGCCTCTCATTACGTAAGGTTCTGTGCAATTTGCTCTAATATGGATCTGAGAGTCATTCATCCAATCAAAGACTTCTAAACCCTTATCTATAAAAGTTTCTTCGATAGTATCTCGAGTTGAACGGTTAACTTTAATAAACTGTCTTTCCCATTCGTCAAACAATCGTTTTTCATATCTTTGTAGCTCACCTGCAAAAAGCAGTTCATCTTTTACCCATCTAGACCGTTGAATAAAAGCTCTATAATAATCTTTTATTGATAGCTCAACACTTTTATTATCCAAATTGAGTAAGCGAAGCTGTTCTATGAATAGCATATTTTCGTTAAGATTACCTGTCGGATTTTCATCATAGTAATCAATAGGTAAGGAATCGGATCTTAGTTGGTCTGCAAAATCAGTAATGGCATCTTGGACTTCATAACCAGAAACAAAATCTATAGAATTACCTACAAGGTGATTAATTATTTTATTAAACCACCAACCCTCTATTCTTTCATACAGCGCTTGTAAATGATTTCGTTTAGTTGATAATTTCAACCTATTTTTGATCAAGTCAGAAACTTCTATAATGTCAGGACTACCATCTACTATATATATAGCTCTTACAAGCTCTAGTTGTTCATCATCCGTTAGGCTAAGAAAAGCATCATAGTTAACTCTATCTACACTTTTTGATTTATCTATAAATGATAATAGAATTTCTCTAGCTTGTTTAGGATCTCTATGGGAGTTTGCTTTAATAAAGTATGCAGCTGAGTTTTTAGGGGTTACTCCAGTAGTTACTAATGATAAAACCACCCCTGGTAATTCAATTTCTTTTTTCTTAATAGCTTCACTCCACACCCTAATTGTTTTCCATAAGTCGGAACTGCTATTTGTTAAAGAGGCTGTTTTATTAGTATGGTGTTTTAATTGAATTAATTCTTGGGGGGTTCCATTTTCTTCAAAAGAAACATCATCTAATCTTTCAATTGCTACATCTTTTTCAAGATTTTCATCTTTTAGTATTAAATATAGTGCATATCTAACTTGATAAATATAACCGATTGCTGAGTTGCCCGCCGAAAATTGACTAGACAATTAATTATCCTCCCTATTAATTGGATTAACAATATTATACAGAAATTTAGGGTGCTAAGATAGTGTTATTATTTTTAGGATTAGTAATATGACTTTATAACTATATTCGTTTTATCTTATTAATAGATACAGATATAAGGAAATAATATCCAGTCTCGTTTTAAATTAAACTGTCGAAAATCATAAAACAAGAATGTTCTTATTTATTTTATAATGCGATTCTTCTTATAAGTTAAACTCTCTAAGTGATAGTTATGATAATCAACAAAAAAATATAAATCAGAATATTCATTAAAATATATAGGAATATATTCATAATATGGTTATTATTTATATATATCGATATGAGGAGGGGAGTTTAGACTTGAGTCTTTTGTATTGTAAAACTGGAGGAAGGAGTAAAAAAAGTTTAAGAAAGTTTTGCCCGTAAATAAAAAGAAGCCTATGTAAAAGGGGTAGGGGAATGAAAAAAATAGTCATATATGTTCTTGCACTATTAGTCATCTGCGCAATTGTTATTCAAGCATATAAAATAATGAGTGAAAAGAGAACAGAAACAGTAGCTACTCAAAATTCTAAAAGTATCTCAGTTAAGAAGGAAACAGTTAGGGAGACCGAAAATATCCCAAATAATGTAGACACAGAAAATAACGTAGAGACTAATAAGGTGTGGGAATTTTCTTTTTACAAGGAAATTAATGTGAATAGTATTACTTCAAGTAATGTATATGTTTTAGATGAAAATTATCAAAGAGTTAGTGTGCAGGTGGGGTTAAGCCCTGACAGAAAAAGTATTCTAATTTACCCTCCTGCTGGTGGATATAAAGAAGGCGAGAGTTATCAAATTAATTTTAAAAAGGGGCTTACATATACTGATGGAGAAAATGTAGATGGCCAATATCTCCAAAGTTTCTCTACAGACAGAAAAGAAGTTGAAGAAGCAAAATTAAGCCCTAAATTGAAGGTAGTAAAAGATGAGGACATTATTGAAGCTTCGGATAACCAAGTTTCAGTATCTAAAAGGTATGATAAAAGCGTGAAAGTTGGAGATATTCTGGTTTTAAAAACTAATCAGGAACCCACTGGTGTTGCAGTGAAGGTGGTTAAGAAACAAGAAAAAAATGAGGCATATAACCTTACAGTAGAAGAACCTAATTTCTTTGAACTATATGAGCAAATAAACATAAATAAAACATATGAATTTACAAAAGAAAACTTTAAACCTGCTTCAGGTGTAAGTATTGAAGAAGTAGCAGCACTTGAACCACACACACAAATATCTGCTTTGATGGGGTTAGTAGAAGATGAAACAAAGTATGAATTTAAAAATAGCATATTAGATAAAGAAGAAAAGGTAGGAGCAGAATTCAAAAAGTCGGGTATAGAATTAAGGATAAATAGTATCAACATTGGTAAGGCAAAGGTGAAACTAAGTGGACGTATAAAGTTACTTAAACCAGAAGTAGATGTAGACATTGATAGTAGGTTTTTAAATGTAAAAAAGGCTGAGTTTGTTACCACTTCGAAGGTTGAAGCAGATTTAAATATACGTAAAGGAAAGAAAGTAGACGAGGCTCAAGAGATTAAGGATTTTAATAAAATGGTACAACAAATAGGTGGGAAGAAAGAAAAAGGTGACTTCAGTTTCAACCTAGGTAAAGGTGAGTTTCCTATAGGCACAACAGGTATTTCCATAGAAGGTGAAATGAAATTTGTAGCAAAGGTTACAGCAAGTGGGGATTTTAAATATACGGTTAAATACGAAAACATTACAAAGAATGGAATAGTGTACAAGAAGAAAAAGACACCAGACATTGTATATAAAAACAAAGGGAACTTAACGTCACAATTAGATGGGCTGGGCAAGGCAAACGTTGAACTAGGACCTGAAATGGGATTTAAAATTAAGGCCTATCACATAGTAGGGTTAGGTGCAGGAGGGTCTTTAAAAGCAGATTTAGATGGTAAGATAGCAGCAGGATATTCTACTAGAGAGAAAACAAAATTTTTATGTGGAAATATAAAAAGTAAGTTAGTAACTGGGGGGAATGTTTTATTTAGTATAGAAGGTATAAGAAAAGATACTGAATTCAAAAAAGAATTTTTAAAAACAGTAGTTTACAAGTCAAATAAAGATGTTGGGAAATGCGAAAAAAGCAAAGGGATAAAAGCAAATACTCTCCAAGTACAACTAAAAGCTAATACTAATAAATCTGTTAAAGTAAAAGAAGAATACTTTGACTTTTCTAATTTCACAACAGATTTCAAAACATTTAACCCGAAAAATTTAGAGATAAAATTTGATCAAACTGGAATTGCACAATTCAAAAAGAATAAAAATAGTATAGTAGTAACGGCTAAGAAAGAACCAGAAGCTAAGAGTACTGTAATGGTATTGGAGGTTAAAAAAGGGGACTTAAAAGGGAAAATAATATCAATTCCCATTGTAATTACTGATTATGAAGAAATTCAAAAACAGAAAGAAAAAGAAAAAGCAGAAAAAGAAGCAGGTACTGAAAATAAAACTAACTGGGAAGGGGAATGGACACGCCCTCAAAAATTTGAGTGGTCAGTAATGACGATATCTAATGTTAAGGGAAATACCTTTAAGTTTAATATTAATGCTACTTTTGTTCAAAGCGTAGAACAAGCACTAAATGGTGGAGTTAAGGTAACTGAAATTGACGGAACTGCAAAAATCAATGGGAATGTAGCATTACAAGTTAAGGATGGAGAAGGAGGTCCAAATTGCCAGTTAAAGTTCGTACGAAATGGGAACAACATTTCTATTGATGGAACAGTAAACTGTCAAACGGGGCCAAGTGCTGGCTATGATGGAGACTATAAAAAGGGGCATATTCCACCCCCAGACTTTAGTGATGAGAATATTGGTATAGAGGATGGTAGTAGTGAAGGAGAACGTGATACTACTCAAGAAGATGGAATTCAAGAAGAAGCGCCAAACCAAGCGCAAGAAAATACTAGTGGAGAAAATGTACTAACACCAGAACAGGCAGAGCAACTTGTGAGAGAATATCTAAAATTACCAGCTGATAGTAACTTAACAGTTGCTGATCAGGGGGGAATCAATGAAGAAGGTGACTATATAATAAAAGTTTATGAATATTCACAGGAGGAAAATCAAGAAAAATTTTATGGAATGTATTCTGTGGGATCACGAACTGGAGAAGTTATAGACGTAAATAATGATGCATATTAATAAATAGCTGAAATAAAAGAGAAGTGGTAGTGCAATAATCCTTACCACTTCTCTTTTATGTTGCAACACAAAACAACAAAGGAAGTCGTAAAATTTACTGAAGTAATAAATAAAAAATATTATATTAGAAGATTGTATTGGGAAAATTTATAGAATTGTTAAAAAGGTAGGTTATAAAAAGCAAAGAATATTATCTAAATATTCTTTGCTTATTTAATTTTTATATTAGGATGTTAACTTAATCTATTTCACCTTTTCTAACAATAGAATTTAATTTACTGTAAAACTTTTGCAAAGCACGCTCGCGTATTATTCTGTTTTTAGTCTTGAGTATTATACTATGTTGAGATTTGAAAGGCTCAGTTTGTAGCATCTCCTCAATTTTTCTTTGAATTTCCTTATGTATTTTAAGTTTCTTTTCAACTTCCTCTTTTAAATGATTTTGCTCTGCTACAGTTAAACGCTTCATAAAATCTCTAACCCTTCGAGTTCCATATCTTCCTCTATATTTCCAATGATAGCGTTGTGATAGCGAATGTGTACGATAAGATGTTTTACGGTAGGACCAGGAATAGACATATGCGTGTCCTTTAATTATTTTAACTGAAAAATTTTTAGGATTGTTTCTCACATAATTCACCTCTTAAGTTTTTAAGATTTTAAGCTAAAAAAATTTTTTATGTTAAAAAGATGAATTTTTTTAATATATTAACTTTAATAGATAAAAGACAGTTAACTGTAGACAGTTAACTAAAAATATTGAATCTCAAAATAATCCTATAATCATTAGGTGTGAACCAGGTGTTTTTATTCTTATAAATAGAAATTTATAGTGGGGAGATTTGTACTAAAGGCTGTTGTTAAGTTATTATTTTCCTTAAATTGTAAAAGGAGTTGGTTTTAATGATGCAAAAAAATGAGCTTTTGAAGTATAAAAGAAATGGAGATCTTCCAAATAAAGCTGGAATTTATGTTTTGGAGAATAATAAAAATAATAAAGTTTATATTGGATGCAGTGGAAATTTAAGGGCGCGGATTGCAACCCATCGAAGCCTACTGTTAAGTAGAAAACACCACAGTATAGAACTTCAACATTCTTTCGATAAAGATCAGTTAATTGTAAAAATCCTTGCTGTTTTACCGAATGCTAATCAGCCTTTATTAAAAGAGGCAGAATTAATTCTCATACAAGCATCCCCCCATCTTTTTCCAAAGGGACTAATGAATAAAAGGTTACTTAATTATGCGAGTTACAGTAAATGAAAGTAGTAATAAAGATTAGTGAGTAATTGTAGAAATTCTCAAAATAGAGATAAAGAAGGGGGGATTTTACATTTATAGAATTATGTTCATCTTTCGTCTAGGTTCAACAGCTCACATTGCTTGTGTAGGGATGGATTATGTTAGAAAGGCTATGTTTGTTGTTAATTTATATAGTCCCAATGATAAAGTGAATTTAGAGTATAACACTTCCCATTATCCAAGAGACTTAGTTCAATATCTAAGAGGAGAAAAAGATAGAATCGACAAGGGATTTTATAGTATTAAAACGTGGCAGATGGAGCTTTATAAGAACCAACAAAACGAGAAGTTGATTTTTTTAAATAAGTTAGAAGAATAATTTTAATAATTAACTCCCTGGAGTTAATTATTTTCTACCTTAAATTGAATAATCTTAATTCGGATTTTCTTCATAATATAAAAAAGAATTAACAAGAGGCTAGTACGATCACTACAACTTTGAGAAAAATAGTATGAATTGGGTGAGTTAACATATAAGTTCCTTTTAACAAACAAAAAATATATATGAACAAAGAAAAAGCCTTTGTTTTAAATAAAGGCTTTTTAAACACTCAAAACATTATATCTTTACATAAGAGACAGTTAAGTAAGAGTATTTAAAGAAGGAAATCCTTTTTCAAACTATCAAATAAGTTCCTCTTTAGTATCCTCTCGATAGCTCATTCCATAGGACTGAATAAACAGGTGAAAGAAATTCGCGGGTTCTTCTACTGTACCTTGCCCTAATTTAAACAAAGCAGCCACCAGCGCTCTTAATTCCTCTTCATTTTTAAGGACTTTCATTTGGGATAACGCTATAACTTTTGATTTATATAATTTCCAATAATAGAAAAAATATAGATTTTTTGTAGTTCATATAGCCTTTTTAATAGAAATGCTGTTAATATATAAAGGTATCGAATTTTCAGAATAGAATGGAGAGAAAAGATTTGGCTCAATCTACAGATAGAAACCATAATTATTTGCCTTACACAGAACCAGAGGAAGAAAGTCCGAACTACATCCCTCCTCATCAGGCGTATTTAGGTATAACTGGAAAATTTAAACGTGGTGATGCTGAATGGAAAACTGGAGATCCTCTTTTTGTCCTTAATGAAAGTGATAGAGAGCAGGCACTAAAGGATATAAAGAGTACAGAGGATGTATTCTCGTCTAAAGGAAGGAAAAGTAAAGAAAGATCCTTTTTTGCACATATTTACGAAGGGGATGACACGGGAGGTTTGCATCATAGAGCAGAGGCTATAACACCAAGAAAGATCGTTTTTATTGAACGTTCAAAACGATATTTAGGTGACAGAGGAGCTTTTAGGATTGATGTTTTAATTGATAACATACTAAAGAAGGATAACATTCTGTTTCCAGACAATTGGAGCCGTGACGATGTGTATGATTGTATTATAGAAGCCTATCTAAATGCAACATATCTTGGGGGTAACACATTCATTGGTAAAGATAAATATGGGTTTCCTGTAAGCATTAGTATTAATGATGCCGATTTCACAATTCAAACAGCTATGCCTAACTATCCAAAATCAGAGTGAAATTCTATCTAAGAGAAGAATCAAGATAAAATGCCTTTGTGAATGTAAAAATGATTCTAATTCTTTTAAATAAAAAAATAACTGTGTAGACATTTACTTAGTAATGTAAGAGAGAAGCTTTGTCTACTAAGATAGACCCTATATAAAATCAACTAAGTAATATCATTACTTAGTTGATTTTATATAGAACTAACTTATATCGAAGCTTAATTATGAAGTAAGTTACTTAGCACATATTTAAACAAGCACATTTGACTTCAGAATGAATGGAATGAGTGATAGCCTTGGAGAAAAAGTTGCAGCAGCACTATGTATGGGAGTATTATTTAGCATCTTGGTGTTACAACAATAGGCAATTATATTGCTACAGAACAAAAGATGAAAATGTTTTTCCTGTAAATCCTGAAAAAATTGCAAAGGAACGAGAGTTTTATAAACTAAAAAACATTACACCTAGTGAAGCTGAGTTGATTGAACAACTATTTATTAAGGATCATAAAACCCCTAAACTTCGCGAACTAAATAGGAAATGGATTGTTAATTTCACTGAAATATTTAGAATCAAACAGTTCTTAGAATCACAAAACATAGCAACAGATGAAATAAATAATATGATAGATGTTTTAATAACAAATTTGGAAGAAGAACATCATACAAATCTTGAAAAAAGAGCTATTCCTTATTTAGAAGCATTGAAAAAAGGCTACTTAAATGTAAAAGAAAACGATGATGCTTTTGTTGACTTCCTAATTTTTTTAAGTACTCAATATTTTAGAACAAAAAAAATTAAAATGAATTTCTTAAGAAGTGCAAAGGAATTGGGAGATAAAATGGGTGTGAATGTAGAGAATATGTGGAATATCTCATCTCATATATTCGCAACCAGTTTAGCGTTTGGCATATATGAACAAAGAGATAATTACAAATGTTATATTCTAATTTGTAAAGGAAATATTCCTTTTATCACCGGTGACCAACCAGTTATAAATACGCTTGCAAACTATTCTTCTGATGTTGAAACTGATGAATTAGAATTATACTATCCTGTATCACCAGACAAAGCATTGTTAATTTCAAAAGAAAACTTTGTAAAAAACCCTACTACTATTGAAATAAGTGAAGATGAGGTAAGAAGATACAATTCACTTATTTTAGCTGCCTCCGAGGAACAGGTTTTTTCTAATAACAAAGAGTTATTAAACGAACTAATAAATAACAATTGAATTAAAATGTTCTTTTAAAAAAAGAGTAAAAACTACTAGGAGTTTTTACTCTTTTTTAAATAACATAAAATTAAAACTTCCTCCAAAAACCTTAGATGGGATATTATGTGTGGGTTATGCTATCATTCATTTGGGGAGTGATTTATTTTGGGTAAAGAAACTATAAAATATCCTTTTATATCAAGAGTTACTATTAAAAATTTTAGGAATTTTAAAGATACAGACGTCGATTTAACTAGTAAGCAGGTAATTCTTGGCGAAAATAATATTGGAAAGACAAACTTTATAAGAGCATTACAATTAATTTTGGATCCTGCTTTATCCGATTACGATAGGCACTTAGAAGAGACAGATTTTAACGATACAATTGAAAACCCGATGGAAAATAAGGAAACAATTGAAGTATCCATAGAACTTCAGGGCTTCGAGCATAATACGGCACTTTTAGCGACATTTTGTGATGCAACTATTGATACAAATCCACCAACTATAAGAATTACATACGAGTTTGCCCCAACTAGTGAAAAAGAATATGGCTATCTAATCTATCTAGGGGAAGATAAAAGTTTTGCGTTCACTCATCAACATCGTAAAGTATTAAATCTAAAAGTCGTTGATGGCTTAAGGGATGCAACTAGTGACTTTAAGACTTTAAAAAGGTCACCATTTAACCAATTACTTAAACAATATGATTTCGATAAAGAATCACTGAAAGAAATAACTCAAAAAATGAAAGAAGAAGGCAATTCTATTTTAAGTTTTGAAGAGATAATTGATTTAAAGAAAAAAATTAATAAAAATATCATTAAGATTGTTGGTAATCAAACATCTTACTCTGGCATTTCTCTAGAAACAGTAGATATTAATCCTGACAGGATTTTAAACACTTTGAAATTAATGATTGGGTCTAATAAGCAACGCCCTACCTCAGAAGTAAGCTTAGGTGTTACAAATATACTATACATATCTTTAGTTTTACTCTCTTTAGAGGATAAAACTGTCCCTACTATAATTTCGAAAGAAGACTTGTCAAGATTGAAAGAACTTGATAGTGAAAATTTATTAGAGGAATTTTACAATGAGCAAGGTGAAAGATATTATAAACTATCTGAGGAAAGGGAAGTTTCCTTGGACCTATATAAGTTCTTCAGTGACAATTTCGCTTCCGATAAAAGTCACACAATTTTAGTTATTGAAGAACCCGAGGCACATTTACACCCCATTTTACAGAGATGTATCTTTAGGGATGTTATGCAAAAATCAATGTCTATCATTTTAACAACGCATTCTACAGACATAACTTCAGTATCTCCAATCAACTCAATTGTCCATTTGAGAGGCAAAGGAGACTCGACAGTAATAAATTCTACTAAAAATATTGAGCTCAGTAACAAAGATTTGCTAGACACAGAGAGATATATGGATATAAAAAGGAGTGAATTATACTTCGGAAAAGCTGTAATATTGGTTGAGGGAATAGCCGAAGAATATCTAATACCACGACTAGCATTGAATCTAGGAATAGACTTAGATTTTTATGGAATTGTGTGTTGTAATATCAATTCCACTAATTTTAAGCCTTATATCGTTCTACTGAGAGAATTAGGTATTCCCTATATAATTTTCACAGATGGTGACTACTATTATGAAGTTGAAGACAGTTCTTCTGAAAATAAACTGGAACGCGTATATCACGAATTGGAGGAAGAGCATCATAAAAATAAAGGTTGGTTAGGTTTTGATTTAGCTCGTGATGTTTTAGAAGAGCTGAAAATATTTGATTCGCAGAAAGAGGATATCAGCAAGGTTGATTTTAATAAAGAGGGCTATTATTTTAGTGAATATACTTTAGAAATTGACTTAATGATTGCAAACTCTAAGGACAGTGTAGCCTCAAAAAATATTTGTGATACCTTTGAAGAACTAACACTAGGAGGGGATCAGCAAAAGCAAAATTTTAGAAATGATTTTGCAGCAGGGAACTTTTATAGTTGTTTAAGAAAAATTGAAAACAGTCAAAACAAGGTAGGAAAGGGTAGGTTTGCTCAGAGACTGTCTACCTACTCTAATCTATTGGTTCCCTTATATATTCAAGATGGACTAGTAGCTCTTAAGTCAAAAATATCAGGTGATTAATGTGAATGAAGCTTACTTAGAAAAAGTAAGGATGTTAGAGAATGATAAAGAACAAACAATAGCATATAACTCTACGGGATCCATTGTAATTAAGGCTGGACCAGGAAGTGGAAAGACAAATGTTTTAACTTTAAAAATGGCAAAGCTATTGAAAGAAAGTATTAAATTCCCAAGAAAAGTTGCTTGCATAACTTTTAGTAATGAAGCCACTAAGGAAATTAAAGAACGAGTTCAACAGCTAATAGACTATGACGAGAATAATTCATTTATAGGTACTATACATTCTTTTTGTTTATCCCAAATATTAAAGCCATATGTAGGACTCTTTGAGTATGGAATAAATAAAGATTTTAAAATTATTTCTAAAGAAGATAAGAAAATTTGGATCGAAGAAATAAAAGAAAACCTATCTATTAGTTCAGATCAGCTCCGTGAGGCAGAGATTGATAAAGAAAGAACATTTATGATGGAAGGAGAAAGCAAAGTAACTATTGAAACTTATGACATTGCCTTAAAGGTGGCAGCTGCTTACGAGGCAAGGCTTTTGCAACACAATATGGTTGATTTTATCTCTATAGTAAAAATAGCTACGAAGATGATTCAACAAGAACCTTATCTCAGAGATTGTTTAGAAGCCAAGTTCCCTTATGTATTAATAGATGAATATCAAGATCTAGGAAAACCTCTTCACGAAATGGTATTAACATTAATTCACAATACGACTATAAAAATAATAGTTGTAGGTGATCCTAATCAAACCATATATGGATTTAACGGTGCCGTACCAAAATACTTGTCAGAACTTGAAAACATAGACAAATTTGACAGCGTAGAATTAAAAAACAATTATAGAAGTCATCAAAAGATATTAGATATATCGTCAAATACTATGAATTTACCAGCAGGGTTTTTTAATGCTAAAAAGCCAATAGAAAAAAGTCCGGAAATTAACCTTATAAAACTTAAAGGAAACCATATCACGCAATATGAGTATATTGCCAATAAGATTATACCTAACTGTCTGCAAAATGGCATAGAGTACAAGGACATTGCAATTCTTATGAGAAAAAGAAATAAAGTAAAAGATTGTCT
The DNA here is from genome assembly GCF_056406695.1 of Priestia sp. P1_B12_1. NCBI lineage: Bacteria > Bacillati > Bacillota > Bacilli > Caryophanales > Bacillaceae > Priestia > Priestia sp. P1_B12_1. Next base: position 93,834 of record NZ_JBFTZR010000007.1, on the reverse strand, counting down.
AAATGTCCTTGAACAAAATGGTATTCCTAGCTATGTTATGGCACTAGAATTTAATAGAGGGAATTTTATTAAATTCTTAGAAAATTGCGCTGCTTGGATATTGAACAATCGTAAAATTCACTTTAAAGATCTCTTAAATGAATGGATTGCTTTCAAATACGACACACTACCATCAATTAAAATTATCAATGAAGAAAAAATATTTTTATATTTAACCTTAATCAACTCTAAAGAGTGTACATCAGAATTTTTAAAATGGATAAAATTTATCTTTGTAAAATTAAATATAAAGGAATATATTTTGTCTTCTTCTAAATACATAGATGATGCCAATGATATAAGTGATTTTGTGGACTTTATTGTGCATAATAAAGAGAAAATAGACATTGAGAAATTTTCAAATCTAGGTGTTCAAGGAGATGCTGTATCGTTACTTACAATGCACAGTTCTAAAGGTTTAGAATATGAGGTAGTTATTATGCCCGCAATGGAAGAAGGGACTTTTCCTGCTTTTTATCAAGTTAAAGAGTCTGAAATTGAAGAGGAAAAAAGAATATTCTTTGTATCATTGACTAGAGCGAAGTCAATTTGTTATTTTTTGATGTCAAAAAGATTAAATGGATATATTAAAGAACCATCTAGGTTTATAAAAGATATTGAATTTACTTTAATTAAAGAGGATTGATGTTTCTTTAAAGATCACCTCTGTATTATTATTTCTACACAGGTATATAGGCGCTTAAAATAACTATTAAAAGACCTTATGAAACGGCAACAAAATGTAGTAGTAAATAATTTTCATTAGCTTGAAAATTATTAAAAATAGCGATGTTTCGTATTCTACCTTTTTTATTATAAAATGTTATACACCATATAGGAATGCCTGTATAAAGCTATTCCCGCCAATTGGTTATATCGTTGTTTTAGCTAACAAAAAACGCTTGAAGTATGATAATTGGGTAGGGCTTTTGACTGTAGCAACTATCATAATGTCAGTGTGGTTAATTAAATTTCTTCCTAGCCGATGGAGTACAATTCTTTTCCTCACAGCAGGAGGGATATATGGATATCATAAATTACTTAGGAAACTAAAAAAGGACAAGTAAAATGCTTAGAAAGTAATAATGGTAGGTAAGTTGCTTTACTTTTCTATTAGAATAGACAATATAGAAAAATGGAGAAATTTTGCTTCTTCATTTTTTTGTACTTTAAATTACTTTTACCCAAAAACGTTAAGGATATCCCTTTAAAAGAATTAAGATATAATGTTAAATAATAGAATTATAGGAAATATAAATAGAAGGGGTTTATTATGGGAGGAAAAGAAGGATCAAGAGGTTACTTATACCAAGCGATTGCAGCTGTTTTAAATTCGTTAAAAGAAAAAGAGTGGAAGTATGTTCAAGTTGAGCCTGATTCACAAAACGACAAAATAGATGTCTTGTGGGAATACGAAAATGGAATGAGAAAGGCTACTCAAGTTAAATCTTCAATTAATAATATCTCTAAAGCAAATATTATAAACTGGTTAGAGGAATTAATTGAAGATGCGATCGATATTGAAGAGGTGTCTTTGTTATTAATAGGAAGTTGCAATGATAGTACAAAGAAGTTTATTAATCGACTAATAAAACGAGACAACGCCCCTTTAAACACCAGAGTTGAACAATCCGAGTTATCCGAGACGTTGAATTCTTATTCAGGAAAAATACATATCCAATTTGAAAATTTCAACCAAGAGTCGTTGGAATCAATGGCTAGTGTAGCGCTCGAGAGGTTTTTGGATGAGAACGGTCATTCCGTAAACTATCAACTTAGACAATTGATAATGCGTGGAGCTTTTTATCAATTTTTTGGATTGTCTAAAGACGGTAGAAAGCTAAGTAGAGAAGAATTTGAACAACAGATATTAGATTGGGTTTATTTTAATTATCCGGAAGTAAAGGGAGAAGGTTCTGTTAGAAAAAACCTTGTTGTTCAATTCTATAAGAGCAGAAGTTTAGACTTTTCGACAAAAATGGAGCAAATCCCTTTCTTATTTAATACTAACCCTCTTATAGATAGCGCTAAAGAACAGGTATTAAACATAATTAGTGAAATTGAAGGTATTAGCCTATTACCTAAAAAGGAGGGTAATACTACAAACGAAATATTGGATGGAAATATGCAGAAATCGAGTGTTTCAGATTTTTTATTTTCTAAGTCTAAGTATAGTGAAATACCGGATAAACAAAAAGAAACTATAATAAATAGTACATACAGATTAGTAGGTAAACATCTGTCTAAAAGTTTCTTCTTTGTAGGAGAATTAAAGGTTGTTGAACCAAGTGGGGCAAGTAGACTTCTAGAAGGTGGGAGAACCACCCTAGAAGGGGAACAAATTGAAAAAGAAAAGTTAATTAGGGAGTTTGTAAAAAGATTAGACTATTTGGAGGCAGCGGTAAATTATTTTGAATACCTTGGCAAATACTCAATTGTCCCTTTAGTATTAAGCAATAAAGGACAAATTTTTAATGAAGACATTAAGGTCACTCTTAAATTTCCTAAGACCGTAAATGTTGCAACTGAAAATTCATTTGAAGCACCTAATAGCATAGACTTAATTGAAGAGTTTACACAATCAAATGGCTTCTTTGATCAATTATTGAGGCATCAGACTGACAGTAAAGTAAATGAGAACGTTAGCTTATCTCATTCTTTGTGGATGCCACCAAGTTTTTCATTTGAATCATATATGAGCAATGTTAAAACATTGGAAGATTCTAAATCAGACTTCCGCAGTTTTATGAGTTCCTTTTTAAACGCCGAAGCATTTTATGAACAAGACTATACAGTGCTTAAATATGACTTCAATAAATTAAATGTCAGTGAAAATATTTCATTTCCTTCGTATATTTTAGTTAATGCAGATAGTTCCTTTGAAATTGACTATGAAATAACTTCTAAAAACCTAAATAGAAAAATAAAAGGAAAGTTGTTTTACGGGATTTGAGCCTTAAAGCCATTGGAATGTAAGCCAATGGCTTTTTTATGTTATTGGGGTGAAATATTAATTTTATGCACGGCCTAAATATCTGCTTCTTTATTGAATTCGGCCTTTATTTCCGTCATAGCAGCTAATACCCTATCTAAATCCTGTGCTAAGATATGGCACGGATAAGTCATTCTAATTTCTCCTCTTCTTTGTGCTGTCTTAAAATCACCAGTAGTGCCGTATTGTACAAAGGGAACACAAGCTATGTGATCATTGCCGTTATCCGCTTCTCTCCAATTAACTAAGCCGTAGAAGATTCTATAGTAACGCTGCTGACCCTTTAATACCCCAAAGCTTGAAGGAATGATTCTATGATCCCATTCTTGATAAGTTCTTTCCTTGTTTTTTATCACTCTCACCATCTCCATCTCTTTAGTTTTTGTAAGTAAAGAATACTGTGTTGTTCTCTAACACACAAATTGCCAATTTAGCTGTTTTTGCTATAGGCTTCCTATACGTTCTATAGAAAAATCTCTTAAATATTCCTACTTTCTTAAAATTTCATTTTCATCCAAATTATGATTAACTTTATATGATTTAGGCCGTAAAATTAAAAAGTGAAAATTAGAATACGTAATTGAAAGGGGAACGTTATGCTAAGTAGAGGTAAGTTGCTAGGAGAGATATTAGATGGTTTAAGTCAATTAAGCTTCTCGCTTAAAACTAGGGGACAGGTTGGCCTATATGATTTAAACCGCTACTGCGAAGATTTTGCAAAGGATCTCCTAAATATTGTTTATGGTTATGAATTAGTTAACTTAAATGAGGAGAGACACAATGAACCAGGTATAGATTTGGGCGATAGAAAAAACAGAGTAGCTTTTCAAATAACTAGTAATAAGAAAAAGTCTAAAATTAAAGAAACTCTAGAAAAAATTTCTGATGAACATAAAGAGCGCTATGATAAATTTAAAATATTCATTTTAAGTACTAAACAGAGTTCTTATTCTATCCCTGACAACCTTAAAGAAGTGACAAACTTTAACGAGACAGAAGATATATTAGACTTTCCAGATTTAGAAAGCAAAATAGTTTCTTTACCGGTCGAAAAGATAAAATTGGTTTACGATTTTCTCCAAGAAAATTTGGTGAGGGTATACAGTGATTTAGGGTTTGATGAAACACCTAATGGTGAATCAACTTCAATAATGGATTCTATTGAGATTACACCAAATTACGAATTCGTAAATTGCGATTTACTAATCAAATACTTAAAAGCTGATGCAGGAACAGTGTATACGGAAGAAATGAAAACAGATTTTGAAGAAGCTTTTAAAAGATTCACTAAGGTTTTGATGTCACTGCCTAAAATAACAAGAGAGTTCTTTTATGCGCTTGTCTACAGGACTGAAGAGCCTGATACTTATGGCAATTTCGAGCTGGATGGTGAAGTAATGCGAAGATTCTTGCATATAAGTGAAATACGTTATAATCAAGAATTGCGAATACTCATTGATAAAGATTTAATATCATATGATGAACAGGAAGAGTACCATCATACCATTACTATCGGAGGGCCCGCGGCTGATGAGTATGTTCTAAGTTACATAAAAGATGTTGCAGAAAAGGAAGATATAAAATTAACAGCCGTACTGGTTGATTTAAAGTTTTCTTTGTTCAAAGTTTAATTTAAATGAACACCTTTAATGCTAATAATGTATAAGCTCTAAATAATATAGATAGGGCGATTAATATAGTTTCCAATGCTAATGCATTAATTGGTGGTGCATATAATTGTGTGCAATATGAATACCAGAATAAAGAGATAAGTAATTTAAATACAGCTACATTGCTACAGAAAATTAGAGAAGCAGATATAAGTAAAGAAATTTCACAAATGGCTCAGTCAGATTTACAACCGATAGTTGCTTTATTAGGAGGATTCTTAGTTTATAAAGAAAGAGTCAGTATTTCAACCTTACTAGCTATAGGAATTTCAATTATAGGAGTCGTTATGGTTGGGTGGGGTGATCTTGGACAAAGTAGTGAGTCAGTCATTATGGGTGATATTTTATCATTTTTGAGTGTATTAGCAGTCGTTGGTTATTTATTAATAGGGCAAAATAGGGTAAAGAGGATTTCTCATTGGATATATAGTTTTTGCGCATTTTTTTTTGCATCACTTGCATTGGCTTTATATAACCTTATCACAGGTGTACCTACAATTGGCTATGATACACACGAATGGGGAGTTTTTTTATTACTAGCTATTTTCCTTACAATTGCTCACGTAATATATAACTTTTTAATGAATTATGTAAATACAGCAACTATTTCGATGAGTATTTTAGGTGAACCCATTGGGGCAACAATTTTAGCTGTAATCCTCTTTCTTAGGAGAACCTATTATAGGCTTCTAGATTTTAGGCGGTTTCTTTGTCGTATTAGGTATATTTTTATTTTTAAGAAAGCAAAAGAGTTTAACTGCTAAAGACAGCGTTTAAAATAATTTTTATTCAATGAAAGCTTTGGATAAATAGACCAAGTTACTAAACAAAAGATGATATAAGCTAAGAAGCAATTACTACTTCTTAGACAAACATCCGTTACGTTTTCGATAACATAAAAAGTCTCTATTTATATAAGAGGCTTTTTATGTTATCCGCTTATATCTTTGTTAATACGACACCACAAATTATCGACATTAACAAATCATAAGTGAACTTTGACTATTTTATTTATTACAGCTTGAATCTTAACGTCAAGCTCAGGGGAAAGGAAGAGAATTATAATTCAAGCTTCATTTTATACACTTTCATCTTCTATCTATAAAATTTGATTGGTAAGCAGGGGAAATACAGCCACCCTAAAAATAAGTAAATTATATTATATAATTCTTTAATTTACCATATTTTTAAGTATAAAAGTCTTATTTTGAACTAAATTAATATTTCTAAAAGGAAAGAATAATTGTATAATAAATACTATAGTTACAATAAATTCTTGAATCGAGTTGGAATTAATTAAGGTAATACATATCCAAAATAGTTTCTTTCCTCGTTTAAGTGTGATAAAGGAACCATTTAAAATGAAAAAGAAATGAGTTCACAAGCTATTAAGAAACTTAAACAGGTCCTTTTTAAAAGGGAGAGTTATGTCTATTTCAGTATATATGGAAAAATAATCAAACGTAAAAAATGGTAATGGGTTTGAAATTAAAAAGTTCTAAAATTTAGAAGTGATTAAATGGCACTGACTTATGGGGGATGAAATTTTGAAGGAATTAGCAGATAAAATTTTTAAGTCGTATCTACCAAATAAAGAATTAAAACCAGACCAGTGGAAAGCAATAGAATTATTATTAGAGAACAAGCGAGCCTTAGTAGTGCAGCCAACAGGTTGGGGGAAAAGTGTAGTTTACTTTGTTGCAGCAAAACTTCTTCGTAAACAAAATAAAGGTGTAACCATAATTATTAGTCCCTTACTTGCATTAATTAGAAATCAGCTTGATGCTGCGTCTGAAATAGGTCTTAATGCTTATACCATTAATAGTGATAATACTGAAAGATGGGATGAGGTGAATCAAGCTATTGTTGACAACGAATGCGACTTGCTAGTTGTTGCTCCTGAAAGACTTCATAGTAAACTTTTTAAAGGAAAAACGTTACCATTACTGGAAAGAGGACCTGGATTAGCGCTGATTGTTGTTGATGAAGCTCATTGTATTTCAGACTGGGGACACGACTTTAGACCGAAGTATAAAAAAATAATTCAATTTGTTAATACATTAGAAAATCAAGTACCAATGCTAGCTACTACTGCTACAGCAAATGAGCGAGTTACCGATGACATAAAAAAACAATTAGGAAACCATATAGAAATTCTACGTGGTTCGTTAGTGAGAGAAAAGCTTAATCTGAGAAACATTCATATGAAAAATTCATATGAAAAATTGGGATGGCTTGATTACCATTTAAGAAATAATAATCTTAAAGGATCAGGTATCATTTACTGTACTACTCAAAAAGAATGCGAAAGAGTAACAGATTGGTTAGTTTCTAGGGGGATAGACGCTAGTTTTTATCATAGTGGTATACGTAATAAAAAGGAAAAGGAAGAGATAGAAAATAAACTCATTAACAATGAGCTAAAGGTGGTAGTTTCCACTATTGCGCTGGGAATGGGATTTGATAAAAAAGATGTACGTTTTGTAATTCATTATAATATGTCATCCTCACTGATTACTTACTATCAAGAAATTGGTCGTGGGGGGCGAGATAATGAGGGAGCAGAAATTGTCTTATTGTATTCTCCAAATGATAGAGAAGTATTAGAAAGAATGATTACATCGGGCATTGTTAATGAGGAAGATTATTTAAATATATTACAACTAATTACTTTAGAGCCTAAATCAGTTTATGATTTAATGGATTATTATAATTTACCTCAAAGGGAGATTGGAAAAATAATCGATCTTCTTGAAGCAGAGTCATTAATTTATAAAGACGAACACACAAAGAAATACAACCGTTCTGCTAATGTGAATCCAATTTCTTTAGAAAACACAAAAATAAAAAACTCAAAATTGGACGAATTGAATCTTATGGTTGCTTATGCAGAAAATAAGAGCGAATGTTTAATGAATTATTTAATTTCCCACTTAGGAGAACAGGCAACTTTAAATTGTGATAATTGCCAAAATTGCGACCCATATCCTTCTCCTTTATCAGAAATTAATGCTATTTCCACTCAACAAGCAGAACAATTTATTAAACAGCAAAAATTAGTAATAAGACCAAAAACAAAGTGGCCTATTGGCGGTAGTAATGGGATGAGAGGGAATATTCACACAAGTTTTCAATCTTTAGAAGGACGTGCTATGAGCTTTTATCAAAAAGAAGGTTTAGGGGAGTTAGTGATAAAAAACCGCTATTACGATAAACATTTTAGCGATGAATTAGCGTACTATTGTGCAAAATTCATTTATGATCACTATCAAGAACTAAATCGTCCGCAATGGCTTACAGCTGTTCCTTCACTCCGAAATCCTAGTTTAGTACCTGATTTTGCAAGAAGAGTAGCAGAGTCATTAAAATTACCTTATAAACAGGTGTTAGTCAAAGTTAAAGACACACCTGAGCAAAAAAATATGAAAAATGCAAACCGCCAAGCAGGAAATATTATGGATGCTTTTAATGTAAATGGTGATATCCTCTCAGGACCAGTTTTGTTAATTGATGATATAATGAATTCAGGGTGGACCTTTGCAATATGTGCTATGAAGTTAAAAGAGGCAGGATGTGAAAACGTAATTCCCCTCGCTCTTTCAAAAACTTAACCTTACCAAACAGAAGGGGGATTGAATAGTGGTTGAACTTATCTCAAAAGACAGCTTTGCTACGTTACTTTTATGTTCCTATGTAACAATTCAAGAAAAGATAGTGAATAACTATAAACCATATACACAAAAAGAATGGATAAACTTATCTACAAAAATTGCTAAAACAGAAATAGCCCGGCCTTCCAATCTTTTTAATAAATCTCGTAACGATATAATTAATCAATTGCGAATTACTAGTGAGGAAGCAGAACGTATTGTTACTTTGCTATCTCGGGGACCCTCTATGGCTATAGAGGTAGAAAAACTAGCCTCAATGGGTATTTGGATTATTACTCGAGCTGATAAATTTTATCCTAAACGATTTAAAAAAATTCTAAAATCTTTATCGCCTACAATTATTTATGGAGCCGGAGATATTAGTCTTCTAGAAACAAAGTCTATTGGAATCGTCGGTTCTAGAAATGCTAATGAAAATGCTACTGAATTTACAAAAAAACTTTCTGAAAAAGCAGTCTTTGAGAATTTCACAGTGGTATCTGGAGGCTCAAAGGGTATTGATTCAGTTGCACATCAAACCGCAATAGAAAATGGTGGAAAGACTATAGCGATTTTATCGGACGGCTTATCTAAATATATTAAAAAGAAAGAGAACTTAAATAATATACTTAATAAGCAATTAGTAGCTATTTCTCCCTTTCATCCTGACTCTCGTTTCTATAGTTACACAGCCTTGGAAAGAAACAAATTTATATATGGGCTATCAGAGTTTACAGTAGCTACCTCTAGTGATTATAAAAAAGGGGGGACTTGGGCTGGAGCAGTTGAAAATTTAAAGATGAATTGGGTCCCCTTATATGTAAGGGAGGATAAAGATTCTAAGGGGCTTTCTGAATTAGAGAATATGGGAGCCAAGAAATATACAGTAAACTTTCTTAAAGAAAAGACTTTAAAGAATTTGTTAGAATCAGCACTTACTTTTAAAGAAGAAAAACCTCAAAAATATACTGATATATATACTTTAGTCTGGCCTTTAATTGACAAGCATTTAAATAAACCTATAAAGGTAGAAAAATTGAGTGAAGTTCTCGAAATAGAATTAATACAGCTAAATGTATGGTTAAATAGAGCAAAAGGTGAAGGGAAAGTAAAATATTTAGATATTGGAACAGTAGTTTCTTCAGTATTTTATAATCCAGCTATGGATAAGGCTAAACAGCTGAATATTTTTGAACAGTAGTTTTTTTCTAATTAAATTGTCCAACTCGTCTTAAAAACTTAATAGACAATACTCTAAAATTTACACTATATGTTCATACTTATTAGTACATATAAGAAAACTCATTTCAAGATAAAGGAAGCTTTCTCACCGAAAGTTAGGGAACTAAAGAATAATGTAGTGCACTGACTTAGAGAAAGCTTGCTCATAGGTAACTCCTACTCTTTATATGGAAGGTAGAATAAAGGAGGTATGGATATCTAGTATTTTCCTCCTTTAAAAGAGTTACAGGTCCAATAAAGATTGGAATCCTGTGTTAGCCATTTTTAATTGTTCCTTAGAAATTCCATTTGAATCCCTTAAATTTTCTCTATATAAGATTGCCAGATTAAAACCTTCATTTTCACTTTATTTGTATAGTAAAGTGCCTTTCAGTGCTGTAATCTCAGTCAATATTTCCCTTCCAGATTGATCAATGTTTCCTTATACTAGCTCGAATACCCTTATTCCCTTGAGTAGTTTAATTTGTTTATTCATTTCTAAATATTATTTCATTGACAAATTTCAATTCAATTTCAGTATTCTATATTTATTTAAATTTTCTTTTAAAAAAAGAATATTCACCCCAAAAGGCTTTGAAAATCTGTGAAAAACTCTCAAAAGATATTGGCAAAATTTTGAGTAAACCCCATATACACAAAATACAGGTGAATGGGTGTATAGAGAGAGTAAGTTTCTAGATTTAATTAAGAGAATGTTTGCTGATGAATTGATGTAATAGTTTGTTAAATTAACTTTTAATAGGAGAAAATTACGTGAAGTATAAAATCATATCAATAAAAAAAGTTTTATGTGTAACGAGTAGTTAAAGGTTTAATAAAGGTAAGGGGTATCGGTGAATTCTGAATAGAATTCTAGATCGTTGTTTTTAAGGTGGTTTTATAGAATAGATTTAAAATAGACGTGTCAATTCACACGTCTATTTTTTTTGATATTCACAGGAAATAGCGACATTCTAATTAGGCATTATTCTTCATTCCATAATATACATTAAGGTGTTTCGCAACTAAGTAATTTATTGCACCTGCATTTTATGGCTCAAATACTCAAATATATGTATAAGAAGAATATTTCATATTAATATGTTCAAATATAATCTTGTGCACTTACGTAGGGGGAAGTGGACATATTTCAACAAATATATTTCATTTATGTACAGAATAAAAAATATGTACGGTTGATCAAAATGTAATGATATATGTAGATTAACAAGCTTTTAACTCTAAAAAAAGAGTGTACATATTTTTTTTTGGGTGATAAATCGAATTAACTGCTTAATTTCATAACCAGTTCTGCATTCCGTGGTAAGCAGTCCTAAAATTGCATATGTTGTTTGATTTTCCTTCATTTATTTTCCTCACCTATATCTTTTTGATATATATATTACCATAAACAGGATAACATTCAATAAAAAAACGCGAGAGTTATGCACTCTCGCGTCTAAAAAAAGGTTTGTATTGCTGAACCATCATTTGCGAAGCAGCAATAAATAAAAAGATAAAGCCTCCACACATTAGCAACATGACAGCACCTATTCTCCATAAAAGCTTTGGCATCAGCATATCTCCTTTTTTGAAGTTATTACCTATAGTGTAAAGAATAGCGTGCAAAAATTCTAGTCATAACTAGATATAATTTTATGACTTTTTTAAACTGACTCTCCCTTTGGGTCGTCTTCTAGATCCTCTTCGTCAAAAATAGGAACTTCCGTATATGTTTCTTCTTTTTCTGAAACGGAAGGAGAACCCTTTGTATCCTCTTGTCCTGGCTTCGCTGTGCCAGAAGAAATATCTGATTTTGCGTTTTTTAACTCTTCCATATCTTTTTGAATTTGGTCCGTGAAATCTTTTGGTATCGCTCCGCTTCCGTATGTAGCTCCGATGTTTAAAGTACCGCCGAGTTCTTTAATGCCAACTTGGCCAATATTGTTGTTTTGTTCGTATTTATCAAGAAAAAATTTATCAATATGAATAGGCGGGGGAGCATTTTCTAAAAGTGCCGCTTTTTGCTGAATCCCTTTTATTTCTTCTTGAAGGGCAGACGTTCGTTTTAGCATGTCCACCTGTACTTCAGTTACAAGCGACATGCTGCGTTCTAATGCTGAAACTCTGTTATCTAATTCTGTCATTCTTTCGATATAAGGAGCCATTTGCTTCTTTACAGATTGTTCTACTAACCGAGTTATATCCATGTAAGGTATAGCTTCTATCTTTTTATCGCGAGGAGGTTGTGTGGAGATCACTTGTTCCAATTGCGCTACTTTTTCTTTTAAAAAATGAAGCTGTTTAGCAGTTTCTTGCATGTCTTTTGCATACGTTTGTTCCGTATCTTTATGAGTGCTTCTTTGTGAAGGTGAAGAAGCATTGGAGTGCGTGGGCTGAGCCTCCAGCTTTTTTTTGAGCATGATGAGAGAACCAATTTGCGGTTCGAGTTTTAAAAAACGATTCATGTGAACTTCAAGCGTGTTAATGCGCTTGATTTGATGTTTGAAGTCCGCTAGCTCAGTATGAAGCTGTTGGTTAGTCTGTTTGGGGTTGAAAAATCCTTTCATAGACATTTCGCTTCTCCTCATCTTGGGCTTATTTCCTCTGTAATCACAGTTAGATAAATACATAGTGAGCCAGTTTAGAAGTGAACGTTAAATTTTTCGCATTTATAAATACTTATGTGCAGCATTAAAATTCATTCGTAAAACTACTAAACCTTATTCAATGTGAATACGTTCTTCTTGGAAAAACTGCCTGTGATAAGAAAGGATAAGCAGCCCGTTTTCAAATTTTGCACGCAGATGATGTGCATCGGTGGGCTCTGGCAACTCAATAATTCGGTTGAAATCTCCAGAAGGTCGTTCTTGTACAACCGGCTGTCCTGTGATGAGAGGGTGCGGTGAGCCTTTTAATAGAAGTCTGCTGCCTGAAACGGAAACGTGTAAGTTTTCTTTTAGATAACCAGGCAGGTCAGCGATAACAATGATCTCGTGAGGCGTAACGTAAATGTCAACAGGTGGAAAATTACTTTTAGAAGCCTGAGGTGCCTGATATGAATCAGGAGCATTCATATCCATATTTTCTTTCATAAATTCGTTAAAAGCAGTTTGATCAAAAACACCGTTCCAAAAGTCATTTGTTTGATAATTTTTAGCAAATTCCATCCACTGCATAAGTTTATCAAAGTCCATATGGTTTCCTCCTTACCACACATCATAAAAAGATGGAATTTGAATATAGTTTGAAAGGGGGGTGGTTTAAATGGCAGGTGCATCTATAAATATTAATATTTTAATGCTAAAGATAAATTCCTTTGAAAATGCGTCTGCAGTAAATATCGGACAGAATTTACTAGCAGACTGGAATAATTCAGATAAAAAAACACAGGGATTTGGGCAAAATTTTGGTGATGATAGCGGCTTTATAGGAACGAGAAGCTGTGTCGATGATCGAGATCAAATTGACAGCCCATCATCTTTTCAAAAAGTGCCCATTTCATAGAAAAAGCCTAATAAATATAGCCAGTTCAGATGCAGGTTATATTTATTAGGCTTCCGATTGAATGCTAATAGACGAATAGATGAAGATATGCTGCTAGTTGTGCGCAGTAGAGGCAGAGGAGATGAAAAAATTAAATTACGCTATTTTTAACTGAGTTTGAATCATTTACATCTGAGTCTATAATCCATGAGAATGGAGTTACGTTCGGAGAAAAATCTCCGTTTGATTCTCCCAGACCTTGATTACGTTTGTAAGATACGAACACATCAAGCTGCTGATTAGGTCCTATGCTTAAAACGGATGAATTATCCAAAACGTTCACTTTGAAGGCTTGTAAGTTAATGACCATGGGCGAAAAAATCATATGGTTTCCTCCTTATTTATCATTTTTTGTTGCAAATGCATCTACATAATCATTATCTACAGTTTTGTAAGCAGATCCTGCTGTAAAACATTGATCAGCGTGCTGCTGTCCGAAGGCCTGATTTTTCTTTGCTGTGACATATCTTGTAACTTTTGACGTATTTCCAATAGAAATACTGCTTGCTTGATCAGCACTGCGAACGTTCAAATTTCCTAGGTTGATTTTTGTTGAGTCGAATAGCATATTATTCTCCTTTCAAACGACAGTTCTTCTAAGTCTTTAAAAGCTTATTGTAGCTTCTTTGAAAATATGAATAATACATGGATTCATTCAGAGAGTAGAAGTGGTCTACTGTAGCGTATTGTAGTTCTGTGTAAAACGTGAAAAGATTTTAAAACCTCGACAGGAAAAGGAGGGAATAATAAAAATGCACGATATTTTACATGCTGTAAACACATCAACAGTAAAAAGTGTGTTGGCAACGATTGTTCATGTAGAAGGATCCTCATATTTAAAAGAAGGAGCGTCCATGCTGTTTCAAGAAAATGGGGAGAACATTGGGATGTTAAGCGCTGGTTGTGTAGAAGCAGATCTTGCTGAGCGCGTAAAAGAGTTGTTCGACACTGAGCACGTATTAACCGTTACGTACAATTTGAAAGAAGAAGGTGATGCAGGATGGGGACAAGGAGCAGGCTGCAATGGAATCCTGTATATTCTCCTAGAACCTGTAACTGCGAGGATGAAGCAAAATCTTTTGCGGGTAAAACGTCATTTAGATAACCGAAATCCTGTTTTGCATATTAAAAAATTAGAAAAAAACTTTATTCAAACAACCTCTTTTTATGTAGAAAAAACGGGCGAAACATTTGGTGGAAATAGCGACGAATCATCTTTTGCAACAGATGATTGGAATGGGAGAAAGAGCGGTATTCAACTTTTAAATTGCTCCCTGCTCACATATGCTCATCTATATAAACCAAAGCCTCGTCTAGTTATCTGGGGAGCAGGTGTTGATGCAAAATATTTAGTATCACTTGCTGCCATTACGGGGTTTTCTGTTACCTTATGCGACTGGAGACCGGCTTTATGTAATAAAGAACATTTTCCGCTAGCAGAGGAAATACATATTGGATTTCCAGAGGAAGTAGACAAACAATTATCTATACAAAGCGATGATTTTGTTGTGATCATGACGCATAATTTTTATCGCGATCAAGAAATTCTCTCGCTATTAAAATCAAACCCTGTGAAGTATATAGGAGTTTTAGGATCTAAAAAGCGAACACTTCGATTATTGAATACTGATATTTCTTCACGCATTCATTCGCCGGTAGGACTTTCTATAGGAGCGGTAGGACCGCAGGAAATTGCCGTTAGTATTCTTGCTGAACTAATTCAAAACCTCCGAATGTATGATGAAAAAAAGGGATGAAAATGTCCGGGTTAAATATTGTTGCTGTTTATCTTGCCGCAGGAGCTAGTAAAAGGATGGGCAGAAATAAACTGCTGCTGCCTTTAGGGAATGGATGTTTGGGAAGTAAAGCTTTACGAACAGCTGTTTCTTCAAAAGTAAATCATACGATAGTAGTAACTAAGAAAGGAGATCATCTTGAGTGGATTGACCCTGTTCTTTTTTCAGAAGCATATCAGCAGAAGTGGAGTCATACTTCTTGTAGTAGCGCCTTAAAAGGTCAGTCTGCGTCTTTAAAATGCGGATTAAAAAAAGCAAAAGAATTAAACGCTGATGCTATTATTGTGCTGTTGGCAGATCAGCCTCTTATAAGCATCGTGCTGATAGATACATTTGTTTCTCTTTTTAAAAAACATTTTTCTGTTCCATTTATTTCATCTTTTTATCAAGGAATTTCCAGAGCACCGGTTTTATTTTCAAAACAAATGTTTTCAAGCTTGGATAAGCTGCAAGGAGATCAAGGGGCAAGAAAAATCATAAGACAAAGCGGACCTGAAAATGGAATATTTTACGAATGGACCGACGCTTCCCTTTTTATGGATGTTGATACAAAACAAGCGTATGAACACATTAAAAAGATATACAAAGAGAAACGTCGACTGTTTTGATTGATGGAGGTGAAAAGAGTGGAGATCATTGGAAAAAGCGTGATTCGAAAAGATGCATTGGAAAAAGTAACGGGTACGGCGCGATACACAAATGATTACATGTTTAAAGGCTCCCTGCATGCCAAAATAGTAGTCAGTCCTTACGCTCATGCAAGGATTCAAGCCATAGACGTCCAAGCGGCGATTGCTATTCCCGGTGTTCACGCGGTTGTGACGGGTGAGCACTTGCCGTTAACCGGGGAAGGAGTTCGTGACCGGCGACCGCTTGCATTTGAAAAAGTGCGTTATCACGGAGAAGCCGTAGTCCTGGTAGTAGCAGAAACTCCTGCACTCGCTGAGCGTGCGGCGAGCTCCGTTCATATTCAATATGAACCGTTGCCTGTCGTACATTCTCCTAGCGCAGCTATTGAGCCTGATTCTCCTTTAGTGCATGAACATATGCACATCTACAAGCATGATAAAACGGTGTATCCAGAGCCCGGCACCAACGTAGCAAACAGAGTTAAAATTCGAAAAGGCAATATAGAAGAAGGTTGGCAAAAAAGTGAGTTAATAGTCGAAGAAACATTTTCTCTATCTCCTTCAGATCACGCGGCAATGGAAACAAGAAGCGCCGCTGCTGAAATCCTTCCAAATGGATTAGTTAAAATTGTCACTTCTTCTCAAGCTCCTTTTATGGTCAAAAAATTAATCAGTGAGTACTTTGAAATTGAAGCGGGAAAAGTGATCGTTGAAACACCGCTAGTAGGAGGAGGGTACGGAGGAAAAGCAGCTGTCCAGCTGGAGCTGCTTGCTTATCTAGCTTCAAAAGCTGTGGGTGGAAGGCTGGTTAAAATATTGAACACAAGAGAAGAAGATATGCTTACTTCGCCTGCTCACGTAGGTCTAGATGCCAAAATCAAGCTAGGTTGTTCTAAAGAGGGACTCTTGCAGGCCGCTGACATTCTTTATTTGTTCGACAGCGGTGCTTACGCAGATAAAGGAACGGACTTGAGTAAAGCAGCAGCAGCTGACTGTACGGGACCTTATAGTCTTGAACATATTTTCTGTGATTCATTATGTGTATATACAAATCACCCTTACGCTTCCCCTTTTCGAGGATTTAGCCATTCGGAACTATTATTTGCGTTTGAGCGCACGATGGACATCCTTGCTAAAAAAGCAGGTATAGATCCTTTGGAGTTTAGAGAAAAAAACGCTATTCTGCCGGGCGATACCACTCCTACGCAAGTACGTTTAACTTCTAGCAGCGTTGGTAACTTACCGGAATGTATTCGTCGCTTGAAGCAGCTAATGAAATGGGAGGAAGGGCAGAGAATAGTTCATGAAAACGGCCTTATTACTGCCAAAGGGATTAGCTGCGTCTGGAAAACCTCCACTATTGAAACAAACGCAGGTTCAGGTGTTATTCTCACATTCAATCCTGATGGAAGCGTGAATTTAATGTCTGGCGTTATTGAATTAGGCACGGGGACGAAAACAGTGCTCGCGCAAATACTGGCTGAAAAATTGCAGATGTCCGTGGAACGTATTCATGTGCGAATGGAAGTAGATACTCAAACGACTCCTGAACATTGGAAAACGGTGGCTAGCAGAGGCACTTTTATGGCAGGAAGAGCGGTTTTAGAAGCGGCTGAAGATGTGATTAACCAATTAAAAAAGATAGCTTCTTGTATATTTCGAGCTTCTGAGGAAGATATCGAAATAAAAAATGAAAAAGTTTTTTTACGGGATGAGCCTGAAACCTCCTTGGCCTTTAAAGAAATTGTATATGGCTATAAATATCCGAACGGAAATGCAATTGGAGGGCAAATCATAGGGAGGGGCAATTATATTTTAAGAGGGATGACCTACTTGGATAAAGAAACGGGAGCTGGGCGTCCCGGTCCTGAATGGACGGTAGCAGCTGAAGGAGTTGAAGTGGAATATAACCCTAGAACGTATAGATATCGTATTGTAAAAGCAGTCTCTGTTATTGACATAGGAACCGTGCTAAACGAGAAAATGGCAAGAGGGCAAGTCATGGGAGCGATGAGTATGGGCCTATCGTTTGCCGGAAGAGAAACATTTTGGTTTGATTCAAATGGCCGTATTTTAAACCCTCAGCTTCGGAAATATCGTCCTCTTCGCTACGGAGAGCATCCGGAGTACGTAGTAGATTTTGTTCATACGCCTCAATTAGATGCGGCCTACGGAGCTAGAGGAGTGGGAGAACACGGGCTGCTTGGTATGCCGGCTTCTTTAGGAAACAGCTTAACGGTGGCAGCAGAAACAGAATTAAACCACCTTCCGCTTATTCCAGAATTAATTTGGAGAATGAAAGAAGGGAATGCTGATGATTTCATTTGACTTTGAATATCACAAACCTGCTACCGTTTCAGAAGCAGTTGCCTTATTTCAAGAGTTAGAGAATCAAGGCAAACAGCCGCGTTATTATGCTGGAGGCACTGAAATTCTGACATTGGGCAGGTTGGGTTTGTTTGTTACCCATGCTGTCATTGATATAAAAAATATACCCGAGTTTCAAAAAGCAGAAGCCGATGAAGACTGGATGATTTTTGGTGCAGGTGTAACGTTGACTGAACTGGAAGAGAAAAACGTATTTCCTTTATTAAGTAAGTCTGCTAGCGAAGTGGCAGATCACACGGCTCGAAATAAAATAACGCTGGGAGGAAATATTTGTGGGCATATCTTTTATCGAGAAGCCGTATTGCCGCTCCTTCTAGCGGATAGTCAACTCGCAGTGGCAGATCTCAGTGGAATAAAGCTCCATTCGATTCACGATCTTTTTCAGCGGCGTTTACAGCTGAAAAAAGGAGAGTTGCTTGTTCAGGTGTTTGTGGAAACAAAGTATGCTGACCTCCCGTATATGAGTATAAAGGAGCGCCAGCAGTGGGATACAGGATATCCACTAGTTACAGTAGCAGCTTTAAAAACAGAAGAAAACATTCGAGTAGCTTTCAGCGGAGTATGTTCGTTTCCTTTTCGATCAGCTGAAGTAGAAGAAGTGCTAAACCAGAAAGACATTCCATTAGAAGATCGACTTCAAACTGCTCTTGATTATATACCGGCTCCAATTTTAAATGATGGAGAAGGATCGGATCGATATCGCAAATTTGTGATTGAAAATTTATTGATTGATATTTTCAAAGAGCTGGGAGGAACGTAATGTGCTAAGAGATGAAGGGTATAGAATAACAGTTAAGCTAAAGGTTAATGGGGAAGAAAAAATGGTTGATATCCGAACAGCAGATACGCTGCTTTACGTATTAAGAGAAAAGCTGGGCCTTACCGGAGCAAAACCAGGCTGTTTAAATGGAGACTGCGGAGCTTGTACAGTAGGGATAAATCAGCGGCCAATGAAATCCTGCCTCATGTTAGCGGCAGAAGCAGAAGAGAAAGAAATAATGACTATAGAAGGACTGAAGAGTTCACCTATGCAAAAAGCTTTTATTGAACACTTTGCTTTTCAGTGCGGTTATTGTACATCGGGTTTTATTATGAATGCTCATTTGCTTTCCAAACGCCATCCTTCAGGCAGTGACGATATTATAAAGGAGTGGTTAGCTTCCAATATATGCAGATGTACAGGGTATAAAGAAATTGAAGACGCAGTAAAATCTGTTTTACACTTTTCTGAGCGCGAGTGAGAAAAGAAAAAGCAGAATTAGAATAACACTTACACGTGTTTAGAATAGTATGTGCTAAGGGTGTGGAGAATGTGGAATGGAAAAGCGGCTTTGACAAAGAAAGGGAACTTATCTTTGCCATTCAACGAGATCTTGATGTAGTAACAGCCATATTATTATTAACTGGCCAAATAACAATTATAGGAGTATTTGTGACACCCGGAGCTTTTCGTGTTTCAGTAGGCGGACCTATTACAGGAACCAGTCGCATCGAAGGAAAAGACGGAAATGCGGGAATTAATATTATTATTGATATGATTGATGTGTTTCTTGCGGCTTTGCTGCTTAATAACCAGATCAATGTGTCGGGCGCCTTTATTTCTTCTGGAAGGTTTACCATTAACGTAAGCGGACCTATTTTTGGCGTTCCCAAAACAGAACCTGCATTAAGTGAACTGAATCAATCCTCTCAGTTTTTTCATCGTACTGTATCAAAACATTTTTATGTAAATCCTGACTTAGTTGAAAAATTTACAAAGGACTGATTAAAATGTCATTAACGGATATACCTACAGTAAGACCTTCAGAGACGAGTATTTTTCTTATCGCCCTGCCGCTTATTATTTTTATCTTTTTCTTTACTCAGCCAAAAGCATCAGATGTTAAATAATCATGTAGCATAATGGGTGTTTTATACTTGGGCACACAAGCTGCTTATTTTTCTGTTCATATCATTGCCTCTTCATTCATTAAGCCCCTAACGCTTTTCTTTTCTGTCATGTTTCATTAAAATGAACATAAACATGTATGTAGAGAAAAGAATAATGTAGAGTTTCCTAACGTTATAAAATAGCTTACTATACGAAGAAAGCGTCTATAATAAAAGAAATGAACCTTTTGCGTGGTCAGCTGACGATGCTTTTTATTTTTACAAACTGCAGTGAAGGCAGAAAGGAGAGAATTCGATGATTTTGCGCGAGCGGCTGCTGTATGTAGCGGAACATTATAAACAAATGGGTGGAGACGTACTTGTAAAACATGAAATAGAAAATATGCTTACACGCAGGCTTCCGATTTCTCTTTATCGATTGGAGCATATAAATCGAGAAGAAATGCGTATATCGGGACACCACGCTGAAACATTTCCTTACGTGACCCTTGCGAATAAGAATATAGAGAGTGACGTGATGGTCGCGTATTTATTCAGTGAAGACGGTCAGCGCATTTACTTGGTCATGATGAGAGGAGACTCAGAAGAAGGAACAGATCTGAAAGACATTCGATTTTTTACTCCTGAACATGCCCGCGTATTGAAAGATAATCATATTGTCATTGGTACAAGCATGGAAGCGAAAAGCTTTGAGGATAGAGTAGCTCTTTATCTTCCTTACAATATAGCAGACTTACCTAGCAATGATCAGCTGCAAGAGGACTTGCATTTACTGCTAAGTATGCATGAACAGTATATAAAAACATACGGAATGAGCAAAGAGATGATGGGGGACAAAGACGCAATCGTCCATATTCATGAGTATATTAGGAAATCTGGATTTACATATGAACGACATGATATAGCCAACGCCTACTTTGCTTTAAAGACCAAACCGTTTATTGTTTTATCAGGAATGAGCGGTACAGGGAAAACAAAGCTTGCTCAGCTCTTAGCAGATAGTATCGGTGCCACGATTGAAAATGGAAGACAAGTGCTCATTCCGGTTCGACCCGATTGGCACGATAGTTCAGATTTATTAGGATATATTGATTTAAGAGGAGATTTTCGCAGAGGATCGTTTCTGTCGATTATGCAGCAAGCCATTCAGCATCCAGCTTACACATATGTTGCCATATTGGATGAAATGAATTTAGCTCGAGTTGAACATTATTTTAGCGACATTTTAAGCGTGATGGAAAGCAGGAGCTGGTCAAAAGGGAAAATCAAAACGGCTCCGTTATTCCCGGGACATAAGATGTTCCGAGATATTTATTTGCCATCCAATCTTCTCATTATCGGTACAATTAATATGGATGAAACAACTCATGGGTTTAGCCAAAAGTTGTTAGATCGTACCAACACCATTGAGTTAAATAAGATTCAACTAGATTCTTTTGATTTTTTAGATGATAAAGATCCGTCTCAGCACGGCATTCAAAATGTACAAATTCAAAGTCAATATGTTCACTTAAAAGATGCGTATGTTGAACATGCTGAGCTCATTCACGAAGTAACAAATGAACTGCTAACCGTCAATGAGATGCTTATAGAAGTCGATTTACAAATAGGTTACCGCGTACGCGACGAAATATGCTTTTATTTAATTTACGCGGTGAAAAGTGGAATGTTTACATTTGATCAGGCGTTTGATTTTCAGGTTTTGCAAAAAGTTTTGCCTCGTATTTCAGGAAGCGATGGGTACACATTTGATTTATTAAAAAACCTTTATTATTACTGTACAAATACGCTGTTAGATGATGAATTTGAGACAGCTGTCGTAAATGCAGATGGAATGAGATTTCCTAAAAGCGCACGCAAAATAATGGAGATGATGAGACGTTTTGAAGTATACGGATACACGTCATTTTGGATTAATACCGTACGTTGAAATTGAAACTGACACGTGTACGGTGGTTATAAAAGGGAAAAATAAGAAAAAAATAAAATCTGCAGAAGAAGTGATGTTTTTTTCTTGTACAGGAAAAGGAATTAGACATGTAAAAGTATTAAATCGAACAAAAGGCATGATGACCTCAAAACCGCCGCTTGAGCCTTTATTTTTTGAAAATGAAACCTATCAAATTACAGTTGTTTCTAAAAATGAAACAAGCCTGGTTGTTAACCACGCTTCAAAAGCAGTTGAACAAAGCTTTCAAAGCGTAGGATTTCCCTACATTCTGACGGGAAATATAAGCTTTCAAAATGAAGTAGGGTATTCTACGTTTCATGTTTACAGCGAAAGAGAAAAAGAGCTCTCCTTTACTCTTGAAATTTTCCCCTCAAAGATGAGCTACAAGACAGATTATGTAAACATGGTTGATGAAGTGAACGGATATATTCATGATTTGGCATACGATATGCTTCGTAAAACATATATTGAAGCAAAATCTGTTTGGTCTAAGCAAGCAACATGGACGGAATTTTATCATGTTCTCTCTCACTATATGAAACCCTTTCTTCATTCTGTGCGTCAGATTGAAAATCAGGCGTTTCAATCGGTAAAAGTTGAACATGAGCTCATGAGAGGCGATCAAATAAAAAAACAAGATAGCCGTGCTATATCATTTGTCCGAACCCACCCTACCTATCTTGCATCTTCAAGCAGAGGAATTAAAATTAATCGGCATATAAAAGTAGTACCCACAAAAGCAATTGGCACAAGACATGTAGCTACCTATGATAATTTGGAAAACCAAAGTGTTAAATGGATGATGACGCAGCTGTATCACAAGCTAACTGCACTAATTGACAAGTTGATAGAAGATAGATATGTAAAAAAAGAAGCGGTGTCTGCTCTAGAAACCAATCATACCGAATTAAAAAGGCTGCTAAACAATGTGTTCTGGCAAAGAGTGAAGACCATACAAGTTTCAACTCTTCCTTCTACACTCCGTACGGCACCCCGCTACCGGGAAGCAAGCAGATACTTTATGTTCTTAACGCGAGGGTTGGCTCTTAACGGAGAGTTTTACCACCTTTCATTAAAAGACATCGCAACTCTCTACGAATACTGGACGTATGTTAGTCTTTTAAAGAAGTTGCAAACTTACGGCAAGCGGATAGAACAAAACATCATGACAACGACAGAACAAGGGTTGAACGTCAGGATGCAGCCGTCTTATCATCGTTTTCAAGTGGGGAAAGCAGAAGTCACGCTATGGTATCAGAAAGCATACCATCATACTCATACCGTTATTCAAAAGCCTGACTTACTGCTTGAAGTAAAGCAAGGGGAGAAAAAAAGTGTATATCTTTTTGACGCTAAGTATCGTATCAAACCAAATCACGATACGCCTTCACCTAGAGAAGAAGATATTAATACCATGCACCGTTACCGAGACGCTATTGTAGAGGAAAATGGAATAAAACCAGTACAAACAGCGATTGTGCTGTTTCCAGGGAAAGCAGAGAGCTATAAGCAGCATCATTTTTATAACAGTATTGAACGTGTTGGAGTTGGTGCGCTGCCTTTTTTGCCGGGAGAAGAAGGGTTAGTAGAAGAATTTATTGAAGCTATTTGTACGGTAGAACCACATTTTTTCAGCGCTGAGTAGGTGAATAGATAGAAAGTGAACAAGACTTTTTTTATGCGTTGACATAGTGTTAAGTTTTTTATGTTTTGATGACATTTCGAGATTTTAGTTGTATTTTCCTGTTGAATTTTCTAGAATAGTAGAGAATAAAACCGTATCGAAAAGAAGTCGTATCATGTGCAGAGAACGTTTCAGGAGGACAACGAAGTGAAAAAGATTCTACTATTCACGTTAGTAGCGCTATTGGCAACTTTTTTTATTGACAGGGTATACAGCGAACGCAACCAAGCGCAACTTCAGCAAACTGTAATTAATGAAATTAAAAAAACAAATCAAAGTAAAGAAGAAGCTTCCATCCTTGATTTTAATGAATTATGTGATTTTAGATGGGATAAAGTATATGTTTTTGGACCGGAAACGACTCGCAGTGAGGTAAATGAAAAGCTGGGCTTCACGTGGTCTGAAGCAAAAGCAAAAGGTATTGGAAAAGATAAAAAAGATAACTTTATTGTCTTTGTAGAAAATAATCAAGTAACGCAATATTTAAAAATACCGGCGTCATATGGAACTATTGTTCCTAAGACTTCTGTTGCAAATGAAAGCTAACGAATTTCTTCGTTAGCTTTTTTATGCTTTCTTTTTTAAGGATGAAGTTTTTTTCTCTGCTGTTGATTTTGTCGGGTGTAAAGTAGAAGGATCTATGCTCACTTTTAACATTTCCATTAAATGTCGAATATCTCGTTCTTCGCTTCCGCCGCCTTTTGTAACTTCGCCTTGATTTATTTTTTGTTGAATGACGTTTTGCAAGGCGTCTCGGTAGTTGTTTTTGTAAATAGATGGATTAAAAGAAGTAGATAGCTTATCAATTAATTCCACCGTCACTTGTGTATCACTTTCATTAATGGAAGAAGTACTGGATAAGTTAGGCACATCTGTGACTGAACGAAGCTCTTCTTCAAAATGCATCGTGTGAAGAACAAGAGATCCGCCCACGGAGCGAATAATTGCCATTTGCTGTTTGGAATATAAAAATACATCCGCAATACCGACTTTATTCGTTATTTCAAGTGCATTTAATAAAGTGTAATAAGCTTTTAGGCTTGTTTCCCCAGGAGAAATATAGTAGGGCTTATCAAAAAACAGGGGATCAATGTCATCTAACGAAACAAAGTGTAACAATTCAACGGCTTTGTTTGCTGTAAAGGGCTCTTTGACACTGTCAATTTCCTGTTGTGAAAGTACAACAAACTGACCGGTCGCAGTTTCGTATCCTTTAACCAGTTCATCGGATTCTACTTCTCGTCCGCACGTTTGGCAATGTTTTTCTTGATGAATAGGTGTATGGCAAACGGAGTGTAGCGTGCGCAGCTTTACATCTTTTTCTTCAATTGCTCCGTGCAGTTTAATAGGGATATCAATTAATCCAAAGCTGATTTTACCTTTCCAAGCAGTATGAAGCATAAACTTTCTCCTTTTACTCTTTTTTTAGTAGTGTGCCGTAAAATCAATTAGATATCCCATTGTTTTGAAAAGAAGAATATTCTTAAAAAACTATGTGCTAAATAAACAATTAAATAGTTCCAATAAAACTGCAGAGACAACATCTCCAGCTTTATTGGAACTCAATAGGGACTATTTGCTGATTAGATTCATTTGTCTCATGTTTAGAAATCGTAATTTCAAGGATTTCGTTACTAAATGTAGCGGTAATTTTTTTATTCATCAATGGAAATGGAAAGTCGATTGTACGTTCAACGCTTTCTTCCATTTGTTCTCTTGCAAGCGTTCCTTGCTTTTCATCATGAAATTCTCTAATACAGTATTTTTTGGCTGTCAGCTGTAAGTGGTCAGCTTGTATCTGAACGATAATATCCTTAGGGTGATACCCTAATAATTCAGCTTCGACAATAAATGATTGTTCTGTTTCAAATAAATCTATACGAACGGAATCATAATCTAAATAACTCATAAAGGGATTTGAAAGCATGACTTCTAACAACTCTTGAAAGCCTTTTACAAACATTTGGTCTGCTGGCAGACGCTTGTTTTTCATTTCTGCGTTCCTCCATTATTTAAACTGTTTCACTTTACTATCATATGCGCGTTTATGTACTTAGTGAACTCCTGCGCAAAGAATAAGCTTGAAGTACTAGCTGTCTTTTCTACGCATAAAAAAGCAAGCTCTGTAGAGAGCTTGCCGCTGTTTTACATATCATGTCCGCTATTGTGTTTTTGGCGAGAATGCTTACGGTTTTTTACTTTATGAGATCCGCTTAGCGGTTCTGGCTGTCCAGAATTGCTTTTTGGCGCATTTCTTCTGATGTCTTTGCTGCTGTTTTTGTTCATAGTTAAAGCCTCCCTTTCATTTATTAGGGTAGGATAGCGACAGGGAATTTATCCGATGAAAAATTCCCCTTTCTAAAAATAGGTTTAACAAAAACAGGAAATGGGAACAGAAAAAAAGCGTCATATATAATGACGCCTTCTCGTTAGATTTCATGGAGTTAAACGATTTTGCTTTTCTAACTAGTGATTAGTATACCCAATAAGAGATTGTTTTATTGATTTTTTTTGCGTTTTTTATTATTTTGTTTCTGTTGTTCCGTTAATGGTTCATTTGAAAACTCTTCATTATAACCCGCTCCTTTTCCTTGAGCGCTAGCCGCGTTAGCTCCAGGAATGACGTGGTTTGACTTGCGTTTAGCCATGTTGAATCACCTCCGTTTCTAGCATGCGTAAAAATCAATGAAATATGAATTATTAGAAAAATAAAAGGGGGACGGAAAAAGGTTATAAGTGAAACTTATGTTAATTAATAACATTCTTTTTATTTACTTATGTATAATATTATATTAAGATAGATGGTGAAGGGAATAGAGGATGGGGTAAGTAAATCCTTTATACATAGAATTTTAAGGGGGTAAAAGTAATGACTAAAAAAGACGTTTTCAACGCTCGTTCGTCATTCGATCTTAATGGCAGCACATATAATTATTACCGCTTACAAGCTTTAGAGGAAGCAGGTTTAGGTAATGTATCTAAGCTGCCGTATTCAATTAAAGTATTATTAGAATCTGTTCTTCGTCAGGTAGATGGCCGTGTTATTACAAAAGAACACGTCGAAAACCTTGCAAAATGGGGAACAAAAGATATTAAAGATATCGATGTTCCTTTCAAACCATCTCGTGTTATTCTTCAAGATTTCACTGGAGTTCCAGCGGTTGTAGACTTAGCGTCACTTCGTAAAGCAATGGCTGATTTAGGAGGAGATCCTGACAAAATCAATCCAGAAATTCCAGTAGACCTCGTTGTCGACCACTCCGTACAAGTTGATAAAGCAGGTACAGCTGACTCATTACGAATTAATATGGACCTCGAGTTTCAACGTAATACAGAGCGCTATAATTTCTTAAGCTGGGCTCAAAAATCATTTAATAACTATCGTGCAGTTCCACCAGCTACAGGTATCGTGCACCAAGTAAATTTAGAATATTTAGCAAACGTTGTTCATGCTGTTGAAGAAGATGGTGAATTTGTAGCTTTCCCTGATTCTCTAGTAGGTACTGACTCTCATACAACGATGATTAATGGTATCGGTGTTTTAGGATGGGGTGTTGGCGGTATTGAAGCGGAAGCAGGTATGCTTGGTCAACCTTCTTATTTCCCAGTTCCTGAAGTAATCGGTGTTAACCTTGTTGGTGAATTACCAAACGGCACTACAGCTACAGACTTAGCGTTAAAAGTTACGCAAGTGCTTCGTCAAAAAGGAGTAGTCGGAAAATTCGTTGAATTCTTCGGTCCTGGCGTAGCAGAACTTCCATTAGCTGACCGTGCAACAATCGCTAATATGGCTCCTGAATACGGTGCAACATGTGGATTCTTCCCAGTTGACGCAGAAGCATTAGCATATATGCGTTTAACAGGAAGAGATGAAAAAGACATTCAGGTTGTCGAACAATATACAAAAGCAAATGGTTTATTCTTCACACCAGAAAATGAAGATCCAATTTTCACTGACGTTGTTGAGATTAACCTTGCTGAGATTGAAGCAAATCTTTCTGGTCCAAAGCGTCCGCAAGATTTAATTCCACTTTCTCAAATGCAAACAGAATTCAAGAAGGCTTTAACAGCTCCTGTTAGCAACCAAAGCTTCGGACTTGATGCTAAAGACGCGGATAAAGAAATTACGTTTAAGCTTGCAGACGGTTCAGAAACAACAATGAAAACAGGTGCCATTGCCATTGCGGCTATCACAAGCTGTACAAACACATCAAATCCTTACGTATTAGTAGCAGCTGGTTTAGTTGCGAAAAAAGCGGTAGAAAAAGGATTGGATGTTCCAGCTTACGTGAAAACTTCTTTAGCACCAGGTTCAAAAGTAGTAACGGCTTACCTGCAAAATTCAGGGCTGCTCCCATACTTAGATAAAATCGGCTTTAACATCGTAGGTTATGGCTGTACGACTTGTATCGGTAACTCTGGTCCATTAGAAGCTGAAATTGAAGCAGCGATTGCAGATAGCGACTTGCTTGTAACGTCTGTTCTTTCAGGAAACCGTAACTTTGAAGGACGTATTCATCCATTAGTAAAAGGTAACTACCTTGCTTCTCCACCGCTTGTTGTAGCCTATGCACTGGCTGGAACAGTAGATGTAGATTTACAAAAAGATCCAATCGGCATTGATACAGACGGCAATGAAGTATTCTTTAGCGACATCTGGCCTTCTCAAGATGAAATTAAAGAAGTTGTTAGCCGTACCGTAACGCCTGAATTATTCCGTAACGAGTATGAGCGCGTATTCGATGATAACGAGCGCTGGAATGAAATTAAAACAAGCGAAGATGCGCTTTATACGTGGGAGAATGATTCAACTTACATTCAAAACCCACCTTTCTTTGAAGGCTTATCAGAAGAACCAGGTGAAGTAGAGCCGTTAAATGATCTTCGCGTAGTAGCGAAATTTGGTGACTCAGTGACAACGGATCACATTTCACCAGCGGGTTCAATTGCAAAAACATCACCTGCAGGTCTTTACCTTCAAGAAAACGGTGTAGAGCCAAAAGACTTTAACTCATATGGTTCTCGTCGTGGTAACCATGAAGTGATGATGCGCGGTACGTTTGCAAACATCCGT
This sequence comes from Priestia sp. P1_B12_1, assembly GCF_056406695.1. NCBI lineage: Bacteria > Bacillati > Bacillota > Bacilli > Caryophanales > Bacillaceae > Priestia > Priestia sp. P1_B12_1. The sequence goes on along the minus strand of NZ_JBFTZR010000007.1, from coordinate 65,304 downwards.
ATTAAAAACCAAGTAGCTCCTGGTACAGAAGGCGGCTGGACAACGTACTGGCCAACAAATGACGTAATGAGCATTTATGATGCTTGTATGAAATACAAAGAGCAAGATACAGGTCTTGTTGTACTTGCAGGCAAAGATTACGGCATGGGAAGTTCTCGTGACTGGGCAGCAAAAGGAACAAATCTTTTAGGTATTAAAACAGTAATCGCTGAAAGCTTCGAGCGTATTCACCGTTCAAACCTAGTATTAATGGGTGTTTTACCTCTTCAATTTAAAGATGGTGAAAGCGCGGATACATTAGGTTTAACTGGAAAAGAAACAATTGCAGTAGCAGTTGATGAAACAGTAAAACCACGTGATTTTATAAAAGTAACAGCAACTGATGAAGCCGGAAACAAAAAAGAATTTGAAGTACTGGTTCGTTTCGATAGTGAAGTTGAAATTGATTACTATCGCCACGGTGGTATCCTTCAAATGGTACTTCGTGATAAATTACAGTCTAAAACACATGCGTAAGTTATAAAGAAAAAGAGCGGTTCTCGTGAGCCGCTCTTTTTTTATGCAAACGCACCGTTTTCGACAAAAAGTGAGAGGGAAATATGCTATATTATAAAAGAAAATGCCCTGTAAAAGGATTATTTTAGTAGATATTGCACATATCTATTAGTACATAGATTATCACTTTTTAGAAGAAATAAAGGAGCCGATCATATGGTTAAAAAAATAATTGCGGTCTTGCTTCTAGTAGGCTTTCTTAGCTACGCACTTTGGCAAGGGCTTTCTCCAAATGAAGCATCCGATAATTCTAACTTAAACGAATACAAGGATTTAAATATTAAAAAAGGCGATAGTGCTCGTCAGGCTTCGGGTCAAGCTTATGGGTTGGAACCAAAAGATATAGCGCCTCCGTTTACACTGTCAGATACGAGCGGGAAATCCGTTCAATTATCGGACTTTAAAGGAAAAAAAGTTATTTTAAACTTTTGGGCAACATGGTGTCCGCCGTGTCAAAAAGAAATGCCCGATATGCAAGCGTTTTATGAGAAATATGGAAACGATGTACAATTGCTTGCGGTTAATTTAACTTCGTCAGAAGGCAGTAAACAGGCAGTATCTAAGTTTCTTAAAGAAAAACAGTTTACGTTTCGTGTATTATTGGACGACCAAGATAGTGTAGGAAGTAAAAAATATCGAGTCTCCACCATTCCGACATCTTACTTTATAGATGAAGAAGGGAAAATTGTTCAACGAGTGAATGGTCCAATGACGCTTAAACAAATGGAAAACTTTGCTCAACAAGCAGCGAATTAACTTCGCTGCTTGTTTTATTAAACATGAAACTTATTTACTTTATCATCGTATATATAGATAAGTCAGTAAACATGTTAAATTTTCTTACAACTTTTCAAAAAGTATGTTTACTTATCTGACAAATTGGTTACAATATAGATAGTTATATGATATCAGTTTCTTTAGATTTTTCAGACTTTTCATAAAAATTACATAAAGTAGGTGTTGTGATCATGAGAAAATTACGCAAACGTTCATTTGAAGAGTTAGTGCAAGAAAATAAAACGCAGCTGTTAAAAGATCAGTCAGAAATTGAACGCATTGAAATGGAAATTGAAAAGCGGTTAGAAGATCGTATGCTTGAAAGAGCTGAATAACTTTAAAGTAAGTTGGTTAGAGTAACGGTGAGGAGGGGATAAGCATGGGAAATCCTAAAAAACAAAGCAAACCTTTTGTTCCGAATCACATCGGCACTCAACCGAGAGAAGCTGGTGGAAATAATGGAAAACAAATGCAAGATACATCCGGCAAGCATCCTCAAGTTATTCAAACCAAAGGTGAATGAATAAAAAGTCGCTGAATTCAGCGACTTTTTATTATTTGAATTCTACTGTGAATAAATAAACGTAAGGATTGCTCGAAATAAGCTCTTTAACGACTTCTTCATCGTCGGTTGAAAGCGGAGCAACTCGTATGCCACTGCCATCGTCACCAAATAAAGCAGCAATTGGATATGTTTTATTCATTTTTACCGTTTGTTTTTTCTCTAATCCAGTAAAGGAATAGCCGTTCATTTTTTTTGGCTTTTCCGCTTCTATTCCTAGGTTTGTATCGTTGCTGCCTACATTAAACATAACTTTGTGAGTATCATCATCGATTTTATATGTAATAGCAAACATGTCAAATTCTTTTGAAACAGTCAACCCTCCTGAAAATAAAGGTTCTTTGGCTTTTCCCTTTTCGTAGTAAGTAGCTTTTACATAAGCTTCTTTTGCGTCACTAGGAGCTTTCACATCGTATGCAATGATATTGCTTTTGTAGTCCAGGTTTGTCACAGCTAACATTTTTTCTTCATGTTTTGAGTAATGATGAGGCTTCATAAAGGCACTTGCAGTCAATTTTGATGCCAATGAGGTTTGCGACATAAAAAATACGGCAAGCACTGCAATAAAGATGACGCTTAGTAATGTTATCATTCGTTTAGTCATAGAGATTCCCCCTTTGTATGTATATATTACCATATTATGTATGTTTTATATATACATTTTAACTTAATTATAATTATATTATGTAAACTAAAATCATTTTTTTCCACTTATAGAGATGAACAAATCCGGCATACTACAATTGTAACAAAGTTATTTTGAGGAGGAAGATACAAWGGCATGGAATAAACCGAATCCAGACGATCGCAGTGATAACGTTGAAAAATTACAAACAATGGTGCAAAATACAATGAAAAACATTGAAGAAGCAGAAGAAGCTGCTGCATGCAGCAATGAAGAAGAGCGTCAGCGCATTCAGCAAAAAAATCACAATCGCGAAGTAAGTATCGAAGCAATGCGCAGCGAAATAAAAGATGAGTCAGAAGCTCGTCAAAATGGTTACGAAGGTACGATTTAATAAATAAAGCAACGACAATAAGCAGCTAAAAATAAACGGTTTTAGCTGCTTTCTTTCTATATTTTTTTAGTAAGACAATACTAATACAAACTAGCGAAGAGGTTTATGTAGGTGAAAAAGCACGTGAAAAAGAAAGTACTAAGGATTTTGATCAGTTTACTTGTCGTCTTGATTATTGTGGGCTCTTATCAAACACATAAGCCCTTGCCTAAAGGAGTTTCATACGAAAGTAAGCCCTACAAAGTAGAAGATGTATTTCTTTTATCAGACCTAACGTATCAAGACCAGCAGACATCTGTTTCTGAACAACATATTTTTCAAGCAGTTACGAATGCGATTGATGACGCAAAAGCTTTTATTATTATGGATATGTTTCTATTTAACGGCTACTATAACCAAGGCGAAACGTTCCCTCACCTTAGTGATACGCTTGCAAGTAAGCTGATTGAAAAGAAACGAAAACATCCTACTATCGAAATCGTCTTTATTACAGATGAAATCAATACAACCTACGGCTCACATGATTCAAAGTGGTTAGATTCACTGCGGCTAAACGGAATCAAAGTGGTGCAAACCAATTTATCTAAGCTCAGAGACTCCATTCCACTGTATTCTGCAGTATGGAGAACTTTTATTCAGTGGTTTGGTGAAAAAGGAAACGGCTGGATAACAAATCCGTTTGGTACCAATGCGCCTAAAGCGACGGTCCGTGCTTATTTAAAGTTGTTAAATGTAAAAGCTAATCATAGAAAAGTAGTAGCAACAGATCAAAGCGTTATTATCTCCTCTGCCAATCCTCATGATGCAAGTTTTTATAATTCTAACATGGCCTTTGAAGTAAAAGGGAATATCATTGGAGATGTGGTGAAAAGTGAACAAGCGGTGTCAGATTTTTCTTACGGAGGAAAGTTACCTCAGTATAAGAAGAAAGAAAAAGAAAAGGGAGACCTCTATGTTCAGCTGTTAACAGAAGGAAAAATCTATAAGCACGTATTACATGATTTACGTCATGCTAAAAAAGGAGACGATGTATGGCTTGGCATGTTTTATCTTGGAGATCGAGACGTAATAAAGGCGCTTTTGAAAGCTTCCAAACAAGGCGCAAACGTACGATTAATTTTAGATCCTAATGAAAATGCGTTTGGAAGAAAAAAGTTCGGACTGCCTAACCGTCCAGTAGCAGCAGAACTTGTGAAAAAATCTAAAGGCGATATTAAAGTTCGCTGGTATCATACGGGAAAAGAGCAGTATCATCCTAAAACTTTATTTATTCGGAACAAAAGAAAGGCAACGATTATTGCAGGAGCAGCAAATTTCACAAAACGAAATTTAGATGACTTGAATTTAGAAACGGATATTAAAGTATCAGGACCTTCTAACAAAAAGGTTATGACCGAACTAAACGCTTATTTTGACCGTTTATGGACAAATAAAGACTACACATATACACTTCCTTATAAAAAGTATGAAAATAAGATGACGCGGCTGGAAACACTGATATATCGCATTCAAAATGTGCTTAGTCTTACAACATATTGAGTTACAACCAAACTAGTAGGAGTATATTCTCCTTATATGGTAAGATAAAACAGGAACAGTGCAAGAGGAGGTAGAATCATGCTAGTGTCGAAGAAAGAAATCGAAGTGCGCTATGCAGAAACCGATCAGATGGGCGTTGTGTATCATGCTAACTATTTAGTATGGATGGAAATAGGTCGAACGCAGTTTATTAGTGATTTAGGTTTTAGCTATGCACAAATGGAAAGAGACGGTGTGCTGTCGCCAGTTATTGATATACAGGCTTCATATAAAAAGCCGCTTCATTATGGCGAGACAGCTGTAGTACATACTTGGGTTGAGAACTATGACGGTCTACGCGTTGTGTACGGCTACGAAATTTTTAATTCAAATGAAGAACTTGCGTTAACAGGAACATCGTCACACGTATGTGTGAAAAAAGAAAACTTTAAGCCTATTTCGATTCGCCGTAATTATCCGGAATGGCATAAAGCCTATGAAGATGCCAAAAAGCAGGGTTAAGCGCAAGAATAAAAAGCATCGATAAATCGATGCTTTTTTTCTTACGCTTCGTAATGAAAGTCAGGTTCTTTTGTTTCTTCATTATAATTTACGGTCAAATCATGACCGTCAAAGTACCAAAGGTCTTCATCTTCTACGAAGAATGTTAAACCGTCAACTTTTGTTTCAACGCCAACGTTTTTAGGAGAATCTGTGTTTACACCTAAAGAAAAACCTTTTTGAACGTTGCTGCATCCGCCGTAGCGAACAAAAAAGCGAATTGTTTCGTTTCCTTCTAGCATCATTTCATCTTTGTACCACGTAGCTGCTGCTTCTGTTACTGTTAATTTCATTCATTATGCTCCTTCCAATACTGCGGATACATTTATTATAGTAGAAAGGTAGATAAATTACCAATATATACGAATCCAGCTAGGAAGGAATGAGATAAAATAAAATAAAACGATTTAATATAGAGGTGAAGGCTTCATTTCTATATTAAATCGTTTCATTCTTTCATTTGAAATCATATTGTTTTCCAATGGTTTCCCAGCAGTGAACGCAGTAGCGGCTTCCTTCTAGCTGTGCATCCATTTTCTTATTTCGTTTGCAAATGGGGCATTTTTTCTTCACATCATTCACCTCCTTATTTTAGTATCAGTATAACTAATAAATAAGAAATGTATTCGCTTACAAGGTGGTTATAAAAAAAGAAATAAGAGGAAGATCCTCTTATTTCTTTTTACCTGACAAAAATGTGACTTTCGGTTCTGTTTTGTTAAGAATACGGGTAATGTTTGCGCGGTGTCTGTAAATGACAAAGGCTACAATTAAACCAATAATCATAATAAGCACGTAGTCTTGTTTAAACAGCGTGTAGATAAAGGTTAATACCCCGGTAATCATTGATGACAGTGATACATATTTCGTTATGTATAAGCAGATAAAAAAACATAATAGTACGAAAACAAATAAAAGAGGTTCATAACATAAAATCACTCCGGCGGACGTGGCAACAGCTTTCCCGCCTTTAAATTTCGCGAAAACAGGAAAAATATGACCAATGACAGCAAATAAACCAATGAAGAGAATGTTTTGATTCGTATTAAATAAAAGCGGTAAAGAAGCTGCTAGGGTTCCTTTTAGAATGTCTCCCAGCGTAACGATAATTCCGGCTTTTACACCCAATGTACGAAAGGAGTTGGTCCCGCCTAAATTGCCGCTTCCATGCTCTCGTATATCGATGCCGTATCCTAGTTTTCCAACAACTAGTCCAAAAGGAATAGAGCCCAAGATATAGGCAAGAATAGGTAATAAATAATTCATGTTTGAAAGCTCCTTTATTTCTATATCGTTTCTATTTTACCATGAGATACTTAAAAAAACATAGCTAGTTTTGGGTGAGAGACAATTATTTTAAAAAAAGAAGACGTTTACAAAAATAGAGAAAACGGGTACTATATGCAGGAAATCAACTGTAAATCGCGAATGTTGTTCAGTACATATTATATAGCTAAGAGAGGTAATAGACATGTCCATTAAAATTCCTTCCCGCCAAGAGCTTGGTAAAATATTAAAAAAAAGCAAGCGCATTGCTGTAGTAGGTTTATCAGATAACCCTCATCGAACGTCTTATATGGTTTCAGAAGCCATGCAGCAACAAGGCTACGAGATTATTCCGGTGAACCCGACAATAAACTCAGCGCTCGGCGTAAAAGCCGTATCTTCATTAAAAGAAATTGAAGGACATATTGATATCGTTAATGTATTTCGCCGCTCTGAGCATTTACTTGAAGTTGCAGAAGAGTTTTTAGAAGTAGATGCAGACGTATTTTGGGCACAATCTGGTTTAATTAATGAAGAAGCATATGACCTGCTCGCTAAAAAAGGGTATACTGTAGTTATGGATCGTTGTATAAAAGTTGAGCATGCTTTAACAAAGTAAGATCTATAAGCAGAACAACCAACCCATGCACACTGCTTGCATGGGTTTCACCATGCGTTGAAATAGTAAGAGCGTTTCCGCTACAATAGACGTTAGACAGCTAGCTTTATAATGCTTATAATCCATGAATACACAAGATATTGCTTTTATAATACGGAAATTTGTGCTAAAATCTTGTAAGTACGCAAAAATAGAAACATACGTTCTGTTGATGCGAACACTATAAAATTAAAAGATAGGATACATGATCATTTATTCTTAGACACGAAGCGCAAACGTTTGTGTTTCATACATAATGTAGTAATGTTCGTTGTGATGAAAGGGGTAGTATGAATGGCTCGGAAACAACAATTTAATTATAATGAAGATGCAATTCAAGTACTAGAAGGATTAGATGCCGTTCGTAAACGTCCTGGTATGTATATTGGAAGTACGGATACACGAGGTCTGCATCATTTAGTATATGAAATCGTCGACAACTCTGTCGATGAAGCTCTAGCAGGCTACGGAGAAGAAATTATTGTAACCATTCACAAAGATAATTCAATTTCTGTACAAGATAAAGGTCGAGGTATGCCAACGGGCATGCATAAACTAGGAAAACCAACGCCTGAAGTTATTTTAACCATCTTGCATGCAGGAGGTAAATTCGGACAGGGTGGATATAAAACAAGCGGAGGCTTACATGGAGTAGGTGCATCTGTTGTAAATGCGCTGTCTGAATGGTTGACTGTAACCATTCATAGAGATGGATTTATTTATGAACAGCGTTTTGAAAATGGAGGAAAGCCGGTTACGACGCTAGAAAAAATAGGGAAAACGAAAAAAACGGGAACAACGATTCATTTCAAACCGGATGCCACGATCTTTTCAACAACTGTGTATAATTATGACACACTGTGTGAACGGCTCCGCGAATCGGCTTTTCTGTTAAAAGGATTCAAAATAGAGTTAATCGATAAAAGACATGATCGTCACGATATCTTTCATTATGAAACAGGTATTCAAGCCTTCGTTTCATATTTAAATGAAGAAAAAGATTCACTTCATCCAGTCGTCTTTTTTGAAGGGATTCACCATAATATTGAAGTTGAATTTGCCTTTCAATTTAATGATGGTTATTCTGAAACCATTTTATCATTCGTTAATAATGTTCGTACCAAGGATGGTGGAACGCATGAGTCCGGTGCAAAAAGCGCTATGACCCGTGCATTTAATGAATACGCCCGTAAAGTAAGCTTGCTAAAAGAGAAAGATAAAAACTTAGAAGGAACAGATATACGAGAAGGCTTGGGAGCAATCGTTTCCGTTAGAATACCTGAAGAGTTGCTTCAGTTTGAAGGACAAACAAAAGGAAAGTTAGGTACAAGTGAAGCTCGTTCGTCCGTAGATGCAGTTATTTCTGAAAAACTTGCCTATTTCTTAGAAGAAAACCCGGACGTAAGCTCTCTTCTTGTAAAAAAAGCAATCAAAGCTGCTCAAGCGCGTGAAGCAGCACGAAAGGCAAGAGAAGATGCAAGAAACGGGAAGAAACGAAAGCGTCAAGAAACCGTTCTAAGCGGAAAGTTAACGCCTGCGCAATCAAGAAATCCTCAGCGAAACGAACTGTACTTAGTCGAAGGGGATTCCGCCGGAGGTTCAGCAAAACAAGGAAGGGATCGCCGCTTTCAAGCTGTGCTGCCACTGCGAGGGAAGGTTATCAATACCGAAAAAGCTAAGCTTCAAGATATTTTTAAAAACGAAGAAATTAGTACGATCATCCACGCGATAGGCGGAGGAGTAGGAGCAGATTTCACCATCGATGATATTAACTACGATAAAATAGTCATCATGACCGATGCGGATACGGATGGCGCTCATATTCAAGTGCTTCTGCTAACGTTTTTCTACCGCTATATGAAACCGCTTGTGGAAGCAGGAAAAGTATTTATTGCTCTTCCACCGCTCTATAAAGTAAGTAAAGGTTCAGGTAAAAAAGAAGTGGTTGAATATTCATGGAGTGACGAAGAATTGCAAGGTGCTATCGATAAGGTAGGAAGAGGGTATATGATTCAACGCTATAAAGGTCTCGGTGAAATGAACGCAGATCAGCTGTGGGAAACAACAATGAACCCAGAGACGCGTACGCTGATTCGTGTTCGTATTGACGATGCTGCCCGCGCTGATCGTCGTGTGACCACTTTGATGGGCGATAAAGTAGAACCTCGCAGAAAATGGATTGAAAGCAACGTAGCGTTTGGATTAGAAGAAGATCCAAATATTTTAGATAATGAAAATGTATTAACGGTCGCAGAGGAGGACGTACAATGACACAAACAGAACGCTTTTTAGATTTACCTCTTGAGGATGTACTAGGCGACCGTTTTGGTCGATACAGTAAATATATTATTCAAGAGCGTGCACTGCCGGATGCAAGAGATGGGTTAAAACCCGTTCAGCGCCGTATTTTATATGCAATGCACGTAGATGGAAATACAGCAGAAAAAGGCTTTCGCAAGTCAGCCAAAACTGTAGGGAATGTAATTGGTAACTATCATCCTCATGGTGATTCATCTGTATATGATGCCATGGTTCGAATGAGTCAAGAATGGAAAGTTAGAAATGTATTAATCGAAATGCATGGAAACAACGGAAGTATTGATGGAGATCCCCCAGCAGCAATGCGTTATACAGAAGCTCGCCTTTCATCGATTGCTGCAGAACTTCTACGAGATATTGACAAACAAACGGTTGAGTTTGTGTCTAACTTCGATGATACAAGCAGTGAACCAACTGTGTTACCGGCTATGTTTCCTAACTTGCTAGTAAATGGATCCACGGGTATTTCAGCTGGTTATGCTACAGAACTTCCTCCTCATCATTTAGGTGAAGTAATTGACGCAACGATCATGCGAATTGATAAACCAACGTGTACAATTGAAGAGTTGATGACGGCTATTCAAGGTCCTGATTTTCCTACGGGAGGAATCATTCAAGGGGTAGACGGGATTAAGAAAGCCTACGAGACAGGTAAAGGAAAAATTATTATTCGCGGAAAAACGGAAGTGGAGTCCATTCGCGGCGGAAAACAGCAAATTGTCATTACAGAAATTCCGTTTGAAGTAAACAAAGCCAACCTTGTTAAGAAAATGGATGAGCTTCGTTTAGATAAAAAAGTGGAAGGTATTGCTGAAGTTCGCGATGAAACGGATCGTACGGGTCTGCGCATCGTAGTAGAATTAAAAAAAGATGCAAATGCTCAAGGAGTACTTCACTATCTTTATAAAAATACGGATCTGCAAGTACCGTATAATTTTAACATGGTTGCTATTGCTAAAAAGCGACCAAAGCTTATGAGCTTGGCTAACATTCTTGATGCTTATATTGATCATCAAAGAGAAGTGGTAACAAATCGTTCTAAATATGAACTGCAAAAAGCACGTGAACGTGAACATATTGTAGCGGGATTGATTAAGGCCCTGTCGATTTTAGATGAAGTTATTGCGACGATTAGAGCTTCTAAAGATAAGCGCGACGCTAAAAATAATTTAATTGCCAAATATGAATTTACAGAACCTCAAGCAGAGGCGATTGTATCGCTTCAATTATACCGTTTGACAAATACGGACATCACAGCTCTACAAGCGGAAGCCGAAGAGCTAGGTGCTAAAATTAACGAGTTAGAAGAAATCTTACATAGCGAGAAAAAACTTTTTAATGTAATCAAAAAAGAATTACGCCGTGTAAAGAAGCAATATAGTACAGAACGCCGCTCAAAAATTGAAGCGGAAATCGAAGAAATTAAGATTAATCTAGAAGTGATGGTTCCATCTGAAGAAGTGATGGTGACAGTCACAAAAGACGGATACGTAAAACGAACAAGCCTTCGTTCTTACGCCGCGTCTAACGGACAAGACTTCGGTATGAAAGATACGGACCGAATTTTAGCGAAGTATGAAATTAATACAACCGAAACGCTGCTCATCTTCACAAACAAAGGGAATTATTTATATATGCCAGTGCACGAACTTCCTGATATCAGGTGGAAAGACATGGGGCAGCATATCATGAACATTGTTCCAATTGATAAAGAAGAGCAAATTGTACGGGCGATACCGGTGAAAGAATTTAAAGAAAATCAGTATCTGCTTTTCTTTACCAAAAATGGTATGGTCAAAAAATCAGAATTACTTCAATATAAAGCACAGCGCTACTCCAAAGCCCTTGTCGCGGTTAATTTAAAAGGCGATGATGAAGTAATTGATGTATATCAAACGGATGGTAAAAAACAAGTGTTTATTGCCACTCGTTCTGGCTACGGATTGCGTTTTCCGGAAGAAGAAATCAATATTGTAGGAACTCGCGCTTCTGGTGTGAAAGGAATTAACTTAAAAGACGATGATTATGTTGTAAGCGGCGTTATCTTCGATGAAGATGAAGCTCTATCAACTGAATTATTTATCGCCACGCAGCGAGGAGCTGTGAAAAAGACAAAAATTACTGAGTTTGAAGAATCAGCACGAGCAAAACGAGGGCTAGTGATGGTCCGAGAACTAAAATCTAATCCGCATCAAATTGCAAAAGTAAAAGCAATTTCTAAAGAACATTACATGATAGTAGAATCATCCAAAGGTCAAATCGAGCAGGTTGATCCGTCTACAATGCGAGCTAGCGACCGATACAGCAACGGTTCATTCGTATTGGACCAAAGTGAAGCTGGCAATTTAATTGATGTGTGGCTGGAAGAAAAATAACAAAAAAGTAGTAAAGTGTTAAAAACTTTACTACTTTTTTTGTCTAATATTTTTAAATTAAACTATGTTCTAAATAAACAATATAAAAGAATTTCCCTACTCATTATCCCAGATAAACATTATACATCTTCTACACAAGCCTCTAAGAAACTTTTGAATGTTCCAATTGTCCTACACATATATATAAAAGAACAACTAGGAGGTGTTATAGATGAACTACTTTATTCACGTAACTCCTAAGACTAAACTTTTTGTTCGAGATATTGGAAAAGGGGAACCCGTTCTTTTCCTTCACGGGTGGCCGGTTAACGCTAAAATGTACGAATACCAATTTACAACGTTGCCGGCCCGAGGTATTCGATGTATCGCTCCTGATCTTCGGGGATTCGGAAAATCAGATGCACCTTTCACCGGCTATTCTTATAATCAATTAGCGGATGATGTTCGCATGTTAGTAGAAAGACTGGAGCTTAAAAATTATACGCTCGTAGGCTTTTCTATGGGGGGAGCCATTGCCATTCGATATATGAGCAGACATTTAGGATATGGCGTGAAGAAGTTAATTTTATTAGGAGCAGCGGCTCCTAGTTTTATTCGAAAAACTGATTTTCCATATGGACTTCCTTCTGAAGAAGTAAATACAATTATTCAAAATACGTATAGAGATCGTCCTAACATGCTTGAAGAGTTTGGGAAAAAGTTTTTTAATCAGCCAACCAGTTCAGCTTTTAGAGGGTGGTTTCAAGATTTAGGTTTAGAGGCATCCGGTCATGGAACGATTAAAACTGCGGTGTCTTTACGAGACGAAGACTTACGGGAAGATTTAAGTCAAATTTTCGCTGAGACATATATATTACACGGGAAAAAAGATCAAATTTGTCCATTTGATCTTGCAAAAGTTATGAATCGTCATATTTCATTTTCTACACTTCTTCCATTTGAAAACAGTGGACACGGCCTTTTTTATGATGACCGTGAGAAAGTAAATGACACTCTTATTGAACTCATCGCTAAAAGCTCAGCCTACAAGTAAGGATATACATTTAAAACCGAACTGGCAGCCAAATAAAAAAAGTAAAAACCCGGCACCTAACGTAATGAAACGAAGAAGCTTAGGCGTGATAAATTTTCTTGTAAAATGAATGCTGCTGGCAATATTTAAATTCCAAAGAAGGATGCCAAAGATAATAAAGAAACTGTGAAAAAAGACAGATAGCCATGTTTGACTTTGGAGGCTTTCGCTTAAGCTTGACCCAAATACACCAAACCAAAACACAATATTTAAAGGATTCATAAGAGCAATGAAGAAACCTGTAAAAAACGACTTATCTCTTTTAATAGAGGGTTTATTTACATCTATTGAAAAGGAGCGAGAAACAGCTTGTTTCATACTTTGAAAGCCAACAAATGTGAGCATGACAAAACCAGTTGCATACAGGGTAACAGTAACAGCCTGCATCTGAACAAAAGGCGTTAACCCTATTAAAATGAGGAGCATAAATAAAATGTCGGCCGTCATGCCTCCTAAACCAACTAGCCAAGAAGCCCAAAAACCTTTCGTCAGGCCTTTTTTAATCATCTCTATATTAATTGGACCTACCGGTGCTGCGAGACTAATACCTAGAATTATTTGTTTTATAGCAATCAAAAACCACTCCACAAACACAGCCTCCTTTCTAACTTGTCCAATAGTAGCTTATATATATATAGATTAGAGTTTTATAATTTAGAAGCGACATTTAGTTAAAAATGCTCATAAACTTTCTTTTCTTTAATACACATGTAACGTTGAGTTCCATAAGGAGGGTTTTAATGGCATCAAAAATGCTTTTTCGAGCCAATGAGATTTTAGAGTCAACGCACGTCCCGTTTTGGGGAAAAGATGCTTTTCAATATTTCCGAAGCGATATATTATCAGAAGAAAATCCATTTCCTTGTATATTAGGGGTAGAAGGCTTTAAAAAAGATTTACTGCGGTTTTCATTTGTGACTACTCCTTATAACTACCAAGATATTAGGAATGCAGCGTCGGCACTTAGAGAATACATAGATACTTTTAAAACCATAGGTCGCTATACATCCTTTGTGTTATTCTTTAAGCCTGAACATAAAGAACGTTCAATGGAAGAGTACGAAACGATGTTTTGGGATACGTTGACGTTTCTTCATCAAATTGATCAAAAGAAATGGCCGCAAGACATTCCAAAAGATCCAAAAGATCTATTATGGGAATTTTGCTTTCACGGAGAACCTATTTTTGTCGTCTGTAATACGCCTGCTCATTCTTTACGTAAAAGCCGTAAGAGCAGGGGATTTATGATTACATTTCAACCTCGGTGGGTGTTTGAAGGTATGACAGGAGATTCAAAAATAGGGCGGCACGTACAAAAGGTGGTCCGCGATCGGTTAAAAACATATGATGACGTATCAGCTCACCCTGAGTTAGGATGGTATGGACAGCAGGAAAACCGAGAGTGGAAGCAATATTTTTTACACGATGATAACAACTATACTACCGGACAGTGTCCGTTTAAATTAAAAAGGAGTGAGCAGCATGGACGTAAAAAAAGCCTCTATTAAAAAAGGAGTTGGCGGAAAGTTTGAAGAAGTAATTAAAGAACTGCTTCCGGCGTATACTGGATACGTTGAAGTACAGCATGATATTGCTTTTCAAACGCACCCATCTCATACCCATCCAACTGATGAAATTCTTCATATACTTGAAGGATCTATTTACTTTACAGTTGAACATGATACGGTTCTATGTCAGGCAGGAGATCGGATACATTTACCGAAACAGACGGTTCATTCGTCAAAAGCCGGTCCTGATGGGTGCACATACGTTATTTCCATTTTAAAATAAAGATGAAAGAAGATGATGCTTATGCTACGTTCCCGGCCAGTGCTGCTGCTTATTGATGTACAAGAAGGATTTTATTCACCACAGTGGGGGGAAAGAAACAATCTAGATGCAGAAAAACATATGCTGACGCTACTGCAAGCATGGAGGCGCCAAGACTATCCTGTTATTCACGTACAGCATGCATCAGAAAATCCAGATTCTCCTTTACACCCCAGTTCGAAGGGGTTTCAGTTCAAAGAAGGGTTTGGTCCACAAGAAGACGAATACTTAATTCGCAAACACGTGAACAGCTGTTTCATTGGAACAGAGCTAGACAGTTATTTAAAAGCAAATGGTTATGATACGCTTATCTTAATAGGACTAACTACTAATCACTGCGTCTCCACGACTGCCCGCATGGCTGGAAATCTAGGGTACAGAACGTACGTTGTAAACGATGCAACAGCTTGCTTTGATGGTATGTCCTACGATGGAAAAACAAGGCTTTCTGCAGAAGATGTACATACATTCGCACTGTCTTCTTTGCATGAGGAGTTTGCGACGGTCGTTTCTACAAAAGAGACACTTCAAGTTCTTCAAACCTTTCAATATGCTCAAAATCACAACTGATGTGCATGTGCACATCGGTTTTTTATGTAGATTATGTTTATTAAAAGAAGTAAAATAAAGATAATTCTATACTATAAGGAGTTTGTACATATGATCATTCGTTATGCTAAAGAAGAAGATTTACCTATGCTTGTTGAAATTTATAACCAGTCTGTTCAAACAAGTGCTGCTACTTTTGACTTAACGCCTGTAACAGTAGAGCATAGAAGGAGCTGGTTTAATAATCATATTAGCAATGAACTTTTTCCGCTTATTGTCGCAGAAAAAGATGGGGTAGTAGCGGGCTATGCTTCGCTTTCTTCTTATCGAGATAAAGAGGCGTACATTCAAACGGTAGAGCTATCGATTTATATTGATAAAAACCAGCAGGGGCATGGCATTGGAAAAAAGCTTATGAAGCGAATTTTGGAATTAGCTAAAGAACTCAACCATCACGTTGTTATTTCAGGGATTACAAAAGGGAATGATATCAGTATCAAAATGCATGAGCAATTTAATTTTACATTTTGCGGAGAATTTAAAGAAGTAGGCTGGAAATTTAATCAGTGGCAAGATGTTCTTTTTTATCAGCTTATTTTATAAGATGTATGACACCTTTACACATTGTAACGTTTTAGTTTCATGTGTAAAGGTTATTAAAATAATAAGTCGTTTTATTATTTTAATACGAAAGGTGTTAGCTATCATGAATACACATTTTCAATATCAGTATCTAAGAGCTATTCCAAAAAGATGGTCAAAAAAAGAACTGCATATCCAGCTGAATAGAATCAAACACAACTCTGAACTATCTACTATAGCAGCAGATCCGCTTTTTTATCTGTTAGAATGTACCCATTCAGGCCTTCAAACTCAACAAGAAATCATAGACTACATCCAAAGCATTCCTACTCATCAACTTCCATCTTTTGTAACCCATTTAAGCAGGTTAATTCAGCATATTTATTATATAGAAGCTGCTGATTACTGTAATCGCCCCCTCAAAGGTTATATGCTTGTTATGAAAAATCAGCCCGCCTATATATCTCTTCATTTTGCTGATCAGATCACATAAAAAAGCTCTCTATTCAAAAGAATAGAGAGCTTTTTTTATTCGTATTTTTTTACTGTTACTTGGCATTCTTTTAACGGAATAAGTTTTGACTTTTTCGTCCATTTGTATCCTAACCAAACAATTAAGAATAAAGGAAGTCCGATATAAGAAACAAGTACACCGTACCAGTCAATCGAATCACCCGTAAACGCCGAATAGTTTTGACCTAAAATGACAACAGCACATAAAATAAAGGCAAAGATAGGACCAAACGGGAAAAGTTTTGCATGATATGGAAGTTCACTCAAATCATGACCTTGAGCAACAAATGCTCTTCTAAAACGATAGTGGCTGATGGCAATTCCTAACCAAGCAATAAAACCAGACATACCAGAAGCGTTAAGTAACCACGTGTATACCGCACCGTCTCCAAAAAATGAAGCACCAAATGCAAGTGTACCGACAAGTGCCGTTGCGATTAAAGCATTAACCGGAACGCCTCGTTTATTTACTTTTGCTAAGAACCTCGGTGCTTTTCCATCTTTTGCTAAGTTCCAAAGCATACGCGTAGAAGCATACATACCTGAGTTACCAGCAGATAAAACGGCTGTTAAAATAACGGCATTGATAGCTGATGCTGCAAACGCCAGACCTGCTCGTTCGAATATTAAAGTAAATGGACTTACCCGCACATCATCACTTGCTAATGAATCCGCTGTGTATGGAATAAGCATCCCGATAACAAAAATAGCTAAAATATAAAATAACAAGATGCGCCAGAAGACTTGTTTAACTGCGCGAGGAACCGTTTTTTCCGGATCTTCACTTTCTCCAGCTGCGACTCCAAGCAACTCTGTTCCTTGGAATGAAAAACCAGCAGCCATAAAAATACCTAAGACAGTAAAGAATCCACCGTGAATGGGTCCATCACCAAGCGTGAAGTTTTTAAAACCTGGTGCTTCATTGTTAAAGATACCAAAAATCATCATAATACCAATAACTAAAAAGATGATAACCGTTACTACTTTAATTAACGAAAACCAAAATTCAGATTCACCAAATCCTTTTACAGAAAGGTAGTTAAGCCCAAACATAATTAATAAAAACAGGGCACTCCATAAAATAGAAGAAGAGTTTGGGAACCAAAATTTCATAATAAGGGCTCCAGCCGATAATTCAGCGGCAATCGTAATAGCCCAGTTATACCAATAGTTCCAGCCGAGAGCGAAACCAAAGGATGGATCTACAAACCGAGACGCATACGTACTAAACGAACCGGCTTCAGGCATATAAGCTGCGAGCTCCGCTAGGCTGGTCATCAAAAAGTAAACCATGACACCAATGATAGCGTAAGCTAAAAGCGCTCCCCCAGGTCCTGCTGTGTGAATTGCTCCACCACTTGCTAGGAATAAGCCGGTTCCGATGGCTCCTCCTAATGAAATCATCGTTAAGTGGCGAGATTTCAACCCACGTTTTAATTCTTGCTGCTCTTGCATAGATAAATACTCCTTTCGAATGTACGGAAAGAGACGGGATAACATAAAAAAAGCCCGCAGTATATGTGCGCGCTTTTAAATCTGAAAACCGCGTCAACCTTCCGTGAAGATAGCTCTTCACATCACTCGCATGATGTGACAGTTCTGTTCCTGTTCGGAGACAGCCCCAGCTTAAATCAACCGAGAAGTGATCTAAACTTCGGCAATTTTTCCTTTCAAGCAACATCCTCAATGTTCTCTGCATTTCCGTTGCTTTACTATTAAAAACTGCGACCTCTACCTCATCGATTAGGATGAGGGTTTTTTATATTCATTTGACATAAAAGAAGTATACCAAATACTAAAACGATTGTCATTATAAAAAATAGATTCAGAAAATAGAAACATCTTTGAAATCTCTCGAATCTATTTTGTTACATATGATATAATGGATGTTGTCATAATACTACATAAATATCCGAACGTACCACAGGGGGAGCCGCCGTGCTGAGAGTGAACAAATTGTTCAGACCCTTCGAACCTGTTAGTTAACGCTAGCGTAGGAATGTGGGAATAGTAGCATATATTTGCTTACTCCTGTGTAAACCGTTTGATATGAATGATTCAAAAACAGGAGTGAGAAACGTGAATAAAGCATTACCTTTACAGGCTAAAATTGAAATAGCTATTTTTGCAGCATTGGCACTTCTACTTGATCTTTTGCCTTCCATTAAGATTGCAACGGCTGTGAGTATTTCGTTCTCCATGGTGCCCATTTTTATTATGTGCTTTCGCTGGGGAGTAAAAGGCGGGGCTCTATCTGGTCTATTATGGGGGCTTTTACAGTTGGCAACAGGAACAGCTTATATTTTAACAGCGCTGCAAACGTTTATTGAATATATTGTGGCTTTTGCTTTTATAGGTTTTGGAGGTATTTTTTCGCAATCTATTAAAACTAATTTAGCTAACAATAACAGATCAAAAGCTTTTGTTTTGATTATTTTATCCCTTATTATCGGCAGCTTCGCACGGTATTTCTGGCACTTTATTGCGGGTATTATTTTCTGGGGATCATATGCGCCAAAGGGCATGTCCGCTCTATGGTATTCTTTTTCAATGAACGGGATTTCAATGGTAGGATCACTAATAGCCTGCTTAATCATTCTTTCACTATTAATTCCATCGGCATCAAGAATGATTATAACTAAATCACACTCATCATAAGCAAAAAGACTAAATCTACCAAGATTTAGTCTTTTTTGTCATTTGTCACCTTTGTTTACACAAAAGTGTGTCAGGTTTGATAACATAGTTAGTGAAATATTCAAAAAACTGTTTTATGATAATCACCATATTCAAACGAGATAAGGGATTGATAGCATGCTACAGAAATGGATCACGAGCATAGGTTTAGATATTGGAACAAGTACAACAAAACTGATTGTAAGCAAGCTGTTAATAGCAAATCAACAAAATCAGTTTACGCTGCCAGGCTGTCAAATTATTGATCGTCGCGTAACGTATGCAAGTTCTATCTATACCACTCCTATGCTAAACGATGTTGAAATCGATGTTCAACGATTAACGGTACTACTAGAACAAGAGTATAAGAATGCAGGAATCTCCTTAGATCAAGTGGAGGCAGGTGCTGTGATCATCACAGGAGAAACGGCCAGAAAGAAAAATGCAGAAAGTATCGTTCACTATCTAGCCGAACATGCTGGGGATTTTGTTGTTGCAACAGCCGGCGCTGACTTAGAAGGAATATTAGCAGCAAAAGGATCAGGAGCAATCGAACGTTCTGCTGAAACAAATGCAGTAATTGCCAATATTGATGTAGGAGGAGGAACTGCTAACATCGCTTTATGTCAAAATGGAAAAGTTATAGAAACGTTTACACTGCATGTGGGAGGAAGATTAATTCGTCTGAATTCAGAAGGTTTTGTTACCTACGTTTCTTCTCATTTAACTGAATTTTTGAAAAATAATTCTTTAACACTGCGAGAAGGTGAAAAAGCAACATTTGAAAAGCTCTCGTCTATCTGTCAATTACTAGCTGAAGAAACCGTGAATTATGTAAATGCGCTGAATCAAAATTCCTCGCTGATCGTTTCTCCTCATACAAGATCTTCTATCCCCGAAATGATCATGGTTTCAGGAGGAGTAGGAGCAATGATGGAGAAGCAAAAGCCAAAAACAGTGAAGGAAGTGGCCATACATGGAGACGTTGGTCCGCTTCTAGCATATCATTTTCAATCCATCCAAGTATCTCAAGCCGCTGAGACAACGCGCGCTACTGTAATTGGGGCTGGTATGCAAAATACAGAAGTTAGCGGATCAACTGTATACATTGGGTCAAAGCGGCTGCCGTTAAAAAATATCCCGATTGTAGAGATACCTGTTCAGCAAGAAGAGAAATGGAATCCGCTGATGTTTCAAGAAAGAGCTCGAGCGGCATGTATGCAGGCTTCAACTATTTTCAGCGCAGAAGATCCCCCCGCTGCTATTGCTTTATCTCATTTTCCTTACTGCAGCTATAAGATGCTTCAAGAATTAGCAAAAGTAATAAGCGCTGAATTTATTGCTTGTTTTAAAGGAGCTAAGTGCCTCGTTGTTCTATGCGAGCAAGATATTGCAAAAGCTTTAGGACAAGCATTAGCTAAACAGAGGAAAGAGTTAGAAATTATTTGTTTAGATCAAATTGATTTTACACACGGAGATTACATTGATCTAGGGTTACCAGTAGCTGGAGAAGCGATCTCCGTTTCCGTTAAAACGCTCGCTTTTTCATCATAATCTACTAAATATACAAGGAGGAAACGATGTTTAAAACTACACGATTGTTAGGAGAAACATTTTCATTTTATAGCTTAAAAGAAATCATGGCCAAAGCAAACGAAGAGCGTTCTGGAGATCAGCTCGCAGGAGTTAGCGCTGAGTCAATGAAAGAACGAATGGCAGCAAAGCAAGTCCTAGCTGATATCACACTTGCTGATATCAGAAACTATCCGCTGCTCAGCGCAGATGAAGACAACGTCTCGGCATTAATCGAAAGTCAGATTGATTCATCTGTTTACGATATTATTAAAAATTGGACAGTAGGGGATTTAAGAGAATATATTTTATCCGATCAGCATAGCGGAGAAGACCTTCTTGCACTTAGCCAAGGATTAAGCAGCGAAATGATTGCGGCGGCTACTAAAATTATGTCCAATTTAGATTTAATTCAAGGAGCTGCCAAGATAGAAGTGCAAACTACTTGTCAAACGACTATCGGCCAAAAAGGAGTATTGGCTTCTAGAGCCCAGCCTAATCATCCTTCAGATAATTTAAAAGGAATGAGAGCATCTCTATACGAAGCGTTAAGCTATGGAATTGGAGATGCGGTTATCGGAATTAACCCTGTTATTGACACAACGGATAATATCTACGCGCTTTTAAATGAAACAAAAAATATAATCAACGAATGGTCAATTCCTACTCAAAACTGTGTATTATCACACGTAACGAGTCAAATGAGAGCAATTGAAAAAGGAGCATCTGCTGACTTGATTTTTCAAAGTTTAGCAGGTACAGAAGCTGGTAATGATTCATTTGGAATTTCACTGTCTATGCTCGATGAAGCGACAGCGTTAATTCATGAAAAAGGAACGGCAAAAGGTCCAAACCGCTGGTATTTTGAAACAGGACAAGGTTCTGAACTGTCAGCAGAAGCTCACTATAACATTGATCAAGTAACGCTCGAAGCCAGATGCTACGGCTTAGCTCGTCACTACAAGCCTTTCTTAGTTAATACAGTTGTTGGATTTATTGGACCTGAATACTTATATAACAGCAAACAAGTTCTACGAGCTGGGTTAGAAGATCATTTCATGGGTAAAATGCATGGCCTGCCTATGGGAGTAGACGTATGTTACACCAACCACATGGATGCTGATCAAAATGATATGGATAATTTAAGTATGCTTCTGGGAACAGCTGGAGTGAACTTTGTCATAGGAGTGCCCATGGCTGATGACTGCATGCTAAACTACCAGTCTCTTAGTTATCATGACATTGCAACGGTACGTAATGTGTTAGGGCGTACCCCAACGCCGTTATTTCAAAAGTGGCTTGAAGATCAGCGTATTATGGACAACGGGCACTTTACATCTAGAGCCGGAGACCCAACTATTTTTATGAATTTGATTTAAGGAAGGTGCTTACTATGATACCAAAGTCAAATCGCGATCCGCTTGAAACACTTAAACAATTTACCCCTGCCCGCATAGGTGTCGGCCGTACAGGAACAAGGCCGCTAACAAAAGACGTTTTATCTTTTCGCACGGATCATGCTGCAGCCGTAGACTCTGTATATGGAGTAGTTGCAGAAGATATTTTAACCGAGTTTAACCTTTTCTCTGTGAATACACGCGTGGAGTCAAAAGAACATTATTTAAAACGGCCGGATCAAGGAAGGTTATTAGCAGATAACGCTAAAAAAGAAATTTTTAAAAACTGCGTGGGTCAGCCTGATGTACAAGTAGTAGTCTCAGATGGACTGAGTGCCAAGGCAATCGAAGAAAACATAAGTGACGTGTATCCAGCTTTAATTGACTCCCTGCAATCATATGGACTTCATATCGGGACTTCATTTTTTGTAAAAGGGGGACGGGTTGCGTGTATGGATGAAATTGGCGAGATCATAAAGCCAAAAGCACTTGTGCTATTGATTGGAGAGCGACCTGGACTGGTCAGTGCTGAATCAATGAGTGCTTACATGTGCTATGAACCTAGCAAAGGCAAAAAAGAGTCTGATCGTATGGTCATTTCTAATATTCATAAAAGAGGGACGCCTCCTATTGAGGCAGCCGCACATATCGGTACCATGATTGACAAAATGATTAAGCAGCAAACAAGCGGTGTACATCTTATTGTCTAAACATCAAAAGGAGGAGAACGTATGGCGTTACAAAAACAATTAAAACCTATTCATTTATGGGCTATTTCAGTGGGCATGGTTATTTCAGGACAATACTTTGGGTGGAATTACGGGTTTGAACAAGGCGGGATTATTGGGCTTGCAATTGCAAGCCTAATTGTAACTGTGTTTTACACAACGTTTATGTTCAGTTATGCAGAGCTTTCAACATCTATCCCGCAAGCTGGTGGACCTTCAGCTTATGCAAGAAGAGCACTTGGACCTTTTGGGGGATATATCGCAGGAATTGCCTGCTTGCTTGAATTTATTTTTGCTCCTCCTGCTATTGCAGTGTCAACAGGAGCATACCTGCATTTTCTCATTCCAGCCGTTAACCCTGTATACGCAACGGTAGGTGCCTTTATTTTCTTTGTTTTATTAAATTTAATCGGGGTAAAAGAAGTAGCGGTGATTGAGCTTACAGCTACCATTGTTGCACTAATTGGTTTATCTATTTTTTATGTAGCTGGTTTGCCTCATGTACAAACATCGAATATTTTTAATGATTATTCATTTATTAACGGGCCAACAGGGGTACTAGCAGCTATTCCATTCGCTGTTTGGTTTTATCTGGCAATAGAAGGAGGAGCAATGGCAGCGGAAGAAGTGGAAAATCCTAAGAAAAACATTCCTAAAGGATTTATTGGAGCGATTATTACTCTAGCAACCGCAACGTTGTTTACACTATTTGTAACAGCAGGACTTGGCGGAGGAAGCGGGAAGCTAGCTGATTATCCACTTCCACAGGCGCTGTCTTCTGTATACGGAAACGGCATTTCAACGGTTGTTGCTATTATTGGATTATTCGGATTAATTGCTAGTTTAAATGGAATCATCATGGGGTTTTCAAGACAAACCTACGCGCTTGCACGAGATGGTTACTTTCCTAAATTTCTTGCCAAAACGAATAAAAAAGGAGTTCCTGTCGGCGGTTTGTTGATTCCAGGAGCAATCGGTGTGATTTGTGCTGGATCTGCCACGTTTGCCAATGCTCTTATTATCTTGTCTGTATTCGGAGCAATGATGATGTACTGCATCAGTTTAGTTTCTCTCTTTATTTTACGCAAAAAAGAACCTAACCTGTCCCGTCCTTTTAAAGTGAACTACCCGGTCGTGCCAAGCATTGCCTTAGTATTAGGGATTCTGTGCTTGTACAGCATCATAAAATACAGTGTTCTTACAACAAATTTAATGCTGTTTGGCGTTTCTCTACCTTTAATTTATGTGATTCTTGGAATTTTCCTTCTTTCAATTATTTACTATGTCTTTTATGGCTCTAGACAGCTCAAAAAAGAAGCAGCCAATTCATATCAAGAAGCATCCATTAAATAGGAAGAAAAACGGCTCGCTGTAAAGGCAAGCCGTTTTTCTTGTGAAATTAAAGGGTTGAGCGTTTTTTTGTAGAATGATATACTAGGTCTGTTTGTTGGAAGAATATACATACATTTATATTAGATAAAGAAGGGGCAATTATGATGAACAAACGTAATACAATCATTATCACGGTTGTTTCATCTATTCTGTTATCAGCCTGTCAGCAAGAAGAAACATTAAAAGACGGAAATACAATGATAGTAGAAAAAGATGCAAAAAAAGTACTAAACGAACCAAAAACACAGGTAGAAAGCATTCAATCGATTGATTTAAATAAAGAAGCAATGAGTGGGAAATTTATTACAGCCTGGATGACTGATTACTTTTCAGCGTTTGGAAAAGCAGTGGATCAAAACTCTTTTGATGATTTAAAAGCTTTTTTGAAAGCGGACAGTTCTTTTTATAAAGAGCAAAGTCTTCTTGTTGAAAATTTCACACGCCAAGGCATCGAGCAGAAGAAGCAAACGTTTCATATTGTCAATTGGTATGAAGAACCTAAACATGTGTTCAAAATACAAACCCACGAAGAAAGCTTATTAAAGCAGCCGGGTAAAGATCCTTATACTAAAATTTGTGACCGCCTTTATACAGCCGTTTATCAAAACGATACGTTAAAGTTATCGAGTGTAGAACCATTTGACTTTTCATCTAAACCAAATGCAAGCACTGAAACTCCCACTACACAAACAACAGATTTACACGACTACGATGGAAAATGGACCACTGGCAATGATAACGGATCTCCTATCATTCAATTTCTTGCTACATCCAACTCGGAAGCAACGATTAAAATAAATTCGTACCAGCCACCTAGCAAAATCCGCGTGTCAACCGTTGAACAAAAAAATATTCGCTTTGAAAATAACCAAGCAGCCATTGAATATGAAAATGATGGACAAGGAAATAAAGGAACCATTGTTATTACGCTCAAAGAAAATTCCATTTCATTACTTGCTAAAACAGATCAAAATAAAAAGGCAAAGTGGGGAATTCCAAGCGGTGATTACGTGCTCGATACGTTTGAGAATTAAAGATCATTTTAAAAACAGACTAAATTCGGCATTGAGGAGGACACCTTATGCATAAAAAATGGACGATTGCATTCGTTCTACTGCTGCTAATGGTTTTGACGGCCTGTGAAGAAAAAGAAACAGTTAAGTTATCCAAACCAACCGAACCTTCCTCAGATGAAGTGATTCCAAAAGATCAAGCTAAGTCATCTCTTCCGCCTGATCTTGTATCAGAAAAAAAAGCAGAAAAAACTGCGGTTGAGACGATGAACAAAATTTCAAGTACCTATAAAGAATTAGGCGAAGAGTACGAATGGGAAAACGAATCTAACCCTGCTGATTATGAAACGCTAAAAAAAGCGTTAACACCATACGCAACTTCATCTTTAATTGCAACGAAGCTAAAAAGTATTTCTACTAATTATTACTGCAAAGAATGCAATATGAGCTTTTTTCCTGATGTAACTCATCTGATTCGATTTGAACTTATTAACAATCATGCTGGGCAATTTTCGATCTCGGCTATTGAGCCAATTAGTAAAGAAGGAAGCGGCGGACTGACCATTTACATGAATTTTAAATACGTTAATAAGAACTGGAAGTTAAATGAGTGGGATGAAGTTACCTATCATCAAAAATACCTCAACATTACGGCCGATGAATATATCGAATACGTAAAGTCAATTAATCCTTCTAGTGATATTTCATACCAAGGTAAAACGACCCGCACAAATGAAAAAGGTGAAAAGGAAAAAATCTTGGTTTTCAAAGAGAATAATAAAACGTATGGCATCAGCAAAAACAGCTCTCAGCGAATCGACGATTTTAAAGAAGATGAAAAAGAAAAAGAAGAGAAGGAAGAAAAAGATTTTAATTTAAAAAACATCCAAAAAGTTGATCAAGAAACAGCGGATATTTTTATTGAACATTATTTACGAGATTTAACAAAGTCCATTAACACGAATAAATTTGAACACGTACAGCCTTATATCCAGCGGGATAGTGTTTTGTGGAATGATCAAAAGCAGCTTGTGAAAATGCTGTACGAAAGAGACATTCGAGAAGAACTCATTGATTATTCAGTATTGGACGTGGAATCTGTGAGTGAAGAAGAGGGCGAAGCGGTCTATACAATTCAAACGAAAGAAGTCATTTCAATTACAACGAACGGTCAAAGTCAGGAAAAAGAGTATTATCGAACCTATACCGTTTCCTACAGCAATAAACAGCTGCACCTGACTAAAATTGAATCACTTTAAAAAACATCACGCTCTGCGTGATGTTTTTTATTTACAGATAAGTTCGTAGGATATCAAGATAATTCTTTCCGATCATCTGCTCTTGGCAGTTTTTCGATCCATCCTTTTTTGATCATTATTCGGCCAAAAGAAGAGATGGTTTTTAAATCCCTTAAAATAGAAGCATCACAATGTCCGGCTACGTCTATTCTCATACTAGTTATCATAGCTGCAGCATAATATGTAGTAGCTAAATGAAACAAAAATCCCGCATGAAATACCATTAGTTTATCAGAAAATGGGGCTACGTCAGAATTTGTAATTTCAGCATCCATCAAGCGTGGAGACTGCAGGTTTTCTTGTTGAAGTAAGGAAGAAAAAATGTTTATATTCTTACTGGCTGTGTGCAAACATTCTTCCATAAAGCTATGGATATCTTTATCTTTCGTTACCTGTTTGAAGCCAATCACAAGCGCTTTAGCTGCGATACTCTTTTTTAAGTTAAAATAAATATTTCCAGCTTCCATTGAGTTCAACTGTCTTTTGTCTCCGAATAGGTCCATGACATATCCCCATTCTGTAATCGAGTGACCTCTTTCTGTTTTAGAAAAGTAGGGAGATCGTTGATAAATACCTTTTGATATAAGAATTTCAATAGATTTATTATAAAGATCCATCGCATCAATATTGCATTGATAATAATGGTCACGTATATCTTTGCGTGCTGAAACACTAAAAGATATACTATATCCAGCCAACCCGTGCATGGTCATTTCGTGTATATATACTAACCAAAAGGTGTCCGTAAACAAAGGAGGAGCATCTAGATTTACATCTTTATCAGTAAAGCCGATCGGCAAATCTAATTTTTCAGCTTTAAAAATATTTCTAAGCACGTGCAAATGTTTTTCAGCCAGTTCTAAAGTAAATTCAAAAAGAGAATAAACCTCAGAATCTTTAACCTTTGCTAACACATATTTACTAATACAAACAGACATGGTGTCTTGGATGTATTGTGCCCATAAACTTGTAATTTCTGATGACGTCAATCTATTTTTCTGATTATCCAAATTCGGTACCTCCAATTATTACTTAAACTCCTACTAGTGTTCCCAAAACATTGCTGTCTAACACAATCAAAATCCTTTAGTTAACTAACGCAAGATAACTCTTCCTTATCAAGCGTTCGTATGATAAAGTAGATAAATAAGCAGAAAACAGAATTATTTTTACATATAATGGATGTTTTATTAAAATCTTTTAAAAACGGCTTTTTAAATTGAGTTTTGAGAGGTTTTTAAAAACTTTTAATGGTATTTGTTGCGAATTGATGAAAATTCGTTATATAAAATCCTGGATCGTTTTAAAGGGATATCTTTGTTTTTAATCATTAGGAGGGGTAAAATGGAAGAATTTGAATTGTCTCCTGCGAAAAATTCGTTTCGCCAGCTAAAAGAGCAGTGGGAAGAGGCAGAGCTGTTAGATGAAGATAACAACTTAAATTTAAAGCACGTTTCAGATGAAGAATTTATTCAGCTCTTTTTTTCAATGCGTATTATCAAAAAATCACTTTCTCCTCATACAATCAGATCTTACAATCAAGACATGAAAACGATTCTGTCTTTTTTCTATGAACGAGAGATTACATTAAAATCGATTGGATTTATGGAAGTCAAATTATTTAATGAAGAAATGATGAATCAATATGCCAATCGCACCGCTGCAAGAAAACTAGAATTTTTTAGAAGAATGCTAGAGTTTGGACACGCTACTCATTTTTATCCTTCGCTGTATACGACGTGGATTGAAAAACCATCTATTGCAAAAGGGCATTACAGCGACAAGGAAAAACAAAATCGCACCGAGTACCGAGAGCTAACCGATCGCGAAGCCCAAGTAATTGTAAATGCGTTAGAATCCGTCGTGCGCATTCGCCAGCATGAAAAGGAATACAAAGCGCGCAACCGCTTAATGGGAATGCTTTTGTATATGAGTGGAATGCGTTCAAGTGAACTGCTGAGTTTAAATTGGGGAAGCTTCCGAGAAGACCGCCGCGGAAATTTGGTTGTAGATGTGATTGGTAAAGGGAAAAAAGAACGCACGATCCCTGTGTTTGATGATGTGAAAGAAACACTTTTCGCTTATCGGCAAGCGTTAAATGAAAGCACTGGACTAAGTCCTTTTGATACCGAACCGCTTTTTTACTCCATTAAAGAATACTATCGTACCGGCGAAAAAAAACGATTATCCTATACAACTTTGTATCGAACGATTAAATCAGCTGTTTATAAAGTAAAAGGAAACGCATCTATTTCTCCTCATTGGTTTCGTCATACCTTTATTACAAACAGTTTAGCTAATGACGTTCCGCTTGCGGTTGTGAAGCAAGTAGTGGGGCATTCTTCTATTGCTACAACGAACGTTTATCTTGAAAAACTTCAAGAGGATACGGTATACGACGCTTTTCGGAAATCGGGCTATCGCTAATTACTTATAATATTTTTATGTAAACTAAAAACAAATATATTTTCATTTTTACTGCTTATGCGTATGAAATAAGTTGGATAAATGAATAAGTTACTTTTCCTACAATATAATGGTAGAAAGTCGATAAAGGAGGGAGCTACCTATGACGGCTAAACATCCGCTTCACTACCATTTCGGAGAAGTAACGGAGCTTTTTCATTACATATATGAAGTTTGTGAAACAGCAGGTATTTATATTGACTGGAGCGGAACAGCCCAAACCGTTCAGCTATACCGAAGCAAAGAGTCTTTTTTATCGGGAGAACGCTATATCGGAGCTATTCAGTATGAAGGAAGCAATCAGTTTCAAAAAAGGTGGCCTTCTACTGTCAGCTTGAGGTTTCGACGTGCGAACTTGTCGTTTATTTTAAAATATTGTTTAGAACAAATTGAAGACTACCGCAAAGATACGAACAAAGAACCCTTCATTAATCCAAACGCAGAATCCATCGCTTTTAAATTCACCTCTTTAACAGATGAAACCAAACAAGTGATTTCAAAAATTAAAGAAGTACTATGCATCGCCAACTACGTATAAAACCCCGCAGAATTTTACCTGTGGGGTTTTGGGTATTTAACGCAGGTCTTCTGCGTCTTGAAGCAATTGTTCGGCGCGGAATTCAAGTTTTTGTAAAGTGTCGGTATAAATTTTCACCTGCTGCTCGTTTAGCTGGGATGTTAATTCGGAAAATACCTGTTCTACAGCAGGCGTCACTTCTGTTTTTAAACGCAGGCCGTCTTCTGTTATTTGAATAAAAAACGAGCGGCGATCTTCTGGGTTTCTAACACGCTGAATCCAATTTTGTTTTTCTAGTAAATCTAAAATTTTAGTCAGCGTCGCTTGATCTTTATCTGCTCGCTCAGCTAATTGCTTCTGCGTACTATATTCAGCTTCTGATACGCGTTTTAAAACGGTCCACTGTTCTGGCGTAATTCCAAAAGGACGCAAGCGTGCGGCAACCACTCTGCTTAAGCGCTTACTTGTACGAACTGTGGGAATGCCGAATATTTCTTCTAACGATTCCATATAAAACCTCCTGCATACATACCTGCTGTGATTATATCAGCTCTTTTAATTTCTGTAAATTTGTTTGTAAAGGTGACGACTTATAAAAATAAATTTGTAGAATAAATTGCAAATACACTAGACTTATTGTGTGTATCCTTGTAATCTAGTGTAAGAATAGTTAAACTTTTCAAAAACAGTAGGGGGTACACACATCCATGATTAAGGCGGTATTTTTCGACTTAGATGACACGCTACTTTGGGATCAAAAAAGCGTAAAAGAAGCATTCGTTGCAACATGTACATATGCAAGTGAGAAATATAATCTGAAACCTGAAGAACTAGAAGAAGCAGTGCGTAAGGAAGCAAGAGAATTATATGCTTCGTATGAAACCTATGAATTTACGCAAATGATCGGCATTAATCCGTTTGAAGGATTATGGGGGGATTTTTTAGACGATCATGATGAATTTCGCAAAATGAAAGATATTGTTCCTACTTATCGCAAAGAAGCATGGACTCGAGGTCTTCGTGCCCTAGGAATTCACGATGATGCTTTTGGAGCGGAACTAGCCGAGCGTTTTCCGTTAGAGCGCCGCAAAACACCTTTTGTGTACGAAGAAACGTTTGAAGTGCTTGATCAATTAAAAGGAAAGTACAAGCTGCTGCTGTTAACAAACGGTTCACCTGACTTACAAAATACCAAATTGGATATTACATCAGAACTAGTTCCATATTTTGATGAGATTGTGATTTCAGGTGCATTTGGCCGCGGTAAACCTGATCCATCTATTTTCGACCATGCTTTATCACTTATGGATTTAAAGAAAGATGAAGCGATTATGGTTGGAGATAATTTAATGACTGATATACTGGGTTCTTCTCGCGTAGGAATGAAATCTGTATGGATTAATCGTCACGATAAAGAGCGAAATGAAGTCATTCCTACTTATGAAATTACCCATTTAAGTGAACTGCATTCAATTTTAGATGAACTAAATTCATAATACGAACAAACAAAAAAAGAGGCGGAAATCGTCTCTTTTTTTGTTGTGAAAATAAGCACAGCGGTCTTTGCAAGCGGTCTTTGCAGGTCCTATATCCGTTCCAAATCTCACTGATCTCATTCACGTTGTACCAATCTTATCCTTGATTACCAGGTAAATACCATGTAGCATAGTATATAGACTAGTCATTGGAGGAATAACATGAAGAAAATAGTTACCAGAAGCCTTGTAGCGGCTGTTTTGTTCACAAGTCTCGCCGCTTGTGAAGACAAACAAAGCGATACTCACGTCACTTACAAAACCCCTCAACCTAAACATGCCCCGGGAGCAGATACCATTTCAGCAACAGATGAAACGATGGTCCCTGTAAGTCAGGTAGCTCAAGAAGATGAAACCGATGATCGATTAGCATTTGGAGAACGATCAAAACACGGTCAATATTATGTGTCCACAACGGATGCGCAATTTTATCCTGTTAAAGGAGCTAAACAAGTAAACACCCAGTACATTGTCGTATCCGTTCAGTTTCAGCGAACACCTAATGAACATTCGGCTGTAGTATTAAACGACACAACGTTTACATTACAAGACACAGCAACTTATCAAACCTACGAACCGTCTGATGGAGGAAATTTATCGACAGAAACCCCGCACACCCTGTGGACAGCTTTTTCATCACCGTCACTATCTGACGATGAACCACTTAACCTCGATGTTGCATTTAAAATTCCAAAAAAGGCCAACCATACGTATAACCTGTTAATTACACAGCAATCAGAACGAGCAGATGTGTTTAAGTTTGAAGAAGCCAAACAAGATTATTAATTACATACAGAAAAAAACGCCTATCTTTTGTTGTATAGAAAAAGAAGGCGTTTTTTTGTAAAACTATCTTGTTTCTCATAGAAAGAGCAAACGATAGACATAAAAAGAAAAAGAGAATAGACATAAAACGCGTTAGTGTAGTCAAGTTCAAAAAGAACGTGTATCATTGTAACTGCTGGTACCAAAAGATAGACATAAAATATAAATAAAAAAGTTATGAGAAAGGAAAAGGTGCGTACATCACGTTAAAGACATATGAATCATAAACATACAAAAACAACTACTGAATTTAGTAATAAAAAAATAAACATGCATTTAAATAGAAAGCTATCAGCCGCCATTATAGCTGCGTTTCTTTTTACTTTACTTTTTTGTTTTATGCCAGGTATAAAAGAATCAATTCCTAATTTTTCTATAAAAAAAACCAGTCCGAATTTCATTGATTTATTTCCTTTATACCTTTTATTTTTTACACCCTTCTTTTTAATAATGGGGACGTTAGGCACGGTTATCGTTGATTTATTAGTCAATGCTTTTGTAAAAGACCGTAGTAAAAAAATTGATTTTATCATGTCATTCATATTTCACGCCATTTTTGGGTTGTTAATGTTTGAATTCGGAATGCTGGGCGTCATTCTTATTTTTATTGTGGATCGCCTTCTTTCAATCCGTAAAGAAAACTATTCTTATTTATATCCACTGGGTTGCTTAGTACTGTCGGCCATTATTGGAACTCTCGTCTACTTCATTTTTACTATCGTTTAATAAAAAAATAATAAAAAAGAGACCCAATTGTTAGACTATATCTAACTTTTCAGGGTCTCTTTTTTGTTTTTTCTTGAAAGTTTGATTTATTTACTATGCGAATGTTTGGTAAATCAAAAAGATATTTAAACAAACAACTAATGCTGCTATCACCCAAGCTACAGCCGTTGTAGCTTTATGATTAACTAATCCGCCCATGATTTTTTTGTTGCTTGTAAACATGATAAGAGGAACGAGCGCAAATGCAATTCCGAACGATAAAATAACTTGACTGACAACTAGTGCACTTGTTGGATTTACGCCAAACCCAATAATCAAAAGCGGTGGAATAATTGTAATGAACCGGCGAAGATATAAAGGAATTCTGCGTTTAATAAATCCTTGCATGATGACATCTCCAGACATTGTTCCGACCGAAGAACTTGAAAGTCCTGAAGATAATAATCCAACTCCGAAAGCAATAGCTGCAAAGGGACCAATTAAATGTTCAAATTGTGTAAAAGCCACGTCCAAATCTTGCACGTTTAGTCCGTTTTTAAAGAATAGAGCGGCTGCGACAATCAGCATGCTTGCATTAATTGCGCCAGCGATAATCATGGCAATCACAATATCAATAAATTCAAAGCGGAAAATCGCTTTTTTCTCCGATTCTGTAGTTCCTACCACGCGGCGCTGCGTAAGAGCTGAGTGCAAATAAATTGCGTGTGGCATAACTGTAGCGCCTAAAATCCCAGAAGCTAACAGCACGCTGTCTGTCCCGTGAAACTGAGGGACAAATAAGCCGTGGACAACACTTGCACCGTCTGGATGCGCAAGAAACATTTGAGTCCCAAAAGCTAATACCACAATAAAAACCATCGCCGCAATCGCTGCTTCTAGCAGTCGAACACCTCGTCTTTGTAACTCTAAAATAGCAAAAGAGCCTACCGCTGCGATAAGTGCAGCTGGGAACAAAGGAATATGAAATAATAAATAAATTCCAAGAGCAGCCCCGATAAATTCTGCTAAATCCGTCGCCATAATGACCAATTCCCCTTGTATCCAAAGCCCAAAAGAAACGAAGGACGGGAAGTGTTCCTGTGCTATCTCGGGTAAATTCAAGCCCGTTGCAATCCCTAATTTAGCTGATAACGATTGAATTAAGACAGCCATTAAGTTAGAAATTAATACAACCCAAAGCAACATGTATCCGTATTGAGAGCCTGCTGCAATGTTAGTAGCAAAATTACCTGGATCAATATAAGCAACCGCTGCGATAAAAGCAGGCCCTAAGAAAGGTAATAATCGCTTAATTCCTTTTGTTTTACCCGACAATACGTCTTGAGCACTTAGCTGCATAGCTGATAATGCTTTACTGCCGTTTTGATCTTTCATGTCTAGTGCTCCTTTCTTTGATGAACAATAAATAGCCCAAGCTAATTTTTTTATATGAAGTATAAAATGTTTCCTTAATGCAAATTATATGCTAGCAAAGGTTCTTTTGACAATAAAAAAGTTTAGCAAAAAATATAGATCATCTTCAGCTGTTTTTTATCCCGTTTGGCACAATTCTTTAAATGCACAGCCGTGACAAGAGGCAGGCGTATCTGTTTGAGGGAAATGCTCAAGCGGAAGCGGCTGATTTACCTCTGAGTCTTCCAAAAACGTTTTCATATAATCAATGCTTGCATCAACTTGCTGAAGAACAGCTTCAATTTCGTGAAGAGTAAGCTGATACGTACGGGCACTGCCTGAAAGCAAGTATTCGTTCCGGACTTTTATCTGATCCACGGAAATATTATATTCGGCTAGCACATAGAGGGCGTATATCGCCAGTTGAAACAAATCATCTTTTGTTTGTTTACTTGTTTTCCAATCAACAATCGTAAATTCGTCTGTGACTGGATTTTTAAAAAGAGAATGAAAAGGCGCATATACTTTATGATCATACACATTTATAGAACGAAACGACTGATGGGGCTCCACTTCTAAAAAAGGTGAAGATACGATGTCGCCAAACGATTTACTTTGTAAAAAGTGATGTACACAAATGTGTACCCTTTTTTGCATGTCTTTAAGATCTTTTTTAGAAATATAGCCGTTTTCGTAGAATTCTAAAAGCATCTTATACTGAGCGGGCTTATGATACCAAAGCTCTCCATAGTCAGTAGAATCACGCAGTGCGTTATTTAGTAGCTGCTGCGCTTTCTCCGTTAAGCTCTGTTCATCCGGAACAATCTGTGTAGAGGTATAGTCAGAAATGGCCTCTGTAATCACTTGACGAACGGCTTGTCCGGCGTACATAGATAAAGTGGAAACCTTTTTTAGACGATAAGCGCTCTGAGACTGAGCAGAAGCGCTGTCAAGCCATCCGTTATGTGAGACATAATAATGATAGGCATACTTTCGTTTGCACGCTGCGACCATTTTATGTCTGGAGTACGACCATGAAAATTCAGGGAAATCAGTGATTTGAAACAAGCTATTCACATCCTTTTTCAAAAACTGCGCATAGGTTGGTCTATTAGTATATTCGTACATGAGTTAGAATAGACTGAAAATGTAGAGAGTGAATAGCTACGCATGCATATTATTTTGTGGATTCTCGTGAAATATGTATAAATAGAAAAAACTATTTAAAAATTGATTGCTTTTTTCTGTGGCGGATGTTATATTAATAAAGCGATGAGCTAATTTGTGTAAGTCGAAGGACATGCTTTCGAGCTAAACGTGTGAATGTGGTCACACGGTCCCCGCCACAAACGCATCAAAGACGTCCTGCGTGGACGTCTTTTTCATTTTATAAAAAAGAGAGCGCTAGCGCTCTCTTTTTTTGTGGGATTATTTTCTGAAAGAGTTAAGGACTTTTATTTGAATGCTTTCACTATGTTTTTAATACTTCTTTTTTATTCCGCACATCGTTTCCTGCTTGCAACAAGAGTTTTCTTATCTGATTTTCTCGACCAAACGTAAATATATATAAAACTTACTGTATTTGCACATTTGCCGCATATTGCATTGTTCCTCTTGTAGAGTTAATCGCAATATCAACAACGTACAAACCTTGATTTTTAGGAACCTTAAACTCATTATTTTTGACAAACAGCTTGGTTTTTTCACCGTTATCTCTCCATATATGCACACTCACACTACGAATATAAGCACCGTCTAAGTTCGAAAAATGGAGCTTAACTGATTGTTGCTGCTGCAATGGGATACTTTCTTGCTGCGATATGTATGTATATAAATCATATACATTTATTTCTTTTTTTGTTGTTGAACGGCCGTTTGACCAGTTAATAGAACCTTTGTGAAGGTGATAGGTATGTTCGTTGACCGCAAGCGCAGCTTCAGGTTTGTTTTGATCGTATTCTTCCTCTAGAAAGAAAGCACTATTCTTAAGTAAAAGTAAGAAGAACACTATAACAGCTCCTAGACCGCTTAAGACATATACACCACATTTTGCGGGTTGTACTTTCATAATAATTTCCTTTCGCAGACCAATAATTAAGGAGGATAGGCACATAAAATTTCCACTTTTTCTATTCTAAACGATTACAAGTGAAATTACATTTATTGCTTTCTTTCTTCACAAAAAACAGGATAATAGTCATACGTTTTCTATAAAAGGTCTCCTTAGATCAAAATCAAACCTATAGAAAAGGAAGATAAATGGAAATTAAAAGAGGAAATCTAAAGAATTTACAGAAGTTGATAAGTGATTTAAAATTATACAAAGGAAAAAAGCATTTCAAAACAAGGAGATTAGTAGGTTTTTTGTTCTACCTCCACTTCTTAAAAAGTCGTATTTTCCGTAAGAAACTGTAAAGCTATATTTTATAAAGGTGAACCAATACATATACAAACAAAAGGGACACAGAAAAAGGGGGATCAGCATGGAAATTAGAGAACTAGAATTACATGATGCTGCAAACTTTGTAGATTTGCTTAAACAGATTGAAGAAGAAAGTAAGTTTATGCTGTTTGAAAGCGGAGAGCGAAAGCTGAGTACAGATCAGCAGGAGAAAAACATCGAAATCTTTAAGCAACAGCCAAACTCTACGATTATTGTCGCAGAAGAAAGCGAGATGCTTGTGGGATATATAGCTGCAACAGGGGGTGAAGCTAACCGAAACGCTCACATCGCTTCTTTGACATTAGGCATTCGAAAGACGTTTCAAAATAAAGGGATTGGGACGGCTTTAATCGGTGCACTTGAAGAATGGGCGAGAGAACACCATATTCATCGTCTTGAACTTACAGTCGCTATACAGCATGAAAAGGCTCTTTCTTTATATGACAAAGTAGGATTCGAAATTGAAGGAACAAAAAAACATTCACTGCGAATTGGCGGTTTGTTCATTGATGAGTACTATATGTCTAAATTGCTGAACTAAAAAAGAAACGACGTTTAAAGACGCCGTTTCTTTTTTTAACTTCCTCTATAAATTTGGTATCCCCACGGTGACACAAGCAAAGGGACGTGATAATGTTCTTGTTCAGAAGACAATCCGACTCGAACAGAAACTTGATTTAAAAAGGGCGGATTTGTTGTTTGGACCTCTTGTTTTTTATAATATTCCCCAATATGAAACAGAAGTTCGTAATCTCCTGATTCAAACTCTTCAGAAGAGAAGAGCGGAGTTACTAACCTCCCGTCTTCATTTGTAGTACCGTGTGAAATTTTTATTCGTTTACTTTCCGACTGAATATGATAAAAATCAACTTTGACAAAAGCAGCCGGACATCCGTGGGTAAGATCTAAAATATGCGTTGTGATTTTAGTCATGCTCGTTTCTTTGCCTCCTTATCTTCGGTGATTTTATCAGTTAAGCGAAAGAAAGCAATTTTATATACTTCTTCTAATGCTGTATCAAACTCCGTTTGCTCGGTATTTAGTAAACGACTTTGCATTGCCTCGTAGATATCTTCTTTTTGTTTACCTCGTACTGCTAAAATAAAAGGAAACGGAAACTTCTCCATATACGTTCCATTAAGAGAAGAAAACTGTTCATACTCATCTTGCGTTAAGTTTTGTAAGCCTGCTTTGGTTTGTTCTTCAGTAGAAGCAGATGTCATGGCAATATTTTCACCTAGATTTGGGTGAGCTTGCAGCAGCTTCAGCTGTTTTTCTACAGACGCTTGCGCTACAATTTTTTTCATCATGCCATGAAGTTGTTCAACGGAAGAGAAAGGGCCTTTAGAATAAGCCTCTTCTGCAACCCAAGGTGAATGCTCAAATATATCACCAACTAGTGAAACAAAATGCTGCTTGCTAAGCTGATTTACATACTGCACAGATACGTTATTCATACTACACCACCTTTATTTTATTTCTGAATAATCTGTCTTCTCCAAAGAGACAGAAGGTACTTTTCGTTCAATTGATGCGTTAAAAAAGAGATTTAATAAAATGGCAGCTAAACTTCCCGTAATAACCCCATCACTTACAATCACGCGCAAAGCACTTGGGAGCTGAGTGAATAAATCAGGCACTATCGTTACGCCAAGGCCGAGTGAAAGAGAGCATGCGATAATCAGCAAATTTTCTTGTTTTGACAAATCAACAGCACTTAGCATTTTGATGCCTGATGAAATAACTAAACCAAACAACACAACCATTGCTCCTCCTAAAACAGGGGTGGGAATAATGGTTGTAAAAGCAGCTATTTTCGGAACAATCCCCAGTAATACGAGAATGAAGCCGGCTACTACCACTACATTTTTTGTTTTTACTTTCGATAATTGAACCAGTCCTACATTCTGAGCGAATGTATTGTAAGGGAAAGCGTTAAATAGCCCTCCAAGGACAATGGCAATTCCTTCTGCACGGTAGCCTTTTGTAAAATCCTTTTCCGTTAATTCCCGATCACACAGCTTTCCTAACGCTAAAAATACGCCTGTAGACTCAATAATAATGACCAAGCATACGAGAATCATTGTTAAAATAGGGCCGATTTCAAAAGTGGGCATCCCAAAATAAAAAGGAGTGGGAACGTGCAGCCAAGAAGCTTCATTAAAATTAGTAAAATCAACTTTTCCCATTAATACAGCGGCTATTGTTCCGGCTACAATTCCAATCAACACAGAAAGAGAACGAAGAAAACCGCTGAAAAATCGATTTAAAATTAAAATAAGCGCTAGAACACCAAAAGAAAGAAGAAGATTAGAAAGAGAACCAAAATCTTTGCTTCCCACTCCTCCTGCCATATTTCGGACAGCGGATGGTACAAGCGATAAACCAATCATCGTCACAACTGTTCCGGTGACAACGGGAGGGAAAAATTTAATAATTTTTCCTAAAAAACTTGCTGCGAGGACGATGAAAATACCACCGGCAATAATCGCTCCGTAAACAGCGCTAATTCCATACTGAGTTCCAATTGCAATCATAGGAGTCACCGCTACAAATGAGCTTCCGAGTACAACAGGAAGACCAATCCCAAACCACCTGTTCGTCCATGCCTGCAGCAGCGTAGCTAGTCCGCATGTTAGTAAATCAATAGCTACGAGATAGGCTAAGTCATGTGCATTCAGTTTTAAGGCGCGTCCCACCATCAGCGGAACGAGAATGGCACCCGCATACATAGCAAGTACGTGCTGTAATCCCAATGAAGCTAGTCGAAACGGTCGATTTTGGTTATCCACCTAAAAACCTCCTTTAATTATATCACATGTAATGTTAATAAATATTACATTTGAAATGATACATTAATAGTAAAATGTTTTTTAAGGGATGTCATTAGTTAAGTTGACTAAAAACAGAATGGATAATATCTAATTTTATACAATATAGAGAGCAACAGTGAAGATATTGTGTAAAAAGATGTTACATTAGTTTTAGTACCAACTCTTAATAGTAAGTGATATAATTTTGTATATATTTTCAAATAATAGAGAGAAGAGGAAATGTGTATGTATAATCTTGCAGCTCACGTATGTAAATTTTTATTAAAAAGAAGAGGTAAGCTTTACATAAGGAATAAAGAGCATTTACCAACAGACACGGGTTTTGTGATCGCTTGTTCGCATAAGGGATGGGTAGACGTTGTAGCGCTTGGTGCGGCTGTTTTGCCTCACCAAATTCATTTTATGGCAAAAAAGGAGCTTTTTAATCATATACTCACTATTAATGTATTAAAAAAACTCAACGCATTCCCAGTAGATCGTAACAACCCGGGACCCAGCAGCATTAAAATACCTATTAAATTAGCAAAAGAAGGACATATCGTCGGGATTTTCCCTAGCGGCACGCGAACAGAGGAAGACGTTCCTCTGAAAAGAGGGGCAGTCACTATAGCGAGCATGGCAAAGGTTCCTATTGTACCCGTAGTGTACAAAGGACCTGCAAATGTAAAAGAACTATTTTCGAAGGTTCCTATTGTTATCTCCTTTGGAAAACCTATCTACCTTGGGGAAGATAAACTGACAAAGGATCGCCTTGAGGACGTGTCAAACCATTTAACAGCTTCAATTCGTGCGTTAGAGGAAACAGCAAGATAACTTCATAGCGGAGGTGCACCATGAAGGATTGGGTACAGAGAAAGCTAAACGATATAATTAGTGATGATGTGCAGGCAAAAATGAAAGAAAAGATGGCTGAAAGTGGGGTAACCGTTCCTATATCCGCTTCTATGCTCATGCGAATTTTTCAAAAGCAAATGACAAAGCAAGATCAAATTCAGCAATTTTCTATTTCATTTCAAGACTCCTATATTCACGTGAATGGAATTATTAAAAAATTTCTGGTGAGAATTCCATTTTCCATTGTACTAGAACCTCTTGAGGCAAAAGAACGTACGCTTCTATTCAAAATCCATGAAATGAAACCTCTTAATCAAAATTGGATCAACTATCGAATTTTTCACAAGCCGCCTGTTACTACGTATGAAGAAAAACAAATTCATATCAATCTCAATGAAATTGATAAAGTGAAGGTCATTCCAGTGGGGAAAATCAAACAATTTTCAATACAAGATGAAAAGCTTCGAGTGAAAATTGGTTTATAAATAGTTGTAAATAAAATGTAGAAATAGTTTTTTTAGAAAGAAAACCTTTTCAATTCAGCACTTAATTCGATTAGGTGCTATTTCTTTATAATTTTCATAAAATTTTTAGAATTTTTCGTCTCTAACTATTGTGACACGCTTCCCTAAAGTTGTACAATGTAACTTATATAGAGGTTTAAGCGAAAAACCCGTAAATATAAAGAGCAAGGAGAAACAACTATGACAACTTATTCAATCGATGTAACACTAAGTCAAACAAAAAAAGAAAAGCCGCAATCTGATCAATTGCAATTCGGGAAAATCTTCACGGACCATATGTTCATTATGGATTATACAGAAGGCCAAGGATGGCACGATGCTCGTATTGTACCTTATCAACCTATCACATTAGATCCGGCATCCATGATCTTTCATTACGGGCAGTCTGTTTTTGAAGGACTAAAAGCATATGTAACAAAAAAAGAGCAAGTATTATTATTTAGACCAGATGAGAACTTCAAACGTTTAAATAAATCAAACGATCGTCTTTGTATTCCTCATGTTGATGAAGACTTAGCGCTAGAAGCGTTAAAACAGCTGATTAAAATTGACCGCGAATGGATTCCTACTGCTGAAGGTACATCACTATACATTCGCCCGTTTGTCATCGCAACAGAGCCTTACTTAGGCGTAGCGCCATCTGACCGCTATCAATTTATCATTATTCTTTCTCCAGTTGGTTCATATTACAAAGAAGGGATTGCTCCTGTAAAAATTGCGGTTGAAAGTGAATTTGTTCGTGCTGTAGCCGGAGGGACAGGAACGGCTAAAACAGGCGGAAACTATGCTTCAAGCTTAAAAGCTCAGCAGCTTTCTGACTCAAAAGGCTATTCACAAGTACTGTGGTTAGACGGAGTTGAACGCAAGTACATTGAAGAAGTAGGAAGCATGAATATTTTCTTCAAAATCGATGGAGAAGTAGTAACGCCATCTGTGAACGGAAGCATTTTGGAAGGAATTACGCGTAAATCTATCATTGAGCTGCTAAAACACTGGGATATGCCTGTAACTGAGCGCCGTATTTCTATGGAAGAAATTAAGCAAGCTTATTCCGAAGGCAAACTAGAAGAGGCATTTGGAACAGGTACAGCTGCAGTTATTTCTCCAATTGGCGAACTATTTTGGAATAACGAGAAAATGGTCATTAACGATGGAAACACGGGAGAAGTATCACAAAAACTGTATGACACTCTAACAGGTATTCAAAATGGTACAGTGGAAGATCCATTCGGCTGGGCAGTGGAAGTAGAATAAATTTCGGTAATCGAATATCTTTTTACGTAAAAGAAGCGGGACAGCTCCCGCTTCTTTTTTTGTTTGCTGCCGAATAGTTCAAAAGAAACAAGTTATTTTTTGAATATTTAGAACTATTTATATACTTTTATTGTAAAATAAAATATAATTATCCTTATATAAGCAATACTTTTTCTTTATTGAAATTCACAGCATTACTTATTCGTTATAAGGGGGAGAACAAAATGCTTTTTTTATCACATGATGAAAAAATTAAACAGCTGGCTTCACACTTAGCTGAACGACTCGAAAGAGAATTAAACCAAGAAGCCTCAGATGAACAAATGCACGTACTCATCGGCTATTTATTTGCTTCTCATTTAATCGAGCACCGTCCTACGGGTTATTACGTAAGGTCTCAATACCCTGAGCAGCTAAAAGATTTATATGAAACTTTACACGTCCACCAATAAATTATCTCTTCCTCTTTTGTCCTATATCGTGTAGAATTTTAGAAAATATATGATTTTCTAGTTGATGGCAGAGCTAGGACATAGCGTGGTGTGGCATTTACCTTTAAATGATTAAGTAATGGCTTTAGAGGTGAATAATGTTAGCGCAGATCAAAGAAATGAGTTTAGATAAAAATCGTCGTAATCCACATTACCGCGTATTGTTGCAGTGTCCAGACGGGAGTGAACTATTCATTCACTTTAATTATACATACCGATCAAAAACATATTGGTCAAGAGATGTATATTACAACAATGTTCATAAAAAATCTCAGCTTGCTTGGTATACTCAAAGCGTAGAGGAAATGACTGCCCAGCAGTTTCTTGAAGAGCTAGGAGCTAAAGTAAATGAACATTTCAACTTTACACTGCGACGATAACCAAAAAAGCGCCCTTTAACAAGGGGGCTTTTTTAGGTTATCTTATATAAACAAGGACAAAATAATACATTTTCTCTTTAATAATAGTCACTGCTTCCTTACTTTTTCTTTATCAAAAGTGGCAAGATACTGCGTTTAAGTTAGCTATCAAGTGATGAAGAGGCGGGTTGTGTTTTATCGCTAACTTTTATATAATGAGCGTATAAAACCCTCTATTTATATCGGAAATAGAGGTGTTTTTACTATGAAAAAGATACAAAATGGCAAAATATCTGCGGATGAACATCATTTTTCGCAAAAAAATTAAAATAATGTAAAAGTTTATGTTAAAATGGCAATGTTGCGTGAACGAATTAA
Source organism: Priestia sp. P1_B12_1 (assembly GCF_056406695.1). Classification (NCBI taxonomy): domain Bacteria; kingdom Bacillati; phylum Bacillota; class Bacilli; order Caryophanales; family Bacillaceae; genus Priestia; species Priestia sp. P1_B12_1. The sequence continues at coordinate 22,494 of NZ_JBFTZR010000007.1, read as the reverse complement.
CTAACTTTACGCAAGAATGCTATTTACATACGTAAGAAGGAGAGAGATTTAAGATGGCAAAGACGTTAATTTTTGGGCATAAAAATCCTGACACAGATACAATCTGTTCTGCAATTGCATACGCTGATTTAAAGAATAAATTAGGTGTAGACGCTGAACCAATTCGATTAGGCGATATTAACGGTGAAACGCAATTTGCTCTTGAAAAGTTCAACGCTGAACTACCACGTTTCGTTGATGAAGTATCTAAAGAAACAAATGAAGTTATTTTGGTGGACCACAACGAACGTCAGCAAAGTGCAAACGATATTGATCAAGTTCGTGTGCTTGAAGTAATTGATCATCACCGTATTGCTAACTTTGAAACAGCAGATCCTTTATACTATCGTGCAGAGCCAGTTGGATGTACGGCAACGATCTTAAACAAGATGTATAAAGAAAACGGCGTAGAAATTGAACCTAACATCGCAGGTCTTATGCTATCAGCTATCATTTCTGATTCTTTATTATTCAAATCACCAACTTGCACAGACCAAGACGTTGCAGCTGCTAAAGAATTAGCGGAAATTGCAGGTGTAGATGCAGAAGAGTACGGATTAGCAATGCTGAAAGCTGGAGCTGACTTAGGCGATAAAACAGCTTCACAATTAATTTCATTAGATGCTAAAGAATTCAGCATGGGTACAAGTAAAGTAGAAATTGCACAAGTGAATGCAATTGATGTAAACGATGTTTTAGTGCGCAAAGTTGAATTGGAAGAAGCTATTACTAAAACAATCGAAGAAAAAGGATTACAATTATTCCTTTTAGTTGTTACAGATATTTTAAACAGCAACTCTACTGCATTAGCACTAGGTTCTGCTGCTTCAAAAGTAGAAGAAGCATACAACGTAACGCTTGAAAACAATACAGCTGTCTTAGAAGGCGTTGTATCACGTAAAAAGCAGGTAGTTCCTGTATTAACATCTGTATTTGCTTAATAAAAAAACGGTTCGTGTTTAGACACGAACCGTTTTTTTGTCCATTTGCACGTCAAGCCAATTTAGTATGTCGTCTATCACTTCATCTTTATTTAATTCATTAAGCAACTCATGACGGCACTGTGTAAAAAAGCGATAGCTTACGTCCTGCAATCCGGCTTTTTTAAAGTCGTTATACACTTTGCGTACACCTTTTGTATAGCTGCCTACTGGATCATGTTCTCCAGATATTAAATAAACAGGCAGGTTTGATGGTACTAGCTTTATATTAGCTAAGTTAGAGATTTGTTTGATTCCTGTTAATAAGTCATAGAAAAATCCCGCTGTGAAAACTCCTCCGCAGTAAGGGTCATTTACATATAAATCTACAGCTTCATTATCTTGACTTAACCAATCAAAAGGTGTTCGAGCAGGATGAAAGGATTTGTTATACTGTCCAAAAGAAAGTTTGTCAAGCAATGGACTAGCAGATCGTAATCCTTTTCTTTTTTTCTCTATTATCGCAGCTAATATGCCGCCCTTCAGTGAAAGGGAAGGAATGCTGCCAGTACCTGAGAGCATCACACCATGAATGTGCTCTGTATTCAATTGAATATATCTTCTCGTTAGAAAAGAACCCATGCTGTGACCGAAAAGAAAGATTGGTAAGCCGGAGTGTTCCATTGAAATGTGCTTAGTCAGAGCAATCATGTCGTAAACTACGGTGTCAAAACCATTTTCTTCAGCAAAAAAACGCTTTTCTTCATCTTTTAAAGCTGTTTGACCGTGACCTCGGTGGTCATTTCCATATACGATGTAGCCATGTTGAGTTAATACATTAGCAAAGTATTCGTAGCGCCCAATATGTTCGGCCATCCCATGGGCTATTTGAACAACGCCTTTTGCAGAATTGTTTTCAAGATCCCATTTTTGTGCAAATATTTCTTTTTCCTGATGACCTCTGTAGTAAAAGGATTGTTTCATGCTCAGCATCCACCTTCTGCTTTCCTGTAAAATAAGGGATATATGTATATATTATACTAATTTATACAGGTGATTTTACTATTTTGAAATAAAAAATGATTATTTTGTCATAAACCTTTACAAACCTTTGTGTGATTTGTTAAATTAGTATTTATATTAAAAATTATTAAACAATTTAAAAAGATTCAATTTTTAATAGGTTAGATGAATACGGAGGGAATTATTGTGGCAGAATTAAGAAGTAACATGATCAAAAAAGGATTCGACAGAGCACCGCACCGCAGCCTACTGCGTGCAGCTGGTGTAAAAGAAGAGGATTTCGGCAAACCGTTTATTGCGGTTGTCAATTCATATATTGATATTGTACCAGGTCATGTTCACTTACAAGAGTTTGGTAAAATCGTAAAAGATGCGATTCGCGAAGCTGGTGGCGTACCTTTTGAAATGAACACTATCGGGGTAGATGACGGTATTGCGATGGGACATATCGGTATGCGCTATTCATTACCAAGTCGTGAAATCATTGCTGACTCAGTTGAAACGGTAGTATCTGCTCACTGGTTTGATGGAATGGTATGTATTCCAAACTGTGATAAAATCACGCCTGGGATGTTAATGGCTTCATTGCGTCTGAATATTCCGACAGTTTTTGTTAGCGGCGGACCAATGAAGGCTGGCGTAACGAGCGACGGTCGTAAGATTTCTCTTTCTTCAGTATTTGAAGGCGTAGGAGCTCATCAAGCTGGTAAACTTGATGATAAAGGATTACTTGAATTAGAACAATTCGGCTGTCCGACATGCGGATCTTGTTCAGGGATGTTTACAGCGAACTCAATGAACTGCTTAGCTGAAGCGTTAGGACTTGCTTTACCTGGAAATGGTACAATCTTAGCAGTTGCTCCTGAACGTAGAGAATTCGTTAAGAAATCAGCTAAACAGCTTATGGAATTAATTAAATTAGATTTAAAACCACGTGATATCGTAACAGAAAAAGCAATCGACAACGCGTTTGCTTTGGACATGGCGTTAGGCGGTTCTACAAATACAGTTCTTCATACGCTAGCTCTTGCGAATGAAGCTGAAATTGAGTACCCATTAGAGCGTATTAATGAAGTAGCAGAACGCGTGCCTCACTTGGCAAAACTGGCTCCGGCTTCTGATGTATTTATTGAAGACTTACACGAAGCAGGAGGCGTATCAGCCGCTTTAAACGAGCTATCTAAAAAAGAAGGGGCTCTTCATTTAGATACGATGACAGTTACTGGAAAAACGCTAGGTGAAAACATTGCCGGATGCGATGTAAAAGACTATAACGTTATCCATCCAATCGATAAGCCGTTCACTGAAAAAGGCGGACTTGCTGTATTGTTTGGTAACTTAGCTCCAGACGGCGCGATCATTAAAACAGGCGGTGTTCAAGACGGCATTACTCGCCACGAAGGACCAGCAATTGTATTTGAGTCTCAAGATGAGGCGCTGCACGGTATTGCGAACGGAAAAGTAAAAGAAGGACATGTTGTAGTCATTCGTTATGAAGGACCAAAAGGCGGACCGGGAATGCCTGAAATGCTAGCTCCAACTTCTCAAATTATGGGAATGGGACTAGGTGCAAAAGTAGCACTATTAACAGACGGACGCTTCTCTGGCGCTTCACGTGGATTATCAATCGGCCACGCGTCTCCAGAAGCTGCTGAAGGCGGACCGCTAGCATTTGTCGAAGATGGCGATCACATCGTGATTGACATTGAAGATCGTTCGATGAATGTTCAAGTTTCTCCAGATGTTTGGGCAGAACGAAAAGCAAACTGGAAAGGCTTTGAGCCAAAAGTGAAAAAAGGCTATCTTGCAAGATATTCTAAACTTGTAACTTCTGCAAGCACGGGCGGAATTATGAAAATCTAATAGCAAAAAAAGGCTCTCAGCAGAGAGCCTTTTTCTTTACTAAAGTAACTGTGCAAAGAAGCATTTTTAACACGAAAATTCTTTTTTCATGATAACGTGTGGGATACCGTCTTCCATAAAGACATCTGAAACAGTCTTATAGCCTAATTTATGGTAAAAAGGTTCAGCCTGAACTTGACCGTGAAGCTTAGCTTGAGTTAATCCTTCTTTTTTCGCTGCTTCTTCTAAGCTGGCCACCACTTCTTTTCCGAGCCCGTATTTTCTAAATTCCTTTAATACGCATATCCGCTCTATTTTGGCGTAATCGTCTACTATGCGGAATCTACCAGAAGCTGCCGGTTCATTGTTATAGTAAATCAACATATGTTTTGCCGTTTGCTCATGTTCATCAAATTCATCTTTTAATGGCACGCCTTGTTCTTCAACAAAGACTGTTTTACGTATATGAAATACTTCTTCAAGCTGCTCTTTTGTTGTAACTTGCTTAATTTTCATCGAAAATCCTTCCTTTGCTGCGAATTTATGATTCTTTTTTGTATAATAAAGATATCTGATATAAAAGAGTATAAAGGAAAAACAAAATGTTGTAAATGCAACAAAAAAACAACTAATGAACATATTACACAAATTTGTAGTCATTGCTCACTGTTTAAACAACCTCAGCAATAGTAAAATCAACTGAAACATGTTAAAAAAGCAAAGAAAAGGGATTATGAAGCGCCATGGCTCTACATAACTTGTAAAAAGAGAAATATTCACAATAGTAGTAGGATGAAAAAGGGGAATGTATCATGCAAATAACCTTAGTGTATAAAGATGAGCAATCGAATAAATTTTGGAAAGTTGAAAGAAGAGACAGCAAGTTAATCATTCACTTTGGAAAAGTTGATACAGCCGGTCGCATGCAAGTGAAAGAGTTTGCTTCCGCAGAAGCTTGTGAAGCGGAAGCTGAAAAGCTGATTCGTGCAAAATTGAAGAAAGGATATAAGCCTTTAACTTGTTCAATGCAAGTAATGAAAAACAGTACGATGTCAGAGGCTCTCTTTTGGGAACTGATAAAAAAGGCGAAGACAAAATTAGATGTCGACGAGCAAATGGAATGGCTCCGCTCAACGCTAGCAAAGCGTTCTGAAAAAGACATTTTCCGCTTTGATCAGCTATTAAATCAGCATTTTGATCAATCCTTTAATTCTTCCTTGTGGGCAGCAGCTTATATTGTAATGGGCGGTTGTTCAGATGATTGTTTTGATTATTTTAGAGCCTGGCTTTTATATCAAGGAAAAGACATATATTATAAAGCAATTGAATCTCCTGAGACCATGATTTCTGTTCTTCAACCACTAGAAGCAGAAGGCTATGCTCCTCAATTAGAAGAATTACTTGCTGTAGCGTGCGAAGCTTACGAAGAAAAGACAGGTTTAGATAACGACTATTATTATGATAAATATGACCAGTTTGACCCAATGTGGTACGATGAGCAAGATTTGGATCTTGATTGGGATGAAGATGATGAGGACGGTTTACAGATGCGATTCCCTATGCTTTGGAGTCGCTATTGGAACAATCACCTCGAATACTAAAAAAAGAGATGAAAATCTGTTTACAGACTTTCATCTCTTCTTTTCTTATTTTGATAGAGTGGGTGACGACGCGGTCTGAGATAGTTTTGTTTTTTTGTTTAACATACTATTTATGATCATTCCCATTACAATTATCGTCATACCAGCTAACGCGATCCCTGTTGGCATACGGCCATTTAATAAAAACACTTCGCCAAGAACGGTAAAAATCATGCTGCCCGATTGAGTTGCTTCGACCGCTCCAAGCAAACCTAAATTTTCTTTTGCCAAGTCTGTTGCGTAAAAGAACGTCATCGTAGCAATTACACCTGAACTCATTGCCAAGATGAAGGCTTGAGAAAATTGAGGAGCACTCGGAATACCTGTAGCAAAGAAGCCGTATATTGCATAAATAATGCTTAGCGGAATGCTTCCTAATGCCATTCCCAATACACGTTGGAACGTATCGAGCTTTCCGCTGCATATTTCCATCATTTTTCGGTTTCCAAGCGGATATAAAAATGCAGCGACAACAACAGGTAGAAACCCTAGAATAAACTGCATAGCCGTAATATTTTCTGCTTCTTTTACCTGCATAAGAATCACGCCTACTAAAATAAACGCTGAAACACTAAGCGTTTTTAGCGGAATTTTCCCTCTTACTTTTTTATATCCTTCTGCAGTTTGAACTTTTATAAAAAACAACGGAGAAAGAAGAGCTCCTGCTAGAATGGTCACTTGCCACGTTCCCGCCACTAGCCATGATGGTCCGAAAAGTGAGGAAAAACTTAAGAGAGAATAAAAGCCTACTCCTGCAAGTGTACCCCAGCCAAGCCAAGCCCACGGATGTTTTTTCATTTCCTTCCACAGAGGCGTAAATTTCTTTTGCATCAGCACTAAAATGAGTAAAATAGGAATAGCGAATAAAAAGCGGAGGGATGCAGTCCATGCCCAACTCGTTCCAGATACATTCATTGCTCGGTTGACAATAAACGTAGCGGAAAAGAACATAGAAGATAATAGTCCCCATATTATTGCTTTCATTGTTTACCCTCCTTATTAAATATATTATAATATGTTAATTACCTAAAAAAGTTTATCATAATATACATAAGAAAGGAAGGAAGAAATGCATACAGAAGAGATGATTAAAAAAGTAGGCAGTGAATTACGAAAAATCAGGGTGCAAAATCATTTGACGCTGGATGAACTTGCTGACAAGACAGGAGTCAGCAAACTCACATTAGGAAAAATTGAAAGAGGAGAGACCAATCCTACTTTAGGGGTGATGTGGAAAATAACCACAGGTTTAAATATTCCTTTAACCAAATTAGTGTCAGTAGAACCCTCAGTATCTCTATCTAAGTGCGGAGAGGGGTTTTCTCTCAAAGGACCAGATGAAGCTTGGAAAATTGAGTTTATGTTTCAAAATCAAATGGATTCGACGATTGAAATGTACCGAGCATTTCTTTCACCTCTTGCTACATACTGTCCTGAACCTCATCATAAAGGATTAATTGAAGTAGCAACGGTAATGGAAGGCAGAATTGAAATGAAAATAGAAGAAGAGCTATACGAACTAAAACAATTTGACTCTATAAAATTTGAAGGAAGTCATGTACACTCATACAAAAATCTTGAAGATCGTCCCGCTGTTCTGCATTTACTGCTAAAATATGAGGAATAAAACGGCAGAGCCGCAGTAAAACGAACCATAAAAAATGATTCGTTTTACTGCGGCTCTAATAGCTGTTTATTCATCAGCTTGTTTTGGTAGCTAATATATTTTTTTACTTTAATGATACTTAATGAATATTCTTCAATTAAACGGTGGATAGATTGAACCATACACTCTGGATAATGATGTTTTTTCTGTAAATATACTTTATACTTTCGAATTTGTCTTTCGAAATATAAAATAACTTGTTCAGGCGTTTTCACCAGTAAAGATTGCATGTATTCATTTACTTGCGTTTCAAGAAACGAATAGCGATTCGTGATAAAAAATGTCTTCATCTTATTTTCCTCCCTATATGTTAGTGGTACAAAAAAGAAACCCTTGTGCTAGGATTTCTTTTTTGCTTTTTATTTGAATCAGCTGTGCGCAACTTTTAGGCACTGATACTTGAAATCGAAGACTCTCTATATTTTTTTATTTTGCATTTTATATATGTAGGCGTTTCGCTGAAAAGATTTGCTGCATGTGCAATAGCTCCGTAATACGTTTTAGCATCCATCATTTCTTTATTCACAATATAGTCATACAGGGATGATTCAATATCATCAACAAAAGCTAAAATGTGACGCTTTTCGAATAGGAGTTGATAAAGTTCATTAATTAAGTATGGGCTTTGATCAAATTTGTCTTGAAGCTGCTCTACTCGGTACTTTGTCATAGGCACTTCACACAAGATAATGTATCGTAACTCTTCTAAAAATAATTTATTCATCTTTCTCACATCCCTATTCTGTTAATAATTATATAATAGCACTATGCCTTCATATTTGGAAGCGTTTTCAATGTATTAATTTTAATATTTTTTTCTTCTCATTTCCCTTCATTTTTTCTGTTCTTACTTGAATTATCTGTAGTATAGTTCGTTTTACGTAAAGACTCTAGCTAATTGTTAAACTACCTGACATACTTTTTGAAAATTTTATTATTGATGTTAAAAGGTCTTACATATCTAAGCGGAAATGCTTTAAAAATACCGTTCTGTGAGTCGGAACCAGCTTTAATTGTGATAAAATAAAAAATGGAAAATACATCATATAATATAGGAGAGAGGCTATGGAAAAAGATCATATTTCAGAGCTGAAGATTTTAAAAGACATTGCCGAGATTTTAAATGAAGGCACTAATTTACATACCATGCTTCATGATGCGCTTTTAAAACTGCTGCAAATCACAGATTTACAAACAGGATGGATCTTTTTTATTGATGAAAATGGAAAGCATGAGATGATTGCCGCTCAGCATTTGCCGCCGGCTTTATTAAATAAAACCGCTCAGCCTATGTGTAATGGAAGCTGCTGGTGTGTTGACCGGTATATGGATGGCCGGCTTCAAAAAGCGTCTAATATTATGGAGTGTAAGAGACTTGAAGATTCCGTCATTCATGAGTGGGGAGATACACATGACATTACTCATCATGCAACGGTTCCTTTACAAGCAGGGGATGAACGCTTTGGATTATTAAATGTAGCTGCCCCTCATAAAATTCATTTTGAACAGCGAGAGCTTGATTTATTAGGATCCGTTGCTCTTCAAATTGGCACGGCTATCAAGCGGATTAAGCTGACTCAATCTCAGCAGGAAGTAAAACTTATTGAAGAAAGAAACAGGCTGGCAAAAGACCTTCACGATTCTGTTAATCAGCTGTTGTTTTCAATTAATGTCACAGCCAAAGCCGGAAGCAGCTTAGCAAAAGATGTGCAGTTAAAAGAGACTTTTTCCTTAATCCAAGAAACCGCTCAGCATGCTCAAGTGGAAATGAAAGCTTTAATTTGGCAGCTTCGTCCTCAAGGATTAGAAAACGGCATTGTCAGTGCGTTAAAAAGCTATGGTCAAATGCTAGGGCTTAACGTAAAAGAACAAATTAAAGGAGTGTCCGTTTTGCCTGCTGTGATTGAAGAGACACTGTGGAGAGTCGGACAAGAAGCTTTTAATAATTGCCGAAAGCATGCGGGTACGGCAGAGGTACATCTAAACGTAAATATAAGCAAAGACCAAGTAATTATGAAAGTCCGGGATAGCGGCAATGGGTTTATGTATAGCCCTTCAGCAGAATTGCCGACGCTTGGGCTAAAAACTATGCACGAGCGAATAAAAAGATTAAATGGAAAACTATCTCTTACAAGCAGCATAGGAAACGGAACGATTGTGGAAGTATCTATTCCTCTTTCATAACGGAAAGGAGCGCACATGAAAATAAAGATTTTAATTGCAGATGATCACCACGTTGTCCGAAAAGGACTTGTCTTTTTCTTACAAACGCAGCCTGATTTAGAAGTTGTAGGAGAAGCTTCTAACGGGGAAGAAGCTATAAAGTTAGCGACATCTCTAGAGCCTCATATTGTGTTAATGGATTTATCGATGCCGGTTCTCGATGGAATCGAAGCAACAAAAGAACTAAAAAAACAAGCACCGCATATACAAGTCATGATTCTAACAAGCTTTTCAGATCAAGATCACGTGATACCGGCATTAGAAGCAGGAGCTTCAGGCTATCAGCTAAAAGAAAGCGATCCAGATGAACTTGTAGCGGCTATTCGAAAGCTAATGAACGGAGAAAATCAGCTTCATCCCAAAGTCACTACGCACTTGCTAACACGGTTAACCAAAAGCAGCGAAAAGAAAGTCAATTTTATTGATCACTTAACAAAACGAGAAAAAGACGTATTAAAAGAAATTGCAAAAGGCAAAAGCAACAAAGAAATTGGTGCTGCCTTACATATTACAGAAAAAACAGTAAAAACACATGTGTCTAATATTTTATCGAAGCTTGGGGTTCAAGACCGCACGCAAGCTGCTCTATATGCTGTTCAGCATGGAATTTCCTAACCTACGACTTTAGTTGTAGGTTTTTCTCTGTTCACCTCAGTCTATATTGGTAGCTTTCTTTCTATCAATAGCATGACGAAGAAAAGTTCAATCATCCCTATACTATACATATAACCAAACGACAGAGGGGTAGATAAATATGAATATACTTATTATTAACGGAAGTCCTAGAGAAACAGGCCGAACAACACAAGTAACGAGAGAACTTCACAAAAGCTATCAAAGTTCTTTTCTAGATTTAAGTCAATTATCACTTCCTATATTCACCGGTGAACCTCATCAGTATGAAATAGAAGAAGTGAAAGTGCTAACTGAAGCAATAGAAAAAGCGGATGGTATCTTACTTGCGACGCCTGAGTACCACGGCGCTATGAGCGGAGCATTAAAAAACGCGTTTGACTTTTTAAACAGTGCGTATTTTGCACATAAGCCCGTCGCACTTGTAGCCGTATCAGGAGGAGGAAAAGGAGGTATCAATGCTTTAAACAACCTTAGAACCGTTACACGCGCTTTGTATGCGAATGTTCTATCTAAGCAGTTGGTATTAGACCCTGCAGACATCGTGGAAAAAGGAACTTTACGAAAAAACGCCGCTGATGGAATTCATGAATTAGTTAATGAGCTGACTCTGTATACACAAGTGTCTAAGCAAATTTTAGAAGCTAAGCAAAATGTTTGATGAAGGCGCTTTATAAGGACCGTCGCTTTCAAGCCGTAGTTGCTGCGAACGTTTTATCCTCTATTGGTTCCGGTATTACGATGATTGCCATTCCTTTACTGTTAGTTGCATCTCCAGATGGAAATAAACTATTTGGCACGATTATGCTGATTATGACGGTGATTAGCTTTGTGGCTACTCCGTATATAGGTGTTCTTATTGATCGAATGTCACGAAAGAAAATGTTGTTAACCGTAGAATTGATAGGTTTTATCACGGTCATGCTATTTGTGATCGTTGGTTTTGTTACAGATTATTCAACGATTCACTACATCATTTTGTACGGAACCGGAAACCTTTACTACACGTTTTTTTATCCAACGATTTTTGCGTTAAATCAAGAAGTTTTTTCAAAAGATGTGTTTCAATCATTAAACAGTATTATGGAAATACAAGGCCAGCTATCGAGTATGCTTGCAGGGGCTGCAGCGAGTCTAGTCATTACCCGGTGGTCGCTTCAATGGATTTTAACAGTAGATGCAGCTACGTATATAGCTGCATTCCTTTTTCTATTGAGTATTCCATATAAACAAAGTAGTGAAAGAAGCGATAAAAAACACACTGCGATGAAAGAGGGATTAGCATTCATAAAAGAAAATCGCTCGGTATCTCTTTTTTTACTGCTTTCTTTTATGCCTTTCATTGCTGTGATGATGACGAACTATTTGTTTCCTATTTATCTGACTCAAGAATTGAACGCAAGTCCAGCAGCATACGGGATTGAAAGTGCTGTATATGGTTTCGGGGCGTTAACGGCAGGGATATTGATTGTATCTATTATGAAAAGAACAGGCACTGAGCTAGCCATTATGCTTAATATAAGCCTTTTTGCACTTGGAATATCGATCATCTTCTTTATGAAGCTTCTGCCCGTTTACTTTTCTATTGTGTTTCTTCTTGCTTTTGCAAATGCAGGTACAAGAGTAGCTCGAAATACGTTTATGATGCAAAAAATACCGAATATTATCGTGGGAAGAGTCGACAGCTGTTTTCGCTTTATCACGTTAGGGATTCGTATTTTATTGATTTTCTTCTTTACGTACGTTACGGCTAATGATCGTATAGGACTTGCTTTTTTAGGACTTAGCCTGCTTTTATTATCAACCGCTGTGGCAGGCTGGACGCTCTACAAAAGAAAACAACGAAAACAGTCTGCACTGCTTAAGAGTGTTTTATAATGTCTGTTGCATGTTATAATAGAAGAATTGACAAATAATGTTCAACGTTTATGACGTTGGACATTATTTGTTCTGAATAGAAATTAAACAGCAACAGCATTGACTGTTATGCGATTGGAAGATTGTGAAGCGATGATAAATAAAACATTAAACAAAGAACAATTAAAAGATTCGTACTCAAGCAGAACGTACTATAGAGGACACACGTATTACAAGCAGGGGCGTGTGCTTGATTTGGAATACAATGAACAGACCACTACGTGGACAGCATCCGTTCGAGGTGCAGAAATGTATACGGTAATGGTTGAACAAAAAGGAAATTCTTTTTATTCATTCTGCGATTGTCCTGCTTATCACGAGTTTTCAGAATGCAAACACGAAGTAGCTGTTTTATTAACGATTTGCGATGAGCGCGCAAAGCCGCAGCCAATTAAAACAAAGCCTTTTCGCCAAAGCAAAGAATACGAAAATGTAAATCATTTTATCGACTTATTTTCGAGCTATCAGCAAACCATAAGCGACCATAAGAAATATGCAGATAAAGATCCGTTGAAAGTAGAATTTATTTGCAAGTCTTACTCAGAAGAATTTTTACGTTCAGAAGGAATGTACGTAGCGCTTGAAATGAAAGTAGGCGTCGACCGGACGTATGTAGTAAAAAACATTCAAGAATTTTTAACAGACGCTAAAGAATTCCAAACTCACGAATTTACCAAGCGCTTCGAATATGATCCTGCAGAACATTTTTTTATAGAAGAAGATAAGAAAATCATTGAGCTGCTGATGGATATTATGACGAATGAATCATTTTATAAAAATTCCTATTCTATGTATCGTTCGTCCGCAAATAACAGAGAACTAATCATTCCATCTATCGTAGCCAAAGAGTTATTTCAACTCCTTAAAGATCGGAACTTTACATTTATTCATGAAGGGCATTCATATAAAAATATTATCTTTGCTGAAAGTTCAGCTCCTTTTTCATTTCAAATAAATAAGCACTCGGCAGCTGGTTTTGAGCTAGACTTTACGGAACTTCATCAAGCTTCATTTTTTGATCGATACGGTTGGCTATTTTTAAAAGGGACGTTTTATGAGCTATCTCAAGATCAGCGTATGCTTCTTGAAGGCCTTCGGAAAACGGCTCCTTTGAAGCCAGTCGTACCTATAGCAGAAGAGCAGATGGGCAATTTTTTATCGCACGTCGTTCCGGGACTGAAAAAAGTGGGGAAAGTGGATATCGCAAAAGAAGTATCCCATCAAATTATTGCACCTGAACTAAAAGCAAAAGTATTTATTGACCGTGAGGATGAACAGCTGTTTGTGACGCTTCGGTACAACTACGGAGAGATTTCGATTAATCCATTTTCACCCCAGTCTGAAAAATACGATAAAATCTTGATACGAGATTTAGAAAAAGAAGACCGCGTTATGGACTTAATTGAAACGGCTCCTTTAAATATTTATAAAAACCAGCTGTACTTAAATCAAGACGAATACTCTCTATATGAATTTTTGTTTCATATTGTTCCAAAGCTTGATGAAATAGCGGATGTGTATATTACGGATGAGATGAAAGATTATGCTTATACGGATTTTTCTGCGCCAGTAACAACGGTTGACATTCAAAATAGCAATGGGCTATTAGAAATTAATTTTGATTTAGGAGACATTGATCATCAGACCGTTCAAGATGTTTTAAAATCTGTCTTAGAAAAGAAAAGCTATCATCGTCTAGATAACGGTGCGTTTATCCCTCTTGAAAATGAGGGCTTTGAACATATTCAAAATCTGTTTCGGGAGCTGAACGTAACGGAAAAAGATTTAAAGGATAACTCATTGCAAGTACCTTTATACAGAGGAATGCAAGTGGAAGAAATTATGAGTGCAGGTGATAAATCAGCGGCTAAGTTTGGCTCAGCATTTAAAACATTACTTACACAGCTCAAATCTCCAGAGGAAATGGATTGGGAAGTACCGGAATCCTTACAGGCATCCCTGCGTGATTATCAGCGTAATGGATTTAAGTGGTTTAAATCTCTGTCTCACTACTCTTTAGGAGGCGTACTGGCTGATGATATGGGGCTTGGAAAAACGCTTCAAAGCATTGCCTATATCTTATCTGAAAAAGAGCTTGATGAAGACAGCAATGCCTTTTTAATTGTTGTGCCGGCTTCCTTGATTTATAACTGGCGCAACGAATTGGAGAGATTTGCACCGAATTTAACGGTTCAAACCATTACAGGAACGCCGAGTGAGCGTGAGGAGAAGCTAAAACGCACAGCTGACGTATGGATCACATCTTATCCAACGCTGCGTCAAGATATTGATTTGTATCAGCACCTTCATTTTCATGCTTTAATTCTAGATGAGGCTCAGAGTATTAAAAATCATACAACAAAGACAGCAGTAGCTGTTAGGACTATTTCAGCTAAAAAACGTTTTGCGCTGAGCGGTACGCCTATTGAAAACTCACTTGACGAGCTTTGGTCAATTTTCCAGACTATTCTTCCGGGTTTATTTCCAGGGCTTCGCCAATTTAAAAACATGTCATCGGAGCAGGTCAGCCGAATTGTAAGACCATTTTTACTGCGACGAGTAAAAAAAGATGTGTTAAAAGAACTGCCTGATAAAATTGAAACCACTCATTTATCTGAGCTAACTAAAGAACAAAAAGAGTTGTATGTAGGCTATTTAGAGCAGTTAAAATCATCTTTAGCCGGTGAAGATTTTAATAAAAACCGAATGAAGATCTTGGCGGGATTAACAAGACTTCGCCAGATTTGCTGTCATCCGTCTTTATTCGTTGAAAATTACGAAGGGTATTCAAGCAAATTAGAGCAGCTGCTTGAGATTACAAGAAATGCGGTTGCCAACGGAAAACGCTTGTTAATCTTTTCTCAGTTTACAAGCATGCTTCATATTATTCGAGAAGAGCTTCAAAAAGAAAATCTCTCATACTTTTATTTAGACGGTCAAACGCCATCAAAAGAACGAGTGGAAATGGCGGATCGGTTTAATAATGGAGAACAAGACATTTTCTTAATTTCATTAAAAGCCGGAGGCACGGGTTTAAATTTAACGGGAGCCGATACGGTTATTTTATACGACTTATGGTGGAACCCCGCGATTGAAGAACAAGCGGCAGGCCGTGCACACCGCATTGGACAAAAAAATGTTGTGCAGGTCATCAAGCTTATTTCTCAAGGAACCATCGAAGAAAAAATTTACGCCTTGCAGCAAAAGAAAAAAGAACTCATCGAACAGGTTATTCAACCGGGAGAAACAATGCTTTCTAGTTTGACAGAAGAAGAGCTCCGAGAACTGCTTAGTATGTAGCAAAGGATGTGTGAGGAATGAAAAAATGGGCGTTTGTATCAGATTTTGATGGAACGATTTCAAAAAAAGATTTTTACTGGATTGTGATTGAAAAGTATTTTCCAGAAGGTGAAGAGCTTTTCCGCCGGTGGAAAGCAGGAGAAATGAAAGATATTGATTTTTTATCTACTGTTTTTCAATCCATTCACCAAGAAGAACCGAAAATTTTAGAAGAAGTAGCGAATATTCCAATTGATAAATACGTGCCCGCTTTTATTAAAGCTGTTCAGAAAAACGGCGGGGATTTTTATATTTTAAGCGCTGGAACAACGTACTATATTAAACCGCTGTTAGATAAATACGGTGTTGAAAAAGTGAAAGTTTATTCGAATGAAGGATATTTCCATCAAAACAACGTTCACTTGCGTCTAGATCTTGCTCACAGATGGCATTCAGAACGCTACGGCATTGATAAATCTGTTGTTATTCAAGAACTAAAAGAGGCATACGAAACGATTTATTTTGCTGGAGACAGCGAACCGGATTCACATCCCGCAAAACATGCAGATGTTACCTTTGCGAAAGATTCTTTGCAAGATTTACTGCGCGAACAAAACGTTTCATTTGTTCCGGTTGAGACATTTAAAGATATTGAGCAATATTTGATGCAACATAATGTAATAAAAAAGTCATAAAAACAGCGGTATTATTTGATGACTTCAAATAATACCGCTGTTCCTATTCCGCCTCCGCTTCCTAAAGCTGCTATGACATATCGCACGTCACGGCGCTTGCTCTCATAAAAAAGACGCGTAGCTAAAATAGCTCCTGATGCTCCATAAGGGTGTCCTAGGGTCAATGCTCCTCCGCGAATATTCACTTTTTCTTCTGATATTCCCAGTTCTTGCATGCAAGCGACAACTTTAACAGCAAATGCTTCATTGATTTCAAATAAATCAATATCATCTACCGTAAGAGAATTTCGCTTCAAGATATTTTTAATCGCAGAAACTGGTGCAATAGCAGGGTAAAGAGGTGACACTCCTGAAATATCAGCGTCAATAAAACGCAAAACGGGCTGAAAGCCTAAAGCGCGTGCTTTTTGCTCTTCCATCACAAGCGCAATGCAGGCTCCGTCGTTAATTCCACAGCTGTTGGCTGCGGTGACGGTGCCTTCATTTTTTAAAAAGACGGGGCTGGCTTTTTGCAGCAGCTTTGTTAGGTTTCGTTTTTTAATAAATGCTTCATCGTGCATCACGTTTGGAAGAGGAAGCGTTTCTTCTTCAAACCATCTTTTTTCAAAAGCCTCCCAGCTTCTTTTATGACTTAAAAGAGCATATCTGTCCTGCTGATCTTTAGATATATTGTATCGCTGAGCTACGTTTTCTGCTGCAATTCCCATGTCAGGGTCACCAATTTTATCAGGAGAAAAACGTGCTCGTTTTTCAAATGGAGCAGTACTTGTACTTTCAACGCCTCCAGCTAAATAGCACGTTCCTGCACCTGCTTTTATCAAATAGCTGGCCATTCGAATCGCCTCTAAGCCAGCTCCGCACTGACGATCAATGGTCATTCCCGGGATAGAAAAAGGGAGGTCCGCTTCTAAAGCGGATAACCTGGCTACATTTCCTCCTGGACCTACAACATTTCCTAAAATAACGTCATCAATTTCATGTTCAATTCCAGCGCTAAGCTGTTTTAATAAAGGAGCTGCTAGCTCTTGAACATGAAAATCTTTCAGTAGACCGTTTTCTTTTCCAATGACCGTACGCTTCGCTTTTACAATTGCTGCTTGATAGATAAGTCATCACTTCCTTACATAGAAGCCGTGTTCGAACGGCCAGGTACCGCTACTGCTTTTCGAACTTTTGTAATTAAATAAGCCGCGACCACTGCTTTTATACAGTCACCTGGAAGGTAAACGAAGCTTAGCTGAAGGGATTTTAGAAATGGAATGTGAAGCTGCATTGCCTGTATAGGAATGCCACATGCGTATACTAACACAATCCCAAATAACACATTGACAGCAAAAACTTTTGCAACCGTTACATTTTTTAACTTTGTTAACGTCCAGCCAATAAAGAAAGCGGCAAACACATAGCCAATGATATATCCAGCACTCGGACTCAAAAATACCCCAATTCCTCCGCGTCCTCCAGCAAGTAAAGGAACGCCAGCTGCTAGCAAACATAAAAAAAGAAATTGACTTAAAGCTCCTAATCTAGCGCCAAGAATTCCTCCCGACAGCATAACACCCATAGGCTGAAGAGTAATTGGAACAGGTGTAAAAGATAAAAAAATAGGAGGGACGAGTCCTAGAGCTCCCATTATAGCTGTGAATAAAGCAACGTACGTCATATCTTTTGTTTTCATCGTAAACCTCCGCTATGTAGGATAAAACATGACTATCGTATCTTATTAAACTTAAATTAGTCAACTTAATTTTTATTAAAGTTTACATTTTTCTTTTCTCAAACCCGTATTTACGGTACACTAAAAGTAAAATAAAAAGGAGCTTACGGAGTAATGAATCGAATTGAAGAACTAGTTTTTAATCAGTGTCAACAAACGCCGGACAGACTCGCACTATCGGATTCTGTTAATAAGCTAAGCTACGGTCAAATGTGGGATCGTGTATGTAAAGCCGAAAAGCGGCTGAAAGAAAAAGGGATGGAAAAAGGAGAGCTCGTTGCTTTAAGCATGCCAAACAATGCAGAAGCTGTTGTGTCATTTTTAGCGATTTTAAAAGCTGGTGGAATTGTGATGCTTTTACATAATGAGCTAACAGAGGCTGAAGTAGATACCTATTTTTCTATTCAGTCCCCGAATTGGCTATGGAAAACGTCTTCTTTAACTAACATAACAAAAGAAAAACCAATCCTGCCTATACGGCAAGTGAATGCACTGTCCGATCTATTTTTATTTGGATTTACCTCTGGGTCAACAGGGAGACCGAAAGGATTTGTAAAATCGCATCATTCTTGGTCTTCATCATTTCAAGAGTGGTCGGACGTATTTTCTTTACAGAAACATGAAAAAGTACTTATCCCCTTACATATTTCGTATTCCGCGCAGCTTTATCCGGTTTTGCATGCGCTTTGCAGCGGCATGCACGCTATCATGCTAGAAGCGTTTACACCTTCTGCTGTTTTTAACAAGGAAGCTAGCTGTATGTCTATTACACCCGCGTTAATTTCTCCTTTGCTTCGGTACATAAAAAGCAGACCGAAAGAAAAACGACTTTTGCCACAGACCGTGATTTCAGTAGGAAATAAATTATCGCCTTCCGTTCGAAAGAAATTTTCACAAGCGTTTCCTAACTCCTCTCTTTATGAATATTACGGATCTTCTGAAATGGGATTTGTTACGGTACTTTCACCAGATACCGCTGAAACGCTGCCTCATACAGTAGGCTATCCTGTTGACAGTGTAGACGTTTTAATCCTGAACGAACGTGGAAAAGAAGTAGAAAAAGGAGACAAAGGAATACTGTTTGTGAAAACAACTCAAGCATTTGAAGGGTTTGCTAATGACAGCGAAGAAACGAACCGCTCATTTTTTAACGGATATGTTACATCGCATGATATTGCGGTTCAGCTTCCAGACGGAAACATTACCATCGTAGGAAGAGACAAAAATGTAATCAAAAGCAGCGGAAGCTTAGTATATGCTGAAGAAATTGAAGAGCTGCTACTACAAATACCGGGCGTTAGCGAAGCAGCCGTTTTTAGCGTAGCAGATGCTGAACGTTCAGAAGTCGTAGGTGCAGCAATTGTCTTAGAGAACATTTCTCTTTCTGATGTAAGACAAGCGCTGACAAAACGAGTATCCTCTTATAAAATCCCGCGCGTATGGAGAGTTTTAACGTCCTTTCCCCGAATGAAAAATGGTAAAATTGACAAAGCAACGATATACAGCTACTTTACAGAGAAAGAAGGGAAGACATATGATTTCATTTGAACCCGTTACAGCTGACACGATGTATATTGTGTCAGAGATTATCAATTCAAACGAAGCTTATAACGTGTTAGAAAACGGCAAGAAAGAGCGGAGGGAAGAAGAGCTTTTTAAAGAATACGTGAACGAAAAAACAGACAGTTATTTTATAAAAGCCGACGATACATACGTAGGGGTTATTGATTACATGAAGCAAAATCCTAACGATGATCATCCGTGGATTGGAGCTTTTATTATTCATAGCGCCTATCACAATTTCAGTTTCGGAACGCAAGCGTATCTAGCATTCGAAGACAAGCTAAAAGAAGAAGGAATTTCTGTTCTACGCCTTGGTGTCCTGTCTCAAAATCCTAGAGCCAAGCTGTTTTGGGAGCGCCTTGGTTTTACACAGTATGCCACTAAGCCGCTGCATCATAATCAAGTTAACTGCTTGGAAAAAGAGCTATAAAAAAATCCGTGGATTATATCCGCGGTTTTTTTACTGTACATTAAATGTTCGAAAGAAAGAAAATATAGTAACCACTTTATTATTATCAGAGCCTTATGCTCCTGTTGAAGACAACGTAAGCCTTCTATTCGAAGCGACTTGAAGTAACCGAACTGATTATCATAGAAATTTATGTCTTCAATGCGTTCGTTGCCTATGAAATTATAACAATTCCTTATATATAAGTAACTTTAAATGTAAGTCGAAAATTACTTTATTCATTGGGACCTTGCAACTGTACTCAATTTTAGCAGGGGAAAAGAAGCTATTCCAAATATAAAATTAACTATTTAAGCTGTTTAGTATATGAATAAAAAGTGTACTTTTTATTCATATATTTTGCTAATGCATTTGAAAAGAACGTTGAGAAATCAAGGATGTATAAAAAGCTGCATATCCGATAAAAGGCACCCACCCTACTGAGAACCCTTCTTCCTGAACTGAACCCTAAAAAACGAATGTATGAGGCACTGTTACTTACATTGGTAAGGAAAAAGAGCACATATTGTGCTATTGACCGAGATGAATAATAAGAGGTTATTCATATTATAGATAGAAAAATAAAGGTATCAGTGTTTGGAAAGGAGATCACATGTTAAGAAAAAAACTTATTTCTGAATTAGCTAATGAAGTATTGAACTTAAAGACAAGACACCCCATACGAGTAGGAATTAGTGGAATTACATCCTCAGGAAAGACAACACTTGCTAATGAACTCACTGAGGAACTTCAAAATAGGGGAAAGAATGTGATTAGAACAAGTATAGATCATTTTCATAACTCGAGATCTATTCGTTACCGTCAGGGAAAAGAGTCAGCTCTTGGCTATTACCAAGATGCCCATGATTATGAATCATTTAAGCATAAGCTTTTAATTCCTTTAGGACCTAAGGGTAACGGTCATTATCAAGCAGCTTCTTTAGATTTAGCGACAGATCAATATGTTAAACCCAATATTCAACTAGCAACTAAGGACATGATTTTAATTGCAGATGGAACTTTTCTATTTAAAAAGCAATTATGCAACCTATATGATTTTAAAATATTCGTTAGTACTGACTTTGAATTAGCTAGGAAAAGGGGGGCCAAACGAGAAGAGCAAACTTTTGGAAGCTATGAAAAAGCCGAGAAAATGTTTATTAAAAGGTATCATGCAGCGTCAAAAATCTATTTAGATGAACATCAACCACAATTAAGCGCAGATGTAGTGATTAACAATAATGATTTAAATGATCCATATTTTATTTAAATCCTTACTTTATTTAATTAAGAGCATGTTTTCGTTTATATTTTTCGAAACATGCTCTTTCTTTTTGATTATTTGTAAGTGGTACTAATATTTTGAGTAGAGATTATTTAAAAGTTACAAGGAGGGTATGATAGATGGCATTATTTGATGAAAGAATCTTAGAAAAAGAGAAACCTATTTTAAAGAAAAAAAAGACAAGTAAATCCCTTCTCTTTGATGAAAAGGAAATGGATAAACGGATTGCTCAAACAAAGAAAAAGAATCCTTTTTCTCTGTTACAACCTCCAAAGGCTGAAAAGGAAAAAAAGAAAGAAAAACTACCGGAGGTAAAGAAAAGTGTGGCTGATATTATTCCCATCATCGATCAAACAGATAGTGGGCTATTTCAGCTAAAAGATGAGGGAAGCTTTTTTGGGATCTGGCAGCTTAAAGTACTGATATCAATGCTATGCATGACCAAGAGGTAGGATGCAATATTTATACACTGGCCAAAACGTACCAGGGCGATAAAGATCCGTTTAAAATTATCTCGTTAAACTTACCCGTTTCGACACAAAAGCAACAACAATATCTTGAAAAGAAGATTTGAAAAGCAAAAAATGCATTATCCCTTCTTTTCTTGCGAAAGAAATTAAAAGAGCTTCAATATTTAGAAATGAAGAAACAAAACGATATATTCAAGCGTATATGGAAGAAAATAGTATTAGGTTTACGGGTAAAGCTATTGCTCAAATTTGTAAGGAACATAAAGAAGCTAAGAGTAATGAGTGGTCATTGAAATACATTTCAGAAGTGGTGAGCAACAACTTACATCAGGTTTTAAAAGATGAATTAACGAAGATTCGTCTTGGAGCAAACAGTGCCGATAAAAACTCACAAATTTTAATTGAATATATGAACGGTCTTTTCTTCCATCACGGCTTTGATGGATTAATGACAACGGGTTTACAAGAGTTAGATAGTACGAAGGTTGCGAAGGAAGCAGTTGAGAAGCGTATTGCAAATCAACGCCAAAAACGGATTGATTGGGAAGAGTCCAAAGGGAAACAACCATCTTAATGATCGATTTATATAAAGATAGTTTTAAAAATGTAGAGGAGGAATGAAATATATTTTTTAACAAAGATTTAGTGTTAGCTTCGATTAAAGCTGTAGGAGAGGATCATGCCATTGTACAGTATCAAGACAAAGAGGTAGAGGTGAATTTAAGTCCAGAAGAAGCGAAGAAATTCCATCAATATGTGGTGCATCAAGAGAATATATTGGTGCCAATGAATATTAAAACACAGAAGCTTTTTGTGGATTTAGAAGAACCTTGGTATGAACAAGAATTAGAAGAACTTAAGGGGATCTCCTATCAAGAAGAACTAGGTTCCGCAAAGGGAGTTTCTTATACTCTAACAAAAGAAGTTGCGTTAAATCCCCGTAACTCTGAACGTCAAAATGTAAAGACTTTGATACATGAGTTGGCTTATCCCAACTATTTTTAAATCCAAACCTTTTTTCTGAATCGGTATAAGAGAAGATTCTTATGAATAAAAGGTTTGGATTTTGTTAATAATGTCTTCAGGTTAAAAGGAGGACATTATTATGAATGTAGAAAACTTGCAAAACACATA
>NZ_JBFTZR010000006.1:0-358367 GCF_056406695.1 Priestia sp. P1_B12_1 | reverse complement strand
CGCTCGACTTGCATGTATTAGGCACGCCGCCAGCGTTCATCCTGAGCCAGGATCAAACTCTCCGAAGAAATGTTTGACTTGCTCAATTAAAAAATAAAATTTAACGTTGACGTTTGTCGCTTTGTTCAGTTTTCAAAGTTCAATGTTCAAATCATAAGTTGTCGTTTCAACGACGCTTAATAATAATAAAACATATCAAATGAAACGTCAATAGTTTTTCTAAAAAAACATTCTTTTTTTATTTCCATTGAACTAATAGTAGATAAATCATAGTTTGCTAATTATAAGACCATAAAAAAAGGCTCCTTTATAAGGAGCCTTTTTTGTTATCACTTTTAATTATGCTTTGTGAACGTTAGCAGCTTGTGCTCCACGTTGACCTTCTTCGATATCAAAAGTAACTTTTTGACCTTCTTCTAATGATTTGAAACCTTCACCTTGAATAGCACTGAAATGAACGAATACATCGTCTCCGCCTTCGATTTCAATGAAACCGAAACCTTTGTCTGCATTAAACCATTTTACTGTACCTTGTGTCATAATGTTGCCTCCTGCTGTGGAATACTCCACAAATGTATTACCAATCTTGCCCAAACATACTATTTCAAGATAAAAACTTCTAATTAGGTTTTTTCTTTTCTCAATATACCGAACAAAAATAAGTTATCTGTAGTGTAACATATAGTAGAGTTGATAGCAAATAAGGAAAACAATACCTTTAACAAATTCTATCTACTCACCTTTCCCCTATCAAAAATTTATGATAGGGCATAAGTGGCATAGCTATTTGATGCTCCAACACATCAAATAAAATGAATAAGTACATACATATCTCTATTTATTATAGCTATTCATAATAAAGCTTCTTTATTTAATCTTTGTTATAAATAAAGGGTGCATGTAATCCAAAAAACCCCTGTTAGCTTTACTGAATTATAAATAGGCTATTGGGATATTCTATTTAAGGAAGAAGGAAAACAAGTTATTGATTACAACTAATCATTACAAAGCTTCTTACATTTGGGATGAGGTGTCTACAGCAGGCATATTTTAGAAAACCTTATTGTAAATCGATGTATGTTTGATTCATAAGGGGATGGTAGTCATGAACGTAGTAAGAATATATATAATGGGTAGACAATAACGTTCATTTATAACTATGCAAATGAGGTGTTTGTCCCAGACCAAGAACGATTTCGTTCACATTGTATATTTTTTTAGTTCAATGCTTAAATGAGGTGTTTGTTAAAGAGAATATACTTTTTCAAGTGACTGTTTCATTAGGCAATGTAATTACGTAAATGAGGTGTTCCTTAAAGATCATATGCTGCATTAAAAGCTATTTTTTCCTTCTTCACATGACGGGATGCATAATCGTTTGCATCTCGTTTTTGTTACATAAAAAAAGAATGTTCATTCTCTTTTCATGGGTTAAAGAAAGGCCTGTATCTGTTTAGATACAGGCCTTTCTTTCGAGTTCAGTTACCACAAACCTCTTTATTTAACTTTTGTTTCATCGGAAAATAATATAAGATTGCAGGAACTATTATTCCAATTAGCCAGGCAATATCTGCGCCACCAAATGCCTTTGCTATAGGACCAATGTAGAATGATGTGTTAATAAAAGGAACCTCTGCAATAATTGATACAGCAAATGCCATGCAAGTGATTCCGTTTATTTTTCCGTATTGACCATTTACATCGAAGATATCTTTTACATTATATTGACCACGGCGTAATAAGTAGTAGTCCACAAGATTGATAGACGTCCAAGGAATCAAGAAATAACTAATGAAAAAGATAAAATTTAAGAAAAATGATAGAAAATTACTTTGGCCTAATAAACATAGGATAGTACCTGCCAATGTAACACAAAACATCATCCCTACTCTAACTTTTTGTGTTACTTTCAGCTTCCAAAAGGGCTCTATAGTTGTAATGGTTGACATGAAAGCACCATATAAATTAAAAACATTAATAGCTAGTTGACCAAAAATAATGATCAAATACATAAAGATAGCAAAACTTCCGAATAAGTGAGCTAAATTCCCACCAGAATGATCAAGGAAATTAGGAATAGTAGTTGTTAAAGTTGCTCCTAAAATCATCATCCATACAGTCCCTACAAATGTACCCAGGTAACTATACCAAAAGGTTTGTGCAGTTGATGTATTAACGGGCAGATAGCGTGAATAGTCTGCCACGTATGGTGCATATGCTAATTGCCATGTTGCTACAATGCTGATAGCGAGTAAAAATACAGGTAAATCCAAACCGCTTAATGAAAAACTTCCTGTCGGAAGTGGTAACTGAAATATAATAATTGTTGCTGCTAGATACACAACAAATGAAGACCATGATAATACTTTCTGCATTTTATGAATTAAATCATGGCCAAAAATTGCAACAATAAAACAAAGAATATTTAAGATTATTATAGCCCAGCTTTGATTAATGGGTATTAAACTGTTTAATGTTTGTGCTGCAAGCACACTGCTACTTGCGAAAAAACCTAAATACACAAACATTACAAGAAATAACGGGAAAATAGCTCCGATTACTCCAAACTGTGCTCGACTTTGAATCATTTGAGGAATTCCAAGTTTAGGTCCCTGAGCAGAATGTGAAGCCATAAAAATAGCACCCAATAAGGTTCCAAGTATAATAGCTGCGAAACTCCAAAATAAATTAAGACCTAAACTAATTGGTAATGCACCTGTTACAAGAGTTGTAATGTGCATGTTTGCTCCAAACCAAATGGGGAACAAACCTTTTGCTTTTCCATGACGTTCGTCTACTGGAACAAATTCAACGCTACGTGTTTCAACTTTCAATAGATATACCACCTTGTAAGATATTTGCCGCTTGCACTCTAAGTCAAACTACATAATTCAACGTTTTAATACTTACTTATAGTAGGTGATGAATCATTCGTATAATTAACATGTATTCCCTTGAATCATTTGATATAACAGCTATATAAGACTTCGCTACGTTTAATTAAGTAACAATTTCATCTGTGCTCCTTTTATAAATTGCTGTTCATAAAAAAGGTGGTGCAATGGAGGGATAAACTTTCTTAATAAGAGGAACTGCAAGGTTTTAGTATCTAACTGCTTAGGTATCTTCTTATTTAATTTGATAATTTTTTATACGGTCTCTTAGAGCATTAGTATACATAATAACATAGATGCATCTTCTATCAACAATTTCTTTAGGACCGTCCAATACTACTTGAGGTATTCAAGTTGCTTTCCCTGCGCCAGCTTTTCCAATCTAACTTATTTATTCAAATATCAAACTTCTTTTTATTTAATCAAAAACGTTCATAAAAGTGCATAAACATATGAAGACGTTCGTAATTTGCTTTAAAACTAAAACGAACGATCAAAGTGATAGATTCCTTATATAAAAGAAAAGTCCGTAAAGGTATACTTTTACGGACGGTACATTTAATGTTTTTCCAATTTACTATGATATTCAAAAAAAGTTTTACACTTCTTTTTATTTTTGTAACTTTTGGTTGAAGGTCTCAGCAATAAATACAAATTCTATATCGTCTTTATGAATAAAAAAAGTAGTACATCCATCAACCCCTGTAACCCTATTGGATTGAGAGCATACAACATCTATTTCAACTAACTCAAAATTGACAGCATCAGTATCTTCAACATCCAAACCAGTTGTTAAACAATGAATACTATCCCCAAAAGACTTAAAGATAAGTCTTTTTCCTTTTAATTCCTCTTCGTTAACTTCAAAATACTCATTATCCAATAAGCCTTTAAAAGATGATGTTTTCGGAAAACATTCAATATGATGGATACCTTGATAGTATTTTAAACTAAACATATAGGGATGTGTTTCATCTGGCTCAATCTCGATGCCGTATTTATAAGTGAAAGTCTTATAAACCATTTCATAAAACAAGGGCATGACAATATCGTCCCAAGCATAATAAGCATGGGCATGTATAGGTATTAGATGGGGGTATAAGCTTGTAATTGCTTGCTGAAAATTCAACAAAATTTTTGTATCTGTAAGCTTAGATAAAGAATCGTCTATTTCATGATTTTTTATCTTCAAGATCCTATTATCGATCATCATCTTCTCCCCCTTCTCATTGCGCTTAATTGTTTGAAAATAGATCTTAATTATCTATTTCATTAGCATTAAACGTATCCTTTTTAACATTTAATGTATGACCACTAATTGCAATTGTTTCGTTATTTATCCACTTTACTGTGGCTGTTTCTTGTGGATAGTTCCAATAGATATTTTTTCTTTTGTGGATAGTTTTATTTGTGTCAATTAATTCTCCCCTTATAGCGTAAGGAGTGGTGGCGCCACCATTTGAACGATAAATTTTCACAATGTAATCACCTTTAGGTGAAGTACTTTGTGAAAGATATTCTCCCTTTGGTACAAATTGAAGATAACTAGGTGCAAAGAGGAACCACCAAATAAACCCTATAACCAACAAAGCACTTAATACACTTAGTAATCCTATATATCTTTTCTTCACTTCTAGCTCCTATTTAGATTACATTATAGTTTCGTTTTTCTTTGCTTTTACAATCGTTTTTAAATACCCCTTTCATTTAATAAGAAATTTTCATAGTGTTTTATCTCTCTCCAAATCTCTTCATTGTTACTTGATTGATCAGGATTCAATTTTTCAAAAGCACTCATTAATAATTTCCTTATATGCTTCTCTTTAACTGACGGATTCTTTTCCATAGTGTCATACATAAAACCATGACTTTGAAAGTTTTTTCTTCCTTGCGTTAAAGAATATTCTCCGTTTGGCCCTCCAAAAATTTCATCAGCATAAGGGTCATCCTGACCATCGTCTTCCCAATCACATAGAATACAAATTTCAAATTCACCTTTATTTTCTAAAGTTAAGTATTTACAACATGGACACTGGACGCGTTTCATTTAAAAGTTTTTTCTCCTTTTTACTTATTATCTATAAAGGTTTTCTATATAAGTATGTAAAGTGTTAGTTATCAATAATTGGTGATTCCTTAACATTTAGAACTTCAATACTGTTACAATAAAAATCGATATCTCGATTTTCTACATCACGTACTTGAAATCTAATGTTTTCCCAACTTCTATACCCGTTTTTTAACTTAAAGGTGTTTTTTATTTGTCTCACTCTAGGGGGTCAGTCCCGAATGAATAGGGAGTTTTTCTACAGGTTAATGAGATTTAGATCGAAGATAATTCTCATCACCTTGAGTAGATTGTTCATAATAAAAAGAGATATTCGTGGTTTAGGCTACTTGTGCCTAAATCATGAATATGTTGACCAAATTATATATTTAAAATAAATTTTTAACCAATAAGAATCTTTTCTTCTGCATACCTAATTTTAGATTGTTTGTTTGAACGAATCGCAAGTACAAAGCCAATGGTAAGAGGTCCCACTCTGCCAATAAACATCATAATTGTAATCAGAATTCGGCCTATAGGACTTAAATCTCCTGTAAAGTTAGCACTTAATCCCACTGTTCCAGAAGCAGAGAACGTTTCAAACAAAAGGGTAGACATGTCTATACCTTTTTCTGTGATTGTGAGTAGAAAGAAAATAATAGAAACAAAAATAATGCCAGAAGTAGCAATAGAAAAAGCTCTATACACAAGCGATTTAGGAATTCGGCGTCGAAAAACATTAATCTCTTCTTTATTTGTCAATACTGACCATAAAGCAAACAATATTAAGACAAACGTAGTTATTTTAATTCCACCGCCTGTTGAACCTGGGGCCGCTCCAATAAACATAAGACCCATCATATACACTTTTGAAGGCAATGTGAGCGCCCCGATATCCAAGGTATTAAAACCAGCAGTACGAGGAACTACACCCTGAAAGTAAGCTGCCCACCATTTATCCCCCATGCTTAATTGACCTAAAGTATGAGAGTTATGATATTCTAGAGTAAAAATAATGAGTGTACTCACGACATTTAGTAGGATAGTTGAAACTAATACAATTTTAGTGTGAAGAGAAAACTTTCTTATGTTTCGTTTCTGAAAAATGTCTGCAATGACAAAAAAACCAGTCCCTCCTATTATGAAAAGTAACGTAATCATAATATTTACGGTTGGATCTCCTACCCATTTGCTTAAATTATCTGGTTCCAAACCAAATCCTGCATTATTAAAAGCAGAGATAGAATGGAATATGCCATAATAAATAGCCTTTCCCCAGCTCATTTCTTGGGACCAACGAATAGCTAGGATAAGCGCTCCTATACCTTCCACAGCCAATGTAATTAGCACAACACGTTGGACTAATGCAATAACGCCTTGTAGCGAAAAAGCATTTAGAGATTCCTTAAGTATTAATCTTTGTTGTAATCCTATTTTTTTACCTAGTACAATAAACATGAGTATACCAATAGTCATGAATCCCCAGCCACCAACTTGAATGAGCACAAGCAAAATGAGCTGTCCAAATAAAGTAAATGTTGTCCCCGTATCTACTACGGCTAGGCCTGTTACACATACAGCAGAAGTGGCTTCAAAAAGAGCATCGATAAAGCTTAGATGATGTCTATCGCTTGTAGCAGCAGGAATCATTAATAAGCCGGTGCCGAGCAATATTAATCCTAAAAACCCCACGAACAAGATACTTGCAGGTTCCAGATGCTTCACTTTATGTTTTTTACGTGGCTTAGAAATTATCATATTACATTTCCCTTCAAAATGTTTTGATTAAAGATTTATTATATATCATACCCATTTATTTCAAAAGATGGTCATTACTTTTATTACCTTCCTATCTTCCCAGAAAGTACGTTACATTAAGTAAATAATAAAGTATCTAATGTTAATATACTTTAAATAAGATAAAATTTATTAAAAATAAAAAGATCACATCTTCTATGTAAAGAAGTAAAATAACAAACTAAATTATAAAAAGAATAGTTTTATAAGGCTCTGTTAAACTTTATTGTTGATTTTTTGAATAAAGAAAAACACTATATGGAATAAAACATAGTGTTCTTGTTTCTGATTGTTGATTATCAGCTTGGCGATTCTAACAATTCATCTATTATCTTTAATTGCCTTACCCTTTCCTTTGTTGAGGAATCTAAGGAGTTATGTGTTAGAAGATTTGTTACCTTTATTGCGTAGTCACTGCTAACCATTGCCTGTCTTCTCATATGTCCTGTTGCTATGGCTTTGGCAAATGAACGTGCAGAATATTTACTAACGTCAGATTTGGAGTCTTTAGCCAATTCATTTACAATAAATCCAACTTTTCGTAAATCAAAAGCTCTAATACTTTCTTCTATTCGTTTTTGCAAAGTTTCTATTCTCAAATTTATACATAGTTCATTTTTTAAATGGCCATCGAGAAAATCTAATCCTTTTTATTGTCCTAAATCATCCATGCTATCAGGTAAATAAAGTCACGCTATAACAAACCTAACCTTTTTAATGTAGCAACCAACGGGGGGTATTTTCTATTTGTAGAAAATACCTTTTATTTTTATAATCCTGTTGATACACGTGCATATCCAATAAACACCTATTATCACTTTTCTTATTTTTGTCTTATCCGATTGTAGTATAAAATAGACTAAGAAAGGTTATTGAACACAGAATACTGTACAGAGTTTTATTACAAACAAAATACTAAAAATCGACTTTTCCCACTTAGAATGTAGCGTGTTCAGAAACGGATAAAAAACCAATTATTTTTCATAAAGCTCTAACAAGCGTTTGTGTATCCAAATAGCGGCTTGTAAACCTTCTCCCATCGCTACCGTAACTTGTTCAGAATGAGCCACAATGTCTCCTGCTGCCCACACGTTTGAAACATTTGTTTCTTTTGTACGCGGATTTACGATAGTGTGCTGATTTTCTAGGAGTTCTACTCCGAGCCCATGCGCTAATTCTGTTCGAACTTTATTTCCTCCGAACGCTAAAAAACCTCTTTCTCCATAGATAAATTCATTGTCTTCGAGGATGACTCCTTTTAACCTTTCTGCTTCAGTTATGACTTTTTTTATGGCCCCTTCTTTATAGGTAATTCCTTTTTGCATCAAGGTATCTGCTAAAGGTCCAATTTCTTTTTTGTCGTGATTAATGTATGTAATGTCATTTGTCCAATATGTTAACGTAAGAGATAAACTGGCTCCTGCTTTTCCTGACCCTAGTACTAATACCCTTCTATTATTTACTTCATACCCATCGCAGTCGGGACATACATATACGGTTGTTCCCATGCACGGATATAGCTCTTGCTGAAGTTCAGGCGGAATCCGATCTACTACTCCCGTCGCAAACAGTAAAGTAGCTGCTTCGTAGTTCGCAGAGTTTGTAATGACGTTAAACCCTTCTATTTCTTTTTCACACTGAAGGACACGCTCTTCTGCAAATTGAATGCCGTAGCTTTTTGCTTGCTGCCTTCCCGTTTCTCTTAAAGTTTGACCGCTTATTCCCTCTGGCCACCCCAATATATTTTGATAATTTTTGCAAAGATTGGAACGTCCATCGTTTGAATCAATAACCAATACACTACGCTTATATCTTCCAAGCTGAATAGCAGCTTGAAGTCCTGCAATTCCTCCACCTATAATGACACAGTCATACTTGTCTGCCACAGCACATCACCCCAGCTTTTACTATTTTTAAACGAAAGCTTCAGTTTTTCATTATCTGTTCTTCTATTATTTTTATACGCTTTACTGTCTTTATTTTTTGAAGTCATTCTATATACAAAAAAACCGCCTCGGCAGCTGACCTGCTTAGAGACGGTTTTTTATAAAATGAAAAGAGACGATATTACTCATTTTTCTTTCCTGCTTCTTTTTCATTAATTTTAATAATCAGCTCTTCTTTATATACTTCACTATCTTTCCCGTAGCGTAGACGGCTATGACAGTTGGGACATAGTGCCGCAGCGTCCTTTGGCTTAGCGAGCCCGCCCTCTGACAGCTTTGAAAGATAATACATTTGCAAAAAGGAGCTTCCATCTTTTGCGATAAACGGCGCGCTTTCTCCGCAGGCTTCACAAATACCAGCTGCGCGTTTGTAAACATATTGTTTAAGAGCTGCGGTTTGCTCATAAATATTTGTCTTTTTGTCTTCCCCTAGCGCTATATGACAAAGTTGTTCAGTTGAGTAAGCTAAAACATCCAGCTTTGCTGCTTTTTCCTCCATCACAGGATTTCGTTCAAGTTCAAAAATAATGGCTTCACGAAGCTCTCCGTCTGAGTCCCACATAATTTCTAATTGATGATTAACATACGTCACTTCATCAATAAACTCGACTACTCCCGGCTCCACGTAGTGAAACAAGTAAACGGCTTTTCCTGATAAAAAATGTTCACGAAGCGCTTTATTGCCTTTAATGAGCTGCATCGATCCTCTTTGGCCTTCTCCCGTATGGAAAAAAGCAGTTTTCTCTCTGTTCCACCCGTGTCCTGTTCCGTATTCACTTCCGCTTTCTTTTGTGAAAATAAAAATATATGGATGCGCTTTCGGCGTTGATATTTCGCTTTGTTCCTGTCCTTTATAAAGCTTATGAATTTGTTTTCTGCGATAACGATGTCCTTTTTGAAAGAAATCTCCGCGCTGTAAATCCGTAATCAATGAATTGCCTCCTACTGCGGTCCTGCTTTTATAGTACTTATAGCTCTACTATACACTAATTTTTGTTTTCTTTGCAGATCGTTTCTTCTATCTATTGGATTTATATCATACAAAAAAAGCAGCTGTATGGGCAGCTGCTTTTTTGCTATAGTCAATTTTGCACGGTATAGTCTTCTCCTAGCCATTTTGTGCTGAGTTTTTTTAATGTACCGTCTTTTTTCAGCTTTTTAATCGCCTGATCGACTTCCGACTTTAACTTTTCGTCTTTTTTGTTAAACATAAAATATACTTTTGAATTAATCACGATATCTCCAACCGTTTTTTGCTGAAATTTCAGCGCTTGATTGCTAAAGTCGATGGAAAATGGTGTTGCAAGCGTAGCATCTGCCCGGCCTGTTTTTAATTGAGTAGTAGCATCATCCGCACCTTGACCGGCATAAACTACATCGATTTTATTGCCGTGTTTTTGATTGTACTTGTCTAGATAAACTGCCGCATTGCTTGTAGCTCCTACAATCATTTTTTTACCTTCTAAATCTTTTAATGAATGAATATCATTTCGATTTTTAGGAACTGTTACATAAAGCGGAGAATAATTATATGTTTCATCATTAAATAAAAACTTTTTCTTTCGCTCAGCGTTCTGAGCCATGTTATGAGCAATCATATCAATTTTATTACTTTCTAAGCTGAGAAGCAGATTTGAAAATTCCATCGTTTTAAATTCAAATTTATAATCCTTTAGCTCTTTGTCGATTGCTCTTACTACTTCTACATCATAGCCGGTCAGTTTGCCTTTATCATCGATAAAGCAAATATTAGGAAACTGAGTGCCTGTTCCAACCACAATCGTTTGAACATCTTTTTCTTTCTTTTCTCCTGCACTTGAAGATGCGTTTGTTCCGCATCCTGCCACGCTCACAGCTACTACAATTGAAAGTAAAAACAGCCAATATTTTTTCATACGTTCCTCCCCTAAATCCCTATATTATGTAATAAAAAGAGGCTCTTGAGGAAGCAGCTGCTTCCTCAAGAGCCTCTGGTTAACCAGTGGGCTTACTTCGTGTAAGATTATTCACATCATAATACTAGTTAACCGATAAATCAAGTAGGTTTTTAGAAAAAGATTATCTTGACAGCTTGGTATCTACCGCTTAAGATACAACTAATAAAACATTGAAACTACATATCTACCAGTCAACTGGAGGCAAATGGACACGATAATGCGTGTACGTTTGCTTTTTTTATTGTCGTCCACCATTTTATCTTTTGGAGGTAAAACGTATGAAATTTGCTTTATTTAGTCTTATTCAAAACATCCCGAACCCGGTTACTGGAGAAACATTCACTGCTCAAGAAAAGTTTCAGCATGTGTTAAATCAAGCAGTGCTGGCAGAAAAGTTAGGTTTTGATGCTTACGGAGTCGGCGAAAGACACGGAGCTCCTTTTTTGTCTTCTTCTCCTCCCGTTGTTTTAAGTGCAATTGCGGCTAAAACGTTACACATCCGTCTCCTTACGACCGTTACCGTTCTAAGCATTTTAGACCCTGTACGAGTAGCTGAAGATTATGCAACGCTTGATCACCTATCGGGTGGACGCCTTGAACTGATTATCGGAAAAGGCAATGACCCGCGTCATTATCCGCTTTTTGGTATTACAGAAGAAGAACAATGGGAATCTCTTGCTGAAAGATACGCTCTTTTAAAACAGCTTTGGACAGAAGAAAATGTCACGTGGAGCGGCCGTTATCGTCCGCCTTTAACTAACGTTACAACTCAGCCTCGTCCGTTTCAAACTTCTATTCCCGTTTGGCATGGAAGTGCGTCAAGCCCGCTGTCTACAGAACTTGCAGCTAAATACGGAGAGGCGCTATTTTCATCTAATTCCTTCCACCCTCAGGCTAAATATAAAGCGCTGATTGACCATTACCGCGAACGCTTCGCTTATTATGGGCATGATTCACGCAAGGCCATCGTCGGTTCGGGGGCAAGCAGCCTCTATATTTCCGATACAACGGAAGAAGCAATTCGCCGCTATCGCCCGTACTATAACGCATTTAGCAATACAGAAGCAGCCAAACATAATCAATCGCCGTTCACGTCACTAGAAGATATCGTTCAACACGGTCCTGCTTTAGTAGGAAGCCCTGAGCAAATCATTGAAAAAATAATAGACTATCACCGCGCTTATGGAAACGAAGTGCTGAGCATCAGCATAGACGGTCTAAGCGAAGCAGAACAGCGCGAACAGCTAGAGCGCTTTGCAGATGATATTGCACCTGTTCTTCGAAAAGAAATTCCCAGCAGCGTGTGGGAAAATAAAAAAAAGAAAACTCCTTTTTAACAGGAGTTTTCTTTTTAGCTAAAAATAATTTGTCTATTAATTTATCAACTTTTAAACTAATAAACTACTCGGGTTAAGATGCCTGCGTGTCTGTATCGTAAATATTGGCCGTTACTTCGCTTCTTTGACAAAGTAAGATGAGCAGCCAAATAGCTCCGATAACTGGAACAAAGTTAATTAAATACCACCAGCCGCTTCTTCCTGTATCATGCAGCCGGCGAACAGTAACGGCAAGGGAAGGCAGAATCATTGCTGCTCCATAGAGCAATATTAAAATAGATACAAGTAGAGCAATTGAATCAATAAAAACCAAGGCGTATAGAACGAGCATAAAGATATAAGAAAATAATGTAAACATCCAATACTCCGTACGCGTTGCTCTTCCTTGAAACGCCGCGTAATTTTTTAACGCTTTTATATACCAGTACATGATAAACCCTCTCTTTATTTATTAAATTAAATTATCTAATCGTTTAAGTCCTACGCAACTTTATTAGGTACATCAAAACGATTTAGCTGCGACTCACTTCTTAGACAAAGAAGAATTAATAGACAAATAGCTCCGGCAATCGGAATAATACTAATGAGCTGCCACCACCCGCTTCTTCCTATGTCATGCAGTCGGCGTGCCGTCACAGCAAGAGATGGAATGAACACTGCAACAAGATAAACTATACGCAAAAACGGAGGCATATCTGTTATAAGTTCAATAGCTGAAAGCACACACCATATAATAAAATTAAATAAGACAAACATCCAATACTCTTTACGCGTCGCTCTTCCTTGAAACGTTGCATAATTTTTTAGTACATGTAGATACCATTTCATACAAAAACCTCCTTTTTTAAAACAAATTTTGTAAGACAAGCTTACTAGCAGTAATTACCTTAGCATACAAAAAATTAATTTCATATCCTATTTTTTGAAAAAATCCCAAATGGTAATATAGATATAGGAGAGAGATGGATAATAGTTAGTAATAAATACCCAATAATTTTATATTAAAAACCATTTTATTCCTATAATTACTTTTAATTAATAAAATGTTCTTTTATAGAAAAATCCTACCATGTTGATAAACACGGCAGGCTCTATCTTTACTTACGTGCGGTAAAAGTAAGGTCCACATGAGCTTTCATGGGTAATCACGTAAGTCCACGTGAAATCTGCATCAACCACATATAAATCTTCTAAATACATGTTTGTATTTTCACTTAAATCAGCGCTTGTTAGATGCTTACATTTAGATAGCTGCAGCACTCGTTCATCATGCTCAAACAGCAAATAACAGTCGTTCATTATTTGCTGTTCGAATGCTTGAATCGCTTGTTCTCCTTGTAAGCAAGGAAGCTTTTCATAGCTGAACGCATGCCATAGAAATTGGTCCATATAAATTTTCTTTTTTTGCGATGCGCTTAAAGCACTTGCAAATTCATTTTCCCACCGCTTCCGGAAGAGGTCCCCTTGATTCGGTAGTTTCTTAACAAACATTCCTTTTTTCTTTAACGCATCTTTCATTTTCACTGTACTTTCTCACCCTTTATTCTGTATTCATTACTTTTTATCGGCTTCTTAGCTTATTTGTTCACTAGTACCCATGCGTTAGATTCCTTGCTTTTTGACTACACTTATTTTATAAACCGCCGGCTTTAACGTGCACAAAAACAATACAATTGTACTTAAAAGCATGATCAGGCTTCCACCAATTACAGCTCCTTGAATCGAAAAGATGTGCGCAGCCATGCCGCATAAAAAAGTCATGATAATGATCAGGAGTGACTCAAGCAGTCCATAGATACTTCCTACTCGACCCATCATGTCAACGGGAATGCTGTTTTGATAAAAGGTTTGAAAACCAGCACTTGCAAAAGCTAACGCAAAGGATAAACTAAAAAATCCTGTTCCCATGGTTTGAAAAGAAGACGAACAAGCATACAGCAAATAGCCAAGCGACACTCCTACACTGCCGGCGCCTATGAGAAAATTCGTTGACAGCTTCTTAGCAAACAGTGTATTCACAACTGCGCCAATCATAATGCCTGCACCTGCTATGCTCACTAAAAACCCGTACTCGCTTTCGGACAAATGAATGACTTTTGTTGCAAATGAAACTTCAAGAGAATCAATTGCCGTGGCCATGACCATCAAGAAACTGAATAATACATAAATGGTTATAATGTATCTGTTGGCTCTACTGAAACGAAACACCGCTTTCCAGTCTTCTCTAATGGTGTTTACAGACAGCTTATTTTCTTTAACTTCTGTTTTTGTATCCAGGTTTGGCATAAACAAAGTAACTCCCCCTGACAATAGCAGCGCTGCAGCATTGGCATAGATAGCAAACGCAGGCGTTCCAATCATAAATAGCGCACCTGCTGCGGCTGGTCCAATAAGAAAACCGCCTGAGTCAATCAAACTGCGCAGCGAATTAAATCTTTGTCGTTTTTCACGTGGAATAAGCTTTGTGATATAAACCATCGATGCCGGCCGAAACATTGAACTTGCCATACTGATGATAAATACCAGCACATAAATGATCAGTATGGATGA
This sequence comes from Priestia sp. P1_B12_1, assembly GCF_056406695.1. Taxonomy (NCBI): domain Bacteria; kingdom Bacillati; phylum Bacillota; class Bacilli; order Caryophanales; family Bacillaceae; genus Priestia; species Priestia sp. P1_B12_1. Next base: position 343,859 of record NZ_JBFTZR010000006.1, on the reverse strand, counting down.
GAAAAACGGAAGGCAAGCAATAATTCCAGCGCGCGTCCAATCTAAAACCATCATAAGCTTCCGTTTGTTCATGCGGTCAATTAAGCTTCCAGACCATATATTTGTACATAGCGCAGCAAGCGGCTTTATCATGTATAGCCCTGAAACCGCAAGCGGCGAATTCGTCATATCAAGCATCATTACATTTAAAGCAATTAAATAAATCCAGTCGCCGATATTGCTAGTGCCAATTCCAAACAGCAATAAACACGGGTATTTCCAAGACAACAGCTTACTTTTCATAAAAGAAAGGCCTCCGCTTCACTATTGATTTCGGTCAATAAAAAAATCCCACCCCCAAGACATGTGTCTTAGGGGCGAGATTATGAATCGCGGTGCCACCCTAGTTTGTTCATATGTCGCCATATAAACCTTATCGAGTACGGCTTTCGCTTATACTCTAGCTTTGTAACGGAAGCAGCCGTCGCACTATCACGTTAGATCCAATGCGCTGCTCAGAGGCTTGTTTCAACAGCGTTTTTCTTGCTCCTTTTCAGCTTCCGGAGCTCTCTGCTAAGAATAAGCGCTGGCTACTTTTCTCTTCACGGCATTTAATTTCTAACATCTTACCATTATTATCTATTTTTTGTAAATACTTTATTTCAAAATCATTTTTTGCGGCTGAGAAAAGAATAGTCGATACCCTAGATATACGAAATAAATGATGGACGCCACCAGCACGATTCCCCACATATTGTACATATCCTTATTTCCCCATACGCCTGTTAGTGAAAACAGCGCTGGAATCGTTAACGTCACCCACGACTGGACAATCGCCACTTTCCCCACATATGCAGATACATCTTTTTTGCTCGTATTAAGCACATAAAATAAAAACCATAAAAACGACCAAAGAATCCATGTAATGGCGTTCACTACGTCATGATAATGAACAAGAGAAACGGTCACGTACACTAAAGCGATAATCGATACCCAAAGAGAGTAATAGCCAAGTCCTGTTCCCTGCATTCCTTTTAATACCGTCACCCCTACATACAAATACGTAAGGCCAAATAAAAAAATCGCCGTTCTTTCATACAAAATCCAGTTGCTTTGATCTGACGTAATAATTAAATAAAACGGAACAATAACTTGAAAAGCTCCAACAAATAAGTTAAATACGCCTACGTTTTTTTCATCTGCTTTTCCAAGCAGCATCAGTCCGTTTAAAAATAACGCTGCACCTGACAGTAAAAGTCCAATTTGATCCATTTTTCAGTAAGAAAAGCCCCCAGCTTTTCTTGTCCTCCTCTGCGTCTATGTTTTTCTTTAGGATGTACGGAGTTGTGGTTTACATGTAAAAAAGAAAAAGCAATTCCTTTTAAAAAGGAAACTGCTTTTCTTTCTGTTTCTATTACACTTATAAAATAAAGCTGACAACAATTGCTGACAGTACGCTTACAAGCGTAGCTCCGTACAGTAAACGAAGACCAAAGCGCGCTACTGTATTTCCTTGCTTTTCGCTTAAGCCTTTAACAGCTCCTGACACGATTCCAATTGATGAGAAGTTAGCAAATGATACTAAGAATACAGATACAATTCCAAGCGTTTTAGCACTGAATGTTGAAGCCATATCCGACAGACTCATCATTGCCACAAATTCATTTGTTACAAGTTTTGTTGCCATAATTCCACCCGCTGCCACAACTTCTGAAGCAGGAACACCCATGATGAATGCAAACGGTGCAAACACATAGCCAAGCAAATGCTGGAACGATAGACCAAATAACATTTCAAACACGTTATCAATCGCAGCCATCAGCGCAACGAAACCAATCAACATCGCACCTACGATAATCGCTACTTTAAATCCATCCATAATGTATTCGCCAAGCATTTCGAAGAACGTTTGTTTATGACCAGTTTGTACTTCTAAAATATCTTCTTGATCCGTTACTGTGTAAGGGTTAATAATAGAAGAAATAATAAATCCACCAAATAAGTTAATCACAATTGCTGTTACTACATATTTTGGTTCAATCATTGTCATATAAGCACCGACAATTGACATTGAAACAGTCGACATAGCTGATGCACAAAGCGTATATAAACGGTTTGGCGGCAGTTTGTCTAGTTGCTTTTTAACGGTAATAAATACTTCTGACTGACCTACAATCGCAGAAGCTACTGCGTTATAAGACTCTAATTTTCCCATTCCGTTAATCTTGCTGAGAACTAAACCAATCCATTTCATAATGAAAGGAAGAATTTTAAAGTGCTGTAAAATCCCAATCAAGACAGAGATAAACACGATAGGAAGCAGCACGTTTAAGAAAAACGGCATTGATCCTTTATTCGCGATTCCGCCAAATACGAACTCTACTCCTTCATTTGCGTATGAAAGCAGCTTTCCAAAAACGCTGGCAATCGCATTGATAATAATCAATCCAAACTTTGTATTCAGAAGTAAAGCTGATAAAAGAACTTGAATCACAACCATAATAACGATTGGTTTATATTTGATTTCTTTACGGTTATTACTTGCAAGATACGCTAATCCAAAGACAACGAGTAACCCTAAGATGCCAATTAAATATTTCATAGTATCCTCCACTGCTTACTTATTTTTGTAAGTCTTTTGATGAAAAATAGCCCGGTAAGATTTCGTTGATGTTGGTAATCACAAAATCTCCTTTTAGGTTTGCTAAGATAATTTGTGTGTGATCATTACAGAACTCAGCTAATACTTGTCTGCATGCGCCGCAAGGAGAAATTGGGCCGTCCGTATCTCCTACAACTGCAATAGCTGAAAACTGCTTGTCCCCTTCTGAAACAGCTTTAAAAATAGCCGTTCGCTCAGCGCAGTTCGTCAATCCATAGGAAGCGTTTTCAATATTGCATCCACGATAAATCTTCCCATCGGTTGTTAAAAGAGCTGCACCAACATGGAATTGAGAATATGGTACATGTGCTTGTTTGCTTGCTGCGATTGCTTCATCTATTAATTGTTTTGGCTCCACCGTCATCATCCTTTGCTTAGTTTACAGCAGGTTAGCTAGTACTAACCTGCTGTCATTTATTAATAATCAGAGTTGCTTAATTGACCTTTTGCAATTGATACGCCAGAGCTTGCACCAATACGTGTTGCACCAGCTTCAATCATTGCTTTTGCATCTTCTAAGCCTCGAACGCCGCCAGAAGCTTTTACACCTACATCTGGTCCAACCGTTTTTCTCATAAGCGCTACGTCTTCTACCGTTGCGCCTCCTGTAGAGAAGCCCGTTGAAGTTTTAACAAAATCAGCTCCAGCTTTTACAGCTAGCTCAGAAACTTTTGCTTTTTCTTCGTCTGTTAAAAGAGCTGTTTCAATAATTACTTTTACTAGCGCTTTGCCTTTTGCAGCATCTACTACTGCTTGAATGTCGCTTTGCACTAAGTCATAGTTTTTATCTTTTAACGCGCCGATGTTGATTACCATATCTACTTCATCTGCACCGTTTTCGATTGCATTTGTTGTTTCGAATGCTTTTACTGCTGAAGTAGTAGCTCCAAGAGGGAAGCCGATTACCGTACATACTTTCACTTCTGGAGCATCTTTTAATAACTCAGCTGCTTTTTTTACCCACGTTGGATTTACACAAACTGAAGCGAATGAATATTCTTTTGCTTCTTGTGCTAAAACCGTAATTTGCTCTTCTGTTGCATCTGCTTTTAATAATGTATGATCAATAATACCCGTAATGTTTTGACTCATTTTGTTCTTCCTCTCTGTCTCTTAATGAATTTCTTTATAAATTAACGTTGGAGCTTCCACTTTTTCAGCGACCGTGCTGTAAGAATCATAAACGATATCCATTACTTCCTGTACATCTTCACTGTTGCTGTGAATTGTAACAAGAGAGTCGCCTTTTTTCACTGAATCGCCAACTTTTTTATTAAGCATGATACCAACTGCTAAGTCGATTTCAGATTCTTTTGTTGCACGTCCTGCACCTAGCTTCATTGCTGCTACGCCGATTTTTTCTGCAACGATTTCTGAAATGTAGCCATCTTCTTTTGCTGGCACTTCAATTTTGTGCGCTGCATCAGGTAATTTAGACGGATCGTCTGCAACAGAAGCGTCTCCGCCTTGTGCGCTTAAGAACGTTTTGAACGATTCTAATGCTTTTCCGTTTTTAATTACTTCTTGAAGCATTGCACGCGCTTCATCTAAGCTGCTTGCTTTTTCAGCAAGTACAACCATGTGACTTCCTAATGTTAAGCAAAGCTCTGTTAAATCTTCAGGACCTTCGCCTTTTAACGTGTCAATCGCTTCTTTCACTTCAAGCGCATTACCAACCGCAAATCCTAGAGGCTGGCTCATATCTGAGATGATTGCTTTTGTGTTTCGGCCTACGCCTTTTCCGATTTCAACCATTGCTTTTGCTAATTCTTCAGCGTCTTCAAGCTTTTTCATAAATGCGCCGTTCCCCGTTTTTACATCGAGGCAAATGGCATCTGCTCCAGCTGCAATTTTCTTACTCATAATTGAGCTTGCAATTAACGGAATCGAATCAACCGTTGCTGTTACATCACGAAGTGCATAAAGTTTTTTATCCGCCGGCGTTAAGTCTCCGCTTTGACCAATAACGGCAATTTTATTTGTATTTACTAAACGAATGAATTCTTCATTTGTAATTTCAACGTGGAAGCCAGGCACTGCTTCAAGTTTATCAATCGTACCGCCAGTGTGTCCTAAGCCGCGGCCAGACATTTTGGCAACTGGTACATCAACCGCAGCTACTAAAGGTCCTAATACAAGTGTTGTTGTATCACCTACGCCGCCTGTGCTGTGTTTGTCTACTTTAATACCTTCAATTTTTGATAAGTCGATTTGATCGCCTGATTCAACCATTGCTTGCGTTAAATTTACGCGTTCTTCCTGCGTCATTCCTTGAAAGTAAATCGCCATCGCAAATGCCGATAGCTGATAATCAGGTAAATCCCCTTTTGTATAACCTTCGATAATAAAATCGATTTCAGCTTTATTTAATTCATGTCCATTACGTTTTTTTTCAATTAAGTCAACCATTCTCATGACGTTTTCCCCCTAAAAGTATCTGCATATTGTGCATCCACTAAAACGTTTTCAACAACTTACACCCTTACTATATAATAGCTTTGAACAATTGTAAACAGATATATTTACATTTGTTCAAAAATATTTATAGCCGCTGTTTTAGTGAATAAAAAAAGACTTCCGCACTCGGAAGTCTTCCCTTATTTTTCAGCTTTTATCACAAATGACAACATGATTCGATACTTATTCTTTACCTTTTTATAAGGAATTAATACGTATGGCTGATCAGGCGGCGTAAAACGTTCAATTCCTTTTTGATTAGCATCAGGAGAAAAATACATTCTTCCCCCCCGTTTAATAATATAGCCTGTGGTTCCTTTAGCAATTACCCCGTCTTTTGAGACTTCTGTTTGAAAGAGATACCGGTTTCGCTGCGCCTGCAGAGATGACGCCGAATAAGATACAATATCTTCTACTATTTCGATTCGATGAAGCTTTTGCTCTTGAAAAAACAGCGTCTTCATCTCCCTTACTCTTGTTTATCTAACAAAAAGCGCGCCGTGAACTGATCAGTAACGAGTACATTTGCAAATTTCCCTTGCAGCGCTCCGTAAATGCTGTCAATTTTCTGATCCCCGCCCGCTACTAAAATGGCGTATTCTTTCTTCTTTAGTTCTTCCAAATCAAGTCCAAGCGTCCGTTCATCCAGGCTTTCATTGCAAATTTGTCCATCTTTATCAAAAAAACGTGAACAAATGTCTCCTACCGCTCGCGAGGAAATCATCTCTACATCTTGTTCGGAAAAGTAGCCAAGCTGAAAAAGCAGCGAATCCGTTTTAATGGGTCCCGTAGTAAAGACGGCAATATTGGCTTGTTTGCCTAAATCTAAAATACGCTTAATATGACGATCCGTTTCCATTGCTTTTTTGACTACCACGTGATCGACGATTACAGGCAAAGGAAGATGCATAGGAGGCGTATTGTATGCCTTTCCAAATAAGTACATAATTTCAGAAGCATATGTGCTCGTTTCCGAATGGCTTACTCCGCCTTTTAACTGCACAACCTGCACGTCATTCACATACTTTTGTTTTAAATCGATGGCCACTTGATAAAGAGTTGTTCCCCACGTCACCCCAATAATATCTCCGTCTTTTACGATGTCATAGAGATAGTCAGCTGCTGCCACGCCTAGATGACTTTTAATAATGTGATTTTCATATTGAGGCACCGGTGTGACGATTGCTTTTTTTAAATTGAATTTTTGTTCAAGTTGAGAAGACAATTTTTCACTATTGATAGATGAATCCACAATTTTAATTTGAACAATGCCTTCTTCTTTTGCTGTTTGCAGCAATCGAGAAACCGTAGGCCTTGATACACCAAGCTTTTTTGCAATTTCACTTTGATTATAATCAAGAATATAATACATCCTTGCCGCTTCAATCACTTTATTAAATTTCTCTTGATCCATCTCCATCGACTTGTTCTCCCCTACCTCATGAATTTCTTATCCCAATTTTACCAAACTTATGTCTTTAGTTTACTTGTTTGGTGAACAAAATTTCAAGAGGGGATTTTGTAACTGAAATGAAAAGAGAAATACTCGGGGTTAAGGAGACCAGTTTTCTACGTATCCATTCATTCCAGCAAACTCATAAAGAGCTTCTAACTTACGCTCCGAATAATAGTTAAAATCATTGTGAACTGCTGTTAATTTAAGATTATCGTTACGAACAAACATCTTCTCGAGGTATACACTCTTAGCAAGTTTATTGCTCTTTTTTGTGTTGCAGCTTTGACAGCTTAACACCAAATTCCACATATTATCTGATTGGATATAACTCCATGGAATAAAATGATCTACATGAGTAGCGATGCGTTTATCAGAAAGAACTTTCCCACAATAAAAACATTCTTTTGTTTCGTATTTCCAAAGTATGTTATAGAATGCATGCAGCGATTCGCGTTTTGAAATATTCTCCACTTTTAACAAGACATCTTCTAACTTATTTTTGTCATTATGCTTTTCTAAAAATTTCGCCAAATGATAATTGGTTAAATGAGTAACAATTTGTCTATACTTTTGCAAAAAAATATACATACTGCTATTAAACTTTATGTATTCTGTTCTTTTATCAAACTCATAAATGGAACCTTCCATATCTCCGTATAACGCCCCTACTACATACCTTGCCCCCACTTTTTTAGTTCTTTCTACTAACTGCAATTGAAGATTACTTGGTAAACGATCAAATACTACTTTATTTGGGACACCATGCATTAACTGAAATTCCTTTAACTCTTTTTGAATTCCAGCTTGTCTATTGTGTGTATTTAATTGATTTAAATCATGATGAATAACCAAATTCCAATATATTTTAGCAAAGGAAAAATACACTTGATCAAACGTGAGTACTAACCGATTGTCAACGTTATATAGGTTTTCAATTAAAGCTTTCATTAATCCATATTTATACGTTGTGGTAAAGTGACCATTAGCGAAAAATTGATTAATGATCTTCCAAATTTCTTGTTCTGTTAAATAAGCTTTTTTTATTTCTCCTACTTTTAAATTAAAACTCACCTGCCATCGCTCGCTCCCTCCACTATTGCATCATCAAACTACGCTTCTCCTGTTTCCACCAAATAAACCCGATCATCAAACTTCCCGCGCTCCCTGGCCTTCTCCTCACGCACTTTCTCCAGCTGTTCTGGCGTGGCCCCGTGCACAGCTGCTAGCGCCTGCATAACTTCCAGTAAATCCGCGAGCTCTTCAATTGCCTCCTGATGCGTTGGGGCCTCTATGTATTCTTGAAGCTCTTCTTTTGCTTTTTTTATCAGCTCATGTTGATATTCCTCTCGCTGCAGCACGCGTGATTTGAAGGTTTTTCCGCTTTGTTCAATAATCGCAGGAATTTTATCTCGCACTAGCTTGTTGTAAGTAGGCATTATTTTTCCCTCCATCTCTTACCTTTCTAGTAAACTAGTATTTTTCAAATTCTGCTTGATTTCCGTTAAACACATTTAAATCAATAAACGTTTCTTTACCTTTATAGCCGCTTAACAGGAATTACCCATCCTTTACTCCATAGTAAAAATATAAAGCTTACAAGAGCGACTAATATGAGTCCTGCTGTAAAAAGTCTTTTGTTTTTTTGATTGGCTTTGTCTATTATGTTTACCCCCTTTTTTAGAAAATACTTCTAATATTCTAACATAAAAAGGATTTTCTAAAACAATAGAGCCTTCAAGTCTTTGCTAGAAAATATAAAAAACCACCTAAAAATCAGGCGGCTTTTCTTTTATGCTGCGTCTTCAGATGGCTCGTTATCTTTGGCTGCTTCTATCAGTAAGAAAATAGCCGTTAAGATATGCATAATCATGCCGACAATTGGAATCCACGCAATAGCAGAACAGACAATTCCCATGATATGCCCTGTCCGAACTTTGTTTGTTTTAATCGCAAATACTAAACCTACGATGTGCAATGCGAGCATTAGAATAAGCGGCGTGTAGGCTAGGCTTATAACCAAGGTGCCGCCTAAGAGGGGAATCCCCCAAAGAGCCTCTAATCCCCCGCTGACCCATTTCAATATACGACTTGTTTTTCCCAATGTATCCTCCCCCTTTGTCTTCAATGTATGCACAGAGGTTTTATTTCTGAACAAATGGCAAAAATACGTGTACTAAAATCGATAGTCCCTTATAAAGATACGTTTTTATACGGGACTAGTGTAATAGTGGAAAATGAATGAGAGGAAAAGGCGTGGTTTTACATGTAATAACGAGGAGCTCTTCGTAAAGAGAACGAATGAGATATAAACAAAAAAGCCGAACTCAAAATGTAAGCTCGGCTTTTTCTTATATGATAAATAGAATTATTGTAAAATGTTTCTTGTATTAGTGTTCTCGACTCTTCTCAAATTTTTCAACAGCTTCAAAATCAAGCTCGGCTGATATCCAATCGCCTTTTTCCGGGAATTCTAGATTGCGCACGACTATTTTATTCGGCACCTTTTTTTCCAAAATTTTCGCCTGGCAGTTTTTGTACATAACTACTTCTCGTTCTTTGATATCTGTCCACAACAAGTGCAGAACCCCTTTCAACTTTAAGAAGTTAATATTTCGAAACACTGTTTTACATTCTATTATATTTTTTTTGATTTGTTAATTTATTTGTCTTATTTTTTATAAAAAAATATTAAAAGACATTCCTTCTAATACAATATACCCAAAATATCTTTTAATCCTTAAACATTTATGTTATATTTTAAAAATTGTATTACAAGTTTTTTATTTTTGCAGAAAAAATTAGAACGGCTGATGCGCAAAAAACTTCGCTGGTATTGTAGCAAGTTTTTTATTTTTGCCTTTCCGCCTACTCTCTTTTCTTTTTTACATATTTATAATGGACATATGGATTCGTCCTAATACGTAGGAAGGCTTGAAAATTCAAAAACATCTCAGCATAAAGTCATGAAGCTATTCCGCTAAAAATACAGTTGAATTTACAAATACTCTACCGAAACAGCCAGCACCCTCTATCCATATAAAAGCTGCCTTCCACTATTTAAGAAACCACAATTTATTCCCTGGGAAGCAATCCATACTGATAGAAGTGTTCAGAAACAAAATAAACTTTACTCTTGATATCTTGCTATAAAATGAATAATAACAACACAATTTGAGGTGCCAATAATGAACGTATTAACAAACGCTATAATTATCTTATTAGCTTATTTAATTGGGTCAATTCCTTTTGCTTTAGTGATTGGAAAGGGCTTTTACAAAACCGATGTTCGCAAGCACGGAAGCGGTAACTTAGGAGCCACTAATACCTTTCGCACTTTAGGAAAGAAAGCAGGTATTATAGTGTTGATCGGCGATATAGCAAAAGGCTCGCTAGCTGTCTGTTTACCGCTTATGATGAATAGTCACTTGCATATGCTTGTCCCTGGATTTATTGCTATTCTTGGACATAGCTATCCTGTTTTTGCAAGGTTTAAAGGAGGAAAATCTGTAGCCACTGCGGCTGGTGCATTCCTTGCATTTTCACCATTAGCTTTCATTCTAGGAATTCTTGCTTTTTTAATTTCTCTCAAAATTTCTAAATACGTATCCTTATCTTCACCTATTGGCGCATTGGTTGCCTTTTTAACATCAATTTATGTAGGTGATGTAGTTTTAATGGTATTTGCAGCCATTATTTTTGTTTTCATTACATGGAAGCATATTAAAAACTTCAAACGTATTAAATTAGGTACAGAACCTAAGGTTAATTTTTAAACGTACTAAAGTTAGTAATCTTTAAATGGTGTGACCAAAAAGGTGTTCATGAGTTGAACACCTTTTTAATTATTTTAGTACATCTTGTCCCAAGATAGACGTAAATTATGAAATTTCTTTAAAAATGCTCTTGGTTATAGACTAAACAATACATTTCGCTGCTTCCTATATCTCATTTTGTAATTTGATATTTACTATTTAACCACCTTAAAACGATGAGTGCTACGGCACCAGCAGCTAAATATAAGAAACCTCCGACTTCTATTACATACCCAAAAGGTGGAATAAGCTTTGGTAAAAAAACCATCCCGGCAAGAGAAATAAAAATTAAGACAAAGAGTAGAAAAAAGTCCTTAATCTTATTCGAAATTTTGTAAACAGATTTTTGTATCCATTTTAAAAGCAGAAAAACATCAAGAGAAATAATAGCTGCAACAATAACAAAAGTGACGATTGTTGTTCCGACATAAACAGTCTGGCTGCTATCCTTAACATAATGTACAACGATATTTCCTATCCCGCTTACTATAGCCATCAAGCTTGCCAGCTGTAACAATAAAAAGCTTATAAAAAAAGCAGTACTTTTTAAGGGTTCTTTAGGTAACTGTTTAATCATTTCATCACAGTACGTCTTAAGGTTCTCTCCAAACACCTCTTCAGCACGCTTCCCTTCCGCTTGTGCGTCAATAAGGTGATCTAAAAGCTCCATCAATAACTCTTCAGCCTGCTGTTCAGAAACTGACACACTCGTTCGAATGTAAACAAGCATATTATCATAGTACTCTTCATTTTCCTTGGTCAGCTCTTTTCGCTTCTTATTATTTAATTTAATTAATTCCTTAGCGTTCATCGTAAAAACTCCTATTCAACAATTTATTTACAGGGTTTTGAATGTTGATCCATTCCTCTTGGATTTCACATAATGCGCTCTCACCAGATGCCGTAAGATGATAGTACTTTCGTTTAGGACCCGAAGGCGATGCTTTCATTTCTCCCTTTATTAACCCCTCCTTTTGAAGACGTAGTAAAATTGGGTAAATCGAACCTTCACTCACATCATTTAATCCATATTGTTGAAGCTTCTGGGATAGCTCATAGCCATAAACCGTTTCTTTTTGAATGATTGATAAGATACACCCTTCTAAAATTCCTTTTAACAATTGACTTCTCAAAGACATATCGATTTCTTCCTTTTCACTATCTTGTTATACAAGACACATTTTTAAAGTAAAGCTACCTTGCAAGACAAGATAGCTTTATATCACTCATAATAACCTATTTATGGTAATGATTCAACCATTTATTTACTTTTTTTTATAAAATCACTTAACATAGTAATCTTTTTAGTAAATTTGAATAAATAAATGAAACCTTTCCTCTCCTCTGACCGTATACCTATCATGCACGTATTAGTTAAAGGAGGAAGACTGGTGCTAAAACGAATTTCACTGTTTATTTTCGTTAATATTTTAGTATTAATTACAATCACAACGATTACATCTTTATTAGGTGTTCAAAGCTATATGGGAAGCAGCGGTTACGGCGGCCTGCTGGCATTTAGCGTAATTGCGGGCTTCAGCGGCGCGATTATTTCTCTTATGATGTCACGCGTGATGGCAAAGTGGATGATGGGTGTTCAAGTTATTGATGAACGTTCTCCTCAAGGTGAATATGAGCGATTTGTTTTAGAAGAAACGCATCGACTTGCATCTGTTGCAGGATTAAGAAAAATGCCTCAGGTCGGAATTTATCATTCAGCGGAAGTTAACGCTTTTGCAACTGGGCCAAGTAAAAGACGCTCGCTTGTTGCCGTTTCAAGCGGAATGCTTGAACGAATGGACCGCGATGCGATCAGCGGCGTTATCGCTCACGAAATAGCGCATATTAAAAGCGGTGATATGGTCACAACTACGCTTCTGCAAGGAGTATTAAATACATTTGTTATTTTCTTCTCTCGTTTAGTAGCCAAAGCGGTGTCAAACTTTGTGCGAGAAGAGTTTGCGATGGTTGTCTATTTCCTTACATCGATTGTATTTGAGATTCTCTTTAGTATCTTAAGCAGCCCAATTATCTTCTGGCATTCAAGAAGACGTGAATTCAAAGCCGATGAGCTTGCAGCTAAACTCGGTGGTAAAGAAAAAATGATTTATGCGTTAGAATCGCTTCGTCATACTACTTCATTAGTAGATGACCGCCAAAAATCAATTGCCGCTTTTAAAATTAGCGGCAAAGAAAAATTCTCACGCTTATTCTCTACTCACCCGCCGCTTGAAAAACGCATTGAGCGCTTGCATTCACTGTAAGCAGACAAAACCAGCTTCTTTAAAGAAGCTGGTTTTTTTATGTTATGACTGAGGAGCAAGCACACGTGCAGCTTCCCACAGCAAGACGCCTTCTTCACTTTTTGTTAATTCAACGTATCCTTCTTTCTCTAAATACGTAAGCTGGCCGTACACTTCTGAGAAAATAAAGTCCGGTGCTTTTTGATACATATCCGGGAAAAAAGCTGCGCTGACTTCAAGCGTTGTTTTCTTTCCTTCCCCCATTGCTTGTAACACGCGCAGCGCCCATTTATGCTGCTTTTGAATACGTTCCATAATTAAAGAATGAATATCACTAAGCGGTTCACCATGTCCGCTATAAATCAAATCAATGTCGTAGTTCAACGTTTTTTCAAGAGACGCCAAGTAGTCCAATAGCGGCTTTGGCTTAGGATTTTGAATGGTCGGCTCTAAATATGGATTTGACGGTACTTTTGGCAAAATATGATCTCCGCCAAACGCGACTTTTTCTTTTCGATTGTAAAACATCAGCTGACTCAAGGAATGTCCCGGCGTTTCAATCACTTCCCACTCACTCGCATACGGAAGTGTATCTCCTTCCTGTAAATACCCGGTTAGCTTCTGCCCTTTAGGTGAATACACTTGAATCGCAGCCGTTGCTTTACGAAGCCATGTATCCATTACATCATCACTAACTCCAAACTCCATAAGAAAATTACGGTATAGCTCATTATGCTGCTGAACAAACTCTTCATCTTGATAAATCCAAGGCTCCACCAGCTTATGACCGTAAACCGGTATATCACTCGGCAGCCATTCTAAAAATCCAGTGTGATCCGGATGCTGATGAGTAAGAATCACTTGTTCAATATCTGTTACTTTATATCCTTCTTTACGAAGCGCCTCATCAAAAACATTCCACGCTTCTTCGGTTTTCATCCCTGCATCAATTAACGTTAACTTGTCTGCTTTTAATAAAAACACATTCACTGGTCCAATTGGAAATGGCGTAGGCAGCTCAATGCGTATTACTTTATGATCTAAACTCATTTTACCAAACCCCTATATCTGCATTCTTTTATATAGTCCATTTACTGCTAACTTCTACCTTTTGTAAAAGTACCCTGAGCATCAATAATTGAATGACTCTTTGTACTCTCACAAACATTCTACATAAACTCATACTATTAATAGTTTAGCAGGTTTGAAGACAAATTGATAAAGGAATGCTTTCCAGTGTACTTATTTAAAGCAAACGAATGATTCATCAAACGAAGAAAGTAAGATAGAATAAAGAGATGAAATGATGATATAAGGAGTATAGTTTATGATTAAAGCAATTTTTCTTTTTATTTTAGCAGGTCTTGCTGAAATTGGCGGAGGCTATCTGATTTGGCAGTGGCTGCGCGAAGGAGCATCAAGCTGGTTAGGGCTTCTAGGCGGTATTGCTTTGGTGCTGTACGGCGTCATTGCTACGTGGCAGTCGTTCCCGGACTTTGGACGTGTATATGCAGCTTACGGCGGCATTTTTATTGTTTTAAGCCTGTTTTGGGCGTGGTGGGTTGATAAAAAAATGCCCGATACATACGATTGGATTGGCGGACTTGTGTGTCTGATTGGCGTAGCGGTTATGCTTTGGCCAAGAAGTTAAGTAATCACACAGAAAGGAGCGCGCTTTCTCCCTTTTTGTAAGAGGAACCAAAATAAAAAGTAGCCTATATATAGGCTGCTTTTTATTTATCACTTGTTGAATCTGCCGAAAAAGCCTTTCTTTTTTCCTTAAACGTATTAGGTCTATGTAAGTTAAATAAGTGTTCGATGCCATTTTCCATCATCTTTTCTAGCAAAGCTTCTTGTCCATGCTGGAAATAGTACTCCATTTCTTCTTCATACAAAGGGAGAAGCGTGTGGAAATAGACTAGCCACTCTCCGTCAATTTCTTTTCCGTTTTCAAGATACGGCATCGTAAATGCCTCTTGGCACTGCGGCAGAGGCGGCACGACCATAACACCACAAAAGCCGCTTTCTGGTGAATACGGTTTAACGTGTAAAGGAAACTTCACCTTTTCACCTGCTAACGTTCGTTCATAAGTATCCACGTAGCGATCCAGCTCTTGATTTGGAAACACCATCCACTGACCAATCCAATTCATATGGTTTATCGCAAAGTTTCCTACTTGATGCATCACTTGAGGAATCCAGCTGTACTTTTCATCTTCAAACGGATCTTGATCTGCATGCATCACCAGTTCAACGTACGCGCTGTCTAATCCAGGGGGGAGCGGCAGGCGAAGCGTACTATAACCATGTGTTGCGACCGTATAAAACGGCACTGATTCTGTAGGAGCCATTTCATAAAAACCTGCCTCTGTCACCTCAGCTGATTCTGCTTCGACACGGCGGATAATCGGCCCATAATATGCTTGTAAGTGAGCTTCCACATCCTCATCGAGCGATTCCCGAACAAATGGATTTACCTCTTCAACTGATGCTTCTTCTTCTTGTGATGACCATACTTCATAGAAAGTAAAACCGGTTAGCCCGTTCTCAAACACTACCTCTCGAAATGCATCAGAAACATAAATTTCTGGAGAGATAATAGGAAAATCTCCTAGACTATGTTCGGTATACTTTATTCGAAAAATTGGCTGTCTCTTTACCTTATCCTCTATAAAGGATAGCTTGTCAAACCCTCCAAAATCATCAGGTATTGATTCTGAATAGTTCACACATTCGTTTATCACATTAACAATATTAACAGCGTAGCACTTGTATTCAGGGTGAGTAAGAGGAACAAATTCTACAAACTCAGAAATTAGTTTTTCTAAGCTCTGAACAGCATATCCATCGATAATTGGAGGAGTTGCAAAACCTTTATAAGTTAAAAGGTTATTTAACCCTCCTTTTTCATATGTTTCAACTGGAAGATTTGTTTTACTATGTAGATACTCTCCTTGCTGCAGCAAATTTCTAAATAGTATTTCGTCATCTTCCTTGTTAGCAGCGGCTATTTGCTCACTTTCTAAACTTGTACTTAATTTCCATATTTTCATAAACAACACCTCTAGTTTCTATATAGGAAGTGTATCCATTATAAAATTTCCACTGTTCTATCCGAATAGGAATATATAACCTTTTACTCACAATTAATTCTACCATAAGGATAGAAACCTAAAAGTATTAGGCTTTTGATTGCAAAAAAAGACAACCCAAAGGTTGTCTTTTTCATTACTTCAACTCAGCCCATCTTTTATCTAATGATTTTAATAGCTCATCTTCAGACGTTTGGCCGCCGATGTATTCTTGTACATCCGCTCCAAATTTTTGCGTTACGCCTTCAGGGAATTTTGTCCATTCCCAAGGAAGCGTTTTTTGCTCCTTAGAATATTTAAGAAGTTCTTCACCTAGAGGTCCAATGTCTTTTGCTTCAATTGATTTAAAGGCTGGAATGTACTTAAAGTCTTCTACTAGCGCTTTTTGGCCTTCTTTAGATGTGACCATCCAGTTTAAGAAGTCTTTTGCTGCTTTTTTATCTGCCGCTGGTGCTTGTTTGTGAATAACCCAGTTGCTTGGAACGTCAATTGCAAGCTTGTCAGCTACAGCTGCATCATCGCTTAACGGCATAGGCAGAATCCCTACATCCATGTTCGGCGTAATTTTATCAAGCATTGGCTGAATCCAGTTTCCTTGCTGAATCATCGCTGCTTCACCGGTCGCAAATTTCGTTACTTGTGTGTTGTAGTCCGTCGTTAAAGGATTTTTATTTCCATATTTTACTGTTAAATCAAGCAGCTTTACATACTGTTTGAACTGCTCGTTTCCTGCGATTTTCGTACTGCCGTCATTTAGCCCTTTAATAAATGCATCCGGATCTTTTTGACTAGCAAATGGAATATTTAAGCCGTGGTTTCCAAGCACCCACCACTCGCCGTAACCGATAGAAAATGGCGTAATGCCGGCAGCTTTTAGCTTTTTAGCCGCTGCTTCTAATTCTGAATATGTTTTTGGAAGTTCTTTGATGCCTGCTTTTTTGAACAGTTTTTTGTTATATGTAAATCCATAGCCTTCAAGACTGATTGGCTGTCCATATACTTTACCGTCCATCGTCATCGGTGTAAGTGTGTTTTCGTACGCGTCATCAATCCAAGGCTGATCGGATAAATCTTCTAATTTATTTTTCCACGTTTTTGCCTCTTGATATCCGCCGTTTGTGAAAAGGTCAGGTGCATTCCCCGACGCAAACTGCGCTTTCAAAGCAGCTGCACCGTCAGCTCCTCCACCAACCGTTTGGATATTGAACTTCACATTTGGATGTTCTTTTGTGTATTGATCAGTTAGAGCTTTTAGCTGATCAGCGATTTCTACTTTTCCTTGAAATACGTCTACTACTACTTGATCTCCGCCGCTTTTTTTATTACCCGATGCGCTTTCGTTTGAACACGCGGTTGAAAATAAAAGCGTAGCCGATAAAACACCTGCTGCTAAAGGCCATTTTTTCATTTTAAATGCCATTTTCCGTTCCTCCCTATTTGCTGCTGGTTTTGACACCTCAGCCTCAAAACCAGCCCTGTTGCCGACACTATTATTTAATTGAACCGCTTGTAATTCCTTTAACAATGTGTTTTTGCATTGCAAAGAAGAAGATTAATAGCGGGATAATACTGATTACAAGTGCTGCTAGTGCTAA
The DNA here is from genome assembly GCF_056406695.1 of Priestia sp. P1_B12_1. Taxonomy (NCBI): domain Bacteria; kingdom Bacillati; phylum Bacillota; class Bacilli; order Caryophanales; family Bacillaceae; genus Priestia; species Priestia sp. P1_B12_1. The sequence continues at coordinate 326,563 of NZ_JBFTZR010000006.1, read as the reverse complement.
ATCCCACTGCTTTGTATACTGACCAAAGAAGAAGAATGTCGCAAGCGGAATCGTTCTTAGCTCAGGATCTTGCAGAACAAGAGACGGAAGTAAGAAGTCATTCCAAATCCATAGGCTGTTTAAGATAACTACGGTTACTGTAATTGGTTTTAATAACGGAAAGACAATTCTCCAGAATACGCCTAGACGTGAGCATCCGTCGATGATTGCCGCTTCTTCTAGCTCGACTGGAATTCCTTTAATAAATCCGTGGTACAAGAAAATCGTCATACCTGAACCAAAGCCTAAATACATGATCACAATACCCCAGATGCTGTTTAACAGATTTAAGTTTCCTGCTACTTTTACAAGTGGAATCATGATGGATTGAAACGGAATAACCATTGCCGCTACGAATGCCATAAAGATAATGCTGCTGATTTTTTTCTTTGTTCGAACCAGCATGTAAGCTGCCATTGAACAGAAGATGACTAGAACTGCGTTACTGATAACTGTAATGATTAGCGAGTTGCTAAGCACTTTTAAGTAATTCATTTGGTTGAATGCATTAACAAAGTTTTGAAACTGAATCGTTGTCGGCAGCGCCGATGTGTTTGATAAAATTTCTGCAAATGACTTCAGTGAGTTTGAAAGCACGTAATAAAATGGAACCAAGAACACTAGTCCAAGCAGGACTGCTAAAATTTCAACAATAAAGGTTTTGCTCGTATACTTGTTTCCCATCACGATTCAACCTCCTTCTTCTTGGTGTATGTTACTTGAATAATTGTAATTGCTGCTACGACGATGAAGAAAATTAAGGCTTTTGCTTCACCTAGACCGTATCTGTTATTAACAAATGCTTCTGTATAAATGTTAAGCGCTAACATTTCTGTTGATTTAAATGGACCACCGTTTGTTAATGATAAGTTGACATCAAATACTTTGAATGACCATGAAATCGTTAAGAATAAACAAACCGTTACTGCCGGTGCTACCATTGGAATTGTAATATGACGAAGAATTTGCCATCTGCTTGCTCCGTCAATTTTTGCTGCTTCAATTAGCTCTTGCGGTACGTTTTGCAGTGCTGCTGTGTAAATAAGCATGATATAGCCCGCTCCTTGCCATACACTTACAATCACGATGCCCCAAAATGCTGTTTTTGCGTCTCCCAACCAAGGAAGTTCAAAAAGCGAAATTCCTGTGATTTGTCCGATAGATGCAAATCCTTTTACAAAAATGAACTGCCATACAAATCCTAGTAAAAGTCCGCCAATTAAATTCGGCATAAAGAAAACCGTACGTAAAATGTTTCGTGTCTTTAACATTTGAGTAACAAGAATTGCTAACACGAATCCAACCACATTCGTTAAGATAATCGCAACGACCGTATATTTTGTTGTGATCCAAAACGATTGCTGAAACTGCTTATCTTCAGTGAATAAGTACTTAAAGTTATCAAGTCCCACCCAGTTAATCGTACCGTTTACTCCGTTCCAGTCTGTAAATGAGTAATAAATCCCTGTAAAAAATGGTATAAGTACAATCACACAAAATGCTAATAGTGCGGGTCCTACAAATAGTGCAAATAAACCTACATTTTTCAAATTTTTACGTCTTTTCGTATTAATGGATGGTTCTCTTTTAAGTTCTTGCTCTAAAGGAACATATTCTGTCTCCTGTAATTTACTTTGGCTATTCATCTTACTAGCACCTCCCTATGTCTTATTTTAGCGAAATCAGTTATTTATGAAACCGCTTTAATTGACGAGTAGGGTGTAAAATATTGACCTTTGTGCAACATTTTCTCCCCTGTGCACACTTTACGCATTTTTTTAAAGTATGGATGAAAGAAAAGCTAGAAGTGGACGGCGTATCTTCTTATCTTATACACTAGAAAAAAGATGTAGTTGGGAGGAACATACGCATGACAGTCAAACGAGCGTTAATTACGGGTGCCAATTCTGGAATGGGGCTGGCCACAACGATTGAACTAGCTAAAAAAGGATTCGAAGTCATTATGGTATGCCGAAATGAAGAAAGAGGAAATACGGCTTTAGAAGAAGCGAAGCGTCAAAGCGGATCGGATTCCATATCTCTTATGACCTGCGACTTAGCTTCTCTCGCTAGTATCCAGGCTTTCAGTGATGACTTTATGTCTCGCTACAGCGTGCTTGACGTGCTGATTAATAACGCTGGCGTGGTGACAGTTAAGCGGGAAACAACACAAGACGGATTCGAAATGATGCTTGGTGTTAATCATTTAGGTCACTTTTTATTAACTAATTTACTTTTAGAGCTGCTGAAAAAATCTAAGCAAGGACGCATTATAAACGTTGGGTCCGGTGCTCATAAAGCTGGAAAAATAGATTTCGACAATCCTCACTTAACAACAGGATTTGGAATATGGCGAGGATACTCTCAGTCTAAATTAGCAAATAACTTATTTACGGTCCATTTAAGTAAAAAGCTAAAAGACACTTCTGTAACCGTAAATTGCCTTCACCCCGGAGCCGTTTCTACCGCTATCGGCGTTAACCGTCAAACTGGTTTTGGAAAAAGCGTTCACGCCGTGCTTCGCCCTTTCTTTTTAACACCTCTTCAAGGTGCCGAAACAGCTATTTATTTAGCAGACAGCCCTGAAGTGACGCATATTAGCGGCGCTTACTTTTATAAAAAACGCGTGACTCCCACTTCTTCAAGAGCAAAAAATGAACGGTTTGCAGAAGAATTCTGGAACTGGAGTGCACGCGAAGTTGGCTTATAATGTAGAATAAAAAAAGGTCAGCTTTTCAGCTGACCTTTTCGTATTAGAAAAACGTTAGTCCTATAGCAAAAATAAAGCCTGATACAATTAAGGTGGTCACGCAGTAGCCCATTATATCGCGCGCTCCGAGCCCTGCGATAGCTAGTGCGGGCAGTGCCCAAAACGGCTGCGCCATATTCATCCATGCTTCTCCGTAGGCAATGGCCATCGCAGCGACTCCCGGATCTACGCCGAGCTGTTCAGCTGCCGGCATAATAAAAGGTCCTTGTACAACCCAGTGTCCTCCTCCAGATGGAACAAAAAAGTTCACAACGCCAGAACTTAAAAACGCAAGAAACGGAAATGTCGTTTCATTTGAAATCGAGATAAATGCGTTCGTTAGCTTCCCGCCTAAGCCTGATAGCTCCATCATGCCTTGAATACCTGCGTAGAATGGAAACTGAATCACAATCCCAGCGGTTCCTTTCGCAGCATTAGAAACGGCATTCATATAGGATAAAGGCGTGCGGTGAAGTAAAATACCCGTTGTAAAAAACAATAAGTTCACTGTGTTAATATCCATTTTAAAACCGTTTGTAGCAAAATAATAAATTAAATATGAATACCCAAGAAGCGCAATCGTCAGACTTAAAAATCTGCTGTTCTCCATGCGTACAGCAAATGTTGGCTTAGAAGAAGTTGTCTCAACAACTGTAGCCGGAGCCATTTCATCTTCTGCCAACAGTCTTGGATCAATTTCTACCACTTCTTTTCCCGTCGGCATCATCAGTCTTGTCATAATAGGAAGGACAATTAATAACCCGAGGGTAATAAATAAGTTGTACCCTGTAAAAATCGTGTCTGACAGCGGAATAAGTCCAGCCGTTTTTTCCATTGGGTTTCCAGGTGTAGCAGCAACAAGAGGAATCGAACCCGACAAGCCTCCGTGCCATGTTAAAAACCCTATGTAAGCACAGGCAATTAAAAACCGATAATCAGATCCCGGCACGCGTTTCGCTACTTCTTTCGCAAACAGCGCACCTACAATTAAACCAAACCCCCAGTTAATCATACAGGCCATAGCTGCGCCGAGCGTGACCAGAATTACCCCTTGTGCCGGAGTTTTGGCTAACAGCGCTATGTTCACAAGCCACTTTTTTACAAGCGGCGAGCTGGCAAGCGCATGTCCCGTGACAAGCACTAAGCTCATTTGCATCGCAAATGCCAAAAGGTTCCAAAAGCCACTTCCCCAAAACTGAACCATTTCAATCGGCCCGTGAGGAGTAAAAACAATACCTGATACAAATAAAATCAGCGTCAAGATTAAAGCAAATACAAACGGATCAGGTAAAAAACGCTGCACAAGCGCCGTGAAGAAATTAGATAACGCTTTCATTTTACTCCTCCTTTACAGGAATACTCCTGTGAATAAATGTCGACAAGCATCTTTAATTATACATAATTTGTTGAAAATTGTTAATATTTAGTTTAAATAAAAACCCTTCTGTTTTTCAGAAGGGTTTTACACACTAAATGTTTGAATAAGAGTTGGCTCTCCGTCAAGTTCAATTTTCTTTTCTTGAAAGGAAATATGTAAGCTTTTATAAATATGTTTCCAAAATGAAATAGCTCGCTTATTGCCTGCAAGCTCAATAATCATATATGTTCCTTTTCGATGAGAGAAAATGTCTTTTACCGTGTTGGAAGCGATGCCCTGCCCTCGGTATTTGTTTAAGATAAAAAAATCATTGATGCAGTAATCTGCTTCTTGCTGAAGTGCGGGCTGTTCAAGAAGTAAAAAAAAGCCCGTCAGCTTATCATCTACTTTAATAAAGTATGGCGAGAGACCTTCTACTTTCCAAAACAGCGGCAGCTCTTCAAAGTGAAAAGCTCCATCTTCGCGAATATCTAAAGAAGGTGTATACGCAGATAAATCGTGGAGATAAAGAGAATACAAATTTTGCAAAACGCCCGCTTGGTCTTTAGATACTTTTTCAATCGTAAGCATTCTTAGTTCATCCCCTTCTTTTTCTATCATAAGGTTTTTTTGTGAGAGTTTACAGTAAAAATGTTTGAGCAAAGTGAAGATGGATAGTCAAAAAGCTCTTTTTTCATTTTGCAGATGTATGAAACGCAATAAAAAAACGATCATCTCCGGTACTGTACGCTCCGTCTGATAATCGTTTTTTATGTTTTGTTTGCTGATGCTGAAGTTTTTCCTTCTTTGTTTTGGTTTTCCGCGTTTCCATGTCTGCAAATACAAACAGACTGCGGTTTAATTCTGGATTTCGCTTGCCTTCACGCGTCATTTTATCACGCATTTTTTTTGCTTTTGACTTTGCCATGTAACTTCCTCCCTATATAAATGATGTATACATATCTTACTGCTTTTTTATAAAATGTCAAGTGCAGAAGCACTGATGTATTGACAGTGCTTATGTATAGTCAAGACTCTTTATTTTTCAGCATATCATCTAACTTTTGCTCCATACGCTGAAGCCTTTTTTCATTTGCCCCCTGCTTTTGAATCAACCTTTTTAAGCCTATAATAAATGCAATTATTACTCCTGCTATTCCTATCAGGATAAGCATCATAAGAATTTGAAAAATTATATCACCTATATTAGCCATAGTTCCACCTTTAATCTATTTTTTTACATTATATCATTTTTTTGGTTGTTTTTGTTTTATTTTATAAAAAAAAGCTCTCAATGCTGAGAGCTTCATTTACTATCTTCATCGTAAACTGTCCACTTTTCCTGTTTGATTTGATTGGAAACATCAATTAGTTTATTTTTCACTCGGTCCTTTTCCGGGCCTGTTAAAGGCGTAGGTCGGTAGTCGTTTCGTGCTGTTGTGGAAGAAATACGGAATGGAATGACGTTGATGTCTTTATTCGTCGTTAGCTTTCCATCTTTAATCGTAAATGTCTGCTGAAATACAAATGTATCTTTATCACTTGGATTTTTGTTTCCGCCAAACATAAAGTTTCCTAAGCTATAGACAATAAATTTATTTTTGTACTCTTCAATTCCTTGAACAACATGAGGATGATGACCTAAAATTAAATCTGCTCCGTTATCAATTGTATATTTTGCCAATGCTTGCTGCGCTGTATCAGGAACATAGTGTCGTTCAGATCCCCAGTGGAAATGCACAATGATAATTTTAGCGCCTTTTTCTTTTAAAGACTTAATTCCGTCTTTAATCTGGCTTCTTATTTCTTTGGTGTCATCCCAGCCCGGATATCCAAGCAACCCTACTTTGACTCCTTTTACCGTTGTGACGTATGTATCTTCATAGCCAAAATAGCCTATTCCGCTTTTCTTCAAGTTCTCTCTTGTATCATCATATCCTTGCTGTAAATAATCACGTGTATGATTATTAGCTAAGTTAACGGTTTCAATACTTCCTTGTTTTAAAATATTCACAAAAGAAGGATCACCTTTAAAACGAAATGTTTTACTTGCTTTTTCGGTTGCAGTTGTCAGCGTCGTTTCTAAATTAACCGTTGTTAAATCATCTTGTTCAAAAATCGACTTTACATTTTGCGTAAAATACGGCAGGCCATTTCTTGCCGCTACGTCATTAAAAGTAGAATCATAGCTGAAGCTTTCATCATTTCCTAAAGTAAAATCTCCCGCTGCGCTAATTTTAATGGTTGTATTAATGCCCTCTTTTTTCTCTTTTTTTGTCGCTTCTTCTTTAGATTTTACAGCTTCTTCTTTTTTCTGCGGTTCAGAAGATGTTTGTTCTCCTGCTCCTCCGCACGCTCCCAGTAAAAAACACAAACTTCCATAAATAACAGCTTTTTTTAAATACTTGTTCATGTAACGTTAAAACCCCTTTTTACGTTTTAATAACTGTGTTTGGACATGGTGTTTAATGTACATTTCGCCAAATACATACAATCTTCCTGTTATATCGGCAAAATAAGTGAAATTTTTATAAAAAAAGGAAATTCCTATCTTCTTTTTGAGTTAAAACAAGAGGTTTTTTTAATACGAGCGCTATGAAGAAAGCTGATGATCTTTGATAAACGTCAAGGAATTTACAAAAATATAGAGGTTTTCAAACATCACCTAAAATAAAAAACCTCCTTTGCTCATGCAAAGAAGGTTTTATCTAAACTTAACAAATCGAATCATTAGATTTAGGGTTTTTGAGTCCAAATATCGGTCGGATAAATAGTGCTAAGCCTGTGCCAAGCATTGCCATAACCATCCATACCCATCCGTGGAGACTAAATGAAGCAATGCCCCCAAAGTAAGCGCCGATGTTACAGCCAAAAGCAAGACGCGCACCATACCCCATTAAAAGGCCGCCAACAACAGCTGCACCTGCAACTCCGGGCTTAATCTTTCCTGGTTTGAACGTCCCTTGCGCCGTCGCTGAAATGAAGGCACCTAATATAATCCCAAAGTTTAACACGCTGGTAGAATCTGCTAGCACACTTTGCGTTAGCGCTTCTCCATTTGCACCTTGGAAAAATCCCCAGCTCGATACATCTATCCCAGCTGCCATCATGGCTTTTCCGCCCCATAATGCAAAAGCAGAAGTGATTCCCCAAGGGTTTCCTCTTACAGCAAGCGTCAATGCATTTAATACGGCCAGCACAATCGCTGCTGTGAATAGAGGCCAAGAGCCGCGAATAATCTTTTTCCACCCTTTTGTAGTAGGAAGCTGTTTCATCATAGGCGGATTTTTCTTTTTAGCAATTTGAATCGTAATCCAGTAAATCGCTGCGAACGCGATAAGCTGTATAATCCAAGCTCCAAAATAACCAAGACCTGTCGATTCAGCTAATGAGATAGGGGGAAGCGAAGGTTGCTTTTGCCAAAATGGCAAGTGATACGCCCCAAACATAGAACCTACAATAAAAGCTAAAAGCGTTAAAATCATAGAAGAAGAGCCTCCGCCTAACGAATACAGCGTCCCCGAGGCACATCCATTTCCCAACTGCATCCCAATTCCAAACATAAACGAACCAACGATCACGCTTACTCCTACAGGTGAGACATATCCCTTTGGCGTTACCCCTGTAAAGCTAAAGCCTGTACTTAAAATAATAGCAAACAGCGTTGACGCAATTGCAAGCATAAGCATATGCGCTTGCAAGCCTTGAACATTGCCGACAGATACAAGGCGGCGAAATGCTGATGTAAAGCCAAACCGTGCGTACAAAAGCGTCATCCCTAACGCTAGACCGATCATAAATAAAACACCTTGCGTCCAGTTAGTTGTTAGCACAATCGCTAGAAGTAAAATAACCGCTGCTATAACCCCTCCTGCAAATAACGGCTTTTGCATAGGACTTAATTCTGTTACAACAGTAGTTGGCTTTGATTTATACGATGAGTGCAACGTTTGTGCCACATCATCCACTCCTTTTCTGATAGAAATACTAAGGATTAATATTTATCATCTTATAGCACTTCCCTTTCTCTGTAAACTGTTTAGCAAAATGAAAGTGAATTGTTTATTTTTTGAGTATTCTTACTTTTGTTCATACAAAAAGCAGAAGTTTCTGTTCTTCTGCTTTTCGCTGCTAAGCGTAAATAGAATGAATCTCTTTTAAAGGTTTAGGATTAGGCTTTGCAAAATAATACCCTTGAAACAAATCATAACCCATCTCTATCAGGCATTTTAAATCTTCTTCTGTTTCTACACCTTCTGCAAGAGCCTGCGCCCCCATTCTATGGGTTATAGCTAACATCTCTTGAGCCACTTTTTTCTGTTTCTCATTCTTACTGACTCCGTTTGTGAATTCAAATGCCAATTTCACGACGTCAGGCTCCACTTCTAAAAGCCGATTCAGCGTATTATAGCCAACTCCTACGTCATCTAGCGCATATTTAAATCCGTGGGAGCGATAATAATTCAAAATGTTTTTCAAATGCTCAATATCTTGAACATCCTCGGTTTCAATCACTTCAAATACAATTTGCTCGGGCTTTATATTCAATTCTTGAATTAACGCAAATGTAGATGCCAAGCAATGCTCGGGATTATATATTGCTGTAGGAATAAAGTTAATAAAAATCAGCTGACGATCAATAATACTAGCATTTTTTACAGCTTCTAAGCGGCAGGCTCGGTCAAGAGCGAAGGTTTTATTTCTTATTTGAGCAGCTTCAAACATTTTAAAAGGCGGTATAATACTTCCGTCTTCTTCTAATCCTCTTGATAAAATTTCGTGCCCAACGATATGCACGCGTTCGTGATCAATCGATACAATCGGCTGATAATATGAGCAAATTCGCTTGTCTTCAATCAGCTCATCAATCCACAAGGCATCTTTCATTTTTTGAAAAACGGTGATTGGCTCCATACGCCGCAGGTTTTCAAACGGGCTCCGCTGCTTGGCTTCTACAGCCCGCACATGCCGAGGGTCTAGATGCTGATGAACATAATCCATAAAACTCCAAAAGATATCTTCCCTCATCCAGACCATATCTTCTCCAAGAGTCTTCCATTGGCTTTGAGAAATATCTTTAAAGTATTTTTCCAATTTCTTCACATCGCTTGATTTCTGAAAAGAAACCGTATATCCTGCCCTAATTGGCAGACACGCGTCGCACCCCATAGCTCATCTTCTCCCTCATTTATCATCAGTTTTTTGTATGTATACATGAATAGTTCTTAGGAACTATACCACTTTTAAGAAACTTACAAACCCTATTTTTCCGCTAAAATAGAATGTATTAAAAAGTTTTGGTAAAATGATAGACGTGTTTTATTTCTACATCATAAGACGCGCCTGATAAAAGGAAGTGAACCATACATGAGCAAAAACCGTTTTACGAAGTGGTTTTTATTTTCTTTAATACTCTTTGCCTTAAGTACCGGAGCAATGTATTATACGCTCTATATATCGTACTGGGCGTATTCTATTAAGCTGTTTTTAATTGTGGTGCCGCTCTCTACATTATTATCGGTTGCTTTTGGCTCGTTGGTGATCGTACATGAACGCAAAAGAAAACGTGTATTTCATCTGCAAAACGATGGAAGCAGTCCTAAAAGTACGTTTATTCAAGGCTTTTCGGAAATAGCGGTAGGAGCAGGAGGCATCTTGCTGTGCTTTTTTCTTTTTCTTTACTTTCTAATGGATTATTGAGTACATATAAAAAAGACGAGCAGGCAGCTCGTCTTTTTTATTTGGATCTTTCTAGAATATCTCTAACGCTTGCATGATCAAGCTCTTTATAAGTTCCAACACCTGGTTTTACAAAGGTCTTTTCAACAATTGAATCAAATTCAGAATCATCAATATCATAGTCACGCAAGCTGTTCGGAGCTCCTAAGTCATTCCAGAAAGTGCGAAGCGCTTTTGCTCCTTCCATTGCTGTTTCTTCATCGCTTTTTCCTGCTGGATCAATGCCAAATACGTTTACAGCCAATTGTTTTACACGAGAAGGGTCTTCTTTTAAGACGTGCTCCAGCCAGTTAGGAAACAAGATAGCAAGACCGCCTCCGTGGGGAATATCATATACGGCCGACAGAGCATGTTCAATACGATGAGTAGCCCAGTCTCCCCCGTCCGTTCCGTTTGCTAAGCTTCCGTTAAATGCCGTCGTGCTGATATACATCATTGTTTCACGATACTTATAAGAAGTCAGGTCTTTAAGAAGCTTAGGACCTTCTTTTACAGCCGTTCTTAGTAAAGATTCAATAAAGCCGTCGATCATCGGCGTGTTTTCCGTGCGATGAAAATAGTGTTCAAGCGCATGCGACATACTGTCAACAATTCCATAGACGGTTTGGTCGCGCGGCACTGAAAACGTGTACGCCGGATCTAAGATAGAAAAGACGGGAAATACGTGAGAAGACGTCCAACCTAGCTTTTCTTTTGTTTCCCAATTTGTAATAACAGAAGTTGAATTCATTTCAGATCCTGTTGCTGCAAGTGTTAAGACCGTTCCAAAAGGAAGAGCACCTGTAATCTCTTCTTTACGTGTAATTAAGTCCCATGTATTCCCTTCATACACGGCTCCCGCTGCGATAGCTTTTGTACAATCGATCACACTTCCTCCCCCGACGGCTAAGAGAAAATCAATATTTTCTTTTTTACATATGTCAACGCCTTTAGCAACCGTAGTCAAACGAGGGTTCGGTTCTACACCAGACAGCTCGTGAACAACTGCGTTAATAGACTGAAGTTCAGCTTTCACCTCGTCGTATACGCCATTTCGTTTGATGCTTCCTCCTCCGTATACTAACAGAACCTTTACTTGTTTATGATAAGAAGCAAGCTCTTGCGATAGCTTCGTAATTTGATTTTTTCCAAAGTATAATTTTGTAGGATTGTGCTGCAAAAATATATTCATGTTCTACACCTCTAGTTTCATGTCTTATAAAAAGTGTAGCACGAAAACAACTTCATCATTATTGAAGATTCTCTATATCTATTATCAATATTTTTGATAACCTTCTTGAACAAGTGAAATAAATTGTTGAATAGGTGCCGTCAGCCATTTTTTCTTTTTGAATATGAGCTGTGAATAAAGATAAAACTCTTCTTGGTCAAACGGGACTTTAATCAGTTTTCCACTTTCCATCTCTTGTTTTACCGCTATTTCCGGTACAAGAGCAATACCTAAATTATCCGCTACGCACTGTTTAATCGCTTCAAGACTGCTAAATGATATGACCGATTGCATATGAATACCGCTGCTGCGCATCATCTCTTCTAAAAGCGTGCGATAAGGGCAGCCGCTCTCAGTTAAAATGATAGTCTCTCCCTCAAACTCTTCCATTAGAACGCTGTTTCTTTTACTAAAAGAATGGGAAGGCGAAGCAATCATAACCATCTTTTCTTTTCGAATAGGAATCACTTCTAAGCTTGCAGATGTTTGAAGGCGATCAAGCAAAACGGCTACGTCATACTTTCCGTCAATAATTCCTTGTGTTAAATTTGGACATAAACCCGCTTCTAGCATAATCTTTAGAGAAGGGTGCTGCTTTTTTAATTCACGAATATACGGTGTAATAAAATAGGCGGCCAGCGACTCCACGGTTCCTATTGAAACCGTTCCTCTAGCATCTTCGTTCGTAGTAAGGCGCTCTTTTGCTTCATTTAATAACTCGGTTACTTGATTCACATAATAAAGCAATTCTTCACCAGGCTGAGTCAGCTTCATTTTTTGTCCTGTTCGTTCAAATAGTTTTTGACCGTAATGATCCTCTAATTTTTTTATATGAGTGGTAACGCTTGACTGAGCATACCCTAACTCCTCGCCCGTTCGTGTATAGCTCCCCCACTTCGCTACTTCTTTGAATGTATATAAATAGTTAATATCCATATGCTGCTCCTTATGTACTGCTGTTTGGTTTCGTTGTCTATGTGCTAAAGCTGTTCTAGTAATTAGAACTTATACGTAAATAGAATCACAGTACAGTATAAGCGAACTCGTTTTGCCAAGCAATTTTATCAACCTTAAAAATTCTTTTTATATTAGGCAATTACGCCGTTTTTTGTTCATAGAATGAAAAACAAACCTATGAAAAGAAAGGGTGTATCTCATGACAGCCTACAAAGAAGTATTATATAAAGGAAAACGCTTTGTACTGATTCACGTATATGATTCAGGATACTGTGAAATCCGACCGATTGATCATGCTTTTAAAGTCGAACTTGTGCGATTAGATGAGATAGAACAATGTGGATAACAGTCATGAATGCAGCTAATGCAGCTGCTTTTTTGTTTGTATTAAAAACAAGTGGATGAGATAAAAATAGCTGAATTGGCTGGCCTTTTACATAATTTCTTCCTGTATACTTTGTAACTAAGGATATTCGCACTTATTTAGTTTCTATACTTACTCGAGGTGATTACATGAAAAAAGGCTGGCTGGAATGGATATTATTATCCGTGGCGTTAATTTGGGGAGCTAATTATACAATCGGAAAATTTGGAGTTGCTCATATGTCTTCCATTCAATTTAGCGCACTGCGTTTTATAATGGTTGCTCCTATTCTTTTACTTATCACAGGAATAATAGAGCGAGGCATTCGTATTGAAAAAAAAGACTGGGGACGCTTAATAGCGGTCAGTATAGTAGGCGTTACGCTCTACCAAACGCTGTTTATGGTATCTGTTAAGTATACGACAGCTACCAATGCTTCTTTACTTATTTCGATGTCTCCTATTTTCACAGGAATCCTAGCTATATTATATAAGCATGAAGCTTTTTCATTAAAAACACAGCTAGGCTCTGTGCTTGCTTTTTTTGGGGCTGCGTTTGTACTGCTGTTTGGTCACTCTAGTCATGCGCTGTCGCAGCTTGCATGGTTCGGAAACATCATGGGGATTGTGGCAGCCATTGCTTGGGGCTGGTACCCGATTTTAGCAAAACCTTTAGTCGTAAAATATTCTGCTTTGCGCGTGACTGCGTGGTCTGCTTTAATCGGCGCTATTCCGCTTACTGTCTACTGTCTTTTCACCTATCAAACGCTTATCTGGCCCACAGATATAGGCAGCTGGAGCTCTCTGGCATACTCTGTTCTATTTGTGACGGTGTACGGACTCGTGATGTGGTATGTAGGAATTGGAAAAATCGGCTCGACAAAAGTAATGGTTTACATGTATGTTATTCCTTTGTTCGCCGTTGTTTTTGCTGCTGTAACTATTGGAGAGACCATCAATGCTATGCAGCTGCTTGGAGGACTTATTATTTTTAGCGGTTTGTATATTGTCAAAAAAAGCCCTGCTCCTAAAACAGCTCTTAAACTTAAAAAAGCAAACTAACAAGAGTAACGGGTTCGGTTGATTTATGCTAATAACGCTCAGATTTTTTCTGGGCGTTATTCGTATATTATTTTAATGTCCTACTTGAATTAAACGCTCGTTAGTTTGATTAATGAACATTTTTTAGTTTATATTCATGAGTGATTTTATGCTGATTGTATACGCGTTTAAAACCGTTTTGTTCATAAAATAGTTTCGCTTTGTCCGTGTCTGTATAGAGAACGAGACTGTCGTAATAATTCTCTGCATAGTGAATAATTTCTTTTAAAAGTTGTTTGCCTATACCCTTTCTGCGAAACTGAGCTGAAACATAAAACCTCCTTACTCTCCCAGCGTTAGCATACTGGCTGTAAGGATTTTGATTAAGGCCGGCTACGCCAATTAATTTGTTTTTTTTACCGTAAACTCCCCACAATCTTTCGCCTGTTTTGTTAAATACGTTTTGCCCGTTTTTATACTCCGCTACTAGCTTGGTAAGAAAGAAAAAGCCTGCCTCCTGGCTTTCTATTAACAGCTCTTTTATATCATGCTCCACAAGATACGTTAGCCTAATGATTCTCATATACCTCCTCTCCGTTCAGCAGGTGTCTTGTTTATTTCGATAGAATGCTTGTTATACATTAATCCTGCCATGCCTATTAGAGCCGTTAAAAGTAGCATGAAGCTTGAAAATAGATATACAAACCTTACCCCAAACAGATCGGCTACTGTCCCTACAAATGCGATGGAAAGTATAAACACAGCCTGTACAAGAGTTGATTTTGCCGCTATTACTTTAGGAAACATCCCGTTGCTGCAGGTATTTTGATAAATGGTTTCCTGAGCTACATCTCGAAGCTGATAGGCAGGACCCATCATGATCAAAAGTACTAAAGCTAGATACGGGTTCGTTACTAGACCGTAAAAACCGGTTAAAACAGCATAACCAATTGAGCCTAAGAACATAAAAAGCAAAAGCCTTCCTTTTACCATAGAAGACATGCGGTACACAATAATTCCTCCAACTATGCTTCCAAAATAATACGCACCGTTTATATATCCCCACCACGCTTCTCCTTTTTCAAGCACTTCTTTCACAAAAGAAAGAGTAATAGCTCCAATCCAAATGGTTCCAAAAAGCGACTCGATGATGTCCATTATAACGAGGGCTCTGATGCGTTTATGTATCCATAAAAAGCGCCATCCTTCCATTAGTTTTGCCGCTCTTCGCTTTTGTGTTTGTTTATATGTGTGGGCTTCTTTTATAAACAGTAAGCAAACAAATGAGATCGATAGAAGACCTGCCGTTATAAATAGAGACTGAGTGGATCCCGTTAAGGACAAAACGAAACCACCAAGCGACTACCCTGCAAACAGAAAAGTTTGATCAATTGTTGAAAGCAAGCTATTCGCCTGCATTCTTTGACTATCATTTACTAAGCTGCGTACAACTGACGTTTTAAAAATGGAAAAAAAGCCGTTAAAAAAAGAAATGATTCCAACAATGATAAAACCCATCGTTAGTACTGTGACTGTAAATTCTTGTGTAAGCAGCACATACAATCCAACAAGCATCCCTATCTGTATCACTTGAACAAACCGCATAATGTGAATGGATTTATACATATCGGCTAGTAAAGGTACGCTAAGGCCGCTAAGGAGCCGTGCAAGTAAGCTCGTCATCGTAATCATCGACGCAAGAGCTGTTGAACCGGTGTTTTCCTTTATATAGGAAGTGACAGCCATTGTATAAAGAACAAAACCTACATTTGCGGTTACTTGACTTGCTGCTAAAAGATAAAAACGCTGAGTCAATTCTTTTCTCCTTTCTGTTAGACGTAACATGCAAAAAGATAATTCGTTTTTTGTTAATTTTTCCCTTTTAAACTATAACACTATTTGACGAAATCCAAAACTATCTATAATTTAGTAGATGGAGGTTTTTATGTTTAAATATAGTTTTCTTATTGTTCTTATCGCTTTTTTACTTATTAACTTTAACGGCCAGGAAAATCAAATTGTAGGAGGCAAAATAAAAAAGGAGCGAAGTGAGGTTTTCTTTGGCGAATACGACAGCTTTACGGGCCGCTACTCCCGGAGCATTAAACTCAAAAAAGGTGTAACCTACGCTTTTACGCTATCTAAAAATACCAAAAGCGGAGACCTGTCCCTGTACGTAGAAGATCCAAAACAGACACGATTTTTTGAAATGACTAATAACTCTCTTTATTTAACACCCGAAAAAACGAGGAGATATCGTATTAATTTTGTAGGCTCTGAGCATAAAGGCTCTTTTCAGCTTTACTTGAAAAGCAGTAATCAAAAAGAGAGCGAAAAATTTGTGTAATACCATTTTAGACAACGCTTAAACGAGGAGGAATGGTTTATGATCATTAATCAAGCTGTCCTGTACACCCACTTATTGGACACAATGAAGGATTTTTATGTAAATTCTCTCGATTTCCCATTAACCGCCGCTTCACCGCGTTCTTTTTCCATCAAGGTTGGTGAAAGTGAGCTAACCTTTAAAGAAAGTTCTCTACATACAAAGCCCTTTTACCATTTTGCTTTTAATGTTCCAGCAAACCGATTTATGGAAGCAAAGCAATGGGCTACTCAGAGAGTCTTCCTCAATACGGAAGAGAAGAAAGATGAGATTTATTTTGAAGCATTTGATGCTCATTCCTTTTATTTTGAAGACCCTGCTCATAATATTGTTGAATACATTTCAAGACATTCGGACTGCCCGTCATCCAAGGACCCCTTTTCTTCTAAGTCGCTTTTAAGCATAGGAGAAATCAACTTGACAACTCCTCATGTCCACTCTGTAGGGACACAGCTTATTAACTCCGGTATCACCGTGCGCAACAACAGGCTATTAAACGAGACCTTTAACTTTTTAGGAAGCGGCAGTGCGTTTTTTCTTGTAGGGACGCCTAAAAGACGGTGGTTTTTTTCGAACCGAGACTCTGAAGTTCATCCATTAATGGTAAAGGTTAATCATTCTCTAACGCTTGCGCTCGACGAAGAAGGAATGTTGAAGATTACGCAAGAATGATTGTTTTTTTAATAAAGCCACGTAACAAGCGAACTTGTTACGTGGCTATTTTTGTTCAAAATTCAGCACATACTCCCCCTATAGGTTGTGTATATAGTTCTCGATGTCCTTTCTGTTCATCAGCATAAAAACCTTGTAATCCTCATCATTTTTAAGCTTTTTAAACTGGTTTCTCATCTTTTTTTTCCGTTCTCGATACGTAGTAAGAATAAACGTAAAAAATGACCAATCTACTTTTTCAGGGCATCCTTTTGCCATATCTTCACGCGTTTTTCTTGCATATACGATTCTCCGCTTTATTACTCGGTACACACAAACGATTAGCGGCAGCTCTAAATAAATAATGGTATCTGCACGCTTCACTCGCACGTCATACGAATTGCTATAGTTCCCGTCGATAATCCAGCTGTCTTTTTTTACAATGTGCTCCTGCAATTCTCTAAAGCTATCATTGTCTCTTTCCGTCCAGCCAGGCTGCCAATACAGGCTGTCTAAATGATATACTTCTAGATCAAGCTTTTCCCCTAATTTCTTGGCAAATGTAGACTTTCCTACTCCTGGAGAAACGCCCATTACCAGTACTCTTTTCATCTCATCACCTTACCTTTTTAAGAAATAAAGCTGATTGAAGAGAAGGCAGCTGTTTATAGCTGACTCGGCGCATTCAGTGTACTCGGAGCGAGCTGCTTTATAAAACGACTTCATGTTAGGATTTTATCTCCATAATTTTCAGGCAACCTATAAATATTCATCATAAATTCCTATATTCCTTCTTTCTTTGTAGTAAATAGGTTGCTTTTATGAATCGTTTCCTTTACCTTAAATGTGAGTATATAAAAGTAAGGTGAAAAAAATGAATGCATCTATGCTAAAGAGATTTTTACGAAACCTCGGTATTTTTATTTATATT
This sequence comes from Priestia sp. P1_B12_1, assembly GCF_056406695.1. Lineage (NCBI taxonomy): Bacteria > Bacillati > Bacillota > Bacilli > Caryophanales > Bacillaceae > Priestia > Priestia sp. P1_B12_1. The sequence goes on along the minus strand of NZ_JBFTZR010000006.1, from coordinate 309,140 downwards.
GTCATTGCAGCTATTAATATTTACTTAACGAGAAATGATCTGGGCGATATGCTTACCCGCCTTGTGCTGCTGACTATTTTACTTCCTTTGTTTTTTAGTTTTGTGTATGCGTTAGGAAAATCACATTTTAAAAGACAAGAAGAGCTTGCTGAACAAGAGAAGAAAAAAGAGTAAAAAAAAGCCTTTTATCGAGGGGGATTCCCCTTTCTAAAAGGCTTTTTACTTTTTTCATATAGCTGAACATTAACTACATCAGGATGAACGTGATACTGTTTGGCAACTTGATTTACCATTTGCTGAATTTCCCTTTTCTTATGGGAAGAAAGGTGTTCGCGGGGTAGAAGAATCAGAATTTGAGCTTCCGCATAGTTATTCAGCACCCTAACTTCTTGAAAGCCATGCTGCGTCAAAAAAGCTTTTAACGCTTTTTCAAAATCTGTGCTTTCTTTTTGAACAACTATAGAAGGCTGATTGTAAGAAAATAGGGAAGTCTCTTTCTCTTCAGGCTTTGTATACACCACCCAAGCAGTTATAAGCACTGTGACAACAACACCCACATTTAACATCCACCTTTTCATACCACGAACGCTCCTTTTAATTAAGTTTGTTCATGATATGAAAAAATTCGTTCATTCATGCGTTATCTTCCTAGCCAGCCTCCGTCTACAGCAAGTAAGTGCCCATGAATATAAGCAGATGCATCAGATGCTAAAAAGACAACCGCTCCTTTAAAATCATCTGCTTGCCCCCATCTGCCTGCGGGAATACGTTCAATGATTTGTCTGCTGCGCGTTTCATCGTTAATAAGTGCTTCATTCATATCAGTGGCAATATACCCTGGTACAATTCCATTAACATTTACGCCTTTTGCTGCCCATTCATTAGATAAAGCCTTTGTAAGCTGCGCAACTCCTCCTTTTGCTGCAGCATAGGCCGGAACGGTAATACCACCTTGGTAAGAAAGCAAAGATGCCATATTAATGATTTTCCCGCTTCCTTGTTTAAGCATTTGTCGGCCCGCCTGCTGACATAACAGCCATACGGTTTTTAAATTAACATTCATAACAGCATCCCAATCTTCTTCTGCAAAGTCTACAGCGGGTGAACGTCTTTGAATGCCAGCGTTGTTTACTAAAATATCGAGCTTGCCAAAATAAGCAACAACCGATGAGATTGCTTCGCTTACTTCAGAAGCATTTTCTAGATCGCAATTAACAATCAAACATTTTCTTCCAAGACGTTCAATTTCTTCTTTTACTCCGAGAAATTCCTTTGATCGCTGCAAAAGAGCGATATCCGAACCTGCTTCTGCCAAAGCAATCGCCATTGATCTTCCAATTCCTCTTGTTGCTCCCGTAATCGCTGCTACTTTACCATCTAAAGAAAACAAATCTACTGTCATTGTTCATTCCCCTCTCCGTTTGGTGCAAATAAAACCTTAAGTGATTCATCAGGCCGCTGCATAAACTCAAACCCTGCTTGAATATCTTCAAGCGGCAGCTTATGAGAAATTAAAGAATCTGCTGCTATTTCACCGTTTGCCAGTAAATCAATAGCCGTCTGAAAATCTTCCTTTGTGTAACATCTCGTTGTAGTTAATGAAATTTCTTTAAAGTGCATTGCTGCTAAATCTACTTCTGGAGCGTTTTTATAGACGCTCACCACTACAATCTCTCCTTGAATACGGCTTGTTTCAACCATTTGTTTTGCTGTCATTTGATTTCCGGCTACTTCGAATACAACGTCTGCACCGACGTCATTCGTAAGCAAACGCACTTCTTTTACGACGTCTTTTTTCATTGCATCAATTGGTATAAAGCCAAGTTCTTTCGCTTTAGTTAAGCGGTAAGAACTAATATCTGAGATCATTACTTTTTTTGCACCTGCTCGTTTCGCAATCATCCCGATCAGTAGTCCAATAGGTCCTGCTCCTAAAATGACAGCTTGGTCTCCTACTTTCAACCGCGAGCGTCGTACTGTATGTACGGCAACCGCTACAGGTTCTGCAAGAGCAGCATGCGCGCTAGACAGTTTCTCTGGTAAGAGGTGAAGGCGGTTCACTGGAACAGCCACGTACTGCGCGAACCCTCCATCTTGATCAATGCCGATTAGTTTTAACTCCTTACAAACGTGAAACTGTCCTCTTACACAGGCTTCACACGTTCTGCAGCTAAGCGTAGGTTCAACTGCTACGGGGTCACCTAAAGAAAATTTCGTTTCCCCTCGGATCTCTTCTATAACTCCGCTGAATTCATGCCCCATAATAAGTGGCGCCTGTGCTCTAGGATGTTTTCCAAAATAAATCATCATATCCGTTCCGCAAATTCCAGCATGGGATACCTTTACAAGCGCTTCCCCTTCTTTTATAACCGGTTTCGTTTTTTGCTGCATAACGGCTTTCGTTTCTGAAACGTAGACACCTGCTTTCATTTCTCCATCCCCTTTGTATACTTGTCGACAACTTGAAGATAAAAAGGTCCAAAACATTTCGAATCTTTTATCCCTTTTTTATGCTTCATTCAAAAGTGAAGCTGTTATCGTATTTCTCGTGTCTTCAAAGTGACGCTTCACTTCATCTTGAATACATTCTGTATTTTGAGACTTTAATGCTTTAATCATTTCATGATGCTGCTTTATCAGTGGGAGCACAGCTGCTTTATCATCTCGAAATCTTTTTTCAGTGGTAATTAAAAGAGCAGCTAAAATAATTTCACGGATGCTTTCCCACAATTTTAATATCCGCTTGTGGTCTGCTTCGATAATCACGAGCTCATGAAACCGCAAATCTTGATAAGCAAACTCTACATAGTCATCGTATTTAGCTGCCATGTTCATTTGATCAATACTTTGCTCAAGCTTTTTAATAAGCGAATCATGGTTGACTTCAGATAGACGTTCTAAGACAAAATGTTCTAAAAGCAGACGAACATCGTACAGCTCGTTTAAATCCCTAGCTGTTAAACCAATAACAACTGCTCCCATTCGCTGTAAATCAATGAGTCCTTCGTTTGAAAGGGTCCGCAGCGCTTCTCTTATAGGAGATCGACTCGTTCCAAACTCTGCCGAGAGCTGATTTTCCGATAGAATGGTTCCTTTCTTTAGCTCGCCGCTCATAATTTGAATTCTTAATTTGCTTACAACTTGCTCTCCCAGCGAGGCTCCGCGAAGCCATTTTTCCGGGTATATTACTCTTTTAATGTGTCATCACTTCCTTAGCCAACTTGTATACAAGTATTCAAGATTTAGTATATAGAGAAGTAATCTGATTGTAAACGTTTTCTTTATAGAATGTATATTTTTACAATTCTTTCTTACACTAAGAACTACTGATAAATAAAAGGTGGGAAGATGAATGAATCAAATTATATTATGGGGGATTCTTGTTATTCCATGGTTTTTACTGCTGCTGCTTGATAAACAGCGTGTTAAACGCTTTTTTACTGTAGGGTTATTTGCAGCATTAATGATGACAATCGCCTATCAAGTAGCGGAAAAAATGCACTGGTGGACGGTTCAAGAAAACGTATTTTTTCTTACTAGCATGGGAGCAACGATTTATTGCCTTCATATTGTGATTACGATCTTTGTCTTTTACCTTACGTATCCGGGGTTTATCTTGTACATAATTGTTAACATTATTTTGGATTTGATTCATGGTTATGTTATTGTTCCTTTTCTCGCTAAAATCGGGCTTTATAATCTGTATGAAATTAGTCATTTTGGGCTTTTCCTTGTCATGACTACCGTAGCCATTATCCTTTACTTGTTTCAACGGGTGCTTGACTTTATATTTGAGGAAAGCCCTGCATAAAAAGCCACAGCAAACGCTATGGCTTTTTAATCAATAAAAAAATGGGATAACCGTATCTCCGCGAATCGGTTCAACGGCCGCATGAAACTGAATTCGCAAACTTTTTGACGTTTCAATGTCAGAGGCATCCATGACGTGAAAATGAATGTGAGGTTCGGATGAATTCCCGGAATTTCCACACCTTCCGAGCAGTGTTCCTTTACGAACCACGTCTCCTTTTTTCACAGAAACCGATCCTTTCTTCAAATGTGCAAGCACACTGTATTCTTTTCCTTCATGCTCAATGATAACGTGATTTCCTAAAGGATTTCTTTTATTCGTGTGTCCAATTTCATTATCTTCTTGACCATCAGCTGCTGTGATAACGACTCCTTCAAGCGGCGCCACAACTTTTTTTCCATATGCATAGTAATCTTCGTTTTTCGTTCCATCATTTTTATAGCTTTGCTTTCCTTTTCGCACGACTAAATCATACGCATACCTTTGGTTTTCGACTGGATGGTGATAGTTCAACACCTCATGCTTTCCTCCCCAATAGACAAACCATTCACTTTGAATCGGCATCGTATATTTGTTTGTACTCCATCGATCTCTCTCTGAAAATGATTCTATAGGAGCAATCACAAGTGCTTGTATAATGTTATGTTCATCAAACATGACGCTGATGAATTTTGTCTGCCTAGAATTTAACCAAATAAACTGCTCAATTTGAGGAGTTAAATAGAGATTTGTTTCTAGTCTGTAGAACTGTTCTCCTTGATTAAACAATTTGCTCTGCTCCAAAAATTGCTGAAGCGAAACTTGACGTTTAAATTCTTCGCTTACACAATCATAAAGTTTCTTAAAATCCCCTTTTGCAAATAAAATTCCAAACTCTTCTCTGATGTTCACTTTTCTCTCTGTATCCATCATTGTAATCCACCCTTTTATATGTATTTCAATTTGTTTGAATTATCTATAAGTAATACGTTTTATGTTATAAAAAGGTTTCATTTTCCAGTTATTCTATCTCAAAATCTTCTTTTATTCCGTATTTACAATTTTCTTAATCCATTTTATACTTATTTTACAAATATTTGAAAGGAGGTGCAGCATGATGAAAATAACATTAAATAAGAAAATCAAGCTGCGCCGAATAAGTGTTTTTGGCGCTTAGATTTTAAGGAGATTTCACAATGAAAGTAGCATTAGTACGTCATTACAAAGTAAACAAAGGTCTTCCAGAAAACCACCGCTTATCCACTGATGAACTAGTGGCTTGGTTTCAAGAATATGATGAATCAGATATTACGTATGGAGAGACTGATTTGAATAATATCGAATGGAAACGCTGTTTTTCAAGCGATATGCCGCGAGCACACAAAACGGCAAAGCATATTTATAAACAAGAGATCACGCTTCTTCCAGAACTTAGAGAAATACCTATGCCTATTATTCCAGTAAAATTTAAACTTCCTTTTATCCTCTGGGTCTTACTGTTTCGCATGTCCGGACTCATCAACAAACAAGCTCGTAAAGATATGGCTGAGACTAAGAGAAAAGTAGCAGCAGTGCTAGATCGCGCTATTTCCGAGTCAGAAGACGATTTGCTGATTGTCAGCCACGGAGGAATTATGAAGTTTATGCGTAAAGAACTTATAAAACGCGGCTTTAAAGGGCCTCGGTTTGATATTGCTGTTAATGGAAAGCTTTATCTTTTTGAAAAGCAATAGAATGAAACTTACTAGAAAAAGTCGCAGAGACTACTCTCTGCGACTTTTTAATAACCATTTTCTTCAATTGTTAATGCTTCACGCAAAGCGATATCTTTTCGGATATTATGAGCGATTTCACGCGTGATTTCTCCTTTTTCATAAAGTTCTTGCACCGTTTCCCGCTCGGTATGAAACGCTTTATAACATAAATCTCTCGTTGCTTTTTTACGTTTCCGTGAATTATACTCCGTACTCTCTTTTCTAAGTCTTGCCATGGATCTATGGTATTCACTAATAATAGCAAGTGAAATCATTCGATTTTCTTCGTTCATATTTTCTTTAATGACCTTTATCGCTTCTTCAATCATTTGAATACGTACTTTGTTCACTTTGCTTCTTCTTCGCAAGCTTTGTTTTCTTAACGCCTGCTTATTCGGTGAAAAAATTCGGACTAGTAATAATAAAACTTTTTTAAACCTCATCCAGCTCACCAATAATTTATACCTTACGCGATTGGTTACAGCCATTTCAAGCTTGTGCGTATGTTCCAAACAAATATACGCTGTCTCACGGTCTATTTTTTCTTCTTTTAATAGCTTTTCCACCAATTTCCCCTTGGCCTGAAGAGCCAGCAATCGAATTTCTTCTTCATACTGTTTGTTTTCAGAGGCTTCTAAAGGATGAGTTTTAACGATGATGTTATTAATCGTTGTATTATACGATGAAATTAACGAAAGGGCTGCTCCACGATTTTCCTCGGTCATTTCTCTTTTTAACCGCTGAATAGCAGCTTTGTGCACTTTAATGCGCGCTTTAACCTCTTTTGTGTTGCGCTCAGGCTTCTTCGGCGCCTTTTCTGTTTTCGCAATGAGAGGTAAAAGAATACTTGCCGCAACTAAGGTTAACAATATAACGCCTGCTGCTAGAAAAATAATCAGAGAGCGTTCCGGAAAATCACTGCCGTTATCAAGCGTATATGGAATCGAAAACGCTCCCGCTAACGTAACAGCTCCTCGTACACCTGAAACCGTGATAATGCCAATAGACCGAGGCTCAGGTTTTAGATGCTTGTTATTTTTGTAATACCAGCCTACTGACCATGACACCATCACCCAAATAAATCGTAGTACAAGCAAAAAGACAGTAATAATCAAAATATAAAGAAGCACTTGTCCATTATTAAAGTTTGGATCTTGAATAATTGCTTTCGCCACTTTAGGTATTTGCAGGCCAAGCAGTACAAACACCAAGCCATTTAACAAATATAAAATAACCGTCCAAGTACTTTTTGATACTACTTTTAGCTGCTGGTTAGGTGATTCCTCTCGGTCGCGCTCAATCGCATGCACAATGCCGCCTGCTACAACTGCCAAGATTCCTGATAAATGAAAATGTTCAGCAATGTAGAAGACAACAAATGGAGTTAGAATTTGTATTAACATATGAATCGTAATATCTTCCATTCCTAAACGTCGAACAAGTACACGCAGTCTGATAATCAGAAAAGCGATAAATGCTCCTACAAACAAACCGCCCAGCGCTACCCAAAGGAACTGAAATGTAGCATCTACTATTGAAAAGACGCCCGTTACGGTAGCAGCTACTGCTACTTGAAACGCTACAAGACCAGAGGCATCATTCATCAGCCCTTCGCCTTCCAGCAAATGCATAATTCGCTTAGGCAGCTTTACTCGGCTCGCCATAGCTCCTACAGCCACTACATCTGTTGGGGACAAAATAGCGGCTAGTGCAAATGCCGCCGGTAACGGAATGGAAGGAATGAGCCAATTGATTAGATATCCCCCTACTGCCACCGTTACAAAAACCAGTCCCAGCGCTAGTAATAAAATAGGTGTACGAAGCTTCCAAAGAGCAGCTCTTGACACGTTTTTCCCATCATTAAATAATAGCGGGGCAATAAATAAAATAAAAAATAACTCAGGCTCTAAATGTACATCTCCGCCAAATGGCAAGATAGCAAGCCCTGCTCCCAAAGCTATTTGAACTAATGGAACAGGAATAAATGGTACAAAATGATTAATGATATTAGATAGACCAATCAAAGCCAATAAGACTAATATCGTCAGAAAAAATTCCATAAAAACAATCGACTCCTACTTCTATTTACATCCTTTTAAAGGTATCACGTTATCTCTTTTCATTCATTTTATAGTGTTTAGTTTACGCTTTTTCTGCCAAAAAATGTTGCGGGTTATTAAAAAGTGCTCTTTCTTTTCGGTAAGTTTATTTCTGCGGACATTAAGGGAACAGTATACATGATATTCTTTATTTACCATATAAATCAGCTCATCAAACTTTTGTAAGGGAGGTGTTCCCTTATCCGTTTCAACGGGGTAAGGAGATAAACTTGGAAACAGTAAATGTCATTTTATTTATCGTATTAATCATATTAACAGCCTTTTTTGTTGCAACGGAATTTGCCGTCATTAGGGTACGGTCGACTAGAATCGACCAGTTAATTGAAGAAGGAAACCGAAACGCTTTAGCAGCAAAAAAAGTAGTATCAAATTTAGATGGTTATCTTTCAGCCACACAGCTGGGCATTACGGTTACCGCACTGGGTCTAGGCTGGATAGGTGAACCTACGGTAGGTCATTTATTAGAGCCGCTTATTGACATGCTTCCTTTTGCTGCATCACTTTCGCATGTCATATCCTTTGTTCTTGCTTTTTCGATTGTCACATTTTTAAATGTGGTAGCTGGGGAACTTGCACCCAAAACAGTGGCGATTCAAAAAGCCGAACAAGTGACGCTGTTATTTTCCCGTCCTCTTATTCTTTTTTCTAAGTTACTTTATCCGTTTATTTGGCTTTTAAACCACTCAGCAAGAGGCGTTGTCGGATTATTTGGCCTGAAGCCAGCTTCTGAAAATGAAGTAGCTCATAGTGAAGAAGAGCTTAGAATTATTTTATCTGAAAGCTATGAGAGCGGTGAAATTAATCAATCGGAATTTAAGTTCATGAATAATATTTTTGAATTTGATAATCGTACGGCTAAAGAAATCATGGTGCCTCGTACAGAAATTGTTAGCGTATCAGCAGAAGAAACGATAGAAGAATTCTTAAAAATGGCTAGAGTAGAGCAATATACTCGCTATCCAGTAGTTGTAGATGGAAACAAAGATCAAGTGGTGGGATTAGTTAATATTAAAGAAATATTAGCGGATTACATAAAAGAAGATGATATTAAACCACGTACCGTGCAAACGTATATGAAACCCATCATTCAAGTCATTGATTCCATCGCCATTTACGACTTATTGCTTAAAATTCAAAAGGACAGAATTCACATGGCCATCTTAATAGACGAGTACGGAGGAACAACAGGGCTTGTAACGGTAGAAGACATTTTAGAAGAAATTGTTGGTGAAATTCGTGATGAATTTGATGATGATGAAATACCGGACGTACACAAAATTAATGAAAATCACTACGTACTCGATGCGAAGGTGTTGATTGAAGAAGTAAATGACTTACTCGGAACAAATATTGAACAAGAAGACGTTGATACCATTGGCGGCTGGATGCTGACCGAAAAGTTTGATCTTGCTAAAGGGGACAGCATCACAAACGAAAGTTTTTCATTTAAAGTCATTGATATTGAACATCACCATATTAAACGAATCGAAATAACAAAGGAAAAAAGTACGGATAACAGCTGATTATCCGTACTTTTTTTGATGCTCTTTTTTAAATTTTAAGTACTCTTTATTCTCTCGTACCTCCTTCCATTTTTTCATAAAAATAGCCGCCGATTCTGCTTTTTGTTCATCAATTTGCCGTTCGTTACGCTCTCCGCCTTTGCTGTATTTCTTTCCGCCTTTGTAGTTCGCGTAGCGCCTGGATCGCGTGTATCCCATTTGGAGAAATTTCCGGGCCATGTCCATTCCAACAAAATCGCTTTTTTCTTTGTAGGTTAAAAAAAGCTGATAAATGGCGTCCGCCGATTCCTCAGCAATTTCAGGTGTTCGAAAACGCCAATGAGGAAGAATTTCACTTTTATATGGCTCAACAAGGAGAACTCCTTGTTCTCCTCTTCCTACTCTATACTTTTCAGGATGTTTTCTAAAATCCATATGCTCAAAGTCAAGTGAATAATCAAATGCCACGGCTCTCTCCTCCTTTTTGATCTCTACCCTTTACAAATGGACAATAAAACTTTTCTTAAAGAAGTTTTTCACATGCAGATGCGGGTAATAATAGGTGGATAAGTATGACTAACTTTTTTCTCCATGCTAAAAGAAGTCCGAACTTATTAAATCATGATACGGGAGATTTCGTTATGTCAATAAAGCTACAGCAAAATCGAATCAAAGCTAATTTTTGGATTACTCCTTCTATATACGGAATCGTTGCTTTTGTTTTAGCCACTATTAGTACGTTTATAGACCGATTTTTAACAGCTCATAAACAGTGGTTAAAGTTGGTTCCTTCTGTATTTCTAACGGATAAAGAGCTTGCTCATACTATTTTGAGTTCAGTGTCAAACTCCTTATTAACGATGACGACGATTACGTTTTCTTCTGTGTTAGTGGTACTGACTACGTTTGTAGGCCAGTTTTCTCCTAGAACGATTCAAAATTTTAATACAGATGCCAAAACCCAGCGTGTGCTTGGCACTTTTATCGGTGGGTATGTGTACGTGCTTGTACTGCTTATTCAAGTTCGAAGCAATCAAGTCAGCAACACTTTCATTGTTCCTTCACTAGCCATTTTGGTAGCTTTCATTTGTCTAGGTATGTTTGTATTTTTAATTCATCATGTTATTAACTGGATTAAAGTCGGCAACTTAATTTCAAACATTGCCAAAAAAACGATGCTAACCATTGAAGAACGACAGCTAGAACAGCAAAAATCACCTCAATCAAAAAATGAAGAACAGCTTAATTTTGATAGTGAAAACACGCTGCAAATTAAAAGTAACAAACAAGGATATATTCACTATATTGAACTCAAGCATTTAACTACCCTAGCATCTAAATATAATGTTATTGTGAAACTTGAAAAAGCACCCGGTGAGTATGTCGAAGAAGACACACCTCTGTTAAGCGTAATTCATCACGATCAATCATTAAAACACGAAAAATTTCTTCATTGTTTGTTTATTACAAATGATCAAGAGTCGATTCAAGATGTGAAGTTAGGGATTCAAAAGCTGAGTGAAATTGCATTAAGAGCTATTTCACCCGCTATTAATGATCCTGAAACAGCTATTAACTGCATTGAACAGCTCACCCAAGTGTTTATCAAACTTGGGCAAAGCTATTCTTCTTCTCCTTATTATTACGATGAAAAAGGATGCATTCGCGTCATGCTAGAAAAACCTTCTTTTATGGATTATTTGTACAAAGCGTTCTATCAAATTCGTCATTATGGGAAAGAAGATGTTTCCGTGATGTCTGCTGTCATTAAGGCATTAACCGTAATCGCTGAAACAAATCGCTCTGCCATCAAAAACGACGTGTGGGTTTTTTCTTCCTATATCGTAGAAGGGCTGCAAAAACAAGAGTGGCTTAAAATGGACAAAGAGTTTCTTAATCAGTTGCTCAAAAACCTTGCAAAAGCTTGTGAAAAAAAAGGCGATTCTATGTTGATAGAATAAAAACTAAAAAACGCCGCTCATCAACTGAGCGGCGTTTTCTTACGATATAAAGTGCTCTATCTCTTCTCTCTTTTTCACTATTATAAGTTTATCGTTATATGACGTACGAAGGATATGCAAAATTTCAGGTTTACTTTGCTTTTCGAAGTCTGAATTCCACTGAAACATTTTAATGAAAATAGAAAACGTCGGTGCATAATTTGCTTTTTCTATTTTAGCTTTTTGCAGAACATACCTTTTTATAATAAACCATATTCTTTTTAGATAATGGATATCGAGAAAAATAATAAGGTCAGCTCTATTAAAACTTTCATTCACCCACGTATAGTGTACGCCTTCTATAATCCATTCTTTTGAAGCTGAAATATGATGTAAACACTTTTTTCTATCCGCTTCACTTCTTCTTTTATCTCCTTCATATGTTCGTTCCCACATAATATTATCGAGTTCGTAGTGAGGAACTTTTAATTCATGGGATAATAAACGGGCAAGAGTTGTTTTTCCACTTCCAACAGATCCAACGATATGTATTTTTTTACATGAAGCGCTTTGAATACTTCATCTCCTCCTACTTCAAACCTGTTTTTTTACACTTATTGTATAATTCACGTTCTTTTTCTCTAATGCAAACCAGAACATTTTATGCTAGTATTTTATGGTACTTGACTGACAAAAGGAGTGAAATTGCAGTGCCTAAAACCCTTTTTGGAAAACTTACGCTGTTTTGGATTGGGCTATTTTTATTGATTACAGGTCTATTTTTTTATTATAAATATACAAATCAAGCGTTTACCGCTGCAGATTTATTCTTTCGCGTCTCTCCTCCATTAGCTACTGTTGGCTTCCTTTTAAGCGCAGCCGGACTATATGAAGAACGAGGAAAAAACAAGCTAATTCCTCTCCTTGTACTCAGCATTAGTTTTGTCATGCTCTGCCAAGCAGGCTATCATTTTATACATATGCATACTCCACCGCCGCGTCCCTGACTTTGTCTCATTCTCATTTATAAAAAAACTCTTCGTTTAGTATATTAAACGAAGAGCTTTACTCTCTATTCAAATAAACGCACAAGCTTTTTTGTATAGGGATGTCTGTTTTTATCAAATAGCTTTGCACGTTCAAACTGATCAATAACCTCACCTTGCTGCATAACTATCATGCGGGTACTCATAAAATTTACCGCTGCTAAATCATGCGAAATAAACAAATAAGATAGCTGAAACATCTCTTGCAAATCTTTTAATAAATTTAAAATTTTCGCTTGTACCGTAACATCAAGACTCGCTGTTGGCTCGTCTAATAGTACCAGAGACGGACCTACGCTAATGGCACGCGCAATCGCTACACGCTGAAGCTGTCCACCGCTGAGTTCATGAGGATAATTCAACGCATATTCTGCGCTAATCCCGACTTTTTCTAACAAATAAAAAGCGATTTCTTTTTCGTTTCTGCTCACATGAGATAAAAATGAAGGAACGGTTCGCTGCTGCCGCAAAGGCTCGAGCAAAGAATCGATGATTTTTACTTTTGGATTAAAAGAAGCCGCGGGGTTTTGAAATACAACTTGCATACCTAGACGAGCTTGCTGCAGTTTTTTTCCTTTTAACCGGTGAAGAGGTTTCTCTGCAAACCATACCTCTCCCTGCTGAATCTCTGTTAACCTTAGCACACTTTTTACAAGCGTACTTTTTCCGCTGCCACTTTCTCCAACAACCCCTAAGCATTCCCCTTTATCGATATGCAGGGAAACATTATTTAGCGCTTTAACGTCTTTATACTGTTTCACCAGCTGCGTGACGCGTAATATACTTTTTTCTTTCATATCTTACTCCTATATCAACACTTTTTTCTGCGTATCTAACAATCGATCAGGCGTTTTCTGTAAAGAAGGAATGGCGTTAAACAGTTTTTTTGTATAAAAGTGATCCGGAGCGTGAAAAAGAGATTCGATACTGTTTTCTTCCACGATCTCTCCTGCTAACATAATGACTGCTCGGTCTGCATATTTCCGCACATGACGCAAATCATGGGTAATGAATAAAATGGCACAGCCTGCTTCTTCTTTCAGCTTATGCAGCAGCTGAAGAACTTCAGCTGCTGCCACACTATCTAAAGCAGTGGTTGGCTCATCTGCAATAATCAAGGCAGGCTTCATCACCAGTGCTAAAGCAATCGCTGCTCGCTGAAGCTGTCCACCGCTCAGCTGAGAAGCATAGCTTTTATACACGCGTTCATTAGGTAAATTCACAGCTTTTAAAGCCTGAAAAATAGCAACTTTCCTATCTTTTTTAGACAGTTTACTATGTGTACGAATCGTTTCATCAAACTGCTTTCCGATTGTTAAAAAAGGCGTAAAAGCGCTTCGATAATCTTGAAAGATATACGAAATATCTTTGCCAAGGATAGGCACATATCCTTCCTGCTTAAAAGTAATAGAGCCTCCTTTAAGCGTGACACCTGACGGCAACAGCCTTCCTATTGATGCAGCAGTGATACTTTTACCGCTTCCGCTTTCTCCAATGAGCGCCATCCACTGTCCTTGCTCGATTTTAAGAGAAATGCCTTTTACAATTTGTTTTGTTTTATTATGAATGACTAGATGTTTTATTTCTAAAACGATGACGATCACCTCTTTTACCGACTAACTTGATATTTCCCTCGAATATATTCACCTAAAGCTGTAAACGCCAGCACAAATAAAATAATGGCCAAGCCTGGTATCAACATTAACTGCGGAGCATTGTAAAAGTAGGCCCTGCCTTCATTTAGCATCGTTCCCCATTCCGGAGTAGGCGGCTGAGTCCCTAGTCCAATATAGGATAGTGAAGCCATCATTAAAATAATTTTCCCTATATCCAGCGTAGCAAGAACAAGAATATGTCCTCCCACATGAGGAAGAAAGTGGCGCAGGATTAAAGGTAGTGTTCCCACTCCGTTTAATTTAGCAACCAGCACATATTCTTTTGACTTTTCTTGAAGCACAATACTGCGCACTACCCTTGCATAACCAACCCACTTTACAATAACCATCGCAGCAATTAAGTTCAATAATCCAGGCCCTAACAGTCCGCTTAAGACGATGGCTGCAATATAGTCAGGAAAAGCTAAAAAAGCGTCTACAATTCTCATTAAAAAGCGGTCTATTTTTCCTCCAATATACGCTGAAACTAAGCCAACAGGTACTCCAATCAAAAGAGAAAGAGCTAAGACAAGAAAACTAGTCCCAATTGTAGTCTGAGCTCCAGCTACGATTCGTGAAAAGAGATCTCTGCCTAAGTGATCAGTTCCTAACCAGTGATCACCGGTGGATTTTTGAAGCCGGTCTTGCATATTGACTTGTGTGGGATCCATCGGTGTTAGCTGACTTCCAAACAGACAAAATAAAATAAGCGCAATACCAAAAACGCTTATCACTACAAAAGGAAGCTGCGGCTTTTTCACGTTTTATCCCCTCCCTTTACATAGAGCTGGGGATTTACATATTTGTAGCTCAAATCCACAAGTGAATTAATTAACACAACAAACAGGCCCATCCACAAAATATACCCTTGAATCACAGGATAATCACGATTCATAATCGCATCAATAACTAATTTTCCAATGCCAGGATAAGCAAAAAGCACTTCAATAATGACCGTTCCTCCAAGCAAACTGCCTAAGCTCGTCCCTAAAATGGTAAGGATGGGCGTTAAGCTATACCGGAACGCGTGAAAAATAAAAATGCGGCTTTCACTTATTCCTCTTGCTCGAGCGGATCGTACAAAATCTTGTTTCAGTCCTTCTAGCAGACTAGCTCTAACCATTCGCATATACACAGCGGACATGGCAAAACCAAGCGTTAAAGAAGGCAGCACAAGATGAGCTGCTGTGCCTGTCCCCATTGAAGGAAGCCATTGAAGACGCACGGAGAACAGCTGTATAAACAAAAGACCGAGCCAGAAGCTGGGAATAGATGCTCCAATTAAGGACACACTTCTGCTGAGATAATCAATCCACTTATTCTGGTATAGTGCTGACAGCGTTCCGAGTGGCACAGCTATTAGCAGCATCACAACCAAAGATGCAGCCGTCAAGCGCAGCGTAGCCGGAAACTTCACGGCTAATTCATCAATGACAGGCTCTTTTGTCATATACGAAGACCCTAAATCAAACTGAAAAAAGCGCTTCAGCCACTTTACATATTGAATATATACAGGTTCATTAAACCCTAGCTCTGTTCGCAAACTATTTATTTGTTCCTCAGAAACTGCCACGTCATCTACGCGGAGCATTTGCTTAACTGGGTCTCCTGGAGCCAGCTTCATCAAAACAAAGCTGAGAAACGATAGGATAACTAAAAAAATGAGTAATTCTATTATTCTTTTACCAATTAATTTCATATCTATTTCACATCTAAATCCTTTGTTATCACATAGTATTCACTTTTAGTTGTAACCCAATTTTCTACATTTTTTCTATAGGCTACAAAATTATTCGGATGAACAATCGAAGAGTGCAGCGTTTCCTTTTCTGCTATTTCTCCGGCTTGTCTTGCTAACTTATTGCGCTTTTTTTGATCAACGGTTTTATTGAGTTTATTAATAATGGAAGTTAATGCTGGTTCATGAAAATGACCTACATTAAATGCTCCTCCCTCCATGTAAAGAGCATTAAAGAAATATCCTGCATCTCCTCGCGGCGCGGTTACTAGACTGTATGTAACGATTCCCCAATCATTTTTTGTTGTCATATACTCGTCCATATTTTCCACTTGTCGAATGTCTATTTTCACACCAATTTTTTTTGCTTCTGACTGAAGCATTTGTGACATTAAAGGCAGTTCTGGACGATAAGGGTATGTAACAAGCTTAAAGGAAAGCTGTTTTCCATTTTTTATTGCTTTTCCATCCTTGAGTATATAACCGGCTTTTTCTAAATATTTTTGAGCCTCACTTGGTCCATAGGTTTTCGTTTTTTGATCGTTCGAAAAATCTAAACTCTTTAAAAATGGACTATTTGCAGGGGATCCTTGACCTGCAAGCGCTGTATCGACAACATCTTTTGGATTTAATAATACACCAAACGCTTTTCTCACATTTTTATCTTTAAACGCTTCTTGTCTTGAATTATAGAAAAGCATTTGATTTCTCAGGCTCGGCTGTATATCTACTACAATTGAAGAATCTTTTTTTAACGTGTTTAAGCTTTCAATAGCCGGACGGTACACAATATCGGCTTCACCTGATTGCAAAGCGGACGTTCGTGCATTTTCATCATCATTAAATGTTAACACAACTTCATCCAATTTTGGTTCCCCGCCCCAGTATTCTTTATATTTTTTTACTTTCATTTCATTATCAGGTTTAAACGAAGCTACTTTAAATGGCCCTGTTCCCACGGGTTTACTTTTTGTATCTGGAGCATCTACATCAATAATTGCTGTGTTTGGATGAACAAGTTCAGAAGGCAGCGTGGCAAGCGGCTCTGTTGTCGTAATGGTTAAGATTTGGCCACTGGCTTTCATTTCTTTAATTTTAAGTGCAATTTTCATTGCTTCGCTTTCTTTTATCGTTCTTTCTAACGAATGTTTCACAGCTTCAGCATTTAGATCCTTGCCATTTTGAAACGTAATCCCGTCTCTAATCTCAAATACCCAGGTCGTCCCATCATCTTCTGTTTTCCATTTTTTCGAAAGCCACGGTTCAATCTGTAATTGCTCATTAACTTTTACTAACGTTTCGGCAATACCGGCTCGTACAGTTGTATAATTTAACTGTGGATCGAGCGTATCACTTGGAAAATTCGATACAAAAGTAAGTGATTTCTTTTTACTCTTTTCTTCGGTACTCGCAGAGTTACTCGAACATGCCGCTAGCAGACCTATCGCAGCAAGCGTTAAGCATAGCAGACTTATCCTTTTTTTCATATAAACCCTTCCTTTATTCAAAACTATCTTTCTTTTATGTACGGTCTCTAACTATAACTTACCTCCTTTAAATCGTAACGATTATTATTATCATAAAAAGTTTAATTTGTTTACCTTACTTTGTCAACAAAGGTTTTTAAAGGATATAGACGCTCTAACACTTGTTTTCACCCGTTATGATGATTAAATTTATTGATAACGCATACAAATGAGCATAAAAAAACAAAGCCTTCGCGAGGCTTTGTTTATGCAGCGTGTTTTTTTCTTTTATATTTCCACATCATATATCGATAACGAATCGTGCAGCCTATACAATATCCCATCAGTGCTACACCCGCAGCAAGAATCACCATTATACTAAATACATAGCCGACAAGCGTATAACCCATTAAAAATGAAATGAAAGCAACCCCCATACATATCGTTGCAATCCATTGGTTAAAAAGCTGCTGATCCCGGTCTTCCATTTGATAAGAAGAAGCAGGCTTTTTGAGAAGCGTTTTCCCTGCCATAATCACGGGATTACGCTTTGTTGCAAGTGTGACTACTCCAACAAGAAAAGGCAAAAGTAAAAGCCACTTTGCCACAAGTAAAGCGATCAAAACCGTTATAACGATAAAGAGTTGATTAAGCTGAACTAATGGTTTGGGAATGCTCATGGAACTCCTCCTTCTTAAAACCTATTATACAAATTGGTTTACTAATTTAAAAGAAAAAGCACTCCAAATGAGCGATAAGACTCATACAAAAAAGTTACATAATTTCACTAACGTACTTTAAGATCAGTATCGTAAATAAAATCAAGACAACGTATCGTAAAGAACGAATTCGACGTTGAAGAAGACGTTTTACATGCCTTTTATTACGCATATGGGTTCTTCCTTTCGTATATTGAATTGTCTCTAGACACACTTATATCATACTTTTTCGGAGAACACCAACGTCAGAAAAAATTGCCAAGAACCACAGCTTTATGCGCTTAAAAATCCTTTTCCAATTACATCTCGTACATCGTGTACAATCACAAATGCTTCATCATCAATTTTTTTAATCAGCTTTTTAAGTTTAATAAGCTCTTGTTTATTAATGACCACATACAAGATTTCTTTTGATTCTTTTGTATAGTTCCCTCGACCGTTTAGAATCGTTACTCCGCGATCAAGCTGTTCATTAATTTGATCCGCTACTTCGTTTTTGTTGCTTGAAATAACGGTAACGGCTTTTTTCGCATCGAACCCTTCAATAACGAAGTCAATTACTTTTGTTGTAATGTACAGCATGACGATTGTAAATAATAGCTTTTCGATTCCAATAATAAAATAAGAAGCCAATACCACTAGTAAATCAACAATTAAAAGTGCATGACTGACTTTCCAGTTTAAAAATTTATTTAGAATTCGAGCAATAATGGCTGAACCTGCTGTTGTTCCACCAACTCGCAAAATCATCCCAATTCCAACGCCTAGCAGTACACCGGCAAAAACCATGCCAATGAGTTCTTCATGAAGATGAAGACCCCAGCCTTCAGTTACGTGAAGGAAAATAGATGTAGCGATAATCGTAATCATCGTATAGACGATGGTTTTTTTCTCTAAAAATTTATACCCTACGATAAGCAAGATACCGTTTAAAGTAAAGTTAGTGATGCCCGTTGAAAGATGCGTTGTATAATATAAAATAATTGATATACCCGTAACGCCGCCTTCACCTAGTCCTATTGGAATGACAAACATGTTAACTGCAAGTGAAAATACAAACGAGCCTATTAATAAAAAGATGACATCTTTTACTGTTTTACCCATCGATTAAACCCTCCTCGGCATAAAAATTCACATAAAAAAGCCCCTTCTCCAAAAGAGAAGAGACGCTTATGTTTAGTTTTTATATTACGTATTCTTAAATTGCCATGTATGACTATAATATGTTCACATACGTTTGTCAAACGGAAAGTTTATGCATTATGTGTAACCAAGGCGATGAGTCATTTATCTTTTATGTATACTAGGAATGTTTTAATTTATTTAAACAAAGACGGATGCAGGAATTAGTTGACTCAATTAATTCTTTATCGCCTTTTTTTAATCGAATTTCTAACGCGCGTTGAAAATAGTGATGTGCTCTGGAAACAATCCGCTGATCAAGTAAACATTTTCCATAATGCTGATAGACAAAGTCTTCATATATGTGAAGGTCTTCATCTGCTTTTAATTGTTCCATGAGTAGCTGAAACGTTTCATTCGCTTTATCCCACTGTTCTTGCCAGTGATATGTATGTCCAAGCCGGATCGTATTCAAAAATTCACCTATTGTATCAGCATGTCGGTCATATAGATAAATGGCCAGCAGCAGATGTCTTTCACTGCTCGTTAATTCCCCAAGTATGCGCTCATATACACCAATGTGTCCATATGTTTTAGCAGCGGCACACTCATCCTCTTCTTCAAGAGCTCGTTTCTTTAAATAGATAATTCCCTGCTTCATTTGGTGTGGGTTAACCGGAACTTCTCGAAGCTGTTCATTAAATCGATAACTCATATTAAACGGAAGATCTCTGATGTTCATGCACGCTCCTTTCATGTGGCACATCAGCAAACATACTTTCATGACCGCTTGCTTATGGTCCATTGGATGTAGGATTCTTTCCATTTTGATACGTTTACGCGATTTACAGGAAAGCTCAGCAAAAGTGCTGAGCTGTTGGTTCTTATTATTTTACTTATATATCCATTTTATCACAAAAAATACTACCGTAAAGATGCTCAGGCAGTCTTCATATAAAAAAATGGTTTTTTATCAATAAAAATGGTTTTATGCTCTTGAAAGCCTATACGCTGATACAATTTTTTGGCTTCTACGTTATTATATTCAACGTTTAACGATAAAAACATCTTACGCTTTTTGGCTTCTTGCTTGGCTACATTTAAAAGAGCCGTTCCTATCCCTTTTCCACGATAAGCTTCATCTACACATAGAGAGTCAATATAATAATCTCCATGTTCAGTTTCTATATCAATTTCCCACGCTGGATTATTAAGTTTAGCACGTACAAAACGCTTAACTGGTTCATAAAGCGTTTGTAACATACTTCCTTCGTAGCAAAGCATAAGTCCAACTACTTTCTCGTCGACTTCTGCGACTGTAATATGATGATAGCTATAGCGATTCTTCTCAGACAGAATAAACGCTTTAAGCCTTAAAAGCGCTTCTTCATTCGTTGTAGCCGCTGTGTGAGAGCGCGCAATACTGCCAAGCATGTCATAAAGTAATTCCGTTACAGCAGAAGCATCTTCTTTTCTTGCTTTCCTTATTTTCACGATTTTCAAACTCCCTTTATTCTCTTCGCTTGCGTTATTTGTAGCAAACCTTCTTACCTATCTACTTTAACACGAAAAAGAAAAGAAAGAAAAAATTAACTCCTAATCTTCCTTTCATTGTATAATTAATGTATATTTTCAAATGAATGGATGATGACTATGAAAAAACGCCGTCAGCAGAAAGATACTACAGTAAGTGGATGGGAAGTTTTAGCAGAAATTCTTTTACAAGTGCCTCAGCTGCTCATATGGCCACTGCGTCTTCTTATACGGATTGGTCGCTCTTTGTTGGATGGTATTTAGCCACTCCTATACAAATACTTACTTAACTCAAAAAAAAGAAATTCAGCAGTTACTGAATTTCTTTATTAGTTTTTTGCTTTTGTGTATCCTGCTTCTTGCGCATCTTTTTCGGTACAAAACCAAATGACGTTGTTCATGGTTTGATTGTAGTGCGCCCCAGTTGGCACGTGATAAATTTTAGAGTTTTGATTTCCTTTTATTTTACCTTCACAGCTTTTGGCGGACTGAGTATCCTTTTGTTTAGAAGAGGACTGATTTTTTACAGCATCCGTATTGTATCCTTTTTCTTGTGCATAGTTTTCAATACTCCAGATGCCTTTTTCGCTTTTTCTAGCCTGCTCCTGTATTTTCTTAAATTCATCTACGTACTTTGTATTAGGAGGAAATACTGCTACGCGGGCTAACCCTTTTGCTAGCAGCTCTTCATTATACAGCTCATTGTCTATCCATACATAAGCAAGCAAACGTCCATATTGATCACGCTCTTGCACATCAAATTCAAGGGTGATTTCCTGTCCTTCTAGCCTTTTTTTGGTGTAAGCAGATGCTTCTGGACCAAAGGGCTGTACGCCTAGTTTGGGATGCTTTGTTTCGGGGGTATCAACAAGAAGTAGTCGCACTCGATCTCTCTTTCCGTTCAGCCTTTTCACTTTAAGCGTATCACCGTCCACTACTCTTTCTACCGTAGCCGCCTCACCTACTACATCTTCACGATTTGCTTTAGAAGGACTATGATCGTCTTCTTGATCTGATGAATCTTCTACTTGAACTGCTTGTTTTGTATCGGCAGAAGATGTGCTTGAATGACTTGCCTGCTCATCGCTGCATCCAGTAAGAAGCAGCATAAACATCGCGAGCATCGCGTAAATAATTGCTTTTATTTCTTTCAAAACCCGGGTCCTCCTTTAACACGTTCCCTATCTACTATATAAAAGTAAAATGATTTTATAAATAGTGTAAATCACCTAAAAACAAAAACTCGTGAAAATACCTTTCACGAGTTTTTTCGTGCAACTGTTATAAAAATTGGTTACCTGTTTTAAAGTCATTATTTTAAATAGCATTTATTTTATTTTTATCTCTCGAACACATTTTTCATTTTCGTGTATCCAGATTTTTAATCATGAGGATATTTTACACTACAAATACATTTATCGTCTACCGCCTTATAAGAATAAGGAATAGCCGCACAAATAGAATAAGTGTGAATATTTCAATATAATAACTGGCTAACATGATTGCTATTTTTTTGTAACATAAATAAGAGCCCTCATTAACAATAGCTAATAGGGCTCTTCAAACCTTTGTTTTTACGATCGAATTTTTTGTTTGCGCA
Organism: Priestia sp. P1_B12_1; assembly: GCF_056406695.1. Taxonomy (NCBI): domain Bacteria; kingdom Bacillati; phylum Bacillota; class Bacilli; order Caryophanales; family Bacillaceae; genus Priestia; species Priestia sp. P1_B12_1. The sequence goes on along the minus strand of NZ_JBFTZR010000006.1, from coordinate 287,155 downwards.
TCCACTGGGTAGCGACCCACTTTTCTCCTTTTATAACAGGAGCTCCCCCGTGGAGAGTACGATCATTAAGTTCAGCATCACTATAAAAATATTCAAAGTACACGGCCATTCCTTTTGTCGGAGATACGGAAAGACCCAGCTTAGGAAAATAAGTTTCTCCTCCTTCTTCGACATCGTTTAAGTACATAACCAATGTACTAATACGGTTGTTTTTAGATGCTTTACTTGCAGAAGTGAAATAATCGTGATGCGCTTTGTATTCTTGGTCAGGCAAGTATTTTAAAACTTGAAGACCTTCAGCATATTCAATAGATGGTCCCATGATTTTAGAAAGTCGTCTTTCGATTTGATGTACAAGCTCGTTTTCGCTTTCTTCAAAAAACATGCCGCTGCTCGTTCGAATACTGTTTACTTCACGTGCAGCACCAATTTTTGATCGCTGCATTTTATCTTTGGATAGCTGTATAAGTTCGTCACATTCTTCGTTACTTAGGACATTTCCTAAAACTAGAACAAGAGGCTCTTCAAATCGAGCAACAATATCAATCTCTCTGTCTTCTAATTTAATTTTATTCCCTGTATGGTTAAAAATCGTTTGTTCTTTCGTTAGTAAAGATGTATTAGTTAGAATCATCTTTTATCGGCTCCTCGAAATAGCTATTTTCCAATTTTCCACTCCATTATATGTAAACGCTTACTAATAAGAATTATATCATGAATACGAAGTAAATTCTGCTAGTAAAGGAAATAAATAAAAAGAAGTCCGTTATATAACGAACTTCCCTCATTTTTTCTTATAGATTTCACATGTCGTTTAAATGCTTTAACTATCTAAAAAACTCTTTTAATATAGAGTATACGTATCAAAGGCTGCCTAAAATCATCGGTACACAAGTTCTTTTTCACTTAAATCAAGCGTTTGTGCTGTAGAAGCATGAATTTCGTTAAAAAGCGCTGGATTTTCTACTAGTGACAAGCCGTAAGAAGGAATCATTTCTTTTATTTTTGATTCCCATTTCTTCATATGCTGCGGGAAACACTTTTTCAGCACTTCAAGCATGACATGAACGGCAGTCGAAGCACCTGGCGAGGCACCGAGCAATGCAGCAACGGAACCATCAGCTGAACTCACAACTTCTGTACCAAATTGAAGAGTGCCTTTACCTCCGGCTTCCGTATCTTTGATTACTTGTACACGCTGACCCGCTACGACGATATCCCAGTCTTCGCTTTTTGCGTTTGGAATAAACTCGCGAAGTTCTTCCATACGCTTTTCATTGGACAACAGCACCTGCTGAATCAAGTATTTCGTTAAGCCCAGCTCTTTAACGCCTGCTGCTAACATCGTTAAAATATTATTCGGTTTTACAGAACTGAGTAAATCCAAATTTGAACCCGTTTTTAAGAACTTTGGTGAAAATCCGGCAAAAGGTCCAAACAGCAGTGTTTTTTTGCGGTCGATATAGCGTGTATCAAGATGCGGAACCGACATTGGCGGAGCACCAACCTTCGCTTTCCCGTACACTTTCCCGTGATGCTGCGCTACAACTTCGGAGTTATTGCATACCATAAATAATCCGCTTACCGGGAACCCTCCAATATGTTTGGACTCAGGAATACCCGTTTTTTGGAGTAAAGACAGACTTCCGCCCCCTCCTCCGATAAAAACAAATTTCGCCGTGTGGTATTCCTGTTTACCGCTATGAATATCATGTACTTTCACTTCCCACAAGCCGTCTGCGTTACGTGTTAGATTTTCAACGCTGTGGTTATAGTTAATTTCTACGCTTTTATTCTTTAGATGTGTAAACAACATACGAGTTAAAGCCCCAAAGTTCACGTCCGTCCCCGAGTCTATTTTAGTTGCCGCAATTGCTTCAGGGGATGTACGGCCTTTCATGACAAGCGGCATCCATTCTTTTAACTTTTCAGGATGGTCCGAATACTCCATTCCTTGAAACAACGGATTATTTGATAGCGCTTCAAAACGCTTTTTCAGAAAGGATACATTCTTTTCTCCTTGTACGAAACTCATATGAGGGATTGGCATAATAAACTCTCGCGGATTATGAATTAAATTACTGCTTACAAGATACGACCAAAACTGTCTTGAAAGCTGAAACTGTTCATTAATTCGCACCGCTTTTGTAATATCTATAGATCCGTCAGCTTGTTCAGATGTATAGTTCAACTCGCACAGTGCAGCATGGCCAGTCCCTGCGTTATTCCATTCATTCGAGCTTTCTTCTCCTGCATCTGCGAGTTTCTCAAATACTTTGATTTCCCATTCCGGCGCTAACTCTTTTAGTAAAGATCCCAACGTTGCGCTCATCACTCCGGCCCCAATTAAGATAACGTCTGTTTTTTTATATACATTGCTCATCACAATCTTCCTTATCCTTTATATTTTAAAAAAGCACCTTTTAGCAACACGCCTGTTCTACCTGACTCTCTACAGATTAAGTATGTCTGACAAGTTATCTGTCTTACATAATGGGCATTTTTATACATACCCTTTCATCTTGTCCTTTTTTAACATGCTCAATATCACTTCAGCGGTTTCTTCAACTGCTTTACCTGAGACATTAACAATAGGACAGCCAATGCGCTTCATAATTTTCTCAGCATAGTCCAGCTCTTCAAGGATTCGATCTACATTGGCATAATTGGCTTGAGACGCTAAACCTAAATTTTTTAATCGTTCTTTTCGGATTTCATTGAGCTTGTCCGGTGTAATAACTAAACCAATACATTTATTTTTCGGAATAGTAAAAAGTTCATCAGGAGGAGTCACTTCTGGAACTAAAGGTATATTCGCTACTTTAAGACTTTTATGAGCTAAATACATAGAAAGTGGCGTCTTAGATGTTCTCGAAACACCAATCAACACTAGATCAGCTCGCTTGATGCCTCTGAAGTCTTGTCCATCATCATATTTAACAGCGAATTCAACTGCTTCTACTCTTCGGAAATAGTTATCGTCTAATTTTCTCGTTAATCTCGGTTGGAGATTAGGTTCTTTATTAAAGGTTTGGCTAAAGGCACTCATAAGTGGGGTCATTAAATCAATGGCTACAATTCCTTCTTCTTGTGCCTTTTGGTCAAGATATTGTTTTAAAGGTGGGATGACGATAGTATACGCAATGATGGACTCGTTACACCTTGCTTCAGCAATGATATTATCAATATTTCGCTCATCTTCTACGTAAGAAGTATTTTGAATTTCAATATCTTCTCCACTAAATTGAGTTAAAACTGCTTTTACCATCAGCTCAGCCGTTTCACCTACTGAGTCGGAAACTATATAGACAATTTTTCTTTTATTCACATTAAATCTTCCTATTCTTTGATTTTAATAGTTTAATAACGCTAGTATTTTTTATCTAGCAGCTTGCAAGATACATAATTTAATAGTAACGAATAGATAAATGTGCTAGTCACTGTGATTATAAACACTTTAACAAAACAATTAAATTAAGGATTTATGTCATACTAATTATAAAATAAAACTAAATATGTTATACTATTTTCATTAAATGTTATATTAGCATTAAATATACGGAGATACAATCCCTTTTCTGCGCATTTTATAAAAAGTTTAAAAAAAGAAAAAGTTTAGATTTTAAAATGTTTTATGCTTTGGCATGGTGGGACTCATCAGGGCTGAGAGGTGTTTTGCAGGGATAGTTACGAGGATAGTTATATAATTATGTTGTTTATAACATAATTTTTAAGTTATAGAAGATTTATTCTTAGCTATTCTTTTTAGCTAAGAGTGCTATAACTAAAAATAATGAACGGTTTACTTTTCATCTTATGTATACTAAAAACACCGCCTAAAAGACGATGTTTTGAAGAGCTGGTTATAATGCATTGTGGTGAAATAGATTAATTTTTATAAAACGGGATTACTTCTAGTAGATTTTTGCAATAAAAATTTAGAAAGATAATGGGATACGCCGTTTTCGTCACAGTTAAATTCCGTTACGTCATCGACAATTTCCTTAATATGATCCGGCGCATTTTTCATCGCTACGGCATAGCTGGCAAACTGAAACATTGGTAAATCATTATTGCTGTCGCCAATTGCTAGAATGTCTTGCTCGGGCAAATTAAAATGTTTTAGCATTTGCTGAATCCCCGTTGCTTTATTTACGTTTGCCACCATCACTTCAACATTGTGTTTAGATGAAGTAGAAGTTGTAAAGTCGATTTCTTTTTTAAGTTCTTCAAGCTCCTCTTTCCATTTATCGATATGCTCGTGCGTTCTTGCAAAGAAATAGAACTTTGAAAATTCGCTTCCTTCTACGGAATCTTTCCAGTCAATTTCTTCTTTAATCGCTTGTTTACGAGAAAGCCATTCGTTAATTTCCACACTGTCTGGCTTTGGCTCTCTAATTTCATTTTCCACATAGGACTGATCTTGTTTTAACGTCACGCGAGATGTGCCATACGGGAAAAGCTCGTAGTATACCTTGTTCGCTCTTGCTTTTTCAATAATAGTTTCCACCAATTGAAGCGAAAGCGAGTGCTGAAAGACTGATTCTTTTCCTACGTACCCTGCCATACCATTTGACGTGATAAATCCATCCACTTGAAAGCCTTCAGGAACTAACTCTTCTATTTCATCAAACGCTCTTCCCGTAGCAATAAAAACAAAAATTCCCTGTTTTCGTAATTCGTCAATGATTTCTTTTGTTTGAATACTTACTTTATTGGAGCGATTTAATATCGTACCGTCCATATCTAAAAAAATTGCTTTAGGTTTTAACAACATATTTATTCCCCCTATTTGTAAAAAGAGTGTACTTGGCAAGTATAAACTTTTCCATTTTCAAACTCAATGAATGTACTTTGCTTTTCTCTTTTATAAAACTACTATAATACTCTCCTTACATCTAAAGTACCTACTTATATTGTACAAGCTCTATAAAGAAGGCATTTTATATTTGCAATAAGCCTTTATATGTACTAATAGCCAGTTAGGCTAATTTGATATAAAACAGCAGTCACAAAAACGAATTTTCCTTTTAGCCTTTAGAGTATCGTTCAAAAAAGATATAATAAGATTGTTACAGATTAAATACATACAGAGGAGGTCAACATGAACGAACCATCTAATTTTTCTCCTTATCTTATTAAACAAATCAGCGATGCGATCGATGACAATATCAAAGCAAAGTGCATAGACTTTTTATATGATTCTCATTCGTTTTTTTCGAATGAAAAAGATTTTATAGAAGACTACATTTTAAATATATTGCAAGATACGTTTGTTTTAGAGAATAAATTAATAAATCCTAAGGAAATACGAAACCCAGCCTACAAAAGAAGACAATCAAATAAGAAAAACTGGCTGCAAACGTTAAAAAAAGATATTAAAGCAGAAAAGCCTAATCCTATTTTTGAAGACATTGAATTGGCCAAAAAGGTGATGGATAAAAAAGTGGATACCGAACACTTAAAAAAGCTGTTTGGCGTGGAAAAACCTGAAGATATTTTAAAGATAAAGTTAAAAGAAGTAGAGACATGGGCTAAAAGTAAAAAAACAAACATTACCGATTTTCCTTATTTAGATTCAAAAATGAATTATCAAATAGAGAAAGCATTTCACACGGACTTTACTTTTTTAATTGCTGAAATCATATTAGAAAAATACAACGGAAATCTGAGTAACTGGATTGATAAACGATTAAATTCATGGGTAGAGGCCCCTATCTTCTCAAACGAAAGTCATTCTCTTAAAACCAATATGGAAGTTAAAACAAACTCCCAAGAAGTCGTTTTATATAATGACTATAAAGTTGATGAAGAATATTTCATTCGCACCATTATCCCTGTGAATGATAATCAAACGGTTCTTTCCAAACGAAATATGGTTTTAGACCCAAAGGATTCCCAAATTATCCAGTTTGCTCTTTCACAGCGCGACGAGATGTTTTATAAAGAAAAAACGGTGACGCTTGATTTAGCGGATATCGTGAAAGAAATTTATAATTCAAAAGGTGTAAAAAACTACGAAGCGGTTGAAGCCCGCATTATGAAAATTGCCAGATATCACGTAGAAGGTGTAGCGAAGAAGAAAAATTCCAGAGATACAAAATTTGCGATAAACTTCTTCCAAAAAGCTGTTATTGAAACCGATGAAGTAACGGGCAGACGATATGCAACCATCGTATTTAGCGACGATACGCATCAAGGCTTTTTAAATCAGCAGTTTGTACAAATTTACAGTGATGTTATTAAAAAGTTTAAAGATAACTCGCTGTCTTCTTTGCTGCTGTATGCATTTCAAAAAGAGCGATTAGATTGTTATTTACAAGAGAAGTCTTACACCCATTTTTACCCGTATCAATATTTTGCTTCAAAAGTTCGTTTTCGTTCAAAGAAAATTGATGTCAATCTAAAATTAATTAATGAATCTCTAGCAGAGTTTGTTAGCAATCAAGTACTGATCCAAAGTTATCAGCAAAAACTTCAAGGATTTGAAATCTCTTTTATTCCTCTTCAAAATTATGAAATTCAAGACTATTTTGGAGGAGAACATAGAGAAACATTGGAAGGGTAAATTGTTCCCTTCCTTTTTTATTTGATATTTTGCCACTTTCAGCTTATAAATACAAAATATCCCTCTACTTTTATTTCATAGTTTGGAAGTTTTGTCATTTTTAACGTACTAACCAGAAGCTTTTGCCGTTTTTGTCGTACCTCTTTGCTTCTTTTGCCGTTTTTGACGTACTAATTACTACCTTTTGCTGTTTTTGTCGTACCACTCTGATTCTTTTGCCATTTTTGACGTACTACATTCATTTTATTTACTCTTAATTCCTTATTAATTGTTAATTATTCTCTTTTTTCCGTAAAACAATCCTACCTTTTGCCGTTTTTGACGTACTCTTTCACTACTTTTGCCGTTTTCTGCGTACTAAACTTTGCTTTTCCCTTTGTTATTGCCTTTTCAAACCCCATTTTTTATTTTTTTCGTAGCATATATAAAGCTTTTGCCATTTTTGACGTACTAAACAAAAACTTTTGCTGTTTTTGTCGTACTACTGCGTCGTTTTTGACGTTTTTCACGTACTAAAAATAGCTTTTGCCATTTTTGACGTACTGATGAAATTCATTGTGTTATTTACAACGATCAGAGAAGTGATTTTTTTACCTTTTTTTAGGCAAATCAAGATAACTTTTGCTGTTTTTAGCGTACTACTCTTCACTTTTGCTATTTTTGGCGTACTATACTGAGCCTTTTGCCGTTTTTTACGTACTAAAACGCATAAAGTTTTTTTTGATTTTTACTGATCGTAACAAACACTGTTCTGCCGGCGCTTGCTTGCTTTTGCCGTTTTTGTCGTACTAAAAAACCTATACGCTGCATCCCTTGATATGACAGCATTCTTTGAACCTTTTGCCGTTTTTAGCGTACTACTCGTTCGTTTGCGATTCTGTTTCTTATTGATATAATTTTCACAAGGTATTCTTTGTTATTTTACCCTAATAAATTATTGTTGATATGAAATAGATTGGAGGGATTCTCATGATAAAAAAAGAATTTGCGAAAATTGGAAAACAAATTATTCGCCAATTGTCTAGCACCGTAGAAAAATATAAAGATATTGAAGATCACATGGACCTAGACGCTCATGGGAACCCTACAATCAAAACAGTGGCAGAGCATCACCGTTTATCTAAATCTCAAATTTCACAATTAATTTTTTATCACTTCCTTCACGTTGATGAAAGAGGTATTATTTGTGATGTTTCTGAAAAAGAGATTGCAGCTGCTTTGGATTGTACAGTTCGAACAGTTCGCAACAACAATATAGTATTAGCGGAAACAGAATTAATTTCCTATTCTCGCAGCGGCAAAGGAATCAATATTTGTATTGTTCCCTATCCTCAATATTTTGAAGAACACGGCTTTGGGTTTATGGAATTAGAATATACTCGCTTTGAAGAACTTATTCTAATTGAAAACGTAAATGCCCTTCGCTTAGAGCTGCGCAAAGAATTGGTTTATGACAACGATACGATTAAGCGTCAGTTTAATCCTGGAGAAAACACTTCAAAAATTAGCTTTAATGATTATAAAATTTTCACGCCGAAATATACTCACTACAAAGGTATGATGCAAAAAATAGCTGAAACACAGACGAGCGCATTTAAAACTGTTGTCCAAGGATCTACTATTTTCTTTGTTTTAAAAGACGGAGCTAAAAATGGCAAGATGTCAAAACAAGAAAAGAAAGATCAATACGATGCGGCGATTCGACGTACTATTGAAGAGACTTTTGTAAAATTATCTGGACACAGCACAGATTCTACTGGAATTGTTATGTCTTCATTCCAAAACGAAGACATCGCTGATTTGGTTCAGCTTTCTTTTGAATATGGTATTGAACGAGTGAAGTCTGCCCTTTATTCTCTGATTGAACAGGCCTTCTTCAGCCATGATGCTCAAGTCGTTGAAAATTACGGTGGAAAAATCCGTACGCTCATTCGAAAAGAGCTTTCAAAAAATCTTCAAGATCAAGTCCCTGCCGAACTTACAGCTTCATAAGGGGCTTCTTTGGCATGCCTTTTTTTTATTTTCTCTCCCTTCTCCTCTCTTTTTGATACAAATAGTGCAAACAAACACCCATTTTTGCAGCTCTCCCATTCCATTATCCTATCTATATAAACATAATGAGTGCAAATGAAGGATATTTCTTGTGTATAACTACGGAATATGGCTAAAAAAACACCTTCATACTTATCCACAAAAGAAAGAAAACATATTCAATGACTGTTATATCATCCTCTTTATTAATAAAAACATCCCTTTTATTTTTTTATTAACGATGATTTCCAGGTTATTTACTCTTTAACACCACGATTTTTATCCACAGTGGAAATAATTCATACTTTTAATAGAAATCTTCATACTATGAGTTTTAAAATCCGTCTATTGCAGAAGAAAAAACATAGTGAATAAAATAGTTTCCATATCTGTTGTTATAAAAAACATCCTTTAGCTAAAGGATGCTGTTCACAAAAAAGGTCTATTTTCCACACAGTTATTTATTGAAAAGCAATTTCCTCTCTAACCCTTGATATCATTGGGTTTTTACAGGATTTTTCTTTCTTTAATATCTGTATATAATGTTTGTTAATAAGATTTGTACTAATCTCTGCTATAAGGTTTTATTTAATATTTGTATAAAGAAATGTTTTAAAAATATCTATACCTGAGAATTTTCTCTTTTTCTAAATTAAGGAGTTTTCATTACATATACCAAATACAAATAAATTAAAACAATAGTTCAAACGCTTCTAAATAAATTCTAGTAGTATATTTTTAAAAATAAATTATACTATTCAGTAGAGAAAATTTTATAAAGCAAGAAAGGGACTTAGTCATGAAAGACATACAGTGGGTACAGCAAACTTTATTTAATACTGGTAAGTGGATTGACATTAGTGAAGTAATTATAAAGATTATCTTGATTTTTATTATTGCTCAAATCGTTATCCGGTTTGCTCGTAGTATAATTAATAAAATCTTTGATTTCAGATTTAAAACTAAGCTGCTGAGGTACAACGAACGTAAAGAAATAACGCTGAAAAAGCTTTGTCTGAGCATTGTCATGTACGTCGTGTATTTTATTGTACTTATCACATCTTTAGAAGCAATCGGAATTAATATGAAAGCACTTTTAGCTGGTATTAGCGTAGCAGGATTTATTACAGGCTTAGGTGCACAAAATTTGATTAAAGATATTTTAAACGGTTTTTTTATTCTATTTGAAGATCAATTCTCAGTAGGAGATCACGTATCCATAAATGATACGAAAGGAACTGTTGAAGAAATTGGATTGCGCACGACAAAAATTCGCGGAGTTGACGGAGAGTTTTACTTCTTTGCTAATAGTAACATTACAAAAGTAGCGAACTATACGCTCGGTGAAATTCCCGAAGTACATAACCCTGAACAAATAAAAACTCGTGAAGAATAGCTTCAAGAGTTTTTATTTACGACAGTTGTAAAAAATTGATCGTATGATGTAAGATGATAATCTGCTTCGATGTCGTTATTTTGAAATGCACATGTTTTAATTCCAAGTTCACGGGCAGGTTTTAAGTCGAGCTCGCGGTCTCCAATCACTAAATCGAGCTGATACTTATCGTGAAGATAGGCATAAGCGCCGCTATCAGGCTTTCGTTTGTAGCCATCATCTTTTGTAATAATCTCCGTAAAATAGTGCTCCATATTAAAAAATGCCAGAATATCAAGAGTAGACTGTCTAGATTTATGCGTAACAATTACATTTGTATCCGCAAAGCTCAGTACGTCTTCTACGTGAGGAAAAGCAGGCTTATCTTTAGGATTGATTTTCTGTTCAAGCACATGGAAGTGTTTATCAAACAAAGACTTTTCAATATCGAAGTGCTTAATTGCTACGTCAGAAGATATTTTCATCTGCTTTAAAATATCATCTTCTGAGATTGTTTGATCTGTTAGTAATTCTTTGAATGCTTTTACAATCGTTGGATAGGTATCGAAGATGGTTCCATCAAAGTCCCATAAAATATTCATTTTCACTGTCTCTCCTTTTTTAAAAACGTAACGATTATACCAAATTTTTCATTGCTTGTCAGTGAATCATTTTGTCGTCGTTTCATTTAAAGTAAAAAAACTCGTATAAAACGAGTTTTTTACTTTATTAGCTGCTGCTGCACCCACTCCCGCAGCTGGAGCTTGAACAGCTAGAGCTGCTGCAGTTTGAACTCGAACAGCTGCTGCCGCTGTCATGATGGTGATGACTTCCATCGTTGTGGTGATGGTGGCGGTTGTCTTCCCAGGGGCTTGAACAGCTATACCCGCTGTAAGAGGCTGTATCTCCCGCATACATCGTCTTTTTATATAGCAGCAGCTCATTCATATGGCTTGAAAAGCTGGTGGCTTTGTAGAGAGAATAAAAAACAAAGCCTTGAAGAAGAAGTTCGTTTGATACATTTCCTTTTTTAGCCGCTTTTTTAAAATAAGTTGATCCGCCCGTTTTTTTTCTTTTTCGAGCAGCAGTGACTTCTTCTTTTAACGTTTGAACCAGGGCTCTCTGCTGTTTTTCCCATTTGCCGTTTCTTAAAAAATAGCGATCTAGTAATTCATCTTCTGACAATCTTTGAAAATCTTGAAGTGTATTTTTACCAAGCGGATGCTGAAAAAATTTCCCCCAAAGCAGTCGGCTGTTACCCGTTATGTCAAACACATGAGCATACATCCAATCGAAAAATGCTCGCTTATCCGGCTGTGGAGATGGAGCTGTATCTACATTTGGCTGGTGATGCAAAAAGCGGTTGAAAAAGTGTTCTGTAAAACGCTCATAATCTACTGTAAACATGATCATTTCGTGCCACACTTCATCCACTTTTTCACTAAACATCGGTACGTCTTTGATGACTGCATTTAATAAAAAGTAGCGCTTCATCTCAAAAAACGTCCATTCTACTTCATCAGCTTTTGTATTTTTTCCTTTCATACGCTGTTTCACCTGTTGAACATAGGCTGGCGGTAAAGAATCTTCTAGTGAATGAACAATATCTTCAAAACCATTATCTTTATGTATTCCAAGCTCATCTGGAAGCTCCTCTTTATACAAGCGAAAGCTTCTCGACTTTACAGTCCCTTTAATAATCAAAGCTAAAAGAATTACCGCTCCTACTATAATTGCTGCTATCATCTTCTTCCCCCTATACCGCGTCTATATATTCAATATTTTACCACATTCGTAAAATACAAAAAAAGAGCTCAATTAACTTGAGCTCTCGTCATCATCTGGTATCTCGTCTACCTTTTCTACTTTGACTAGACCTTTCGTGCTATATTCAAGATCAAAGTATGCTTTAACGATATCCCCTTTTTTCAAATTGCTTGGAATCGGTTCATTTAAATTTTTATCGGAAAATTTAATGCCCGTTCCTTCTTTTGTTGTTCCGCTGTATGTACCATTTTCGATTTTTTCAATAGTAATATAATACACTCGATATTTGTGCGCTTCCTCGTCGCCCTTTGCTTTTTCTTTAACGGTTTCTTGTTCAGGAAGCTTACTCAGTGTTTCTTGGGCCTGTTCAGAAGTCGGCTCTGCTGATCGATTTATGAATTGCATCACAACTAACACTAAACATATAACTACTAAAACTAATAATAATATCTTTTTTGCTGATAAAGACAATGAACTGTGCCTCCTTACACCTTTATGTATATCATGCTGCACACAAGAGATTATACACGATAAAGGATTAGAAATTGGGATAAATTCTATAAAAATAGTAAAAATATGAGAAAATACCTAGAATTTTTTACGCTTTTCTGCACTTTTTTGAGATAGAAAAGAAATTTGGTACCTTATCCTTAAATTGTAACTGATTTGCTTCATTTTCGAAAAGAGTTTTGCCCATTTTGTCGTAAAAAAGTCATAATAAGAAGGAATATCACACCATATTGTCGAACGTATGTATATACTTATAATGAACTGCCGAACTGCTTTTCTCTACCCTCATTGTTGAGGCAATATGGCAACTGAAACAGCTTGCTGTTAAATTCAGATTACACATCTATACTCAGGAGGTGGAATGCAAAATGATGTTTGCACTTATTGTTGTGGTTGGTATCGTAGCACTTGGCGTAGCTAGCTTCTACGTCATTAAGCGGCCTCAAGGCGCTGTTGATCCTGAGGATCGCAAACCGCTTGTTTCTGTAAACGGACATGTTAAATTTGCAGAAGGGATTAATCAAATTTCCATATCTAAAATTGACATGTACGATCAGCGTCTTGTTATCAATCAAGTAGCTATTATTCCATTTAACCGTATTCAACGAGCAGAATTTTCAAAGGTTGTCAAAAATGAAAAAGGCCTTCACGGAGCTCCTGTTCAACGCTATTTCGGTGAACTAACCATTCATTTCACAGACAAGAACGGGCAAGAAACCTACATTCGCTGTGAAACACCGAAAAAAAATCAATTTCACCTCATCTACCAGTACGATTTAATGAAAAGACAATTAAATAAGCGTCTTGGTCTTGAAGATCAGCAGCCTTACCTTACTCTCCAAGAACCATACGAACTATAAGAGAAAACCTCCCTTTTTCACATATTATTTCACTTCCCTGTACATACTAGAAGCGAAACTGAAAATGGGAGGTCATTCCAATGGATTTCGTCCGTTTTTTGCAATATTTTTGTTCAATCGCCGGCGCTCTATGCTTAGGGTTTACCTACTATCACATGTTCAAGCGTGACGCTCCGGTTAAAAAAGAAGAATCACAGCAAGGTGGAACTGACTGAAGTTCACCTTGCTTTTTTTATGTGGAGGCATGTTCACATAGCATGTGGCAATTAAAAGTTAGATTACTTTAATCATTTGTAAAATCACGGGTGCTTTTTCTAAATACAGGTTCTGTTGTACCGTCAGCTTTAATAACATCGATGTCCATTTCAGCTGAGCCAATCATGAAGTCAACGTGGGTGATGCTGTTGTTTTAGGGTGGAAAATTAGCGGGTTGTGACCAATACGTGACCACTGTGTGACCACAAAATTTAGGCTCTTAAGCTTGTTATTAAAGGTTTCCCTGTATATATTATTCATAAATAAAAAGAAAGCAAAACAAATTGCTCTCTTTCTTTATTATATATTTATTTATACTCTTCTACTGAAACTGCTTTGCTACCTCAAGTATTTCATCTTTATATAACGAAATCTCATTTACGTCATTTAGTTTATACATAGTTTTTTCCTCATTGTTTAATTGTATATATTTATTAGCTGTATTAAATCCTAGCCTGCAAACCCATTTTCGAATGCTATTGTCTAATAGCACATTAAAATAGCTTTTATTATCTCGGTAATGCACTCTATTTGAGTCAATCTCATCTTTTAATAACAGCTTTACAAAAACATACCCTTCTATTTCTTCCTCAGTTGTAACAATGGTTTCGATAGTAACTTTATCCTCAGCTACATTTTCATTCTTGGGAGCTTCTTCATTTTCTGCTACATGTTCTTCATTTGTATCGGAGGAGTTTAAAGCTTTTTGAAGCTTGTCATTTACCTTTTCATTCACAAATTGTGTTAAAGATTTTTGAACGATTTCTCTAAAGTTATCTATGACTTTCTTTGTTTTTACACCTTGATATACATCACTCAAGATAAACTTAATAAATTCATCATTTGGTTCTTCCCATTGTTGATTTAAAAAATGCTTAATTTCACTTGTGTACTTTAGTTCCGACGCTGTAGTAAGAACATTTTCAACGTTAAAACCATTTTTTCTAAACTTTGCTATCTCGTATACATCGTTATCTCTAAACTCAAGTAGATTAAAAACAAAGAAAGGCTTAATATCCATTTTATTTGGCTCTTCTAAATCTGTATAAAATCTATATTCAACACCATTCGTTAGAATAGCAAACTTAGCTTTAGTTGTACCAAAATACCTAAATAGTTGAGAATCATGTTTCAAAAGTTTTTCGTGCACACTTTTTGCTTCGATTAGTATGACTGGACTTCCACTATCTATAATCGCGTAGTCAATTTTTTCTCCTTTTTTTATGCCAACGTCAGCTATAAATTCAGGCACAAATTCCTCTGGATTAAAGATGTCATATCCTAATGCTTGTATCAAAGGCATAATTAAAGATGTTTTTGTAGCTTCTTCAGTTTGAATGTTATCTTTGATTCTTTCAACTCTGCTAGATAGAGCCTTAATCTGTTGAATGAAATTTTCCACTTCATCTCTCCCCCTTATGTACTATTACTATGCTTGAAAAGGGAAACTATGAAATCATTTTAGTGCCTATTAGCAAATATAAAGGCTCCTTATTTTCAAATTATAAGTTATCTTTTTATTTTACATTTATGAAATTAGTATATAAACAAACAACCTTCTAGAGTTTCTATATCTAGAAGGTTGTTTTTGTAAAGAAACATACAGTACTTTATTTTTAAATCTTTAAATTAGAAAGCCCAGTTCCCTTTTCTAAACACAGGCTCACTTGTACCGTCAGCTTTAATGCCATCGATGTCCATTTCAGCTGAGCCAATCATGAAGTCAACGTGAGTGATGCTGTCGTTTGCTCCGTTTTGTGATAGCTCTTCTTTAGACATCGTTTTTCCACCTTCTAAACAGAAGGAATACGAGCTGCCGATCGCTAAGTGGTTGGATGCATTTTCGTCAAACAGCGTGTTGTAGAAGATGATGTTTGACTGAGAAATTGGCGATTGATGCGGTACTAAGGCTACTTCTCCTAAGTATTTGGCACCTTCATCTGTTTCAATTAGGTGCTTTAACGTTTCTTCGCCTTCTTCTGCTTTTACATCAACAATTTTTCCATTTTCAAATGTTAGCGTGAAGTTTTCAATTAAGTTTCCTGCGTAGCTAAGCGGTTTTGTGCTCGTTACTTGACCATTTACGCCGTCTTTTTTCGGAAGTGTGAATACTTCTTCTGTTGGCATATTGGCCATGAACGAGTTGCCGTCTTCATTAACACTGCCTGCGCCAACCCAAATATGTTTGTCAGGAAGCTCAATTGTTAAATCTGTTCCTGGCGCTTTATAGTGAAGCTTAGCAAATCTTTTTTCATTTAAAACGTCTACTTTTGTATGTAATGAAGCGTTATGCTCTTCCCATGCGGCCACTGGATCTTCTTGATCTACGCGCACAGATTTAAAAATAGCTTCCCACAGTTTTTCTTGCTGCTGTTCTTCTGGAACGTCAGGAAATACTTTAGCTGCCCAGTCTTTTGAAGGAACAGCTACGATGGACCAGCTGATTTTATCGGATTGGATCGCTTCACGGAATTTTTTCATTGCTTTTCCGCTTACTTTTTGGAACGCAGCAATACGTTTGCCGTCTACTCCTTTTAGTAAGTCAGGACCGCTTGAAATTACAGATAAAACAGCGCCTCCGTTTTTCACAAGCTCTTCTCTTGCTTGAGCTTTCCAAGCAGGAAATTCATTAAATACAGATTCATCCGCTTTTTCATATTTCAAACGAACTAGATGATCGTCATGCCAGTCTACATCAACAGACTTTGCTCCGGCTTCGTACGCTTTTTTCGCAATTTCACGAACAAAATCAGCGGAAGAAATATCGGCATTAATGTTTAGTACTTGCCCTTTTTGAATGTTTACACCGACTTTTACAGCCAGCTCGGCGTACTTTTCAATATTGCGCTCAAACTGTTCCATAATTTATCTCCTTTACGTATATATTCTAACGACTTCATTGTATCATGAATAAAACATCAATTAAAAATCATAGCCTATAGTTTACATAATATAATTACGTTATTTTACAGATTATTATATAGCAAAAGTTTGTTCTCGAAGAATCAGAACAAACTTTTGTCTTTCACAGATTCAGTTTTGTAGCCGAGCCGCTCCGAAATGTTCTTACCTATATCAACCATGCGTTCTTGAAGATACGTTAATCGCTCATTTGTCATACGCATCGTAGCACCGGAAATGCTGACTGCGGCAACGACTTGACCAAGGTGATCAAAAATAGGCGCTGCAATGCAGGTAATTCCATATTCATTTTCTTCTAAATCGAGCGCGTATCCCTTTTGCTTCACTTCTGAAAGTTCTCGAAGAAAGCTTTCTTCATCTGTAATGGTGTGATCGGTATGAGCTGGTAAGCCTTTTCTTTCAAGAATGCTTGTTACCGTGTTAAGTGGTAAAAAAGCTAGGATAGCTTTACCGACAGACGTACAGTGCATAGGGGCTCTTTTCCCCACTTTTGAATGCATGCGCAGCGTCTGATTGCCTTCTAATTTTTCAATATACACTACTTCACCTTGATCGTAGACAACAAGATGAATAACTTCATTTGTTTCACTTTCAAGTTCTTGCAAAAACGGCTTTGCTTCCGTTCGTAGATCAATAGAATCTAAAAGTTTTGAACTTACTTCTAAAAACTTATACCCAAGCTTGTACCGCCCGGTTTCTTGATCTTGTTCAATATAACCGTACTGAGCAAGGGTAGTTAGAATACGGTATACGGAGCTTTTGTTGATGTCCATTTGCTTTGCAATTTCTGTGACGCCTACCCCTTCTCTTTCCATGCTGACAATTGTGACGATATCCAACGCCCGGCTTACAGACTTCACCATATTTTCTCTCTCCATTTTTTTCTCTCCTTTATGTGTCGTGTTACTGCCGGGCATTTTGTATCACTCTTATACGTTTACACGTTCTTTCTCTGCAGCAAACGGATTTTGGAGAGTTCCAATTTCTCGGATGGTGCATTCAATGACATCGTTTGCGCTTACTAGCTCCGCGCCGACCGGACTTCCTGTTAAAACCACATCTCCCGGCTTAAGGGTCATAACAGTAGAAAGGTAAGCGATCATTTGCTCAACGGAAATAATCATTAAATCTGTCGAGCTATTTTGTTTTTCAACGCCATTTAAAAACGCTTTTACATGAATGGATTTAAAATCAAGCTCCGTTTCGATTACGGGGCCAAGAGGCGTAAATGAATCAAAGGATTTTCCAATGGTCCAGTGCCCGTCTTCATGAAAATAATCCGGAGCCGTTACATCGTTTCCAATTGTATACCCAAATATATAGTCCAGCACGTCTTCTTTTGCGATGTTCTTCGCTTCTTTTCCAATAATAACTGCAAGCTCGGATTCAAACTTGACGTGCTTAATCGCGGTTGGAATGACAATATCTTCGTTTGGACCGATCACAGAGGATACGGGCTTAAAAAAGAAGACAGGAATAGAAGGCATTTCTCCTGGCAGCTCCGACTTTGCAGCTGCATAATTTGCGCCTATTCCAATAATTTGATTCGGCTCTAAAGGAGCCAAAAGCCTTACTTCACTCGGTGAAAAAGTCTCCCCTGTATAGTGCCATTTCTCAAATATATTTCCTTTAATGACGCTGATCGTATCCTCTTTTAGTACACCTGTATGACGGCTATCTTGTACAGCGAACCTTACAAATTTCATAACATAGCTCCTTTTCCCATTTGCTTAATTTTAATAAGAATAGTAGATAGTCAGATTCTGAAGGTGTAAGTACAGCCTGCCATCCCTATGCTGACAGGCCGTTTGTTTTACTGTTTTATAGCTGCTTTTGCCTTTGCTTCGATACGGCGGCGGTGTAAAATGGGCTCCGTATAGCCGTTTGGCTGATCATAGCCTTGAAATACTAAATCGCAGGCTGCCTGAAAAGCAATGGATGCGCTGTAGTTCGGTGCCATTGGCTGATACAGAGGATCATTTTCATTTTGTTGATCCACTACTTTTGCCATTCGTTTGAGCGTCTCCGTTACTTGTTCCTTTGTACAAATTCCATGATGAAGCCAGTTAGCCACGTGCTGACTGGAAATACGAAGCGTTGCCCGATCTTCCATTAGCCCTACATTATTAATATCCGGTACTTTTGAGCACCCTACTCCTTGGTCGACCCACCTTACTACATAACCAAGTATTCCTTGAGCGTTGTTGTCGAGCTCCTGCTGAATTTCATCTTTGCTCCAATTTGGTTTTTCTGCCACAGGAATTTGCAAAATGTCATCTTGTAAATCAGCAGACTGAGTAAGCAATTCATTTTGAACATCTCTTACATCAATTTGATGATAGTGAAGAGCATGAAGCGTTGCTGCGGTTGGTGAAGGCACCCATGCCGTATTCGCTCCTGCTTTTAAATGCCCCACTTTTTGTTTAAGCATTTCGGCCATCATATCCGGCATTGCCCACATTCCTTTTCCGATTTGAGCGCGGCCTTGGAATCCGCTTGCTAATCCTACATTTACATTAGACTGCTCGTAGCCTTGAAGCCATTTAGACGCTTTCATATCGTTTTTACGGATAACAGCGCCCGCTTCCATTGAGGTATGAATTTCGTCACCTGTTCGATCCAAGAATCCAGTATTAATAAAAGCCACTCGGTCTTTTACTTCTTTGATACACGCTTTTAAATTAAGCGTCGTGCGGCGCTCTTCGTCCATTACGCCAATTTTAATCGTATGACGCTCAAGCCCTAGCATATCTTCAATTGAATTAAATAACGTATTGGCAAAAGCCACTTCTTTGGAGCCGTGCATTTTCGGTTTAACGATATAGATAGAGCTCTTTTTAGAATTTTGATACGTACCGTTTTTAAGCAAGGTGTGTTTGGCAATTAAACTAGTAATCACGCTGTCTAAAATACCTTCATAGATTTCGTTGCCGTTTCGATCTAAAACAGCGCTGTTTGTCATTAAATGCCCAACGTTTCGAACAAACATAAGCGAACGGCCAGACAGTGAAATCTTTTTCTTGTCCGGAGAAATATAGGTACGGTCTGGATTTAAACGCCTTGTCATGTTTTGACTTCCTTTTTTAAAAGTAGACGTCAAATCACCTTTCATTAATCCCAGCCAGTTGCGGTAAACATCTACTTTATCTTCTGCGTCTACTGCCGCTACTGAATCTTCACAGTCCATAATCGTCGTAAGAGCCGCTTCCATTAAAATATCTTTTACACCCGCATCGTCTGTTTTACCAATCGAATCCGTACGATCAATTTGAACTTCAAAATGCAGGCCGTTGTTTTTGAATAAAAGAGCATCAGGGCTTTCTTCTTCTCCTTGATACCCTACAAATTTCTCTTCTTCCTGTAATTCGGTTAAACTGCCATCGTTTAATTGAGCGACAAGCTTTTCATTTTCAAGGCTGTACTGAACCACTTCCGCATGAGAAGACTGAACGAGCGGAACAACTTCATCAAGAAAATTCTTCGCAAACGCAATAACTTTTTCTCCTCGAATTGGATTATAAGAACTCGTGCGCGAAGCTCCATTTTCTTCACTGATTGCATCAGTGCCGTAAAGAGCATCATAGAGACTTCCCCAACGTGCGTTAGCAGCGTTAATAGCATATCGGGCATTATTTACTGGTACAACAAGCTGCGGTCCTGCCTGATAGGCAATTTCGCTGTCTACTCCTTCTGTACCAATAAGGAAATCTTCTGTCTTGTCTTCTAAATAGCCAATTCTCGTTAAAAACGATTTGTATTCGCTAAAGTCACCGTCAGGATTTTCTTGATGCCACGCATTAATTTGAGCTTGCAGCTGATCACGCTTTTCTAACAAACGTTTATTTACGGGTGTTAACTCGGTTACTAACGCTTCAAAATCAGACCAAAAATTTTCTGTACTTAGGCCGCTGGCCGGAAGAGCTTCCTCATTGATAAATTGATAGAGAACTGGAGCTACTTTCAGATTTCCAACTTGTTTGTAGTTTGTCACCGTCTGTTTCCTCCTCTTACTCTTTTACATTTTTAAATTTGGACACGCTTTCATTTCTTTTCGATAAAATGATTAAGACGAACATATGCGGCACTGTTTCTTATTACGAAACAGCGTTTTATTTTTGTTAAAAAAATCATATCATCGAGCGAATATATTTTCAAGAATTTTCTAAAAATATTCTGTTTTTTTCATTTCTTTTTTGACTTCAGCACAGCGGCTCGGACTTGGAAACAGCTTTCCTGCATTTAATAGATTTTTAGGATTAAATACTTCACGTATATTCGTTTGTGCTTGAATTTCATCTTCATTGAAAACAAATCGCATTTCTTCTTTTTTTTCAATGCCCACGCCATGTTCGCCGGTAATCGTTCCTCCTACTTCTGCACATACTTGCAAACATGCGCTTCCGGCGTCTAGTGCTTTTTCCGTTTCCCCGGGCTTTCTAGCATCAAATAATACAAGCGGATGCAAGTTTCCGTCTCCGGCGTGAAAAATATTGGCAATGCGAAGGCCAGATTCTTCGCTAATTTTGTTAATTAGCTTCAGCACTTGAGGCAGTTTACTTCTTGGAATAACGCCGTCTTGCACGAGATAGTCAGGGGATATGGCTCCCATCGCTCCAAATCCTGTTTTACGATTTGCCCACCACCTCGCGCGCTCTTCTTCACTTTCAGCTACTTTCACTTCCCGTACGTTTTGTTTTTTACATACGTCTAAAATACGAAGGATTTGCTCTTCGATACCGGCTGAAATGCCGTCTACTTCAATTAATAAAAGAGCTTCAATATCTCTAGGGTGCCCGACTGGAAACGCAGCAGATTCCACTCCTTCAATGGCGGTTTTATCCATCATTTCAAGCGCAGCAGGCACAATGCCGGCTGATATAATGTCTGATACCGCTTGGCTGCCGTCTTCTACGCGGTCGAAATACGCAAGAACCGTTTGTTTTGCTTCGGGGTTTTTCAAAATGCGTACCGTAATTTTTGTAACGATTCCTAACGTCCCTTCTGATCCTGTTAAAAGCCCTAATAAATCATATCCCGGTTCATCTGGAATACCTTGCTTGCCAAGCTCAATCACATCTCCATTTGGAAGCACCACCTCTAGCCCTAAAATATGGTTGGTGGTTACTCCATATTTAAGACAGTGTGCACCTCCTGCGTTTTCCGCTACATTGCCACCAATGGTGCAGCAATATTGACTCGAAGGATCTGGTGCATAGTAATATCCTTTTTCAGAGATTGAATTGGTTAATTTAAGATTAATAAATCCCGGCTCTACAACGGCACGCCTGTTTTCATAGTCGACGCTAAGAAGGCGCTTCATTTTCACTAAACTAATAATCACTTCGTTATTAAGAGGAATCGCTCCCCCGCTCAGTCCTGTGCCTGCTCCTCTTGCAAGAAAAGGCAAATCATGTTCATTGCAGTATTTAACAATGCTAGAAACTTCTTTCGTATTTTGAGGAAATAACACCGCTTTAGGCAAATGTCTATGAATGGTAAAGCCATCGCAGTCGTACGCAAGCAAATCTTCTTTATGATGCAAAATAGAATGAGCATCTACTAGTTGAGAAAGATTTTTTACGTGAAGATCTTTTATTCTATTTTTCTTCAACACGATGTGCTTCCTCCTCTTCTTTTTGATAGGCCCACTCCAAAAGCTGTACCGTGTGAACAATTTGCTGACTTCGTCCATATTTTTTCACTCCTACTGCCATCTGCAGCATACATCCCGGGTTTCCCATTGAAATCATTTCTACGTCATGAGGCACATGTTCCATTTTACTTTGAAGCACAGCTCCCGCCATATCAGGATTTGTTAAATTATAAATTCCTGCACTTCCACAGCATCGGTCCGCATTAGCCATATGAACCATTTCCACTCCCGGAATAGAAAGCAAAATATCTCTTGGTTCTTCTCTAACTCCTTGACCATGAGCTAAATGGCAAGCGTCGTGATACGTAATGCGCTTATGCAGCGTTGTCTGCGGAGGGCGATATCCCGTATCGTGAAGGTATTTTGAAATATCCTGGACTTTTTCAGCAAAGACTTCGGCTTTTTCAAGCCACTCTTGCTCTTCTTCTCTAAATAGTTCGGGATACTCTTTTAACATGCAGCCGCATCCTGCAGCGTTTACAATAACAGTGTCCGCATGTTGAAACGCCTCTATATTTTTTTTGGCAAGCTGTCTTCCCATGTCTCGGTCTCCTGCATGAACGTGCAAAGCACCACAGCACGTTTGAGATGGAGGAATAACGACGTCGTTTCCATTTCTTCGTAATACATTAAGAGTCGCTTCATTAATATCACTGAACATGACGTCCATGATGCAGCCGGTTAAAAAAGCAACTTCTGCTTTTCTTTCGGCTTTTGCTTTTAGAACGCGTTTCTTTTTATATTTTTTTCGAACAGAACGGGTAATTTTAGGCATTACATGTTCCATTTCCGCTAGATGTGTCGGCATCATATTTAACATGCCTGTTGTACGCATCATTTTTTGCATTCCGCTTTTTTGATACAGCTTCAATAAGCTTCCTGCGGCTTCTAAGCGATGAGAGTGAGGAAAAAGTTCTTTTAGAAAAAACTTGCTGATCATGCCTTTCCATCCCGTCAAAGGCATTGCCTGACGAATTTGGCCGCGAGCTTCTTCAATGAGTCCCCCAACGTCTACATTTGCAGGGCAAGCAGTTGTACAGGCCCGGCAATCCAAACAGGCAAACACAGGGTCTGTAAACTGCTCATTCACGCTTATTTTTCCTTCTGCTACCGATTTGATAAGGTGCACGCGTCCTCTTGGTGAATGCTGTTCTTGGCCCGTTATTTCATAAGTAGGACAAGACTCCAAGCACATTCCGCAGTGTACACAATCCGCCCATTTTTTTTCGTCTGGCGCGTCTTTCCACAAATAATTGCTAACGCTTTGACATGGAGCATCTTTGATATCCGCTTTCGCTGAATTCACTTAGATTCCTCCTATAAATCGTTTATAGTTAAGCACGTTTTTAGCGTCCATCTTTGCTTTAATTCCTGCCAGTAACGGAAAATGAGAAGGTTCTTTTCCCCATACATTTACTTTTTGGCGCAGTATAAAAGGCAAATGTTTAACGACCACATATCCTCCGTACGTTTTAGCAGTTTCAGTAAATGAAGTAATAACGGAAAGAATGGCATCTTCTGAGCCTTTTATGTAGACTGAACAAAGACCATGGCCAACTCCTCCATGTGCTTTTATCAGCATTGGACGGGACGTTTTTAATGCAGTACTTTTGTTTATTACATCGAGTACATTCATATTTGGTACGCCAATTTTTAGCGCGGCTTCCGTTTCCTCTTCGGAAGAACAGCATGCACCATTTGGACTCATGTTACTAAAAAACCCCCAAAATACTTCGGATTCTTTTTCATGCAGCACTTTTAAAATCGTATCAGACGGCTGAATACTTTTGATGTAATTCTCTTGATAATGAACGGAACTTTCCACATCTTCAAAGCTGATTACAAGTGTAAACAGATGCTGCCCTATTACATCTTCAGCTAGAGAAGGATTTAATAACTCCAAAGCAACAGGCTCTATCATGGAATCTAAGACTTTGCTAACAAACGCATGAATTTCTTCGATATTGCCTGTTGAAAAAGAAATAAAAACAATGCTTTGATACTTGGGCAGCGGACGCAGCTTTAACGTTATTTCGGATATAACGCCGAGCGTTCCCATTGAACCAATAAACAGCTTATTCATATCATAGCCAGCCACGTTCTTGACGACTTTTCCCCCTGAACGAACAATGGTTCCATCTGAATATACGACTCTCATACCGATTACTGCATCTCGAGCCGATCCATAAGATAAGCGCTTTGGACCACTTTCATTCGCTGCAATAACTCCGCCGATTGTAGCGTAGTCTCCTAGAGATGGATCAAGTGAAACTTGCTGATTATGCGTTTTTAAATACGTTTGCAGCTCTCCAAACGGTGTACCAGCTTTTACAGTAACCGTCATATCACCTACTGTATGTTCAACAATTCCGCTGTATTCAGTCAGCGAAAGCAAAAGGTCTGCTGTATCTATAAGTCCCCCAAACCCTTTTTTTGTACCGTTCCCTTCAATGACGACTTTTTTTTCATGTTCCGTCGCATACTTTAAAACGGCTGCTATTTCTTGTTCTGAAGTTGGCTTAATATGCAGGGACCCGTTATTTCCAAGGAAGTGATTCATATGCTGTTCTTCAAGTGTGGAAGGATGAGATAAAATGGATTTTAAATGACCTGGAAGCTTCAACGTACTCAATAAATTGACTCCTCTCGTTTTGTAATAGCAAACAACGTTTCACTAATAACATAAAGAAGTGCCATATATAATACGACTAAAAGTAGTAGATTAATAAGAAGGATAATTAGTAGAATAGATGAAAAAATATATTTTAAGCGCTTACAATCATTAAATCACCTATTCTTGGGATTTTCAACCAGTATTTTCTTCTTATCACCAAAAAAATGTCCGTTCTTTTGAAAAAAAGTTTCTTTTAGTACTTGCCTATCCTAAAAGGATTAGAATATAATGTAAGCGAATTCATTTTTACATAAGTCATCAGATGACCTTATCATCGTAGTTTTAATGGTTTCGTTTTACTAAATTTATAGTTCACTAATTTGAAAATGAGGTGTTAGTTATGACATGGACACAGCAGTTCACTCCTGTAGGAAACAGCGTCATTTGGTCTTCATTAATCGCTTTGATTCCTATTCTTTACTTCTTTTGGGCTCTGGCTATTAAACGAATGAAAGGTTATATGGCTGGAGTTACAACTTTACTGGTCGCACTTGCCGTTGCAATATTTGCTTATAAAATGCCGGCTAGCATGGCTATTATGTCAGCCAGTCAAGGAGCTGTATACGGTATACTGCCGATTGGATGGATTATCATTACGTCCGTTTTTCTTTACAAACTAACCGTAAAAACCGGTCAGTTTGATATTATTCGTACCTCTGTCGTATCTATTACAGAAGATCGCAGACTTCAAGCTTTGTTGGTTGCTTTTTCGTTTGGGGCTTTTCTTGAAGGGGCCGCTGGTTTCGGAGCACCTGTTGCTATTTCAGCAGCTCTGCTGGTAGGTTTAGGATTTAATCCTCTGTATGCCGCTGGCTTATGTTTATTAGCAAACACAGCACCCGTTGCTTTTGGTGCAATCGGTATTCCTATCACGGCTATGGAAGGTCCTACTGGAGTAGCGGCAATGGAAATCTCTAAAATGGTAGGCCGCCAGCTTCCTTTTATTTCTGTATTTATTCCCCTGTATTTGGTTTTTGTAATGGCAGGATTTAAGAAAACAGTAGAAGTACTCCCTGCTATTTTAGTATCCGGCATCTCTTTTGCCCTTACCCAGTTTGTCAGCTCTAACTTTTTAGGACCGGAACTTCCCGATATTTTATCGGCACTCGTTTCACTTTTTGCGCTCGCTATTTTCTTAAAATTCTGGAAACCGAAAACAACGTTTCGCTTTCAATCTGAAAAAGCAGCACATGAAGTAGCTTCCGCTTCCGCTTCCGCTGAGCCAAGAGAAACTCAAGATCAACCGGCATTCACGGGGGCTCAAATTGCAAAGGCGTGGTCACCTTTTTTAATTTTAACGATCTTTATTTCTATATGGGGAATTCCCCAAATTAAAACCGCTTTGACAGGACATTATGAAGGAGCTAACGCTTTTTTGGGCGCTATCAATTCCATCGGACATTATTTAACGTTTATGCCAGAAGTACCTTGGTTAAATAATTTAATTTTAAATGGAAATGGAGAACCGATTGCGGCAGTGTATAAGTTAGAATTACTAGGCGCTGCTGGTACAGCTATCCTGTTGTCTGCTGTTGTCACAAAATTTATCGTCAACATCTCTTGGAAAGACTGGTTCATTACGTTTAACGAGACGTGCAAAGAATTAGCGCTGCCGCTGCTTACCATTATGTCCGTTGTGGCATTTGCTTACGTGACAAATGCGTCTGGAATGAGTACAACCTTAGGACTGCTGTTAGCTAAAACAGGCGCGTTATTTCCCTTTTTCTCTCCTGTACTCGGCTGGCTCGGTGTTTTTATTACAGGATCAGATACTTCAGCCAACTTATTGTTTGGTAACTTGCAAAAAATCACGGCTACGTCTATTGGAATGGATCCGCTTCTTGCGCTTGCAGCAAACTCTTCTGGTGGAGTAACCGGTAAAATGATTTCACCGCAGTCCATCGCCGTTGCCTGTGCTGCGGTTGGGTTGGCTGGAAAAGAGTCCGATTTGCTTCGTTTCACGGTGAAGCACAGCTTATTTTTACTGCTGATTGTCTGCGTATTAACATTTTTACAATCTAATGTATTATCGTGGATGATTCCTTAATCATAAAAAAGCTTCCGTATCTAGAGGTACCCCTCTGAACGGAAGCTTTTTTTCTTTTAGTTAAGATTGATTAATGGCATATACAACAAATAAAACTATGTCTAGCAAAATCATTACAATACCGACAAGCAGCCAGATGTTTCCTTGAGTCTTTTTCTCACCTTCTTGCATTTCAAACGCCCTAATAGCAAATACAATTCCAAGGGTAAACACAAGAAAAAACAGCTGACGGTAATCGAAGAACGACAGTACAGCAAAAATTAAAGTGAAAAACACCATAATCATTTCTAAAATCCGATAAGGCTGCTTTTGACATGCTAATAATAGTTTCATTTCTTGACCTACTTTCATCCCGTTTTTAATAGCGTTATTTTACTATTAATTTTAAATGAGATGTTAGTGTTTCGAGCACTGTTCACTGTTTTGTAACAAAAAAGCGTACGTTAGTTAAACGCACGCTTCTTTTTTATTCATTTACATTTGGATTCATTGGATTATCCATCCCTGTTTTATCTTGAATTTTTTTATAGATAAAATACGTGTAGACGGCAATTAAAATGGAAAATGCCCACGTAACGGCCTGACGGAATACAATCATGTTCCCGTACCCTTCTACTCCGTACTTTTGAATCAATACGTATTTTACAATTGCTAAAAATACATAGCGACCTGCGAACAGTACTGTAAGCCAGTTCATCATTTTGAATAAATCGGGCTGGTGGAAGAGTTTTAGAGAGTCTTCTCGCTTATAGCCCATTAAGTAAGCCGTATCTACAAAAAAGTACAAACCAATTGGCTTTTTTATCATAATGGTAAACAGAACAACTACAGCCAGTCCAATCATAAAATATACTTGATTGTTTAACATCGTTGCTGCGTTTCCTGAAATTAAATCAATAATGGTACGTGCCAGCAGCGTAATGACAATAAACAATCCTGTTACGTTAAACTGGCGATCTTTAATAAATGTATAAATGGTATACACAAACGCTGGTGCTGTTGAAAGCAAAATGGCATAGTAATCACCAATAATGTCTTTTCCTTGGTTCCATATTAGGTAAGGAATAGCGATATAAAAAAGTAAATCAAACCATACTCGTTTTGTATTGTTCATATATAACTCCTTTAAAAACGTTGTTCCTGCTATTATATGGGATACTACGCAAGAAAAAAAGGCTTTTACCTGGAATGTTATGAAATTTTAATCATTTGATGTTTAGATCCAGAGCGACAGGGAAAACGATTTCTAGAAAGACTTCAAGAATCATAAACATCCAAACACTTGAGCAGCGATACATGTGCCACAAGTGAAAAATGCTGAAAGGATTGATTCATTATCGCACTTCACCTAACGTACACGTCAGAAATGGAAAAGGCCATGCAGCTTTCTCACGGCGTGGGGTATGCTGAATATAGCCGTAAACTAGACAAACGTCTACAGGTGGAAAAAGAACGAGAAAAAGATTATCAGGCTAGCAAAGATATACTGCGTGATATTAACCAGCATCGATAATAAAAAGCCGCTTGCTACTCTTGGTAGCAAGCGGCTTTTTATTTACAAATGAACCAAATTTATACATAATAAGGAAGTGTGTGTATCAAAGAAAGGAACTTGCTTATTATGATGGAAAAATTACTTATTATTTGTGTGTTTGTAGGAATTATTCATATGATTGAAACACTAGCCTACTCTGTGAGACTTGCGGGCTTAAAAACTCGGAAGCTAGTCGTGGCTTTATCTCTTTTTAATATTATTGTCATTGTGTCAAGAACAGCTAATATGGTGCAAGCTCCGCTGACCGGCAAATTAGGAGACGCGGTTCAGTCTAAAGAAGATTTGCCCGTTCTGCTTCATCAGCTTCAAACTATCTTGCTCGCGGCTTCTATTGGTACAATCGCAGGTGCTCTGTTAATTCCTAGCTTTGTATCAATCTTCTCCCGAATGATTTCACACTTAGAAGTAGCGGGATCTGTACCCAAAATGATGAAAAACATTACTTCCATACATACGCTGGAAAAAGCAAAAAAACACGTGAAGCGTCCTAGGTGGATTATGCTGTCTCAGCTGCGAATAGGCGGAGTGCCCAAGCGGTTGCTTCTTTTAAATTTAATGGCTACGACCATTTATACAGTAGGTGTTCTTTCCACTCTTTATGCTTCTACGCTCGAGCCTACTCTTTCTAAATCAATTCTGATGTCTTCTGGTCTTATTAACGGACTAGCCATGATTACCCTTGCTGTGTTTGTAGATCCGCAAGTAGCCATTTTAACTGAAAAGGTAATGAAAGGTGAATCCACTAAGCAATCTATGAACAAAATGGTTGGTACACTCGTCATCTCTCGTTTGTGCGGGACCGTCTGTGCCCAGATTCTCTTAGTCCCCGCTGCTCTTTATATTGCATGGGTGTGCAAATTAATCCCTTAAAAAAAAGACTTCGTTAAAGAAGTCTTTTTATACATATTCCACTTTTTTGTATCTATGAACAGCAGCGATTAAAAGAAAAAAGCTGCTCATTAACGTAACAACTACGGTATAGGTGACACTTTGTTGCCAGTGCAATTGTTCAAGCAGGCGAGCGGCGTATTGTGACAGCGCTGCAGGACTCCACTTTAATTGATTCGTAAACAAAGTACTCAAAAATGAAAGTAACGCAATGATCAAAATGCTTACTCCAGCAATTCCTCCGCTTTGTAAAAGAAAGGTTCCAGCTGCCACTAAAACGGACAAGATAAAAATCAGCCACAGGCTGTATAAAAGAAAGCTAACTATCATATGAGTCCAATCCACATGTGAAAATAAAAGATTTGTATAATACCACGCTGCTATATAGCTTATAAACGTTGAGCCAATGACCAGTACGATTTGCGCAGCCCATTTACTCATAATGTATTGAATGACGCTTACCGGTCTCATCATAACAAGTACAGCCGCATGATTTTGTCGTTCATTCGAAATCATATTCATGCTTGCTAGTACAATCAGTAAGGTTCCTATTGTGCTATATTGTGAAAGGACACCTTGCATTACTTCTTGACCGGTGGGCGTAGGAAGTTGAATAATTGCTCCTTTTGGTAAATTCCCTGCCATATTAATGATTTGTGGCATGTAATAATTCGTTAAAGGCTGTGTGATGCCTAGTAAAATTAGAGAGATTGGCAGCCAAATTCCTTTGCCGTTCGCAAATAATTCATGCAGTTCCTTTTTAAATAAGACTCCAAATGTGTTCATTTGTTCATCACCTCTAGATACACATCTTCGAGAGAATGCTGTTTTCGTTCAAATAAAACAAGGTTTGCTTGCTGATCAACAAGCAGTTGAAGCAGCTGTTGCTGCTGAGATGTATCTTTTACACTTACAGTGGCTTTATAAGGAGAATGAAACAGCACCTGTTCACTTGGCAGACTGCTAAATGATGCAGGGAGCCTCTCTTCTGTTTCAATCGTAAAAGCAGGATCCGCAAACTCTTGGCGCAGCGAACTCTTTGTTCCATTCCATTTCATGCGTCCGTTTTTAATCATAATCATGTTATCGCATATTTGTTCTGCATCATGCAAAATGTGAGTTGAAAAAAGGATGGTCGTATCTTTTTTTAATGTTTCGATAATCATTAGGACATCTTTTCTGCCTTCAGGATCCAAAGCCGAAACCGGTTCATCTAGAATGAGCAGTTCAGGTTTATGTAACAAGGCCTGCGCCAAGCCTAAACGTTGTTTCATTCCTCCAGAAAAGCCAGCAATTTTCTGCTTTTCCTTTCCTTTTAAACCTACAGTTTCAAGTACTTCATCTATTCGTTGGGAAAGCACATTCTTTGAAATGTTAGATAAAAGACCTAAAAAAGTTAAATACTGCTGAGGCGTCATCCAATTAAAAAACGTAGGATGCTGTGGCAGAAAGCCAATAAATGATCGTACGTCTTGGTGTTGTTTATCTTCAAAAGAAATTTTCCCTTTATTAGGTGCAGTAAGACCTGCAATCATATGCAAAGTAGTCGTCTTACCTGCACCATTAGGGCCTAACAACGCTGCACATTTTCCCTTGTCGAGATTAAATGAAAGGTTATTCACAACGGTTATATTACGATATGCTTTTGTCAGTCTTTCTACTTGCATAAACATCTTCGTTCCACCTCACTGTTTTTTACGTCCTAAAACAAAATATAAAACGGGGCCAACTGTACTTACACATAAAATGATGAGTCCCCACAACCATTTTGGTCCGTTTGTCTCTTCTTGCTTTATGCAGCTTATTAACGCTGGGATCATTAAAAGCAATTGTAAGAATAGAATTGGAGCAATTAACAACCAGTTAATGTCCTTCATTTACATCCCCCTTTTTCTTCGTGCTGGAAGCCAAATAATAAAAAACCAATAAAACAGCGTTGGCATTGGAATTTGAATCAGTCCCCATATTCCCCAAAACCATGGATGAGCGCCGCGTTTTTTTGCATTGATAAAAAGTAGAAAGCTTTGAAGAAGGAGAAATGGTGAAATAAACAGCACAAGAATCCATTTTTCATTCATTATAAAAACATCTCCTTTTTTCGTTTATAGTGAAAAACGATAAAAGAAATAGGAGCAACAATGATCCCAATTACTTCAATGGCGATAAATAAGGCAGGTATTTGTAAAATAGCAGTTGCCATTATCGTTAAAATAACAAGTGCTGTTAATGTAAATAACCATAACTCTTTCCAGAAAGCTTTTTTCTGCTTTTGTTTTTGAATGAGAAGCTGTTCTTGAATTGCATGAAGAGAAATACGTTCATGACTTGCTAAACTCTCTAGCTGTTCCCAATCTTTTTTTAAAGAATGTAAGGACTGATTGTCATTTTCTTCTCTCATTCTTTCCACTCCTTTCTCAGTATGTTTACTCCTTTATTTACTCTTGATTTGACCGTTCCTGCTCGCATATTCAGCATATGGGCAATCTCATCGTATGTATATCCGTAATAATGTCGAAGCAAGACAGGAATTCGAAAGCGCGAATCGAGTTCATTAAAATCGGAAAACATCTCGCTCCATTCCACTCCTTTGTATTTAGCCTTCCACTGAAGCTGGTGCGATAAAGACTGCTTTATTCGCTGGAGACTGCTTTTTTCACGTTTTTGCTTACGCAAATAATCCATGTACAGTCTTGAAGCAATGGATATCATCCAAGTCGAAAACTTTGCTTCATTTTTGTATGAAGAAAGATTCACGTAACATTTCATCATTGCTTCCTGACACAATTCACTGCATAAGTCCTCATCTAATGTCAGCTTTAAAAGGTATTTATATAAAAATGAATGATAGCGCTGAAATAATAATGAAAAGGCATCATCATCACCTTGTAATGCTTTTTGGACAAGGATGAAGTCATCTTGTTCCAAAGCGGTCACCCCTCCTTTTTGTTTCATCACCTATATGACGCTTGAGCGATTGAAATCGTTCATTTTTTATATAAAAAAAACGCCCCGCAGGACGTTTTTATTTAGTACGAAGCATTTTTAATCCTTCTTCATCTTCTTCTAATGAATAGACTTCATCGTTTTTAGCGAATAAAACACCGTGGAAGATTTGAAGATCATCATCACAGGCTTCACAAAATTCCTTTTCGCCTTCGTTCCAAAAGCTAAAGAGCGCTAGTTCATCACTTCGCACGCTTGCGTATTTTTGATGAAATTCATAAATCATCATCGCGTAGTAGCGAAGCGCTTCTTCTTTTTTTTCAAATTCAATGGTTTCAATAATATCTTTTTCCCAGCCTTCTAAAAACAGCCAAGGTTCACAATCACTTTTTATTTTATGAACTCTCCATTTATCTGTCATGATTGAACATCTCCTTACTTACAGCTTACTTCTAAAATTTCTCTTTTCCTTATTATTCAGCAAAAATAACTTTGAATCAAGTAAAACGGAAAAAAACGCCTATTTTCAGGAAATAGACGCTAACAAGGTGGCTTAATCTGAACTTCTTTTTTATATTAATAATAGCTCCTTAAACTATAAGGAACTAAACTGCCCGTATAATACTGGGTAATGGGAGGGAAAACGCCTGCTGAAGGCGTGATTTTCCCCCACCAAGATGGTTTTTTGCCCCACCAGTTGTCCATCGCTCCATCAGGTGAAACGACAAATCCAATTGGACGTGCAAACGAAGGCATAAAATACGGATAGAACGAATACTGAAAAGGCGTATAGAAAGAAGAGTAAAACATCTCTTTCCTTATCCGTTTCCGAAGCCGTTTTGATCAGAACCATCGGGATCGAGCGTATTTGTATTAGAAAGTCCTGAATTTGTATTTACACAAATTCCTGTATTTGAAGACCCTGAACCTTGTGCAGTTTTACTGTTACTTTTTGGAGAAACATAGTACGTATCGCCAAACGTAACGACTCCTCCTGTAACGTTTGGAATCACTACATGATTAATAACAATCGGCATTATCCTCACCCTTTTTATTTTCATCGTGATGTAATATATGAACGATTTATCAAAAGGGTTATACATTAATGGATATAAATAAAAAATCCCCCTGCAGAGTGGGGTATTTTTACGCTTTTACCTCTTTTTTAGAATGACTTAATTCATCTCGCAGAATATCAAAATCTCGTTCTGCTACTTCTTCAATTTTAGTATACAATTCATTCTCTGTTAGAAGTCCTTTTTCTTCCAGTATTTCGACAAGAGCCTTAAACTTTATTCTAGATAAAAGCATTTCGTTTACCGTGCTCTCTGTTGGCTGTTCATTTTTCACTGGTTCTTTTGTTTTAACAGGTTCTTGCTGCAGCTTCACCCTGAAAACAATATTTGTATGATCGGTAATTTCAGGTGACTGATAAAATGTGCTGTGCGAAATGTTTTTTAGTGTTAGCGTTTCTTTTGTCTCCATATTTGTTACTTCAAAGTACGGATCCTCAAAAAATGCATCATATTTATCATAAGCTGCTTTGCCTACAACCGAAAAAGAAAAGTTTAGCCTTTTCAACTCTTCACCTGTATTCGCATCAGTAATCAT
Organism: Priestia sp. P1_B12_1; assembly: GCF_056406695.1. Lineage (NCBI taxonomy): Bacteria > Bacillati > Bacillota > Bacilli > Caryophanales > Bacillaceae > Priestia > Priestia sp. P1_B12_1. The sequence continues at coordinate 253,496 of NZ_JBFTZR010000006.1, read as the reverse complement.
TTTTTCTTCAAACATATCAACGTGAAAATTTACGTTATTAATCATTAGTTGTGTCAATTCAATCGCCTCCTTCTTTATTAATACGACACGGAGTGACAAGTTCCCTGTTTTTTTATATAAAAAAACATCTCCCAAAAATGGAGATGTTTTTCAAAGAGCTAGAAAAATGCTCTTTTTCAGCTCTACAATTCTTCTTCTGCTTTGTCATATTTGCGTTCGTGCGCCGTATCTTCTTCGTTATCACGAATGGTTTTTTGAAGCACAAAAGCAGACATCGTTAAGTATAAAGTTCCAACGGCATAATAACCTTTTACCGGTAGTGATGCATCTAAGGTATAAATTCCTATAAACATAGCTAATAGTGCTGTAATAAAAGCTGTCCATGCTAAAAATGTAAAAGCTGCTGTATTACGCTTTTTCATCGTATGACCTCCTCTTTTCCTTTTTCTGTTAAGCGTCGCTTTCATTTTACATTGTAAAATAATTGTTGTCATGGGTATTTATAGTCAGTTACCCTTTTAATCAGAACAAGAAACGGAAGAATTTAGGTCTTACATCCTATTTTTATCATGAAGCTTTTTTTCGAAATGATGAGATATATGGAACTTCTCTTTAAAAGTATGGTCAATCGTTTTCATTAAGAAAAGCTTCAGTTAATTACTGCAATAAAAAAATCATCGCCGAGACGATGATTTTTTGTTTAGCCTTCAAAGTATTCTTTATAAAAGCCGCCGACTTGGCCAGTGTTATCAACAACAAAATAAAACTCTTCTGTTTCGTTTTTTACATCATATGTTTTTCCTGCTGTTAAAACATTTTCAACCACGAATTTTTTTGCATCTGTATGTATGCATTTTACTTGTTTAATTGTTGGACGATCGTTCCATTCTAAATGAATCATGTATGTACACTCCTTTGTTTTCATTCAAGATTCATTTTATCTTACTTGAAGTAAAAAAGAAACGGAGCGAATTTAAAAATTAAAAAATTCGCTCATGCACTTTTTTTTTGGCAACTGTTGCTTGTACAAACTGTGCCGTTTGTGCAACAATTGTGTCTTTATCAAAATCCATCGACGCAACATGGTAAGAGTTTCGAAGCATGTGCTGTCTTTTTTCTGCTGATTGAATATGGTTTAAGATATAAGCTGAATTCTCAGGCGGTACTACGTTATCAACTGTTGATGTTAGTACTAAAGCCGGGCACGTTACATAAGATAAGCGTTCTTTTGTTTCGTCCATTAAAGAAAGCAGTTCACGCATAGAGCGCACTGGTACTTTATCGTACGTAATTTCATGTACGTTTGGATCTTTAATATCAGGATGATCTTCTTTTAAATAACGAGGCGTATGACGAGAGCGATAAGGCTCCATTGAAGGAATGGAAGTCATAGCCGGATTGATGGCAATAACTCCGTCAAGATCTAGTCCTTGGCTTGCTGTATGAAAGGTAAGAGTGCCTCCCATGGACTGACCTAAGATAAATACATGACGGCATTCTTGCTTCAAACGCTGATACCCATTTAAAAAGTCTTGCTTCCATTCCTGGTACGTTGTTTGTTCAATATCATAGTAGTGAGTACCATGTCCCGTTAGTCGCAAACCGTACACAGTAAAACCTTTTTCAGCTAATTCTTTTCCGATATATTCCATACTTTGAGGAGTCCCCATAAATCCATGAGAAACAAGTATACCAATGTCGTTGCCTTTATAATAAAAAGATTCTGCGCCTTGAATTACGTCATAACGTTCCATTTTCTTCACCCTTTACCACAAATTTTCTGACTAAATGAACTATCTTTATAATACACCTATAATTCCTATAAGTCAACTGGGTTATTTATTTTTTTACGATTCAAAAAGAAAGAAGCAAGAATTATCTCTTGCTTCTTTCTTTTTGAATATGTGGAAATACTAGCTCAGCAAACGTATATGCTTCTTCTAGATGCGGGTAGCCTGATAAAATAAACGTATCAATTCCTAGCTCTTTGTACTCTTTTAACCGATCCGCTACAATTTCAGGACTTCCCACAAGAGCAGTTCCGGCTCCTTCTCGTGCTAAGCCAATTCCCGCCCATAGATTCGGAGCGATTTCTAGTGCACCTCGATCTTTTGTGCCGCTGTGCAAATTTGACTGTGTTTTTTGGGCAGTGGAGTCAAATGACGCAAACTTATCTTGAAACGCTTTGATCGTATCATCATTAACATGTTTAATTAATTTATCTGCAGATTCCCACGCCTCGTCTTCTGATTCTCTTACAATAACGTGCAGGCGAATACCAAAGCGAATGTCCCTGCCTTCGCTTGCAGCTTTTTCTTTCATCTCATCAATTTTTGTTTTAATCACTGCGGGCGGCTCTCCCCATAACAAATATACATCTGCATGCTTTGCTCCTACTTCTTTTCCTGCTGGAGAAGATCCACCAAAGTACAGCGGAGGATACGGTTTTTGGACAGGAGGCGATGGAATGTACGCGCCTGTTACATCAACATGTTCTCCTTTATAGTCCACTTTTTTTCCTTCCATTACATCTCGCCAAATCGTTAAAAATTCATCTGTTAACTCATAGCGTTTATCGTGGCTTAAATAGTTACCGTACGTTGCTTGCTCTACGGGATCTCCTCCCGTCACAATATTTAACATAAGTCGGCCGTTTGACATTTGATCGAATGTAGAAGCCATCCGTGCTGAAAGTGTTGGAGACATTACACCCGGGCGAAGTGCAATTAAAAACTTCAGTCGATTCGTAACGGAAGCAAGTGCCGACGCAATCACCCATGAATCTTCACAATTTGAACCAGTAGGCAACAAAGCGCCGTCATATCCTAGATAATCCAGTCCATGTGCGATTTGCTTTAAGTAGTGAATGTCGCTTGTTCTGCTTCCTTCGGTTGTGCCTAGATAATGTCCGTCGCCTGCTGTAGGGAAAAACCATAAGATGTTCATTTCTATTTCCTCCTAAATATTCTCGTATTCTATATAAAGCGTTTTTATATTATTTGTTCAATTCTTGTCGGCTAATTACAGAGATGCATTTTTATATTAGCGTATGTAATACGACTCTTTTTATTTATTAAATTAGTAAAATCATAATACCTCTTTAACCTATATGTCAAGTATGAATTGAGATAAAAAAAACAAGAATTAAAAGTAATCCTTGTTTGCTTTATTTCCTCATACGTGAAGCCATCGCGTTAGCAAGGGTTGATTTTGTTGATATATTTTCAAAAGATAAACCTAAATGAGAAGCGGTAATCGCGATTTCAGGACGCACCCCAGAAATAGTTGATTCTACACCTATTAATTTTAATGCATCAATCAGCTGGAAAATCTGATGAGCAACCATCGTATCAACAATAACCACTCCTGAAATATCAATATAAAGGTGATTCACTTGCTGTTCAGCGCAGCGAGTTAACGTATTTTCTAAAATTCGGCGCGCTCTTGCTGTGTCGATATCCCCAACAAGCGGAAGAATTGCAATATAATCGCTTAATGGAATAACTGGCGAGCTCAGCTCATTGATCAGCTCTTTGTGTGCTTCAAGCAACCGCTTTGAATGCTGATGGTGCTCTTCTACAAATTTATAAACGGTAATATCAAACACGCGTACAATCAATTCGTTCCAGTCGTCTAGTTCTTCTTGCGTAATATCTTGCTCGTACTCTTCTACAAATTGATTTAAATACGTTAAATACTGTTTTCTAACTCGGAAAAATTCTCGAATAATATAATGAATAGGCGTTCTTACATGTTCTCCGTCTTCCGCAATCTTTAAAATCCACGTTTCAAATGAATCAAAAAATTCTTTTTCACTTTTTATAAATACATCGGCTATGTATAAATGAAATTCATTATTTTGACCTTTTAATACTGAAATGACTTCTGGATGAGTAGATGCATAAACCGATTCTGGGTCATTGTCTTCAATGCTTTCATACCATTCTTCCGTCAGTTGATCTGCATGTTTTAAAAAAAACATTCGAAGTGCTTCATTTTTATTCAAAACGATTCCCCTTTCCATACCAGCTATTACTATCATTATAATTCAACTTTTTCACCCTTACTAGTTTTATAAAAAGAGAAAAAAGAAAATTATTTTTTTAAATACGTGCAATTTATGATTTTATGCTACATTGAAAATAGCTATAAAAACACAAAGGAGTTTTCAAATGATACGAACGTTAGCTCTTACGAACGATGACAAACTTGTGAAACATATACAATTAGATCAGATTCACGATCCCTCTATTCAGTACTATTGGATTGACTTTAACTGCCCTTCTGAAGAAGAAGCGCTGCTGCTTCAATCATCTTTTCACTTTCATCCGTTAGCGATTGAAGATTGCTTTCATTTTCTGCAGCGTCCAAAACTCGATTATTATGAAGGATACAGTTTTTTTGTCCTTCATTCGTTAAATCGTCAAACGTTAGAAGCTGAAGAAGTTGACCTTTTTATCGGCGAAAATTACATCGTTACTTTTCATTTTCACCCGTCAGCTGCAATTGATAAAGTATGGGAAAAGTTGCTTCATACACCTTCGATTCAAGAAAAAGGGATAAGCTATCTTGCGTATTCTGTGATGGATAAAGTGGTAGATGAATATTTCCCCACTGTATATCAGATTGAAGATGAGCTGAATGATATAGAAAACATAGATGCAAAAAAATCCATCTCTGTTTTAATGGAAGATGTATTCAAACTTCGAAGTGATTTGCTAAAAATCAGAAGAACCATTTTGCCTATGCGCGATTTATTGTACCGTGTTATAAATTCTGAACGCCTAGATGTTCATCCTGAACAAAAAAGGTATTTTAAAGATGTCTATGACCACTTATTAAAATTAGCCGATATGATTGAATCAAATCGGGAAATGACGTCTGATATGCGCGATAATTATCTTTCTCTTAATTCAAACCGGATGAATTCAATCATGATGACACTGACTGTTATTTCATCTATCTTTATTCCCCTTACCTTTATCGTTGGCGTATACGGAATGAATTTTAAAAATATGCCTGAGCTAAAGTGGCACTATGGCTATTTCTTTGTGCTTGGCTTCATGGGACTGATAACACTTGGATTAATTCTATGGTTCAAGCGAAAAGGCTGGTTTAATACTGATAAAGAGTAGAAAGATTGAGACATAACGAAATCAATCAAATGTAAAGACGAACAAATTGGATAAGTGAGCTAGTGCAGTCAATTTCCACGCAAGACTTCGCTTTACGTGGGGTGCTGGTGAGCCTCCTCTTCGCTTACGCTCCTGCGGGGTCTCACCAGTTCCGCTTTTCCCGCAGGAGTCTTCGCTTTGCCTCTAATTAACAGTTATTACATACGGTAAATCTACGTTCGCCATCACAATGAAAAAATCCGAACGAGTTGAATTCTCTATTAAGAATCTCGATTGACTGTTCGGATCTTCCTTCAGCGAAAATACGTCTGTCCCAGCTTCTTTTCTATAGGAAGATAACTAGTTATTTCCCGAAAATATCCACAAAATAACGTGCTTACGTTTCCTTTTTTGAAAAAGTTTCATAAGATAGTGAAAATAATGCTCAAAAAGGAGGCTGAAGTAGTGGATATTAAAGGCAAACACTTGCTAATGGATGCGTTCGAATGCGATGAAGTGATATTAAACGACCCCTCACTCTTAAGGAGAATTCTTGTTAAAGCTACACTTGATGCAGAGATGGAAGTTTTGCACTGTTATTTTCACCAGTTTACGCCCCAAGGCATTACAGGCATTCTCGTATTAGCTACCTCTCACTTGTCTATTCATACGTGGCCGGAGGAAAATTACGCTTCATTAGATTTTTATACGTGCGGAGACAAAGAAATAATTGAAATTGGTTATGCGTTGCTGAAGCAATTAGCTTCAAAAAAAGCTGTTGTGTATTCGCTTTCTCGCGGAATTCAACACGCCGAAACTTCAACAAAAAATTGTCAGCATGCTGAAAGCACTCGTCTTCTCAATCGTGGAGATGACTCAGATCACGTTAGTCTACAGCAGATTTTATCAGGCCAGCATGACATTTTGTTTCATCAAAAAAATCGTATTCAAGATATTCAGCTGATCAAAGCATCTGATATTCGAATGTATTTGGATGAACAGCTGCAATTTAGTTCATTGGATGAACATGCGTACCATGAAGCTCTTGTACACCCTATCTTTGCAGCTTCCTTAAATCCTCGCCGTATTCTTATTCTGGGAGGAGGAGATGGTTTAGCTTTACGAGAAGTTCTTAAATATAAAGAAGTTAAAGAAATAGAACTTGTAGAAATAGATGCTGACGTTGTAAATGCTGCCATGAATGTAGAAGAATTAAAGAAGTTAAATCAACGCTCATTTGAAGATTCTCGTGTCACCGTTCATATTCAAGATGCTGTTGACTACCTCTCTTTGAATTCAGCGTGTTATGATATTATCATTATCGATTTTCCTGATCCTACTAACAAAAAAATAAGTGCTCTTTATACAAAAGAATTTTACGCACTTCTCCAACGTTCACTATCGCACAGCGGCTTGGTCGTGTGTCAGTCAAATTCTCCCAGAGACACACCTATCGTTTTTTGGAGCATTAATAAGACGATGAAAGCTTCTCAGTTTTATACGTTGAGCTACCACACCATTATTCCTTCTTTTGGAGATTGGGGTTTTCACATCGGTTCGAAAACACCTTTGTCTGCCCCTATACTCTCTACTGATGTTTCATCTACTACGCTTCCATCAGACTTTACTAAGCTAATGCGTTTTTCTCCCCATTCTCTTTCTAAGAAACAGTTTGCAGTTGTGAACACTGCTGAGCATTTGGTTCTGCATAAAATATTTAAAAAAGAAGGCTTATATTTGTAAAAAAGAAAGCTTTGCTTATACATTCCTTTTGTTTTGACATACTAAAACAGTCTCGTTACCACTGTGCAACAGAAAGGATTGTTATGAGAAAAATTTCGGTTTTTGTTATCTTAGTGCTAACTGTTATTTTCCCTTCCCCCGCTTTTAGCCAAGTGAAAGTGCCTGTCTTGATTTACCATTCTATTGATGCCTACACAGGCCACGGGGAAAAAGAACTGTATGTGACGCCTGAAAATTTTGAGAAACAACTTCTTTATCTTAAAAAGCAAGGATATACGCCGCTAACATTTGAAAAATGGCAGGAAGTAAAGCGTGTGAAAAAACCTATATTTATTACATTTGACGATGGTTATAAAAATAATCTTACTATCTTGCCTATTTTTCAAAGAGCAGCCAGCCCTCAATTTCATCCAGCGGCTACAATTTTTGTGATTTCAGATTTTATCGGCCGTCCCAACCGTTTGTCGCCAGCGGATTTAAAAAAATTTGTTGATTCAGGATTTTTTTCTATTCAGTCTCATACCGCTACTCATCCGGATTTAACTAAGACGAAAAATTTATCCTATGAGCTAGCTGATTCAAAACGAAAAATTGAAGCCATTACGAGCCAGCCCGTTATTGCTCTCGCTTACCCCTATGGCAAGGTTAATAGCCGCGTAGTGGAAGAAACAAAAAAGAATTATACATTTGGTCTTTCAACAATTCCAAAATTTTTCACTGAGAGCGGACAAAAGGATGAAAACTATCTTATTCCCCGTCTGTACGTCACCTATTCTACAACGATTGAAGATTTTGCTAAGCTATTAAAAGAAAGCTAAAAACCCTTTCCTTAAAAGGAAAGGGTTTTTAGAATTTTGTTATTTCTAGTCCTCGCTCTTGCTGCCATTCAGCATAAAAAACTTCGCTGTATTTTTTAATTTTCTTGATTGCAAGCTGTTTTTTTAACCATTTTTCATCTACGTTTGCTTCTTTCAAATTACCAGGCACTACTTTTCCATCCATGATTAACGCAATAGGTAAATTGGTTTGAGAATAAGGGATGTTTAAATCATTTTTCGTCGGAGGGCCGAATTCGTGTTTAGGAGCGACGCTCACCTCTCCATTTGTTTCTAAAATGACATATTCTGCTTCATACAGTGAAAAATACCCTTGCTGTCTCATTAGATGCTGAAGCTGATTTAAGTCCAAGTTGTTTTTCTTAAGCTCTTTATAAAGGATTTTCCCTTTATAAATAATCATTGAAGGCTTTCCTTCAAGAATTCCTCTAAACCCTGTAAAGGTTTGAGATAGCTTCGTCACTGCATAGATCAGAAGCCCCCAAATCAAAACGCTGTAAAGAATTTCAGTTAACTCTACTCCTTTTTCAAGAGCCGCATCCCCCACAATATTTCCCAGGACAAGCGTGGTAATAAAGTCAAACGGAGTGATTTGAGCAAACTGCGTCTTACCTAAAAGCTTCAGCATAATAAATAGCGCTAAAAATCCACATATCAGTTCAATCGCAATATCTTTATACATTGATACCCTTCCTCTATAGCAAGCATGTTATAGTATCAGTTTGTATCATATGTGAGAGTGATAAACCTGACTTTTCATTTTTCTTTCCTTTGTTCTCCAGTTATAGAACTTTTGATTAAGCTTTTTTCTTACTTGCATAGGTTTCTAACGTTGCATATTGATTAAAGATGGATGCGGCTGCTTTTTTCCCTACATATCTAAGGTGCCATGGTTCGTATTTATAGCCGGTAACCTGCTCTTCACCTTCAGGGTATCGAATAATGAATCCGTATTGATAGGCATTTTTTGAAAGCCAATGAGCCTCTGGTGTATCAGCGAAGCAGTCTGCTGCAGCACACATTCCACTTCCTCCCGTGACATCGATTGCTAGTCCCGTTTCGTGTTCACTTGTTCCAGGGTAGGCGCTATATGTGCGTGCTTGTTCTTCACCGTCTCGCTTTGCATAAAATGCAAAAAGCTCTTTTTGACGCTCGTGAGATCGATAACCGGATACACCAAGTAAGCTGATTCCCTCTTTTTCAGCATCTCGGAAAAGTTCTTCAAGCGCTTGTGCCGCAGGTTTTCTAAGCATTCGTTTATCTATTTTTTCGTTAAAGATAAACGGAACGTCGGCATAGACTAAATCAGAAGGCTGATAGGATTCAGGAAGCTGATGTATTTTATTAACTAAAGCCGTAACCGATTCTGGATTGGCTATTACCACTGTTTCGTCTACATTAGATTTCGTTAAAGATGAAGAAGCTGATGAGCTTTCTAGTTTTTGAGGCTGTCCATTTTTTGTGAATTCTCTGGCAGGCTTTGATGAAGAATTGCTTGTGCCGCACCCTGCTATCATCAGCGTAAAAGCTAAAGAACAAATAAATAAAAAGTATTTCATGATGTCTTACTCCTTTCAAACGGCTTTTGATGTACTACAAAAGCCTATAAAGAAAGGATAAAATATAAATGTTTCTGTCTGTTATTCAGTTGTTTCAAACTTGTAAACACTCTAAAAAAAATGAAGATGTAAAAAAATAGAAATAGACTGCCTAAGCAGTCTATTTCAAAAAGATAATATACGTATGAACTTGATTTTGCGTAAAGCTCGATGCAACTAGTTTATGTCCTGATTGACTCCAAGCAAGCTGATCAGCGGCATAGTCCAAATTTACGTTTAAGTGTGTAACATCTCCTGTTAATCCATCTGCTATGAATATCCCTTTATCTCCCTCTTTTTCAGAAATAAAGTTATAGGCTAATTTCGAACCGTCGGGAGACCAGCTTACGCCAAAAATTTGAGTGGACAAAGCAAGCTGAAAGGCCTCTGATCCTTTTAAATCTGTGATAGACAGTGTTCTCGTTTGGGCATCTTTTTGCTGCACGAGCGCTAATTGTTTTCCGTTTGGAGACGGGATAATAGAAACCACATTATCTCGGATTTTTTCAGGATCCGTCTGTTCGTTATGAAGAAAAAAAAGCTGGTTGTTTACACCAATATAATAAATGCCACCTATTCCTTTAACTGCATCTAAGATTCGATCGTCTCTGTGCAACAGAGGTTTTGCTTCTCCTTTTACATTTGCTTTAGAAAGCTTTCCTTCCATTGTAATAAACATTACTTCTGAGTTATTAAGCCACTCTCCGCTTGATGGATAGAGAAGAACATTCTTTATTTTAACCGTTTTTTTTGTTTGAAGGTTCATTATATAACCAAATGTATCTTCGCCTTTTGCTACTTTATAAAAAAGATATTCACCATTCGGAGAAAGCTTCGCCGCATGTTGAATTTCATTGCTTGGATGCAACACAAAAGTAGACTTGTTTTTTAGATTATAAGTAGCTAAATTTTGTGCATATACCTCTTTGGGACCGAAATCGTGCGAACGAAATTGTTTATTTTCTTTACTAACAATCATTGTGTTTTCATTTAAAAATTGAAACGCCCTTACGCCGTTAATATCCTGAACGTCTTTCACTTCTACTTTTCCATCTTTATCTACTTGGTCCAATACAGTAATTTTCTTGTCGGGTTTTTCAACGGTTTCTCTATGGCTTTCTTCTTGTCCGCATGATGTTAAAATAAGAAAAGTGCTTGCTATACATATCATTAATCTATACCGTTTCAATAACGGTTCACTCCTTTTAGCTAACTCATTTCTCTTTTTTCAAAGGAAACGAAACTTTGAAAATCGTCCATTTAGAGTCAGAATGATGCAGCTTGATAACACCTTTTTGTTTTTCAGTTAAATCTTTGGCTAATGCTAAGCCAAGACCTGTACCTCCGGATAAACGCGACCGATCTTTATTTACGGTGAAAAATGGTTGAAATAATTTCTCTTCTGCTTCGGGTGGAATTCCTATTCCGGTGTTAGCTACATCCACAATAATAGAATTTTCTAAAGTGTAAGACGCTACTTCCACTCTTCCGCCTGGTTCATTATATTTAATAGCATTGTCAATTAAATTGATAAAAATGTGTATTAAGCTTTCACGATCAGCCCAAACAACTGCTTCTTTGATATTTGTATGAAGAGTCAAATCAAATTTAGCTGCTTTTCCTTTCATACGACCGCATATGTCTTCTAGAAGCCGCTTCAATTCAACTTGCTCTGGCCGCTGCTCGAAATCATATTTCTCAAGTGCTGACAGCTTTAAGATTTTATCTACCATTTCATGAAGGCGATTCGTTTCTTTACGAATATTCTGCACACCGTCTTCCATAAGCTGAGGATCATCTCGATACATATCAAGTAAGTCAACATAAGCTTTGATCGATGTTAAAGGCGTCTTAAATTCGTGGCTGATGTTACCGATAAACTGCTTTTGCTGCTGTTCAAGAGACTGCAGTTTCGAAATAGCAAACTCAAGCTTTCTTTTTTCTTCATTCATTTGATCGATATTTTTTTCAATCGACGTACTCATAAAAAACAAGCCTTGACTAAGCTCTCCAAGTTCATCGCGTCGTTTGAACGGCACATAAGTTAAATAATGGCCTTTTCGAATCTGCTGTGAAGTTTTTTGAAGCGTAGCGATGAGCGAAGCAATGCGGTAAAAATAAGCGTAGCCAATTAAAAAAGCTGCTGCTGCTGCAATCGTTCCTCCCATACGAAATAAGTGCCTAATGTCAGCTATAAACTGCTGATTGTTTTTTAGGGAATGGTCAAAACGAATGGCTCCAATAAATTGATTATCGATTGACACAGGTGCGAAGTAAATAAGGGAAGAACCTGAAATTTGATAGGCTATTTTTCCTTTCAAAGCATAGCTAAGCGTATCAGAAACATCCACATCTTTTTGGCCGATGGGAATAGAGCTTCCTGCTTCCTGTCCTTTTTGATTATATAGGACTGTTTGCATTCCGCTTTGTGATGCAATGGAAGATGCAAGGCGCTGTCCTTTTTGCTGAAGAAAAGAATCTGTATTCAGAGACGGGTCACCGGTTACATAACTTTGATGAATCGTCTGCTCGGCTGCTTTGCTTTTTTGAATAAGTTCACTTTCTAGCTGATCACGCTGATTTGTCTCAATTCCTTTTAACACAAGTACGCTCAGTACGGTTACTGTTAAAATAATTAAAAAAGCCAGAACGAGCCCCATCTTAGCTTTTAGGCTGATTTTCATTCATTGATCCCTGCTGTCGCTTTATATCCAACCCCGTATACCGTTTGAAGCAAATAAGGTTCTGCTTCTCCTACTTTTTTTCGAAGGCGCTGCATGTGAATGTCTACCGTACGTGTACCGCCTGCATAATCCATTCCCCAGACAAGATCTAGTAAATCTTCTCGTGTGTACACTCTCTCTAAATTGGCAAGTAATAAAGCAATAAGATCAAACTCCTTTGGTGTAAGCTTAACTAACTCATTGGCAACATGTAACGTGCGCTGAATTAAGTTCACCTTCACTTTTCCCACCGTGATTTCCCCCACAGCTTCAGGAACTTCATTTTTTTCTATTCGCCGAACAAGTGCTTTAGCTCTAGCTACAAGTTCTCTTACGTCAAACGGCTTGGTCATATAATCATCTGCGCCTAACTCTAAGCCTAGAACTTTATCGACAATATCGTTTTTAACCGTTAACAAGATAATACCCATTCCTCTTCGATTCTCAAGTTTTCGGCATACTTCATAGCCGGTTAATTTTGGCATCATCACATCTAATATCATCACGTCAGGTCGAAAGCTTTTTACTTTTTCAAGTGCTTCTTCACCGTCAGATGCTGTGTCTACAATATATCCTTCGCGCTTGAAAGCATAGGATACCGCTGTAGCAATACTTTTTTCATCATCAACTACTAAAATCTTTTTATTCAATGTATCACGTACTTTCATTTGATATTTCTATTCGTCTATCTTATCAAACAGCTTTCCCAAAAACATCTCCAAGTTGTTTCGAAATTGTAAACAAAAATAAAAACACCATATAAGATGGCGTTTTTTAGATCTAATATTCATTTGTAAAAGGAAGGATTTTATGCGTATTCAAATATTGATGAAGCAGATCTATACGCTGCTCGCTGCTAATAAAACCAATGTATCCATCCGGTCTAATAACGTATAGAGCATCTTTTTGAAGCCCTGCTTTCTTCAAGTAAGGGTTCCAAGAAAACTCGTGCAAGGAGAAATCCTTTTCTTGCATGCTCTTTTTTAGCTTCTCTTCTGCTGTGCCATAGACATGTATTTGCCAGTTTAAAGACTGTAAAGATTCAAAATTCCGTTCTACATAAGGTAATCGATCACCACTTTGCACATTCGTCCCTTGCCCGCTGCTTAGGTCACTATTTCGATACTTAATGCGGATTTGAGATAAAATCGTAAATGCTTTGTGACGGGGATAAGGGAAACGAAATAAAAAGGATAGTACAGGTGGAAAGATATGCTTTCTAAAAAATTGACTCGTTTTATCTCTTGCCACCATTCGCTTAAAAGCGCGATCAGTTGTATTTACAAGCAGCTCTGCAAAAGGCAACCTTTCTTCTTCGTATGTATCTAATATGGAAAGTGCCGCTTTTCGTTGAAGGACAGCTGCTAATTTCCATGAAAGGTTGATTGCATCTCCAATTCCTGTGTTCATTCCTTGCCCGCCTGCAGGACTATGAATATGGGCTGCATCTCCACTTAGAAAAATACGTCCCTGTCGGAAACGACTTGCTACTCTGTGATGGATATGATATGTCGAAAACCAATTTATACCCTCAACCTGAGTACCAAATGTTCGTTGAATAAAAGCGTGAATGTTTTCAGCTTTTACATCGTTTTGACCCCCAAAAGCTGAAGGAATAATGCCGATCATTCGATACGTTCCTTTACTTCTAACAGGCATACAAATCAAAAATTCTTCATTGCTAAATGAAATACTGATTTTTTGATCCTTCATCACTTCACCAGAGCCGTAAACATCCATCACATAAAAATGCTGTTTATATTTTTCTCCTTTAAACTCTATATTCATTTGCTTGCGAACTGTACTGTGCGCTCCGTCACATCCACAAATATACTTAAAATAAGCGGTTTCCTCTTGCTGGGTTTTTAATAAAGTTTTTACCCCTTCTCCGTGTTCAGCTAGAGATAGTAACTCCGTCTTCCATTCTACTTCAATTCCAAGATTTTTTAATTTTTCAAGCAGAAAGCGCTCGTGGTCGTCCTGTGGAAATGTAAGAACAAAAGGAAAAGGACTTAATCCTTCTCCTAAAGACCCTAGATGAACTTTTGCTTTTATTTTATTCTTTACTCGGACGTATACATCTTCCATCTTAATCCCGCGGTCTATGACTTCATCTGCAAAACCGAACTGCTGATAAAATTCAAGCGTTCGCGGTAAAATAGCCATTGCCCGGGAGGCTTGCCCAGGCCCGTCGCTTTTATCAATAATTCGAAAAGGAATGTTATGTCTGGCTAAATTGTAGGCCATAACGAGGCCAGTAGGGCCGGCACCAACGATTAGGATTTGTGGATTCATCATCATCTCTCCTTTTCATTCAGTTACAGTATCTTTTATATGGAGCGAGACTTCTCTTTTTTCACAGAAGATGCAGGTAAAGCAGAAGCAAACAGAGCACACAAACTTATTAAAGAGATAAGAGCTAGAGCGGATACAGAACGATTCCATGTCAGATGTTCTCCAAAGAAAAATAATTCTCTTACGCCATCTACCATAAATCTCATTGGCAGCCATGGATAAATCCACTCTCTATAAAAATCAGGCATAATTTCTGGGGCCATTGAAAGTAAAGGTGCGCCAAAAAATAGAATAATAACGAAAATTGGAAGTCCCTTTAGTCCTAGCCATGAAAGTACGGCTGATATCAAGGTGAAAAAGCTGAAGTAAGCAATAGCTAAGAATAGTGCCGTATCCAAAAATGAAGGAACGCTTATTCCAACTACTTCAGCAAGCCACACTAGCCCGAAACCAGCAGCTAAAGCAAGTATAGCCCCGATGACTATGAACCCTACTTGGTTAACGAGTTTCTCTTTACGAGAAGAAAACGTGATTTTTTGGATGCTGAGGAAGACCATTGCGGCACCGGCTATACTCGCCATCCACAGCGGCTGAAATAATGAAACGGGGGCATTTCCGTTGACACTATGAGTCCCTGTTTCGTTTACGTTTATCACTGTCTTTTGAATTGGTGCAGCGAGTGCTAATGCTTGGCTTGCACTTAGTTGCGTTCCGTTTTGTTCAAATCTTTTCACTAGCTGCAAGCGCATATCTTCATTCATCTTATCGACTGTCCCGTTTAGCACCTGACTTGCTAGTGTTGAAGCAGCTGTATTCATTCCTTGATTCACTAATAATCTAATAGCAGGTGCATCAGGCTTAGCCGTCTGAAGAGTCGCCTGTTTTTTTGTGAAATCTTTTGGAATGATAAGCGCCCCGTAGTATTGTTGATTATTTAACCCTTTTTCAACTTCTTTAGTATTTGAGACAAAGATCCATTTAACCGAAGACTGTTCGGTACTTGCCCCTTTCGTATTTTGTTCGATTTGATTCCCTATATTTACATTACCCTTTGCTGGAACTGTCATTCCTTCGTCAGCATTTACGAATGCGATTGGCAAATTCTTAGGTGCTGAGCTTGCCGAAGGAATTAAGGTTAGAATAAAGATAAAAATAACAGCTACTACTACAATTGGTGAAAAATATATAAGCTTTTGATTCCCTAATTTCATATAGATCTCTCCTTTTTGTTTAAAGGATATACACGTTAACGAAAAGATAATGTACATGATGTTGATTAGTGATCACTATGTAAATTATAATGAATTTACCTGTATTCTCAATATGCAATAATAGCGGGAATGTCGATTACTTAACACAAAGCATATAACTGTTCATTATTAAAGAAAAAAGTAGGTGTTTTAAAAGCTGTGGGGAATTCAAAAACAGATCGCAGAATTATTCGAACGAAAAGATTTATCCGAGATGCTTTGACAGAATTAATGGAAGAGAAAGGGTTTGAAGGCGTAACGGTCAGGGATTTGACGAAAAAAGCGGATATTAATCGCGGAACTTTTTATTTACACTACCAAGATAAATACGACTTGCTTGAAAAAAGCGAAAATGAAGTCATTCAAGAGATAAAAGAATTTATCAAAAAGGCAAATCCCAATGAGATTGTGTCTGCTAATTTAAAAGAACAGCCTTTGCCGTTTATTATTACACTTTTTGAATATATTCAAGAAAATGCACGTTTTATGCAGGTTATGCTTGGTCCAAAAGGCAACCCTGGCTTTCATCTTAAAATTAAAGAAGTTATGAAAACCAATATGCTGGAAAAATTAGAGCTCATTGATAATAAAACGCCTCCGCTTGTTCCACTTGAACATTTAATGTCTTACGTAACGTCAGCGCATCTTGGAGTTATTCAGCACTGGTTAGAACAAGGTATGAAGCAATCACCGCGAGAAATGGCCCTGACACTCTCTAGCATGACGTTTTTGGGTCCTGCTTATGTCGCAGGCATTAAGCGAACATAAAAGAACCTGCTATTCTCCGAGAGAATAGCAGGTTCTTTTTATCAACCTTCTAGTAATAAAGATTCTGGATCTTCTAATAGTTCTTTAACAGTAGCTAGGAAGCTTACAGCTTCTTTGCCGTCAACGATACGGTGATCGTAAGAAAGTGCAATGTACATCATCGGACGATTTTCGATA
The DNA here is from genome assembly GCF_056406695.1 of Priestia sp. P1_B12_1. NCBI lineage: Bacteria > Bacillati > Bacillota > Bacilli > Caryophanales > Bacillaceae > Priestia > Priestia sp. P1_B12_1. Next base: position 236,992 of record NZ_JBFTZR010000006.1, on the reverse strand, counting down.
CGCTCTTCATCAATTGCTACCGGACGAAGCTGAACTTTGTGCATTCCTAAAATACCAACTTGAGGCCCATTTAAAATTGGTGTAGACATTAATGAACCGAATACGCCGCCGTTTGTAATTGTGAACGTTCCACCTTGTAAATCTTTTAATGCTAATTTGTTGTCGCGCGCTTTTTTCGCTAAATCAACGATAGATCCTTCAATACCAGCGAATGTTTTGCGGTCAGCATCACGTACAACTGGAACAACAAGACCGTCTGGAGCTGACACAGCAATACCGATATCATAGAATTTTTTAATTAATAACTCGTTTCCTTGAATTTCAGCATTTAATAATGGATACTTTTTAAGTGCTGCTACTACTGCTTTTGTAAAGAACGACATAAAGCCAAGTCTTACGTCGTGCTGTTCAAAGAATTTGTCTTTGCGTCGTTTGCGAAGAGCCATAACAGCAGTCATGTCTACTTCGTTAAACGTTGTTAGCATAGCCGCTGTTTGCTGAACTTCAACAAGACGTTTGGCAATTGTTTGACGACGACGTGACATACGTTCGCGTTCAACAGGTTTATCGCTATTTTCACTTGCCGCTGGAGACGGAGATACCGGGTTAGCTGGCTTACTTGCTTGCGCCTGCTGCTTTTGCTCATTTGATTTTTGGTCTGCATACGAATCAATATCATGTTTGCGCACACGGCCAAGAGGATCAGTAGTTGGCACTTGATCTAGCTTAATTCCGCGTTCTCTTGCTGCTTTTCGAGCTGCAGGAGAAGCAATTAGCCATTGTTTTTGATTTCCTTGCTGAGGCGCTTCAGCTGCTGGCGCTACTTCTTCAACAGTTTTTTGCTGAGCTGGAGCCGCTTCTTGCTTTGGTGCTTCCTCTGCTGGTTTTTCTTCAGCTTTTGGTGCTGCTGGTGCTGAAGCTCCTTCTTTCGCTTCAAGACGTGCAATTGTTTCACCAACTTGCACTGTATCACCTTCGCCAGCAAGAAGTTCCGTTAGTATACCAGAGTCTTCAGCTGTAATTTCAACGTTAACTTTATCTGTTTCAAGTTCAACGATATAATCGCCTTTTTCAACGAAATCTCCTACTTGTTTTAGCCACTGTGCAACTGTTCCTTCAGAAATTGATTCTGCTAATTCCGGTACTTTAATCTCTCCCATGGTTCATTCCCCTTCCTTATCGTGTAACAACGTCGTTAGCAATTTCATTTTTAGTTAATGCATCTTGTAAAATACGTTCTTGTTCTTGTCTGTGAACTGTTGGATCTCCTTCAGCTGGACTTGAGCGTCTTGTGCGGCCGATGTAGTCAACCGTAGCTCCTTCTGGTGCTACTTCACGCAGTCGATCTTCTACATAGTTCCATGCGCCCATGTTTTCCGGCTCTTCTTGTAACCAGACAATCTCTTTTAAATTTTTATAGCGAGCAAAGATTTCAGCAATTACGCGTCTTGGGAACGGATAAATTTGTTCTAGACGAAGGACGTGTAGCCAATCTTTATCATCTTCTGCTTTGTTTAAGCGTTCCGTTAATTCACTGCTGATTTTTCCGCTGCACAGAACGATTCGTTCAACTGCATCTTCTTTTTTACCTAATCCAGGCTGTTCTACTACTAAGCGGAAAGAGCCTTTTGTAAACTCTTCAAGGTTTGACACACTAAAAGCATTACGAAGCAAACTTTTTGGTGTCATAACTACTAGCGGTCTTACTTCTTCGCGCTGTAAAATGGCAGCTTGTCGTCGAAGTAAGTGGAAGTATTGTGCAGCGCTTGTTACGTTTGCGATTGTCCAGTTGTTTTCACCAGCTAGCTGTAAATAACGTTCTAGACGAGCGCTTGAGTGTTCTGGTCCTTGACCTTCATGGCCGTGTGGCAGCAATAAGACCATTCCAGATTTTTGTCCCCACTTAGCACGGCCTGCAGCAATAAACTGGTCAATAATAACTTGACCTGCATTGGCAAAATCACCGAACTGTGCTTCCCAAAGAACAAGCGTTTCAGGAGCAAATACATTATAGCCGTATTCAAATCCAAGAACGGATCCTTCTGATAATGGACTGTTACGAATATCAAAGGAAGCGCTTACGTTCTTCATTGCGTGTAGTGGTGAGTAAACATCCCCTGTCTTATGATCATGAAGAACAAGATGTCTATGTGCAAACGTACCACGTTCAGAATCCTGGCCTGTAATACGAATTGGCGTGCCGTCTCTTAAAATCGTAGCGAATGCAAATGCCTCACCCAATGACCAATCTACGCTTTCATTTTCTTCAAACGCTTTGGCACGTTTAGATAAGATGCGATCAAGTTTTGGAAATACGTTAAATCCTTCAGGGTATTTCACTAGCTCTTGATTCACTTCAAACAGCTCTTCTTTTGTAACAGATGTATCAATATCTGAAATTCCTTTGAAGACTGCTTGTGGCATTTCCATAATTCTATGTTGCTTTTCAGCTTTTGGCGGTACTTTCTCATAAGCTGCTTTTAACTTCGCTTGTAACTCTTCATTAATTTGATCTGCTTGGCCGCTTTGAATCACGTTTTGTTCTTCAAGCTGCTTTGCATACATAGCACGAACCGTTGGACGTTTTGTCACAATTTCATACATCTTCGGCTGCGTTACAGACGGTTCATCCATTTCATTGTGGCCAAATCGACGGTATCCAATTAAATCAATCAAGAAATCTTTGTTAAAACGTCTGCGATACTCATAAGCAAAGTAAGCAGCAGCTAGACAGGCTTCCGGATCATCCGCATTTACGTGAACAATTGGAATTTCAAATCCTTTTGCTAAATCACTTGCATATTTCGTTGAACGAGAATCGACGCTTTCTGTTGTAAATCCAATCATGTTGTTAGCAATAATGTGGATTGTTCCACCTGTTTGATAACCAGTCAATTGATTTAAGTTCAGCGTTTCTTGTACTATACCTTCACCAGGGAACGCAGCATCTCCGTGAATTAAAATCGCGAACGATTTTTTTACATCTTGTGTTGGGTATCCATTCACATCACGCTCATCTTGAGCTGCTCTTGTAAACCCTTCCACAACCGGATTAACAAACTCCAAGTGACTAGGGTTGCTAGCCAATGTCAAACGAGCTCGAACTGTGTTCTCTGCTTTAATTTGTTTGTCGGCACCCAGGTGATATTTTACGTCTCCCGTCCAGCCGTAGTTGATACCGATTGAACCTTCTGAAGGAACTAATTCCTTGTTAGGTGCATGCTGGAATTCTGCAAAAATCATTTCATAAGGCTTGCCTAATACGTGTGCTAATACATTTAAGCGTCCACGGTGAGCCATACCGATATTAACCGTTTTTGGGCTTGTTTCCACTGAGCGTGCAATCAGTTCATCTACAAGTGGAATTAACATATCTACGCCTTCAATAGAAAAGCGTTTTTGTCCGACAAATGTACGGTGTAAAAATTGTTCAAAGCCTTCTACTTCTGTTAAACGCTTTAATACAGAAGTTCTTTTCTCATTTGAAAGAGGTTGGAAAATAGCACCTGACTCGACCATATCAGTCAGCCACTTATTCTCTTCCATGTTATGTACGTGATGGAATTCAAACGCAATGGTTTTTGTGTAGACATCTGTTAAATAGTTAATTGCATCTAAACCATTTTTGACGTGTGATGGCGCATTCGTACATAAAATATCAACCGGAATTGATTTTAAATCTTCTTGCGTTAAATTGTAATCTTCCAAGTGAAGCAAGACAGGATCTTTCTTCTCGCTTTCAAGAGGCTTAATTGATGCGTATAGATGACCATAAGCACGGATGTTTTCCGCTAGCTTAATAGCCGATGCAATTTTAGATGTGTTAGCTGAAGGTGCAGCCTGTGCGTATTCAGCTTGCTGAACCTGCTCACTTTCGTTTAATGGAGGAGCACCCCAATAATCAAATAATTCTTTTAACTCTGGATCTACTAGATCTGACTGCTCTTCATATAACTCATACTGTTCTAATACATAGCCATAGTTCGGACCCAAAAATCCTTGCCAAGGCTCCCCTCTATTCGACGTTTCGTTACCCATGATAAAACCCCCAACGAGTTATAATAATTGTCGTACTCAACAATCTTTCCATTTTGAATGTCGATTACCTTATCGTCTGACATCTTTACAACGAGTGATAAATCTCACTGCGTGTGTATCTGATATCTGCTTATATTTTACCACTCTTTTACTCGTCAATCAAAATGAAATCGCTATATTTCTTTAATTTTTTTTACTTTTTTAATAGTCTTACTACTTTTTGAAAGCGTTTTATAAGTAAAGCTGATTAAAGGTCGAATCAAGTGTTAATTAATTGTTATTGACCTAGCTTTTGGCAAAATTAAATTGCTTGAAATATATTTTATGACTATTAAAAAAAAGAAGCAGCGTTTTGCTTCTTTTTTAAAACTCATCTACGATTTTTTCAACGTCTTCAAAATAACCATCATCTACTTCTGTAAGCTTGCTGCTTTTCGCCGCTTCGAGTAAATGAGTGAACCAAGTTAGTTCTACTTTCAAATGCATAATCGTGCGCATAATGATCGACAGATTTGCAATGGAATGATCCACCTTTTTAACTTGGTACAAATTTTGCATTTTTTCTAAATAAGCTGCCGTTTCCTCAATCTTTTTTTCTAGAGCAGAAGCCACTTTTTCTTGATCGATGTAAGAAGTAAATGAAAGCGCAGCATAAACTGGTCTATGCATATGCTCTTTTTTTAACAGCTGTTCAAAATAAAGGCGCTCGAATTCTTCTTTTCCTGCATCCGTGATAGAATAAACGGTCTTTTCAGGTCTGTTCGTCTCTCGAATCACATCGACTACTTTCACCAACTTATCTTTTTCGAGCGTATCAAAAGCGTAATATAAAGAACCGCTTGCAAGTTTAATATAGTGCTTCATTTGTCTTTCATTAATGGTTTGCTGAATTTCATAAGGGTGCTTATTTCCTTCCATTAATAAGCCCAGTATGACTAATTTAACACTCATAACATCTTTCACCTCTTGACATGCATCTTATTTAGTAAAAAAAGCACGAACATCTTCGCGCTTTTTCTATTTTTGAGCTGCAGGTTCCTTTGCTTCTACCCGCTTTTTAGGGGGAACTTCCACTCGTTCATTTCCCATTAAAAAGACAGTAATGATAGCTACTGCAATTGGAATAAGAGCAAGCATAAATGCATACGTGATCGATGTAGACATAGCATCAACAATCTTATCTAATATTTGAGGCGGAATGCTGTTTCGGGCACTTGATTGAAAAACTGCACTCGGATCTCCTATTTGAGAAAATGCTCCTTGTGATCCATTCCCCATACCTTGAAAATTGCGCTGCAGCTCATTTGTAAATGTATTGCTTTGAATCGTTCCAAAAATCGTAACTCCCAGCGTCATTCCTAAAGAACGCGCAAATGAGTTCGTTGAGTTGGCAGAACCTCTAAACTGTGGATCCAGCTTATGCGTTGACGAAGTTGGTAAAAGAGAAAAGCTAAATCCTACGCCAAACCCAGTCAAAATCATGAATACCGTCAGCATCCAACGAGGTGTATCAGGTTCCATTGTTCCTAATAAAAACATTCCCACTGCAAATGAAAAAACGGACATAATCATTAAGTTTCGAAAGCTTGTTTTTGTTAGAAAAATCCCGCCGATAGCACTTCCTGCTACCGAGCCTAACATCATCGGAGTTAAAATTAAACCTGCATTTGTAGCAGAACCTCCATAGACAGCTTGAACGAAAATAGGAATAAATACCGTTAAAATAATAAATGTTGCTCCGTATAAGAAAGCGAGAATTTGTGATGTTGCAAATAAACGGCGCTTGAACATCCAAAATGAAATAATCGGCTCTTGCGCGCGTTTTTCCACAAAAAAGAAGAGTGATAGCGCCACAGCAAAGATAGCAAAAAGAGATAAAATTTGCGGAGAAGACCAATCGTACTCTTTCCCTCCAAGTTCAAGAGCAAACATTAAACTAACTACTGAAATTACAAGAGTGGCTGCACCAGCCCAGTCAATTTTTTGTTTTTTATGACTTTTTGATTCTTTATAAAAGCGCACAATAAAAAATAACGATAAAAGTCCAATCGGCACGTTCACATAAAATACCCAGTGCCAGCTGATGTATTCCGTAATGTATGCACCAAGAAGCGGACCAAAAACGCTTGCTGAGCCAAAAACGGCACCTAATAATCCTGTCATTTTCCCGCGTTTCTCGGGAGGGAAAATATCAAATACAATGGTAAAAGCAATCGGAAGAAGCGCTCCTCCTCCAATTCCTTGAATCGCCCGGTAAATACTTAGCTGCACAATGCTTTGCGCTAGGCCACACAATGCAGAGCCAAGTAAAAATACCGTCAATCCAAAAATAAAAAACGTTTACGGCCGTACATATCGGATAGTTTACCAAATATCGGCATACCCGCCATCACGGCAACCATATAGGCAGACGTCACCCAAACAAACTTATCTAACCCGCCTAGATCAGAAATGATTTTCCCCATAGCAGTCGCTACGATGGTATTATCCATGGCTGACATAAAAATACCGAGCAGCAATCCTGCTACGATAAAACGAATATTTTTTTCTGATGAAACCATTTCAGTTCCTCCTTTCGCGTCATCTTTTTGATGAACAAAAATGATAGCTACTTAAATTATTATATTCAAATTTGAGTATTTTACAATCTTAAATGTGCTTTTTGTAGAAATAAACATAAGAAAAGCGTAATGGGTCCATTACGCTTTTACTGTGAGCTGAGGCTCTAATTCAATCTCAACATTTCCTTGAATGGCTCTTGAAATCATACAGGATGTTTCTGCTTTTTTTATAAGTCGATTGATTTTTTCTTCTTGGGCCGCAAATTCAGGTGTGACGATCACGTGAGGTTTATGAATGATTTTTTCGTACGTAAACACACCATTCGTTACGTCCACGATAGCTTCTGATTCCATCGTTAAAGCCTCCTGATGGATTCCACTTCTTTCTAGCATCGCTGCAAGCGTGATAATGTAGCAAGTGGCTGCTGCTCCTAGCAGCATTTCATCTGGATTTGTCCCGGCTCCTGGCCCGTCCATTTCTGGTGGAATAGAAATGTTTGTTTTTAATTGCCCTGCTTCAATTGTTCCCACTTCATTTCGGCCTCCTGGCCAATTTGCTTGCAAATGAAAGTGATGTTTTGCCATAGTGTATCCTTCTTTCTTCTATATAATGATGTATACTTAGCGTACCTTTTTTGCCCATAAAATAAAAATGTTCTGCTTGTAACAGCAAAAAGACTGCTAAACGTGCAGTCTTTGTTGTTCTCTAACTTAAAGGTACTTTCTTTTCGCTTTCAACGACAGTTTTGATTAATGAAGGCAGCCAGTCCTGCAGGTTCGTAAATGAATATCCCCAAAAGCTAGCTTTTTCATTGCTCATCGTCCAAGAATGATCTACTCCGTACGGAGAACTATTTTCATCCGTTAAACGAGAGGTTGTTCTTGCTGTTTTATCCGCTGCTTGTTCAATATATGAAAATAAATTTTTGAGTGAAATGGTACCATTTGAACAAGCGTTAATCGGCCCTTTTAGCTTCTGTTCTGCACACCAAACTAAAAATTCACCTGCTTCTTCCTGTGAAATGAAGTTCATTTCTGCTTCAATAGCCGGTACACCAATTTCTTCTCCATGCATAATTTTTTCTATGTGAAAACGCAAGCGGTCCGTATAATCATCTTTTCCCATAACAATTGGAAAACGGACAGCTGTTACCGAAAACGGTGCTTTTTGAAAGAATACTGCCTCGGCTTGGCGTTTTCCTTCTTGATAGGAAATATTTTCACGGCGTGTATATGAAATAGGATACTTGTATGGATCAAAATCTTCTTCATAACACGTTTTTTCTAAAGAACCATATACTGAAAGAGTCGAGGTAAGTACATAGTGACTCGTACTATGACGAAAAGCTTCAACAGCAACAGCTGCGCCGTGTGAAGAATAGCATATTTGATCGAAGATAACATCCCATTTTCTTCCTCTTGTTGTTTCGATTACAGAATCTTTTTCTACACGATCAAGAAAAATTCGCTCAACTCGGTCGCCGAAATCATCCGGTGTTTTACCTCGCGTTGCTAACGTAACCTGTACTCCTTTAGAAAGCAATGTCTGAACTAAATTTTTTCCGAAAAAACGCGTTCCACCTAACACAAGTGCTGTTTTCATCTTTTTCTCCACCTTTCATATTTGATATGGGTGACCATACCATTATTATCCAACTTTTTCATCCATAAAGCTATGAATCTTTCCGCTTATTTTTTTGTACTTCCACCTATTTTTTCGCCACTGCCGTGTTAAGATGTACATATCTAACCAAAAGGAGCGACAGCGATGAATCCTTCTCCACTTCCCCTTAACGAACGTCTTGTTATTCTTGATATTATTCGGGGCATTGCTTTGCTGGGCATTTTTTTAGTGAATATACCGGCTTTTACTTCTCCGATATTTATTTTTCAGCTGTACAATGTTTCTTATAAGTATGAAGGAATAGATGCTTATATTGATTTATTCTTGCAGCTGTTTGTCCAAGGGAAGTTTTTTACCATCTTTTCTTTTTTGTTTGGACTTGGATGCGGAATTTTTTTGCATAGAGCTGAAGAAAAGCAGTACTTTGCCGCTGCTTTATGGTCAAGAAGAATGGCTGCTTTGCTATTAATCGGGCTTTTTCATCTTGTCTTTTTCTGGTATGGAGACATTTTGCATGTGTATGCTATTGGCGGTCTTTTATTATTCTTTTTTTACAATCGAAAAGCTAAGACGATTTTGCTGTGGGCAATAGGCTTGCTATGCTTTTTTTATCTTTTGGCTTGTATGCAGTTTTTTACTCCAGCACACGTCTTGCAGGAGGCTCAGTGGGAGTATAAAGCTTTACATGAACATGTCTTAACCCAATATTTATCCACCTACAGGCAAGCAGACTATTTATCTTGGCTGTTTTATCGTTTGAATGTTGAAGTGGTGCCTATGCTATTAAATCTACCGTTTTCTATCTTTCCCGTATTTTCTATGTTTTTATTTGGCTTATATACCGCTAAAAAAGGATTAGTACATAATATCGAACAAAACCGTTCTTTTGTTAAGAAAATTCAGTCAATAACAGGCGCAGCGGGTTTTACTTTAACTATGATTCTTGCTATCTTAAAACTAGAAATTTTAAAATATGGACTCTATCAGCAGGCGGCCATTCACCTTTTTACAAGTTTGAGCGGCATTTTTCTATGTTTTTTTTATCTTACCACCTTACTGTTATTCCTGCAATTTTCTCCTTACGCTTCGATGCTGGGTCTTTTTAAGTATAGTGGAACAATGGCATTAACAACTTACCTTAGCCAAACTTTAATTTGCCTGTGGATGGTTCGATCCTTTGGTTTATACGGAACTCTTACCTTAACAGAAAGCACGATTATTTGTCTCATTATATATACACTCCAGCTTTTTTGTAACAAGTGGTGGCTTTATTATTTCTATTACGGTCCGTGTGAATGGTTATGGCGGAGCTTTACATACCGATCTTTCCCGCCTCTTAGGCGGAATAGAAAAGCTTCAGCTTAACAGCAAATCGGCCTTCAAGTTTGAAAGCCGATTTGTCTCCTTTACTGCAAAGGCGGTATGGTTATTCGTTTAATTCCATTTGTTTCAAACTCTCGTATATACTCCATTTCTCGATGGAAAATTTGCATAAAAACTTCATTTTTTATTTCTTTAATGGGTCCTATTTGTTCTATCACATCTCGTTTAGCCATGCGATAGGCTAGCGCTTCCCAAAACACTTCGTTATCGTATTCTCCAATAATATCTTGAAGAGAATCTTCATGTTCTTCTGTAAACATAACCTCATTATTTAGCGTGTGAAAAGGTCCTTTTTCAAGGAAATGCTCTGCATGAGAAAACATTTGTTTTTCTACATCCGTATATTCTTGTGCATGCTCATCTTCCACTCCAGAACATGCTGTGACCATCCAGTTACCTAAATAAATTAAATCAAGCAGTTGGAAAAAATGCGTTTCAGATAGTTGAAGTTCAATATCGTTTTTTACAGGAGCTTTTGACATAAGCGCGGATCTCTCCTTTAATTTTGAGGGTAGTTGCTACTAAATAAAATAGCTAAAAGGGTTAGTATGCAGGCTAGCAGGAAAACTGAAGAAATGGCTTCACCTCTTTTCTGTAGTGTAAAAATAGAGGTACTGACATCCAAAGAAGTGAATACGAAGGGTGTAAACTTATCATAATCGAAATAAAGACAAGATACAAGACTTTTTTACTAAATTTTCTGACTGTTTTCGTCATAAATACCTATTTTTGTTTATACTAGAAAGGTCCGAACATTGCATGCGGAGCTGCCCAAAATAAAAAAGCGCTGAACCAGGCGCTTTAACGGTGTAAAAAAATAGATAAACCAATAAAAAAAGCAGCTAAAATAAAATCAAAAATCCATTGCCACTTCTCACGTTTTAACAATACGTGCTCTACTCCTGATAACAGCGAACTTATACTAACCAAAACAAAAATAAAGCTTAATTGGTTAAACGAAAATTTAGTGACAAAATTTGATACAAGTATGACTGCTACGGTGATGAACAGTGCCATTTGACTTATAAGTACCCATTTAATTCTCTGTTTATATCCGTCTTTTAAAGCTTGTAATAAATCGTTGCTGATCACTCTCGCTAAACCCCTTTTGTATTCCTATCGTCAAAAGTAAGAACGCAGCAAAAAACGCTTCTCTGCATCTTAACTACTTAGCAAAACTAGCTATTAAATTGAAACATAAATATCGACTTGACTGTATTCAGGATCAATACAGCGTTCATCATATAATTCAAAATCTATTTTATAGGCACGATGATTTTTTTTAGCCCACTCGCGAATATAAGCCCAAGCCTCTACGACTACCTGTCTAGCTGGCCCAACAGCTGTTGTAAACACCATGTATTCACCTTCTGGGATGATGAACTCTCTCATATCATCTTTCAGTTCGCCGCCGGGTAAAACTTCATATCCGAGAGCAAATGTAAAATCCATTTTTTGATTATATTCAAATTCTGTATAAAGAGCAAATGTATTACCATTTACTTTATTGGCGATTTTATTAGCTAACTGTTGTTTATAAAAAGTCTGCCAGTGCTCGGGAATAAGACCTGTGCCCGTTTCTTCCACAGGTTCATCTGTTCGAATAGGCACTCCTACAACAGTAAATTCATTTACCTTGACTACTTTTTGACTTACAACTAAGTCAGTCAACATATTGAGCCCCCTTAATTCTTCTTTTTCTGTAGTTACAATGAGGGAAATACTTCTTAATATGCATTTTATTTGTATTGAAAGAAAACGTCAACCTTTTATGCAAATCCCTTAACGAAGGGGCTGAAGATCATTCTTCTAAGCTATAAAAAAACGATTCTATTTTCCTTGTACACATCATACGTATAAGATACCCCTAATTTACAATAGAGTGAGGTAAAAAAATGAAGATCATTGAACTTGCCGAATTCATTAAAACAAGTAAAAAAACAACTAAACTTGCTCTTTCCTCTTCTACAGTACAGTATACATTAGAAACAGATGATTTGAAAATTGAATTAAAAACAGGCGGCACGAATAAGCGAATCGTGTTTTTTCGCATCTTCTTAAAAGGAACATACAAGGATTGGATTTGTTATCACCGGAACGAACATCATATTTACGAATTGTATCAAAATATTTCTTTATCCCCTCAACTGCAAAAGCAGCTTTTGTACGCTATTGCATCATAAAAAGAGCCGGCTTAGTTAGCCAGCTCTTTTTATTTATGCTGTAGCTTTGTAAATGAATGTTTGTGCGGCTTCACATGTAATTTTCCCTTTGTCCATTGAATCCCTCTATATAAATAGTACGAGCACCAAAAAACTACTGGAACGATAAGTACGTAGGCAACGACACTATTTGTAAAGAAAGAAGAATCTATAGAACGAAGCAATCGATAGGTCTCATTTAATATACATATATGCACTACATAAATGCCAACTGAATTTTTCCCAACCTTTGAAAAGAATGAGTTTTTGCCAAGACTTGGACTGCTCAATACGAATAAAAACAATGATGCCGATAAAAAAATTGTGGAAATAAAATAGTCTCCGGGCTTGCTGTGCTGGATATTAACCAACCAGTAGCGCTCGACGATCTCTAACGCTGAAAACACAAAAAAGCTGGCTAAATAAATCATTGGCCTTACGTTTAATACTGACAGAATTTGCTTGCCATAAAGGGCAAACATAGCTCCTAATACTGTATAGAACAAACCAAAGAACAGGGCATCTCTCGTTTGAAAAGAAAGTGGAAAAAATAAAGAATAAGACTGCCCAAATAACCCAGTTACATATAATACGGTGCTGATAAACATTAATAAGCCAATCTTTTTCCATCGTTGAAATAAGAAAACGATGACAACAGCCCAAATTAATGCAATCAAGTACCAAAGCTGAAATCCGCTTGTGTCACTTCCGTAATAAAAAATATCTTTGAATGTGATGGATGATGTTAAATAATCAGCTACTGCACCTTTTCGTTCTGCTAATGTTCCGTGGTTTTGAAATAAGCGCAGAACTACACCAAACAATAAATAAAAGATGAACCAACATGCATAAAGCTTGGAAATATTCCACGTGTATTTTTTTAAGTATGCAGAAGGCTTTGGATGCTTTTGAATTTTATTCATAAACAAATAACCTGATACAATAAAGAAAAAAGGAACCGCGAATCGTGCAAATGTGTCAACAATGACATCTAGCACATTTTCCTGGTTCCCTAAAAAGAAATCGTCATGTGATGGATTAACATGAATACAAACCACAAACACTGTAGCAAAAAACTTAATAAAATCAATTGAATAATTACGTTCCATCTTGTTGTCAGCTCCTTAAAATAAACTCGAGCTCTATTTTAGCATAATTATCCAAACAGAAAAGAGATTTTGGTAAAATTAACCTTATAGTCATGGGAAAAATTTCTTAACTTCCAATATTCTAGACTTGTTTACTTGTATGATGTCTTTCAATATTCCAAATAAATAATTCTAAAGAACTACAAAATAAAAAAACAGATTACGCGTAACCTGTTTTTTAAATTAACATTTTCCATGCAAACTTATTATCTTGTTTAATATTGACTTCTTTTTCATGCAAAGCCTGCACATGCTGTTTAATTTGTTTGAGAAACAGCATTACTTCCCCGCTTGATACGGCAGCTGAGTTGAGAGATAACGAATGTTTTTTAGCAATTTTTAATTCCTCGGTTTCCACTGAAATACTCACGTGGCGAAATAAGTGCCAAGGGTAGTAAACTGTTTTAAAAGATTTTGAGAAATAAATTCCTTTAGAACAAACGGTAATCCCCTCGGTTTTTTGAAGAGGATATGTATTTAAATGAGCTACAATTTTTTCTTTAGCAGGTAAATAGAGCCTGTTTCGCATCTCTTTTTCAACTTCTTCACATAGCTGTCCTTCTACCGACAACACATCTTTTGGATCAGGGGTTTGATGAATTTGAAAAGATGAACAAATAGAAGTTAATTCTTTTGAGGATACACACGGATATATATAGTCTTGACACATATATTCATGGGAATGAGTGCGAATAAATTTCTTGATTTTTTTTAATAGAGATACTAGCTTTCTAGCTGAGTAATCGTTTTGATTGACTTGAAATTTCTCCACGTCATTAAAACAAATCATTTCTTCTTTTCGAATGGTAATGGATTGAATGTTAGCGAACTCTTCCCATAATATTTTTCCTTTTTTCATCCCTCTGCTTTTCCAGTAAATCCCCTTATTTGTAAAGCAAATTCCCCTTTTATCTAGGCCTGCTATAAAAGAGCTGTGTAAATACGCGATAATTTTTTCTTGAGGCTGAAACTGAAAGTATTTGCTAGCCATTTTTTTGTAGAAACTAGGTATTTGCAGTACATAAAATTGACTTTCTCTATAGATTAAGCATAAGTCAGTCAAATAATTAGTTTTCAGCGTCGCCACGCTCTCACTTCCTTTTTGAGTGTAAATAACCGTACCCATTTTTTTCTATTACTTTATAAACGTTTTTTAATGAAAAAAGTTTCAACTTTTTTTGTTTTTTATAAAAAAGCTTTAAATTGAATCATTTCTTTCATCTAGGGAGTTGCCTAATTATTCACTTATTCAATAATCTTATTTTAAACGTTCCCTACTTAATTAAGAAACTAAACCAGATAATAGCAATGCTTACCTGCTTTATCCAAATCATCCGTTGTGAACAAAAACAAACCGCAGCGTTAAAACGCGATGCGGTTTGTTTTTTAAGCTAAATAAGCTTCTTTTATTTTTTCATTATGAATTAATTCCGTCCCTTTCCCTTGCAGAATAATTTCGCCCGTTTGAATCACATAGCCTCGGTGCGCGATTTGCAGCGCTTGATAAGCGTTTTGTTCAACGAGTAAAATGGTCATTCCGCTTTTATTTAATTCCATAATGATTTCAAATATTTGTTCTACAATGATAGGAGCAAGCCCCATAGAAGGTTCATCTAGCATAAGCATAGAAGGGTTCATCATAAGTGCCCGCCCGATAGCTAGCATTTGCTGTTCACCGCCACTCATCGTTCCTCCTTTTTGAGTCAATCTTTCTTTTAATCTTGGAAAATAGGTGAGTACTCTAGTCATGTTTTCTTCTATTACTTTTTTATTAGAAAGTGAAAATGCTCCGATAGTTAAATTTTCTTTTACCGTCATCTTAGGAAAGATCTTTCTTCCCTCTGGTACATGAGCTATTCCTAAACGGGCCGTTTGGTGAGGAGGGAATTTCGTGATGTGGGTGCCTTTATACATGATACTACCTGCTTTGACAGGAGCTTGACCGCTAATGGACTTTAATGTGGTAGATTTTCCGGCTCCATTGCTTCCGATAAGAGTCACAATTTCTCCTTCTTCTACATCAATCGTTATTCCTTTAAGTGCTTGAATTCCTCCATAAGAAGTATCAATTTCAGTTAACTTTAATAGAGTCATGTGCTTTTCTCCTTTCTTTCTATCTCCTCTGCCGCTCCTTTTCCTAAATAGGCTTCGATCACTTTCGGGTGTGTACGAATATGTTCAGCGTTTCCTTCTGCAATTTTTATTCCATGATCTAATACAATAATATGATCAGAAATTTCCATGACGAGCTTCATGTCATGCTCAATTAATAAAATGGTTATTTCCCGGTCTTTTCGTATCGTGTGAATAAGATCCGTCAGCTCTTTTGTTTCACGCGGATTCATACCAGCAGCCGGTTCGTCTAATAATAACAGTGAGGGTCTAGTAGCTAACGCTCTGGCAATTTCGAGTCGGCGCTGCGCTCCATATGATAAGTTAGTGGCTACTTCGTTATATAAAGCTTCTAGCCCAACGTATTCTAACAGCTTATACGCTTCTTTTTTAGCTGCTTTTTCCGCTCTTTTTGCTCGAGGTAAATTCAACAGCGTTTCAAAAGTGGTTGCTTTCAAATGGTTGTGCATCCCAACTAACACATTTTCTAACACCGTTATATTACTAAATAACCTGATGTTTTGAAATGTCCGAGAAATCCCTTGTTTTGATACGCTGTGAGGTTTTAGCCCTGTTATAGATTGACCATTTAACATAATATCACCTGAGGTTGGCTGATAAACACCTGTCACCATATTAAAAAATGTAGTCTTCCCAGCGCCGTTTGGTCCTATTACAGCCGTTATTGAATTTTTTTGAATATCCATTGTTACGTCTTGATTGGCAACTAAACCGCCAAAGGTCTTGGTTACATTTTTCACTTCTAAAATAGACAATTTCTTTCACCTCTATAGATTGACGTTTTTCTCAGCCGTTGAAATCACGGACTGTATTTCTTCTTTTTCAGCTTCTTCTTTCAGCTCTTTCAAATCGAACGTAGGCTGTTTAGCAGGAAGCAACCCCTGAGACCTGTATAGAGCAAATAGAATAAGAAGTCCGCCAAAAATAAATCGCTGCATTTTAGCTGGCGAAAGTGCATCCGGTATAGAGATAACCCCGTTTAAACTCAGTTGATTAAACCAATCGGTGAGCTCCGTTAATACTTGAAGATTAAGAATGGTTACAACCGCCGCTCCAAGTATGACGCCTGGAACGCTCCCCATTCCTCCTAAAATAACCATAACTAAAATCGTGATAGATTCTAACAGCGTAAAGCTGGTTGGATCAACAAAGGTTTGCTTAGCGGCAAAGACCACTCCCATCATGCCTGAAAAAGAGGCACCGATAGCAAACGCAAGCAGCTTTGTTCTGACAAGGTGAATTCCCATCGCCTGAGCTGCAATTTCATTTTCACGAACCGCTTTCCACGATCGTCCTACTTTAGAATATTCAAATCGCCGTACAATAAAAATAACTGCAGCTAAGATGACTAATACTACATAATAGAACTGACTTGGATATACTAAGTTAATCCCAAAAATAGAAGGCGGCGTCACGGAGGACAGCCCCATTGCCCCGTTTGTAATATTGATTGGTTTATCCAAATTGTTAAATACAATTCGAATAATTTCCCCAAATCCAAGCGTAACGATAGCAAGGTAGTCTCCTTTTACGCGCAGCACAGGTATACCAAGCAGAACTCCAAATAAAGCGGCTATTAGGCATCCCGCAATAATAAAAAACCAAAAGCTTTCTCCTGATAATGGATACGTACCAAAAGGCATAAAATTAGCAGCTTGATTGGTCGCGAAAATTCCATACGTGTAAGCCCCAACTGCAAAGAAAGCAACAAATCCCAAATCCAATAATCCAGCTAATCCCACTACGATGTTCAACCCAAGTGCCATAGCAATATAGATGCCTACTAGTGTAGATACTTCCATATAGGATTCATAAGCAGGGCCTTGGCTAGCTGAAAAAGGAAGCAGCACAATTAAAATGACCCCTGCTATTAGCCATTTTAATTTAGTAGAAAGAGACATAAAATACAGAAGTAATAATGAAAATAAAAGAAGTAAAAATGCGACAACGGACTTCTGGGCAAGCATTAAACTACCGCTTGTTGCAATTACATATATAAAAAATAGAATAATTTGCGCCTTTTTGTTTCCTTCAAGCCTACTCATTAATTTTTTCATCTTCATCACCTACACTTTTTCTGTAACGGCTTTTCCAAATAAGCCTTCTGGTTTAAAAATTAACACCAAAATCAAAATGGCAAATGCAAATACATCTTTATACTCTGCTCCTAAAATATTGCCGGTGATTGTTGATAAATTCGCAGCTGCAAACATTTCAAGGATGCCAAGCATTAGCCCTCCAAACATTGCGCCTCGTATATTGCCTATTCCCCCTAAAACAGCTGCTGTAAAAGCCTTTAATCCTAATATGAACCCAATGTAAGGATCGATTGTTCCGTAATGAAGCGCAAATAACACACCGGTTGCGCCTCCTAGAGCCGAACCAATAAAGAAAGTAAGAGAAATAACTTTGTTTACATTAATGGACATGAGTGAAGCTGTATCGGGATCTTGGGCTACAGCCCTCATTGCCATTCCCCATTTGGTCCGATTGACAAAAATTTCAAGTCCGATCATTAAGCAAAGAGCAACAATTAACACTACGATAAACGTTACTTTAAATGTAGCATCATCAAATGATGATGAAAGAGAAGAGGCGCTAACCGATACTTTGCCTGAAAATAAAGCAGGAGTATTAACAATATAGTTACCATTCTTAAGTTCCGTAATGAAGCGCACAAAGTCCTGTAATAGAAATGACATTCCGATAGCTGTAATAAGTGTGATCAGTTTAGAAGACTTGCGCAGAGGGCGGTAAGCCACTCTTTCAATTCCCATACCAAGAAACCCAGTTGCAACACTCGTAATAAGAAGAACTAAAATTAACGTCACAACAGCCGGAAAAGCTGCAATCCAACCTACGCCTGTTAACCCTATTAAAATAGCGGTTCCGATAAAGGCACCTGACATAAAAATTTCGCCGTGTGCAAAATTGATGAGTTCTAAAATCCCATATACCATCGTATAACCTAGGGCAATAATTGCATATACAGCTCCTAATGTTAGTCCGTCAATTAACACTTGCGGCAGCGTTTGTATAATATGAGCAAACATATAACCTCGTCCCTTTCGTCCTATAAAATCGATTTTAAGAAAAGAAAGGTACGGAACATCCATACCTTTCTTTTCTAAGGTTTACTGTGAGATTTCTCCTTCTAATTTAGCTGGGTATGAAGGAGCGTCAAACTTATAGATAAAGATTTTAGCGTATTTATTATCTCCTTTCTCATCAAATCCTACCTGCGTAAGTTCTCCTTTATATTCTGTAATACCGCGTACGGCGTCACGTACTGCTTCATGAGAAGGAAGCTTTTTATCATTGTCTTCAATTGCTTTTTGAATACCTTGAAGCATAACTTTCATGGAATCATACCCGTATACAGAATATGACTCTACTTTTTTATTGAATTTCTTCTCATAATCTTTAGCGAATTGCGTCTTGGAAGCATCGCCTGCTACTGACGTAAGATACGTATCTTTTACAGCATCTCCGGCAATATCAACTAAAGTTGATGAGTCTAAGCCATCCCCTCCCATAAACTTAGCGGTAATTCCTTTGTCACGAGCTTGTTTAATTAAAAGTCCGCCTTCTGCATAAAGACCACCAAAATAAACGAGATCCGGCTTTTCTTTAGAGACTTGATTTAACACACCGTTAAAATCTTTTTCTCCAACCGTAATTCCTTCAAATCCAACAATTTTTGCTCCTTCTTTTTCAGCTGCTGTTTTAAAAGCGCCTGCAAGCCCCTGTCCGTAAGCTGTTTTATCTTGAATGACAAAAATATTTTTTGCTTTCAACTCTTTAACAGCATATTCAGCTCCTGCAGGCCCTTGGAAGTCATCGCGCGCTACAATGCGGTTAACCGTTTTTAACTTTCGGTCTGTTACGTCCGTTGCTGTACTTGCAGGAGAAATCATTGGAATCGAATATTTCTCATACGTTTCAGATGAAGGAATGGTAACCCCTGAGTTTAAATGTCCTATCACTCCATAGACGGCTTTATCGGATCCGATTAACTGAGCGTTCGCTACGCCTTTTTTCGGGTCGCCTTGGTCGTCATAAGGTACAAGCTGAAGTTTATATCCTAATTTTTTAAACGTGTCTTTTTCTTCATCAAGAGCTAACTGAGCTCCCAGTTTGATTGCTTCACCTAATGTCGCACTACCTCCTGACAAAGGGCTTTGCGTAGCAATTTTAATAACATTGCTGCCTTTATCTTCTCCTGATGTACTGTTGCTCCCACAGCCAGCTACAAACCCTACCGATAAGACCGTTGTTGCTAAAATAGATAACATTTTTTTACTTAGCATGTAGTAATCGTTATAAAACGCTTAATAGCGGCTAGTCTTTTATAACGATTTTCCCTCCCTTTGTTCGCGTCTAGAACGCTTTTTATCTTTGCAACAAATGTCATTTCTGAAAACGGTGAAACAGCTTGCTGTTTATGTACATCTTTTTTCACATCCTTTCATAATAGATTCGCTCTCATATATAAAGAGAAACTAAAAATAGTAAAAATATAGTTATTTTTTACTATTATAAAAGGATAAACAGCAGTATTTCACCAAACTTGTCAGTAATAATGACACATATTTTTATAATTTTCTTAATTTTATAAAAATAATTTTAATTATATTCACTTATTTTTTGCGATATACTTTTTGGCTATATATATAACAAAAAAGCATGTCACCGTAAGGAAACATGCCGTGTAACTATTCAATCTAAAAAAAGGTGCAGAGTATGCACCTTCTATATGACCCTTTGTTTTCTCTTTCTCCCTAAGTTTAACTATTATTTCGTAATGCCTGTGATCCCTCTTCCCCCGTTCGGATCTTAATCGCATTTTTTAATTCATAGATAAATATTTTCCCATCTCCAGGCTGACCTGTATTTA
Source organism: Priestia sp. P1_B12_1 (assembly GCF_056406695.1). Classification (NCBI taxonomy): domain Bacteria; kingdom Bacillati; phylum Bacillota; class Bacilli; order Caryophanales; family Bacillaceae; genus Priestia; species Priestia sp. P1_B12_1. The sequence goes on along the minus strand of NZ_JBFTZR010000006.1, from coordinate 217,007 downwards.
GTACTTTTCTTGCTTTATCAACAACGTCAGCTACCGGAACTTCGCACACTACAATTTCTACTTTAATTCGTGCGTGCATATTGTCTTGTTTTTTAACGCCTCTATAAAGCTCCGTAATGCCTTTTTGCAACCCGCACCCCAGTGCATCCGTAACTGTAATACCGCTAACGCCGATTTTCGCCAGTTCTTGCTTAAGCTCTTCAAACTTTGAAGGGCGTGTAATAATTTCAATTTTTGTTAAAACATCACTCACTGTGTCCACCCCTTTTACATATTCGATTCGTGATACGCTCTTTCACCGTGCAGCGTAATATCAAGCCCAAGCGTTTCTTCTTCTTGTGTCGCACGCAGAGATACGATTAATCCAACCACTTTAACGATAATGAAGGTAGCAATACCGACAAATAGGTATGTTGCTACGATAGCAACCAGCTGTTTCCAAAGTAGACTTGGATCTCCGTAGAATAAACCATTCGCACCAGCGTCATTTACAGAAGTTGTGGCAAATAAACCTGTTGCAATACCTCCCCACGTTCCCCCAATACCGTGAAGACCAAATGCATCTAACGCATCGTCGTAACCGATTTTCTTTTTAAGTGAGAAGATACCCCAGAAACAAACTGCACCGCCGATAAAACCTATTACAATAGAGGCAAACGGTGTAACGAATCCACAAGCTGGTGTAATAGCTACAAGTCCAGCAATCGCTCCCGAAACGGCTCCAAGCAGCGTAGGTTTTTTATTGATAATCCACTCTACTACAAGCCAGCCGATAATTCCTGTTGCTGCCGCTGTATTCGTGTTAATAAAAGCCGTCATTGCAACGCTGTTAATAGTTAAAGAACTTCCAACGTTAAAACCAAACCACCCGAACCAAATCAGCATTCCGCCTAAAAGAGTTAACGGTAAATTGTGAGGTGCTGCGGCATCGGCATTTTTTCGTTTTCCAACAACAAGAGCTAGAATTAATCCTGCTACACCTGACGAAATGTGAACGACGTTTCCTCCGGCAAAGTCAATAGCTCCTAGTTCACGAAGCCATCCGCCAACTCCCCAAACCCAGTGTGCAACTGGTGCATATACAAATAATGACCATAGGATAGCAAATAAGATAAATGCTGAAAACTTCATGCGCTCTGCAAAAGCCCCAGAGATAATAGCTACTGTTAGTACAGCAAATGTCAGTTGAAACATCATAAACATATTATGCGGGATCGTAGCACTGTAGTCCCCGTTTGGAGTGAATCCGACTCCTTTTAATCCTACCCAGTCCAAGTTACCAATAAAAGCATTGCCACCGGTCGAAAAAGCTAACGAATAGCCTGCTACTATCCAAAGAACGGATATAACAGCTAAGGAACCTACGCTATACATCGCGGTACTTAACATGTTTTTACTTCGAACCATGCCCCCGTAAAACAATGCAATAGCTGGTGTCATAATCCAAACCAATAATGCCGAAAAAAACATAAATACTGAATCGCCCATTTGCATGATGATTTCCCCCTTAAGTACGAATAAATAACCCCTAAATTTAATGTTAGATTATATAACATATCTTGTTATGTTTACTATCATATTTGATTTATATGTATTTAGCAACTACTTTTTGCAAATTTATTCAGAAAACTTTTGTTTTTTAGACTCTTTTCTTTTTGTTATTTATTCTTCTATGTACACATAAGCTGCAATATCATTTATGATTGTTAGAATTTCTAACATAAAAAATCCTCTTCTTGGAGTAGAAGAGGATTTTTCTTTACAAATACATATATACACCTGGTCCTAGAGGAATACCGAATACAGCAAAAACAATCAACATTATAATCCAAATTCCTAAGAAGGCTAAAGTATAAGGAAGCATAAGTGAAATGATGGTTCCAAGTCCTGCTTTCGGCTCGTATTCTTTCATAAAGGCTAAAATGACAATCATATATGGATTTAAAGGAGTGATTACATTCGTAGACGAATCTGCTATTCGGTAAGCTGCTTGAATAAATCCAGGATTGTATCCTAACAGCATGAACAATGGAATAAAAATAGGTGCTTCTAGTGCCCATTGAGCGGAGCCGCTAAAAATAAGAAGGCTTAGAACAACAGTTAAAAATACAAAACCAACCACAACTGGAAGTCCAGTTAGATTTAGTGCTTTTAATGCATCCGCTCCTTCTACTGCAATCCACGTTCCAATATTAGTCCAATTAAAGTAAGCGATAAATTGAGCAGCCGCAAAAATAAGGACAATATAACTAGCCATATCTTTCATCGAATCAGTCATATAAGCAGGTATATCTCTAGAACTTTTGATTTTCCCTACTGTTATTCCGTAAACAGAGCCAACTACCACAAAAAACAGCAGCGTGATCGGAATGATACCATCTAAAAAAGGAGAGGGAACAATTCCACCGTCTTCATTTCGTAGAGGAGAGTTGGGCCAAAATAAGAAAACAGCTAGTACAGCGACATAAATACATGTAGCAACGATACTATTTTTTAATCCTCTTGCTTCTGCCTCACTAATTTCACCAAAATCATTGCGTTTTTTTCCTTTATAATTGCCCAGCCTAGGTTCTACAATCTTTTCGGTAACGATCGCCCCTATAACGGTCAAAACAAATACAGAAGCCGCCATGAAGTACCAGTTCGCTGCAGGACTGACAGCAGCGCTTGGGTCAATTGTTTTAGCAGCTTCAGTAGAAATGCCTGATAACAATCCGTCGGTTCCGGATATAATAAGATTCGCTGTAAAGCCTGATCCCACCCCAGCAAATCCTGCTGCTAATCCAGCAAGCGGGTGTCTTCCTACTGTATAAAATATCATTGCGGCAAGCGGAGGCACGATGACAAAAGCAGCATCTGCGGCTAAGTTGGCCATAATTCCTGTAAAAATGATCGCGTATGTAATAAGAGCTTTTGGAGCATTTAAAATCGTTTTCTTTATGGCCACTTCAAGCAGACCTACTTTTTCTGCAAGTCCGACTCCAAGCATCATAGCAAGTACAAGTCCTAGGGGCTTAAATTCAGTGAAATTGGTCAGCATCGATGTTAAGATATACTGAATGCCTTCATGCGACAACAAACTTTTAATTGGAAGAGTCTTATTAGTACCAGGATGGACCACCGTTACTCCCATACTATTAATAGCAACAGACGCTAATACGATAATAAGCGCTAAGCATACAAACAAAATAAAAGGATCAGGTAGTTTGTTTCCGAATGCTTCTACTCTTCCTAATAGTTTGTCTAGAAAGGTTGTTGGATGTGGTTTTTGCTCTGTTTGCAAATTAGGTTGTGCCATACTTTCTCTCCCTTTTCTTTTAGATTCTTTTTGTTTTTTTCCTTTTAATTACCAAAAAGACTATTAGTACATAATAATCTGAATATTTATATTATTCAAGTATTATTTTTAAGGAATTTTTATTTATCTATTAAAACTAATAGCATTTAGATAAATAGAAAGCCAGAAGAGATCTTTTGAATCGACAATCAAAAATAACAAAAAGCTCTCCGTTTGAAGAGAGCTTTTTGTTATTTCGCTATACTAGATGGGGCAGACTCTTTTCCTGACTCGTTAACAGCTGTTACATAATAACGAGACTGAGATGCGTCGGAGTCGGCAAAGTTTTTTCGCTCAAATTCCGAAACGCTGCCAATATGGACAAATGTTCCGCCTTGGTTCTTTTTATAAATTCGGTAACCGATAATATTGCCTTCTCGTACCGCGTACCACGTAAGCAAATTACCGCTCATCTTTACATGTGTGGGAGGTTGTGGTGCAGTTGCTTCACGCTCCAATTCTTTTGCTTGGTCAGCTTTTAGTTCTGTATATACAACTAACCTCTCTTGATGGGTTCCTTCTGCACGGTCAAACGTGCCTGTACACGTAATTAGATTTAAATTACGTTTGTTGCTGTACCCAAAAATTTCGTTTAAAGGTGCCTTATCTCGCGGATAGCTTTTTGTACGTTTAACAACAAAGGTAAGCGTGGTCCCCTGTGCATCTCTTACGGTAATTTCATCGTCTTTTTTTAAGTTTTTTAGATTATAAAAGACGGCAGGACCGGTTTTACTGTCTACGTGTCCTGCTAGTACAGCATTTCCTTTTACGCCAGGTTTAGCTCCTGGTTCAAACCAAGCAACTCCATTTTCTGTAGATGGCGCTGCCATTTCACCGCTGTCTAATAACCCTACTTGTTCAATTGAAGCCTCCACATGAATAGCTGGAATGGACACTTTTGCAGGAATAATTCCTTTGAATTCTTTGTTTAACTGTTTGGCTTCTGTTTTATGCTTTTTTAATACAGCAAATTCCTCTTCAAGCGTTACCCGGCTTTTTAAATCCTTTGATTGTGTTTCTTTTTCTTTTTGCTTAGCTGCATTCTGTTGCTTCATTTCTTTTGCTTCTACCATTTGTTCTTTAAAATATAGTCCGCCGCTAACAAGCAGGACTAAACTTAATATACAGTAGGCGAGAACAATCGCTTTTTTCACATCGTCACCTCGTTTCACAGCTGTTTATAAAAAAGAAGAGAGAACAACCTCTCTTCTTTTTTAGGACTCTTGACTTGTAATTCATAAGGAAAAGGAGAAAAAATATTATTTGCTTACTGGTTTCTTGCGTAAAATAACTCCAGCTGTTAATACAGCTAACGAACCTAGTGCAATATAGATCGCTGTTAGTGGGTTCATCGTTGATTCAGATGCCCCGCCCATACCTGTTTTCGGCATATCTGTTGGCATAGCTGTCTCAGCAAACTTATCGGGATTTTGTTTTACAATCGCTTCACCTAAAGCTTGGCCGACACCAAACATTAATTTATACCCTTCACGGTACGTATCATAACTTCCAGCGTAGTCGCCGGATGCATATTGCTCAAATGTTTTAATAACCGTATCTTCATGTGCTTTTATAGCTGCCTGTGCGTCTGCAGTTGGAAGGTTTCCATCTGTTGCTGTTCCTAAGAATGTACCAAATTCTTGCGCGAATTTATGGAGCTTGTCTTTAGCAGCTTTTTCTCCTGCTTCATCGCCTTTTACTTGTGCACTTACTAGTTCAGCTTGGGCATTGATGTGATCTCCTTGCCAAATTTTTTCGAATTGTGCAGCCCCTTCATCGCCATATACTGAACCGATTGCAGCTTTAAAATCTGCTGTGTTAGCATTTTCTAACCAGCTAACATAGTCGTAATCTTTTGAACCGTTGAACCCTTTTTCCATTCCCATTGCTGCTAAAGCAAAATGTTCTGCTGCTAAGCTGTTTAATGAAGAACGTAAATCTGCTGCTGGTGTATCTACTTTGGTATTGTCGAATTTATCAGGCATTTGCGTTACGATTGCATTTGATAACGCTTTACTAATGGCAAACATTTGCTGATATCCTTCGCGGTATGTTTTAGCGGCCGCTTCGTAGTCACCTGCTACATAATCTTCAAATGTTTCTTTTACTTGGTCTTCATGTACGCGAAGCGCTTCTTTTGCTGCATCTTCGGGTAGTTTGCCTTCCGTAGCAGTGCTTAAGAACTTAGCAAATTCATTTACGAATTGATTTACTTCTTTATCTACTTCAGCCATGGCTTCTTTATCATTTTCTTTTGTTGCTTTTACAAAATCATCTGTGTAATTGTTGTGTTCTCTGAAGATTCGTTCAAATTCAGCTGCTCCTTTATCACCATAGACAGACGCAATAGCAGGCTCCATGTCAACGGCATTTTGATCCAATGCTTTAAACGCAGCGTCAGCATCTTTAGAACCGTCATAGGCTGTTGTCATAGCTGCAACGGCAAGCGTAAAGTGTTCAGATAATAGGTAGTCTAAGTTCGCTCGTAGATCTGAAGCTTTTGTTACTGCCGTTGGTTTTGCTTCCTCTGCATTTGCAATAGTCGGCATCAATAGTGAAGCTCCTAGTACAGGGATCATTAATTTTTTACTTAATTTCATCATTTTCCACTCTCCTCATTTTTAGTTGATGTACGCCACTTTTTTCATTCTTACTACATCTTAAACCGTTAAATAGATTGAACATTTTGAATATTCTATATATTAACCTTTCATGTTCCCTCACATTTAATGATCCTTTTTAGGAAGTATTCTCTTTCTATTTACTAAACGATTGCTGAGTGATGTTGGATCACTCTTTTTTAAAATTTTTTTAAATGTCATCTTCGTGAAGAATTCCTTCCCTCTCTACTTATCTAACGAACGCCTTCTTCAGTTAGATCACTTTTTTTAAAAAAGTTTTTAACCGCCTTTTCTTAAGAAGTACTTCCTTTTCTACTTACCTAACGAACACCTTATTCATTTGGATCACTTTTTGAATAAATATTTTAAATTTAACAGAAAAAGAAATTGAGACATAACAAGATAAATTCAATTTAAAGACGAACAAATGGGATAAATGAGTTAGTATGAATCACTTTTAACACCGCTGTTGATTTCCGTGCAAGACTTCGCTTTCTGTAGGCAGCCGCTAAGCCTTCTCGTCGTTTGCGCCCTGCAGGGTCTTTCTCGCAGGAGTCTTCGCCATCAACGGCTAGAAACCACTATATATATGAAACCTGCGCAATAAAAAAATCCAAACGAGTTGGATTCTCCATTAAGAATCTCAATTCATCGTTCGGATCTTCTTTTAACTAAATTACTTTTGTCTGAGCCTTTTTTTATCTTTACTTATTTAAAAAATTCCACATCACATCGTTTACTTCTTGAGGCTTTTCATGCTGAGGGGCATGAGATGCTTCAGCTAATCGGTGAACAGATATATTTGGCACATATTCTTCAATACCATCTAAGTTTTCAGGCATAAAAGTAGGATCTTGATTTCCCCAAATCATTTGTACCGGGATGTTTAACACTTTTTCTTCTAACGGAAACAAAGATTTTCTTTGAAGGTCTTCTTCTGTAAAAATCTTTAAATTGCGGTAATAACTTAGCATAGACAGCACAGAGCCATTTTCCCAAGAGTTCATGTATGCTTGAACATCATCAGCTGTTAGATATCCTTTTTTTACACCTGGGTCGATCACAAGCTTACGCAAACCTGAGAAGTTGTCTCGTTCCATATAGTCCTGTGCTTCTTGTTTTTGAAACCATTTCATATACTCACTTGCTTTTTGCTGATTTTTATTTGTTCTAAGCTCACGCATAAATGTATAAGGGTGCGGACCGTTAAAAGCAATTAATTTTTGTACATATTCCGGGTAGCGATAAGCGAATGTCCAGCCGATTCCTGCTCCCCAGTCGTGTACAACTAGCGTGCAGGAGCTATATCCTAGGCCTTCAATCACTTGGCGAATATCTTCTACTAATACATCAATCTCGTATGATTCTAGTCCGCTTGGCTTTTCAGATAAGTTATATCCTCTTAAGTCCAAAGCAACTGTGTGAAAATCATTAGAAAATTCATCTATCTGGTGTCGCCAAATATGCGAAAAGTCAGGAAACCCATGAAGAAATAGCATAAGATCTCCTTGTCCCTTGCTTATGTAGTGCAAATTAACCCCATTTACGTTTATATACTGTTTACTCATTGTTCATTTCCTCCTTTATAAGTAGCTGTAGAGCAGTATAACGCTGTAAAAAATGAACGTCAATTCATTTGCTTTGTTTACTTCTTTTAAGTTCCTTTTATGAATATAGTTAATTATTTAGCGTGCATCTTTTTTAAAGGAGTGGTTAACGATGGCTTATATCTATTCCAAGGGCTGGTTTGTTCAACAGTTAAAAGCGGCCAATATCTCTAAAATTGATGGAAGAAAGCTAGAAAGTTATAAAACCTACATTCTTCGTAATTTATATGCTGAGCTTATAGAACAAAGTAAAATCAACGGCTAAAAGAGGTTGAGACATAACGAAATGAATTCCATCTAAAGATTTACACAAATGAAATGAATTCCATCTAAAGATTTACACAAATGAAATCTACGTTTGTCTTAACAAAAAAACGAACCACTAATCAAAAGTCTTGATCAATGGTTCGTTTTTCATTTCGTCTAAAATATTTTTGTCCCAGCCTCTTTTTTTACAGCGATTGCTCAATAAAAGATAATACGCGCTTTACATATTCTTTTTTGTATACATGATAATTTTGAACGTGTTCTGCTTTATCAGTTTTCCAGAAGTGAAAAGCATCCGGGTGCGTTTTAGCCATTTTTTCACTTTCAGTGTAAGGAATTTTTGTATCTCCTGTGCTGTGTATAAATAAAATGGGTCGAGGGTAAATATGCTCGACTGCTTTAATAGGACTAGCTTCAGCAGGATTTACATCTGCAATAACAGGAAGAATAGCAATGGTTAGCGGTGTAAACGGAAAGTTTGGTAAATGAGACCATACAGATAGATTTTCTTTTAAATAAGAGGTTAAATCGCTAAAAGGACTATCCGCTACTACAGCTTTTACGTCGTCATCTTGAGAGGCTGCTAATAAAGAAGTGGCTGCTCCCATTGAAATGCCGTAGAGCACAATTGGCTCTTTTGTTGTTTCTTTCATTTTCTGAATAACGCCTAATAAATCGAGCTGTTCTTTTACACCAATCGTCGTTTGATTTCCTTCTGAGTCTCCTGAATCTCTAAAGTCAAACATGACTACTCGATATCCCGCTTTTACAAATTCTTTACTCAGCGGCAGAAAGCCCGCTCCTTGTGCTTCACGGTTATTTCCGTATCCATGTGACATAATAATGGTCGCTTTTGGCTGTTCCGTTGGTTCAATCATCCATCCTTTTAAATGGGTTATTCCGTCTTTGCTCAAAAATACTTGATTGCTATAGTGCATGCCGTAATCACTAGGATTTTTCACAGCAGGATTTTTATCTAGTTTTGTCAGGCTTATGCCTACATAAAGAGAAATGGCCGTACAAAGTACAAAACAAAGAATAACAAAGGATATCAGGCTGATCCATATTGTTTTTTTCTTTTTACCTGTATTTGTCTGTCGATTTAGAACTGGAGTCAAGCTCGTTCCTCCTTTTTATCTAAGATCATCTTTCCTATTCTTATTGCTGCTTCCCTTTCTCCATTTTAAAGCTAGCCCATCTATTTTATGAATAAAATTCGTTTTATTTTCCACATATTTTTCCGGTTCAAAGCGATAGCGATGCGCTAGTTCTGTTTTCAACGTTTCGTATTCTTTTGCTGCATCAGGATGAGTACGCAGATAATCTCGAAACCATATATGCCGATTAATTTCTGGGTGGCCTTTTTCATAAATATGAACGTGGTGGGTTCTTTCATTTCCACCTTTTTGGAAGTATCGTCTTCCTTTTATGCCGTTTTCACCTTTTGCTTCATATCCAAGCTGTTCCATCTTTTGATTATATGTATCTACTTTTTTTATATCTTTCACTTCAATAAGTAAATCAATAATCGGTTTTGCGCTTAAGCCGGGAACAGCAGTGCTTCCGATATGATGAACCTCTAAAACTTGAGCTGACATTATAGTTGTTAAGGTGGCAGCTTCTTTTGAAAATTCCTTTTCCCACGCGATATTATGAGGTGTCAGCTGAATTTCTCTTACGGACTTCATCTTCAATTCCTCCTTTTGTAACGAAAAAACTGCTTACTATAGAATAGCCTATAATAAGCAGTTTTTCATCATTTAACATGTTATTAAGTTTTATCTAGCAAACGCCTGCTTCGCTAAATTAACAACCGTCATATCATCCATTGGAGGGTTGTGGAGCCCAGCACGCACGTCTCTATAATAGCGCTGCAGCGGATTACTGCGCTGCAAGCTACGCGCTCCTACTATGCGCATGGCTTTGTCAACAACCGTACAGGCACTATTGGTCACTACGTGTTTGACAGCTGCTAATTCTCCCGCTAATGCTGCTCGGTCGCTTGTTTCATCCCATTTATTTGCCACGCTGTACATAAAGTGACGCGCCTGCATGAGTTCAAGTTCCATCTCTCCTACTAAACGCTGCACATTTGGCAACTCGCTAATCGTTCCTTCAATACTATTAGGCGAATATTCTGTAGCAAATGCGACAGCATAATCTCTTGCTGCGATGGCTGTACCCATGTAGCAAGCTGGTATATGAAGCAGCCAGCCGCTTGGCTCATTCTTTTTAAAACCACCGAGGCGTTCAACAAGAAAGTCGTGTTTAATATCGACGTTTTCTAGCACAAGGTCGTGACTTCCTGTTCCGCGCATTGCAATCATATCCCATGTTTCTTCTATTGAAAGTCCACTTGTTTCACGAGGAATTAAAAATAAGCCGATCTCTTCTTCACCTTCAATGCTTGCTTTTACCAAAAAGTAATTTAACACTGGAGACATCGTCGTGAATGTTTTTCGGCCATTGATTCGCCAGCCTTCTTTTGTTTTTACGGCTGTCGTTTCCGGTTTTCCTCCTCGAGTAGGACTTCCTGTCTTCGGTTCAGTAGCAGCGGTGTTAATAAGTGCACCTTTTTCTATTTCTTTAAAAATAAAATCGAGCATTTGCTGATTCCAAGGCTGTTTTTCACGCAAGTCCATTGTAATCCCCATATGCCATCCAATACTAAGAGCCGTAGAAGCATCTCCTTGAGCAATTAATTCTTGAAATAATAAAAAATCATAAAGGCGTAATTCATGTCCGCCATATTTGCTTTCGAGAGAAAGACGTGTATAGCCCGCTTCTTTTAACTCTTGAATATTTTCAAAGGGAAACGTACCTTCTTCATCTATTTTAAAAGCTCGTTTCTTAAATTTTTCGACTAGAGGCAGCAATTTTTCATACGTAGACTCTTGATTTTTATTTACAAATGAAACACTCATTTGCTTCATCTCCTTTTTATATGACAGAGTGTCCCTATCGGATTAATATATAGTTCTTATCATAGCATACCTCACCTTTTCTGTGCATGTTTGGTGTGTTTATCTTTCTTGTTGAATCTATTCTTTTTCCAATTTAATGGTCTGTTTTACCTACACATTCCATACATTTAATGGAATAAAAAGAAAGGAATGGTGTGAATGAATCAATGTCCAAAATGCGGGGCCAGTGCAAGCACAGACCAATTATTTTGCAATAACTGCGGCTTTTCTTTCACCGTGTCGCCAGCTGCAGCCAAGCATAAAAAGAGCTGGTATATTGGCGGGGGTATTGCGCTTATACTTCTTTTAACTTTTGTATTTTATTTCTTTTTCTCTGGCTCAGAAGAAAAGACGGCTGACCGCTTTATTGAGACATTAGAATCGAAAGATACAGCTGTGTTAAGAGAGTTATTAGACTCTTCGCAGTCTACTATAGTTATTAATGACATATCTATTCAAGCTCTGTTAGACGCAACTTCCGATGGTTCTATTTTACGAGACATCGAAAATGATTTAAAAAATAAATCGAGTATCTACTTTACAATAAAAGAACAGAAACATTCACTACTTTTCACAAAACAGTACGTGGTTGTGCCGTCATCATATTATATCTCCCTCACCATGCCAGAGGATGCAACGGTTACAGTCAATGATACAAAACAATCGATATCCAAGAATCAAACGCAAAAAATAGGGCCTTTTATGATTGGAAATTACCCGCTTACGGCTTCTTATGAAAGCTCTTATGGAAAACTTACAGACCAAACCACTGTAAATTTTCACCGACAAAAAGAAGAGAATATATCTGTGGTATTTAAAGGGGCTTACGTTACAATCTCATCGAATAGAGATGACGCTATTTTATTCGTAAATGGAAAAAGCACGGGACTGCAGGTGAATAGCTCATCACAAATAGGGCCTGTTGCCACGGATGGAAGCGTCACTGTTCATGCAGAAGTGCAAAAAGACGGCACAACGTTCAAAAGCAGTCCCTACACTATTCAAAGTGAAGAAAATATTATGTTAAATATACAAACGCCGCCCGTCGAAAAGGAAAAAACCGTCATAAAAGAACGAGAAGTGATCGTGCCTGGGCCGCGCTCTTATGCTACTTCAAGCTCTTATATTCTTCCTGGTTCGGATTCTTACAAATTAAGCTATAGTGATATTAGCAGTTTGAGCTCGAGTGAACTAAGGCTAGCTCGAAATGAAATCTATGCGCGGCATGGGTATGTATTTAAATCGAAAGATCTTCAAGCCTATTTTTATGAAAAGTCATGGTATACGCCTGATTCATCATTTAGAGATTCCTACTTATCAAGCGTTGAAAAACACAACGTTGATTTTATTAAATCATATGAGTAAGGTGGCCTCCCCTTTTGCACAGGGGAGTTTTTTAATTGAAGCGAGTGCTTACTCCAACGTTTTTTTACATACCATAATCCTTATACACGTTAATAAATTTCTTATAGCCTTCTTTATTCTTTTCACTGTAAAATATAAAGTAGATGTACATAAACTTACTACACGCATAAGGAGAGATGGAGAATGAATGGAATTGGACGACTTCCACAAAAGCTTAATGGACATTTGATTTTAGAAAATATTCAAGAAACCATGATCATTGCCGATAAAAACCACCGTGTGCAGTGGATGAATGCAAGAGCAATTGAAACACTCCAAGCAGTACTCCCAATCTATCAGTTATCTCACACTGAGGAGTTAATTGGAAAGCATATGGATTTCTTTCATTCCAATTCTGAAGAAGCAAAAAAATTACTCACCTCTCTTCATACAACTTACAGAACGCGTATAACGATTGGAACTCAATACGTAGCAGAAGCCGTGATTCACCCTATTGACACAAAAGACGGTGAGCGTTATGGCTACTTGCTTATGTTATTAGACTTTACTGATCAAGCAGAAGCAGAGCTTGAAAAAGAACAGTTAATTGAGGACTTATCTACCCCTTTATTAAAGATATGGGACGAGGTTTTAGCTGTGCCCATTACCGGTAAGATGAATATAGAACGTGGAAAGAAGCTGACTGAAACGGTGTTAGAGGCAGTTGTAAAAGAACAGGCACGCTATTTGCTTATTGATTTGTCTTCCCTTCATTCGTTAGATGAAGAACACGGTTATTATATTAACACGCTTCACGATGCTTTGCGTTTGATTGGTACCACTTGCCTTATTGTTGGTCTTTCTTCAAAAATGGCTCTGTCGCTTGTAGATTCTCAGTTTAATTGGCGAACATTTTCCACTGTCCAACAAAGCATCTCTTACATTTTAGAAAAAAAGAATTGTCGTATTGCACCCATTTCATAAGCACATCATATCATTAAGTAATCCTCTCTTAATCGCTTTTTCCTTCAATCGGAAAAGGCGATTTTAGTTATGAGGAATTGTGAACGTTTAGGCACTTATCATCATAGGATACATTAATCAACCATAGAAAAGGGTGAGAGCGTATGCCAAGTGTTATTAACATTTATAATTTAAAGATCAACAGTATCTCAAGCAACGGTTCTGTCAACATTGGCGAAGCACTCCATAACAGTCACACGGCTCATTCAAAATCCACTGGTACGAACTCTTCTTATGGCGATGTCTCACCTGCTTCCTCGAAAATGCGAAACATTTATATCGATCCTGATACAAATGACCAAACAGATATTGCAAACGTTGATCATGTCAATGGTTATCAGCAGTGATATAGGGCAATGCTTGTCAACAGCATGACGACAAACGGTGAATACATTCTCTCTGAACGCAATAGGCCGTTGGAGTAGAATGAATAAAAACAGTAAGGAGTCTCTTTATGCCTCTTCAAATTAACGTTTTTAATATCGTAACAAACGGTGTCACGCAAAACGCAAATATTGATTTCGGTTCCACCATTCAAAACAGTCACACGGCGAACTCAAAGTTTAACGGCGCAAATTTCTCTTTAGGTAACTTCTCTCCTACTTGCTCTCAAATGAATACGGGCGTGTTAGATCCTGATGTAAGCGATCAAGATCAAATTGCGAACCCTTCAGCTCCAATTGGAAATCAAATTTAGCTTTAACAATTTTGTTATTTTACTTGGCACATTACAAGGAGGTGTGTAAATATGTTTCCATTTGGAAAGTCTCCTTTTAAAGGAATGATGGAAAATATCCCAAAAGGAATGGCATCTAAAGACATGAATAAGTATATTCAGCAAATGATTTCTTCTACGATGTCCCATTCTTTTCCGGATTTTATGCAAGGAAATGAATTCTTTAAGCAAGCCCAAGACATGATGAAAGAACAGCAGGATATGGGAACTGAAGGTCATGGACAAAAGCCAAGAAGATTTGATTCAAACGTCATCAATACATTAGATGAATGCATTGTGCAGCTAAAAATCCCTAACCGCGATATTGTATCAAGCATTAAAGTCTATCATACGCCATATGTGTGTACGATTGAAGGAATAGATGGAGAAGAATCCTTCAAAGAAGAAATTCAGCTTCCTTGTTCGGTTCGTAAAAAAGGCACACGCGCCATCTATCGTTCCGGAGTGTTGGAAATCCGGATGCCTAAACATGTTAATATTCCTATGTCTCAAATAGACGTCCACGATTTAGATTAAAGTGGACGTTTTTTTCTATTTTCATGCATACATATAAAATAGAAAGCTGCAAAAGGCCTTGTTTTATTTTTTTTAAGAAGGTGACAAATATGAATCACGGAAAATTTAAAAAGTGGGCAGAAACGTTACAAGAAGAAAACCATACGAAATTTTGGGAAAAGATTTTTGACGATGATCATGAAGAAAAGAATGATACGGAAGCAGATGCTTCTCCTCAAATTGTAAATGAGTATCGAGATTATCCTTTAATTGATGTATATGAACGGGCTAATCAGCTGTTAGTTGTAATTGAAATACCCGGTGCTAAACGAACAGATGTCGAATTGACCATGCACGAAAATACTTTACACATATCCGGTTCATCTCTTTTAACCGTGAAAGATGCAAATGTTCTTCACAAAGAAAGACGTGAAGGAACGTTTCAACGATCAATCATCCTTCCGCCTGGTGTAGGGGAAGCGCCGTGTCACGCATCATTTAAAGATGGTCTTTTGCATGTGAAATTTGATTTGTAATTTATTGTGCAGAACTATACGTAGCATGAAAGGCAGGGAATTTCATGTTTTCTAAGTGGTTTAAACAATCGCCTAAAATTGAAACAGTCCGTAAAATAAATCCGTCTTCCCTTCCAACTCAAAAAAAAGCAGATCCCATAGACCAACGTTCTAATCAAAAGCGGAAAGAATTACCCGAAAAGATGAAAGCTAAAAAACAGTCTAGTCTAAAAAAACCCCCTCAACAGCCAAAGAAGTTGCCTAGCCATATGGAGCCTAAGACCTCTGATGAAGCTGAATTCACAAAACCTGCTCTTTCGTCAGATTCAGCGCTGAACCTGCAGGGAATTATTGATCAAGTGACGCGTTTAACCGACGCGATCGCTAAAATAGAAGAGCTGCATCAGCAATTAAATGAATCAGCTCACCTTATTCAATCACTGTCTCAACTGCACGAGCAAACAGCTCATTTACTCTCGGCTATGCAGTCAGCTCCTAATTTCGAAGCTATTCAAAATCAGCTCTCTGCGTTAAAGGAAGAATCGTCCAATACAGCCTTATATGAGATGGTGAAAACTCTTGACAAAAAGATTGATGAAGTAACTCAGCCAAAGCAGTCCATTGTTGTTGAAAAAATCATGGTCGAAAAAGTATTGTTAGACAAAATTGACCTTAGTAATAATTTTGGGCAGCTAGGTATTAAAGATCTGACCGGTCACCTAAACATCGGTACCACTTACAGCGCTGACTCTGATCAAGTGGATGAAGAAGTCAAAGACTTGTTTTCTGTTAAGCTAAAAGAAAAAAAGATTGATGAACATACAACTGAGACAACGATGAGTTCAGGAGGTGAAACAGAAAAGCCTGATCACTCCGAGGAATAAAAAATGACCGCTACTGCTTATTTAAAGCAATTGTCGGTCATTTTTGTTTCCATAAATAGTTGTAATTCTTTCTGGAGGCGTCCCATCAAGAACTCTGAAATTTCTTCTTGATTTTCTTCTTTATGATGAGATGATGCTACAACAATACGTCCTGTTTTTCCTAAGAAAGCCCGGTACTCAATTACCTTCATCGCAGCATGAAGTAAGTTCCCGTCCGAAAGCAGCGCATTTGTTAGCAGAACAATATTTACTTCGTTTTCTTTTTGTCCATGTGTCAGCACAGCCAGCCACGAGTAACCTTTATCGTCTTTTAAGCGAACTTCATGACTAGATAAAGACGCAGATTTCCACGCCGCGTTAGCGCTGCTTTGCTGTTGAACAATTTCTTGACACCAGTCTAGACCTGTTTCATTGGAACCCAGTGAAAGAGTTCTCAAAGGACGAATAAAGGATAAACATAGCTTGCCCGGTTCCTTTTGCAACTGATACAACTCATCGAAGTCCGTCTCTGGATATTGATACGGCGGCACAAAAGCAATTTGTTGCTTATTCACAGCGGGATGGTGAAATACGTGCAAATCAACGCCATATACTCTTTTTAACGTAGCTGCATCCTGAAAAATGGCATCCATCCCGGTTTCTTCTACTCTTCCATCTTTCAGTAACACAGCATTATCTGCAAACAGCGAGGCGATGTTGAGATCATGCAAGATGGCCAGGACCGTTAAGCTCATTTCCTGCTGTAAAGTTTTTAACAGCTGAAGCAGTTCCATTGTATGTTTTACATCTAAGTGATTCGTTGGTTCATCAAGAAGTAAGTAGTCAGGTTCTTGCGCTAGTGCTTTAGCCAGTAAAACCCGCTGTTTTTCTCCACCGCTTAACGATTGAAAAGTATGATTTCTATAGTGCCAAACGTTTGTTAATTTCATCACGCTTTCCACCACTTCTTCATCCTGTGCTGATACAGTGCTAAACAATCCTTTTGCCTGATAAGGGTAACGTCCAAGTGAAACAATTTCTTGAACCGTAAATTCTAGCCCAATTTGATTTTCTTGCGTCATGACTGCAACTTTTTGCGCCAGTTGTTTTGGTGAATAAGCCTTCACTGACTTTCCTTCCACCTTCACTTCTCCTGATTGAATGGTTAATACATTCATAATTAAACGAATAAGCGTTGTTTTCCCGCTTCCATTTGGTCCTAGTAAAGCGACAAAAGAACCTTTGTCTACGGTGAACGTGATGTCACGAACGGTCGGCTGCTGCTTATCGTATCCTCCTGTCACATTATATAGTTCAATCATGATATTCCTCTCTTCCGCATACGTTCTTTTACAAGGAGCAGGGTAAAAATCGGCGAACCAATTAAGGCGGTTACGACTCCAATAGGCAGTTCACGAGGTTCTAATATCGTTCGTGCAAATAAATCTGCTAAAACCAAATAACTTCCTCCAATTAAAATAGAAAGCGGCAGTACATGCTTATGATTAGCTCCCGCTACGAGACGCACTACGTGGGGGATAACTAAGCCAACAAATCCAATTGCCCCAGATACTGATACCGCAGCTCCTGTTAATACGGATGCACCTATTAAAATCATTCTTTTTTTCTTCTTTACGTCTATTCCCATAAACTGAGCAGATTGATCGCCAAATGCTAAGCCGTTCAGCTCTTTTACATGTAACAACAGCATAATTGTACCGATCAAAAAGAACGGCCCTAAAATTTGAATATGAGACCATCCTCTCATTGATACGCTTCCCATTAGCCAATATAAAACCTGCCTTACATCTTCTTCGGGAGAAAGAGCCACAATTAATGAAATAAGTGCGCTCATAAAGGATGATAAAATAATCCCCGCTAAGATGATGGTTTCATTGGCCAAATTGCCGCTTGCGAGTTTCGTAATACCAAAAACTAAAAGAAGAGTAATAAAACCAGATACAATGCCGACTACAGGCAGCGTGAAGATAGACAAACCAAAAATACTCCAATGAAAATAAATTGCCATGACAGAGCCAAGGGTTGCACCTGAGGAAACCCCGATCGTATAAGGATCAGCAAGCGAGTTTCTTAATAGCCCTTGAAAGGCAGCCCCTGCTATTGAAAGCGAAGCTCCTACTAAAAATGCCACCAGTACTCTTGGAAAACGAATTTGCCAAATGATTAAATCCATGTTTTCCGGACCGTGATATAAGGATAGCCCGGTAAGGTGACCAAGAATAATTTTGATTGTATCTCCTACGGTTAACGAAACTGTACCAATAAATACGGCCATAATTACCGAAGTACATACAATAAATAAACTGACTATGTATAAAATAGATGCTTTGTTTAAAAAAATACGTTTAAAAATCAATACGTTCAGCTCCTCTAGGAAACGAGGCGTGATGTTTTACATTACATTAACCATTCATTTTCCTGTCCATAAACCATGCTTCCACCATGCATTAAGTTGGAAACAATCATCTTTTCTTTGTTACGAGTGCTAGACTGTTGAACTTAGGCAACATAGAATAGCGTACTAAAGTTCTCGGTAAAAAAACAAGCGAAAGCCTCTACAAGCTATACTTTTTGTGTTTGCTCCGGGCTTTTATAGTTGTCTATTAACTCATATAGCTTTTCCATATCTACGGCTTCTCTCACATATGCTGCTGCTTTTGAAAAAGACTCCTCTTTTTGCAGGCGACTGTTGAATGTGTCCGTAATAGGCGGCAATTTTTTATGTTTACGAATTTGATTAAGCAAAGCTCTGCGCAAAGCATCGTTATGAAACACATCATGAACATACGTGCCAATAACGTTGTCTTTAACCGTTCCTTCTTTTTCATGCTCTACCACTGCAAAAGCTTCCGTGGTGCTCTTAGAAATCGTCTTTCCCATATGAATTTCGTAGCCTTCAATCAAAACTCTTTCATTTTCTAACTGGACATATCCAGAAACTCTTTCTGTTTTTTTGCTGGTTGTCATAACGGTTTCCACGGGAAGCAAGCCAAGCCCTTTAATGGATTCAATCCGAGATTCTACTGCATCAGGGTCTGTAATTGTCTCCCCTAGCATTTGATATCCTCCGCAGATGCCAATGACGTGAACGTTCGTTGTGTTCAGAACTTGATTAATGGCTAGAGCCAGGCCGCTTTCTTGTAAAAACTGAGCATCTTCAATCGTATTTTTGCTTCCTGGTAAAACAATTAAATCAGGCGTACCTAATTGCGACGGCTTGGTTACAAGCCTCACGTGACAGTCTTCTTCTAAGCTTAAAGGATCGATGTCTGTAAAGTTTGAGATGCGCGGGTACGAGATAACCGCAATATCAATTTCTTTTAACGGATTCACAAGCGTTGAGTAATTTCTGAGTGATAACGAATCTTCCGCGTCAATTTCCACGTTGTTCATATAAGGAATAACTCCTAGAACCGGAACACCCGTGTATTCTTCAAACCACTTCAACCCTGGTTTTAAAAGTTCTAAATCTCCTCGGAATTTATTAATTAACACCCCGATAACTCTAGACTTGTGTTCATCTGGAAGCAATTGAAGAGTACCGACTAGGCTCGCGAAAACGCCACCTTTATCAATATCTCCTACTAACACAACAGGCGCTTCTGCTATTTTTGCAACGCGCATATTTACGAGTTCCCGATCGTTCAAATTGACTTCAGCAGGACTTCCAGCGCCTTCAATCACAATTCGATCATAATGATTGGCAAGCTCTTTATAAGCTTCCGTGATAACGTTCAAACCTTCATTAAAAAATTCTTGCCGATACTGAAAAGCAAACATATTACGTAGCGGTTTTCCGTGAACAACTATTTGAGATTCATGATCACGAGTTGGTTTAATTAAAATAGGATTCATATTGGTTGTTGCTTCTACTCCAGCCGCTTCTGCTTGAATTCCTTGCGCTCTGCCAATTTCTTTTCCATCCATTGTAATGTATGAATTAAGCGCCATATTTTGCGATTTAAACGGTGCAGTTTGATAGCCGTCTTCTTTAAAAATACGGCAAAATGCTGTAGCAATCATGCTTTTTCCAGCGTCTGAGTGCGTTCCTTGAATCATAAGCGGTTTTCCTTTTTTCACTTTTTCCACTCCCTACCACATAAAAAAACCTTAACTGTAAAAGTCAAGGTTTGGTCATGCGCTCATTAACACATTGTCTTGACTTATTTCTCCCACCGAAAAATAAGGGGTTTTTAAAAGCAGGTCTCCTGGCTTATGCTTCATTTTACTTCTGCACCCTTCCTAGTTTGACTAGTGGGTCTTTGCAGGTTCATCCACATTTACAGTAGCGGGGGCTGCACCGGATTTACACCGATTTCCCTATTATCCTCCTTAGAGGCACTTTTAAAATCATTTATTCTTTATTGTAACGAATTTTATAACCATTCACAATAACGATTTTCTTCTATTATTATATATTACTGTGTTTATACTTATTTGGGTCTCGTATGCTATAATAACAATTATTTTCCAAACATCTTATGGAATAGCTAGGAAGGTGCTCACAGTTGAAGAAAAAAATCATTTATGTCTTTATCAGCGTGTTTGTTCTTTATATAGCAATCATATCTTTTTGTATGTATCAAACTGCTCACAAGTCTGTTCCACAAAACGCGGATTATGTGCTCGTTTTAGGTTCTAAAGTAGATGGTGATCAAATGTCTCCTAGTTTAAAAGAACGAGTAAAGACGGCTTTATCTTATTTACAAGCAAATCAACAGACAAAAGTTATCGTAACGGGCGGAAAAGGATCTGATGAAGAAATTTCTGAAGCAGAAGCAGCCTATCGTTTTCTGCGAAAAGAAGGAATTAAAAAGAATCGAATTATAAAAGAAGATCAGTCAACTTCTACTTTTGAGAATTTCACTTTTACTAAACAGAAAGTTGATATTCAACACAAAAAAGTCGTGCTTGTTAGCAGTGATTTTCATTTATTTCGCGCCTCTATTATTGCCAAACGTCAAGGCTTTGACGTTTATCCTTTAGGTGCAAAAACACCAAATTCAATTAAACTTCAAGCCTACTTTCGTGAGTATGCTGCTATTTTAAAAACATGGCTGTTTGATAAATAAATAGAGTAAGTACTCTACAAATAAAAAACACGGCATGAATTCATGCCGTGTTTTTTATTAATCATCTGTATCGATAACTGCTTTTGGTAAACCTGTGTATTTCGCCCAGTAGAAAATACCGAGTGAAACAAGAGCAATTAAAATTAAGTCAAGCGGGTTGCTTAGCACACCTTGTCCTCCACCAAATGAACCTAGATAAGAGATAACAAGCATAATAATATAATAAGCAACTAGCCACCAAGCAGATTTAAGCTGCTGTGCAAATTTTACAACGTCAGTTGGTACGTATTTCTTAAACGCTACGTAGATAACAACCATTAGAAGCTGTGATCCTAGCAGCCAAGAAATTGTCGTCCACCCTGACCAATATACGATGTATGAACAGAAAATAAATGAAACAGGAGCAATAACGCTCATGCCTTTTAATTTAAAAGGTTTTTTAAGGTCTTTTGCATTTACTCTGAATGCAGCAGCTGAAATTGGCGCAATCGCATAAGACAGAATAAGTGCCACTGAACATACGTTTACTAGCGCTTCCCAAGAAGGAAATGGCAGTGTCCAGAATACGGACATTCCAAATGATAGCCATAGTGACGCACGTGGAATTCCTGTTTTCTTATCTACTTTTGAGAAACGTTTAAATAATGTTCCATTACGAGACCAAGCATAAACTAAACGAGAAGTTGTATTCATGAAGATGTTCCCGTTACCGCCTGGTGATAAAATAGCATCAAAAATAACAAGCGTTACTAACCAGCCAAGGCCTAAAATAAGTGCAATATCTTTAAATGGTAAAGAGAATTGCTCTTGAATTGTTCCCCATCCTCCTGATAGCATATCAGCCGGGATGTTACCAATGAACAATACTTGCAGTGCTGTGTAAATAATCGCTGAAAGTACAATACAGATAATGAGCGCGATTGGAATATTACGCTGCGGGTTTTTAACTTCACTGGCTACAGAAACAATAGGGTGAAGTCCTAGGTAAGCAAACATAACGCCACCTGTTGAAATGGCTGCTTGAATACCATTAAAACCAAACGGAGTAAAATCGCCAGTTGTAAAGTTAGCTGATTTAAAGTGATAAGCTAACACGACGATAATTGTAAGAGGAACCGCATATTTAAACACAGATATAATAACATTTGACTTAGCAAATGCTTTTACACTTACGTAGTTAATGATAAAAAATAGCGTTAATAACGCGAACTGAAATAACCAGCCGACTGTAGTAGGCGATTCAGAACCATGTTTAGTTAGACCAGGAAGCCAAAACGCAACATACTGACGTACAGCCGTTACCTCGATGGCAATCAAACTTGTGTAAGCAATAATGGTAATGAATGAAATTAAGTAACCCACTAAATGACCATGTGAGTAAACCGGATAACGGATAATTCCACCGGTACGCGGCAGCGCTGCTCCAAGTTCAGCATACACTAAACCGATAAGTAAAATGATGACTCCGCCAATCAGCCACGAAAAACTTCCGGCTGGACCAGCCTTTGACGCTACGTTACTAACCGCAAATAACCAGGCGGAACCAAAAATAGCCCCCATCCCAATTAACGTTAGGTCAAGTAACGATATTGATTTTTTAAACTTTCCTTGATTTCCTTGATCAGACATAATATCCTCCTTTAAAATTTCCACTCCACACATCTACGCCCTTGCGTCCGATATGGGATTCTTTACATCATCCTCCTCTTACTAAGACCTCACAAGTGGATATGTTAACAAATATTCTCTAAAAAACCAAGTTAAAAACTTTATTTTTTTGTAAAACATCGTTGAATTGCTTATGTATAGCGCATAAATTCCACAGAAGATTTGAGGACTACTCCTCCTATTTAACCGCATTTTTCTTAGGTTAAACATAAAAGAATATTCAAACTATTTACCGAAAAAAAGAGGCTGAGATATAACGAAATCAACCGCTAGAAGCAGCTACATACGCAACACCTAGGCTTGCCATACCAATAAAAAAATCCGAACGATTCATCGTTCGGATTTTGCTTCAACTAAAATAATTTTTTCCGTACCTCTTTTTTTGCTTATTTAAATACTTTTACACGTTCACTTAGCGGTTGAAATTCTTTTTCACCCGCAGGTGCCACGGGATTACCAAATGGCATTTGGGCAATTAATTTCCATGAGCTTGGAATATTCCAAGCTGCTTTTACTTCATCGTCAATCAATGGATTGTAATGCTGTAATGTTGCTCCTAGGCCTTCGAGCTCAAGCGCTGTCCAAATCACATGCTGAAGCATGCCTGATGATTGGTTAGACCAAACCGGGAAATTTTCGCTGTAAGATGCAAACTGCTTCTGCAGTCCTTCCACTACTTCTTGATCTTCAAAGAAAAGAACTGTTCCATAGCCGCTTCCGAATAAGTTCATTTTTTGATCCGTATCTGAAAAATTTTCAGCAGGAACAATTTTACGAAGCGTTTCTCTCGTAATATCCCATACTTTATCATGCTGTTCGCCAAATAAAACGACTACGCGTGCGCTTTGGGAATTAAATGCTGAAGGAGTATGTTTCACCGCAAAGTTAATAATTTCTTCAATTTTTTCTTCTGATATTTTTACATTTTTATCAATTGCATAAATAGAACGTCGGTTTTTAAGTGCTTCATAAAAATCTTTTCCAACCTGTTGTTGATCACTTGATTTATCAAATAATTTATCTAAAAAACCCATTTTCCACACTCCTAATTGTTTGTTTTTTTAAGCTTAAATTGCATGTTTATACCCTTCCCCCTGATAAAAGGAGATAAACAAGATATAATGAATTCTTATATCTCTAATTCGAGATATTAAACTAAAAAAATATTAATTGAAATTTAATTACTTTATGTAACTTACTTTACAATGATTATTTTGTTCTGTCAAGAAAAAATATTATCTTTTTCTTTTCTTGATTATATGAAAAAAGACTGCTAAATACGGCAGTCTTTTTTCGTAGATACTTAATGTTCATAAATCATCTTTCGCGTCATTCCACCGTCTACTACGAGGTTAGCTCCTGTTACAAAATCATTTTCGGCGTTTGTTAAGTACATACACGCTCTTGAGATATCGGCTGGCGTTCCCACCCGATTAGACGGATGCTGCGTATGATCGATTTCACGAAGGTCATCGTAGTCAGATGTCTCAATCCATCCTGGAGAAATAGCATTTACCGTGATGTTGTCATCACTAAGTGAAATGGAAAGTGCATGAGTTAAAGCAACGATTCCTCCTTTTGTAGCAGCATAGGCTTCTGTATGAGGTTCAGACATTGTAGCTCTCGTAGAAGCTAAGTTTACAATGGAGCCTCCGCTTTCGTTTTTTCTCATTACCTTAGCTGCTTCGCGAGAGCATAGAAACACGCTGCGCAGGTTCGTATTGATAATATCATCCCATTCATCAATGGTTAGCTCATACGGTGATTTCCAGCGGGAAACGCCTGCATTATTAATCAAAATATGTATCGTTTCATACGTACTGACCGTTTTTTCAACGAGATTTAAAATGTCGTCTTCTTTTCGGACGTCTGTTTTCACAAAAATGGCTTCTCCGCCTTGTCTTTGAATAGCTTCTGCGTGACGCTCTCCTTCGGTTTCGTCCACATCTGCCAGTACCACTTTTGCTCCTTGTTTCGCGTATGCGCGGGATACATCTTTACCTATTCCGTTCGCAGCTCCGGTAACAACAACAACTAAATCTTTAAACGACATATCATCTCCTCCTTATACGCTTTATTCACTTTTTTCTTCGTCTTTAAACAAGTGATCCGTGACGAAAAGAGCAAATGTTTCAGCCGTTAGCTTGCATCCAGAAGCTTTTGGATGACCTCCTCCTCCAAGGTGTCCAACAATTTCTGCTAAGTTGATTTCGTCTTTTACTGCACGGAAGCCAATCTTTTGGCGTCCCATGTCCACCATAACGGAAAAGTCGATATCTTCGTTTTCTAGACACAGTGCATTTCCTAGCTCAGACTGATATGTATCTGCAAATACAATTCCTGCATTGTACGCTGTGTTATCAATTTCAACACTTTCTTTTATGATTTGTTTTTGTTTGTCATAAATGTATTTTTCAATCTTTTTTTCTTCTGCTTCTAGTAAAATTTCGTGTTTGTCCGTAAATGTAAATTCTTGATTTTCAGTATGATACGATTCACGAAGTGTTTCTAGAATGGTTTCTTTAAATTCTTCATGCGGGATTAGATAATATAGGTGATTAAGGCGCTTTGCTTTCAAATTATTTTCATGGAACCAGTCCCACGTATCAAATAAGCGTACAAGTTCTACGTATTCATCAAGCAGCGCCGTTTTTTGAAGCATGTTGTTGCGCACTAAGTAGTGGTAGAAAAGAGATGTAGCTGCCGTCTTTTTACCGTTTTCGTCTTCTGCAATAACATGAACCCAATCGTATTTCTCAGCTAGTGGAAGAGCAGAGATATGATGGTCAATAAGAGTGATTTTCTGGCCTTTTTTTACCAGTTCATTTAATTTTTCCGCTACTTCCTCATTTACGCTAATATCCGTTATGTATAAAGCTGTGTCTCCATCATTTTCTTCTTCAATAAAATGTGTCACAGTGTCATTGATGCGGCCAATGCTTACCGTGCTGTAATCAAAGTTATCATCGCCAAACGCTAACCGACCCAATAGTGCTGGACTTACCCCGTCTAAATCGTTATGTGAAATTAATTTTATTTTTG
Organism: Priestia sp. P1_B12_1; assembly: GCF_056406695.1. NCBI lineage: Bacteria > Bacillati > Bacillota > Bacilli > Caryophanales > Bacillaceae > Priestia > Priestia sp. P1_B12_1. The sequence continues at coordinate 191,433 of NZ_JBFTZR010000006.1, read as the reverse complement.
TCATTAATCAAAACTCCTTTATTTTCAGTCGCCTTAGTATATGTACCGGCTTGTATATTATAGCAATTTCAGCATAAAAATGCTGTTATTTACTTTTAAGAGAAGGAATATACTCGCAATAAACAAAACTGAAGTAAACGTTCAGACTTAGACTTATCTGTATCAAAAGAGAGTGAGGCATAACTACATCGATTCAATCAACGGCTAGAAGCAACTACACACATGAAACCTAAGCTCACCAATACCAATGAAAAAATCCGAACGAATGTGATTCTTTATCAAGAATCTGGATTCGTTCGGATTTTCTTTTAAATAACCTACTTTTGTTCTAGCCTCTTTCCATTTACTCTAAATTGCTATGCTGCTTAAACGCCTGTTCATGATCCGTGTGATTCAAATTCCCGTATTCTAAACAAATGGTATCAAATACAACGTGCGCACATTGATCAAATAACGAGCCAAGTGGCTGAATGGAAGCTGCTTCATTTTCGCTTCGATATTTGGTTGCAGCGGGAATGTGCAGCAGCTCATCAGTATGAGCAGTTAACGGTGATTCTGTACTAGCTGAAATGCCGATAACTGAACATCCTACTTCTTTAGCTTTCTTAGCTACACTCACCACTTGCTGTGTTTTTCCTGAACCAGATACGGCCACCAACACGTCACCTGCTGCAATCGAAGGAGTAATGGTCTCCCCTACAACATATACTGTCGCACCTAAATGCATCAGTCTCATTGCAAATGATTTGCCCATTAGCCCAGAGCGGCCTTCGCCTATAACAAAAATTCGTTTCGCTTGGTAAAGTGAAAACGCTACTTCTTCTATTTGCGGTTCTTTTATGTGATTCATTACGGCCGTAATTTCGTCTAAAATCGTTTGTGTTTTTGTCATTATACGTTCCCCCTGCTCATAAATAAGTCTTGAAATTCAGCAGATGCCTTTGCCACATCCGCACTTTTTGTAATCGCTGATCCAATAATCGCGACGTCCGCTTTCATTTGAAGTAATGATGCTCCTGAGGCTGGATTAATTCCTCCTGCTACTGCTATTTGGGCATCTGAATGAAAATACTGCCGCAAATTTATTCGACTCAGCGATTTCCCTTCTTTTTCTTGCTCGTCTTTGCTGATATGATGGCAAAAAATAGCGTTTCTATAAGTACCTACTTGTTTTTGCGAGCTGCTTGACGTGTTTAATAAATCCACCATCATTTTTTTATTCCATTTTTCGCTGACATTTGCGCAAGTCTCTATCGTAGGTAAAGGTGATACGCCCATGACTGTTGCTATATCTGCTCCTGCTTGATAGCACATTGTAAATTCATACTCCGCGTTATCAATCGTTTTGATATCTGCTACAATCGTCTTGTGCGGAAATGCCTGTTTGATTTTATAAATACTTTCAATTCCATACTCTTTTATAAGAGATGTACCTACTTCAATCCAATCAACAGAGGGTTCTGCCAGCTTGGCAAGGATGATAGCTTCTTCAATTGTGACGCGATCTAATGCTAATTGTATCTTCATATTTTTCTCCTTACTTTCTACTAAACCGATTTAGTAATAACGTAAAAAAAACCAATATTTTGATGAGCTAAAAAGAGCACGCCATAGGCGCTCTTTTTAGCTTAATGCGACAAAGTTGTTTCTCGAATAATTAATTCACACTCATACTGGTACTCTTCATAAGCTATCTTTTCTTTCAAAATTTGTTTAATAAGTAAATCTGCTGCTTTTGTTCCCATATCAAAAGCGGGCTGCGAAATCGTCGTAACGGCAGGCGTTGCTACATCTGCGTAAGGAATATTATCATAAACAATTAAAGATAAATCATTTGGGATATTAAATCCGTGTTGTTTAATAAATTTCTGCACTTCAATGAATACTAAATCGTTTCCAGCAAGCAGCGCTGTCGGCGGATTATCGGCTGCAAATAGCTTCTCAAGCGCTTTTTGCATGTCCGCTTTTTTGCAGTTGATAATCATGGATTCATTTACAGGCATATTGGCTGATGTTAACGCTTCTTTGTACCCTTCTACACGTTCAATCCGGGGTGTAATAGTTAATGGTTCTGTAATAATCGCTATATGCTTATGTCCAAGCTCGAGGAGATGCAAAATAGCCTGTTTTGTGGCTTCTTGGTTGTTTGCCACTACGGATGGAATTTTTCCTTTTACATCATGAATTTTACGGTCCATAATAACAACCGGATATTCTTCTTTGATCATCTGCTCATAAAGAGAAGTATTGGCTCCCGTTGGAAATAAAATAAGCCCATCTACTTGCTTTGCTTTTAACATGTTAATATATTTCTTTTCTTTATCAGGGTCATCATCTGCGTTACAGATGATGGCATGTATATCTTGTGAATGGCAATAGTCTTCAATTGCACGAATGACTTCAGTAGAAAATCTGTGCATAATATTTGCGACAATAATCCCAATCATTGACGTTCGCTTTTGTTTTAAGCTCCTTGCTAGATAGTTGGGCTGATAGCCGAGTGTATCAATCGCTTCTTTAATTTTCTTTCGTGTTTCTTCGCCCATATATTCATACCGTTTGTTAATGTATTGTGATACGGTGCTTTTGGAGACATTTGCTGCTTTTGCAACGTCCAGCATAGTAACTTTTTGCATCATAATCCGTCCTTTTCATTCAATCCCTAAAATTATGCTACTCCTAGTGTAAACGAAAAAAACGAAAAAGGAAAAGCCTTCTTGCTAGCAGAAGGCTTTATTTATTAAGCGTACGCAAGCCTAGCTTCTTGAATTTCATTAGTAAAACGCTTCGCTTCCTTTGTTACTTGAAGTAAGTATTCAGGAGTTGGAAGCTGCTTTCCATCCACTAATGTGCTTCCTGCCCCAATAGCAGCTGCTCCAGCTTTAATATAAGCGCCCGCATTTTCAGCCGTAACGCCGCCCGTTGGCATTAATGGAATATGAGGAAGCGGTCCTGCTATATTTTTAAAATAAGCGGGGCCTACTACGCTTGCCGGGAAGACTTTAATCATATCTGCACCGCATTCATAGGCTGTTAGTATTTCAGTTGGTGTAAAAGCTCCCGGCACGCTAATGACTCCGTACCTTTTAGCCGTTTTAATTGTTCGTTCATTAACCGTAGGAGAAAAAATAAATGACGCTCCCGCCATAATGGCAATTCGTGCTGTTTCTTCGTCTAGAACAGTTCCTGCTCCAATAAACATCGAGTCGTCAAATTCATTTTTCAACTCTTTAATAACCTCTACGGCAGCAGGGTTTTCCATTGTAATTTCTAGGTTTGTTACTCCGCCTTCTTTTAATGCGTAGGCAAGTGGAATAATTCGCTCAGCACTTGCTCCTCGAATGACCGCTACAATACCGCTACTTGTAATTTTCTCAATATGCATCTCAATTCTCCTTTTTTATCGTTACATTAAGCCGTTGTTTCGACTGGCTTTACACTTTGAACTTCTCTTGGCTTTTTCGTTGCCACAATGGTTAAAACTGCCGCAAGGAATAATGATCCAGCCATAAAGATATATGAAGCGCCAAATCCTCCTGTTGATCCATTTAAAAATCCTACAATATAAGAACCGGCAAATGAACCAAGTGCGCCCATGCTATTAATTAAAGCCATTGCTCCTCCGGCAACATTACGCGGTAAAATTTCAGGAATAATCGCAAAGAACGGTCCGTACGGAGCGTACATCGTTCCTCCGGCGATAACGAGTAAAGCAAAGGAAAGCCAGAAGTTGCTTGTGCCAACTAAATAAGATCCGTAAAAAGCAAGCGCTCCTACTAATAAGAACGGCCATACAAATGCGCTTCGTTTTAAAAACTTATCTGATAGATATGAAACCGTTAACATTAATACAACTGCTAATACGTAAGGAACGGACGCTAACCAACCTGTTTTCACTATACTCATGTTAGGCGCTGCTTTAATAATAGACGGCAGCCACATAACAAATCCGTAGACGCCAATACTCCATAAAGCATATTGAATGCTTAATAAAATGACAGTACGATTTTTGAAAGCTTCTTTATAGCCTTTAACAGGTTTGATTCCTTCTTGTTCTTTTTGCAGCGCATCGTGTAAATCTGCTTTTTCTTTTTTCGACAGCCAGCCTGCATCTTTTGGCTCGTCGTTTACTAGTTTCCACCATAAAAATGCCCAAATAACAGCTGGAAAACCTTCTAAAATAAACATCCATCTCCAGCCAAACGATTCTAGCAAATACCCAGAAACAATAGACATCCAAAGAACGGTTGCCGGATTTCCTAAAATTAAAAACGTGTTGGCTCTAGAACGTTCTGCTTTTGTAAACCAGTGGCTTAAAAATACCAGCATAGCAGGCATAACGGCACTTTCGACCACTCCTAAAGCAAACCGAATAACAAACAAAAATCCGACGTGGCTTACCATACCCGTAGCTGTAGCAAGTGCTCCCCATAAAATCAGAGACCAAAAAATCAGCTTTTTGGCGCTTTTATTTTCAGCATAGTGAGCGCCTGGAATTTGGAAAAAGAAATAACCTAAGAAAAAAAGCGATCCTAATAAAGACGAAATACCTGGCGTAATATGAAGATCTTCTGCCAACCCTGCCGCTGCTCCAAACCCATAGTTTGCACGGTCTAAATATGCAAGGCTATACGTAATAAATACGATAGGAATTAACCGAAGCCATCTTTTTTTTGCTAGCTGCTGTTTCATTATCACTTCACTCCTTGTTTTTGGGATTCCATATATCTTTGCAACTGCTGTTCAGTTGGATATCCGTCGTTATCTCCAGGACTTTGTACAGCTAATGACCCAATAGCATTTGCTCTCCTTACAGATTGAGTAAGAGAATTATTTTGAAGAAGTCCGCTTAACAGTCCTACTGCAAAACCGTCTCCTGCTCCCACTGTATCCACTATTTGTTTCACTTTTATTCCTTCAACAATCCCTTGCTCTTTAGCCGTCTTAAAAAAGGCTCCTTGTTCACCTAGTTTAATAACGACAAGCTCTACGCCTGCATCTAAATAGTAAGAAGCAATGTCTTCTGGATTTTCGTAGCCGGTTAAGATTTTTCCTTCTTCAATACCCGGCAGAACGTAGTTTGCTTGTTTAGCAGCTTCATTGATTGTAACAACCATTTCTTCTTGCGATTTCCAAAGAGTGGGTCGCAGGTTTGGGTCAAAGGAAACCGTTCTTCCAGCTGCTTTCATCGATGTAAGTGCATGTAGAGCAAAATCGCGCATACTTGCTGATACAGCAAGTGGTATGCCTGTCATATGCATATGTTTTGCCGCTAAAAAATAGTTTTGATTAAAATCGCTGGAGTGTAAGTGACTGGCTGCTGAATTTTTTCGGAAGTAACAAACTTCCGGATCTCCCACTTCCACTTTTGATTTAATTTGAAAGCCTGTTGCATGCTCGCTATCTACTAGTACACAATCGGTGTTGACTGACTCCTCTTGCAGCCGTTTCATAATAAACGTACCGAAAGGATCGTTGCCGACTTTGCTCACCCAGCCTGCGCCCAGACCGAGACGAGCGAGACCAATTGCTACATTTGTTTCTGCTCCGGCCAGTTCTTTCGTATAATGCTTAATCTCATGCAGCGGTCCCGGTTGTTCAGCCATGAACATCGCCATTGCTTCTCCGAAGGTAATAACGTCTAATGAATTCATTGAACTTCCTCCTGTTCTGCTGCTTGCACCAATGAAATGAAGCCGGGGATTTGTTCCGGTTCATCGATTGGAAACTCTAAAGCTTTAAAAATCGAATGAGAAAACCCTTTCAAAATATCTTTCCACATTTCATTTGAATCGTTTGATATAGTGGTTGTCACTAGCTTTCCGCTGTTTTTTATTACGTGTTTAATATGAATATAGCCCACAAATGACCTTAGCATTTTGATTGCTTCCTGGGGTTGTTCATGTACATAAAGCCAATTACCAATATCAAACGTCATGGAAACAGGAACTTCGTAAGCGTTATCAAAAAATGCGTGCAGAGATGCTAGGTTGCCTCCGTGACTGGTTTGATCGTTTTCTACAAATAGACGTAAAGCTGGAAATGCTTCTAATAGCTTCTGTAAATCTGCCATAGGCGATTGGAGCTGATAAAAACCAAGAGAAACTTTTACCCACTGAGCGCCAAGTGATACGGCTTCTTCAAGAATAACTTTTAATTCTTGTGTGTTTAACTCTCCATTTTCTTTCCACAGTTCAATTGGAGCCGAATATACTGTAAAAAGCGGATATTTTTTTAATTCTTCGGCAATAAGCTCAATCTCTTGATCTACTTTTTTCATTAACTCTCTTCGAATTTCCACTCCATGTACTTGCTGCGCATGTATTTTTCCAATCATGGTGTGCTGAAAACCTGTTGTTTCGAATGCATTTAACGGGATAATGATACTATTCATAAACCGACCTACCTTTCTTATTATACTAACTAACCACTTACTAAACCGGTTTAGTAAATCGATTTATCTAAATTATAAGACTATTGAAAGCGCTTTTCAAGCTTTTTTTATAATTTATAAAAAAAAGAAACAACACAGCTTTATGCCGTGTTGTTTCTTAGTGATCATCTGTGCTTTTTACTAGATTGCGATCTTGCTGGTAAATATCATAAATCAAAAAGCTAAAGCCATAGTACAAGACCATGATGACAACTGACTTCGTCATGATAAATAAAGCGCCTAGCCCGATACCAACTAACAGCGTCTGGACACTTAAACGGTCACGCTGGAAAGCTAGCTGTGATAGGAAATAACCAATACCAATTAAGACGGCCAATACCCATGTGTTTTCAATGGCTAATATATAGTGACTATATAAATAAAAGCTAGGAAAATAGACGGTGCTTTCTACGAAGCTGGAAATACCGCTGTATGCTAGCCACCACTTTTGCTCTCTTTCCGTTTTAGGAACGGTTGCCTCAATTGACGTGGGCATTTCTTGTTCCACAAAAACCGTTTCTCCATGATCTTTCATCCATTGAAGCATAATGGAAAGAATGATAAAGCCTGCAAAGATTAAAAGCAGCAAATATTCAATCCACGCTGGATACGGATCCGTGCGATGAATCGTATCGAGATATACTCCCTGTAGTCCTAACATAGAAATTGGAACCCTATGATATACCATCACCGCAATATAAAATAGTAAAATTAGCACATAAAAAAAGAACTGTTCTTTGTAGTAGCGAATTTTTTTGCCTTCTGAAGCAATTCGCTTAACAGTCACGCTTTCCAAGTACGGACGGATAATGCTTATGATAATAATAAGACACGTAAATACAATCATATAGTTATGTAATCACCTTTTCAACTTCGTTATGTAACATGTTTTTTCATTTTTTCCATCCGTAAGAACAGCAGGGTAACAGCCTCTGCACTTTCTTATAGTACCAAAAAACTAAACTTTTTGACAATCCTGATTTATCAATTAGGAAGATGAAATAAGCATAGCTACATTGATGCCGCTAATCGTGACCATAGGAGACCCTCCTCCAGGGTGAGTCGTTCCTCCTACAAAATATAAGTTTTTAACATCTTTTGAGACGTTGCTTGGCCGAAGAAAACTATCCATTTTCCGGTTTGAACTCACGCCGTACAAAGCACCTTTAAATGCACCAAACGTTTGTTCAATTTCATATGGAGTAACAATTCGTTCATGTACAAGTGAAGGCTCGATATCTAAACCAAACTGAGAAAGCTTGCGATAGACAACTTCTCTGTAAGCTTTCATTTCTTCTTGATTCTCTTCTTTCACTGCAGGAGCATTCACTAAAATAAATAAATTATCACCCGGAGCTACCGTGTTATCGGTATATGAAGAATTACAAATATAGATGGTGGGATCGGTTGGAAGCGTTTTTTTCTGAAATAGCTCATAGAATTCCTGTTTATAATCCTGAGAAAAATACACTTGATGATGAATCAGCTGAGAAAAGCGCTTCTTAACAGCTGCCATGATCACATAAGCTGATATGGAAGGCTCAAATTCAGCTGCTTTTTTGTTTTTAAAATGAGGTCTATCCTGTTCTTTTACAAGTGCCGGATAGGCTTTTAGCAAGTCGCCGTTCACAATAACGATATCCGCGTCTATCTTTCCTTCTCCATTTATTTCCACTCCGACAGCCCGTTTATTTTTTACGATTATTTCAGTAACGCTGCAGTTTGTATACAGCTTTCCTCCAGCTTTTTGGAACACATGTCCCAGCCCTTTTGCAATTCTAGGATTTCCTCCTTTTACATAGTACACCCCATCATTCATTTCTAAATGTCCAATCAGTGAAAACGTAGCGGGTGATGTATAAGGTGAAGATCCGATATAGGTTGCATATCGATTAAATGCATTTCGAATGTTTTCGTTTCGAAAAAAACGCTGATGAAACGTATCTACTGTTTCAAACGGCCTTACTTGCAGCAATGCTTTTAATAAAGAAGGGTTTGTGTAATCTTTCCACGATGAAAATGTTCGGTAAAAAAATTGGCTTTTTGCAATGTCGTATATTCTTTTTACTTCTTTTAAATAGGCAGGATATTGCTCCGCAGCAAAGGGATCGAGAAGTTCAAGCTGCTGAATCATTTTTCTTTCATCTATAGACATGGAAAATTTGGAGCCGTCGGTGAAGAAATTATTCGTATGATGCGTTAGTTTGACAAGAGGCATATAGTCTTCTGGACGTTCACCCGCTTGCTCAAATAACCACTGAAAAACTTCGGGCATGGTAATGGTATTAGGCCCAAAATCAAAAGAATATTCTCCTAGCTGCACAGGCATCATTTTTCCGCCTACATGCTCGTTTTTTTCCACAATTGTGACATCGAACCCCTTTGTTTGAAGAAGAACTCCTGCAGCTAATCCGCCTAACCCTGCCCCAACTATTAGTACTTTTTTCATTGATAATGCCTTCCTTTCCATTCATATCCCTGCTTTTTTCGTTCACGCTTCATGGAATGATTCATCAGCAGCATCAGCACAATTGCCGACGCGGGCATCGTGCAAAATAAAAGCCCTTTTTGCTGAGCCGACCGGTCAATTAAAAACCGCTGAAAAAGCATAATGCAAAAAGGCAGAATCCAAAGCATGTTGCCTGTGAATATTCCTGCTATAAAAAAAGGAAGCGGCAGCACATAGTAACAGGCAAAAAAAACGCTTAGTACCCAAACTGCTTTAGCGGAGCGGCCCAGACCTACAAAGATGTTTTTAGCAAAACCGTTCCATACTTCTTCTGTTGTTTCATACATATAACAGCTAACATGAGAGGTAATATTAGCTAAAATGACGCGGTGTTCCTTTTGTTTAAAAAGCTGGGCTAGGTGGACATCTTCTACTAATGAAGATTTGACGGCTTCATGTCCCCCTACGGCCTCGTAAGCTTCTTTTTTTATAAACATAAAAGCACCGTGAGCCGCTGAAGCTTTGCTCATCTTGTTACGATTAGCTACGACAACCGGTAAATAACTAAAAACAACCACATGCTGAAGCGGAACAACCAATGCTTCTAACCACGTTTTTACGGGAAAACGTGGGAAACCTGTTAAAAGAGCGGCTTTGGTCGCTTGTGCTGTGGCTAAAGTATGTTCTAGTGTACGTTCTTTTAGTTCTACATCTGCATCTACAAACAATAAATAGTCTCCATTTGCAGCTTGGGAAAGCTGGTGACAGGCATGAACTTTTCCGACCCAACCCTCTCTCAGTTCTTTTCCTTCTATGATGGTAAACCTCGGATCCCCGTGAATTTCTTTCAACAGCTGTGTTCGTGTTTGATCTGTGGACTGATCGTCTAGTATGACACATTCTAGATTGCTGTACGTTAATCCTTTAATAGAGGAAATGATTCGCTTTACATTTCGTTCTTCATTTCGCATTGGAATCAAAATAGAAATGAGAGGCTGAGGTGTTTTGGAATCCGGCTCGTATCTTTTTAATTTAGGCATTGCTTGAATATTTACAATGGTTAGAAGCAGCATAAAAATAAATAAAAGCATATAGTAAATCATTCTTTCACCTTCGCTTTCCACCACGTTAACCATTCACTAAGCGTCTTTTTTCCTTTTAATAAAACCGTAAATTCCTCATCGTTTTCTTGAATTATTTTCTGTTTTTGATGATCAAGCTGAGCAGTGACTGCACCGCCTAGTGTGTTGGTTATCTCTTCTCTTGCCTTAGCTGAGTCGTAAAAAACAGCTTGCCCTACCCAGATAAAAAGCTCCGGTCGCTGATCATGGCGAAACGTATAATAATATGTAATGGGAATAACTTCAACGTCAGAATGCTTTTTTAGAAGAAAAGCAGGTCCTTCAGAAAAAGTTAACGGTCTTTTTTCAAGATGCTCTTCTTTTCCTTGGGGAAAAATAAGCACCGCTTTTTTCTCTTCTAACAGCTTACTGGCAAACCTTAACGATTCCACCGTATGCTTGGGAGACGCTGCATTTACCGAAAAAGCTCCGATTCGTTGAAAAAAAGGAAAATCCTTCATTCCTTGTTCGGACATCATAGCGTATAGATCTGTTTTTAATACCGCGTTATTTAAATAAAATGTCACTAAACCGTCCCACCAGCTGGAATGATTAGCAATTAATAAAATTTTTTTATCTTTTGGGAGCTCTTCTATATGTAAATGAATACGATAAAATTGCTTTTTAAGCTGATATGTGACAAACAGTTGAAAAAATCGCTCAAATATTGAGTTTTTCTTCGGGTAAATCATAAGCGAGTCTCCTTTTTATACACAATATAAAGGATAAGAAAAGGAATCATCGTCAGCCATACGACAAGCCATAGGCCATTTGCTAGCGCTACAATCACAAACATCATGACAACTGAACTATACAAAAATACCATTCTTTTTTCCCACACCGGATTTTCCTCTTTAGGAGACTTAGCTAAAAAGAAATATACGAACAGCTGAATGAAGAAAGACAATAAAAACCAGCCGGAGAAATTTGATAAAGGAATATTATAATAAAAGCTGTCCCCTTCCCACACCCAATATTGTTTAACAACATAGGCAACAGGATCAATAGCCAAATCCATAATAACAGCAAACAGCGAACTAATGACTGCATAGACAATTCCATGGACAATAAAAGGCAACTCCATACGTTTCATAATTCCTAGAGCTAGTATTCTGCTTGTAATCACAACCATAAACCAAGCCGAACCAATGGTCAGAGGAACACCTAAAATTTTGGCGCCAAAATCTTTTTCATAATCGTAGGATCCAAATAAAAATCCATACTTCACACCTAGACTTTCGATATAAATAGATGCGCCTGTCACAAATATCGCAACGAGCAGTGCCCGCCTTACTCCATAAGCTTTAGCTAGATAAATAAGAGCAAGAAGACTGCTCAAGTGTAAAAAGACCGCGTTTGCCCATTCTAACCATGAAGGCAGCAAATCGAAGGAAAGCAAGACGACTCCGCATACGTACCAGATAAGAAAAAAACGATAAATACCATTTGTGATCATCCTCTATCCACCTTCTCTCCAGCTTCTTTTTGTCAAAGTGCTATTATATAAGCTTGTACCCATTCTCTCCATTTTCAATGTGCTCTTTTTTATGAGTAGTCCGCGCTCTCTTAAAATTATGTAAAAACAGCCACTGTTAGTACGTTCCCTAAATAAGAGACTTTATTACTTATTTATAAACAAAAATAAAATAAACGTCCATTAAAATCTACGGATGTATAGATTGTAATGACGTTTATTTTTTCTTATGTATATACACTTCTAATAGCTTTTTGACAATGAGTCCGACAACAAGTCCAGGTATAACAGACAGCATAGGAAGCCAAATTGGTCCTATAAAAACACCGTTGATGGTTGTTACTGAGGAATACATAATGCCTACTGTAACAAAATAAGCACAGGAGACAAAAGGAATAAATGTAAATCTCGATGCGCCGTTTTCTGCTTCTTTAACAGCATCCCAAATTGCAAAGAAATACAAACATGGATAAAACATTAACCACTGCATGTTCATTACCTCTAGGGACTGCCTTGTTTCTCCTAAAAAGCTTAAGCGAATGCCTTCATTAAAATTTGCGCCCATATTAATGAGAAATTCAAGTACAATAAACAAAATTCCTTTTATATGTTTTTTGTTTAGTAATTGTCCAAAGCCCGGCAACGCAATGCTCCATAAAAGAGCTTCTAGTCTAGTCACGTTCTGTCCTAACATTTTGACGTATAAAAGAACTCCACAGCATGATATCAGTAGAAATTTTGTCCATAGTTATCAACCTCACAATAATTTACTCATAGTTTTTGTAAATGTAAAATTTTTATACTACATCTCCTTTAATATTTGTAACTTATTGTAAATTGATAAAAAGTTTAGCTATTCGACCAGACATTTTCGTTTAGAATTTTCTGTTTATTAAAACAAAATCGTACGATATACTAGTTTTATACGTACGAAAGGATGAGAAAGCTGACATGGAAACAAGTTTTTTTTCAATTTTAATACTAGGGTTTCTTTTAGGAATCAAGCATGCTCTAGAACCAGATCATATTATCGCTGTATCAACCATTGCTTCAAAAAGTAAAAAGCTATGGCGCTCTTCGCTTGCAGGCGTATACTGGGGGATTGGTCATACGCTTACGCTGTTTATTTTTGGCATGATTTTAATGGTGTTAAAAAGCAGTATTTCTGAACGCATGAGCATGTCACTTGAATTTTTAGTGGGCATTATGCTCGTTTACCTCGGTTTTACATCGTTTCTGTCTTACAAAAAACAAGTACATACGCATCATGAAAAAACGTCTTACTTAAAGTCATTAGGCATTGGTTTTGTTCATGGACTGGCCGGAAGCGCAGCGATGGTTGTATTAACGATGAGCACCGTTACTCACGTATGGCAAGGTGCTCTGTACATTATCATTTTTGGAATCGGCACTTGTCTTGGTATGCTGTTATTTACAACGGTTATTGGGATTCCATTCGTTACAACTAAAAAACAAGTGACGTTAAACCGCTGCTTGATGCAGGTAACAGGCGCTGTCAGCATTATATTTGGCCTTTATTATATGTATAATTTAGGTGTAAGCGACGGATTGTTTAGCCTGTGGTTCTAAAAGCGAATGAGACATAACGAAAACAATTCAATCTAAAGATGAACAAGTAGGATAAATGATCTGGACTGCCTGTTCCACAGCTGTTGATTTCTGTGCAAGACGTCGCTTTGCCCTTTAATCAACGGCTAGAAGGAGCTACATACAGGGGACACACGTTCACCCTACCAATAAAAAGATCCGAACGAATTTGATTCTCCATTAAGAATCCAGCTCGTTCGGATCTTCTTTCAACTAACATATTTTTGTCCCAGCCTCTTTAATACTTACGCAAAAATGATACTTCAGCTTTTAGTAAATGCTGTCGGAACAATCCGTATACTTTAGCGATTATGTCTTCAACTTCTTGTGTACTAGCAGCTAATATTCGAATAGCACATCCAGGGATCGGAAGTGTGGAAGCTCCTACTTTACACCCAGCCTCTTCGCACAGCTGATGTACTTTCGCTATAAATGCGTCGTCGGCGTTTGGATGAACAATGATAATCGATCCAAAATGAGTATACCCTTCCATTTTCATCATGCCGCGCAAATGGCTTTCTGGCTTCAAGTATAAGTGATCGTATACCTTCAGCTGCTCGTTTACATACAGTTTAAGCTTGGAACGCATAGAGGTATATTGAAACAGCTGCCCATCCGGCGACCACCCCGGGGTGATGCTGTCACACATAAACAAAGCAGCGTTTTGTGCCATATGAACCGTTATTTCTTGGACAAATGCAGCATTTTCATACAAAATAAGCGGGTCTGGTATATATTCCATGATGGCTTGTTCTTCAAGGGTTATACACGTTTCTTGTAAAACAGCTTCGTTCGGTGTTTTGTACACCTTTGTCGCAGATTGAGTAGTAGCCGTCAGCTGCGCATTTTTCTCTACCGTTATCATCGTTTTATACTTGTCTCCGCTCACGTATCCTCCGCCTACGTGAAGCATATAAACAAAAGGTGATTCAGGAGTCAGGTAAATAGGTCTGGCAACTTTGAAAGCACCGTAATGGTACGTATCTTTAATAACGGTTCGCTCACTGTTTTTTTCTGCTCGAAGCTCTAAATAACCCGTGTAGCTCATGATTCAAGGCCGATTAAAAAGGCCTCTTTTTTAATCCATTCTATCACTTGGTCGAGCCCTTTATCTTCTTTTAAATTGGTGAAAACAAAAGGCTTGTGCCCTCTTGCTTGGATTGTATCTTTTTCCATTACTTCTAAACTGGCTCCTACATACGGGGCTAAATCTGTTTTGTTGATAATGAATAAATCAGATTTAATCATTCCTTGCCCGCCTTTACGCGGGATTTTTTCCCCTTGTGCTACGTCGATGATATAAATCGAAAAATCAACGAGCTCTGGGCTAAACGTTGCGGCTAAATTATCTCCTCCGCTTTCTACAAAAATAAGTTCAACATCGGGGTGACGTTCCACTAACTCATCGATCGCAGCAAAGTTCATAGATGCATCTTCTCGAATGGCCGTATGAGGACATCCTCCTGTTTCTACTCCTACGATACGATTTTCCGGTAAAATACTGTTTTTTACTAGAAATTGCGCGTCTTCTTTTGTATAAATATCGTTTGTAACGACTGCCATGCTTAGCTGTCCTTCTAGTGCACGCGTTACTCGTTCTACTAACATTGTTTTTCCTGCACCAACAGGTCCACCAATTCCAATTTTAATTGCATTCATTTTTTACGCCTTCATCGTTAGAAGGCCTTCCCTCCTTTTTTATGACATGAACAATCGGACATGCAATTGTTCATGCTGCATTTGAGCGATTTCTAACCCTGGTGTCACGGCACCAAATTCCTCTTGATCCGCTTGTAAAATATGCTGAAGTGCGTGCTGCAGCAGCGGCTGAAAAAGAATGAGCGTTTTTTGTCCATCCGTTTGACCGATCGGTATGCCGCGAACAGCATTTTGAATTAACGAAGAAATGCTAGCGTACAAGTGACTTAAAATTGCCTCTTCTTTTGTGAAATTTAACTGCAGGCTGGCTAACGCAAATACAACAGCAGGATGTCCATACGCCTTCTTTGCTTTTACCTCACTCATATACTTTTCTAAATAAGAGCCTTGAAATAATTCTAAGCAAAGTTTTAACATGCGCTGACCCACGCGCCTTGTCCCTTCTCTTGTTTCTTTTGACAAAGCAAGAGCGTATAATTCATGATCCACTCTCATAATTTCGTTAAACTGGTCATGAGCCGCATACTCATAAGCCAGTCTGCATGCTAAGCCGTCCGTATACGTCAGCTGAACATCAAGGTATGTACGAAGCGCTTCTTGAAAGGTTTCTGTGTTATAAATTTGATCTCGCTGAATATACGTTTCAAAGCCAAAAGAATGTGAAAATGCACCGGATGGAAAATTTGAATCACATAGTTGAATCAGCGAAAGCAATGAATTAGTCATGACTGTGTCCGATATGCTTAAAAGCTTGTTTTACTTTTCTTTTTTCGCGCTTATAGGGAATATCAAGCTGTTGAAGCAATTCTTCGACTAAATAATCGTACTGTACGAGCATGTCTCCACCTTCAAACTGTGCCGGCAAATGTCGGTTGCCAAGCTGATGAGCAATTTCTCCCATTTGCTGAATATCAATCGGCTGAATGGTTAAAATATCGTCTGCCAGCACCTGCACAACAATCATATTGCTTTCATCCATAAACAGCACGTCGCCATCAGTGAGCTCACGGTTTTCTTTTAGACGAATTCCTAGTTCCTTACCGTGATCTGTTACAACGCGCTGAACGCGTTTTACTAAGTGATCACTTTCGATATATACCTTTTCTATATGTGGAGCCCGTTTTTCTAATGTTGCCATATTTCCGATAATTTTTTCGATTACCATTTCTTTCACCTCAAAATAAAAAGTATCGCTGCGCCATAGGAACAACTTCTGCTGCTTCACATGTAATCATTTGTCCATCTACTTTTACTTCGTACGTTTGGGGATCAACTTCAATTTTAGGCATTTCTCCGTTTAACTTCATATCTGTTTTTTTTAATTGACGAATATTTTTAACCGGTTTAAGCAGCTTTTGTAACCCCAGTTTCTCGCCCACTTTGTTCTCGTACGCTGCTTTTGACACAAATGTAAGAGACGTTTTAGCTCTTGCTTTTCCATAAGAAGCAAACATCGGACGGTATAAAACCGGCTGTGGAGTTGGAATTGAAGCGTTAGGATCTCCCATTAAGCTGTGTGCAATCAAACCGCCTTTTACAATCAAGTCAGGCTTTATTCCAAAAAACGCTGGCTCCCATAGGACTAAGTCAGCCATTTTCCCTGTTTCTACCGATCCTACGTATTCGGAAATTCCATGAGCAATAGCTGGATTAATCGTATATTTAGCTACATAGCGTTTGACACGTGCGTTATCGCCAGCTTCGCTGTCACCATCAAGTTTCCCTCGCTGCTTTTTCATTTTGTCAGCTGTTTGCCACGTTCTTGTAATCACTTCTCCTACACGTCCCATTGCTTGGGAATCTGAAGAAATCATACTGAATATACCTAAATCGTGTAAAATATCTTCAGCTGCAATCGTTTCTTTGCGAATGCGAGAATCAGCAAAAGCGATGTCTTCTGGTACAGAGGGATCAAGATGATGACATACCATGAGCATATCTAAATGCTCTTCAAGCGTGTTGACAGTATAGGGTCTTGTTGGATTAGTTGATGATGGAAGCACGTTTGGAAAGCTTGCCATTTCCATAATATCAGGCGCATGTCCGCCTCCAGCTCCTTCAGTATGATAGGTATGAATGACGCGATCACCAATCGCTGCAATCGTATCTTCGACAAATCCGCCTTCATTTAAAGTATCTGTATGAATCGCAATTTGAACATCGTACTCGTCTGCTACCTGTAAGCTTGTGTCAATGGCAGATGCCGTGGTTCCCCAGTCTTCATGAAGCTTAAGTCCAATGGCTCCTGCTTCAATTTGCTCAATTAAAGGCTCTTTAGCACTTGCATTCCCTTTTCCTAAAAAGCCAATATTCATTGGAAATGCTTCAGCAGCTTCGAGCATTCGTTCAATATGCCACGCTCCAGGTGTACAAGTGGTAGCTTTTGTTCCTGTGGCCGGTCCCGTTCCTCCTCCAATCATTGTTGTAACTCCAGAGGCAAGAGCAGTTTCAATTTGCTGCGGACAAATGAAATGAATATGTGCATCAATACCGCCGGCGGTTACAATTTTTCCTTCAGCTGCAATCACTTCTGTACTCGCCCCAATGATGATGTCTACTTCATCCATCAGCAGGGGATTACCCGCTTTTCCTATGGTTTGAATGAGTCCATCTTTTATTCCAATATCTGCTTTATATATGCCTGTATAATCAACAATAATTGCATTTGTCAACACTAAGTCCGCTGCTTCGCTTCGTGTTGCAAGAGGATGCTGCCCCATTCCGTCACGAATGACTTTTCCTCCGCCGAACTTTACTTCATCTCCGTACGTGGTGAAATCTTTTTCAATTTCAATGAATAGCTCTGTGTCTGCTAAACGAATAGCATCTCCGACGGTTGGTCCAAACATATCTGCATACTGACGCCGGGACATTTGAAAACTCATCTTATATATCTTCCTTTCTATCAGAAAGCGATCTGTTTGTTTTATTGTTAAGACCGTAGACTTCTCTTGTTCCGGAGAAAGCAACGAGATCGACTTCTTTTGCATCACCTGGTTCAAAACGAACGGCTGTACCGGCCGGAATATTTAAATGATAGCCAAGCGAAGCTTCGCGGGGGAACTCGAGTGCAGCATTCACTTCAAAAAAATGAAAGTGAGACCCTACTTGAACAGGTCGATCGCCTCTATTGATTACAGTCACGCTAATCGATTTCTTACCGTTATTACATGTGATTGGATCTTTTTTCAAAAAATATTCCCCTGGAATCATATCTTTCCCTCCTCTTAACGAATTGGATCGTGCACAGTGACGAGCTTGGTTCCGTCTGGAAAGGTAGCTTCTACTTGAATATCATGAATCATTTCCGGAATACCTTCCATTACATCTTCTCGTTTTAAAATCTTGGTCCCTTCTTGCATTAGCTGTGCTACCGTCTTGCCATCACGAGCTCCTTCCATAATTTCATATGTAATGATCGCTACTGCTTCGGGATAGTTAAGTTTTAATCCTCTTGTCTGACGGCGTCTTGCTAAGTCTGCAGCTACGACAATCATTAATTTTTCTTGTTCTCTCGACGTAAGTTTCAATGAAAGCTTCCTTTCTGCTAATCTATTTTCTTGTTAACATCAAATGTGATATTTTCTAACACAAATGCATAACTAATTATAGTAAATTTTCTGATAAAAAACAAAGGATTTATCTCTTCTGATAAAAAAAGATGAGCATATTTGCTCACCTTTTACTCTTTTGAAATCGCTTGTGTTTTCCATTTCTGCAGGTGTTTCCAGCCCAAACCTTCAGCTAGCTGAAGGTTTGCATAGTCTACTCCTTTTTCAATAGAAGCTTCATACCCAAATAAATAATAGCGCAAGCCAGCGTTTAATACTACTTGATTATAGACGTAAGTCAGTTCGGAAGAAGATTCACCCTCCAGAATGCGCGTCACATATTCCGCTTGTTTTTCAACACTTATTTTCTTTTCAAAGTGCTCTTCTTCCACAAACAGTCCGTATTCTTTTGGATTGACGATAAACGACTCCATCTCTCCTTCTGAGATCGTAAAAACAAAGCTGCTTCTATGTACAGGTACATCTTCAGATCCTTCTATCCCTTGCACCACGTATACATGTTTGAAAGGCAGAGAAGCAAAAATAGGCACAATCTTATTAATGGCCGTTCGATGAAAAGCCCCCATCATTAAAGAAGAAGCATTTGATAAGTTTAGTAGTTTTTCAACCGTATTAATAAGTGTCCTTACACCTATTTCATGACGAACTTGTTTGATGCGGCTAAGAGGATAAGAGATTGTTTCGGCATTTGCAAAGCCAATTTTTAACGTTTCAAAAGCATGACCGATGTCTTCAATCGTTTGAGCTTGAGGGATCTGTAATGAATGAAGTACGTCTTCAATCGTTGTTCCAAACTTTGGAGGAAGCGCTTCTGTACAGTGTAAAAAAGCTGGCACACCTCTTTCAGCTAATAAAATCGATACAGGAATGGTCGCAAAAAATGAATTCCTCCCTGCATAAGGGCTTGCAAAATCAATTGATTTATCTTTTAACCGCTGAGACAGCGGTATTTCTTTTGTTTTTTCACGAAAAGCATGAACGAATCCCAATAGTTCATCTGCATTTTCAGTTTTAATACGTTCTGCAATAAAAAAAGCAGCGATCTGAGCATCCGTAGCTTGTCCAGAAGCGATTAAGCGAGCTGCTTCTTTTGCTTGTTCATACGTTAAGTCAGTTGATCCCCTTTTTCCGCGCGCTATTTCTTTGATAAATTGCTGCATATCGTACACTTCCTTTTTAACTGAATATTTGTACATTGTATCACATATTTTCTTTGTTCCTTAGATTATCTTCTATCAGGTACGCAAACTGCTAAAAAATATGAAATTAAAGGAAAAGTACTAGTTCTTTTATAACCTAATATAGTATAATCTATCTGCTATACTATTATTTGGATATTTGGGGGACTTTACAAATGAAAAAAGAGAAACTACTTGTACCATTTATAGCAGCATCCGTTTTAGTAGGAGCATCGGTGACAACGCCTGTTTTTAGTCACTCTGCTTATGCTGCTTCTTCTGTCAGCGTTTATCAAAAAGACGTTAATTCGCTAGCAGATTATTACGCACCATTTTATAAAACCGTAGAAAAAAAGCTAAAAGAAATTGAAGGAATAAAAGATGACGAAAAAGCGTTAGCTGCATATGATCAGCTTGCGGATCAAATTGACCAGTTTCTAACAAAGACTGATAAAAATTATGCGATGAATCACCTTAATTCAGAAGCTGATCAGCTTCAAGGGTATTTATACGACAGCTTAATTGCTCTTTATAATTACATTGTGGATCTTGAAGACTATGCGTATGGAGATGTAAGTGACGCGGAATTTAATAAGATCTCTGCAAATTTTGAAAAAGAAATCAACGCATACAATACGCAATTTCAACAAAAAGCGAAGAGCTATAAAACGAAGCGAAAAGTAACGTTTAACGCAAATATGAGTTATTTGCTTGATGAAGATATTCAACCTTCACCAACAGCTCCATCTACACCGGCTGATAGCAATGGCACCTACACGGTGAAAAAAGGAGACACGCTGACAGCAGTTGCTAAAAAGTACGGCATGACGGTAGCAGAATTAAAAAAATTAAACAATTTAAAAACAGATGCGCTAAAAGTTGGACAAGTGCTGAAAGTGAAAAGTGCAAGCGCACCTTCGCCGGCTCCAGCACCTCAAACTTCTGTTAGTGCAAAACAGCAGCAAATTGTATCGTATGCCAAAACGCTAATTGGAAAGCCATATAAATATGGAGGCACGACACCAAAAGGTTTTGATGTATCAGGGTACACACAGTATGTATATAAAAACGCGGGTTCAAATATTTCTATCCCCCGTACAGTAGCAGATCAGTATAAAAGCGGCACGGACGTAAAGCAAAACAGCCTGCAGGCTGGAGATTTAGTTTTCTTTAAAAACGGCAAATCCGTTTCAGTCGTAGGAATTTACCTAGACAAACAAGAATTCATTTATGTCAGCAGCAAAGGCGTTAAAACGCAATCACTTTCAACAGCGTACTGGAAAAACAGCTATGCGGGCGCAAAGCGTATTATAAAGTAAAAAGAGGTGCCATAAGGCACCTCTTTTGTTTTACTAGCTATGTATTTCTATACTAGACTAGCAATTTTATAAAGAACTTCTTAGTTCATAACCGTGATTTTAACAGATTTTCTTCCGAACTGTTGAGCATCACCTTCAGAAGGAACGAATACATCAATTCGATTACCTTTAATTGCTCCACCTGTATCGGCAGCTACAGCTTCACCATAGCCTTCTACATAAACTTTCGAACCTAATGGAATAACGCTAGGGTCAACAGCGATTACTTTTTGATTTGGATTTGCTTTTAAATCCACTCCTGTAGCAGTTGTACCGCTACATCCAGCACAATTAGCCGTATAGGCAGTTGCTTCAACTGTCATTGATTTGCCGCTAGCTTGTTGTGACGATTCAGCAGGTTGTTGTTCTTTTTGAGCCTGTTCAGCTTGAGCTTGCTGCTGCTCTTTTTGAGCCTGTTCAGCTTGAGCCTGCTGCTGCTCTTTTTGAGCCTGTTCAGCTTGAGCCTGCTGCTGCTCTTTTTGAGCCTGTTCAGCTTGAGCTTGCTGCTGTTCTTCTTGAGCTTGTTCAGCCGGCGCTTGAGCTTGCTGAGCTTCTGGAGCAGCTTGGGCTACTGAAGGGCTTGATTGCTGAGCTTGGCCGTTTGGAGACTGAATTTTTAATTGTTCGCCAGGATAAATTAAATCTGACTTCAGTCCGTTCCATTCTTTAATTTGATCTACCGTCACGCCGTATTGCTGACTGATGGACCATAATGTGTTTCCTTGCTGAACTTTGTGCGTCATTTCTTTTATAGTAGCTACGTTTAATTCTTGATTTGGATAAATAATATTAGATGTTAAGTTATTTGCATCTTTTAGCTCGTCTACGCTCACGCTGTGCTTTTGAGCGACTTTCCATAACGTATCACCTTTTTCTACGTGATACGTTCCGCTTGTAGAAGCAGAAGCTGCACCTACAAATCCCGCTGAAAGGATTGCTGTTGTTCCTAGAGTAAATATAAATTTTTTCATTACGAATACCTCCTTATTTACTCAATGATTGAATGATATCATCCTCACATTTCACAGCCGTTACAGAGCCATGCTACTTTTATTACAAAACTTAACAAAACAGAACATTCAATCGTAATATTTCTGATAATTTGGCTATATGATAAAACGTTTCTACTTTTTACTGCTTTTTATTGTTGTTTTTACTAAAATAGTTAAATTTCTCTATCGTTACTGGCTATGCCTCTTCTTTTTTATTGACCATTTAACGGGTATATTAAGTTTTTTTCATAACAAAAAAAGAGGTTGGGACATAACGAAATGAATTCAGTCAACTGCTAGAAGGAACTACATAAATGAAACCTATGTTCACCATAACAAAAAAAGCGAACCGCTCATCAAAAATTTTGATGAGCGGTTCGCTTTTCAATTCGGCTAAACTACTTTTGTCTCAGCTTTTTTATTTCTTGTTAAATCCTTGCTTTTCAACGAATTCTTTCATATACATACGCTTAGGATTGGAAAGCATTTCAGCCATTTGGCCAGTCCATGTGTCTTGGCGTTTGCCATTTGTTCTTTCATTGTAATAAGCAGAAATTTCTTCGTTATACGCTGTTAATTCTTTTTTCGTCTGCTCATCGTTCGGCTCATATGTTTCTTCATGATACACATGTTTAAATGGTAAGCGCGGCTTTTTATCCGTAATACCCGCTGGATGTCCAACCGTTAGACCAAATAACGGGATTACATGATGAGGCAGTTTTAACACTTTGCTTACTTCTTCTAATTCGTTACGCAAACCGCCAATGTAACAAGCTCCAAGTCCCATTGATTCAGCAGCAAGCGTTGCATTTTGCGCAGCAAGGGCAACGTCAATAATAGCTACCATAAACTGCTCTGTGCTTTCGAGCGCTGTCGATAAATCTTTTTTCTCCATTTGCGCAATGACATCATGACGGTGAAAGTCAGCGCAAAATACAAAGAAGTGGCCATTTGTTTCTACGTAAGGCTGATTTCCTGCTAATTGAGCAAGCTTTCGCTTCGTTTCTTTATCTTTTACTCCAATAATGGAATACGCTTGAATATAGCTTGATGTGGAAGCTGCCTGTGCGCTTTCTACAATCGTCTGAATTTGCTCTTCGGACAATGGTTTGTCTTCATATTTGCGAATAGAACGATGATTTAAAATCGTTTCAATAACTGAATTCATATTATAATCTCCTTTTACTTCATTTAACCTTCTACAGATGTTATCTCTACAGTTAGTTTATCGAATGTAAAAAGAAATAACCAATGTTCTGCTTAAAATTGATTTTGACTTGTCTCATATCGATACAGCTTAAAATGATCTGCAAGCACGCGATCTACTTTTACTTCTAAGCTGTCTACATATTCGTCCATTCGTTTTATCAAGCGGTTTCGTTTCACATCATTTTCTAAAATATTCTTAAGCTGCTGCTCAAAGGCTTCAGCATCATTAAGCGGTATCAGCAGCTCTTTTTCTTTGAGATATTCAATGTTAATTTGTTCTTGACCGGGAAGAGATGAGTGAATAAAAATAGGTAGTCTCTTGTGAAGGGCTTCGCTAATTGTCACTCCCCCCGCTTTTGTGACAATGGCATCTGCTCCCTCATATAAATCATTCATTTTCTCTCTCGATTTTACATACGAGACCGCTTTAATTCTCGGGTGGTTTAATTTTATTAGTTCTTGATACAACTTTTTGTTTTTTCCGCACAGCACATAATACATATACGTACAGTTTTGCGGAAGCTGCTGAAGCATTTTGCGTACATTTCCAAGGCCGGAATTCCCTCCGGCAATCAGTATATGTTTCTGTGGCATGAGATGGTCAATCCGTCTTTTTAAAAACGCTTTATGAACCGGAATTCCCGTTACATAAATAGAAGACTCTTTTACACCGTGAACGTTTTGTAAAAACGCTTTTGTATCCTGATCAGGTACGCAGTGAAGCTCAATTCCATTTTTACCCCATACGTCGCTTACTAAGAAGTCGGTGTATACGTTTATAATAGGAAGATCAATGATTCCTTTTTCTTTTAACCCGCTTAATACACAGGAAGGAAAGCTGTGGGTACAAACAATGACATCCGGCTGCTCTGCATCAATTAACTTCTTCATATGGTATTCGATAATCGGCCACTTTTTCACAACAAAGTCATCCATCGTATGGTCGTTTTTTTTGTATACATGACCGTAATAAAATTTTTCAAACTGCTTTGGAAAAACAGAAATCCATTTCATGTATATTGATGAAATCATTTGTTCAAGCGGTTTGCTCCAATAGCTTAAACAATCAATTTTTTGACAAATAACGTGCGAAAAACGCTCCATGATGGCATCCATAACGGCGTCTGCTACTTGGTGATGACCAGATGGCATCTGAAAAAGCGGTAAGAATAAAACCTTCCTCATTGACCATCCCTCCTCTCAAGACGTTTTCGGTTTCTTGTTCTTTTTATAAGTAAATAAATGACAAAAAAAGCTACAGCGCCCATGATAATATACGAAATATGAATTCGATCTCCTACGTAGTAACCCAAAATCAGAAAAGAAAGGACCCATACTAGACTTCCTACTACCGATAACAATAAATAAAGCAAAAACGGATAGCGACTTATTCCCGCCATATATGGACTAATCTGACGCAAGCCTGGAATATATAAACCAAATAAAATGGTCCATATCCCATATTTATGGTAGCTGCCGCTTGCCGCTTCAATTTTTTCTTTGGTTAACCCTACGTATTTTCCGTACTTATCGAAAAATGGGGTTCCCGCATACCTTCCTAGCCCGTAAGCAGTAAGCATTCCAGTTATAACACCTAAAAAAGCAAAAAGAGATGATTCGTATAAGTTCAGCTGATGTTTGGCAATAAACATGCCTAATAATATTAAAAATGATTCTTCAGGCGCTGGAATTCCAACAATCCCACAAAAAAGTACAAGTAAAATAACAATATAACCATAGGAATGTATATACTGAGAAATAATTGTTAAGTCCACTGCTCGCTCCTCTATTTACGATTGATTCATCAATTGCTGCATGGTTATACTTTCATACCCTTGCTGTTTTAAGTAAGGTAAAAATTCTTCTAACGCCGCAATCGTCATTTCAGGTGCTTTTTCATCTGCTCCCGGGGTATCTCCATTATCGTGTAAAACAAAAATGGCTCCATCTTCTACTTTACGCATTAGTTTTTGAACTAATGCCGTTTTCGTTGTTTTTAGTGTCCAATCCTGAAAGATTCCTGTCCAGATCACAAGGTGATATGGCTTGGCCATTGATAAACTGCTCATATTTAAATGTCCCCACGGCGGACGATAAAAAAGCGGCTTTTGATTTGTTACTTTCTCTATAACCTGTGCACATTGATGAATTTGTCTTTTTAATTGCCAAGGTGTTTGCGTCCATGCACTCACATGACGATGATGATGTATAGCTACTTCATGTCCTTCATCGATCATCCTGTTTAAAATAGACGGGTGTTTTTCCCCTAGTTCTCCCACAATAAAAAAAGTAGCTTTCATTTCATGCAGTTTGAACAAGTCCAAAATTTTTGGCGTATAAACAGGATGAGGTCCATCATCAAATGTTATAGCTATTTTATGCTTTTTTACCCCTTTTATTATGACTGATGAATGATAGCGACGATAAAGGGTTTGCGAAATAATGGTATATACACATATAACCATTAGAACGAAAAGTAAAACAATAAAAAAACGAGTCATATGCTTTTAACCATCCTTTTGAATTTAAATCCTGCATTTATTATAACGGTTTACTCAGACTTTGGTTTCATTTTTTTGTGATAGAAGCCAGGAATTTTAAAATAATTTGATGCTTTACCTAAAAATAGCTATTCTTCAAGGATATACCGGAAATAAAATGATATCATAAAATTTCCCTTCATTCAGTAAAAAAAGTACTTTTTACCATTTATATCTATCTTTTGTACGATAGCTTTCATTATTTTTTAAAAATAAAAAAACTTCCCGTACGAATGCGGAAAGTTTTTAAATTAAAATTTTGCTCGATACCATTTTTCAGCTGCTTCAATTTCTGTTCGTGTTAGCTGATGGCCAAATGATTCCCAATGCACCTGTACGTCCGCTCCAGCTTTTTCTAAAAGCGCAGAAAGTTCTTCCGTTTCTGATGCTGGGCAAATAGGATCGTTTGTGCCTGCGCCAATAAAGATAGAAGCGTCGGTCTTAGGCACTTCAATTCCTCTTCTTGGAACCATCGGATGAAGAAGAGCCGCCCCTTTTAAAGAATTTTCATAATGAAATAGCAAACTTCCTGCAATATTGGCACCATTTGAGTAGCCTACAGCTACGATGTTGTGTCGGTCGAATGAGTATGTTTCAGCCGCTTCATCTAAAAATTGATGAAGTTCTTTTGTGCGTTCAATTAAATCTTCTATATCAAATATTCCTTCTTGTAAACGTCTAAAGAAACGAGGCATTCCGTTTTCTAGTACATTTCCTCTTACAGATAATACGGAGCAAGAGGAATCAATCATATCTGCAACAGGGAGCAGATCTTGTTCTGTACCTCCGGTACCATGCAACAGCAATAAAGTCGGTTTCGTCTCGTCCGTTCCTTTTTTAAAAATATGTTTCACGTATATCCACTCCTTTTGAATATCTCGAATTAAAGATAATTTTATTATAAGAACTTTCGAAGCATTTGTAAAGGAACTACTGTCAAAGAAATACCTGTATGTTTTGCTGGCAGTATCACATAATACTGAATAACTTCATATGGCCATTGCTCATATGCAGCTAGGTATTTAATTCGTTTGACTTACAGCGAGGAAAGAAATATTCCACTTTTAGCTAAGTACTCCCGTCAAAAGGTGGATAATGATTAAAACTCGCCCGTCCTCCTTCGTATAAAAAGTGCCCTAGTCTGATAAATTAGTTAATTTTTTCTTTATTTCGTTACTTTCAACAGATATCAGCATTTATACCCGAACGTACTAAATCTTATTTCTTATACGTGTTATAACAACTTTTTTCTATGAGAAACAGAACGTAAAATACCAGCTTGTTTTTTCATAAAGGGGAACAAAGCCCCGAATGGTGCTTTATACGACTTTATTTGACAAACACAAATTTATGGGTAAACTAAGTTCAGATGATTGTATTTCACTTTGTTTCAGTTTAATAAAAAAACGAAGCATCTGCGAGTAAGCAAAAAATAACTGCGTAAAGAGCTATTCTTGTCAATCATCTTATACCCTAAAAACTTACCTGCACTTGAATAATAGCCTTTATTAAACTTAGCGCGTCAGCTTGTGAACGTTAATACTTTATCACCCATCTCTCTGTTAAAAGATTGAATGGGTCAACAAACTTCAGCATTCTTTACATAACGACCTTGTAAAGACGAAGAATGTAGCTATGTGTGAACATGGAATTATTACTTAGTGGAGTGAACCAACATGAGGAAATTTATTTTAGCCTTTTTAGTCGTTGTTTTAATTGTAATGCTGGGAGTTACCTATGTATTAAAGCAATTTCAGCAAACGGCTGATTTATCTTACTCGAAACTGCAGTCGGTTCAAAGTACGGTAGTCTATGACAAAAATGACCGTAAGATTGACGAATTGTATAAAACCGTTCCCCGTCAAAATGTTTCGAGCAATGAAATTCCCGATTATGTAAAAATGGCGTTTGTTGCAACGGAAGACCGTCGCTTTTACAAGCATTTTGGGATTGATTTACAAGGTATTGGCCGCGCCCTTTTTAAGAACATTGTAACAATGAGTAAAGCTGAAGGCGCAAGTACCATTACACAGCAGTTAGCAAGAAATCTTTACTTATCTAGTGATAAGACCATTAAACGTAAAGTAGATGAAATGTTTCTATCACTAGGCTTAGAAAGACAATTTACAAAAGATCAAATTTTGGAATTATATTTAAATCAAATTTATTTCGGAAGCGGTGTATATGGTATTGGTGCAGCTTCTCAGCTTTATTTTAATAAGCCTGTATCAGATTTAACCGTAGGCGAAGCTGCGCTTTTAGCGGGACTGCCAAAAGCGCCGAGTACGTATTCACCAAGCAATAGTACAGAAAAAGCGACAGCCCGACGAAACGTTGTATTGAAACTGATGCATGACCAAAACGTTATTAGCGATACTCAGTATCAGCAAGCGTTAAATGAACGTGTAGTCGAGCCTAGTGTTCCTGTTAAAAAACCGAACTCTAATCAAGCATTTATTGATTATGTAATTAAAGAAGCTGCTCAACAGTATGGCGTATCTGCTGATGACCTTTATAAGGGTGGTTATGCCATTTATACAGATTTAGATCCTAATTTACAGGAATCGATTAATAACTCTGTAGCAAATCATACGTTCCGAGATGATGCCATCAACAGCAAAGTAGAGGTTGGAATTTCAGCTGTCAACCCTAAAACAGGTGGGATTTCAGCGATGTATGGAGGACGCAGCTATGAGCGAAACGGCTTAAACCGTGCTACAAGCGGCTATCAGCTTGGTTCAGCTATTAAGCCTTTAGCCGTATATGGTCCAGCCTTAGAAACTGGAGATTATACACCAACTTCACTCCTAAGTGATGAACGACAAGACTTTGGCGGTGGATATAGCCCTAAAAACGCAGAAGGTGAATATCAAAAGCATGTGACAATGCGTGAAGCACTTACTCGTTCACTCAACGTTCCAGCTGTTTGGCTTTTAAAACAAATTGGTATTGATACAAGCGCAAAATTTATGGAAAAAGCTGGACTTCCTCTTGAAGATGACGATAAGTCAAAATTAGGGCTTGCTCTTGGAGGAACGACGACAACGTTCTCTCCCCTTCAGTTAGCACAAGGATATACAACTTTTGCTAACAAAGGCGTTATGACTAAGCCGTACGCAATTCGAAAAATTGAGATGCGCGACGGTGAAGTGAAAAAGCCAGACATTCAGACAGAGAGAGTAATGAGTGAAGAAAATGCGGATACAATGACATCCATGCTGCAAGATGTGATTGAAAAAAGCTATGGAACAGGTGTTAACGCTCGTTCTTCACGAGATGCTGCAGGTAAAACTGGTACAACCAACGATGTCAAAGATGCTTGGTTTGTCGGGTATACCGATGATGCAGTCGTTTCTATCCACGCTGGCTTTGATAATGCTAATTCTACGCAAACAACGAAATACTTATCAGGCGGCGGCGGACAAGACCCTGCTACACTGTTTAGCTCAATTATGAATAACTGGTAACAAAAAAACCTCCAACTTCACCGTTGGAGGTTTTTTAAGATAAATGCGTTTTATGCTTAAGTGAAAAAAAGGAAACGTTGATGACTTTGCAAATCGTTACATAATGCAGAACGGTCAAGACAACCACGCCACAGTTCATTCCGATAATAATTCCCTGCATGCCAATATTTGTTTGTGATCCTAAGAAAAACATCAGGGAAAAAGATACAATATGAGACCAAATCGTATGATAAAAAGCATCTTTTACATAGCCAAGTCCAATTAAATAAGCTTGAAGCGGAACAGCAAAGAAGTGAAAAAGAAAATACGGCCATAAAGCCTTTAGATAGTACACGGCCTCTGTAGAATGAAAAAACAAGTTAGTAAGTGGCTCAGCAAAGAAATACATTGCCACTATAGACGGAATCCCATATAAAAATGTCATTTGCATACTTTGAGTCAAAAGTCTTTGAAGCTGTTCTTCCTGATTTTTCGCATGAGCTTCAGATACAGCAGGTATTAGTGCTACTAAAAGAGAATGAGCAAAGAAAGCTGGAAAAAAGCCGATCGACATCGCTACACCTGTTAGCATACCAAAATGCTGCGTGGCCCCGGTTAAAGTCATGCCCGACAAAACGAGCGCGTGTTTGATTAAAAACGGCTGAACAGCATTACATACCGCATTAAATAAACGCAGTCCCGTGGTCGGAAGTGAGACGCCTAACAGCTTTTTCCGAATCTCACTTGGAGAAAGCAAAGGTCTGTGCCCTCTTGATAAAACACTTAACTGAGTAACATACGTGATAAAAAAATAAAGTAAAATAACAGCTTCGGTTCCAATTAGCGTACAAATCGCAATAAACAGCGACATTTTAACATCTGTGAAAGCAAACATTTGAAAAACAACAAATAAAATCGTTAGCTGAAAGGCTTTGCGGATAAAATTAGACACGGCGATAGTCGTCATATTATTTTTACCCGTAAAATATCCACGAAGCACGGCTGAAAATGAAACAACCGGAATGAAACATAGTACAACCCATTTTAAGTAAGGATGATAGTGACTGAAAAATGGAAAGGCTGCTAATACGGCCAGTGTAATAAAAAAGATTCCCAAGCTCACAGCAGTCGCAAAAATGGTGGCATGCTTCATCATATGCTGATGTTCTTTGCGGTGATGTTCGGCCAAAAATTTAGAAATAGAAATAGGCAGTTCTAAGTTGGCTACGGTGGCAATAAGAAAAATGATAGGAAGAACAGTCATGTACATGCCCATGCCTTCCCTTCCTAATTCTCTAGCAAGTACCATATTTACAAGAAATTCAATTAACTCTCCTGCAAAGGCAGCACCTGCTAGAATAAACGTTCCCTTCAAAAAAGTGTTCATCTCGTTATCTCCTCTATCTCCCGTCCTTTTTCATCACTACCTCTTCTCTCTATGTATATGACAAGCCCAATCCGAATTATTTATCTAATTGTATTTTTTCGGTGTACAAGTTCTTGTATAATGTTCAACCTATGTGAAAAAAAACCGTTATATACCTTTTTCACATAGGAAATTCATTCATTTCTTATACTTTGGCTCTTGAGACTTACATAGAAAAACAGAAGACTGAATGAATCTGCTGATTGCTAATGGGAATAGAGCATGTTGTTTTAATGTAACAAATTCAAATATTAGTTAAGCGTCTTTATTCACTATTTTCTGTGGATGCACTTCTTTTTTTGACACCGAAGCGTTTTTGCCTAGTACAACCGAAAAGACAACAATTATTGCTATAGCAAGAGTAAAAAGTGTAATTGTTTCACCTAGAAATAGAGCTGCAAACAGAATCATTAAAAATGGCTGTAAATATTGAACCTGGCTAACTCTGGCTATTCCACCCATAGCCATCCCGCTGTACCAAGCAACGTATGCTAAAAATTGACTCACTACTGAGAGATAAATCAAACTAACCCACGCTTGTAAAGGCGCATGGAGCATTTCAGCTGTAATGCTTAGTCCTACTGGAATCATAAAAAATGGTGCACCGATGATAATGGCCCAAGCAATTACTTGCCAGCTGCCTAATTCTCTTGCTAACACCCCTCCTTCTGCATAGCTCAGTCCAAGTATCAGCACCGCTGCTAGTAAAGCTGCATCGGCAAACTGCAGTTGACCGAATCCGAGGTGAAGAGCATACACGATAACAGCTGCCGAACCGATTATACTTGAGACCCAGAATTTTAAAGAAGGACGTTCACCCCCTCTAAACATCGCAAAACCGGCTGTGGCTAATGGTAAAAGAGCGAGTTCAACCGCTCCGTGAGAAACAGGCAATGATTTCATTGCCCAAGAAGTGAGCAAAGGAAACCCTAAAACTGCGCCTAAAGCGACGATCACCAGACTTTTAAATTGGCGAAGAGAAGGAAATTTTTCTTTTCGTACAATCAATATCACAGCTACTAAAACAGCAGCTACAGCTGTTCTTCCTAAACCAGCGACTGTCGTTCCGAAATACTTGACTGCAATGCTTGTAGAAGGAAGGGTTAAGCTAAAACAGATAACGCCTACTAATCCCAACAATACGCCCATTTTCTCTCTAATTTCTTTTTGCATCTTACCCTACCCCTGTCTTTTTATTTTTCAGAACTGTACCATTTTTCTAAAAAAAGTTCTGATATAATTAAAAGGATAGCGCAGGACAACTAGTAAAATAAATCATTCTTTTACCTATCTGTACGGGTACAAATTAAAGGAGTAGGACCTATGAGTTTAAAATATCTGAAAATCATGGAAGAAATTAAGCTTGGCCTAGCAAATGGATCGTTTATTGCAGGTGGTAAACTCCCTTCTGTTCGCCGACTCTCCCAACATTTTTCGTGCAGCAAGAATACCGTTATCAAAGCGTACAGCGAACTAGAAAAAGAGCATTTAATTTATTCTGTTCCTAAAAGCGGCTACTACGTTGTGGCAGAATTTCAACATAAGACGAATGAAAATAAAGTGATTGATTTCTTGTCTGCTGGTCCAGATAAAAACGTTATGCCTTATCTTGAATTTCAGCATTGTATAAACCAAGCGATTGAACACTACAAAGAAGAGCTTTTTACATACTCTGATCAACAAGGCTCTTACTCATTGCGGGTACAGTTAGTGAAACACTTGCAGAACTTACAGGTGTTCACTCAAGCTGAAAGGTTAGTTGTTGTATCCGGGTCTCAGCAAGCTCTTCACTTACTAGTTTCTATGCCCTTTCCAAATGGAAAAAATAATATCCTAATTGAACAGCCCACTTATTTCGGTTTTATCGAGTCTCTTACGCTGCACCAAGCTACTACTTTTGGGATTGAGCTATCAATGGAAGGGATTGATCTTGATCGTTTGGAGTACATTTTTCGAAATAATGATATAAAATTTTTCTACATTATTCCAAGATTTCACAATCCTCTTGGGCATTGTTATACAAATTTTGAGAAGAAAAAAATCGTGGAGTTAGCCGAAAAATACGATGTATATATAGTGGAAGATGACTTTTTGGGCGACCTTGATCCCGATGCAAAATCAGATCCTTTATTTTCTTTTAATCCTTGTGGACGAGTTATTTACATTAAAAGCTTTTCGAAAATCTTTCTTCCTGGGTTACGTATTGCTGCTGTCGTGCTTCCTTCGTTAATGAGTAGCAACTTTTTACGATATAAATTCAGTTCAGATTTTAATAGTTCAGCGCTTTCCCAAGGTGCTCTTGAAATTTATTTAAAAAGCGGCATGTTTACGAGTCATCTTAAAAAGATAAAAGAGGTATACCATACCAAAATGCAAACTCTTGTAGAAGCATGTGATTCACTCCTACCCGCTTATACACATTTTTCTAAACCAACTTCAGGATTCTATTTATCCATTAGTTTGCCTGAGCATGTGACAGCAAAACAGATCGTTCACATGCTAAACGAGCAGCACATATATGTTGATGATGCCTCTAGATTTTTTTTACCAGAATACAAACGAGACACTCTTCTCCGATTAAGCATCTCACAAGTAGATACGAATACGATCAAACGAGGAATTGAACAGCTAGCTCAGTGCATTACTTTAATTGATGATAGAAAACATCATCCTATTCCAAATAACCTTTTCCCCTTGTAGAATGGGAATTCAATGGACATACTAAACGAAAAGAAGCCAAGGAATTAGCATCCTTGACTTTTTTTATTTAACCGTAACGGTTATAAGAGGCATGTTATGCGTCCCTTTTGCAGAAACATGTGATTGCACGGTATATGTGCCAGGCTCAGAGAAAGATGTTTGTATTTCATATACACCTTCTCCTATTTGTTTAGGCTTTAACATCTTCCCTTTCCCTTCGCCATCTTTTTTCTCTATTTCAAATTCAATCATTTCAACATCATCATTTTTTACTTTTTCGTCTCCATATGTAACTTCGGCTTTGTAGATACCGCTTTCATTTTTCTGTAACGCCTCTGGGCCTTGAAGATTTACATCCAACGGTTTTGGCTGCACAGCATTTGTGCTTTGAGCAGGTTCCTGACCACAGGCCGTTAAAAGTAAACAAAGACTGATTATAGATATACTTATTCTTTTTTTCATGTATTCATCTCCTTTTTAAACCTTTTGTTTAACTATAACGCGTATTGCAAAGAAAAAAATGAATTTTTCTAAAAAAGAAGGGTTTTTAAAGATTTTTTAAGAAAAAAAGTTCATACTGATACTAACTAGTTTTTTCCAAGGAGGAAGAAAATGAATTCAGCTAAATCTCCAGCTAAAAAATCATGGTTACAGACATTAATTAAAAATAAAAGCGAGCGTAAAAAAGTAATCTTTATCTTTACTATCTCTTTTTTACTAGTCGTAGCAGGGCTTATTTACATCCCTATTTATAAACATTCCCTTCCACTCGATTCTAAAATATATGAAGGAAATTTTAAAGAGCTTGGTTCAATTGCACGAATTGGTTTCTTTGCAGCTTTAGCCATTTATCCTATTTTTTTATTACTAAAATGGAAACCGTTATCGTACATAAAAAAAGGAAATTTTGAGTTAAAGCCGCTTATCCAATTTTTAGCCAAGTATGTTCGTCAGTGGCACGTTCCAATTGCTCTTATATCAACGGCTTTGATTATTTTACATGGTTATATGGCTTTAATAAAAGGATTTCAAGCAAATTTTACGTACTTTTCAGGAATTATTACGATGGCTGTTCTAGCTTGTTTACTCGTGATGGGCGTGAAGCGCTATAAGCGTACAGATAAAAAGTGGCATCTTAAATTTGCTATCTCTTTTTTGGTTTTGTTTATGATTCACGCTACCTTTTCATAACTTGCCATTGTTTAAAGTTTTTTTATATAGGGTACAGTTCACAATGAATACATGATATGTATCACTATACGTTTTTACATCATTTAGGAGGTATAAACATGGCAAGAGTGTTAGCTGTATTATCAAGCGGATACGAAGAGAAAGATTATCGCACAGGTTGGTGGGCAGAAGAATTATTTGCTCCGCTGCAAAAGCTTGAGGACGCAGGGCACACCGTTGATTTAGCCTCACCTTTTGGAGGTAAGCCGGAAGTAGACGTTCGAAGTATTTCAGAAGACTTTGATCCAGACGGAACGTATAAGAAATTATATGAATCAGGAAGAGCGGATCAGACAATGAAACTTGAAGAAGTAGATGCTGAGAACTATGACGTTATTTTAGTAGTAGGCGGCCATGGCGCTATGTTTGACTTAGCAAAAAACGTGGACTTGCATGCACTTATGAACAAAGTGTACGACAACGGAGGTATTTTAGCAGCTGAGTGTCACGGACCTTCTGTTTTTGCTTTCTTGAAAGGATCCGATGATGAACTGTTAATTAAAGGACTAGACGTAACCGGTTATCCTGATGAAATTGAACCGGAAGAAGTACTTCCCTTTTTACCATACAGTTTAGAACAAGAACTTCGTGAAGTGGCTAACTACATCCCTGAGATGGATAAAAAAGCATATGCCGTTTGGGCAAATGATCAAATTGTCACAAGCCGAGATCCTTTTTCTTCCGAGTTAATGGGTGATGAATTAGTTAAAAAGCTAAATAAATAAACAAAAAAAGACTGCTTGAAAGCAGTCTTTTTTTGTTTGTTCTATAGGGATGTTTGAAACTGCTGCTCTACCAAACGCCGGTAAAAAGCATGAGAGGCTAACAGCTCTTTATGCGTTCCGCTTCCTGTAACTCTCCCTTCTTCTATTACAACAATTTGGTCTGCATTAATGACCGTAGATAGACGATGGGCAATGACGAGTGATGTGCGCTCTTTCATTACCGTTTCCAATGACTCTTGCACAAGCTTTTCTGATTCGGAGTCCAAGCTAGCTGTCGCTTCGTCCAGTAGTAAAAACTGGGGATTGCGTAACAGCGCTCGGGCAATTGCAATACGCTGTCGCTGTCCTCCTGAGAGATTAATACCTCTTTCTCCAATCATTGTTTCATATTGATCTTCAAAGGACTGAATGAAATGATGAGCATTCGCTAACTTCGCTGCTTCTTCTATTTCTTCATCCTCCACATGCCGCTCTAATCCGTAAATGAGATTTTCTCGAATTGTTCCTGCTAAAATCGGAGAATCCTGCTGAACATAGCTAAACAGGTGACGCCACGAACGTAAGTTGACGTTTTGACTGTCTGTTCCATCCAAGAATATGCGCCCCGATGAAGGCTCATAAAAGCGTTCGATAAGTGAAAAAACAGTAGATTTTCCAGCTCCGCTAGGTCCAACAAAAGCGGTAACTTCTCCTTTTTTAGCAGAAAATGAAACTTCCTGCAATACTGGTTTATCTTCATATTGAAAAGCAACTTTATCGAACCTTAAACTCCCTACCTGTTCAAGCACTTCTCCATTTTCATAGTTCTCTTCTTTCTCAGCTAATATATCAAAGATTCTTTCTGAAGCTCCTTTAGTTTGCTGAAAGCTCGTAACAAATCGGGTAAGTGAACCAACCGGAACCATAATTTGAAAAAGGTAAAGAACAAAAGCCACCAGCTCTCCTGCAGTGATAAATCCCTCACTCACCCGGTATGCACCAAACCCGACGATGGCAATCATAACAGCGGTCATCACCGTGCTAATAATCGGGGTAATGATCGCTTCAATTTTAGCTCTCTTTACACCGAAGAGGTAGAGTGACTGAAACGATTGTAAGCCGGAATCAACTTCTTTTTTCTCTGAATCGGATACTTTAATCAAGCGGATTTCACTCAGCATTTGAGCTAAAAAAGCCGTAAGCTTGGACATTTTATCCTGCTGCTCACGTGAAATTTTATGTATTTTTCTCGCTAGGGGCATAACCAGTACAAACATAACGGGAATAACCGCTAATAAAATGAGCGTCATGGGTACATCAAGCGTAAATAAAATAACAATGGCAACGATAATAGATAAAATGTTTTTAACAAAGTCAATCATTTCTGTTGACAATAAATTCATCACAATGGTTGTATCATTTGTAATGCGGCTTACCATTTCACCGGAACGGTTTTGGTCGTAAAATGAAACCGGAAGCTTTATGAGCTTGTTCCACACTTTATGTCTGAGTTCTTTTACAACACCTTGCCCTACTTGAGCAAGGAGATAAAGAGATAATGCGCTTGTTACCATTTGAGCAGCAAATAAACCAAGGAGTCCTGCTACAAGCTGCAGTGAGACGCCTACCGCAATTTTCTCCATCACTTCTTTAATCACAAGAGGAATAGAAAGCGACGCTCCGGTATTAATTAAGGCCAGTATGAACGAAATGAGTAGCTTTCCTGTCGGAGGGTTCGTTAGCAACCATAATTTTTTAAATGAAAAATGAATTCCTTTTTGCGTATTCATCTTAGTTCCTTTCTAATTCTTTTAATAGGTGGTATACACACTTTAGGCAGACACCACACAATTTACCTTCAAAGTTCTATCTTATTTTACACCATTTCCTTTCTAAACCTGAACATCTAAGCTTTTACCTATTTTTTAAACTCGTCTATACGAAAATGACAAGCTGGTCATATACTATGGTACACTGAATTCTTTTACTAGATGAGAGGTTGAATAAGAATGTCTGTTTATATTAAATCTATTTCTATTGGCACAATTTCTGGCGGGATCGTTATTTTTGGAAACGCAGGAAATATATCGCCTCCAAGCGGATCTGGTTCTAGCTCTGGTTCTGGTTCTAGTTCCCAAATGCCGATGCCTCCTTCTCCGGGAAAAGGCCCGAGAGATAACACCACTTTTAATGGCTAATAAAAAAACAGTGAGGTAATTCTCACTGTTTTTAGACTTGAATACTTGTCATCATCGCAATATAAAAAGCAAAAACAAACAAACCCGCACTTAATACGCTAAGCCATACTGTCTTTTTGTAAAAACAAATAAATAAATACACAAAAAACAGCAGTGCGACAAATAAGAACAGAATTCCTACAACCGTTACTTGAAAAGTTAGAGGAAGCGTCACTTGCTTTCCATAGATAAACGGAAGAATCGATGAATTCATTGCCATATGACTTATATTAGTTGGCGGCGATTGCGTCACCATCATAGCTGTAAATAAAAAAATGATAAGCAAAATAATGCTTTCTGCTCGAATCCACATCACGGGCTTATATTCTGGATGTTTTATCGTTTTTTTCATAAGAAAGCCATTGATGACGGCAAATGCAAGCAGCGGAATAATCGTAATATGCTTTAGTAAAAGAGACTGCCCGTAATCTGTAGCCCATGAATTTACATAGTTGGACAGGCCCATGATAATGACCATCGAAATGAACCCACTTAATGAAAGAAGCACAAAACAAGCGATTGCAAAAGGAGTAAACCAGCTTAAGAAACTTTTCCAATTGGAGGTTTCTTTTGAAAAAGCGGCAACAATCAGAACCACCCCTCCCCACAGTCCAACTGCTAAAATATGAAGAGAATGAGAAAGCATGCCGCTAAGCGCAGAAGCGGATGCTGCGTGACTTGCGTAGGCGATTCCTCCCACTAAGGCTACAGTCAGTAATGTATACATATGAGGGTGGCTCTCTATTGACACAGCAACCATACATAAAATAGCAATCAGCACAACAAAGATCCAGGCGTGTCCCGTTCTTGTTTCCAATAATACAAGACGAACTGTTTCACCTAACCCTCTTATTTTTGAAAAAGATAAAATAATCTCAAGCGAATTTCCAACCGAAAAAATAGCGACAGCCGCTGCACTTGCAAGTAGCCATCGCTTTGATAATAAAATTGTTGGCTTTTTTGTAAGAGGTACATATTGCAGTACGGCAAATCCTAATAGTAAGGAAAGACCTACGTATGTGAACCACTCAAAAACAGGCAACAAAATACTCATCTTTTTAAGCCTTTTTCTTCCTGAAGATTAAGAGTAATGCTCCAACCACCACTACAATAGCAATAATCATGATAACAAAAAACGATGAAGAATCATTGTTCTCTGTTTTTTCATCACTTGCTACTGCACTTTTTTTGTGCTGTTTGGATTGCGTGGCGTCTTGCTTTTTTTCACTATCTTTTCCGGCTGCTTGAGTATTCTCTTCTTTCGCTTCATCTTTCACATCTACCTTAAAAGCAATCGAATCTTTCATTACATGACCATCTTCCCCTACAATTTCCCAGTCTACTGTGTAAGATCCGTTTTCAAGAGGCTGATCGAGAGAAGCTATTAAATCATGACCCTCTACTTTTTGCGATGCAAGTGAAATTTTTTGTCCATCTTTTGTAACGGTTACAGTACTAATTTTCTCGATGTGTGTTTCAAAGGTTAATTTAATTTCTTTTAGAGGAGCTGTAACAGTTGCACCATTTTCCGGCACGGTTGTTTGCACATGTGTATGAGCGAAACTAACTGTCGGAACAGCTAAAAAGCATGCTAAAAGTAAACCTATTATTTTTTTCATATTTATGACTCCCTATCTCTTTTTCTTTTTTCATCATATCCAAAAATGTTTTTATGTAGACGTTTCCGAACACGATCTATTTTCCTAGTAAGTGTACTCCTTTTTTACTCAGTCTCACAATAACTATTACCAATTCGTTATAAAATGTTCACAAATCCTAAGGCATATGCCGCTGTAATTTTTTGAATATTCTTTCAGACTATCCTTGAATATAGTAAAATAGTTAAATAAGATGGCTGACTTTTTTCTAGCTTAAAATCCCATACAGAAAGGATAGAAACAATGAAAAAGTATACATGCCCTTGCTGTGGTTATCAATCGTTAGACAGTGATGGTGACTATGATATTTGTGAGATATGTTTTTGGGAAGACGATCCGTACCAAAAGCTGAATGCCAACGAATTAGGAGCCAACTCTATTTCTTTAATAGAAGCTCAGGAAAATTTTATAGTTTATGGAGCGTGTAATAAAGAAAGCTTACAGCACGTGAGAAAGCCTTCTGTTCAAGATGTAAAAGATTTTAACTGGAAACCTATTATAAGTCACGAATAGCAAAACTAGTTTATAAAAAAAGAATGCTTGCGAAAGCATTCTTTTTTGGATTCAGTAAGAAGTGGAAACGAATGTAGAAAGCAAATTTGTAAACTTATAAAAAGTTTGAGTTTTAGACGAAACTCTTCCTTTTGAAGTGAATGAATCAAACATAGCACTTCGCAGCGGTTGGCTAATCTCTAATTGAATACTTTTCCCGGTACGATTTTTATTTGCAATATTTCCAGGGTTAATGCCTGCAATCTCATCGTGTCCTTTTGTAATCAGTTCCGCCGGAAATCCATTTTGATTTAATAATTGCGTTAATTTTTTTGCACGCTCCCGATCAGTCCCGCCCACAAAAATATGTTTTTCGTTCCCAGAATACCCGTGAAGAGATAAAACATTATCATACTTGCTTACCATCTTACGCGCTGTGGGCTCATCAAAATGAGTGCTTGTGAGGTGCAGGTCTCGTGATCCTTTCGACTTTAACGATTCGAATAGGTAAAGAGCATTTTGTTTGCTAAGCTCTTTGGCAATTTCGCTTGTCCCACCTTCAATTCCTCCACCGTGTGGAGCAAAGATAAGGACAGAGCTTTTCGTTTCTTTGGTCGTCACTTTATAGCTAGCTGAAGACTCATTCTGTGAGAGCTGCTTGAAATTTTGATATTTATCAGTTGATGCACTAGATGTATCTTGAAAAGGTGAAATGAATAAAACGAGTAGACAGATACATAAGGTAGAGAAACTTACTAAACGATAGCTTTTCAATTTGTACTCCTGCTTTCTTTTGTGTAATAAGACCTAAAACATTAGGAACCTAAAAAATCCAAAAATAATATTTAAAGTAGTCTTATTTACTTATCGTTACAAATTGTAATTTATTTAATAGTTCTTAATACCTATTTATGCTGTTTTAAAAAAACTTCAGCGCATATTCACTGAAGTTTTTTTACTTTTTTTGTTTTTATTTATTTAAAGCAAGCGCCAAACTAATTTTATCCAGCCAAAGAAGGCGATCCATAAAGGTATGCTCAAAGATGTTCCCCACGCTAAACCAATTAAGAAGTTTCCTCTTTCAATCATACAAACCACTCCTTATGAACATTGTAGGTGAACAAGTACCATTCTATACCTTCACTATAACAGAAAGCGCTTTCATTTGATAGTCACTTACACGTTTTTAGTGCTATATTCATACAGAAAACCGGATTTCAAGTAGATAAAGGGCGATATATAAGAAAATGAATAATTGCAAGGTGTAAAAGTATAATAATCTACTAAAAAAAAAGAAACCTTCTTTGAAGGCTTCTTTTCTAGGTGTTTTTTATTGTTCGCCGCTGCGCTGCAAGCGATTCTCAATAAATAGGCGCTCAACAAATTTATTTAGCTGTGCTTGATACAAACGGCGCTCATCTAGCGATTTTGCGTCTTGTATTTGCTGCTTAAATCGTTTGATTTGCTGTCTTTGTTCAACCGTTACATGATGAGAAAGAAGCATAGGTCCCCCTCCATTTCACTAACGTTTAAATTAAGTAAACCAAGGTTTACCAAAACAAACAACAAACCTGTTAGCTTCTCTTACATACATTTTTTATTCAGCCTCTTTAGCCCCAACTAATGCTAAACCTGGACCGTACGGCGTTGTATGAACATCTAACATTAATTCATTTGTATAAGGCACAATAGAAGCTTCCATTGCTACTTGTACTCCATCGACTTCATACATTTCATCATTTTCAAAAGGCTCTTCAAAAGCTAACCCAATATTAGGGATTTCACAGCTAATTCCTTTGAAATACAAACGAATTCCTGTTATCTCCTGTTCTTCAAGTATATTGTTAATTAATTGTTTTGCTTCTGGTGTAATATGCATGACTAAACCTTCTTCCTTTCAATACTCTTGCTCTATCCTATCATATCTTTAGAGTTTTTAAAGAGAATAATTATGATTTAAAAGCATTCTTATTATTATTCAATAATTATTATAAATAAGTATTGATTTTAATTTGATATTTGATATAATATAAACATAAGATAACAACAACTCATTAGGAGGCTATTAACTATGAATTTAGAAAACGTATTAAACCAACAAATTGCCGATTTTAACGTATTGTATACGAAGCTTCATCGCTTTCACTGGTATGTAAAAGGGCCTCAATTTTTTACGCTTCATGAAAAATTTGAAGAATTCTATAATGAGACGGCGGACTATATAGATGAATATGCAGAACGATTACTAGCCATTGGAGGAAGTCCAATTGCTACAATGAAGCAATTTTTACAAGCAGCTACTCTTTCTGAAGATGGAAACGAGCAAACGAGTGAAGAAATGGTAGAAACTTTAATTAATGATTATATGCTACTTGTTAAAAACTTAAAAAACGCAGTTGAAAAAGCTGAAGCAGCACACGATCACGTAACAGCTGACTTATTCATTGGAACAATCGGCAACATTGAAAAACATATTTGGATGCTAAAAGCTGCTTTACCTGTAAAAACATCCGTAAACGCATAAAAAGAGCCTAACCGGCTCTTTTTTACGTTTGTTGATTTACTTTTTTTTGTCTTTGCAGCCACATAAAAAAAGACATATCATCGTGAATGTCATCTTCTAGCACAGCCTTATAGACATGATCACTCGTATAATAGCGATTATATCCGCTTTGCTGTTTGAAAAATAAAATGCATTCCCGCTTCTTTTCAGTGAGAAGTGATTTTAATAACTCTTGTTTCTCAACTTTGTCCTTCACGATATTTTCTGGAAGTACGGAAATATCAAGTTTCCACTCTTCTCCCTTCTGAATCATATACACACTCCACTGATACTTATCTTTTTCATTAGCAAATATCATCTTATAAGGGTTAAAACGCTTTGTAAGCTGATACCCCATGTGAAAAACAGATTCTTCATCCATTTCATCATTTCCTACGTAAAAATTAATGATGCGATTTGTCATGACATTTAATTCAAAACTCTCCCCTGAGAGAGGACAACCATATTCTCTTAACAGATCCAATAAATGATTGGATACCACCAGTTGATTTGCTTCGTGTTTTAATTCACTTGAGTATGACAGCAGCTCATTCATGTTTTTTGATTCCCCTATCTATAGATCGTGAATTGTTATTGATATTCGCTTTTTTTTTATAAAACCCTTTCACTTTTATCCTTTAATTAAATAACTAGTTGTAAATTAAGTTATGTAGAGCAACATTTTATGAATAAATCAAGTTTGAGTATAAAACCTGAAGAAGTTTAAAGACTATAGTCGATACCGATTTTAAGGAGGACTTAGTATGAATAATCACGAACTTCCTACAAACATGCAAACTGGAGCTATCCCCCCTCAATTGAACCATGGAGGGCATGAACTATTTGACGTTCATGAAACACTTGCCGGTTCGATTAATGTAATGGATCAGTTTATGATGTTTAGGCAATATGTAAAAGAACAAGAGCTGCTTGATATCATTGATCGGCAATATCAGTTTATTTTAAACGAATATAATTTAATCGTAGAAGCTTTTTCTACGGGTCAAAAGCCGGCCGGTTCTACACATGTGTATAACATGAAGCAGTCTAATACCTTTATTTATGGTTTAAAGCCTTCGCAGCCTAAAAAGCCGAATCAGTCCGTGGAGGAAATTAATGAAAAAGGCATATCAGGTCATATGCTAGG
The DNA here is from genome assembly GCF_056406695.1 of Priestia sp. P1_B12_1. NCBI lineage: Bacteria > Bacillati > Bacillota > Bacilli > Caryophanales > Bacillaceae > Priestia > Priestia sp. P1_B12_1. The sequence continues at coordinate 148,258 of NZ_JBFTZR010000006.1, read as the reverse complement.
TCTAATCAAGTCTCAAGCATCTCTTTTAACCATGACCGCTTTAGAAATAACAAATCCTGTTGTTCGCCGAATATTCGGAGACAGTGTTCCTAATTGGATTGAAATGGCTTATGAAATTTCTCTTTATCAAAATAAACACCATTATTATCAAGTGCCGCAGCTTGCAAAAGAAGATATGCAGCAAATGATCACAAGTTTTACAAAAGCCACTGCCTCTCCTCAGATGCCTAATAACCATAACGTGCATTAATTAAAAAGAGGCTGGGGCAAACGTATTTTAATTAAAGGAAGATCCGAACGATTCATCGTTCGGATCTTTTCATTAGTATGGTGAATATAGGTTATGTTTAGAGTAGCTTCTAGCTGTTGATTGGAGGGAAAGCGTAGCCTTGCACGGAAATCACCAGCAGTGTAACCACACGACCCGTACTAGATCATTTACTCAGTTTATTCGTCTTTAGATTGTATTGATTTTGTTATATCTCAATCTCGTTTTTTGTGTATATTTCAGAAAATGACAAAAAACTATGCATTTTGAATTATTTTCTGAATATTTGTAGTATTTTGATTAATTATGTATTATAATAAATTTAACCAATAGAAAGGAGTGAGAGATGCATCATATATACTCGGATTACAGTTAAAGGAGGTGTCATAACACGCTCGCAGTACGTTTGCTAAAAGTCAGTTGAACTGTAGAACCGATATGTGATAGACCATGATGGTAAAGTTAAGATTAATTCCCCTAAATGAACATGTAACATAATAAACTGCTTCTTATTCTTTTTAAAGATAGAAGCAGTTTTTTTATGTGCGTTTTTCTTTTCCGGATTTAATACATGTTTTCTCCACTTTGGCTAACACTTAAGATATACATTTACGTACAAGGTGGTGACTTTAATGATCGCCGTAAAATTACTATTAGTCGCAGTCTTAATTGCATTAACTGCTTTTTTTGTAGCGACAGAATTCGCTATTGTAAAAGTAAGAAGTTCAAAAATTAATCAGCTTCTAGAAGAAGGAAATAAAAAAGCCGTCTCTGCCAAACATGTTATTACGCATCTAGATGAATATCTATCCGCTTGTCAGCTTGGTATCACCATCACGGCTCTCGGGCTTGGTTGGCTTGGTGAACCGACGCTAGATCGGTTGCTTCACCCTCTTTTTACTACCTTCCATACGAATGAGCCGCTTGCTGGCATTTTATCTTTTGTCATTGCATTTGTTGTTATTACTTTTTTACATGTTGTCTTGGGAGAATTAGCTCCTAAAACGTTTGCTATTCAAATGGCTGAACAAATTACGCTGAACTTTGCAAAACCGATTATCGTGTTTTACAAACTTATGTATCCGTTCATTAAAATATTAAACGGCTCAGCTCGTATGTTGACCAAGGTTTTTGGTATAACGATGATTTCAGAAAATGAAGCTGCTCATAGTGAAGAAGAGCTGCGCATTTTGTTATCTGAGAGCTTCGAAGGCGGCGAAATTAATCAATCCGAATATCGATATATGAGTAAAATTTTTGATTTTGATGATCGTTTAGCTAAAGAAGTAATGGTCCCTCGTACGGAAATTGTGAGTGCTTCCAAAGACGACGTCGTAGAGGTTTTTTTGCAAATCGCAAATGTCGAAAAATATACGCGCTATCCAATTGTTGAAGATGGGGATAAAGATAAAGTAATCGGTCTTGTTAATATCAAAGAAATTTATAATGATATTGTATTTAACGAAAAAGACGGCACCAATACGTTAGAATCATACGTCAAGCCTATTTTTAAAGTAATTGAAACTGTACCTATTCATGACTTGCTTGTAAAGATGCAAAAAGAACGTATCCAAATGGCTATTCTTTTTGATGAGTATGGCGGAACCGCTGGGCTTGTTACAGTAGAAGATATTATTGAAGAAATTGTAGGAGAAATTCGAGATGAGTTTGATACGGACGAAATTCCTTATGTACAAAAAATTAAAGACGATCATTATATTCTTGATGGAAAAATGCTCATTAGCCAAGTAAATGATTTACTCGGTACGGATATTAGCGATGAAGAAGTAGATACCATTGCCGGGTGGGTGTTAACCGAAAAGTTTGATGTGACCAAAAATGATATCATTCAGCATGAGCAATTTTACTTTAAAGTTCTGATTATAGAGGATTTTCACATTAAGTATATAGAAGTAAAAAAAAGAAAGAAGAAAGAAAAAAAGGATGATCATCATTAATCATCCTTTTTATTTATTCAAAATCCCTTTTACCAATCGTCTCCTCCATCAAAAAAATCTCCATCCAACAGATCCTCCCCGGCTTCTTCAATATCTTCTCCAATTTCGCCAAGCGCCGAGTCTTCAAACATATCATCCATCAAATTCTCAATGAGCAGTCCGCCTAACATACCGGCTGCAAAGCCTCCCATTGCTCCTCCCAAACCGCTCATACGTGGGTGGTGTGAATGCTGATCATAGTGAGAAGGCTTATAATACTCATAGTCTCGAGGATTTTCCATCATCTCTTCCATCGCTTCTTCCAGCAAGCGAGCGATAGTGGATGGCTGGCTTAGTTCATCATTTGTAAAAAAGAGTTCGTTTTTTATTTCCCTCTCTCGGCCGAAAGAAGGCAAATCCAGCTCCAATAACACGCGAATACCTTCTCGTTCAATGGCTACCTCAAACTCAACCTCATTTACATACCCCTTTAAGAAGTCTGTAGGAAAAAATGCAAATTCTTGTTTGTATCCGTTAAATTTTCCTGAATGATGTTTTTCTCTAAACCCAAGTGCTTCAAAGCCCTCTACTAACTGATATAAGCTTTTTGGAGCTTTAATGCGCACAGGGTCCCGGTCTGTTGAGTCTACTCCCCCTTCAATATCTAAGTGTGTCTTAAAGAAATAGCTGACGTTGCTCGCAGAGATTGGAAGATCCAAAGGTAAATGATATGTAAATGGAATTTCTTTTTTCTCGCCTTCATTAATTGTAAATGAAGAAGCTGCGCGCAGGCTTTCCACACGATGTGTATGCATTTGACCGCTTTTCATTTGAACTTCAAGCCAAAATTCAACATCAATTAAATTAATATGTTGCTGAACGTTTCCCCCTTGGATGATAATAGCTCCTTCAATTACATGACCGAGCGTATAGGCCGTTTCATTTAGGCGTAAATCTACTTTGGCAGCTCCAACTCCAATTTTAGCAAACATTTTTTTAAACATTTTTTTTCCTCCTCCAAAATGCTCTTACTATATATACGAAGTATACCGTTTATAAGTTTCAACTTACAAAAAAAGAACTCAATTTCTTGAGTTCTTTCTGCTAAATCAACGCTTCATTTTAATTCAATTATTTATTAAATTAAAACACCCAGCCCCAACAGCAGCGACGTCTTTTACAACCGCCGTGACCTCCGCCATGACAACCTCCGTGACCTCCACCGTGGTTACCGCCGTGACCTCCGCCATGACAACCTCCGTGACCTCCACCGTGGTTACCGTCGTGACCTCCGCCGTGACAACCTCCGTGGTTACCGTCGTGACCTCCACCGTGGTTACCGCCGTGACCTCCGCCATGGTTGCCACCATGATCTCCGCCATGGTTACCGTCGTGACCTCCGCCATGGTTGCCACCATGATGGCATTTTTTATGTCCAGAACGATGATCATCATCATGTTTAGGACAATGATCGTTATGCTTATAATCGCTATGACAGCATTTTCCTTCATGGCTGCTTCTTGGATCATAGCCAGAAGTTTTGTAATAATACTGATTAGAACACCAGCAACACTTCTTTTTATTGTTGTAACTCACATAAACCATCCTTATCTATAAATAAGATTTATATAGGCAATTTTATACCTATATATAAATAGATTATGTAAACTAGTACAAGGAAGTGCATTGCTGTGGGCCATGACCTAAGCCTGTTTTTAGGAGTATGTACGGGGGCGATAAGACAAGAAAAAAAGCCATCTAGAGATGACTTTTTTTATATTTGATTTTTCACTTTACTTGCGCTTTCTGCATAAAACTCTAGAATTTCTCTTCTTCTCACAATTCCAATAAATACACCTTGATCATCCGTTACAGGAACAAAATTTTGGTCAATTGCCTTTGAAAGGATGTTTTGAACTTCATCATATATAGCAACTGGGTTATAATCTTGATAGCGGTCAATCTCTGTTAATTTAATATTTTCCGTATCTTGAAAGCGATAGTCTCCTAGGCTTTTTAACTTCCAAAGAAGATCCCCTTCAGTAAGAACGCCCACATATTTACCATCATCGTCAACTAGTGGAACTGTAGAATAGCGATGATACTCCATTTTTTCAAGAGCCTGTCTTAATGTGGATTGAATATTTAGTGTTACAACATCACTTTTTGGTACTAAGAAAAATGCAATATTCATTTTTTAATCTCCTTTTCCTTACCCGCTCATCTTACAATTTCTATTTATTTTTTCAGTTTTCGGCTTATTTTAATGTTTTAATCATACAAAATGCAGCTCGCAGTTATCTTACATTTACAACTATAAGCTGTCAATCCTAAGCTATGTAATTCTGACTTCTTATTTTCTTTATTACAGTACCCGTTTTCTAAATAATCAAATCCTAATTTTTAGAAAAACACGTCTAGTTAAAATAATGGTTCCTGCCGCTGCTTCTTTATACTAATAAGGGCCGGAAGAGCTACTTTCAGCTCTTCTTCTCTGCGATAAGAACGCAACTGAACCTCATTATATGCTCTGTTTATACTTGTTGACTCATGAAAAAGTCCCACATGATTCGACTAGCGTTGGGGCCTTTAGGGTCTGTATAGCTGCCCGCTGAGTTCCCTCCTGACCATGCATGACCCATTCCATTGATAATATATTTATCAATAGCCAATTCTCCCTTGCTGCTTTCGTAGCGATATGTTGTATAATCCCGTCCAAAGAGAATTTTTTCTTCTCTCGTTTTAACCGGGCTATCTTGAATCCATCCATCTATTCTTCCGTTATAAGCAAGATTATTCGTTGTAATCCACTGGTGAACCACTTGATCTGCATTGGCTACATTTACCGTAGAATCAGCGTTACCATGAAATACAATGAGCGGCAGTGGCTTTGCCCGTTTTCCCATTTGCTGATAAGCAATTCTCCCTTGTTTAACGGGGGAAGGACCTTTACTGGCCATGACAGAATACGCATTAAATACGTTAAGAGCCGCCTGATATTCGATACCTGCTGACACACCTATTCCAGCAAACAGTTCTGGATACGTTACCCCCATAACGATGCTCATTGCTCCTCCTGCTGACAGACCGGCAATAAACACTTTATTTTTCTGAATGAAGTGCATGTTTTGGACTTTTTTTACAATTCCTGCAATAATAGCTGGCTCGCCAAACCCTCTAATTTGATGAAGAGGTTCAAACCAGTTCCAGCATTTATTCATATTGGAGTTAGAAGACTGCTGTGGGTATACGACAATAAATTCCTTTTCATCGGCGAGCTCGTTCATTTGCGTGCCTATTGCAAAATCATCTGCATTTTGTGTACATCCATGCAGCATAACCATTAGTGGATAAGATTTCAAAATATGATAAGATTTAGGTAAATAGACCTTAAATTTTTTTCCTTTATGAGTATATGTTTTAAATGATTCAGATGACGCTTCTTGTTGTTCACTTGAAGACACAAGCGTTGACGTATTTATAACATTAGGTAGTGAACCCAACATGGTACCCCTCCTCTTTTTGTCAACGTTTTCATTTTTCTTCCCAATTACGTCCTGTATTACAATACTACATATTATTTCGTTTTTTTGCACGTTCTACATACTCTGAGAGTACAACTTATTTTGGTTTTAAGCCGTTTTTTATCTTCTTGAAATTTGGGATTTTTTTGCTATATATATACTTTATTACTATATATGAAAATTGTCACTATAATCATGAAAAAAGGACAAACATGCCGTTTGCCCTTTTATTTGGACCCTGATGTTTAAATACCTTTTGCCGAATTAAGCCTCTATACTTTTATTATATGATGCTCCCTATCATTTATATGAATTTATTGCTCTTCATGTTTAAATCTGTAACCTTTACTATTTCATACTCTGCTTTTTATTCACCACTTCTATCGTAGCAAACGGCAAGGTGCTGGTGCGGAAGCCACGTTAAAAAAGAAGAATCTTGAAGAGCCAATATTTTCGTTTAACCTCTGCTTCGTTGGCAACAATCGTACAAAGGCTGATTGCAATCACTCTTTTCCCCTCCTTTTGCTTAAATAGGCACAGCAAAGAGATGCTATTAGAGTAGATTCCTTTATTTTGCATACATTTTTTAGAAAACTATGGTAAAAATAAGATTTATCATATGGAGGTGAATAAATTGGCAAATATCCCAAAGGATACTGAGCCCTACTGGCGAGATCATTTAAAGTTTCCAACATACCCATCTCTTTCAGAAAATCGAAAAGTTGATGTTGTAGTAGTAGGAGGCGGTATTAGCGGTATTACAACAGCTTATTTATTACAAAAAGAAGGGCTGAACGTGGCGTTAATTGAAGCTGATAATATTTTAAATGGTACAACCGGTCACACAACAGCAAAGATTACAGCTCAGCATGACGTTATCTATGATGAGCTACTTTCACACATTGGCGAAGAAAAAACGCTGCTGTATTATAAAGCAAACGAACAAGCTCTGCAGTTTATGAAAAACTTAATTCAAACGGAAAACATTGACTGTGATTTTTCGGTACAAGATGCTTACTTATACGGAGAAACGCTGGAGTTTGATCATCGAGTTCGTAAAGAATTTCGAGCCTATCAGCGATTACATATTCCATGTGAATTTGCAACAGAGCTTCCTTTTAATTTTGATATTAGGGCAGCGGCTATTATGAAAGATCAAGCTCAGTTTCATCCGTTAAAATATCTGCTTCATTTAGTCAAAAAATTCACAGAAAGCGGCGGATTGATTTTTGAAAACACCGTAGCAACGGACGTAGAAGAAAGCACGTCGCCCACCGTTGTCACAAGAGACGGCCATCGAATTTCTTGCAAATATGTAGTGGCGTGTTCACACTTTCCATTTTATGATGGAGCGGGCTTTTACTATACGCGCATGTATGCCAAACGTTCGTATGTGTTAGCAGCAAAAGTTGAACAAGCTTACCCTGGAGGCATGTATTTAAGCGCTGATCAGCCTACTCATTCGCTGCGTTCAACAAAAGTTGACGGAGAAGAACTCATCTTAATTGGTGGAGAAGGCCACAAAGCTGGACAAGGAATTAATACTATGTTCCACTATGAGTCCCTTCAGAGGTTCGCTGAAGAAAATTTTACTGTTCAACATTTTCGTTATAAATGGTCTGCACAAGATTTATTTACGCTTGATAAAATTCCATATATCGGTCCCATTAAAGAAAGCAAGCCAAATATCTTTATTGCTACCGGATTTAAAAAATGGGGAATGACTCATAGCACCATTGCAGCACATATTATTCGAGATGCAATAACCGGAAAAGACAACCCATATGCAGAGTTGTATAATCCATCTCGTTTCTACGCGGACCCTAGCCTTAAGCATTTCTTTCGTCAAAATCTTGATGTGGCTGAACACTTTATTACCGGTAAGTTTTCAATGCCTGAAAAAGGACTGGATCAGCTCCAAAATGATGAAGGATCGGTCGTATATGTAAACAGCAAACGTACAGGGGCTTATAAAGATCCTCAAGGGAAGCTTCACTGCGTCGATACTACATGCACGCATTTAGGATGTGAAGTGAATTGGAACGCTGGTGACCGCACGTGGGACTGCCCTTGTCACGGTTCTCGTTTCTCTTACGACGGATCTGTGGTAGAAGGCCCTGCTAAAAAGCCGCTTACACCAGTGGATGTCAATTCAAGCGATAAAAAAAGCACGCCGTAGGGCATGCTTTTTTTATCATTATCAATGGATTCACATTTGAGTTTACTCTTTACATCCTTCTTTTCTAAAGTATCGATTATACACCAAAACCATTGCATAAATGACTAAAAAAGAAAATGTAAAGATAATTAACCTTCCAGATTCAGGGACATGATCAAGATAGTCTGTTTCAAAAAACATAACAAACATCAAAAATGGCAATAAAAATAAAAACCAAATAAAATCTCGATCCATAAACATTTTTATAAAAAATAAAATGGCCCCGATGTAGACAATCATCAAAAACATAATCATTCACCAAATTCTATTTAATACTAGAGGTGTTGTAATGATTATATCGGATTTCTCCGGCGAAATATAGAGTCATTGGTTTTAATTTTATAAATTCCTTACAACTTTCAAACTGTTATTTTAACATAATAAGGGAATTTACTGCTGTAAAGACTCTAAGTGAGCAAAGAACTGCGGGTAAGAGACGGATACCGCGTCGCGATTTTCAATAATTGTTTCCCCTTCTGCAATACAAGAGGCAACAGCGAGCATCATACCGATACGGTGATCTCCGTGGCTGTTTACATTTGCTCCGTGAAGTTTTGCACCTCCGTGAATAATCATTCCATCTTCCGTTGCTTCAATGTTAGCGCCCATTTTGGTTAACTCATTCACTACCGTATCAATACGGTTTGTTTCTTTGACTTTTAACTCTGCAGCATCTTTAATAACTGTAATCCCTTCTGCTTGCGTGGCAGCTAGTGCAATAATTGGGATTTCGTCAATTAAGCGTGGAATTAAGTCTCCGCCTACTTCTGTACCTTTTAAGTGAGAAGATTCTACAACTAAATCTGCATAGGGTTCTGCGGTTTCTTTTGTTTCTTTGACTGTCTCGATCGAAGCGCCCATATTTGAAAGCACATCTAAAATACCCGTTCGAGTCGGATTCATCCCCACTTTTTGAATTTCAATGCGGCTGTTTGCAATAATAGCTCCCGCTACTAAAAAGAATGCAGCTGACGAAATATCACCAGGCACTTCTACATGCGTTCCTCTTAACGTTTGACCGCCTTCAATTGAAACGGTTAAGCCTTCTTCTTCGACTTTAACACCAAATGCCTCTAGCATACGTTCTGTATGATCACGCGATTTCGCCGGTTCCGTTACAGAAGTTGTTCCTTCCGCCTGCAGTCCAGCAAGTAAAATAGCTGATTTTACTTGTGCGCTCGCAACGGGAGATGTATAGTGTATACCTTTTGCTTTCCCACCTCGTATAACAAGCGGTGTAAAATTAGCTTCTTTTCGGCCGTCTAAATGAATATTCATATCACGAAGCGGACCCGTCACACGCTTCATAGGGCGTTTGGCAATGGATTCGTCTCCAATCAATGTTGAATGAAAGGGTGTATTTGCTAAAATCCCCATCATGAGGCGAATCGTGGTGCCCGAATTTCCAACATCTAAAATATCAGATGGCTCTTTCAACGCTTGTATACCTTTTCCTTTTACCACGACGCTTTGTTCATCAATCATTTGAATATCTACACCTAGTTTTTGAAAGCAGGAAATGGTGCTAAGGCAATCGTCTCCTGGCAAAAATCCGTTAATCGTTGTTGTTCCTTCTGCAATCGAACCAAACATGACGGAACGGTGAGAAATGGATTTATCTCCTGGAATTTGAATCGTTCCTCGTAAAGCTTTTACTGTCACAATACGTCTCTCCTTTTATGCGTGAAGCGAATCACGAAATTCTTTCGCATCTGAAAAGTAATCAAATAATTCGTGACCGTCACCTTTTTCTACTAATAGTTTTACTTGTTCCATTTCTTTCATCCAGTCATCAAGCAATGTTAAAAGCATAGAACGGTTTTGTTTTAGTATATCTCTCCACATATGAGGGTTGCTTGAAGCAATTCTCGTAATATCTCGAAAACCGCCTGCTGCCATTTCCGTGACAAGATGATTCTGTGCTGAATATCCTTTTACTTGTCTTACAAGACTGGTCGCAATCACATGAGGTAAATGACTGACAACTCCAGTGATTTGGTCATGAGTAGCTGCATCAAGCGGTACAAATTGTGCACCTGTAGGCTCTAGCAAATGCATAAGCGCATCTATTTTTTCTTTTTGCTCATTTTCAAACGGCGTTAAAATATAGCGCGCCGAACAAAATAAATCCGCTCGTGCATTGACTGCACCGCTCGTATGAGAACCAGCCATCGGATGTCCGCCAATAAATGAAATACGTTTTTTATTCAGCGCTTCGGCTGATTTCATAATTTCACCTTTGGTACTTCCGACATCCGTTACGATAACCGTTTCTTTAAGCTTCCAAGTAGAAAGGTCGTGTATCCATGCTGTCGTGTACTCTACTGGAGTAGCAAGCACGATATAATCTGCTTGGGCTGCTTCTGTTTTTATATCTTCAGCTACATAATCAACGATACCTAGCTGGTTGGCTACTTGTACTTCATTTGTATTGATATCAGCTCCAACGACTGTGACGTGACGATGCTTCTTCATAGCTAGCGCTAATGATCCTCCAATAAGACCAACGCCAATAAGTAATACACGTGTTTTCACCTTTCATTCTCCTCTATTCATTAAAATTGCTTTGCGTATTCTTCATGTTTTTTTACGTTTTCTTGAATTAACTGAATTCGATCTGCTCCAAATTGATCGATAATAGCAGATGCTAGTTCCCAAGCAATCACTGATTCTGCTACAACCGCTGCCGCTGGTACTGCACAGCTGTCTGAGCGTTCAATACTTGCAGCAAATGGCTCTTTTGTATCAATATCTACACTTTGCAGCGGCTTGTATAAGGTAGGAATAGGTTTCATGACACCTCGCACAACAATCGGCATCCCTGTTGTCATGCCTCCTTCTAAACCTCCAGCATTGTTCGTTTTACGCGTATAGCCGTTTTGTTCATCCCATAGAATTTCATCATGGACTTCACTTCCCGGTCTGCGAGCTGCTTCAAAGCCTACGCCGATTTCAACGCCTTTAAACGCGTTAATGCTCATAATAGCAGCAGCTAGCTTTGAGTCTAACTTACGATCATAGTGCACGTAACTTCCCACTGCAGTAGGCATTCCTTCTACTACTACTTCCACTACGCCACCAATGCTGTCTCCATTTTCTTTTGCATCATCGATTGCTTTCATCATTTTCTGTCCCGCTTCTTCATCTAAGCAGCGAACAGGCGACGCTTCTGTTTTTTCCTGAAGTTCTGTCAGTGACTCATATGCCGTTTTTTCAGCTTTCACACCGCCGATTTCAAGTACGTGACATGCAATATTTACGCCTACAGCTTTTAGTACTTGTTTGGCAACTGCGCCTGTGGCTACTCGTACCGTCGTTTCACGAGCAGATGAACGTTCCAATACGTTTCGCATATCTCTGTGACCGTATTTAATCGCTCCATTTAAATCCGCATGACCTGGACGAGGTTTTGTAATTTGTCGCTTCACTTCTTCATCATGATCAACTGGATCAGCACCCATAATATTTCTCCAGTGAGTAAAATCTTTGTTTTCAACGACTAAAGCAATGGGTGAACCAAGCGTCTCACCGTGGCGAACCCCACCTTTAATCTGAACTTGATCTTTTTCAATCTGCATGCGGCGTCCGCGCCCATGTCCCTTTTGTCTTCTTGCTAAATCTTCATTAATATGTTCGGCTGTTAATTCAAGCCCTGCCGGTACTCCTTCAATAATCGCTGTTAATTGAGGTCCGTGCGATTCTCCTGCTGTTAAATATCTCATATTATCGATTCCTTTCTGTTATAAAAAATAAAAAACTCGCCCCTACGTCATAGGGACGAGTTTTTCTCGCGATACCACCCTAGTTGCAAACATTGCTTGCCACCTCGAATTGTTAACGATCCGCTGACCGCTCTATAAAAGAGTACTCAAAGAGTGTAATTCGCTCACATTTGTGTACTGACTTCCACCAACCGTCAGCTCTCTGAGACAGGGAAATGTTTGCTACTAGTTTCTTATCACTGTATCACTATGAAATTAAGATAATTTTACTGCTGCACCTTTTAATTCTTCCATGAATTTGTGGAATTCAGGAATGTTCATTTGCTGTGCTGAATCTGATAGTGCTACTGCTGGGTCTGGATGAACTTCTGCCATTACAGCATCTGCGCCGATAGCAATCGCTGCTTTTGCACATGGTAATAGTAAGTCTTTGCGTCCTGTTGAATGCGTTACGTCTACTACAACTGGTAAATGCGTTTCTTTTTTCAAGATTGGAACAGCTGAGATATCTAATGTGTTGCGTGTTGCACGCTCGTATGTGCGGATACCGCGTTCACAAAGAATAATGTTTCCATTTCCACGAGACATAATGTATTCAGCAGCGTTAATGAATTCTTCAATTGTTGCTGCCAATCCACGTTTTAAAAGAATTGGTTTGTCTACAGAACCTGCTGCTTTTAATAGCTCAAAGTTTTGCATGTTACGTGCACCAATTTGAATCACATCTACGTAGTCTAGAGCCGTTTCAATATCTTGAGGAGAAACAATTTCACTAATAATTGATAGGCCTAGCTCATCTCCTACTTGACGTAAGATTTTTAATCCTTCCACTCCAAGTCCTTGGAAATCGTAAGGTGATGTACGTGGTTTGAACGCTCCGCCGCGCATTAATGTAATGCCTTGTTCTTTAAGCGCTAAGCCCACTTCTTTTACTTGTTCGTAGCTTTCTACTGCACATGGTCCCATTACAAATTCTAAGTTTCCAGGTCCTACTTTAGTACCGTTGATGTCAACAATTGTATCTTCGGATTTCTTTTTACGAGATACAAGAAGTGCTTTGCGGTGGTCGTCTTCTTGAAGCTCTAAGCTAGCTTTGAAAATTTCTTTGAAAATATGCTGAATTGTTGAAGCTTCGAATGGACCATTATGTTTAGCTAAGATTTGATCTAACGATTTACGTTCACGAACTGGATCAAAGCGATTCACACCTTGTGTACCTTTTACTTTTCCAATTTCTTGTGCGATTTCACCGCGTTTGTTTAATAATTCTAAAATTTCTAAATTTATTTCGTCGATTTGTCCTCGTAATTGTTCTAATGATTTTGTCATTTTAAAAATCCTCCTTTGATTTTATAACCTCGAACGGACTTTCTCGTTTAGTTTGTATTGAAAAATCCGTTTTACACCTACACAGCCGCTTATGCGGATATACAAAAAGTCCCTACTGATTGTATCAGTAGGGACGAATTGATCGCGGTACCACCCTAATTGCAAGCATTGCTTGCCTCTTCATTAAGATAACGGCTATTGCCGCTTTTGACTATCGCCAAAAGAAAGCTCCAAGAATGTAATTCGCAATCTCTTTTGTACTGATTCGCACCAACCATCAGCTCTCTGAATACAGGGAAGATTTTGCTACTATGCTCTTTTCATCGCTTGTAATGGATATAAAATTATAACGGACCGAAATACAAAAAGTCCCTACTCACCCTTAAGATTTTTCTTAAGAGTCAGTAGGGACGAAAATTCGCGGTACCACCCTAGTTGCAAGCATTTTGCTTGCCTCTTCATTAAAATAACGGCTAGGCCGTCTTTTCCTGCTCGGAAAAGATGCTCAAGGAATGTACTTCGAAAAAATTTGTGTTCTGACTCGCAGCAACCGTCAGCTCTCTGTTACAGGGAAATTTTTTCTACTAGTGCTCCTATCAACGCTCAGTATTGACTATGTATGTGTACTTGGATAATCAGTTCCGATCGTTTGAAACTGTTTGTCGCTTCCAAGTTGTGTGTAATGTTGTGTGATGTTGATTTGTATTATGAATGGTTTTTTTATCTTCGTCAACACTTTTTATTAATTTTTTTTATTTTTTTAAAACCACAGCTCTTTCAAACCCTTCTCTATCAAGAGTTTTGCTACTCTATTTTTTTTCAAACTTGTATTCCATTTCAGATTCACATTCAATAAATCCATGTTTTTGATACAAGCTTTTTCCAGCGGAAGAAGCATTTAACCATATTCGATTTACGCCACTTTTTTGGCAGTACTGCATCAAATGCTTTAAAATAGCTGAAGAATAGCCGTGCTTTCGGTGATCAAAAGCTGTATACATGTTCATAACATATGCTTCTTTTCCTTGGAGGTTACTCGGTGAAGGCGGACGTATAAAAAAGACGATGCTTCCTGCTGATACAATTTCTCCATCCGCTTTTAAAATGGCCGTATAGCTATTTGGATTATTTATATTTGCAGTAAAATATTCTTCTGTAGCTTTTTGAAACAGCTCCTCGTTCCCGTTTAATTCTCCCAGTTCTTTCATGAGCAACATTCGCAGTTTAACCAAATCCTGAACGTTTTCTAGCGCTGCTTTTTCAACCATGACTTCCCCCCTTTTCGTCTCTTTTACACAAAAAAACTCTCATTATTTGAGAGCTTCATTTAAGCAAGAAAAACAGCTCCATATACGAGTGCTCCGACAATAACGAACGCTGGATGCACGCGCAATTTTTCTAATAAAAGAAAGCTTGCTGCTACTAAAAATAAAGTTTGCCATATACCTGAATCACCATATGAATTCATAAAAAATTCATACGCCATCAAGCCCAGTAAAATGGCGATAACGGGACGAATGTAGTTCGTCATTTTCTTAACATTTGGCGAATCTTTATACTTAAATAATATTCGAAGTAAAATAACTAAAAGTAAAACCGATGGAGCAATCGTTGCAAAAAGAGCAATCACAGAACCTAAAATCCCTGCCTGCTGATATCCGATAAACCCCGCCATTTTTGTTGCAATCGGACCAGGAAGCGCATTTCCAATTGCCAGCATTTCACTAAACTCTTTGACCGTAAGCCAATGATAGTGATCCACGACTTCTTTTTGAATAAGCGGAATCGACGCCGGTCCGCCTCCATAGCCTAAAATATTTGAAACAAAAAACGCCATAAATAGCTGAATATAAATCATACCGATTCCCTCTCTTGCTTGTGTTCAGCACTTTCGCTTTTTTTTCCTTTTCGTTTTAGCGGAATCCAAGCTGCTGCCATAAGAACAATAATAATGACCGCTGGATGGATATGGGCAAATTCCATTAATCCTAAGCTAATAATCAGTAAGATAATAGCTGGCGTCCACCCTAAACCAGACGTTGATTTTTTAAAAAAGTCCCACGTCATAACCGCGAGCATAACTCCCACTACAGGAACAACTGCTTTGGTCATGCCCATAACCCACGGCTGATCTTTAAATTGCGTTAAAGTTGTTAACAGCAATACCATTAAAAAAACGGTTGGAATAACGGCTGCAAATAAAGCTGTCCCGAGACCCAAAATACCGCCGACTCGATAGCCGATGTATCCAGCCAGTTTTGTAGCAATAGGCCCAGGAAGCGTATTGGCGATTGCTAATAAATCGCCAAATTCATCGTCATCCATCCACTTGTACGTATCGACTACTTCTTTTTTCACGAGTGGAATAGCTGAAGGCCCGCCTCCGTAGCCGAGCATACCTGAGCGAAAAAACGCTATAAAAATATCCAATTGTCGCATTTCTCGCGCTCCTTTCTCTGTGATCTAATAAGCAACAACCGCTCCGTCTGTTCGCGCTTCTGTGCCGCCGTATAATACACCGGTTTGTTCATCTCTTAAAATAATCTGCCCTCTTCCAAACGTATGTCTGCTCGTAGCCACATGAATATCATGCCCTTTGCGTTCTAATGCTTCTACAATATGTGAAGGCATTTCTTTTTCCACAAGAACTTTTTTATGTTCAATCCACTGCCATCTTGGTGCATCTAAAGCTGCCTGAGGATTTAGATGGAAATCGATCATATTCATGACGACTTGCACATGTCCTTGAGGCTGCATAAATTTGCCCATTACACCGAATGAACCTACAGCGCTTTTATTCTTTGTTAAAAATCCAGGAATAATGGTATGGTAGGTCCGTTTTCCAGGCTCTAATCGGTTATGGTGCTGTGGGTCTAACGAAAAATTATGCCCGCGGTTTTGCAGGCATATGCCCGTATTAGGTACGACAAGTCCTGAGCCAAAATCCATGTAATTACTTTGAATGAATGATACCATGTTTCCTTCTCCATCAGCTGTCGCTAAATAGATCGTGCCGCTATGAGACGGCTGTCCCGCTTCGGGAATAAGCGCTTTTTCACCAATCAGCCCTCTGCGCTTGTTTGCATAAGAATCATTCAACAAATCTTCAACTGCTACTGTCATTTTATCAGCATCTGTAATGAATTTTTGTCCATCTGCAAACGCTAGCTTCATGGCTTCAATTTGCTTGTGGTATGTATCGACAGAATCTTTGGCATCGAAAGAAAAGCCTTTTAGCGTATTTAAAGCTAAAAGTGCAATAAGGCCTTGGCCGTTAGGCGGAATTTCCCACACATCATATCCTCGGTAAGAAGTTGAAATCGGCTTCACCCACTCTGCTTTAAAAGCTGCTAAATCTTCTTTTGCTAAAAATCCGCCGTGTTTTTTCGAAAAAGCTGCTATTTTATCAGCTAAATCCCCTCTATAAAAAGATTCTCCATTCGTTTCGGCAATTTCAAGCAGGGTAGCAGCATGGTCTGGCGATCGCCACATTTCCCCTACTTTAGGAGCTGATCCATTGTTGGTAAATGTCTCAAACCAGTGCTTATATTCGTCACCTTTTAACGCGTGTGTAAATCGTTCAAACGCTCGTTCCCAATTGTACCCTAAAATCGGGGAGATTGGGAACCCTTCTTGTGCATATGAAATAGCAGGCTGCAGCACTTCTTTTAACGATAGCCGCCCAAAGCGTTTTGACAGCTCCGCCCACGCACTCGGGGCACCTGGGACCGTAACAGGAACAAAACCGCGAGCGGGCATCTCTTTTATCCCCATGGCACGCAGAGCCTCAATAGAGATAGAAGCAGGAGCAGGACCGCTTGCGTTGAGTCCGTATAGCTCTTCATTGATCCACACAAGAGCAAATGCGTCTCCACCAATTCCATTTGAAGTAGGCTCTACAACCGTTAAACAAGCCGCGGAGGCAATAGCAGCATCTACCGCATTGCCTCCTTTTTTCAACATTTCAAGACCCGCTTGAGCGGCAAGAGGCTGACTGGTTGCTACCATTCCATTTTTTCCAAACGTACACGTACGCTGCGATGCATAGGGGTGTGTAAAAAAGTATTCGCTCATAGAAAATCTCCTCTTTTCTTTATATGATGAATAAAACGAATCTTTACAGACTAGACAACGCTACCTCTTCCTCGTAAACTTCTAATGCTGCTTGCAAAGCAGAACCTGCATTCACGGTTGCACCGTTTCGAATAAGCACTGCTTCAAGACCAGCCAATGTAAATAGAACGTTGTCTTTTCGACAGCTGTATCCCATTGTACCGATACGCCATATTTTTCCGTGCATCGGCCCAAAAGAACTTGCAATTTCAATCCCAAATTGTTCAAGGAGTGTAGAACGAACTGCCTCTCCGTCAATACCTTGGGGAATTAAAACACAAGTAACGGTTGGAACTTTTGAATCCTCATCTCCGAATAAAGATAATCCCATTGCTTTAATACCGGCTACAAGTGCTTTTTCATGGAGGCGATGCCTTGCAAATCTTTCCTCTAATCCTTCTTCTAAAATAACGCGCAGCCCTTCTCTTAAAGCATAGAGCATGGACGTTGCTTCCGTGTGATGATTTAATCTGCGCTCACTCCAATAGTCTTGAAGCTGACTCAAATCAAAATAGTTGCTGATAATATTCGGACGCAGACGAACAGTTTGAGCATCTGCTTTTGTGGCAATTCCTTTTTCAACTTTTTTGCGTTCCATGATAATTTTTTCAATACGATCATTGTACGTAATAGGTGCCATGCCGGACGGAACAGATAAACACTTTTGTGTGCCTGCAATCAATGCGTCAATGTTCCACTCATCTACTTTTACATCCGTACCCCCAATAGTGGCTACTGCGTCGACGATAAATAAAACATCTTGGTTGCGGCATGCAGCACCAATTTCTTTAAGCCGCTGCATTCTTCCTGTAGACGTTTCACCATGAACCATTGCAACAATTTTCGGATTTACTTTTTTTATTTCACGGATAACTGTTTCAGGGTCAAATACTTCTCCCCATTCGCATTCAATATTGTGTACATCAGCTCCGTAGCGCTCGGCAATTTCCGTTAATAAATAGCCGAAGCGGCCGAAAATCGGAACGAACACTTTATCGCCAGGCTCAATTACACTTGCAAGAACTGCTTCAATCCCAGCTCTAGACGTTCCATCAACGGGAAAAGCCCATTTGTTTTTGGTTTGAAATAGTTCACGAAGCATTTCCATCGTTTCGTTCATAATGTGCGTAAATGCGGGGTCAAACTGACCTAAAATAGGTGTTCCTAATGCTCTTAATACGCGGGGATCTGCTTCTACGGGTCCGGGGGTCATAATCGTACGCGGCGGTGTATGAAGCTGTTTTGTTATAGTCATGTCAAATTCCTCCTAGTAGGCAAGTTTATATAATAGTTCTATTAAGACCTTTACTCCTTTTTCTAACTGTTCTCCTTTGGTGAATTCCTTTGGGGAATGGCTGATTCCATCTTGGCTCGGTACGAATAACAAACATGTTGGAACTCTTCGTCCGAATACCTGCGAGTCGTGTCCTGCACCGCTTACTAATTCTCGGGAGGAGATATTCTTTTCCGAGGAAATAATTTTGGAAAGTTCAGATAATTTTTCGCTCATGGCGACAGGTTTTTCATCCATCCAGCAGTCGATATTCACTTCTAAATCCCCTGCTGTTCGCTTTATAATTTCCTTCATTTCTCGTTCTGTCTCTTGTAAAGCCTCATATTCATGATGTCTTATATCGACCGTGAATTCTACATATCCTGGTATTACATTCGGTGCATTTGGAGAAAGTGTAATTTTGCCAACCGTTACGTATAAAGCGTTATGATATTTTTCGCTCAATTCAATAAATGCTTTAGCAAGTTTGCAGCTCACATAAAATGCATCTTTTCTGATGTTCATCGGGGTTGTGCCCGCATGGTTACTTTCACCTTCAACAGATACTGTAAATCGTTTCTGCCCGACGATACTAGAAACAATTCCGATATCGCAATGAGACATTTCAAGCTGCTTTCCTTGTTCGATATGCAGTTCAATAAAAGAAGCGATGTCCGTGCGGTACGGCTCGCTGTGGAGGCCTTTTCCGAAATTGAGCTGTTTCATTGCGTCATCCAGCTTAACCCCTTCTTTATTTATAACATGTTTTGCATCACTTTTGCTGTGTAATCCATTCATATTACCTGATCCCCAATACGTAAGAGGAAATCTACTGCCTTCTTCTTCACAAAGTGATACGACCTCTAAGGTTTTTGTAGGGGATCCGTAATGCGCATATAGGTACTGCAGAGCAATGATACCTGCCACAACACCAAACGCCCCGTCATACTTTCCTCCGTTTATCACGGTGTCGATATGGGATCCTGTTAAAATAACTTGTTGTTCTGAACTCGTTCCTTGCAACCGTCCAAATAAATTTCCTACATCATCGTAATACGTTTTGAGGTGAAGTCCCTTCATTTTTTCTTCCAATGCCTTTTGAGCTGCATTCCACTGTTCCGTATATAAAAGCCTTGTGACCCCTTCTTTTTCATCTAACCCAAACTGTGACAGCCAGCTAACGTTTTCTTCGATTTGCTGACAAAGCTTAGATTTTCCTGTCATATCTGCAACCATTGCTATCCCTCCTGCTATCTTCATTTTAAGAAAATGACTGATTGTTTTCATTAACACTTCCTACAATGATTTAGTGTTTTTTTGGCTATTATCACTAAATATATAAAGTCTTATATACGTCACTTTTTCTAACATTATATGTTATTTATTTTATCTTACAGGATTAAATACACTTCTTCATTAACAATTTATACATTTTTTTCTGAAAATTTTATTTATTTTAACTAAACTTTCTTATAAAATAAAAGATAGATAAAGATACGCGCAGGGAAATGTGAGAATTTTTAACAAAAGGAGTAATGAATAATGGAACTACAAACTCTTTTACGCATTCCAATTTATGAGAAAGCATCTGTAGTAGCTGGGCAAAAAGGAGTCACCCGCAAAGTACATAACGTCAATATGATGGACGCACCCGATATTTTATCTTTTTTAAAAGAAGGAGAATTTTTAATTACAACGGGTTATCACTTCAAAGAACATGAAGAAAGCTTAGCAAAACTTGTAGAAGGAATGGCTAAAAAGAAATGTGCAGGATTGGCCATCAAAACGAAGCGCTTTTTCGAACACGTGCCTGCTTCTATTTGTCAGCTAGCTGATGAACTTCACTTTCCGATCATTGATTTCCAAACGGACGAAACGTTAGGCGCGGTTATTAATGAATCTCTCAGCTTTATTTTAGATAAAAAAACAGCCGAGCTTCAGCAAGCGATGGTCACACATCAGCTATTTTCCTCATACATCTTACAAGGAAAAGGCATTGAGAAAATTATGCAATCCATTCAAACGTTATGCAATGCTCATGTTGCCCTTTTTGATACCCATGGCCATGAACTCTTTTATACAAACAAACGCGAACCTTTTTCACTCCCGATGGAAGAAGCGGTAGCGGGCGCTAAGCAGCTGTTTTTACGAACGTCAAAATATACAACCTTTTCCTTTTTACACACCAAAAAAACCGTTACGCTTTTTCCGATTGCGACACATACAAGAAAGTACAGTTATTTACTTATTGAACATCAAGTTTCTTTATCCGATTCAGCGCTCCTAACGATTGAACAAGCGACAAACGTTTTATCCTTCGAAATGATGAGGCAGCAGGCTTTGTATGAAGCTGAACGGCGACGAAAAAACGATTTTTTCAATCAGCTTGTTAACAATTATTATAAAACGCTTGAAGATGCTTCCTTTCAAGCGCAGATGATGGGCTTATCAGCAGCAAACAGCTATATTTGCGCCGTCGGGAAAATCCACTCTACATTCACGCCTTACAGCGATGATGATATGATCTATGAGCTCCTTCACTATGAGTTATCAGCAGGTCATCCAGAGGCCATTTTGTTTTTCTATGACAATCTTTATATTCTTTTGTTTACACCTCATTCTCAACCTATGATTATAGAATGCTTG
Organism: Priestia sp. P1_B12_1; assembly: GCF_056406695.1. Classification (NCBI taxonomy): domain Bacteria; kingdom Bacillati; phylum Bacillota; class Bacilli; order Caryophanales; family Bacillaceae; genus Priestia; species Priestia sp. P1_B12_1. The sequence continues at coordinate 127,228 of NZ_JBFTZR010000006.1, read as the reverse complement.
CATCGCTTGCAGGAAGCTGTTTACCGTCACTACGATAAGCGAATGTCATTTGGAGTTGGAAACCAAAGCCAATCCCTACTTACAATCGCTGACTCATATAAAGAAGCTGTTGAAGCTCTTGAAACCATCCATTTTAAAGATCAGTCGAAGCTTATTCAATTTTATCAGCCAAAACAGTTTAAAGAACTGCTGAGGTTGCTTCCAGCAAACGATTTACAGGATTACTATTCTCAAACATTAGAAGGTTTGCTGCAGTACGATAAGAAAGATCGCTCCATCTTACTTGACACGCTGGAAACATATCTAAATTCCAATTGCCAAATCTCAGAGACCGCTAAGCAGTTATTCGTTCACCGGAACACGGTGATCTATCGAATTGAAAAATGCCAAGAATTATTAAAAAGACCTATTCACACGTCAGAGGAAACTCTTCGACTGCGCGTGGCTTTTCAAATTTTTTCTCTTGTGCATGCTAATTAAGTATAAATACAATAAAAAACGCCTGAGTGGATACTCAGGCGTTTTTTATTGTATTTCATATTATTTATTTCGCTTTTAACTTAGACTGTACTGATTGTAATTTCCCCGCCATCGTATGATTTTCTTTATCACGGCGATCATCAATTCGTAAATTTGTACATACGCGCTGAATGCCATTTTCAAAAGGTACTTCATGCATCTCTTGAACAATTTTTAGCAGCGTGCTTAATTCCCCTTCAATCAATGTATTCATAGGGGTTAATTGGTATGTAATTTCATTTTCATGCTTGGCCAACACTTTTTGAATATCAGCTACGTACTGACTCACGCTTGGCGTTTCCGTACCTACCGGAATAATGGTTACATCTACAATAGCCATGTTATACACTCCTTTTATTTGTTCCCTAGTTATCATACCAAATCGCGCAAAAATTTCCTACTTTTACGTTTATGGTGCATAGAAAAAAGGAATAGTTCTACAACTACTCCTTTTTGTTACACTCTTATAGGTAACGCTTTGCTCCTAAGTAACGTTTTGACCAGTAAGAGTTGCTTAGTGATGTGATTGTCACGCCTGTTGAAGAACCTGCATGCATGAATTGACCGTTTCCGATATAAATTCCAGCATGGCTAGCTCCTGGTTGGTACGTTTCAAAGAAAACGATATCGCCAGGCTGAGGTGAGCTTACACGCGTACCAGTTTGATAGATGCTAGCAACTGTACGAGGAAGACTTACACCTACTGCATTGCGATATACATAGTTAAGGTAACCACTGCAATCAAAGCCTCCAGGCGCAGCTCCACCCCAAACATAAGGTGTTCCCATAAAACGTTTACCGTATGAAATAACTTTTGAAGCTGAGCTTGAGCTTGTGCTGCTTCCTGTTGATGTTGAAGGTTTTGAGCTGCTAGAGCTGCTTGAATTTAATTTATTCAGCGTATCTGGACCCGCTTCTCCGTCTACTAATAAACCATTTGCACGTTGAAATGATTTTACTGCACTTGTTGTAATTGAGCCAAAGTAGCCTGTTACACCAGCTGAGAAGTAACCTTTATTTTTTAGTTTTTGCTGAAGGCTGCTTACTGCTGAACCTTTCATACCTTGACGTAAAATAGTTGAGCTGCTAGAGCTAGAACCACCAGTTGAAGCGCTAGAACCGCCATTTTTTAATTTACTCAACGTAGCTGGACCCGCAATTCCGTCCACAGACAGTCCGTTTGCACGTTGAAATGCCATTACTGCATTTTTTGTAATTGAACCGAAGTATTGAGTCGTAGTTCCTTTAAAATAGCCTTTATTCTTTAGCTGCTGCTGTAAAGATTGTACATTTGGTCCAGTTGAACCAACGCGCAGCAATGAACTTGAGCTAATTGATGAACTTGATGAGCTTCCGCTTCCTAGCAGTTTATTAAATGTAGATGGACCTGCAATACCATCTGCAGACAAACCATTTGCACGCTGAAACGACTTTACTGCGCTAGTCGTGATTGAACCGTAATAGTTTGTTGTTGTACCGTATGTAAAATAACCTTTGTTTTTTAATTTTTGCTGTAATTCTTTCACATCTGAATTACTTGTTCCTGGGTGCAGCGTAGCATCTCCTAAAGCAGCTTCACTAATTGTAGGTACTACTGTTAAAGATCCACATAACGCTAACGAATATATCAACTTTTTCATAAAAAAAGGTTCCTCCAATGCCATAATCTACTAATCTATAAGACGTTTACATTGTAACAACACATTATTACAAAATAACATCACTAATATTACATTTATGTTACAGGAAACGACAGTAGCGCAGGTGTATGGTGTATATTGTCGTAGTTTATTGTCGTTTAACACTTAATAAGTTCGACAAAAAAGCTAATATATTCCAATATTATTCCTTTTCCTACACTAATAATAGGTAAAAAATCACCCGTAACATTATCTTTATATTTCAAAAAAAACAATTTATTTTTTTTTGAAATGTGAAACTTTTTTAAAATTTATTCGTTTAGCGGATTTGTTCCCCTCTTTAGTAAAACAGCTTTTCTTCTAAAAATTTATATTATTTCCATATTAATGAATAAAAAAGCGAGGGCTGAAAAAAATAGTCTTGTTATGTTTGAAACAAGGAGGATTATTTTATGAGCCATAAAGGCATTCATGGTACAAATGTTAGCGGATCAGGTGACTCGGAAGACAAACGCTATGCAGCCGGAGAAAACGAGCAGACGCTTACAACGCGTCAAGGTCACCCCATTCGTGATAACCAAAATTCTCGAACGGTAGGCAACAGAGGACCTGCTACTCTTGAAAATTACCAGCTGATTGAAAAACTTTCGCATTTTGATCGTGAACGTATACCAGAACGTGTTGTTCATGCCCGAGGAACCGGAGCTCACGGATATTTTGAAACGTACGGAAAACTTGGGGATGAGCCCGTTGAAAAATACACCCGCGCAAAAGTTTTTTCAGGAGCAGGCAAACAGACGCCCGTTTTTGTCAGATTTTCTACCGTAACTCATGGAAAGGACTCTCCAGAAACAATGCGAGACCCAAGGGGATTTGCTGTAAAGTTCTACACAGAAGACGGAAACTGGGACTTAGTAGGAAATAACCTTAAAATATTTTTTATCCGCGATGCTATTAAATTCCCTGATTTGATTCATGCTTTTAAGCCCGATCCTGTGACAAACCGTCAAGATACCGAGCGTATTTTTGATTTTATTTCTCACACCCCTGAGGCTATGCATATGATTACTTTTTTATTTTCACCTTGGGGAATACCTGCTAACTATCGGCAAATGCAAGGTTCCGGTGTTAATACATATAAGTGGGTAAACAAAGATGGCGATGCGTTTCTTGTGAAATACCATTGGGAACCAAAACAAGGAATTAAAAATTTGACCCAAAAGCAAGCAGAAGAAATTCAAGCTAAAAATATCAGTCACGCCACTCAAGACTTGTATGAAGCGATTGAGAGCGGTAACTACCCCGAGTGGGAACTTTGTATACAAATCATGGAAGATGGAGAGCATCCTGAACTGGATTTTGATCCGCTTGATGACACGAAAATTTGGCCGGAAGACCAATTTCCATTTCTACCAGTAGGTAAAATGGTCCTAGATAAAAATCCAAGCAACGTATTTGCCGAAACGGAGCAAGTCGCATTTGGTACGGGTGTACTTGTAGACGGGCTGGATTTTTCTGATGATAAAATGCTGCAAGGAAGAACGTTTTCCTATTCCGACACGCAGCGTCACAGGGTGGGAACAAACTACTTGCAGCTGCCTATTAACGCGCCGAAAAAACATGTAGCAACAAATCAACGCGACGGTCAAATGGCCTATCATGTAGATGCTGCTCCAGGTCAGAACCCGCACGTGAATTACGAACCTTCTTCTCTTGGAGGTCTTCAAGAAGCGCATGACCATCCAAAACCTCATCAGCCTTATGTTGAAGGAAATGTAAAAAAAGAAAAAATTGATCGCACAAATGACTTTAAGCAAGCTGGTGAACGCTATCGTTTACTAGAGGACTGGGAACGTGATGAGCTTATTCAAAATTTAGTAGACGGCTTAAAATGTTGTCATCATACCGTTCAAACAAAGATGATTGAGCTTTTAACTCAATGTGATTTTGACTATGGCAATCGAGTAGCAAATGGCATTGGTCTTCTAATGCATGATGATGGTTCCCTAGAAATTGAAATGGGAGCAGAAATGACTCCTACATACGGCAAATTGCCAAAAGAAGGCGGTTCACCGTTAGGGAGCAACAAAGCTGCTGATGCGGTAGAAGAAGCTAATGAAAAAGGACACGATGCTCATCCTTATTAACAAAAAACATCCTGCAGCGACAGCAGGATGTTTTTTGGGTTAAACGCTTATGACCAAGTAACGGCAAACACATGGTAGTCATTTTTTAACTGTGGCGCATCAATGGGTGTCCCGTGCTGATATCCTTGTTTCACTCTTTTAGGATGTAAGGGTTGAACCCATTCTTTCACTTGCTGTTTTGTACCATTTGCTAAAATATATACACAATCAGAAAATGCCCCGTCATTGTTTGGACTATCAACTTTTAGTACTTCCACTAACACATCTTGGACACACGTTTTTCTCTGAATACACATAAGCGTATGGTAGATAATATCAGCGGACACACCGTTATTTAAACGAAAGCCCACCTTTTTTTGTTCAAAAAAAGACGAGAATGAGACGATTGGTAATGTCTTTTTTTGTTCATACGCTTGAGATAAAATCTTGACAAGAACTTCTCCACTCAAGATGATCCCTCTTTCTAAAAAACGCTTCATCACAACATATGTGAGCATTTATTATGCTCATAGGATAATATATTATCATAGTTTAATTCTGTGGTGTTAGTCTTTTTTGGGGTTTTTACACTGGGAATTATACCCGCCTATTTCTTGCGTTTCCCTGACGTTCTCGCTACTAGCAACACAATTATTAATAAAATAAATACCCCTGCCCCTGCAAACATATCATATAAGAAATCAAGCATCATACTCCTCCTCTTCCTTCAAAAAAACGCTGTTAAAACCAAGCGTTTTAACAGCGTTTTTTCGTTAGATAAAGCCTAGCATATTAATAAATACAATGATAATTAAAACAGGTGCAATGTATCGAATAGCAAGAAGCCATAAAGAGAACCAGCGCTTCACATTCGTTGAACCGTGCTTAAATTCTTCAATTAGTACATCTTTTTTCATTTTCCAAGGAACAAAGATGGCAATTAAAAGAGCACCTAGTGGCATAAGGATATTACTTACAAGAAAATCGAAAGAGTCAAAGATGCTTTTTCCAAAGATCGATACGTCACTTAATAAACCATACGATAGTGCTGAAGGTATTCCTACCACGAAGATTAGCAAGCCCGAAATCCAAGATAGCTTTATACGCTTATGCTGCTCTCCTTTGGCTAAAGAAGCAACAATAATTTCTAACATCGAAAACGCAGATGTCAAAGTGGCAAATAAAAACAGCGCCAAAAAGAAAGTTTGAAACACAATTCCGAACGGAAGCTGTTCAAAAATAGAAGGCAATACAATGAATAAAAGACCTGGTCCTTCCGTCGGTTTTACACCCATTGAGAAGACCGCAGGGAAAATTGCCAGTCCTGCTAGTAAAGAAATCAAAATATTTAACGCCGAAATTGAAATAGCCGATTTTGGCAAGTTTTGCTGCTTAGATAGATACGAACTGTACGTAACCATAACTGAAACGCCTACGCTAAGGGAAAAGAATGCTTGTCCCATCGCAAACAAAATGGTTTGGGATGTAAGCTTTGAAAAATCCGGATACAAAAAGAAAGATACGCCTTCCATTGCCCCGTCTAATGTTAAAGAACGAATAATGATAATAATAAATAAAATAAAGAGAGCAGGCATTAAAATTTTGTTTGCTTTTTCAATACCATTTTGAATGCCTCTTGCTACTACAACAATTGTTAAAAGAAGAAAAACAAGTTGAGAGATAACAGCACTTGTTGGATTAGCAATGGTCGAGTTAAATAAACTCCCGTAGTCACTTACTCCATTCAGCTGACCCGTGACGCTTGCAAAAATATATTGCAAAATCCAGCCTCCTACTACACTATAGAAGGATAATAAAATAAAGCATGTGATCACACCTAAATACCCGATTCCTTTCCATAGGGAACCGGGAGCAACTGCATCATATGCACGAATTGCTTCTTTTTGTGTATGTCTACCTAGTACAAATTCAGCGAGTAAAAGCGGCAAACCAATAATTGCTGTAAACAGGATAAACAGTAAAAAGAAGGCCCCTCCTCCGCTTGTTCCGGCTACATAAGGCAGTTTCCAAATGGCTCCGATTCCAATTGCGGAACCGGCAGATGCCAAGATAAAGCCGAGTTTTGATGTCCATTGTTCGTTTTGACTCATTTTTTCTCACCATTTTTCTTTATTTATTCTGATTTGTCATACTATATCATACAACCCTTCTGTCGAAAAGGGTTTTTGTTGTTTTAACCCTCATCATGTGTTATGAATAGTATGTAGGTTTCATGAATTATTTTCGTAACTAAAAAAAGTTTGACAGTTAGAGGTACAAAAAATGACAAATCAGCAAGTAATACAGCAACAATTTTTAGATAAGTTCCTTGACTTTATCTTAGTAAAATGTCCAAACTGCGAACTATGTGCGCGAGTTGTAAAACTGGATAAAAAATTGAGCGGGTCAACGCACTCATGCACGTGTCCTCACTGCGGTTATCTAGACGTAACCAACGCTGATAGCCAAGGGCCTTTAGAACTTTCTGAAGCAGTAGATCCTTTTTTTCAGCTTCCGCTTTACTTAGAAACGATATGCCCTGAACGTCGGCTTTGGGCTTATAACTTAGATCACCTTCAGTATATTGAATCTTATATTGAAGTTAAAACATGCGGGGCTTGTTTCGACGAGCTGTCGGTTGAACATTCATTGCCAGATTGGGTAATTCATAAGCAAGAAGAAGCATTAAGTGAAATTCAACGTTTAAAAGATACCGTTTTTTGCACATTCAAATGAAGATAGAAAAGAAACGTTGCCAAAGAGGCAACGTTTCTTTTCTTACGAAGAACTTTCTTCGGTAAGTTTTCTTCGATAGTCTCCGGCCTTATCGAACTCTTTTGCGGTGCCGACGAAAAAGTAGGTTACCGTATGATTTTTGTTACCTTGAGTCGTTCCATGAATCATTTTACCCTGCTTCAATTGCTTTCGCTCTCCATTTTTATTTACATAGAAATATTTATTTCTTGCCCAGCCGCCGCCGCTTAAAAGCGTTTTGGTTTTCCCGACTCCCTGGTCATTTACTTTAAATACAGTGTAGTCTCCTTCTGTCTTGCTGGGATTTCCGTTATCTTTATCATATTCGACCATAACCCATCCTTTGTACCCTTCTGGTATAAGGAAAATGCTCGGTTGAGACGTTTCATCTGGGCGTCCACATCCAGCTGCGATTATAATCATTAAGCACAAAATGAGCCACCTTTTCACTTTTCCCAACTCCTTTCTTAATAAAAGACGTGCCTCTATACTGCTTTTAGTTTTTGTTGAAGGTAAGATTATATTCTTTTTGCATCCCTCAATTTTTTCCAGTTCATCCAGTCAAATATGATATATTTACGTATTGTTTGTCACACACTATTAGCAGGCGTTTACAATTTACATGGGAGGATAACAAAAATGAGCTATGTTTTTTTATTTATTTTGCTCTTTGTCATTCCGCTTTACACACAGCAAAAAATTGTTCGTGCCGACCGTGAAAATACACGTACATTATTACTAAGTGAACACGAGCAATCTGGACATAAAAAAAGCGATTCCCCGTAAAACAGGAATCGCCTTCTTTTAATATGTTAAGCTTCCGGCCACAATAAGGCCGACGGCAACCGACGCTGCAAAAAGAGTTACTCCAACCGCTATATTTCCTTCTTCTACTTTTTTGGCTAGGCTCGTTTTGGGCGTCATGATAAATTCAATAATCCAATATGCCACTACTTGAGTAATGATACCTACTACTCCCCAAAGAGTTGCATCTACCAAATTTAAGCTGTTGCTCCATACAGTAAAAATGACAATAGCAAGCCCGATTCCTTTTCCCCATAACTTCAAAGCGACCGCCACATTGCCTTTTTTTATGAGTTCACGGTCATTAAATTTTGTTGTTAATTCAAATACCATAACTCCGATAAATAATAGCCCTAACCCTACCGCTACGTGAGATAAAAAACTTCCTATACTAGCCCAATCAATCCATTGTGTCATTTTTATTCCCCTTTTCATTTTAATCCAATCGGCAAATAATAAGATTCGTTATCGGTAATTTGATTTCCAGCTCGTATTCCTACTGCGCTTGCTTTTCCATTTAATAAAAAGCACCCGTACATGATATGAGCCTCTATTGTTTGCGTTTGAGTCTTCATCGTTGCAGTTGGCAAAGGAATAAACTGTTGATACACAGCCGTGTATTCTTGATATGTTTTCTGCTGATCTTCGTCTATTTTGATTCCGTCTTCATTATAAATTTCAACGGTATCTCCCTCACGACCAAAGGATGGTTTCTTCACAAATGCTTGTTTTCTTTCAATAAATGGATCTTCTTCTAAATACGTTGGTAAAAAGTATGTTTCAATGATGTGATGCTCTTCTTTAGTGAAGAAAGGATGATGTTGTTCATGCAAAGCCCAAATGAGTGCTTGCACGGCTTTGGACTGCAGCAAAAATGCAGAAGGCGGATTGATTATGGCTACTTGTTTTTGCTGTGCCAATGTTAAAAGCATGTGTCCGACTTTTTCATTCGTACTCGGATCTTCATCTTCAATTAAATGTTCAAGCGGATACGTTTGGCGATAGAGTACGTCTATTTTTTGTCCATATTGATCATACACGCCCGCTTCTATATGTTCACCTTCTTCCACTGTAGAGGAAGGAACAATCCGAAGCTGCGATAATGGAACGTATGTAGCATCTACATCGGCTAGCTTCATTAAATAAAGAGTCGTTAACTTATCTTCTTCATGCGTATCGTGCGAAGAAAAAACGACGTTTGGATAGTTCGTTCTATCGAGCTCGTTGTAAGCTTCAAAAATGGCGTGTTTTAATGCTAAAGCAAGCTTTTTTTCTTCAAGCTTATTAGGGTTTTGTACTTGAAAATGCCGACAGACTAACTCATTTACATGAAATAATTCTTTAATGAACGTAGGCGTATCCGCATTTAGTTCTAAAAGCTTAATTTGATCAGTCGTAACAGCAAAATCAAGGCGCGAAATCACACTTTCTGTTTCCATCGTTTTCAGTCGTAGGTACGGGAGGCTGTCTTTTGGAAATCCTAAAGAAAAAAGCGTCTGATCATCTAACGAACGAAGTAAAGGTGCAGTTTTAAAAAATAATTCTCCAATTCGATTTGCAGCTTCTTTAATAGAATCAATGATATGAGAAGACTCTGTATGTACGTCATAAAGAGCATACTCTGTTCCGTATAAATCGTGCCAAAAATCTTCAATTTCTTTATAAAACATTTCTCGTTTTTCTTTATGCATTACCCGCCAAAACCGCCTTTAGAGCCGCTCCCAATTCCAGATTTATACGAGCTGCTTGATTTAAATGATTTATAGGCCGATGATGAGGTCAACTGTTTTTTAGAGCCGTAGTAGCGGCCTCCGTGATAATATGAGCCGCTGTGCGAAGAAGAAGAATCTGAACAGTAGTACGTTTGGGTATCTTCATCCCACTTCCACTTGTCACACGATTTATCTTTCGGTTTAGCTGGTCTTGCCTGATCAGTTGAACCACAGGCAACGAGCGATGTCATTAAAGCTGTGGTCAAAACCCCGGCCATCATTTTTTTTGTTTTTGACATTACGCCTTACCCCCTTCATACGTTACGCCTGTTTTTGTTACATATAAACTGTACACGCTGCGATCTTCATCAATTTCCGCAGAGTCTCTTTCCCATTCCCATCCATTGTAGTATGTATAAACTGTTCCGATATAGCTTAATACGTCCAAATGCGTATAAAATGAAGAGACGAATAAAATCGGATGTCCTCGAAGAGAATTCAGTTCGCGTACTTCTAACGTAATCTCTTTGTTATCGTCTTCTGCTTGCTCTTTCGGCCCATGTTCATGTTCTTTTACATAAATAATATGTATATCATCTTCGACTGCAGATGAAGTTTGTTTATACGTTACTCCTTCTTTAACAAAAAATTCGCATTCTCTTCGTGCTAAAATTTGTTCAAGTTCAATAGATTGATAGTGATAAATAGATACAAACGTATCATCAGGCTTTAGCAGTCGGTATTCTAACTTTCCCATTGTGCAACTCCTTTTGTGACTTTTTTGTGAACGTTCTTTAATAAATACGCACAGATTTTCAAAAAGTTTCAATTTTTCTTATATTAAAAGGCTTAGCTTTAAATAAGCTAAACCTTTATTTTTTTATCACATCTGTCACAACTTCATAACCGCCTGTGTATGGGTCGAATACATATTCAAGCATGCCGTTTCCACGATTGACTTTAAATAGATAACGGTATTTTTTAGGGCTGTCTTTTGCTGGATATACGTATTTTCCTTTTTGGAACTGACTTAGCAAGAGCTGTTCTCTTTGCGCAAGCATTTTTTTTGCTTCATTATAACCATACAGCGGGAGATTTTTGGCATAGAGAACCGGTACGAATACAAGCACAACGACTGAAATCGTAATAAGCCCTTGTTTAAACCAACGCATAAATCTCTTTGGATTTCGCGAAAGTAACATTGTGATGACAATTACTACTAACAAAGGAACAATATATACTTGAACATACGGAATGTTTGCAAATACAGGTCGATTAATCAATAAGACAATTACTTCGATAGCTGCTACTAATACTAAAATAAAATAGACCACTTACTCTTCACACCTCGACGATTCAATGAATTTTATATGTGTTAGAAAGTATTCCCACTCATGAATGAACTCGTCTATTGTATCATAAGACGCAAAAAAAATATCTACGCTTCTCTATTTTACGGAATTCAGATACTAAAAGAGATTGATACATAACGAAATCACCCCAATATAAAGACGAACAAATGGGATAATGCGCTAGTATGGATCCCTTTGTTACGCCGGATTTCCGTACAAGGCTTCGCTTTCCGAGGGCGACCACTCCTGCCGGGTCTCACCTGTTCCGCTTTTTACGCATAAGTCCTCGCCTTGCCCTCCAGCCAACAGCTAGAGGCCACTACATACATGAAACTGCCTTCCCTCTAACCATAAAAAAATCTGAACACATTTGATTCTCTATCCAGAATCAAACACGTTCAGATCTTTCTTTAACTGAGCTACTTTTATTCCATCCTTTTTATTATGAAACTTCTACGTTTCGATTTTGATTATATTTTTTCCCTTGTAACAGTGAGTAAATGATCGCTGCTGCCCACACGATAAGTATGAATGCATATACAGCTATCTGAGTAGAGCTGCTGGATACCCAAGTGTTTAAGAGTGTTCGAGCATTTGTTAAAATGATAAACCCACCAACAAGTGAACCAAGCAAGTGAGCCGGGATAATACGAACAAACCATGCAGCAATCGGAGCCGCGATAATTCCGCCAATCATAAGGGCGCATACCCAGAACCAATTTACCTGCTCCCAGCCAAGAGAGATTAAAAAGCCAAGTGTAGCCGAGACGGCAATAGCAAATTCACTTGTATCCACGGTTCCAACGACTTTCCGTGCTGTTGTGCCTTTTTTAGCTAGCAATACAGGCGTTGCTATCGGCCCCCAGCCGCCTCCTCCTGTAGCATCAGCAAATCCAGCAATTAATCCCAGCGGAATGGACTGCTTCGTCGATAAAGGTTTGGTGCTCTTTTCTTCGTTTGTTTTAAACGTAAATAAAAAACGAAATAACACATAAACTCCTAGAAGTAATAAGAATGTTGAAACGTAAGGCCTTACAGCATCTCCAGGTAAATTACTTAGAAAGCAGGCTCCTACAAAAGCTCCGATGGAACCCGGGATAATTAGTTTTAACACCATCGATTTATCTACATTTCCAAATTTAATATGCGAAACACCAGAAGCTGCTGTTGTTACAACTTCTGCTAAGTGAACAGATGCGGAAGCCACAGCTGGTGCAATTCCAAACGTTAAAAGCAGCGTAGTTGATGTCACCCCGTATGCCATTCCAAGTGATCCATCAATTAACTGAGCTAAAAAGCCAATAAGTGCAAACGTAATTAACTTTTTCATGTTGTCCCTCCACTTTCATCTTCTGTTAGAAAGCACAAAAAGGCCTCCAACAGTTGTTTGCTAGAAGCCTTCGGTATGTCCGATCAGCTGTCCGTTTTATGAATAAGTTGTTTATATTGTAATCCTAACTATTCCTAGAAGTCAACTGTGTTTTTGGTTTTTCTTTTAGTCTATGTATGCTGCTTGGTTATAGTATCAGTAAAATAAAATTCTTATTGTTAAGTCAACAACATAAAAACGACCGCTCACTTAATAAGGGCGGTCGTTTTTATGCATATCTTGCCAGTGAGCCAGCACTTCAGGTGGCAAACTCACATCTTTATCTAATGACGTCACATCCATAGAAGCGGGCTCATCGCTATTTATCACTTTTTCTACCCAATCTGGCTGTACAACTAATGCTTGTTCAATCGTAATTAAAGCCAGCCCTTTCTCAAAAGCTTCTGCTACTTCTGTTGCCGTAAGTCCTCCTGTACCCACAAGAGGGACCCGGTGATTAACGTGCTTAATAATCGAAGAAACCAGTGAACGATTTTCTTCACTACTTAAGGTAGGTTCATGCAAAGCACTGATATGTAAATAGTCAATTTCTGTATGAATAAGACGATCAATCCACTCAAATGTATCTTCCACTTTATTTCCTAAATAGCCTTTTTCTTTGGGTGCTAATGTATATCCCACAATAAATGGTTTGCCCGCATGAGCTGCTCGACGCGTCACTTCACGAATAACTTCAAGTGCAAAAGTGAAGCGGTTTTCTGCGCTTCCTCCATAAGAATCGCTTCGTTCATTTGCTTGCCTTGACATAAACTGCTGCAGTAAGCATTCATTTCCTCCGTCAATTTCTACTCCATCAAACCCGGCTTCCATAGCTCTGGTGGTAGCTTCGCCAAACGCTTGAACAATATAAGTTATATCGCGCTCGGTCATTTGAACAGGCTTTTTGCCTTTACGTTTATGAGGCTTTTCACTTGGGCTAATGGCTTGCCATTTATTTTTCATTTCTACGCACTTTCTTCCCCCGTGTGATAGTTGAAGAATCGCTTTAGCTCCTCTTCTATGAATCATTTGGGTTAGTTGATGAAGCTTTCGTATAACCTGATCACGATGAATGCCGATTTGACCATGTGCTACTTGGCCATTTTCTGTGATAAACGCGGGGCCGATAATTACCGTACTGACGCCCCCTACTCGTTTTTCGTAAAAAGACATATCAAGATCGGATATTTCTCCGTTTTCCCGTGAAGCGTATGTGAGGATAGGTCCCATTGCTAATCGGTTTTTCATCTCAAGAGCATCAACAAATTTAAAATGCTTAAATAATTTTTCATAGGCTGTCTTCAATTAATTCACACCTTTTTTCCTTAGCTTGCCCATCTAGAAGCCGAGTAGACATAGGCACAAAAAAAGAAATACCTTCGCCAGCATTTCTTTTTACGTTGTTTTTCTTATTTTTTTAATGGGGTAAAATACAAATTCGCTTTTTCCGACAATCCGTTTTTCATCAATGAGACCTAGACCGTTGCGGCTATCCATACTGTACAGACGGTTATCACCCATTACAAATACTTCGTTTTTAGGTATTTGAACAGGTTCAAAATCTCCTGTAAGCTCCATATCCATGTTATTGGCAATTTGACGATTCGTTTTTAAATAAGGTTCACTTACTTTTTTATCATCAATATAAAGCTGATCTTTTTTCATTTCGATTTTTTCACCTGGCAGACCGATTACTCTTTTTACATAATGCTTATTCTTAGCCTCATCTTTAATAATCACAATATCTCCTCGGCGAATATCATGGAGCGAATACGACAGTTTATTCACAAACAAACGCTCTCCGTTATGCAGCGTTGGGTTCATTGAAGCGCCTTCTACAATATACGGAGAAAATAAAAATGCGCGAATCATAAATACTAGAGCGATAGCGAAGATAATAGTTTTGAATATGCTGCGTAATTGATCGCTTTTTGTTTTTTCCGTAGTCAATATACTTTGTCTCCTTTGTACAGCTCACTTTTCTTATGTAAAAAAGCAAGAAACCTCTTACTTTAACACTTATTCTAACTTAACCATAGAAAGAACTGAAATCAAATGTTTTATGTTATGTAAAAAAAGAACCTCTAACAAATGTTAGAGGCTTACATTACGCAAGTTTCGTCTTTACATCTCTTATTATAACATTAATTATATAAAAAGAGACTACCTTTTATGTAAAAATTATGTTTTTTACGCAAACTTAACTAAATCTTCACATTTAAAGACGTTTCTCCATGTATAAAAAGTTGAGAGATACAATACTCTATAATCTCTCTTCGCCGCACGAGTCCAATAAAAATATTTTGGTCATCTACAACTGGTACAAAATTTTGTTCAGACGCACGTGACAAAATACTTTCCATTTCATCATTAATGGTGATAGGTTCATAATCACGATGCCTTGGGACCTCTTCAATTCGCAGGTGTTCTAGCTCATGAAGTTCTATATGTTCTAGGCTTTTTAGCTTCCATAGCAAGTCTCCTTCTGCCAAAGTCCCTACATATTCTCCTTTTTGGTTAATGAGCGGTACAGAAGAGTAGCGATGATATTCCATTTTCTCCAATGCTTGACGGACAGTTGACCGTGTCGACAGGGTAACGACTTCTTTTTTCGGGAGTAAAAAAAACGCAATATTCACTCATATTCTCCTTTTAGTATACATCCATTTTATTGTTATTGCTTTGCTGAATCTGAAACAATATGAATGTCGATGTTATAAGTCTGTCTCATAATCGTATTCACAATAGACCCTTTTCGAATCTCTTCCCACCTTGTCCTGGCTCATTGCCCTAGTAAGATTTGAGTAACGCGATACTGCTTGGCTACGTTCACAATCACTGCAGCTGGTTTTTGGTTTTTAGCTTCTTCAACAATTAGCGATGCGTGAAAGCGATCAGCAAATTCCCGCCACTCTTTAATTTGTGCTTTTTGCCTTTCAGTTTGCTCCCCTGTAAAAACATGAAGCAGCAGCAAATCTGCTTTCAATCGGTTTGCCATTCTCCAGCCTCTTCGAATCAATTTTTCAGCTGTTCCACTATATTGAATGCATACTAAAATGCGTTCGCAAATACCTGTTACGCCAATTTCATGGGCATGAATGAGCTTACCGTCCACTTCATCCGCTACTTCTCGGAGCGTTAATTCACGAAGGGCATGGAGATTTGCGAGCTTAAAAAAAGACTGCAGGCTTTGTTCAATTTTATGAACTTCGTATATTTTGCCTTCACGAAGACGCTTTTGCAGCTGTTCCGGCGTAACATCGACAAGCTGAATTTCATCTGCTTGCTGAATAAATAAATCTGGCACTGTTTCACGAACTTTTACCTGGGTAATGGCATATACGAGATCATGTACGCTTTCCATATGCTGAATATTCATTGCTGACATGACTGAAATGCCTTGGTTGAGCAGGTAAGAAACATCTTCAAAACGTTTTTTATGACGGCTTGTCGGAACATTTGTATGAGCAAGTTCATCGATAATTACAACTTTTGGGCGCCTTCTTACAATCGCCAGCAAATCAAGCTCTTTCAATTCTTTTCCTTTATAAAAAACGGTTTCTCTTTCGATTACTTCTAGATTTCCGATCATCTCTTTAGTCTCGTGCCTGCCGTGTGCTTCTATATATCCAACTACGACATCTATGCCTTCTTTGACTAAATCGTGCGCATCTTGAAGCATTTTATACGTCTTTCCTACTCCCGGCGCGGCACCGATGTAAAGTTTAAGCTTTCCTCGCTTCTGATCATGAAGTTCACGCAATAGTTCTTCCGGAGTTTTTCTTCGAAAGTATGGATGAGCTTCTTTTTCTTTCATTGTTTGTACTCCTTTAGCACACTCGCTTCAATACATGAAGCGAGTGCATGTAATTAGCGCTCTCGTTGAACAGCTAAATTTAGCTCTACTACATTTACTCGTTTTTCACCAAAAGCTCCTTGCTGAGTGTGTTCTTTGATCAGCTCTTTTAGCATGTTGGTTTTAATGTGCGCCGCTTTTGCCACTCGTTCTACTTGTGCATATGCAGCTTGTGGCGTAATGTCAGGATCGAGTCCAGAAGCCGAATTTGTGACGGCATCAACTGGAATTCCTTCTTTTGGCACCTCGTTTTCTTTTTTCCACGCCGCTACGGATTTCTCGATACGATTCGTAAGATCTTTATTTGAAGGTGCTAAATTCAACGACCCAGATCCTGCCCCGTTATAATCGATACTAGAGACTCTGCCATGGAAAAATTCATTGCTTGTAAACTGCTGTCCAATGAGCTTAGAACCGATAACTTGGTGGTTGTTTGAATAGATTAAGCTGCCGTTTGCTTTACTTGGAATAGCTGTTTGAGCAATACCTGTCATCACAACAGGATAAATAAGACCACAAAGAATTATCATCATAATTGTTAAGCGAACAATAATGCTTCCCGTTCGTTCTGTTTGTATCATCGTTTCTTCTCCTCTACATTACAAATGAAAGTAGTAAGTCAATTGCTTTAATCCCAATGAATGGAACCAACACCCCGCCTAACCCGTAAATGAACAAATTTTTTCGCAATAGGGCGTTAGAACTCATCGGCTTATACGCAATTCCCTTCATGGCTAAGGGAATTAACAGCGGGATAATGACCGCATTAAAAATAAGCGCTGACAATACGGCAGATAGAGGTGAATTCAGCTTCATTACGTTAAGAGCCTCCATTTGCGGAATCGCCAAGGTAAACATCGCTGGAATAATGGCAAAATATTTCGCAATATCGTTTGCGATACTGAATGTAGTTAAGGCACCCCTTGTCATTAATAGCTGTTTTCCAATCGAAACGACTTCAATGATTTTTGTGGGATCGGAATCCAAGTCCACCATATTTGCTGCTTCTTTAGCAGCTGAGGTTCCGCTGTTCATTGCTAAGCCAACATCAGCTTGAGCAAGTGCAGGGGCATCGTTTGTCCCGTCACCTGTCATGGCAACTAGCTTTCCCTGCTGCTGTTCGTATTTAATCACTTGAATCTTGTCTTCTGGCTTGCATTCCGCAATAAATTCATCTACTCCCGCTTCTTTTGCAATGGTTGCTGCGGTTAGCGGATTATCTCCTGTACACATGACTGTTTTAATGCCCATTTTACGAAGTTCCTCAAAGCGTTCTTTCATTCCTGGTTTTACCGTGTCTTTTAAATAAATCAAGCCGTAAATTTTATCATCAGCGGCGACGGCAAGCGGCGTGCCACCAGCTCCTGCAATTTCGTTTGCTTTTTGCTGCAAATCAGAGGGAACCATCCCGCCATTTGACTCTACCCATGCCGTGACGGCGTCCACTGCCCCTTTTCGTACAGATACATTCTGTAAGTCAATGCCGCTCATTCGCGTTTCAGCTTTGAATTCAACAAACGTCCCTTCGGTTTTTTTAAGATCTTCTACCCCCATGCGGTTTTGAATAAAATCAACAACTGAGCGTCCTTCTGGTGTTTCGTCATAAAGAGAAGAAACAAACGCCCATTTGTAAAGTTCACGTTCGTCTGTGCCTTCTACAGTCGTTAATTGATGAGCCATTCGGTTTCCAAACGTAATGGTGCCGGTTTTATCTAAAATGATTGTGTTAATGTCACCAGCTGCTTCTACTGCTTTTCCTGACATAGCGATCACGTTAAACTGCGTAACTCGGTCCATCCCAGCAATTCCAATGGCCGATAATAATCCTCCAATTGTCGTAGGAATGAGGCAAACGAGCAGTGAAATTAAAATAGCCGTGTCCAGTTGAAAATGTAAGTAGTTTGTAAATACAGGAAGCGTCACAACAACTAGTAAGAAAATAATCGTCAAACTTGTTAAAACCGTATTTAGCGCAATTTCATTTGGCGTTTTTTGACGCTCTGCTCCTTCAACAAGCGAAATCATTTTATCTAAAAATGATTCACCTTGCTCACACGTAATTTTAACTGTAATTTCATCGCTGACAACTCTTGTACCTCCAGTTACAGAGTTAAAGTCCCCGCCTGCTTCTTTCAAAACAGGTGCCGATTCACCGGTAATGGCCGATTCATCAACAGATGCCAGTCCTTTAATGATTTCTCCATCTCCAGGAATCATTTCGCCTTGTGAAACGACGACGATATCTCCTTTTTTTAGGTGCGATGCCGAAACTTGTATCATTTGCCCGTTTTGAAGTTTATTAGCTGTAATATCACCTTTCGATTGCTTTAATGAGTTTGCCTGTGCTTTTCCTCGACCTTCTGCTAATGCCTCTGCAAAATTAGCAAAAACAATTGTGAAAAATAACACGAGAGATACGGCAATATTAAAGCCTGCGCTTACTGTACTTTCTCCGAAAAGATCTGGAACAACAGCTAAAAAAAGCGTAATAACAAACCCGATTTCTACTACGAACATGATAGGGTTTTTTATCATCGTTCTTGGACTTAGCTTGATAAAAGCCTGCTTTACTGATTGAATAAAAATCGATGAAGTTTGTTTATCTACAGCACCTTGAATGTGACTGTTACGATCCAATTCAAGATTATTCGTAAAATTCCGTTTATTCATTATAATCCTCCGCTTTCTTGATTACAGTGTCAAATACTCAGCAACCGGCCCAAGTACAAGCACTGGGAAAAACGTAAGTGCCCCTACAATAACGGTAGTTCCAATTAAAATGCCGCTAAATAAAGACGTATCCGTTTTAAATGTCCCAGGTGTTTCAGGAACAAGCTGCTTAGATGCTAGTGAGCTCGATACCGCCAGCATCGTAATTAGTCCGAAGTAGCGTCCAATATACATAACAATTCCCGTAGAAATGTTCCAAAACGGAGTTGCGTCACCGAGTCCTTCAAAACCAGAGCCATTGTTTGCTGCTGATGATGTAAATTCATACAGTGCCTGGCTTAACCCGTGAAAGCCTGGGTTTGATATACCTTCTATTCCTAAATGAGTAGTTAGCGCTACGGCTGTTCCTCCTAAAATTAGCAGCGGCTGCAGAATAAGCGTCACGGCGATGAGCTTCATTTCTTTTCCTTCAATTTTTTTACCTACGTATTCTGGTGTTCTTCCAACCATTAAACCTGATAAAAATACGGCGATGATGACGTACATCATGACATTCATAAATCCTGCTCCGACACCGCCAAATACGGTATTTAACATCATATTTCCAAGCGTTAACAACCCGGTAAGAGGTGTAAGGGTATCGTGCATGGTGTTGACCGCACCTGTTTCACTTGCTGTCGTCACGATGGCGTAAAGCGTCGACATACCGACACCAAAACGAACTTCTTTGCCTTCCATATAACCGCTCGCTTCATTTAGATGAAAAGCATCAAGTCTTGGATTGCCGCCCCACTCTGTTACAAACGCTGTGCTTAAAATAACGATAAACAGCATACTCATCGCTACAAACAAGATGCGGCCTTGCTTACGCTGTCCGATCATTTTTCCGTACGTAAAAGGAAGTGCTGTTGGCAATAAAAGCATAAGGACAATTTGTAATACATTGCTCAACGCGTTAGGATTTTCAAATGGATGGGCTGAATTAACACCAAAAAATCCCCCTCCGTTGTTGCCTAGCTCTTTAATTGAAAGAAAAGAAGCAACTGGTCCCCTTGCTATTTGCTGTGTTGCCCCTTCTAATGTATGGGCAGTCACCGTTCCGCTTAACGTTTGAGGGACACCTGAAATCATAAATAAAATGCCGGTTATAAAAGCGATAGGAAGTAAAACACGCGTAATTGATTTCACAAAATCAACAAAAAAGTTTCCTATTTCCTTCCCTGCCAACCCGCGAATAAACGCGATTGCTACTGCAAGTGCCGTTGCTGGTGCAGCAAACATCATAAATACAACGGCTGCCATCTGCGAGAAATAGGACAAACCTGATTCACCGCTGTAATGCTGCAAGTTCGTATTTGTCATAAAACTAATGGCCGTGTTAAAAGCAAGGGCCGGATCCATTCCTTTGATGTGGCTTGGGTTAAGCGGCAGTACTCCTTGAAACCGGAAGATAAGATACACCACAAAAATCATAAACGTATTCGCTAAAACGAGAGCAATTGCATATTGCTTCCACGTCTGATTATGCCCTTTAATTCCTGCCGCTTTAAACATCACCGATTCTATCTTTCCTACCAAGCTAGTGTTTTTATCGTTTGAAAACACATTCGCTATATAAATACCTACGGGCTTTGCAATAAGCGCTACAAAAACAAGCAGCAGCGCAACTGATAGTAGAAAAATCCCCACGTTTAATTCCTCCGCTTATTAAAATTGTTCTGGATTTAACAGTACATATACTAAATAAATTAAAACGAGAACTGAAATACCTAGCAAAATGAACGACACGTTCACTTCTCCTCTCTTTCGTCTACTACACGAGACGACCAGCAAATAATTCCGTACATAGCAGCTGTTAATATGACAAGCGTTCCCAGCATGATTATATCCAAGTTGCTCCCTCCTAACTGTTTCTTACCACCAATGATTAAGCGTAGTGACTGTTACCGTGCGTAAAGCATCACGCCCAAGTGAGCTAGCAGCGAAAGGTTATCTTTGATTATTCCTAACGTATTGTTGATCTCGTTTTAAAAGCCCTACTATATCCTCTTTACGGTGCAGACATAAGCTGCTCTCCTATTTTTCCATAAAAAAACCGCAGAAGAGAGTCCTCTTCCGCGGTTTAATGCACGACAAATAAGCCGTGATCGACACGAATTTTTTCACTCCCAAAACGCTTACGGAGTTAGCTGTCGGATTCGGGTTATGGAAGTAACCCTACTCAGTTAAGAGATTCACCCCTAGTACATACGTACAAAATATTGGGTCCCCCGCTCATAATTGATTAAGCGTATATTTGTTATTTAATTTTTAGACTTAATTATGGTTTTTACTGCTGCGTTTAATACTTTGATTAGCTAACATAGACAAATAGCGGTTTGCTAGATCAAAAGATTGCTGATCACATATTGCACGATATTCAATCATTTGAATCATTTGCTTAGATAAATGCATGTTAACGCTCCTTTCGCCTATATTTTGAAAGGAACGCGCTATCCGCTTTTATAGAAAACGGCCACGATTACACCATCCTCTCTCTTAACGCTTACGAAGTTAGCTGACGGGTTCGGGTCAAGAAAGTAACCCTACTCAATTATGAGATTCACCCCTAGTAATTGGGTCCTCCGCTCTTTCCCTCTCTTTCAGGAAAGACTCAGCGTTTCACTGTGGAACGTTTCATGAGAGTAATCTTACTCCTGTTAAAATTTACTGTCAACAACATTTTTTGAAATTTTAAAAGCTTTATTTTTTGCTGTTTATTCATTATTTTAAAATAATAAACCCAAAGAAAAAAAGCGTTCTTATCGAGGAGATAAGAACGCTTTTTTTAGCTCATTTTCTCAATTTCATTTACAAGAATTGAAATGGCATCCGTTTTTGTTGCTTCACGCATTGTACGCTTCATCGTACTTGCCTGCTGCTGAAGCTCATTTACTTCACGCAAAAACACTTCTTTTGTTAACTGTTCTTCTTCCACAACCATACAGTAGCCTTTTTTCTTAAAGGACTGTGCATTTAAAATTTGATCTCCTCGGCTTTGTGCTTTTGACAAAGGAATAATCATCATGGGTTTATGAAGGGCTAAAAACTCAAAGATAGCATTTGATCCGCCGCGTGTAATCACATAATCAGTCGCCGCTAGAACATCTGGAAGCTGTTCATTTACATATTCTAACTGACGGTAGCCCGACTCTTTTTCAAGGCTTGTATCAACATTGCCTTTTCCGCACAGGTGTACAATTTGAAATTTCTTTTGCAGTTCAGGCAAGGACTCTCGAACAATCTCATTGATGCGACGTGCTCCTAAACTTCCGCCCATAATGGTTAAAATTGGGCGCTTATCATAAAAGCGAAGCCAGCTTTCCCCGTTCGCTGCGCTTCCGCTAAATAATTCTTTTCGAATAGGTGAACCAACAACCTGCACTTTTTCTTTTGGAAAATAGTTTGCCGCTTCATCAAAAGAAGTGAAAATTTTAGTGGCAAATTTCTGCGCAATTTTATTTGCCAGTCCCGGTGTTAAATCACTTTCATGAATGAACACGGGAATGTTTAGCGATTTAGCAGCCATTACAACAGGGACTGTGACAAAACCGCCTTTTGAAAACACAAGAGAAGGCTTTAACTTTTTCAGCACGCGACGTGCATCGCCAACTCCTTTTGCTACCCGAAATACATCTTTTACATTTTCCATATCTACGTATCGACGCAGCTTCCCGCTTGAAATCGCATGATATGGAACGTTTAATTTTGTAATTAATTCTTTCTCAATACCATTGTGAGAACCGACATAATGGATATCCCATTTTTCACTGTCTAATTCTTTCATAATGGCAATGTTTGGTGTTACGTGTCCAGCTGTTCCGCCTCCGGTAAAAACGATAACTTGCTTACTCATTTTTTCTTCCTCTCTTTACTTCACTTAATGGATCTGTTTTGACATCAATTTTTATCTGATCTTTTTAGCATGCAATCTGACATGTAAAACGATGGTTTTATTATAGCATTTTTCTTTTTACATATGTATGATAAGGCGTATAAAAGCATGCTATACTTTTCATAGGGAGTGATGATAATGAACAAATCTGCACCTATAGTAAAAGGTGATACGGTGGATTCCGAAACGCGCTGCATGCACTACCGTACGGATAAAGATATTATTGCAATAAAATTTTATTGCTGTAATACATATTATCCATGCTATCAATGTCATAACGGACATGCTGATCATGATATTAAAAGGTGGCCAAAAGCTATGTTTAATGAAAAAGCTATTCTTTGCGGAGTATGTAAACATGAGCTATCCATTCATGAATATTTAACCTGTAACTCGACTTGCCCTCACTGTCGTTCTTCTTTTAATCCCGGATGCAGCCTGCATGGACACATTTATTTTGAACAAAAAAGCTGAACAAAACATTGTTCAGCTTTTAAAATAACTGCTCATCTATATTTATAATGGAAGGAAGCAGACCTGGGAACAATTCCTCAAGTTCTTCTAAACGCAAGGAATAATAGTGCTGCGTACCTTCTATACGTAGTTTGATAATTCCAGCTTCGCGAAGTACTTTAATATGATGTGATAGCGTTGATTTTGATACATTTAATTTTTGATAATACGAACAGGTCTGCTCCTTTCTTGTCGCTAAACACTGTACAATTCGCAGCCGGTTAGGATCACTCAACGCGTGTAAAATAGGCGTTAATTTAATTTCAGATTTCGGTGGTTGATAAGGTTTTCTCATGCTTAAAATATAACACAGCTTCTTTTGTGTATCAATGTTCGATAACTTTCGAACTAAATTCCTTGCACTGTTATTTAATCGGTGTTATAGTTTCATTGTTCGATGATATTCGAACTTATCTTCATTTTAATCATAAATTGAATGAAAGATTAAAAACAAAACAAATAATATAAAGCACCATCATTATTAAAGGAGGAATCACCCATGATTCATTTACAAGCTTCAATGAAAGTTAACCCAGCAAAAAGAGAAGAATTTTTAGAAAACGTACAAGAACTAATTAAGCATTCTTTACAAGAAGAAGGAAACAGCAACTATCAACTATTTGAAGATGCTTTTACACCTAACACATTTATGATGATTGAAGAGTGGAAAAGCGAAGAAGCAATTCAAGCACACAATAAATCAGCTCACTTCCAAAGTTTTGTAGCATTTGCTCAAACTGGCGTACTTGTAGCACCTTTAGATGTAAAAACATTACAAGGTTAATCATAACTTCTTTGAAAGGATGACGCATCATGAATGAAGCAATTCGTACAATTCAAGATCATCGTTCTATCCGTCAGTATACAGACGAAGCAGTAAGTGACGAGCATTTAGATACGATTATTCAATCTGCTCAGTCAGCCGCTTCTTCTATTAATGGACAGCAAGTGACTATTATTAGCGTCCAAGATAAAGAAAAGAAGAAAAAACTTTCAGAGCTTGCCGGCAACCAAGCGTGGATCGACCAAGCTCCTCTATTTTTAATCTTTTGTGCAGATTTTAATCGTGCTAAGATTGCAGCTGAACTTAACGATGCCCCTCTTGGCGTAACCGATGGACTTGAATCAATCTTAGTCGGAGCAACTGATGCTGGAATTTCTTTAGAAGCCGCAACAGTTGCAGCAGAATCACTCGGTTTAGGTACAGTCCCAATCGGAGGAATTCGCAGAAAGCCGCTAGAAGTCATTGAACTGCTCGATTTACCGGAATACGTATTCCCAGTAAGCGGTCTTGTGGTTGGACATTCGGCAGATCATTCTGCGAAAAAACCTCGATTGCCACAAGCTGCTGTGCACCATCGTGAAAGCTATAATCACGACTTAAAGCCCTTGATTCAAGACTATGATGCTGAAATGGCAGAGTATATGAAAAAGAGAACAAACGGTGCTGATGACCGCAACTGGTCACAAACTGTATCAGCTATTTATAAAACCATTTATTACCCAGAAGTTCGAGCTATGCTTGAAAAACAAGGATTTAAATTCGAATAACCAAAAGCTGCGATGAACATCGCAGCTTTTTTTATCTACTTTAACAGCATGCTGAATAGACTAAAAGTAATACTCAATAAATGAGGTGTTGATATGGAGTTTATTTTAATTTGTAATTTTCTTTTAAGCGCAACCGCAGCGTTTTTATTGGTGCCGGCTTTTACAAAAAAGCACACTCTTCACGTGACTTTACTTTCTCTCCTTTTCCTCCTTTCAATTATTCCGACTTTTCTTCTCGCTAATCCACATATCGGCGTTTTACCTTGGGCTATTCGAGACGCTCTTCTATTGTTCGCTGCTTTCCTTTTCTTTTGTTTAACCTTCACTTTAAACAAATGGAAAACGCTTTTGTTTTTTCTTCTATTTTTACTGTCGATTGCTCCTCTTTCTTACGTCGTATATGATGACTTCACGCATACGTATATAGATGCCAATATTGGGCTTGGCCTAGGCTTTTTACTGACATGGCTCTTAACAGCTCTGTACAATATTTTGGCTATTCTTCGATTTTTTCGTCAGAAATCTCAGTAAACACATCAAAAATTAACAAACAAACGAATAGTTGATTTTATTTAGTATACGCTAACAACTGCACAGTCCTTCTCTTTACATAAAGCTGTGTATACTAAAAAAGGAGTGATACTTGATGAAACGACTATTCGTAATAGCAGCAGTGATTGCCTTCTTGGCGCTTAGCCGCATGTTAGTATTTGCCGCTGAAACACCTCCTGCTGCAGATGAGCGAACAGCTCAAAATGCAGAAGTTCGCATCGTTCATGCTTCACCGGATGCTCCGGCTGTAGACATTTTTGTGGATGACAAAGCTTTAGTAGAAGGAGCAAAGTTTAAAGATGTCGCCAACTCTTTGCCTTTGGCAGCCGGTTCTCATAAAGTAGAAGTATACGAAGCAAAGACAAAAGGAACAAAAGATTCCATCATCGAAGCTACCCTTGTTGTAGACGGTGGAAAATCGTATACAGTGGCCGCTGTAAATAAAGCAGAAAACCTTGAACTGCAGGCTTTCACGAATAATAAGCAAGGAATGGATGGAAAAGCAAGCTTACGTGTTGCTCATTTATCTCCTGATGCTCCTGCGGTAAACGTAGGTCCTAAAGGTGCTGCTCCTTTATTTAAAGATCTGTCTTTTAAAAGCATTTCAGGTTATCAAGTAGTAAATCCGGGTTCGTATGATCTATCTGTTTCCACGGCAGATGGAAAAGAAATACTAAGTCTTCCTGGAACAAATCTTCAAAGTGGTAAAAACTATACGGTTCTCGCAGTAAATACTGCTGACAAGCTTGAGACCATTGTTTTACAAGATAATTAATTAAAAAAACGTCATTTCAATTGAAATGACGTTTTTTATAGACTGCGCTGAATGAATTCCTCTTTTTTGTACTCATAGGTAGAAATATCGTTCCACAGTCGTTTTGAAAGCTCGTATTTCATACCTTCATATTTTTTTCTAGCACGTTCGTTCGAGCGTAACTGCTCCCTGAAATTAATTCGTTCGTTCCAGTAAGGTGATTCACTGACCGTTACGTACACATGACTTCTTCTCGCATCATGTGGAATGAGCTTACGTGCATTTTTAGCTGTCATAATTGGAGGGTAGTGTGCAGCTGGAACGCCTTCTTTTAATAAGACAAACATCTCTTTTTCTGCTACATATACGTGAGATTTATTTTTTAATATAGCGCGCACTTCATTTATATCTTCTTCGCGTTTGACTCCGATTAAAATATCAACGATTGGTGAACCAGCCAATCCTGGAACGGACGTGCTTCCAATATGTTCGATGTCTACTGAAAAATCTCTTAGTGTATTAAGCAACGCTTCTTTTTCCATTTGATACAAAAGCGACCACTTTGTTTCATACTGAACAATCTTTCGCATATCAGTTTCCACCCTTTCACTTTTTTATACTGTACCATGTTTTAAAGTAAAAAGAAAGAATTTTCTAACTATTTACTTTTGGTTTGCGCTACGAGCTTTATACCCCTCCAGACAGGCTTTGTATTATTTTATATATTTTTGTTATTTTTATTCTAAATGTTTCATAATTGTGGATGTTTCCTCCTCCAAAAGATAGATACGCTTTTATTTTCTATCTCTCCTCTATCATATTCACACTCAGCTGTTTTATACTATTTTACGTTCTTACTAGTAGAAGACACATCCTCAAAATGTAGATGAACAAAGGATTAAAGGTCTTTAATATCGCTAAATTCCACCTTTAATATAATTATATTTTACATTAATGTAAAATTTTATCGGCAAAGATGGCAGATAGTTCAAATTCATTATACAATTGAATTTCGACATATAGTATGATGGATAATATCGGTATTATGAGATAATAGTAGATTTAACTCAAAATTTTGGACTATTTGCCGATATATGATTTGTATACCAATAACCTTATGTTGAAATTTGTAATTTGCAAGGAGGAAAAAATGAATAAAAAACATGTCATGTACACAGCCGTTTCTTCTGTTCTTTTAAGCTCTTCATTGCTTTTGAATTCAATTGATGCAGATGCAGCTGAATCGGCTAAAGTAACTGCTACATCGTTAAATGTACGTGCAACGCCTAGTACAAGCGGTGCTATCGTTGGAAAAATAACGAAGGGAAACACCGTTGATATAGTAGATGAAAGCAAAGGATGGGCTAAAATTACCTATAACGGTAAAGAAGCTTGGATTTCATCTCAATACATAAATAAAACGCAAACAAACAGTACGTCTACCGCAAATTCGACATCGAAGTCAGCGGTCGTTAATGCGAGCTCATTAAACGTTCGCTCTTCTGCAAGCACAAGCGCGTCCATCGTGACGAACTTACCGCGCAATTCGAAAGTAACCGTGTTAAAAGAAAGCGGGTCTTGGTCCCAGATTAAAACGGCAAGCGGTCAAACGGGCTGGGTAGCAAGTCAGTACCTACAAGCAGGCTCTGGCTCCTCTGCGCCAGCTAAGGATTCTGGCTCTACAACATCGAAGTCAGCGGTCGTTAACGCTAGCTCATTAAACGTTCGCTCTTCTGCAAGCACAAGTGCGTCCATCGTAACGAACTTATCCCGTAATGCAAAAGTAACGGTGGTAAAAGTAAGCGGATCGTGGTCGCAAATTAAAACGGCAAGTGGTCAAACGGGCTGGGTGGCGAGTCAGTACCTACAAGCAGGCTCCGGTTCTTCTACGCCGACTAATGACTCTGGTTCTACGTCAACCAAGCCAGCGGTCGTTAACGCCAGTTCATTAAACGTTCGTTCTTCTGCAAGCACAAGTGCGTCCATCGTGACGAACTTACCGCGCAATGCAAAAGTAACCGTGTTAAAAGAAAGCGGATCCTGGTCCCAGATTAAAACAGCAAGCGGCAAAACAGGCTGGGTGGCAAGTCAATACTTACAAACAGGTTCTGGACAGTCTTCACAAACAGCCCAGTCGATTCAAATTACAAAAGCTTCAAATTTACGCACTCAGCCGAGCTTAAATGCGGGAATCATTCGCGTAGCAAAAGCAGGTGAAAGATTCAAAAAAGTAAACGAAACGAATGACTGGGTGCAAATTCAGTACTCTGCCAGTCAAACAGCATGGGTATCAAAAGGGTTAACAGCTGCGGCCGATTCTACAACTTCAGCTAGTTTGCCTTCCTCATCTGCTGCTTTAAAAGATAAAATTATTGTAGTAGACGCTGGGCACGGCGGATATGATCCTGGCACTTCAGGCAAGTCATCGATTGAGAAAAATTTAGCGTTAACAACAGCAAAACTTGTGGCAAGCCGCTTAGCTAATGCTGGAGCAAATGTATTTATGACGCGTTCAAACGATACTTTTATTTCACTAAGCGGACGAGTGAACGTTAGTGAAGCAAAGCATGCAGATGCATTTATCAGCATTCACTATAACGCGTCTACTACATCGTCTGCAAACGGCATCGCATCATTTTATTACAGTGAATCTAAAGATAAAGAATTAGCAAAATACATTCAAGAAAGCATGGCTGAAAACGCGCCTTCTATGAAGGATATGGGGGTTCGTTTTGGAGATTATTATGTTACTCGAGAAAACAACCAGCGGGCTGTACTTCTTGAATTAGGCTTTTTATCAAATGCTCACGATGAGCAAATTGTTTCTTCTAACGCGTATCAGCAGCAAATATCTACAGGTATTTACCAAGGAATTGCTCGATATTTTGCAGCTAATAAATAATAAAAGCCCTCATTATGAGGGCTTTTATACTACCAGCTTGCTTTTTTAACACCTGGAATTTGTCCTTTGTAGGCTAATTCCCTAAACGCGATGCGTGACATTTCAAATTTTCTAAGGTAGCCTCTCGGACGACCGGTAACGCGGCAGCGATTATTTAAGCGCGTTGGCGAAGAATCTCTAGGCAATTTTTTTAACGCTTCGTAATCTCCTTTTTCCTTCAGCTCTTGGCGCAATTGCGCATACTTCGCTACCATTTCTTGACGCTTTTGTTCTTTTACAACTTTTGATTTTTTAGCCAAACTCTTTGTCATCCTTTCGTTTTATTACTTTTTTATTTGAAATACGTAATCATTACGATTTAATTATTTTGAGCAAGTTACTCTTTTAATTTAATCATATTCTCTTCATTCTTTCAACTTGTTTGCTTCCACGCTTACATGTAGCCTAACTATAGGCTGCTGCATAAACATAAATAAAATTGTATGTCAAATGTAATTAATTCCTGCATCTCCTATATCATACAAAGAGCCCTACATATTCCATATTGTAGGAGGATTTGTATTTACAGATAATATTTCAATAATATTACAGTTCATTTACATATTAATAACTTCGACAAATTTAGCGGTTATCTAGTATATAATCATCTTAGAAATTCCAAAAATAATATTTTGCGTACTCAATAAAATATAAAAGTAAAGGTGATTAAAAAATGAAATCGACTGGTATTGTAAGAAAAGTAGATGATTTAGGTCGTATCGTAATTCCTAAAGAGTTAAGACGTGTTCTTGAAATAGATGTAAAAGATCCTGTTGAAATTTTTGTCGAAACAGATCGAATTATTTTAAAGAAATATGAGCCGAACGGTGCTTGTGCGATTACTGGCGAAGTATCTTCTGACAACGTAACAATTGCAGATGGCAAATTAACTTTAAGCCGCGAAGGTATGGAGTTATTGCTTGAAGAGTTAAAACAACGTAATTTCTAATATTAAGAAAAGCAGCTGCTCATATGCAGCTGTTTTTCTTATTGATAAAGTTTTTTCTTCGCTTTCTGATTTTCAAATGCTATACTCAGAAGCGAATACATAATAAAGGAGCCTTTCATCATGACAGTTGAACAAATGACTCATCACTTTTTAGCACATCGAAACGTAACTAATGAATTAATCAACAAAATTGAAGCAGGTCACTACGAATACAAGCCTGCCCCGACATCTATGTCCGCTTTTGACTTATCTACGCATATTTTAACATCCTTTTATGCATTTGCATCAGTGGTAAAATCCGGTGATTTATCTCCACTTGGTCAAAAAGCTGATTTCAGTAATAAATCATTATCGGACCTTGCAGCTGAATATACGAAAAAAACAGTAGACGTATTACGCTCACTTAGCGAAGATGATTTAAACAAGACCATTGACGCAACTGCAGCGTTTGGAAGAAAACTTCCTGGAAGACAACTTTTACAAATGGCCATTGACCATGAAATTCATCATAAAGGAAATTTATACGTCTACGTACGTGAGATGGGTCATACAGATCTTCCTCTATTTGTTCAGTTCGGTTAATGGTTATAAAATAGTTCATGCTTATCAGCGCCCAAACTAGAAGTTTGGTGCGCTTTTTCTTTGGAGTTTTCGGCATAATAAGTAAGATATATGGTATAATTCTATCAATAACTTCATATCTACTATTCAAAGCTTGTTTCTTCTTATAAAACGATAGTCATCATCTTTTACAAAGGAGGAATCACTTCATGAGTCAAACTGTTAATCAACAAAAAATTGCTCAAGTGTATCATCTTCCGTTTGTTTCTTCATTTGGAGGAAGTGCTATGAACCTTCTTTCTCCTCAAGCTGGCGAACATATTTTAGATATTGGCTGTGGCACTGGCGAATTTATTTCGCAGCTCAATAAGCTTCATGTCCGTGCAACAGGCATCGATTGCTCTGAAAATATGATTGAACAAGCTCGTCATCAGTATCCAACTCTATCCTTTGAACAGTTAAATGCCCTTAACCTTCCTTATTACGAACAATTTGACGCAGTTTTTTCCAATGCAACTTTACACGACATCCGTCCTCCTCACCTTGTCATTAAAAACATTTACAATGCTTTAAAACCAAACGGCCGATTTGTAGCAGAATTTTGGGGAAAAGGAAACATGGACGAAATTTTCACAGAAATCATTCGTCAATTTAAAACGTTTGATATCCCTTATAACGATGTAGATTTCCCATGGTACTTTCCTTCTGTAGCTGAATATTCTTCTCTTTTGGAATCACAGAATTTTCAAGTCACCACGGCTATTCACTACAGCCGCCCCTTCTTGTTAAAAGGGGAAAACGGCTTGCGTAATTGGTTAGAAACAAATGCAGCCCCTCTTTTTGCTCACGTGACGACAGAAACTAAAAATGTCCTCATTACGCGCTTAGAAAATCGAATGCAAGACAAATTATTTCAAAACGGATCTTGGCTGGCAGAAGCTAAACATATACGTGTACATGCTGTAAAACGAGATTAAAAAATGGACGTGATTCTATTCACGTCCATTTTCGTTAAAGTGCAGCCAATATCCTTTTCCTCGAATCACTTCGATTTCTAAATATGTTCCTATTTTTTTGCGAACCCGGTAAATCAGCGCATTCAGCTCTTCTGCTGCTACTAGAATTTCTCCATTTGACTCTACTCGTTCAGGCCAAACGCTTTTTTTTAATGCTTCTTTTGAAACAAATTGATTGTTGTATTCTAGAAGATAAGCTAAGCACGCGTATTCTTTATCTGACAGAATATACGTTTCCTCTTTTACTTTTACTTTCTGCAAAATTGGATCTAATGTGTAAAATGGCTTATTTATTTGTTTTAGCAAAGGTCCTAAATCGAGGGTTGCATCCATATCATCATTTCTAAATACTAAAGCTGCCTCTTCATTTGCTAAGGTAATGACATCCTGCTCTTTCAATAAACGAGGGGTTCCAGGCTGTAACTCTTCTCCATTTACTTTTGTCCCGTGTTTACTAAACAAGTCTGTAATGAAAAAAGCATTGCTTTCGTACGTTACTTCAAAATGCTTGCGTGAAATGTAAGCACTTTGAAAGGCCAGATAAGGCTCCCATTCTTCACTGCTTCGTCCGATAATACAGGATTTATCTTTTGGAATAGGCACGGAAGCTCCTTCATAAAAAGGAGCACCGTTCTGAATAATCAACATACCGTTCATTGTTTGCTCACACTCTTTTTTAAAATTTTCTGACTCTTATCATGTAATTATAACACTCACATTTATTGAGATTTCTTCCAACTTTGGATAACATCATAGTATAGTCAGTTATATGATAAAGGTTGTTGCCATGTAAGTAAACCTTTAGAGCAGTCCTTTTCTAACTGAAAAAATACGTATTCTTTGCACTGCTGTAACGGGGATACAATTTTTTGTAAAATAATTTGATTTTTAGTAACTTTGACATATGTTCTCTCTTTTTAAAGCGGAGTAAAATAGGAAAATACGTGAAATATTTACATAATGGAGGAAGACCAATGGGACGTTTGCCAAAAGATAGAGAAATTCAAGCGATTAAACGACGCGTTGCACTGGTATTGTTAATTATTGGATCATTTATTTTAACAGGTGCTAGCTTTAGCATTTATTGGTTTATGATGTTAAAAATATAAGATTTTTTTATAAAATAAAGAAAAAAGACATGGTTTTGTTTCCATGTCTTTTTTAGGTTTATTCTTTCTCAGACACTCCCGCAGATTGAAACGTGGCCATATTGGCAATCATCAGTGAAGCCGAGTGCAGCAGCGGAAATGTAACAGCAGCTCCACTTCCCTCACCTAACCGAAGATTGAGGTTGAGGAGCGGTTTCTTGCCAAGAAGCTTCATTGCACACGCATGGCCTTGTTCAACAGATTCGTGACTAGCAAACATATAGTCTCTTGCTTGTGTATTGATTTCTGTCGCTAGAAGGGCTGCAACTGTACAAATAAAACCATCTACTAAAATAGGAATACGGTGAGCAGCTGCCGCCAGCATAGCGCCTGTCATCCCGGCAATTTCAAGACCCCCTATTTTACTGATAATATCAATCGGATCCTGAGGGTTGATGTGCCTGTTTTGCAGCGCTTCTTCAATCACGTTCACTTTGTGGCGCAGTTGTTCATCAGAAATCCCTGTGCCCATTCCTGCAAGCTTAGAGACTTTTTCTCCTGTCAATACAGCTAAAATAGCCGTGCTTGACGTAGTATTTCCGATGCCCATTTCTCCTACAATCAAACATTTGATTCCTTGGGCAATAAGCTCTTCAGCTTCTTCATATCCGACTTGAACAGCCAGTTCTGCCTCACTGCGCGTCATCGCGTCTTCTTTATAAAAACTTGCTGTGCCCAGCTTCACTTTGCGTTGTACAAGGTCCTTATGGGAAAGGTCAGAAGCAATGCCGATGTCAATCAGTTTGAACTGGGCATCTATTTGCTGACTAAACACGTTAATAGCTGCTCCTCCCTGTAAAAAATTCAGCGCCATTTGTGCCGTTACGTCTTGTAGATAAGCTGAAACTCCTTCTTTTACAATTCCATGATCACCTGCAAAAACGAGGACTCCTGGCGGCGTGACCGTCGGAAAAACTTCCCCGGTCATGGCCGCTAATTCCACTGCTATTTCTTCGAGTCTGCCAAGGCTTCCTATCGGTTTGGTTAATGTATCAATATAGCGTGCCGCTTTTTCGCCAGCGCTTGTTTGAAGCGCTGGAATATATACGTTTATCATATGTACAGCTCCTTTATTTCAGCAAATGTCTACCGTTTAATTTAACAGGATTTTGTTTATTCTGGCTAGTCTTTTTTAAAGTAGATAATTGGATAGAGTTCCCAAGACTTAGTTATACTAGTAAGAGTTGCGTATAGGCAGTATTTTGAAAGGAAAGATTTTATGACAACGAAACAGCACAAAAAGGAAAAGGCAGGTCGGCTCATTTATCGCTACATTATGATGTTAATTGGGGCTTCCTTGGCTGCCGTTTCTATCGAATTATTTCTAGTCCCAAATTCCGTAATTGATGGCGGTATTATCGGTATTTCTCTAATTTTAGTGTACTTAACGAAATTGCCGTTCAGTCTTCTTATCATCATCTTTAATCTCCCTTTTTTATATAGTGGATACAAACAAATTGGTCGTAACTTTTGCTTTTCATCTATGTTTGCAGTCGTTGCTTTATCCATTGTAGAATCTCAATTGCACCATGTTCCAGCCGTAACATCTGAACCGCTTCTTGCTACTGTATTTGGCGGGCTGCTGTTGGGAGCAGGTGTAGGAACGGTCATTCGTCACGGCGGAGCATTAGACGGAACTGAGATTTTAGGTATTTTATTAACAAAAAAAATCCCGTTTTCTGTGGGCGAATTTGTGATGTTTTTAAATATCTTCATTTTTGCTTGGGCAGGGTTTGTGCTAGGTTGGGAACAGGCCATGTACTCAATTCTTACGTACTATATTGCTTCTAAAACAATCGATGCGATTATTCAAGGGCTTGATGAAACAAAAGCAGCTTTTATAGTTTCAAATCACTATGAAGAGCTATCAGACGCTATTACGCATCGTTTAGGCCGCGGCGTGACGAAACTGTATGGTAAAGGCGGATTTGAAGGTACAGAAAAAGAAGTCATATACGTAGTGGTGACGCGTTTAGAAATTACCAAGCTTAAAACCATTATTTCCGAAATAGATCCACATGCCTTTACAACCATTATGGATACCCAAGAAGCGCATGGCGGCAAATTCAAATCAGCCATCCACTAACTATACATAAGCGTGGATTTCTCTGAGCATGCTAATAGCTGACTACCCGTAAAGGAGCTCACCACAATGAAAGAACAAATGTCCAACTTATTTCACCAATTAAAACAGTCGGTTTCTGATGTATCTGATAAGTTATATGACAAAGTACATACGCTGCAATCATCACCAGGAGTGAGTGTGTTTGAACTGTACGAATGGATTAAAGAAAACCCCAGCACACGTGTACAAAAGCAAACGCTGCTCGGGATTTCGTACTCTTTCTATACACTCCACATAGACGGCGTTTTTTTCTATATGGAAACGAAATATGATTATTTACTTTACATGACTATTTATAGTCCAACACGTCATTATTTCACTTATCATTCTTACAGAGATTCTTTATCAACCGTGACTCCCTTGGCGTTTCCTATTACTAAATAATAAAAAGCTCCTCAATCGAGGAGCTTTCTTTATATGATTATCTTCCTTTTCGGACTTTAAAGATAAACAGCGCAAGTAAAAAACCGCTCGTCGCAGTTACTATTTTCCACGCGTTTAAGATTGGATTTTTTTTCAAGGTCCTGCTCCTTCCTTGCGGCTATACTAAAAATAGGATGGCCGCCTTTCAAACAGCTAGTCCAACTTCCCCCTACTATTGATACAATCATCTAACATATAGCCCACCGACATTTTCATCAATTTCACTTTTCATACTATAACATATTTTTGCCATTTAGTAGAAGTCTTAAAAGTAAAAGCTGCACTTCTCTTAAAAAAAAAGGTATTGAACCCCTGCATTTTCTTTACCGTTCATTTTTTGATAAAGGTTTTGAGCCACTTTATTTTCACTGCTGCACTCAGCGGTCATCCCTGCAAACTCATACTTTTGAGAATAGGCCAGGCAGATCTTAAACAAACGTTCACCAATTTTATTTCCTCTGTTTAAAGGAGATACGTACAAGTCTTTTAAGATGGCTGTTTCTTTAAAATAATTGGTGCTCCACGATACGTACACCGTCGCAAAACCTACTAGTTTCCCTTCCAATTCAGCAACAAACTGGATACCATAGGAAGGATTATTCAATAAGCGCTTAATATGTAAAGTTAAAGCTTTCCGGGAAGGGGCAGGCTGCTCACAGAATTTTACTATATATTCTTGCATTAACGTAGCCAGTCGCTCTCGATCAGTTTCAACCGCCTGTCGAATGACAACCATTTAATCACTCCTTTTAGCTGAACGCTCTTAACATAATTCGATAGCCATACTTTATTTCCTTTCGTTTTCGTGAAAAGCTCCCTACTTTTACACAAGGGGTATTTAAGGCAAACAACCTTATACGGCTTATGGTTGAGGAGAGAAAATACGATGTTTTAAAAAAGGTTGCAAATAGCAACCTTTTTTAGTTAGCAAGCGCATAATTTCGTAAGAATAAACCTACACAGCCGCTGATTACAATCAGTCCTCCTGCTGTTAGAAACGCCGCCGTTACATTTAGCGAAGCAATAGCTCCAAGCAGCAGCACCGAAAGCCCAAACGTCACATATGAAACGCTAAGCGTAGCGGAAAGTACCTTAGAAAGCTTTTCTAAAGGAACGGCCGTTTGTGTAAGCGTGTAAGAACACGTAGCGCTTATTTGAAGGGCAATGCCAATAGCAAAACTAAGTAAAAGTGAAAGAAAAGGAGCAGGCATCACTCCGAACAATAATGTAAAGAAACCTGATAAAAGACTGCCTAGTGTTACGATATGATAAAGACTTTTCTCTTGTTCAACTGAAATCTTCAACAAAACGAAACCTCCAAGAACCGTTCCAACAAAAAAACTGCTGTTGATATA
Source organism: Priestia sp. P1_B12_1 (assembly GCF_056406695.1). Taxonomy (NCBI): domain Bacteria; kingdom Bacillati; phylum Bacillota; class Bacilli; order Caryophanales; family Bacillaceae; genus Priestia; species Priestia sp. P1_B12_1. The sequence goes on along the minus strand of NZ_JBFTZR010000006.1, from coordinate 90,604 downwards.
TCCCCACCAAGCTTCATTTTTATTTAATATCTCTTTCACAAACACGTAGACAATTGCTGATGCCCAAACGCCGGCAGCCATTCCTTCTAAAACCTCCATGACTAATAAAACCCGCAGGCGCGGATAATGCCAAATTAGCTTCCATCCCTCTTTTAACCCTTGTTTTTGCTTCGTCTTAGAAGAATGAGCGTTAATACGAATAGCCTGCATAAATACGATTGACAAACTGAATAACGAAAATGACAGCCATAAAAGGCCAGTAGCATCCCAGCTAATGATCAGAAAGCTTCCAAGCGGATAGGCTGCAATTTGAATCGTTTGATTGGTGACATTAAACATACTGTTCCATTTCAACAGCTTCTCTTTATCTACTAAATGAGGAAGCATAGAGCTTTGAACCGGAGCTGCCCACCCATCGAAAAAAGCGATAAGCGACACGCAGCACAGCATGCTGATAAGCGACATATTCCACAGGAAAAACATAGACAAAACACTGGTTTTTAACAGCTGAGACACAACAAGAATACGCTTAGCCCTGTAGCGATCTATAAGAAAAGGCACAGTAAAACTGCTCAAAAACTTAGCAGTCGTAATGGTAAATGGAATGCATGAAAGCAGCACAGGAGAACTATTTTGAGCATAAAGAATGCTGATTAACGCAACAATATATAATACATCTGCTAAATTGGCTTGACTTTGACCAAACCATAAAAAAAGTACGGAACGATTTTTCACGACAATCCCTCTTTCTTTTTAGTATGACTGAAAAGAAAGAGAATCCTACACGTAATCAACCCCTTTTATATAGCGGCTTGCTTTTACCGACTTATTACAATCGTATGCTTTTTACAAAACACAATTTATATATATATTTAAAAATACAAACAGTTAAACAGTATCGTAAAAAATCAAGAAATTGTCGTGAAAACGAAGTTAGATTAACTATAGAATATCAGAGTTATAGAATCAATACTTTTTACATAATTTTCTTTTTTCTTCTTTACTTCTAAATAACCTAAGCTTGCCATATACATAGATGGACGAGTACTCCTATTAAAATTTAACGTATAGGGTGAGGAATATTTTTTCGAGAGTGGTTTCGATTTGCTGTGGAAGCTTATTAATTGGACTAGGGCTAAACGGATTTATTGCTCCGTATCACTTACTAGACGGTGGACTTATAGGATTTGGGCTTATCGTATATTATGTGTTTGGAACTCCTATCGGACTGTCCATTTTCTTTTTGAACGTACCTGTCTATTTATATGCTTTTTTTCGTCATCGTCAAAACTTTTTTTATGGAAGTATAGGTTTATTTGTTTCTTTTTTTATGACAGAATGGCTCTCTATTCTCGAAGGTACGCTGGAGCTTCCTTTGCTCTTTAGCTCATTGCTTGGAGGCGCACTCGTAGGAATGGGAATAGGGCTGATGCTTCGCTACGGCATCAGTTCGGATGGGCTTGATTTAATTGCCATTATTGTATCGAAAAAATGGAAAATCAATATAGGAATAACCATTTTTATCTTAGACAGTACGATTATGATAGTGGGCTTACATATTATCGGATTTACTGCTTTTTGCTACTCCATGCTTGTTATTACGATGAGCAGCATAATGATTATGCTCTTTACTTCTCCGCGATGGCTGTCTTCATAAAAAAAACGCTGGAACTTCCAGCGTTTTTTTATCTATTTCCGACTATCATATTGATGTGATTGTGGAGAACCGTAATCGTTGAAGGTGTCGTCGTTTCTTTTTCTCCATCACAATCTACCGTTTTTTCAGGAGTAGTTTCAATATGAACTTCTTTTGCACGAAAATGCATAAGGTTGCTTTCAGGGTTAAGCTGTTCCTCATCAGGGCTTGTTTGTAACCATGCCATAACCGGCTCGATTCCCATTTCTTTAATAACGAATACATCTAATAATCCGTCTTGAAATGAGCTGTTTCCTAGCATAGCGCGAGTTCCTCCTAAAAAAGGACCGTTTCCAATTAACACCATAACAGCTTCTCCTTCATAGGAAGCTTTTTCGCTCGTCATTTTTAATTGAAAAGGCTCTGCTTGATTTAAAGTTCTGCCTACGCTCATGTAGTAAGAGAGCTTACCAAATTTCTCTTTATTTTCTTCCAAAATATTTTCAGATACATCAGCTACGAGGCCGATTCCCCAAAAGTTTAAAAAATAATCTTCGCCATGTTTTCCAACATCCACTGCCTCGGTCTGCTTTTCTATAATTTGCTCCACCGCTTTTAAAGGATTTTGATTCATTCCAATTGCACGCGAAAAGTCGTTGCACGTTCCACCAGGTAAAATAGCAAATACAGGACGTTGCTGCAGCGGAGCAAGAGCATTAATGAGTTCATAAATTGTCCCGTCTCCTCCTGCTCCAATAATGACATCCGCTTTGCCTTCCAATTTTCTTACCAGATCGGCACCATCTCCAGGTTGCTCTGTTTTATATAAAGTAACCGTCTCAAATGCAGTGTTTAACCGATCACATATAAAGTCAATTTCATTTACTAATTTTTTGTTTCCTGCGTTTGGATTCAAAATCACTGCTGCCTTCATCTTTCTCTCTCCTCTATTCATATCTTCCGTTTCACTTTTTTTCCCTTTATTTTTAAAAAACAAACCTTTTCAAATATGAACGTTTTATGAAACCATTCCAATAGTACTTTTTTTACTTTCAAAACCTGCTATAATAATTTTCGGACTTGTATTAACAAAAGATGGTTATTGAGAGGAGCTTTCTATACGTGTCAATAAAATGCATGACGCAGCTATTTGCAAGTTGTTTTGTTTTTTTACTTTCCTCAGTCGCTACTTGGTATAACGGCTCTTCGATGCTTGAAGGACCTTTATCAGCTAGTTTGACCGGAGGGCTAACAAAGTCCTCGGCGGTTCATCACTATTCTCACATCGATTATTTGTTATATACAATTAAATTCCACCCTCAGTTTCCAATTATGATGATGGTGAGCGGAATTTATTTGATTGTATTACTATCTATTATTGGCTTCAAAAAGCGGTATGGATTGATTAGCTCCTGCTGTTTATGTATCACAGCTCTCTTATGCTACAGCAGCTATAAACTTTCACATACCCCTACCGAAGGTGAGCACGCCATGATTACCTCTAGCTTAGCTGCAGCAAGTTTATGCTTAGCAGTCGGATTATTCTATTTATTAAAGCGATTTTATTCTCAAAAAGAATATATTTAACCATATGAAAAAAACGTCGGATCTACCGACGTTTTTTATGTGAAAGCGAGTTTATTTATTGATTTTGTTCAACTGGCGTATAACCTATATACGCAGACTGAGGTCGGTAGATACGATTATTTTCTGACTGTTCTACGACATGAGCTGTCCAGCCAACTACACGGCTTGCTGTGAAGGTTGGGGTGAATAGTTCAGACGGAAGCTCAACCGCTTTCATAACCGCTGCAGCGAAATATTCTACATTGGTATAAATGCCTCGACCCGGCTTGTATTCATTGAGTAATTCAATGGTTTTATCTTCAATTTTAACAATTAAATCAAATAGCCCGTTGTCTCCTGAGATTTGTTTCGATACTTCTTTTAATGCTTCTGCTCTTGGGTCATGTGTACGATAAACGCGATGACCAAATCCCATGATTTTCTCTTTATTATCTAATTTTTTACGAACCCAAGGCTCAATATTCTCTTCACTTCCAATTTCATCAAACATGGTAATAACGCCAGAAGGAGCTCCTCCGTGAAGCGGACCTTTCATCGCGCCAATTGCTCCGCAAATAGCTGAAACCATGTCAGATTCGGTAGATGAAATAACGCGTGATGAGAAGGTTGAGGCGTTCATCCCATGCTCAATTGTCAAAACAAAATAGGCGTTCAGTGCAGTAACCAAACTTTGATCTGGAATTTCTCCGTTAATCATATATAAATAGTTTGCTACATGATCCAAATGCTCGTTAGGTTCTACTACTTCTAAATCATTCATTTTACGATACCAATAGGCAATAATGGTAGGTGTTACCGCTGTAATCGCAAGCGCCTGCTCTTTTGTCGGAGGCCAGCTGTATGAAGGGTCTCCTAATGCTGAGATACATGTGCGAAGCGCGCTCATCACTTCTGTATCTTTTGGCAAACAGTCCATTAACGCAACAATATTAGCTGGAAGCGTACGATGAGTCACCATTTTTTGTTTGAATGCTTTTAACTCATCATGATTTGGCAGCGTGCCGTTCCAAATTAAATAAGAAACTTCTTCAAAAGAATAATTGATCGCCAAATCTTTTGCCCAATATCCGCGATAAATCAGCTGACCTTTCTCTCCATCAACGTGCCCTACTTTTGTTTCAGCTGCAACGATTCCTTCTAGTCCTTTAACGTATGTCATCTCAACCACTCCCCCAATTATTTTTAACAAACCGGCCCTTTTTTCTATGTACGGCTCGTTTGTAGAATGAATAGACTCACCTTAGTGGTTCACTATACCATTTTATTCCTCTTTCTTAATTGTCAGAACAGTATACAAAATGAACATTTCAACACGTGTTATTTCTGCGCTCGCGGCTTTGTTTTACAGGAGAAAAAAATATTTTTCTAGGATTTTCTTCGAGGGTGCTTTTTTGTTAACGCTTACAAATATGTGGGTTTCTAACGTATTTAGAGGAATTTGATGTACTATTTTTAGATGAATCTCTATTCACTTCCTTATGTAAGAGTTTACATTTATTTGAATCATAAGTAAAATAGATAAATAGAATAAATAGTATGAAAACTAAGAATACTAGTGAGGAGAATTTATGGATATTCGAGAACTGCAACATTTCATGGAAGTAGTTAATCAAAAAAGTTTCACGAAAGCAGCAGCTGCAATTCATTTGTCTCAGCCAGCATTAAGTAAAATTGTAAAAAAACTAGAGGAAGAACTCGGCGTAGATCTTTTTGATCGCTCTACTCGAAAGCTGACGTTAACCGATGCAGGACAGATTGTGTATGGGCAAAGCCAAAAGCTGGTATCCACTCTTCACGAGCTGCATGCTCTGTTAGATGATTTACGAAATCTTCCTACAGGAGATATTAAAGTAGGAATTCCTCCTTTAGTAGGAACTGTTGTTTTCCCGATGATTGCAAAAAACTTTACATCAAAACATCCTCAGGTAAAATTAGAGCTTGTGGAGCTTGGCGCAAAGCGAATTGTCGAACTTGTAGAAAACGAACAAGTAGACCTTGGCATTATCGTGCTGCCTATTCAAAATCCTCTTTTTCACGTCTATCCGTTTATTGAAGAAGAGTTTAATTTATACATTCATCATGAGCATCCGCTGGCATCTAAATCAATCGTTGCTTTGAGCGAGCTTAGAGAAGAGCCGTTTGTCCTGTTCAGCAAAGATTTTTCTCTTCATGATCGCATTATTCATGAGTGCATTCAAGCGGGTTTTCATCCAAAAATAGCGTACGAAAGTTCGCAATGGGATTTGATTATTGAACTAGTCGCTTCTGAATTAGGTATTGCAATTTTACCAAAGTCCGTGTTTCCAAAGATCAATAACCCTTTTATTAAAAGTATTCCAATTGCCGCACCTACCCCAATGTGGGAGCTCGGCATCATTTTGAAAAAAGATCGCTATATGTCATATGCTACACGGGAACTTTTATCCTTCCTAGTAGACCAAGATATCATTTTGCCGTCTCATACGATGTCAGCAAACTCTTAACAAAAAAGCCTCTTCTTTCATTAGGAAGAGGCTTTTAGTCATCTTTTATATCTTTCTTCAATCTTTTTTGTCTTGCGATCAACTAAAAACAAGTCAGCAAATGGCGACTTGTTTTACAGCTGCTTTTTGAATAGCACACCTTTTTTAAAATGTACTCCCAAAGCTTCACGATTGGCCATAAACACTCCTATTAAAATAAGAAGGCCTCCGCCAATAATAGAAGGCGTGATAGCTTCATTTAAGACTACATAGCCGATTAACACTGCGATTAAAGGAGATACATACAACCAAGTAGATGGAAAAACCGGATTTGTTTGGGCGATTAGCCAATAATATAAGCCGTGTCCAGCAATTGAACCAACAAAAATTAAATATACAATAGACCATACTGCGTTCCAAGGCATAATAGTTGAAACATGGATCTGCTCTGTACACAAAGATAGCACCAGTAGAAATATTCCCCCGTAAAACATTTGAATACCGTTAATTAAAAACGACACAGGACTTCAACGTCTTAACGCCATTCTTTCAGCTGAAATATAAAAAGATTCTTTAATAGATGTTTAATTATAAGAAGAGAAGTGTATACAAAAAGAGGAGAAGAATAACTTTCTTCTCCTCCACTCTTTTAACTCACATTTTTATTCACAGCAATAATTTCACTCAGGTTATTCATATAAATAATTTGCTCACCAAACGTTCTATTTTTCAGAGCAGCCGTATGGTGCGGCTTCATGCCAATAATATAGCATGTGATACCCATGAGATAGAAGGACTGCATAAAGCCTGCAAAAGCTTGAATTCCTTCGGTCGTTAATATATCTAGTCCCCCAAAGTCAAATAGAAGCGTGGTGTAATTTCCTTCATGCGCAAAGTTTTGCAAAATGGACGTATTTTCAGCTACAAGATCTGTATCTAAGTCTCCAAAAAGAGGTATAAGTCCTACTTTAGAGGATAACTTAATAAAAGAAGCGGACAACTGCTTAATTTTTTGTAATGATTTTTCAAGACGTTCTTTTTGTTCAAGCAGTTCAAAATCTGTATCTGCTAATCGTTTCCGATGGTCTTGAACAAGATTCGTTAGCTCTTGTATACGTTCATCTTGGCGAATACAAACTAAATGACCTATATCACTATCCCATTGAATTAAGCATTCAAACAGTGAATAAGGCGAATCATTGGTTTGCATCACAAGCTCTACTTTCTGAATAGCCTGGCCTCGGCTTTGGACAAGCGTTTGCTCATCATGGGGTTCGTCTACAGACAATTCTCGAGAATCTTTTTGGCGCAAGCTTAAAAACTTTCTCGCCTTTTCTTGACTAAATACGTCTACAAGATCTAAAAAATTAGCTGAAGGCTTAAATAAATGACCTGATTGTTGCGACCATTCCAAAATATTAAATTCAGTATCCACTAAAAAGTAAGGAATTGGAACATATTCAAGCATCGACATTAACTTCCACTCCTTTGTGATAACTGATTAACCAGTTATTTAGTTGGTGAAGATCCGGAATTAGGCGTGTATGCTCAGAACAGTAAGAACGGAAATCAATTTGAGAAACTAAGCGCCCTCCTACCATTACTGTTGGTCTTGGTTCTAATTTGTCCAAAGTTTTGGTGTATTCAGCAAGCCTCTCAATATGATAAGGGATGCTGACGGATAATCCTACCATGTGAGGCTTCCATTCTATAGCCATTTTCTCAGCGTATTCCAGAGGAAGATTGGCCCCTAAAAAGCGAGTATTCCAACCGTGTTCCTCAAACAATAACGCCACCATCTTTAAACCAATGAAGTGCTGTTCTTGTTCCAAGCATAGAAGCAGTGCCCTTGGAGCGGTGTCTGAAGCGTGTCCCTGAATTTTTTTATAAAAGCGATAGCGAGTTAGCACATAATCACATGTCGTAGTTGCAACATGCTCATCAGCTACAGAAATGATATTTTCTTCCCACATATCTCCAGTTACTCGCATTGCGGTTGTAATTAAATTTTCATAAATATCTAGGCTGTTCTTTCCCTGTTGGATTTCTTCTAGCACAACTTCCCAGGCGCTGTCTTGATCACCAGCTAATAAATAGCCTACAAATTTTTGTACTTGAGATTTCATTGTTTCACCTCAGTAAACGTAAAGCTTTTAAGAAACTTGAATAAAAGCTTCTCGTCTCTCTTTTTCAAGATCGCCTAAAATGTATACCACTCTTAGACTAACACATGTTGCCAATAGCAACAACATAAAAATAGAATAATAACTTTTCATTCTACTACACTGAATGAAATATGACTAGTATTTCTCTAAATATTCTCCTTTTCCTTTTATTTATGAAAAACACCTCGGCATCTTGTACCGAAGTGTTTTTCAAGTTGTTATCATTTCGTCGGCTAAGAGAATGTAAGTGCGTCTCTTTCTCTTTTATGCATCTTTCCTTTTTTCCACTTTTAATAGACTTTTAAACATATGTATTTATGATTCTTCTGCTCCAATCATAATACTGATAAGATAGAGCGCTGTCATAACTGAGCCGATTGTATTGCATATCAAATGAATATATTGGCTGGTCGCCATAAACAAGTATAAGCTTAGCGACAGCAGCACTGTTCCGAATAAAAAAGACCATTTAAATAATGACAGTGGCCGCTTGAACTTTATACGCAAACAAAAAATGAGAATAAAGCCTGCTAGCGCCATCACAAAGAAACTAACATTAAATAAATTGATGGTTATCACATTTGTTCACACTCCCTTTGCCCCTGAAACTATTATAACATATTTTTCCTTATCTTCATTCTTTCTCTAGGAACAAACGCGTCGAAAATTGTTTTTTTGACATGTTTATGTCACAATATTTTTATAAAAATTCCAAGGAATGAGGGAATGCATTGACTACACCTGAAGCTCAAGATTCAAAATGGTCCATTTTAAATAAAGCCCTTCATAGTTCACAATCTGGTATTATCGTGACGGATCCTTCTTTACCTGATAATCCAATTATTTACCTCAACCAAGGGTTTTCCCTTATGACCGGCTATAAGGAAGAAGAAGTATTAGGGGAAAATTGCCGTTTTCTACAAGGCCCTCTTACAAATCCGCACCACGTTGATGAAATTCGCAGCGCTATCAGCCGCAATCAGTCAGTCTCTGTTACACTTGTTAATTATCGAAAAGACGGCTCTTTCTTTCATAATCAGCTAACAATTGACCCGACATATATAGAAGAAGAAGATAAATACTACTTTATTGGTGTTCAAAAAGACGTAACGATAGAAATTACAGCCCAGGAACATCTTCAGCAAGCTTTGGAAGAAGTTGAAAGGCTATCCACCCCTATCGTGCCAATAGAGGAAGGAATCTCTGTTCTTCCATTAATCGGAACGTTAAACGAACGTCGTATAGAAATGCTATTTAATAGCTTCACCTCGCGTAACACAAGCAGCAAAGATCGTTATTTAATCCTAGACGTCTCGGGGTTAGCGCAATTTAATGATTCATTCGGCCGTGATATTCTTAATATTTACAATTGGCTGAAGCTAATGGGAACTCAGCTCGTTTTAACAGGAATTTCCCCTAACATGGCCATACATATGAGCACTATAGAAGATGATATGTCCTTTATTTTAGTCTACCAAAGCATTAAAGACGCCTTACGGAAGCTAAAGCTATAAGCACAAGAAGTGGTTCTTTATGAAAAATAGGTAAAATGCATGAATATGGTAGTTAAAAAATGTTTATTTTTTAATAAATTGGGTTTGAGAGTATACAGTTAGGGAAAACAAGGCGTATAGGAAAATAAATGCGCTTCATAATGGATTTATTTATAAGCATCCTCACTCTAGATCAGGGGATGCTTTTATGCCTTTATTTATAAATCAATTAGACTATACATATATAAGGAGAGTCTTCATGCATAAAAATCAGGACTTATATCATTTTTTTAAAGAACATTCTCTTCAATTAACCGAAGACTGGTACAATCAGCTCGACGATGAAAACGAGTTCTCCGTGTATTCGAGTAAAAATCCAGTAATTGTGAAAGAACTGAAGCAGCAAAATCAAGATTATTTTCAGCATTTATTTGACGTATTTATAAAAGATGAGGAATACTTTTTTTCCGATTTCCAGCAGTGGTCGGTCGAACTTGCACGTGACCCAAAGCATTTAAGTACGCCTCTTCACTTTGTTATTCGAGAATATTTTAATTCACAAAAAATTGTTGTTAATTACTTAAAGAAGTTTATCTCTTTGCATTCAGAAGAGGTAAGCGTGGATAAGATATTTATGTGGTATGACATTATTGTTAAAGCGTTTGATCTATCTATTTATATCTTTATTCAAGAATATCATAAAAATACGCAAGAACAGCTGAACGCTCAGAAAGAGTTAATTAATGAATTAAGTTCTCCTGTGATCATGCTTCAAAACAAAGTTGCCCTTCTGCCTCTTGTGGGAGATATTGGAACGGTTAAAAGTCAGTTTATTTTAGAAAACACGCTTCAGCAATGCTCGGAAAAAGACGTTGAACATTTATGTATTGACCTGCTCGGTGTAGCTACGATTGATACGATGATGGCACAAGAGATTTTTAATTTGGTAAAAGCTCTCCGTTTAATTGGTGTGCAAACCATTTTATCTGGAATTCGACCGGAAATTTCTCAAACTGCCATTCGTTTAGGACTTTCATTTGAACATGTTAAAACTACTTCTTCTCTTGCACAAGCTCTTAATTCTATTGGTTAAGCATATGGCTCTCTATTACAGCATAGAGAGCCATATCTATGGTGTTTCAAATTTTACTGGGGTATAGTAGACACGCCCGATTAACTTTTTCCCGTTGTTATCTTTCCAGTCTGCTACGAGTATATACCGATCACTGTCACTGTGAGAGGCAGAATCTACTGTAATAGCAGATGTTTTTTTTATGTCCTTTTTTTCTACGATGTTTTCATAAATAGACTGATTACGAATTTGTTTGTAATAAAGGGCATTAGGTTCTTTACCATCTATTTTAATGGACACTTGCCCACCTTGAGAGACGGGAATACTATCTTTCATAACAATTTGTCTAAAATTTTTTCGTTCGCCAAAATCAGCTTCACATTCGGTCCAGCAGAAGAATAAAGGCTTGATGATGGCTTCTTTGCCTTCCGCTATTATTTTTATAGCGGGTGGATAAGAATCTTCAAGCGTTTCAGCTGTAGGAACCTGACATGCCGCTAATAAAAACAAACTAAATAGGATAATCACCACTTTCTTCATACTATGTCCTCCCTTTTTTGTAAACGTGGTGCACGTAAGTGAGTGGGTGCATAGTATACTCTTTCGCCTGCAACCAAAAGATTCCTTTTATAATCAACAAAAAAACAGCTGCCTATTTGTTTAGACAGCTGTTTTGTTCTATTTACTTAGCATGCTGATTTCTTTTTTCATATCTTTTTCTACATATTCCATTAAATCAGATACGTAGGTTTGAAGCGGTTTTGTTGCGTTTTTGTGATCATTCATCGTTAATTCATAGATGCTATCGATATTATCAATCATCAGTTCCATATCATCGATGACGCCCGTATGCTTATACATCGTTTTCATCGTAGGGTCAAGGGAAGCTAATTCATTATATTCATAGTTTATAGTATTTGAAATATCATCGAGTTCATTGATAAATTGCTTTTTGGTTTTTTTTTCGGCCATCAGCTGATTATACTCTTTAAAAGCAGTTTGAAGGTTTTTCTGAGAGGCAGTCAATACTTTCAGCTGTTCTCGTCCTAAATAATAATCATAAATACTAGTAACAGTAAAATATCCCCCAAATGTGAGCGCGATTCCGACAACCAAACCTATCCAAAACGTGCTCGTTTTAAAAAAATGTTTCATAATGACTCCTTTTATCTGTGTTCTATGTACAACACTAGCTCATGCTGCTGCTTTTTCCTAGGATACACCAAAAACGAAGTGGAAGCTACACTTTTTTAAAAATTTGTCGAAATTTGTCTCTTTTCTCACAAACCTCAGCACATTATGTTCCATCTCTATTTCTCCATCTGTATACATCAAATTCGTTAACCGCTGTAAAACCAATTTTTTCATAGGCTGGCTTTCCTGCACTTGTCGCATGCAAAATACACGTATCCGCCTGTTTTTTTGCTTCAGTAAGAACTTCCTTCAAATATGCGGTGGCCAGGCCTTTTCTCCTCATATGTCTAGCTGTAGTGATGCAATACAAACCCGCTGTACCGTCATAAAAAAAGAGAGACCCGGCTACAGCTGGCTGGTTGTGATAAAGGCCCAGATATAACTGATATTGGTCACCGTGCTGCATAAGCTCCCTAAACCTTTCAAGAAAGTCAGCTTGATATTCTTTTGGTTTTTGATAGCCGTCTATGTATACCGTTATCCATTCTTTCAGTTCAGCTTCTGTGCGCACTCGCTTACATTGAAACCCTTCTACTCCTGTATGTATGTATTCTTTTTCTTGAATGTGCTGAATCATTCCGATCCATTTTTCAGAAGGAACAAATCCGTTTTTATGGAGAACTGGCCCAAGGTTATCATATGAAGATGGACCAACAATCCATAGAGGTTCCTCCCCTTGCCGAGGGCATATTCCCAACGCAGGCTCAATATGGCGGGTTCCTGCATATATGCCTCGATTGTAAGGAGATGCAGAAATCCATTTAATTTCTGATGTATCCACCTTCACAGATTTCTTCGTATGCTGAAAATACATCCAATGCTGAATCAAGTGCTGTTCTACTACCTCGCTTTGATTTTTCATTTTCACTTCATGTCTCCTTTCTTTTCTAAACTATGTTCCGTTTTCTATTATATACTAGTTAGTCTATTTTCTATGACTCTATCGCAGTTCTTAAATCCTTTTACAAGTTTTTTTTATTTTTTTTGCTATTCTATGAATAGTTTTCTTTTAAGTGGGGTATTAACCTATATAAGCAATACATCATTAAAAAGGAGGATGATATTTATGTCATTTTTATGGGCACTTATTGTAGGTGGTATTATTGGGTGGCTTGCCGGATTAATTACGGGAAGAGACGTTCCGGGAGGTATTATTGGTAACATTATTGCCGGTTTTATCGGTTCTTGGTTAGGTTCAGCTATCTTTGGAAGCTTCGGACCAGTTGTAGGTGGATTTGCTATTATTCCTGCTATTATCGGATCAATCATCTTAGTGTTAATCGTAAGTTTCATTATGAGAAAAATGCGTGGCAGTCATAAACATGCCTAATAAATTATTATATTAGAAAAAGAACCTCTGTTGAAAAAGAGGTTCTTTTTTATATGAAAAATTCTTAAAATTTACTATTTTTAATTTCATAATATTGAAAAATAAACCTATTAATGTTAATTTAACCATAATCATTATAGAAAAAAGAGGAATTAACATGCTGCTTTCAACCCACTCAAAAGACAAATCCATGTACCAAATACTAATAGAAGAAATCGAACAGACACGAACGTTAATGATTCAAACGGCTGTCCGTGAAGGAATGACAAGTCCTAACACACTTCAAGTTAGTCAATCATTAGATGCTTTATTGAATAAGCTTCAAATTTTCTTTTACCAATAAAAGCCCATGATATGGTTACATACTCATGGGCTTTTGTGTTGTATTAGTCCGCTTGATTAACGTATTCCACTGCTTGGTGAAGGCTACTGAAAGTCGTAATGTCAGCCAAATCTAACCCTAAGTTCACCATCGTCTGAGCAATTTCAGCACGAATCCCGCTTAAAACCACTTGAATTCCTAATAATCTTAAAGCACCGATTACTTTAAAAATTTGGTCCGCTACCATCGTATCAATAATTGGAACCGCGTATAAATCAATAATTAACCAATTTAGCTTGTAGTCGCTGCCGTGTTGAAGCGCATTTTCCATTAGAATTTGAGCACGGTTTGTATCTAAATCGCCAACAAGAGGAATCACACCAATTTCTTTCGTAATGCGTACCACAGGAATTGAAAGTTCATCAATTGCATAGCGAGCCGATTGGATTTTGTTTGCAAAGTCGGTCATATATGATTTACTAACCCAGTGTACGGCCTTATCTACTACTACGTTGAAACGAGAAATAACTTGATAGAAGGCATCAAACGTAAACGTTTCGGCTTTTGCCTCTTCTTTAATAATTTCCCCGATAAGATTTCGGCAATAGCTGATTTCTTCTAATGCTACATCCAAAGGAAGCTGAAGGACAACGAGTAAATTGGCTACTTCTCTTCCCCACTCCTCAAGCACTTCAAAGTTTTTTGTATCATTTGTTGAGACAGAATCAGCATATATTTGAATTAAATGAACGCGCCACGGTTCTAACTGTTGTTGAATATTTTTTTCTTCATATTGTTTTTGTTTCGAGAACTCTTCTTTTTTTTCTAGAATTAAATTCGTAATGTGTTTAAGCTTTTTATCTAATAATAATGACTCCATATTGTTCTCCCGTTAAGAATTTGTTTATTTAAAATGATATCACAAATACCGTTAAAAAAAGTAAAACTAGGGGAAAAAGCTTTAAAAAGTGAACCGGATGTCCCTTTTTACGAATAGAATGAGCTAAATTGAATTTAAACCGTACATAAGCTGAACTTCTCTCCTTCGTTTTATCGTTACTTTCACAGTGAATTCTCATACATAACTCTTCAATTTAATGTTGGGCTATCTTAGCATATATGATAAATAAATGAAAAAATGTAAAAGGGTTTGCAGCAAGCATGTCGCATGACAGGGTGTGTTTTAGGAAAGAATGAAAAGGAATTCCCTATAAAAAGGAGGTTAGGTATATGTCATTTATTTGGACGCTTATTGTTGGAGGACTTATCGGCTGGCTTGCTGGTGTGTTAACGGGACGAGATGTTCCAGGTGGAATTATCGGAAACATCATCGCTGGGTTCATTGGAGCATGGTTAGGCTCTCTAATTTTTGGAGATTTCGGTCCAGAGATCGGCGGATTCGCAATTGTCCCTGCTATTATTGGTGCTGTTATTTTAGTCTTAATTGTGAGTTTTGTTTTACGCAAAATGCGCGGAAATAACAATCATCGACATGCCTGAATAAAAAAGAGAAATCAGCGTTTTGATTTCTCTTTTTTCCTTACTTCTTGTAGTAAAATATTTTAACAATGGACCTACCTGTAAGTGTAATTCTTTGTTGCTACATTTAAAAATTGCTGCTTGTCACCTCTCACATTTAATACTTCTATACCCTCATATCAAGCGCGTTAGTAATGAGCAGCTTTGGACCTTCGAGATCATCAAGCATATCGGTGAAGATAGCTTCAATATGAACAAGTGCAGTTTTAGCTTTCATTGGACATTGTTGTATAGCTGCTTTCTATTTCGGTTCTACTAATTCAATAAATGATCTTGCTTGTTTGCCCTTTAACTGTGCGTAGTGTGTATCTGTAGCTAATTCAACGGTTTCGTTTTCTAAGTTGACCCACATCCGATAAGATTGTACCTTTATATCCTTTTTTGTTTCCACCGGTTCAAAGTGGAGAATGTAGTTAGGTTTTCGAATCATTTCAGCTTTTTCTTCTCTCCATGGTACATCTTTTAACCACTGCTCCACTTTCTGCACTTGATTTTGGTCTTTCATTTTAACCGCATGGCCATATTGATTATCGGCTATGTATTTTTCGATTACGAGCTTTTGTTCAACAGTGCCGCTTGAAGCACTGCTTTGCTGACATCCTGTTACCACCCAACAAATAGCAATGAGAACAACTAATCCAGACCATACTTTTTTCATTTACATCTACCTTTCTTTGTGTAATTGAAATGAGATGTTCTTGTTGAATGATGCTACCAGCTGCTCGTTTTTAAATCTCTTTTTGCATTCTCCTTTCTTCATCTAAATCCCTGCTTCATTTCCTCAAAAAAACTGAATCCCCGAAAGGATCCAGTTTTTCGTTACGATTCGACATCTTCTATGACATGAACAGCGCGAATAGAGGCGTTTATTTTTGTATGTTGAATGCGCTCAGTCATTCAGCAAATGTCTTTATAAAAAAACGGCTTCCTTATGGAAGCCGTTCTTTTTACTGACGATCAAACAATGAACTTCCTGCAATACCAGGATTTGTCATTTCGAATGGATTTAAAATGAGATCTAATTCCTCTTCTGTTAACACATCGTATTGAAGGCAAAGCTCACGAATTGGTTTTCCTGTTAAAATCGCTTCACGTGCAATACGCGATACGACTTCATAGCCTAAGTGAGGGTTAACAGCTGTAATAATTCCTACACTTTTTTCTACATATTCTTTCATGCGCGTTTCGTTTGCTTCAATTCCTGCTAAACAGTGGTCTGTAAAGCTTCTGAAACCGTTATTCATAATGCTGATTGATTGAAGCAAGTTAAATACAAGCACAGGTTCCATGACGTTAAGCTCCATCTGACCTGCTTCTGAAGCAAGAGAGATCGTTTGGTCATTTCCCATTACTTGAAACGCAATTTGATTGATTAATTCAGCCATAACCGGGTTTACTTTTCCTGGCATGATTGAAGAACCAGGCTGACGAGCAGGAAGGCTGATTTCTCCTAGACCTGCACGAGGTCCAGATGCCATTAAACGCAGGTCATTTGCGATTTTAGACATATTCGTCATACAGATTTTAAGCGCTGCAGATACTTCTGTATAAGCATCTGTATTTTGAGTAGCGTCCACTAAATGCTCTGCATGCACAAGAGGCAGACCGCTGATATCGGCTAAGTGCTTGACTACATTTTCAATATAGCGAGGATCTGCGTTTAAGCCTGTTCCAACAGCTGTCGCTCCCATATTTACTTCATGCAAATGGTCACGCGTTGCGCTGATACGCTTAATGTCGCGCGCCAACACGCGGCTGTATGCTTCAAACTCTTGACCAAGACGAACGGGTACAGCGTCTTGAAGGTGCGTACGGCCCATTTTAATTACATGATCAAATTCTTGTGCTTTTCGTTTAAACACATCGTGCATATCATTCATTGTAACAAGAAGTTTATTTAATAAGTTCAGCGTTGAAATATGAATAGCCGTTGGAAATACATCATTTGTTGACTGAGACATATTCACATGGCTGTTCGGACTTAATTTACCGTATTGGCCTTTATTGTCTCCCATAATTTCAAGGGCACGGTTTGCAATAACTTCATTAGCATTCATATTCATTGACGTTCCTGCTCCACCTTGGATAGGGTCCACAATAAAGTATTCATGCCACTGACCTGCTAAGATTTCATCAGCTGCTTGCACAATCGCATTTCCAATACCCTCATACAAGCGCTTTGTATCCATATTTGCAAGCGCTGCCGCTTTTTTTACAATAGCAAGCGCTTTAATCATTTCTTCATGTACTTTATAACCCGTAATCGGGAAATTTTCTACGGCACGTGCGGTTTGTACACCGTAGTATACGTCTGCTGGGATTTGTTTTTCTCCTAGAAAATCAGCTTCTGTACGATATCCTGCTGTTTCTTGTTTCATAGCTGTACCTGCTTTCTTTTTTAATTAATATCTTCTGCAATCGACGTTTCCATCATCTTTTTAACTTGGTGAGGGTCTTTGGTTTGTCCGAGCACCCACATTAATTTGGGAACAATGGCTTCTGTGTTCATGTTTTTTGAGCGAACGACGCTATCATGATTAATCATTCGGCCTACTTCATAAATGCCCATGTCTTCTCCTTCTTCAAGACATTGAGTCGTAATGACAACGGATACACCGTGGTGTGTTAACTCAACAAGCTTGGCTAAAATGTTGCGAACTTGAAATGGAATACCTCCACTTCCATAGCTTTCAACAACAACGCCTTGATATACATCCTTTAATCCATCGAAAAATTCGGGTTTAATGCCGGGAAACAGTTTAACAACCGCTACATCCGTACAAAGAGATGTATTAACCGTCAGCTCTTCTTTACTAGAGCGAACGGGTTTTGTATATTCCACCGCATTATCATGGATAGACGCCACGTATGGATAATTAATGCTTTCAAATGCATCATAGCTTTTTGTACGAAGCTTGATTGCTCTTGTGCCTTGAATCACACGACCGTCAAAGACTACATAGACTCCGCCTGTTTCTTCACAAGCAAAGCGAATCGCATCTGCAATATTGCGCTTCGCGTCCGTTTTACTAAATGAAATAGGAATTTGAGATCCTGTAATCGCAATTGGTTTTTTAGAATGCTGAAGCATGTAAGAAAGAGCTGCCGATGTGTAGGCCATTGTATCAGTTCCATGGGTGATAACAAAACCATCGTATTCATTATAATGCTCTTCAATCGCTTTTGCCATCTCTATCCAACATTCTGGCTGCATATTTGTACTATCAAGATTCATAAGAGATTTGCTGTCAATTTGACAGTGTTCATTTAAATCAGGTATGTAGCTTAGTAATTGATCTGGCTCCATTCCAGGAACAAGTCCATTTTCACCTTCAAGTGAAGCGACCGTTCCACCAGTTGATAACAATAATAGTTTTTTCAAAACCGACATCCCCTTTGCTTAATTTTTGTAAAAAAACCTGACAATCTATCAAATAAATTATATTCATTTCGCGTACTTCACCTGTAATTATAGTAACCAAAAATCAATAAATCAAGAGAAAAATTATTCGTTTCGCGTACACTTTTTTCTGCAGCAATGATATAATGAATAAAAATGTAAATTAGCTCACGGTTTGATTACAAAGATCTGCGCGCGAGCTGAATGCCTCGGTTTTTTTACATACTATACCTACAAAGGAGCGTCATGAATGTTAAGCAGATTAGCTCAACTCAGGAAAGAAAAAAAATGGTCTCTTCAATATACAGCTGACCAGCTTGAAATTGCTAAAAGCACTTACGCAGGATACGAATCTGGCTATCGTCGTCCTTCTCTTGAAGCACTCGTTACAATCGCAGAACTATTTGATACATCAACAGACTACTTGCTAGGTAAGGAAAAGGAACCTCACTCTCTTTCAGATGCATCCATCGAATTAACATCGCCTCAACCTCATACGATTACAGTCGACGGTGCGGAACTATCTCAAGAAGAAATTCAGCAGCTGACGGCTTTTATTCGTGCTAAAAGACAAATTGAAAAAGAAACTGCACCTTCTTCAATTTAAAGAAGATTAGAAGCAGGGTGCTTCTAATCTTCTAGCTGCATTTCTAAATACCCTACTACTTCTTTTGTTATTTCCTCTTCTGTTTCTTCCAGCAGCTCGCCGGTTATCTTGCTGCCTGGGAGCTTCCTCGAAGAACGGATGCCCCAAAACGTGCGTACACAGTGCCAGATAGGAATAAAAAGACCGTCTAAAAACTCACCTTTTTCCAAAATACCCACTTGAATGGTGGCGTGGTAACCAGGCTGAAAAGGATTTTCCCCTTCACGGATCACTTCTACAGAAAGCTCCATCCCCTTTTTTTCAAAAGCTTCTTTATATTGTGCATATATTGATTTGAGAAGTTCTTGCATAGATCTTTCAACCGTATGTATATGTTGTTCTAACTGCGGCGTAAATTGTTTTGCGGTGTATTCCATCTATCTCCCTCTTCTTTCGGTTCCCTACCCCTTATTTTAGCGACTTTCATTTTATTGTATCATAAGAAAAGCGTTCGTCTGTGTAGAAGAAAACCCCGCTTTTTTGTAGAAAAGCGGGGTTTATACATACCTTTACTAGCAATACCTTACATTGCTTTATCTTGTTTAGAAGATGATTTTAATTTTTTATTTTTAGTTGGATCTGGCTCATTCGAAGACATGATAATGTTTCCTTCGCCGTTGCACACTTTGCACTTTATAAATCCAAATTTCTTACCGGCTCCTTGGCATTGTGGACAAACATATCGAATTGGCATAAACTGTACCTTCCTTCTTTCTAATTTATACCTGCGCATTGAAAGCGCCTATGGCTAGTTTATAGTTTTATTATAAGTTGTACAATCCACCCTATCAAGACGTGCCAAATTGCACATCTTTAATGGCAAGAAATTCTTCCTTTCTAAAATTCACCTGAAAAATGAGTCGATAGACAGGAGAATTTCTTTTCTTGTCAAAAGGCAATACGTCAGAGGAAGTTTCTTATTGGATATAATTAGCGGATGTTTGCGCTAAAAATTTTGCGCATTTTCGCGAAGCTATAGGTTAAACAACCGTTTTATCTCGAATTTCTTTTGAAATGGTTACGTCTTTCCAAAGCTGTTCGTATTTATAACCCGTTAAACTTTCACAAACCGCTTTCGCTTCAGGAGTAACGTCTTTCGCTCGGCCTCCCTTTTTTCTTCTTTGAATTTCAGTTAATAAGATTTTGTGATTTTCGGGACTTATTTTAAACCATGTGGTTGCGATAATTCCAGCGAGAATCAAAATAGCAGGTACAATCATGAACAGCTTTTGCAAGCCCGCTAGCGTAGACGCTGACTGCTCGGCGTTTGGTACATAGCCAATATTTTTTAAGGCAACACCAACAAGAAAAATCGCAAGCGCCTGAGAAGATTTTCGAATAAACGACATCAGCCCTGCATACACGCCTTCTCTTCTTTTTGTCGTAATCATTTCATCTACATCTGATACGAACGGCAGTACATTCCATGGAATCATAATCGCTCCTGAATGACCGCTTCCTAAGAAAAATGCTGCTAGATAAATAAGAACTAAAGAGCTATCTGTTGTTAGGAAACTGAATAAAATAATGCCCGTTCCCCATATGATCATGCTGAAGTTATAGGTTAATTTATTTCCTAACTTAATGGCTATGTACGTAACAAGAGGAATAAATAGCACCTGTGTAATTTGGACAAAGCTTAGGGTGTCTGCATAAATAGCTTCGCGCAGCATGTAATAGGCAATAAAATAAAAGAAAAGAGCATTAAATACATCCATTGCAATGTAAGATGCTAAGTACATGGCAAGATACACGTTAAACGACTTGTTTTTAAATGCACTTCCAAAACTGATAAAAAGCTGCTTAAATTCTAACCAAAATCCGTTTTGCTTTTTTCGTTTCACTACTTCTCCGCTATCCCATGTTCCTTTATAGACAAAAATCCATGGAAGAGCAAAAAGAAGACCAAAGATAATGCCCATGATTAAATACCCTTGTCCACCTGGAAACGCATCAATGATTCGTTTTGGGAAGAAAGCGCCTAAAAATGAAGCGCCTTGTGAAAAGACCATGCGTATTCCCGTCATTTTCGAACGAATGCTATAATCTGTTGTCATCTCTGCTGCTAGCGTATTGTAAGGAACCATGACCATACCAAACGCCGTGTTAAATAAAAGATAGGCTAAGATAAAATAGGTGTATTTGAACATATGCGAGCCTTCAATAGGAATCCACAGCATACTGAACGTGATGGCAACTGGAATGATTCCAAAAAGAAAAAAGACTCTTCTTCGTCCTTTTTTCGTCTGAAGATGATCAGATATGTACCCAATGGCTGGATCTAACAAAGCATCCCACACTTTTCCAAGAGCTACAATCGTTCCTGCTTCTACAGGAGAAAGCCCGACTACATCCGTTAAAAAAACCATAAATAATGTGCCGATGATAAAAAAGGATCCTCCGCCAAACAAATCCCCAAATCCATACGCTACCATATTACTAAAGCGCACTTGTTTTGTTTTCCCTTGCATATGCAGCCCTCCCCCTGAGTAAATAGACTAGCTTCTTTTGTTATTCACTTTTTTCTATTTTACTAAACTACCCCTTGAAAAATAAGGAATATGTCACCTTTTCTACTCAAAAGAATAAGATACTTCTTGGTCATATAATATAGAAAGATGACTGGGTAAACCGTTCTTCTTTATCCTCTATTATAAGTTGACTTTTCTTGCACAGCTGTTATAATTCAACCCATCGCTTGTTATTCGACTATAAAATGCAAACTTGAACATTTGACATCTGAGCTGTTACGAATAAAATAATAAGTATGAAACCTATTGATATCTTTAAAGCATTATCTAATGAAACTCGATTAAATATATTGGAGTGGTTAAAAGAACCTGAAAAGCATTTTAAAGACAAACAAGCACATTTGCCTAAGGAGGTCAGCAGCAGAGGCGGTGTTTGCGTGGGAGATATTCAGGAAAAAGCTCAGCTGTCTCAATCCACAGTGTCCAGTTATCTTTCCATGATGCAAAAAGCAGGTTTGTTAGAGTCAATTCGGCACGGTCAATGGACATACTATCGCCGAAATGAAGAAACGCTTCAAGAGCTTTCTTCATTCTTACGAAAAAAACTTTAACGAGTTTTTTTCACTTATTATATCTATTTTTCTAGATATACAAATATAAAGAAATATTGGAGTGATAAATGTGAAGTTGTTGGTTTATTTGGTTGCGGTTCTAGGCGGCGCTGCTTTAAGTATGGAAGGCGCTATTGCCGGAGAACTTGGAAAAACAGTGGGGAAACTTGAAAGCAGTTATTATATTTTTATCATGGGAACGCTCATTTTAGGTCTGACCACTTTATTTGCTGGAAAAGGAGATTTACCTTACGTCTTAAAAGCACCTAAGTGGAATTTAACCGGCGGTTTATTAGGTACGGTTTATTTAACAATTCTAGTGATTAGTATCCCCTTTATCGGAATTGGCGTTTCAATGGTTGCTGTTATTGTGGGCCAAATGATTACAAGCATGATCATTGAGCATTTTGGTTGGCTTGGCAGCAGCAAAATTAAAATTAACAAAGAACGCGTAATGGCTATTGTATGTATGGGAATTGCGCTTGTACTTATTTTCTAGGAGGATTTTACGATGAGTTTATTGATGGTGATACTTACCTTAATAGGAGGATTAACGCTAAGCGCTCAGTCTTCTATTAACGGCACACTAAGTAAAAAAACAGGTACGTTTGAAACAGCTTTTTTAACTTTTGCGACAGGTGCCATGATTTTAACAATTGTCGTTGTATTCTTTGGTCAAGGAAACATTCTCTCGGTTTTCGATGTCCCTAAATGGCAGCTTACCTGCGCTTTATTCGGAGCATCTTATTTATTTCTAACGGTTTTAGCTGTACCTAAAATTGGTGTAACAGCAGCTAATATCTCAACTGTTATCGGTCAGTTATTTGCAAGTATGATTATCGACCATTTCGGCTGGTTTGGAAGCAAGGAAGTACCCTTTGATCTATCCCGCTGGATTGGTGTAGCATTTATGTTATTAGCTCTTTATTTTATTTTCAAAGGCAATAAGAAAACAGCAGCATAAAATGTTCATGAAAATAGCCAAGTATCCCTATGTAAAGGCGCACTTGGCTATTTTTGTACGTAAACCGCATTTGAATTTTCAATCAATTATTTAGAACATATTTTATTTAAACTAAATTGATTTTAAATAAGGTAAATTCCACAAAAAAATTGTGCATACCTTCCTGCCTTTGTTCAAAAGATAAAGAGGCAGATCTAGAAAATCGGCTACATAAACGAACAGGTAAGGTGGGTTTTTTCGTGGGAAAATTTTTATTTTTAGCAGCATTTGTCTTTTTTTGTTTTACGCTTTCCATTTCCGCAGAAGAAAATATACCAGAAGAAAATATAGAATCACACGTAAGTCAGCCTGTAGTAAAAGATTTTATTTATCAATCTCTTGAACCTTGGGTACATCAAGATATTACTTCTCATTATGAGAAGGTTTACGCTAAACAGCATAAAAAAGTAAAAGTTCGCCCGATTAAAAAAGATGATATCGGGATACAAATGGGTGAAATACAGCCCGGTAAAGGCGGTAAGTTCACTCATATTGTGCGGGTAAAAATCTTAAACTTAAAAGTAAAGCCTGAAGGAGAAGATGAATTTTTTGCAACGGATACGCTTATTTATAAAGTGAATATTAACGAACTTTCTGCTGAAAATGATGTAGAAAACGTTGTAAAACTGCTTGAGTATAAACATCAAGAAAGATAAAGGTCCAACTCTCCCCCCTTTTGAAGGTATGTATTCCTCTATTCAAAAGGGGCTTTATTATGAAGCGCGTTTTTCTTCACATTTTTAGGGAATACAACTACCACTTATCCCCTATTTTTTTCATATTGCTAGTGCATAAGGTATGAACTTAATAACTTTTTGTCGGTTTTTATCTATTTCTGTAGGGTTTCCTGTAGGATGAAAAAGAAAGTAAAGCGCTTTAATTACCGTGACAGAAAGGTTGAGGATAGCTGTCCTGCATAACTGGAAATCAATAGGTATTAAGAACTGCATGTAACGACAAAAGTTGACAACCAAAGATTTCAGAATAATAATAATAAAGCAACAATGTTTAAATGAAAGACTTATTTTACATGAAAGGTGTTAGTCAGATGAACAATTTACATCGAAGAATGGGAACATTCGCGTTAACCATGACGGGACTTGGATCAATTATTGGGTCCGGCTGGTTATTCGGAGCTTGGCGAGCAGCTCAAATTGCAGGGCCGGCTGCTATTTTATCATGGGTCATTGGAATGGTCGTTATTTTATTTATTGCACTTTCTTACAGTGAATTAGGATCCATGTTTCCCGAAGCCGGCGGGATGGTCAAGTATACGCAGTACTCACACGGTTCGTTTATTGGTTTTATCGCTGCTTGGGCAAACTGGATTGCGATTGTATCCGTTATTCCAGTGGAAGCAGTAGCTTCTGTACAGTATATGAGTTCGTGGCCTTGGAAGTGGGCACAGTGGACAAGCCACCTCGTAGAAAAAGGAACGTTAACTGGCGAAGGATTAGCTATCGCTACTGTGCTATTGATTATTTACTTTTTACTGAATTATTGGACAGTTGGACTATTTTCTAAGGCCAACTCGTTAATCACTATTTTTAAAATTGTTATACCGGGACTTACAATTGGAGCACTTTTATTTGTAGGCTTTCACGGTGAGAACTTCACTTCTGGAAGCAGCATCGCACCAAACGGCTGGGCTAGTGTGCTAACAGCTGTTGCTACGTCTGGAATTGTATTCGCTTTTAACGGCTTTCAAAGCCCCATTAATATGGCTGGAGAAGCAAAGAATCCTGGAAGAGCTATTCCGATTGCGGTTGTAGGCTCAATTTTAGTGGCTACAGTCATTTATTTGCTTCTTCAAATTGCTTTTATCGGTGCGGTAAATCCTTCTGATATTGCGCAGGGATGGAGTCATTTAAATTTCAACTCTCCATTTGCAGATTTAGCCATTGCGCTTAACATCAACTGGCTTGTCATTGTTCTGTATGCAGATGCGTTTGTTTCACCATCTGGAACGGGTATTACGTATACAGCTACTACTGCTCGAATGATTTATGGTATGGAACAAAATAAATATTTGCCAAGTGTTCTAGGACGCCTTCATCCCATTTATGGTGTTCCGCGTCAAGCCATGTTTTTTAACTTAGCTGTTTCTCTTATCTTTTTGTTTTTATTTCGGGGCTGGGGCGTGCTTGCTGAAATTATTTCAGTCGCTACGCTTATTTCTTACATTACAGGTCCTGTTACGGTTATGACGCTAAGACGAACTGGAAGCGATTTATATCGTCCCCTTCGTTTAAAAGGCTTAAGCATTATTGCGCCGCTCGGCTTTATTTTTGCTTCATTAACGCTATATTGGGCGCGCTGGCCGCTAACTGGACAAGTTTTGTTTATTATTTTAATCGGCCTGCCTATTTATTTTTATTATCAAGCAAAGGCTAAATGGAAGGGATTCCGCCAGAACTTCAAAGGCGGCGTGTGGATGGTTGTATACTTACTTTGTATGATGACTATTTCATGGCTTGGAAGCGAAAAGTTTGGGGGCCTTAATGTCATTAAATATGGATGGGATATGGGAATTATTGTTATTGTTTCTCTTCTCTTCTACACATGGGCTTTAAAAAGCGGCTTCAAAACAGAGTATTTAGAGAATGGAAGAAAAGTAAATGACGGCTTAAAAGCAGCAACGACTGAAACAGCCGCTTCCAAAGAGTCATAACAAAAGCACCTTGCTCATGCAAGGTGCTTTTTAGTGAGCAGTTCTAACTTTTTTCAGCACGTCTTCGATCGTAATTTGATCTAAATGCCTGATTACGCTTTGCTCACTCTCTGTAAAAATGTCGTCCATCACTGTTTGAATGTTTGATTTGACAATACAGTCAGCGTCAGGGTCGCCGCTGCACCAGTGAGGCTTCAGCGTTCCTGTCGATATAACCCGGTAAATCAACCCAAGACTTATTTCAGCAGGGCTGCAGCCTAAAGTATAACCGCCGCCTAGCCCTTCTTTTGTCCGAACCAAGTTGTTTTTTCTGAGTGTACTCATTATTTTCCGAACCCGTGCAGGATTGGTACAGATGTTATAAGCAATCGATTCACTGCTTGCTCGGTGATCTGGTAAATTTGCTAGGAACACTAAGCTGTGCACGGCAATGGTAAATTCACTGTTCATCTTCCATAAACCACCTTTTTTCTTTCTCTACTGTAACGTTAAGTGACACAGTTCGAAAAGTCAAGAGAGCAAGGAGGGAAAGAAGAACTGTAGCTTTATTTATTCACGGTCTTCTTTTTCTATACTTTCTACTTCATTAGCTGAGTTGATTTCAAGGTATACCGTCTTTTCTTTTAAACTGCCCTTTTCTTCTTTTTCAAAGTCTGTGCTTTTTTGATACGTTTTTTTGCCGTTTGGAACTTTTACCGTTATATGTTTGTTACTTTCTTCTATAAAAACACCTACAATTTTACGCTCGTCTCCATCTTGTTCATAAACGCCATTTTTATCTGCTTTTGCTTTTGGAGTTAATTCAATACTAGTTGCTTCTTGTTTAGCTGCGTCAATTTCAGCTTCTACTTCTTTATTAATCATATCTTTTAGCTGTGAGCCTTCCACTTCCATCCCAGAGCTTTTTGGCACTTTAACGAGTTGATCATCGATATTTAGCGTCATTTCTTTTTCAGCATCTTTTTTTAACGTACCAATCAAGTCAAAATCTTCATCTTTCCCTTTTTTAATGTCTGGGTCGCTTGAATACTGCTGTAGCTTTGTCAATTCTTGACGGTCTTCAATTGGTTTTTCCTCTGCTTTATGATTATCAGATTTTGTTTTGTTAGCTGGTTCACCTGAACAAGCTGCCGCACTTCCAATCATACACATAGCGGTTAAGAACATGATTCCTTTTGTTAGCTGTTTTTGCATATGTATTCTCCTTTTTCTTTTTTATTTCCACCTTTATACATATGTAAAACAAAAAAGTGAGACATAGCTACATACAGAAAACCTACGCTAACCCTACCAATAAAAAAATCCGAACGAGTTGAATTCTCTATCAAGAATCAAACCCGTTTGGATTTTCTTTTAACTAAAACACTTTTGTACTAGCCTCTTTTTTAAAGCTGCTGTTGCTTCAGTATATGATTTGCTTCTTCTAAGTAAGCCACATACGCCTGTACTTGTTTATCACCATAATTATCTAGTTCAAACAGCGCTTCTTGTATAAAATTAAAATTATCAATAATATGCTGGGTTTTCATGCCTCGGCTTGTGAGTAAATTGTTTAACCATAAGGCATAGTCGGTAAAAATTTGCAGGTTGTCTAACTTATATGTTGTCTCAAGATACTTCATATGGTAGTGATTATCTTCATGACATCTTTCTTTGCCGCGCTCTCCGAATTTTTCGAGCAAAGAAGGTTCTAACTCGTAGATTTTCTCCGTTACTCTTTCGACGATCTTATTAACGGGAAGTGAACTCATCGTGCCACCACTTTGTACTGAGAAACTTTTGGGATGACGGCTGCCAGTTCTTGATCAGGGTACTTTTTCTCTAAATCATGAATACGCTTGAAATCTTCGCTTCGTACCCAGCTTAAATAATTCTCTTTCGTATCAAATGTAAGCTGAACGGTGAGCTCCCCTGCTCGCTTATCGTTTTGAAGAAGTAGAAAGTCTACAAATCCTGGAGCCTCGTCGACTGATTTTGAACGATTTTTATAGATTCCAATCACTTCTTCAGCTTTTTCATCCGGTACATTAAATGTTGAAAATACGGTGTACATCTTTGTTCCTCCCTTTATGATACAAAACCTGGGTTCTTTTCTCTTTATTGTACATCATATGGGAGATGAAATGGTGTTACGTTTAGATTTCACTGGAGTTACAGCAGGTCTTTAACATAAAAAGCCCTTTGAAACAGCATTTCAAAGGGCTTTTTTATCCGTTATTAGTTTTCGATTTTTGTTAATTGTTCTGTATGTGTTTTTACACGTGCCGGATCAATTGTAATGCGGGCAACGCCTGAATCCATTGCCGCTTTTGCTACAGATTCTGCTACAGCTGGCGCTACGCGAGGATCAAATGGTCCAGGGATAACGTAATCTGCGTTTAGCTCTTCTTCTGTAATAAGAGCTGCAATTGCTTCAACAGCAGCTTTTTTCATTTCTTCGTTGATATGAGTAGCGCGAACGTCTAACGCACCGCGGAAAATTCCAGGGAATGCAAGAACGTTATTTACTTGGTTAGGGAAGTCTGAACGACCTGTTCCAATAACAGCCGCTCCCGCTTCTTTTGCAGCGTCCGGCTTGATTTCTGGATTAGGATTTGCCATCGCAAAGATAATTGCATCTTCATTCATTGATTTAACCATCTCTTGAGATAATGCATCTGCTGCAGATACGCCGATAAATACATCTGCGCCTTTAATTACATCGCTTAGCGTACCGCTTTCTTTGTTTACATTTGTATAAGAAGCCACTTCCGCTTTTACTTTGTTCATACCTTGAGAGCGTCCTTCATAAATAGCGCCTCTTGTGTCACACATAATCATGTCACGTACGCCGTAAGAATAAAGAAGTTTTGTAATGGCAATGCCGGCAGCTCCTGCTCCATTTAAAACGATTTTTAAGTCTTCCATTGATTTGTTTACAATTTTTAATGCATTTACAAGTCCTGCTACCGTTACGATTGCTGTACCATGCTGATCATCATGGAACACAGGAATATCTACTTCTTTTTTCAAGCGCTCTTCAATTTCAAAGCACTGTGGAGCTGCGATATCTTCTAAGTTAATGCCTCCGAATGTGTGAGCCATTAATTTCACAGTTTCAACAATTTTATCTGTATCTGTTGTATCAAGTGCAATTGGGAATGCGTCTACGCCTGCAAAGCTTTTAAATAAAATTGCTTTTCCTTCCATAACAGGAAGTGAAGCTGCAGGTCCGATGTTTCCAAGGCCAAGAACAGCCGTACCATTTGTCACAACGCCGACCATGTTTCCTTTCATTGTGTAATCATACACCGTTTCTGGATGTTCATGAATTTCTTTACAAGGTTCTGCTACTCCTGGAGAGTAAGCTAAGCTTAAATCTTGAGCGTTTTGAACTTCAACTTTTGATTTAACTTCTAACTTACCTTGTTTTTCTTGATGCATATGTAGTGCTTGATCACGTAGTGACATAATTGTATTCTCTCCTTTTTTTCTATACATTTAAATTTTTTAATGAATTTATTTAACACTTGCTTTTTATCTCCATAATTGTAAGACAACCTGACCGAATAAATTCACTGCCAAGTGCCATTATGAAACAAGGAATATAAAAAGTAAACTATCTTGCTTAAACCACTTATGCGCTTTGTTAATATAAAGTCTGGACGCGGCGGCGACTCATGTTTGTCTCACTTTAAGTTGTCTGATATACAGACAACTTAGAAAGCATACAACCGCTCACTATAGCGCTTTCAAATGTATTTCAGCAAAATCGACGGCTTTAGGCATTGAAAAGAAGTATGCACATGCTGAACCGATTTTTTCAGCTTTTATTCCTTTTGCTTCAATAAACGCTTCACCTATCTTTTCAAACAGCTCTTCTCGAAACTCTAATTCTTTATACGTCTTCCATACTCGCTTTCCTGCATCCATAACTGGAGATCCTTTTTGAATCACGTTTCGATATGGAATACGATATTCTGCTAGATGAAAAGAAGTATTGTTCCCAAACCCGACACCTAATAATAAAACAAAGGCATGTTTTTTGTAAAGCCTTTCAAGAGGAGAATTTTCGCCTAAACTGAATTCAAGGGAATGATCTTTTAAGATATCTTCGCTGTCCTTCCCCCAAGCGGCGAATGAATACATTGGATGGCTGCTTCTTCTTACGCCAGGGTATGTTCGAAAAGTTTCCACGATTTGTCCCATACCGCTTGTTGGTGTATAAACTGGATCATATGCGGGCATCGTTTCCCGAATAGTTTCCCACCACTCTTTTGGCACAGCCGGATTGCCCCATTCTGATGGATCCGAAAGATCGACCGACTGTGACGGCATCACGATCGTTCCTTCCTCTGTCACTGTCTCCATTAATGCTTGAACAACGGCTACTGAACCTCCGTTTACCCACCCTAATGAAGATAGCGAAGAATGAACCATGATAGTCATCCCTTTTGTTATGCCTAATCTGCGTAAATCTTCTTTTAATGTATCTTTCGTTCT
This sequence comes from Priestia sp. P1_B12_1, assembly GCF_056406695.1. NCBI lineage: Bacteria > Bacillati > Bacillota > Bacilli > Caryophanales > Bacillaceae > Priestia > Priestia sp. P1_B12_1. The sequence continues at coordinate 60,520 of NZ_JBFTZR010000006.1, read as the reverse complement.
AGGATGATCTGTTGCTTGGACAATGTGCTTCATCGTAAGCTCCTTACTTATGGTGCTGCTAGAATTTGTTGCTGAACTCTAGCAATATATGTAAAACTTATGTTTCCATAATAGTAAGAATAACATCAATTGTCAAATTATTTAAAGTAATAGAAAAACTTAGTTTTATTCATATCAGTTATCATACAACTGACTTGTTGGTAAAGTTTATTTCCTTCAACTATCTTACTATAATAACCGCTACTGAAGCTTTTCAATAAATTAAAAAGAAGAATATTCCTATAAATAAAAGAAATACTAATAAAGCTATACATATTTACCTATCACTATTTTCAGGAGGAATGTGTACAATGAGCACATCAAAACTTCCGCCGCTCACGTCCTCGGAGCTTGCTAACTTATGGATGACTTATCAGGAAAAAACGATGATTTTGAGGTTTTTAGAATATTGTCTTGAAGGTAAAGAAGATCATAAAGAGCTTTTTGAGCTGTATTATAGCGACTCATTAAATATTACGGAGCGAATCAAAGAAATTTTAGAGCACGAAGGTGCAGTTATTCCTTTAGGCTTTACTAAACATGATGTAAATCTAGGAGTGCCGAAACTGTTCGACCCTATGTTTGAAGTCATGTACGTACGCTTAATGGCTCAAATTGAGACTGGACTGTTCGCTTTGCATTCAACGATGTCCTACCGGGAAGATATCAGAAGTTTTTTCGTAAACGCAACAGCAGAAGCGCAGCAAATATACAATCAGTCTACTCAGATATTATTAGAAACCGGCGTCATTGCAAAGCCTCCTTACGTTTCAATGCCAAAAGAAGTTCGGTTTGTCCACGAGCAAAATTATATCGGAGGATTAAGCTGGCTTAGTGAAAAAAGATCACTTAATACAATTGAAGTGTCTCTTATCCAACATGCGGTTGATACAAATCTTGTAGGAATGCAGCTGATGATTGGCTTTGCTCAGGCAGCTAGCAACAAAGAGGCACAGCAGCATTTTGTCAACGGAATGAAGCTTTCAAAAAAAATTGAAACAGAACTAGGAGATATTTTACGTCATAGCTATATAGAGCCTCCTGCTACGCATGCAGGAAAAGCGACAAGCTCAACGATCTCCCCTTTTTCAGATAAATTAATGATGTATAACACGAGTCTTCTGAGCACCTTCGGTCTAGGAAGCAATGCTTTAGGAGGCGCTTTTAGTTTACGAAGTGATTTGCCACTAAAGATGCTGCAGCTGGCTAAAGATATTTATTTCTTTGCGAAAGAAGGCGGTAAAGTCATGATTCAAAACGGATGGCTTGAAGAGCCTCCTCAAATTGAAGATCGCAATCAGTTAACTAAAAAATAGGTTCTTTCCTACAGGAAAGCTAGCTGCTCTACGTGCAGCTAGCTCTATTTGTTTTTTTAGTATACTGTTTTTAGTGCTAGTACGTAACAACTGTTTGTGTTATTTAGAAGTTGTTCCTGCCTTTTTCTTAGTCGTTTAGCTCATATTTCTACTTAATTTATAACAGAAAAATAAAATAAAAGGTATTTTCTCTGAGCTGACGAAATTTTTCTATATAAATTTTTATATAAAATAGAAAGGAGAAAAGTATGTTTCCTATTCTTCGTACACCTCGCACTACACTGCGTGAAATAACAGAAGTCGATGCAGATACTATTTTTGACTGCTTCTCTCAGAAAGAAGTTATTAGATATTACGGGCAAGAAAAATTCACAACTATTCAAGAAGCTCTCGTTCTAATCGATATTTTTGCTGAAAATTACAGAAATCAAAAAGGCATGCGCTGGGGAATTGAACGGCTCGATACGAAGGAATTAATCGGGACAGTTGGATTTAATCAGTGGAACCAAAAGCATAAGCGTGCGGAAATTGGCTATGAGCTACACCCTCAGCACTGGGGTCATGGCTATGCTTCAGAAGCTGCTTCGGCTGTTATGGCGTATGGGTTTGATACCCTTCAGCTAGTGCGGATTGGAGCTGTTGTGTTTCTTGAAAACAAAGCATCACAGCATGTGCTTGAAAAGCTTGGGTTTCAAAAAGAAGGAGTGTTAAAAAACTATATGTATCAAAACGGAAAAACTCACGATACGTTTGTTTATAGTTCACTGCCTACTACATAATAAAAAAGGATTCTTTTCTTAAAAAGAATCCTTTTTCGTTTTATTTAAATGCCGCATACCCATCATCAGCCATGATGACGCTGCCGTTTACAGCTCCCGCTTCTTCTAAGGAAAGCAAATGAACCATATTTGCAATTTGTTGTGGTGCAGTGAGCTCTCTGCTCATCGTTTTCGCTTTCATTCCTTCAATCATACCGTTATCTTTATAGCCTTGAATAATGGGCGTATCAACAAATCCTGGTGCAATGGCGACGACGCGAATACCATATTTAGCTAAATCTAGCGCAGCTGATTTTGTCATCATCACAACAGCTCCTTTTGTTGCGTGATAAGCATACGTTCCGGGTGAGGCTAAAAAGCTAAAAATAGATGCCGTATTGATAATGACGCCTTTAATACCTAACTCTCTCATTTTCCTGCCCGCTGCCATAATCCCATATGTAACGCCGTGCTGATTCACATTAATAATACGGTGATATTCTTCTAAGTCTTGATCTAAAATAGATGTAGGGCGTCCAATACCTGCATTGTTAAACATAACATCAATTCGCCCGAAGCGGTTCACAGTTTCCTCAATCAGTGCTTCCACTTCTTCAAACTTTGTGACGTCCGTTTGCACAAATAAAGCGCTCCCTCCAGCTTCTTCAATTTTTTGAAGAGTCTCTTTTCCTTTCTCTTCATCATAATCAGCAATGACCACCGCGTCTCCTTTTTGCGCAAACTTTAAGGCAGTTTCTTTGCCAATTCCGCTTGCTCCCCCTGTAATAACCGCTACTCGTTTTTGCTGCATGTTTCTCCCTCCTTGGAAAAAATTAGTCCCTTTTATATTATAGCATTCTTTTTTTCTACTAACCTTTTCTATTAAGCGCTTTATTGTTAGAAAAACAGTTAATTTAGGCGTAGTTGAATGCCTTTTTTAATAAAAATCAGCGCGTGTACAAGCAGTCTGTCATTTTTTGCATTTACTATAGTGTAAGGAGGTGATGGCTATGCATGAACACACAGGTAATGTATCTATTCCCCGTCCTCCGGATGTGGTGACAATTCTTTGGGAGCGAAACCCTTTGGATAGACAAGCTCCTCGTACTGTCGTAGAAGCAACAGTAATCGGCAGCGCAAATCCTTGCGGACGCTTGTTAGCTCAAGGTCAGCGCTACCGCACTGCAGCTCATTGTTTACTTGACAACGGCTTTGAACAAATTACTGCTGAAAGATTAGGCGTATTTGGAGTAGCTGTATTTGTTAGAGAATATTAAAATAGAAAAAGGGACTTTTCTGTAAGTTAGAAAAGTCCCTTTATACATATTACGCGTGGAAATTCGTGCCGTCTGTTACAGCTTCAATTACTCCAGCGCGGATGACAAAGTCACCAAAGTGCTCGCCTTCTTCTCTCTCTTTTGCATAGCGAGGAAGTAAGACGCGCAGCTCATTTAAAATTTCTTCTTCACTGATATTTTCACGGTACATTTTACTTAAGCGGCTGCCGTCAAATGCTGCTCCAAGATACATGTTGTATTTGCCCGGTGCTTTACCGATAAAAGCAATTTCACCTAAAGCAGGCCGTGCACAGCCGTTAGGACAGCCCGTCATACGAATCGTGATTTCTTTATCGCGAAGACCATTTTCATCTACAATTGCTTCAATTTTCTCAAGAAGAACTGGGAGATAACGCTCAGCTTCTGCCATCGCAAGCCCGCAAGTTGGAAGCGATACGCAAGCTAATGAGCTGCGGCGAAGAGCCGAATAATGCTTGCCGTCAGTTAATCCGTATTGTTCGATAAGATCACTAATTTGTTTTTTCTTTTCAGTTGATACGTTCGCGATAATTAAGTTTTGATTGGCCGTTAAACGAAAATCACCGCTATGAACTTTTGCAATTTCACGAAGACCCGTCATAAGCTTATAGTCTTCAAAGTCAGCAATACGTCCACCTTGAACAAAAAGAGTAAAGTGCCATTTTCCTTTTACACCTTTTTCCCAGCCGTAGCGGTCGCCGTTATGATCAAAGTGATAAGATTTTGCTTCGTCTAAGCTCCAGCCCAGACGATTTTCAAGCTCTTCTTTTACCGTTTCTAATCCCAGACGATCAACCGTGTATTTAAAACGCGCGTTTTTACGTACAGAGCGGTTTCCATAATCACGTTGAATCGTAATGATTTTTTCAGCTACTTCTAGAATTTGATCAGGTCGACAGAACCCAATCACTTTTGCAAGCTGAGGGTAAGTTGCTTTATCTCCGTGCGTCATACCCATACCGCCGCCGATTGCTACGTTAAACCCAACAAGTTTCTCGTCTTCTAAAATAGCAATAAAGCCAAGGTCTTGTGAATACACGTCAATATCATTAGACGGTGGAACAGCTACGCCAATTTTGAACTTTCTTGGCAAATAGAGCGGACCATACATTGGTTCCACTTCTTCTTCCACTTCCGGTGTGCTGATCACTTTCTCTTCATCTAGCCAAAGTTCGTGGTACGCTCTTGTACGAGGTAATAAGTAATCACTTAATTTTTTTGACCATTCAAATACTTCAGCGTGCACTTCTGACTGATAGGGATTCGGATTGCACATTACGTTACGGTTTACATCTCCGCAAGCTGCAATTGTGTCTAATAAAGAAGCATGAATTTCTTGAATCGTTTTCTTCATGTTCCACTTTAAAATTCCGTGCATTTGGAATGCCTGACGAGTCGTCAGCTTTAACGTTCCATTTCCGTATTTTTGTGCTAAATCATCCATCACTAGCCACTGTTCTGGTGTTGAAACACCGCCTGGCGTACGGACGCGCAGCATGAATTGGTAAGCTGGCTCTAGCTTTTGTTTTTGGCGTTCGTTACGAAGATCTCGGTCATCTTGCAAGTAGCTTCCGTGGAACTTCATCAAACGATTATCGTCTTCAGAAATACCTGAGCTGATGCGGTCTAGCATTGTTTCTCCTAATGTACCGCGCAAATAATTACTTTCATCTTTTATGCGCTCAACGTCACTTGGAGGACCTTCGGGCGCTTTTAAAATTTTGTTTACCATGTTGAAAATCTCCTTTCAATCCTCAGTATACATCACGCTGATAACGTTTTTGTTTCTTCATTTCAGCAAGGTAACCTTCCGCCTGTTCACGGCTCATCTTGCCTTCTGTTTCGATAATTTCAACTAGCGTGTTGTGCACGTCGCGTGCCATATTTGTTTTATCTCCGCACACATAAAAAGATGCGCCTTCTTCTAACCATTGGAATAATTCTTTACTATGTTCGAGCATACGGTTTTGTACGTATACTTTTTCTTCTGTATCGCGTGAAAACGCCACGTCCATTTTTGTCAGTACGCCATCTTTTAACCACTTTTGCCATTCTGTTTGGTAAAGGAAGTCTGTTACGAAGTGCTGATCTCCAAAGAACATCCATGACTTGCCTTTTGCCCCTGTTTCTTCACGCTCTTGCATAAATGAGCGGAACGGAGCCACACCTGTACCAGGTCCTACCATAATAATTGGCGTTTCTTGATCTTGAGGCAGCTTAAAGTTTTTATTGCTTTGAAGGTATACAGGAATCGTATCGCCTGGCTGCAAACGTTCTGAACAAAGGACTGAACAAACACCTTTGCGCTCGCGTCCATGCGCTTCGTAGCGTACCGCTCCGATTGTTAGATGAACTTCATCAGGGTTTGCTGATAAGCTGCTTGCAATCGAGTAAAGGCGCGCTGGCATTTTACGTAAAATGGCTACAAACTCTTGTGCCGATACGTTCCATGGGCCGAAGTCACGAACTAAGTCAATCACATCACGGCCTTGTGTGTATGCTTTTAATTCCTCGCGATTTTCTACAAGCGCTTTTAACTTATCGTTTCCAGTAAGCTCAGCTGCTTGCTTTAAAAGCGGTTTTGTTAAAACGGTAATTTCAAAATTAGAGGTTAGCGCTTCTCTAAGAGGACGCGTTTCTCCTTCTTTATTCACCGTTACACTTTCACTTGCATCCCACTTGAATTCGTTAAGAAGAAGATCAACAAGCTCCGGGTCATTTTCAGGATAAATACCTAAACTGTCTCCTGGTTCATACGTCAAACCTGAACCTTCTAGAGATAGTTCTAAGTGTCGCGTTTCTTTATTTGATCCGCGGCCGTTTAAGTTTAAGTTCTCAAGCACTTCTGCTTTAAAAGGATTTGTTCTTGAATATGGTGAAGTTCCTGCAGGAGCTTCCGCTGGAACAGTCGCCGAAGCGCTGTGTCCTTTCGCTTCGCTTAATCCGTCAATAACACCTTTAAGCCATTTATTCGCGGGCTCTTCAAAATCTAAGTCACAGTCAACGCGCGGATACAGTCTTTCACCGCCAAGTTCTGCTAAGCGCACATCAAATTCTTTTCCTGTTTGACAGAAAAATTCGTATGAGCTGTCTCCAAGCGACAAGACAGAGAAGCGGAAGTTCTCAAGTTTTGGCGCTCGACGGCCGTGAAGAAATTCATGGAAAGATAGCGCATTATCAGGCGGCTCTCCTTCTCCATGTGTACTTACGACAATTAATAAATTTTCAAGTTTCTTTAAATTATTTGGTTTGAAATCATTCATAGAAGATACAGTTACATTAAAACCTTTTGCTTCAAGCGTTTTGCCTGTATTTTCAGCAAGTCCTTGAGCATTTCCTGTTTGTGATCCGTAAAGAATCGTTACGTCTTTTGAAACTGTCTGCTTCGTTTGAGCAGGCGCTGCTGTAGAAACGTCTGGCGTTCCTTCGGCAGACGTAGATTGAGATGCTGTTAAATAACCGCTCAACCACATTTTTTGTGCTTCTGTTAATGTCGGCAGAAGGCGATTAAGCAAATCTGCTTGTTCTTGATTAAAAGGGCTGTTTACTACCTTAAGTTGCAACACTGTCCACCTCACAAAAATATATAATTTAAATATGTATGCTTTTACGAATCATCTTCAACATAATACCTGTGTCTAATTAATCAATGATGTTTCCCTTCATACATTATTATTCCTATAGATTATATCAAATTTAATTATATAAATCATTAGAAAATTCTTATCAAATTCGTCTACCTGCATTTTATCGGAGAAGAATAAATTAGTAAAATACATATAATTGATAATTAGTATTAAGATCATTAATAATTGAAGCTGTATTTACGTTTTTTATAAACGCAGTTACTTCTATATTTGTTCATTCTACATCCTTCACGTGAATATGAATATTTTGTAATTTTTAGAGAAGTTTTGTAGAAACGGTTTTCTTTCTCATCAGAATGTTACATAATAAATGTAACATTAATCCTTTTAAAAAACACTATACGGAAAAGACAGTATATTCTGAAATTTAGGACAGTTTATAGGTGAGCTAGCAACCTTTTATTCCATCTATTCATACACGTTGAAGAATATAAAGGGAAGCTTGCAGTACATACAATTCCCTTTTGCTCATCTCAAATGAAAGGACTGGCTTTTAAATCAGGTAATCTTTTTTAAGGAGGCTTCTTGAATGTTTTTACGAGAATTAACGAAAAGTGGGACGATAACTGTTTCTTACTATAAAAATGGAACGCTGCAAACGTGCAAAGGCCGCGTGCACAACTTAAATCTCCATCAGCAAATTCTATCCGTAAAAGACGAAAATGAAGCCGTTGTTTCCCTTTTGCTTTCTGATATTAAATCCATTCATTAGTACGTAAAATTAAGGAGGAATTACCATGTGGAAAGATAATAAGCAAGCGCTTACAGATTTTGTGTCAGAAGATAGGTTTGAACTGAACTTATATTTAACGTATTTGCTTGATCAAATTTCGTATGACACGTCTAAACAATCCCCTTTTCTTCGTAAGCCTAATGAAACCACTAGCTAATATAGAAAAAAGCGCACAAATTTGTGCGCTTTTTTTAATGTGATGGCTCTACTTCAGCAATGCCTTCTTCTGGTTTTTCTTCGGCTTTTTTATTTGAAAGCTTGATCTGCCTTAAGAACAATGTGCATACCGCTCCTAAAATAATAAAAGCTAAGCCCATGAAAAAGACGCTGTGCAATGCGCTCATTAGCGAGGTCTTCAAAATTGGCACAATGCTGTCTGAAAGCGCAGCTGGAATACTCTTTAGTGCCTCAGGGCTAAACAGCATCTGCAGCACACTTTCAGGATTCGTATCAATCGCTTTTTTAAACCCGTCTGCAAAAGCACTTGCTTGAGCAGGCAATGTGTTTAAATATGGAACGAGTTTGTCACTAAGAAGCGTACCTGATTTTGCATTCATTACCGCTCCTAAGATCGTAATACCGAACGTTCCTCCAATTGAACGGAAAAATTGACTTGATGATGTAACCACACCGAGCTCTTCTTTTGAAAAGCTCTCTTGAAGAGCAAGTGTTAAAATTGGCATTACAAGACCCATTCCTAAACCGATTATGGCCATATAAGAAGTGGCAACAAGTTTGCTAGTATGAAGGTCTAATGTTGTTAACAAGAAGAACCCTCCTGCCATAATGAGCATACCCGTAACAATTTGAGGCTTGATTCCAACTTTATAAACAAGCTGCCCTCCAATAATACTTGTCACAATCATTGAAATCATCATCGGTGTCATAATGGTACCGGATTCCGAGGCGCTGACTCCAACGATTCCTTGCATAAAGAACGGAACAAACGTAATGGCTCCGAACATGCCGATGCTCATAAAAAAGCCAATGATATTTAACAGCGTAAACGTTCGGTTCTTAAATAAATACATCGGAAGAATCGGCTCTTTCGCTTTCTTTTCCACAATAATAAAGCTTATGATCCCAACAACAGCCAGTGTAAATAGACTAACAATTTGCCAAGAGTTCCAGTCGTAGTCTTTTCCTCCAAAGCTCAGGGCCAAAAGCAAGCTCACTACTCCGATAACCATTGTGAACATACCGGCTACATCGAATTTCACAGGTCCCGTATGTTTCTTTCCTTGAAGTCCCAGGGCAATAAAAACGGTAGCGAGTATACCTACCGGCAAGTTGATGTAAAACACCCATTTCCAGTTCAGTGAATCAACAATCCATCCGCCAATTTGTGGACCGATGACAGAAGCAAGACCGTAAATTCCTCCGAATACTCCTTGAAACTTTGCTCGTGCTTTTCCTGTAAATAAATCACCGATTACAATCATTGCCATCGGCATCATAACGCCGCCGCCAATTCCTTGTAATGCACGGAATAAAATAAGCTCTGTCATGTTATTTGCCATTCCACATAGAGCAGAAGCAACCATAAAAATAATAAGTCCTGTAACATAAATTACTCTGCGTCCTACTAAATCAGCGAGCTTTCCTGCAATCGGAACAACTGTTGTCGACGTTAACAAATAGGCTGTTGTCAGCCATGTCATCATGCTTAAACCACCAAGATCTCCTACGATTCTTGGCATAGCTGTTCCGACAATGGTTCCATCAAGTGCAGAAAAGAACATCGCAATAATTAACCCAATTAATAAAAGCGTGCGCTTTGAATTTTTTTGATTTTCCATCGTGTGTCTCTCCTCTTTTTTGTTACTGCTGCTTATCTTTATAAGAAGCAGCTGATGTTGCAAGCTTTTTCGTAATAGAAGCCATCATGGAAAGCTCTTCTTCTGTTAGATGCAAAAGATAGCGGTCCATAATGGCTTTTCGACCATTCAGCACATCTTCAAGCTTGCGATGCCCAAATTCTGTTAAGGTAATATCAACGACTCGTCTGTCCTCTTTATTATGTTCTCTTACAACAAAATTGTGCTGTTCGAGACGATCTACTAAAAGAGTCACGGCGCTCGGTTTTACATCCATTAGTTCTGCAATTTGAGAAACCTTACTGCTCCCTACTTTCTTTAAATAAGAAAGAACAAATAATTGCGTAGGAGTCATCTCATGCTCATTTAAACTCTCCATCATTTCGGGCTGCATTTTTTCAAATAGCACTTGAAGCGATGAACGAATCTCTCCAAGATACTGATTGCTTTTTGTCACATCTATTCCTCCAGGCTTGCTTATTTATTTCATGTTATAAATAGTTAATGCTAATTAAATATAAATGCATATAAACTAAAAGTCAATTATTTCTTTTTTAGTATTGACCCTTACGCTGCGTTATATTTTATAGTAGATTTCAGAAGGGAGATGAAAGAATGAACAGAAAAGTAAAAGAAGTTGCTGACTTAGTAGGAATCAGCGTCCGCACGCTGCATCACTATGATGAAATCGGGCTATTAAAACCTGATGCCGTTAGTGAATCCGGTTACCGGCTTTATTCACCGGCTAATCTCGATATGCTTCAGCAAATATTATTTTTTAAAGAACTTGGCTTCCCTTTAAAACAAATTCACGAGATTATAGCAGACCCGACGTTTAATCGCACAGAAGCGTTGATACTGCAAAAAAACATGCTGATTGAAAAACGCAGTCGGCTCGATCAAATGATCGTAACCATTAATAAAACGATTCAATATGAAGAAGGAGCGATTGAAATGAACGAAAAAGAGCGGTTTAAAGGACTGGATTTTTCGCATAACCCATACGAAGAAGAAGCACGGAAGCGCTGGGGAAACCAGCGGGTAGATGAAGCAAATGAAAAAGTACAAAGCTTCTCACAAGAAGAACAGCAGCACATGTCAAACGAATGGGAAAGTATCTACACTCACTTAGCTTCGCTTCGTGATCTGTCACCATCCTCTACAGAAGCTCAAAAAGCTATTGCGACATGGTATCAATTTTTAAATGAGAACTTTGGAACGTATTCATTAGAAGCCTTTAAAGGTCTTGGAGAAATGTATGTGCAAGATGAGCGATTTACAACTACCATTGACAGCTATGGAAAAGGATTAGCCAAATTTATGAACGAGGCGATGAGTGTATTTGCAGACGCTAAAAATAATAAACCAAAAGACTGAGATATAACTACATCAATGCAATCTAAAGACGAACAATTAGCATATATGATCTGAACTGCTCGTTCCGCCGCTGTTGATTTCCGTCCAAGGCTTCGCGTTCCGCGGGCGCCGCTGAGCCTCCAAAACCGCTAAAAGCACTACCTATATGAAGCCTATGTTCATCACCACAATGAAAAAATCCGAACGATTCATCGTTCGGATTTTCATTCACTTAATATACTTTTGTTCCAGCCTCTTTTTATAAATGAAGACCCATAAGCATTGTATTATAGTACACGCCATTTATATAGGTGTCTTTTTCTTTTAATCCTTCTGTTTGAAACCCTAGCTCCCTGTATAAAGAAATAGCTCTTTTGTTATCTTCTCGCGTCACAAGTTCGATTTTTTTTGTTTGTTTATTCGTACGTGCCCATTCAATCAGCTCAATCATTAGCTGTCTGCCTAACCCTAGCCCGCTATAAGATTTCTCTACTACAATACCGAGGGTTCCCACATGCTTATTACGCGGGTTTTGAGACGAGGTGATGGATGCAATACTAATGATTTTCTCTTCTTTTTCAGCCACAACTATAAGAGCATTTTGCTCTTGTTTTACAGAAGCTAAAAACACTTCATACTCTGAAACTGGTCTAAGAAACTCCCCTTCTCCAAATGACAGAAAATCACTTTCTCCTCCCACTCGATTGTAAAAAGCAATCATTTTCTCTGCGTCTTTTGATTCTGCTTCTCGAAGGGTGACCCCTATACCATTCTTTAATATACGTAAACTCATATACCTATCTTCCTTTTAGTTATTCTTGTTTGCTTAGCCGAGTTTTAGCGCTGTTTTTCTCTCCACTGATCTAACCACATGCGATTTCCTAAAGCTGTAAAATCATTTTCATCGGCGTAGCGTTCAATGACGGAAAGCGCGTTGTCCTCAAGCATTGGTGAATAGCTCATGATTTCTAAAATATGATGTGCAGCCCATAAATCAATTCGATAAGTAGGATTCGTCAGCAGTGTTGCAAATTCAAACAGCATGCCTGGATAATATAAATGAATGAGCTGCGCAATTTTTTTCATATCTTCTGCAGCTCGATTGCCTTTTTTTACAGATTTTTTATCTCGATAATCGATTTCATAATGAATTTTGGCGCTTTTTTGATAAAGATCAACTAGCGTTTCATACGTACGGTGTTTCCGCATTTCTCATCTTCCTTTGCTTCTAGATTTCCTCGTTTGAAGATGCTATAGTTCATTTTTAGGTTTCATATATTCAAATAAATGCAGCAAAAATATGATACTTCCGCCAATGCACATCACAAAACTTAACGTAGCAGGATACTGAATAAAGAAACCGACAACACCAAAAATCAGCATAGCAAGCGCTCCTATCATCATAAACAGATGATAAGCCGGTGTATTTTCTTCATTATTCATACATAACTCCTTTTCACTATTTTTTAAGTTATTAAAAAGATATGACACTTCTTTTGGACTATGATCTTTTATTTTGCTGCCGCTTTATTTGTTTAGCTTAGCACGAAGTAACGTGAGAAGGCCTCCTCCAAACATGACGCCACCCACAATTTGATACAGGTGTATGTAGCTTTTTACCGTTTCAAGATACAGATCCGTGTCTACATTCCCTTTACTTTCTAGCCATCTTTGGCCCATGGCCTGACCCGTTGCAACGCTTTTTAACAAAACGACCAGGCCTCCGAGCATGACAACGGCTGCGATCATAAGCTGTACCTTTTCTTTGTCATCTAGCATTTTTTTGAATTCGTCCGCCATCTATCTCTCTCCCATCCTTACCTTGTTATGTATCTACTTGTTTGTAATCATGCTGTTTTTTCTCTATTATAACGCTTAACTTGGTCATTATAACACGGTTTTGCACTGCCTTTAGTCTTACTTTTCATAAATGAAGCCATCTTGGGTGATACTATTTTTGAAACACAGGCGTCTTTAACATCCCTTCATTATTTTTGAAGGGTTACTAATTGAGGTTGATACATGCTTATATTTTTAGGGATTTTTTTACTTTGTGCAGCTGTTTGTTTAGTAGAAATACCTTATTTAAAAAAAGTGAACAGTAAAAAAGAAAAGCAAATTTTTTGGAGTTTGTTCATAGTAAGTATTTTAATTGTTAGTTTAAAATACGGCGGTGTGGAGATCCCTAACCCCGGAGACGGCATTGCTTTTTTATTAAAACCTTTTAGTGATTTTTTGTTCAGTCTGTTGAAGTAAAAGGAAGTGAACAACGTGCACAGTCAGATGAAATTATCCGCAGCACAGTTTCGAATACTCGTCATTTTTTATAGTTTAGGCGACACTATTTTAGTCGTGCCTGGAAGCTTAACGGCTGATTCAAAGCAAGAGGCATGGATTCCAGCTATTTTAGGCGTGTGTGTAGGCGTTTTTCTTGTATGGATGTATATCAAACTTTCTAGCCTTTATCCGAATAAAACCCTTATAGAACTAAACGAAGCCATTTTAGGCAAGTGGCTAGGAAAGTTTGTCTCTCTTTTATTTGTCGCTTCTACTCTTCTTTTTTGCAGTCAAGTTTTGTTTTACGTGGGCTCGTTTCTAACAACTCGGATTATTATTCAAACGCCTATGCTTGCTGTTCATATTTTGTTTATGGGAATTGTGATTGTCGGCGTTCGGCTTGGCATTGAAACGATTGCCCGCTGTGCTGAAATTCTCTTTCCTTGGTTTGTTATTCCGTTCTTAATCTTAGTTTTTTCGATTTTCCCTCAAATTCATTATGAGAATTTGCAGCCTTTATTAGAGGTAGGCGTTAAGCCTATTATCAGATCTATTCTGGTATTTACAAGTATTACATCTCTCACTTTTATTGTATTGCTAACCGTTTTCCCTGCTCACGTAGCGGAACCAGCACAGCGAAACCGCGCTTTTTTTACGGGAAGCTTAATCGGCGGAGGCATTATGATTATTATCTTACTGCTTGGCATTCTTGTACTTGGAAATACGTATACACGTATTGCTTTATATCCAAGCTATGAGCTTGCAAGACGGATCGAAGTTGCGGATTTTCTAAAAAACATTGAAGTAATTATGGCTATTATGTGGTTTTTATCTCTTTATTTTAAAACGTCTCTCTACTATTATGCGACCGTTTCTGGACTCGCTCAAATTCTTGAATTAAAAAACTACCGAATTTTAACTCTTCCGCTAGGCATTATTGCCGTTACATTTTCACTTATCGTGTATCCAAGCATTCCATATGAACAAACGTGGGACAGAGATACGTGGATCCCGTACAGTCTGCTATTTGGGCTGTTTTACCCTCTTGGATTATTAATAGTTGGGAAAATTCGCATAAAGCATTCTGCGTCTTTATCCAAATAAAAAAGCCGCTTAAGCGGCTTTCAAAAGAAGACGGTTATACTCACTAATCCATTCCACAGCATATGTAAAATCATAGATGGGAACATAGATTTTGTCCGGTAATAAATAATGGCAAAGACAAGTCCCATGACGGTAGCCGTAATCGGAAAGCCAATATGTAAAAGACCGAATACAAGAGCGGAAACGAAAATGCCCACAAGCATGTGGTGGCGTTTGGTTAAGAAACCACATAAAACACCTCTGTAAAGCAGCTCTTCTTTAATAGGCGTGATAACTGCTACACTTATAAAAAATATCCAGCTCGAAAGCAGCGTTTGATTAAAACTGCCTTGATTTAAATCTTTTTGCTGCTGATCTGCGCTTTCTACGTTTAAAAATGAAAGCATCACGTACTGCACCGCGGCTACAATTAAAAAGCCTACTACAATATATACATACGTTTTTCTTTCTTTTAATACTGAGAAATTCCACATAGGCTTTAAAAATCTGCGCACAGGCCTGTACAGCACGGCAACACCTAGAAAAAACGCCGCGTCTACCAGCAGAGCATATGGTCCTTCTAATAAAATTCCCGTCATATTTGAACCCGTAACTTCATCGTAAATAGCTACTCCAATTCCGGCTATAATCTGCAGACCAAAGCCCAACACGATAAATAGAAGCAGCGTGAAGTAAGTAAACTCTTTTTTCTTTTTAGGCTTTAAAACCGGTTCTGAATTTGTTGATAACGTACTCAAAATAGCAACCTCCAAAAATGATTCTTTCTCTCTAGTGCTCTCAAAATTCTACCATAATCTCCGCTTAATGATGTTATTTTTTAGGAAAAAAGTTATATTTTTTTCACATTTTACACACAAAGGTAGAGTTTGAAAAGATAAATGAGCTAGTCAAATTAGTTGTCAACTTCCTTATATTTGATTACGCTTGAAGAAATCTTACCGAAAGTGAAGTGAAAAAATGGCAAACATTTTAATGATTAATTTTCCTGCTGAAGGTCACGTAAACCCAACGCTTGGAATGGTAAAAGCTTTTTCAGACCGAGGTGATACCGTTCACTACATTACGGCCGAGCGTTTTAAAGAGCGCCTTGAAAACGCCGGGGCTATCGTACACACTCACCGAGACTTATTAAGCGGTGTATCCATCAAGCCTGAAACTCCTCAAGGAATCAACGCTTTTTTAAATATCCACATCCAAACGTCTTTAGATACGCTGAAGCTTGTTCATACGTTATCAAAAAAAATTGACTTTGACTTTGTGTTTTACGACAAGTTTGGAGCAGGCGAATTAGTGCGTGATTATTTGCGGATTCCCGGGATTGTATCCTCTGCGTCTTTTTTAATGCCAAAAGAACGCTTAGCAATGATGCCTCTGCATCCGGATTCAGGCGTTCCATTTAAACCTGACGAAAAAGCTCAGTACGGGCTCAGCTTGCTAAAAAATCAGTTTGGCGTAGAACCTAAAAACCTGCTTCAATTTATGAACAATGAAGGCGAATTAACGGTCGTATATACAAGCCGCTTTTTTCAGCCGCTTCATGAACATTTTGATGACTCGTGTTTATTTATTGGGCCAAGCTTTCCAGAGCGTCACGGCTCTCATGATTTTCCGCTAGAAAAGCTAAAGAACGAAAAAGTTCTTTATATTTCAATGGGAACGGTGCTTCATGATGTAGAAGGCTTTTTCAACCTTTGCATCGACGCATTTAGCGACTTTGAAGGAAAAGTTGTGATTGCAGCAGGAGACCGGGCTGATTTTAAAAAAATAAAAAAAGCACCGGAGCATTTTATTATTTCGCCCTATGTTCCTCAGCTTGACGTGCTAAAAGAAGCTGATGTTTTTATCACGCACGGAGGCATGAACAGCGTAAATGAAAGTATACATTTTAACGTACCGTTAGTCGTTTTACCTCACGGAAAAGACCAGCCGATCGTTGCTCAAAGACTCGTGGAACTAAACGCCGGGTATCGCTTAGCAAAAGAAACGGTAAATGCTTCTCTGTTAAGGAATGCCGTTGACGAAGTCATACATGACGACCGCTACAAGAAAGGGATAAAAGAAATCAACGTAAGTTTCGAACAGGCAGCTGGCCCCGCCGCTGCAGCCGAAAAAATAGTAAATCACGTAGTGAAACAATATTCATAAAAAAAGGTGCACATTTGTGCACTTTTTTTATTAAACCAGCTATGTACAAACTGTATATACGCCAATGATTAGCAAAATGACGGCTCAAAAACTTATGAATACAAATCCATATGACTGAAATAATCGAAAATATGATTTAAATCTGTAATCTTTATGCTATGAGTGCTGTAAGCAACGATTATTTCAGCCAGCATAAGAACGAATAAAATGGCCAATAGCACCTTAACAAGCGGAAATTGTCGGAACTGAGGAGAAAAAAGCAGCTTACTGACTGTATACAAAAACAGCAGGATAAAGTAGATCATCATGGCATTTGTTGCCTGAAGGGGCACATTCCAGACAAATATGTACACGCTGAATGTCAAAATCAAAATAAACGACATTTCTTTCCCGCTAAAAAAATCACTCATTGCGTAACACCTTTTCTTGTTCATGAATGAATAAGAAATTATAAACTCACGAAACATTAACGTTATTTTTACAACAGTATACACGATTTTCCTGTTAATTTCTATATACCGGTGTATATATGGAGCGGCTTTTAGCGGATTGGCGTCATGTTTTTGCAGGCAATGGGTTATAGTAACAGGGAAAGGCTCATAAAGGAGGTTTAGATAATATGGAAAACACAAATGAATTTGTTCAAAAGCTGAACGATAATCAAGAAAAGCAGCGTAAAAACAAGCAGGGTCAAGCTACTGGACATCCTGAGAAAAAACTTCCTAATAAACAGCATTAATGTTGTAAAAGTTGGCTGTAAAGACAGCCGGCTTTTTTTTGGACTTTTTTCGGAAGTCGAAATGTTTGAAGATAAAACAAATCCCCTGTTACAATAAACTGAACCCGCTGCAAAACGTTCGCAGCTATACTTTCCTCTTAAGGAGCTGAATATAAAATGAGTACATTTGAAAAACTATTCCAACCAACAAACATTGAAGCATTTGATTTACACACTCGTACAGCAATGGCACCGATGACAAGATGCTTTGCTGATCCAGAGACAGGCGTAGTCGGTCAAGACGTTGTAGACTATTACCGCCGCCGCGCAAAGGATGGTATTGGCTTAATTATTAGTGAAGGAATCGTTATCAGCGAACGCGCAAAAGGAAATCCTGGCGTTCCCGGTATCTATACCCAAGAACAAATTGATTCATGGAAGCCTGTAACAGAAGCTGTTCATGAAGAAGGCGGCACGATTATCGCTCAAATTTGGCACGTTGGCCGATTGAGTCATTCCGGGTTAATCAATGGACATAAGCCTCAGGCCCCTTCTGCTATTGCAGCACAAGGCCAAGTGCCTCGTTTCCGCAAGCCCTACGAAGAGCCTGAAGAAATGTCAAAAGAAGATATTAAAGAAGTTGTAGGACAGTACGCTCAAGCCGCTAAAAACGCCATTGAAGCAGGATTTGACGGCGTTGAAATTCACGGTGCTCACGGCTATTTAATCGATCAGTTTAATTCAGACTGGTCTAATAAACGCACGGATGAATACGGAGGCGACCTTGCACAGCGATTAACGTTTATGAAAGAAGTGATTTCTGCTGTTATCGACGCCGTTGGAAAAGAGCGCGTTGTGATTCGCTTCTCTCCTCATAAGCTTGATAAACCCGACTATCGCTGGGACGACACTGAAAAAGCTATTCAAACGTATACAGAAGCATTTAAAGAAACAGGAATTGAGATCATTCATCCGTCTATGCTGGATTTTTATGAAGATGTTCAAAACGGTCAAAATCTTTATGAAATTACGCGTAAGTACTGGGATGGACCGATTATCGGTGTAGGTGACTTAACGCCTGAATCAGCTGAAAAAGCGCTGCAAGCCGGCTGGATCGACGTAGCTGCTATTGGTCGCCCACTTATTTCAAATCCTGATTATTTACAGCGCATCAAAAACGGAGATGCTCTTGTCGAATACGATGCTAAAAAACATTTACCAGAGCTTATCTAAAAAAAAGCGCTCCTTTCGGAGCGCTTTTTTTATTGGTTTACGTATGCCTGAACTTCTTGTTTCCAAATAGCATAGCCTTGGCCCTTTAAATGAAGACCATCAACCGTGAAATTACTTTTTAACTGATTATGTGTAGATACTTTCGAATACAGGTCAATGTAAGAATCATTGTGTTTCTTAGCCAGACGCTCTAAATAGTTATTTAACGCAATCACATCTTTATTGTCCACTGCGTCGCCGCATTTTTTATTGTTCACGGGCAGTACACTTTGAATATAGACTTTTGTATTCGGTGATTCTTTATGAATACGCTCAAGAATTTCAGCATAATTGGCTTTGGTTTTTTTTACAGATTTTTGCTCATTTAAATCGTTAATGCCAATCATTAAGAAAATCTTTTTTGGCTTAGCATCTGTAATACTTTTTAGACGGTGCAATACCCCTTCTGTTGTATCATCGGCTACGCCTCGATTGACAATCTGCTTATTATGAAAAAGTTCGCTCCATTCAGAGCGCTGGGTAATGCTATCACCGAGAAATACGATTGACTCTTTAGGAATACTTAATTGCTTGAACAAAGTTGTCCGTTCAATGTAATAAGGATTATCTCTATAGCTTTGCTTAGACGAATCATTAGATGACAGCGGATTTTTCATCGCGCTGCTGCTACTTGCATAAAAAGCAAAAACACCTATGAAAAGGACATTTAAGATAATGGAACTGATAAATACAACTTTCTTTGTTGAACTCACGAAAACGACACTCCTGTACTTTGTATGTTTTTTAGATAACTCTACGATGATATAGTAAAGCTTCCTGTTAACACTCTTTCCCTCCATACAAGACTTTTAATCATTTTTTGTAAATAATGATTTTACATAAAAAAGAAGCGGCGCTTGAAAGCGCCGCTTCTTTTTCTATAATATAAGGGGTTAAAACGTACTTTTATTATAACATATAGTACATGGTCATATTTTCCTCTATTAGAAAATAGTTCTTATGTCGTTTCTTTTTCCAGCTGTTTTTCTCTTTTCACTTGTTTTGCGAAGAAGAGTTCGTATACCACTGGAATAATAATTAAGGTAAGAAGGGTAGATGACGCCAGCCCTCCGATCACCGTGATAGCTAAGCCTTTTGAAATCAGCGTTCCGCTTGATGTAGTAAGCGCCAGCGGAATTAATGCAGCAATGGTAGCAAATGCCGTCATTAAAATTGGACGCAAGCGCGTTTTCCCAGCTTCAATAAGGGATTCGCGGATCGTCATGCCTTTTTGTTCACGATTTTGGGTAATTCGATCTACAAGCACAATCGCGTTTGTTGTAACAATTCCGATCAGCATTAAGAATCCAATCATGACGCTGACGGACAGCGGTTCTTTTGCAAGTACTAAGCCAACTAACGAACCGATTGGCACAAAAATGAGTGACGATAAAATGATAAATGGAATGCGCGCTTTTCCAAACGTAACGAGCATCGTTAAATACACAAGGCCGATTGCTGTTAAAATGGCTAGACCTAGAGATTGGAAGACTTCCATTGTCTCGTCGCTTCCGCCTCCACCGTCCAAGCTCACATCTTTAGGCAAATCTAACTTTTTCACTCCATCTACAACATCTTTGGTCACAGCTTGAACATCATCGCCTTTAATGTCTGCTTCCACTCGCGCAAATACTTTGCCGTCAAGCTTTTGAATAGAAGTGAACGTATCAATTGTACGAACGTCAGCGATATCTTTTACTAACACAGGCCCTCTCTCTGTAAACACTTGCAGGTCTTTAATTTCTTTTACTGAGGCAAGGTCTTTATCGTACGAAAGCTGAACCGCTCGTTTTGTATTATCTAATTTTAAGTCTCCGACGGATACCGGTTTGGTTTGATCAGAGATCGTACCAAGCAGCTGAAATCCAGATACCCCGTACTCTGCCGCTTTATCAGGATCTACTTCGACTACAAGCTGCTTTTGCTTATCTGAGAAGTTATTTGTTACATATTTAAGACGTTTGTCTTTGTTTAAGTGGTTTTCCACTTGCTTAGCTGCCTTTTGCAAGTCATCTAAATTAGAAGAATATAAATCAACCGTTACGTTATTATTTGTAGGAGGCCCTCCTGTTGATGCTTCTTGCACATTAACTGTTGCTTTTGGTGATTCTTCTTTCGTGATGCTTTCCATTTTCTTTTGAACTTTATCAATAAACGTATCAACATTCACGCCTTCTTTTACGTTCAAGAAATAGCCAACTTGGTTCGGGCGTTTTACGCCTGTTGAAAAGTCGCGTGATCCCACTTCCGTGGTCACATCTGAAATTTCATTTTGATCCGCAAACATCTTTTCAATTTTTAAAGATACGTCGTTTGTTTTTTCAAGTGATGTAGATGCCGGTAATTGGACATTGGCTTGAAGCATCTTTTGTTCTTCATTTGGAATAAACGTAAAGCCAAGTGAAGGAACAAGCGCAAATGAACCAAACAGTAAAATAAAGGATAAAATTAAAATTTTAATTTTATGATTAAGCGACCATGCAATCGCTTTTGCATACCCGCGCTGCAGCTTTCCTTCTTTTTCTTCAGGCGGTATTTTTTTAAATGCAAACTTTGCTAGAATCGGCACGATTGTAATCGCTACAAGAAGAGATGCTAACAGTGAAAAAACAACTGTTAAGGCAAACGGCAAGAAGAACTCTCCTGTAATTCCTCCTACAAAGCCGATTGGCAAGAATACGACAACCGTTGTAATCGTAGACGAGGTGATAGCTTTTAAAATCTCTTTTGTGGACGATTCGACAAGCTTATTGCTCATGCCTTCTTCTGAACGGCGTACGCGTCTGAAAATGTTCTCAATAACAACAATACTGTCATCCACTACGCGCCCAACGGCTACAGCCATTCCGCCTAGTGTCATAATGTTAAGTGAAATATCAAGCTGGTTTAAGAAAATAGCTGATACTAACAGCGATAATGGAATTGATATAATCGCAATGATCGTAGCGCGGAAGTTACGCAAGAAAATCAGCACGGCGAGTGACGCAAATAATGCTCCGAGCAATCCTTCACGCACTAATGTTTCAACAGACTTTTCAATGCCGTCAGCTGAGTCAAAGCCGATTGCGTAGTCTAACTGATCTTCATATTTTTTCAAAATTTTCATCGTTTTGCTTGCTACTTCAACCGTATTGGCATCTTGTTTTTTTGTGATGGCCATCGACAGCGCATCTTTGCCGTCATAGCGCGTATATTCACCTTGTTCTGTTACGGCTTCGACTTTGGCAATATCGCCAAGCTTCACAGGCTTTGCTTCAGGATTCATCGTAGATTTCAGCTGGATTTTCTTTAATGCATCGATCGTCGCAACTTTTTCTTCTACTCGCACTGGAATTTGAAGCTCTTTTCCGTTTAATGTTCCTGC
Source organism: Priestia sp. P1_B12_1 (assembly GCF_056406695.1). Classification (NCBI taxonomy): domain Bacteria; kingdom Bacillati; phylum Bacillota; class Bacilli; order Caryophanales; family Bacillaceae; genus Priestia; species Priestia sp. P1_B12_1. The sequence continues at coordinate 38,658 of NZ_JBFTZR010000006.1, read as the reverse complement.
TGGGAATGAAACAGCTTTTTGATTAATTTGTTCTTTCATCTCATCAAGCGTCAAGCCAGCTTGAGCTGCTTTTTCTTTATCGACCGTAATTTGTAAAAGGTCCTCTTTCACGCCGCCAACTGAGACGGAGTTAATACCTTGAATTTTATTCAATTCAGGAATCACTTCATCGTTTAATACTTTTTCAAGATTTGCATCATCTTTCGCAAACAGTGAAATGTTGAAAATCGGGAATGAACCAAACGAAAAACGATTTACGTCTACATTTGATGACTCTGGTAAATCTAATTCTTTTATCGACGAGTTAATTTGCTGTTCAACTTTATCTAAATCCGTATTAAACGGGAATTCTAAATTAATAATACCAACGTTTTCATACGATACGCTTTGTACGCTTTTAACGCCTTCAATTCCTTTCACTTGGTCTTCGATTTTCGACGTGACGCTTTCATTTACGTCATCAGGAGAAGCCCCAGGATACGTTGCTTCAATGGACAGCTGCGGAAATTCGATATTCGGCAGTAAATCAATTTTTAGTTTTGAAAATGAATATAGCCCCGCTAAAATAAGTAAAAATGAAACGATAAACACAGCTACCGCATTTTTTAAACTAAATCTCGTCAAAAAATTCATCTTTTTCCTCCGTTACGTAACTAAGTTATTTGAGAAGCCTTCATCCTTTAATAGCTGCAGACCCGTTTTAATTTTTCAACAATTTTAGAGTACCCATGGGTCAGTTTTTCACAAAAAAAACTCACCTCCTCTCCTGTGCTGATGAACTGTCTATACAAACTGAAATTTGATGGTCACACGCTCCCCCTGGCAGCGAGATAAAGGAAAAGCCGTCTTGACCATATAAATCCCAACCTTCAAAAAACGAGCTGTCGTGAAACATATCTAGCGCATACCCATTAGAAAACGTAATTCGGAGTATACCGATATCTTCATACCACTGTATAGAAATAATGTGGTGGCCAAGCAGCAGCGCTTCGACTTGCTGACGCTGCTCGGCAGAATGTAGCGATTTCCAGTCCGCTTGACCAAGCAAGATGCTGCGTTTGTTTTTTAGTCTCCATGGACATTCTGCCACAAGTCCACCTTTACTAAATCCAAGAGAAAACGGCAGGGTATTGTCTGTGTTAACCTTGGTAACGGTTTGTTCTTGAAAATATGAAAAATTAATTACTGTGCTGCTGGTATTCATCATATCCCTCCATTATCAACCAGTACCGACAAGTCATTTTTGGGTCTCAAAATGGCAGCCTTCAATGTATAAGTTCACAATGAACTCCGCATAGTTCATGATATCTTCTTCTGTTATATCATCATCGGAAACGATATCCATCCTATACCCATTTAACATGCTGCAAAACGCTTTTGAATGTAAAAAAGCATTTTTTATTTTCTGCTCTTCAATCAATTTAGCAACAAGCCCGTGATAATCCTCAAAAAATTGATGAAGACGACCCATCATCTCTGGCATTTGGTGAGGGGCTTGCCAAAAAGAGTCGGGATATTTTTTAGTTTCGTAAAAAAAGAGCAGATGATGCTTCGCAATTGAATACAGCTTTTCATGAAACGTTTGGCATTCATCCGTTCTTCGCTTTGCATGATACAAAAACTCATCAAACGAACGATTGTTCACAGCGATATAAAGCGACTCTTTAGACGAAAAGTACAAGTAAAGCGTTCCTTTAGATACACCGGCTAGTTTAGCAATATCAATCATTTTTGCTTCATAGTAGCCTTTGGATCCGAACACTTCAAAAGCAGCATCTAAAATTTTCTCTCTCTGCTGTTTTCGGTTTGTCATGGTAAAAAATCCTCTCATACGTTTTCGATACTATACATATAAAATAATTAAAATAACTTGTCAACACGTAGTGTGCTCTTTTATCCCTTGCATCACAAGAGTATGTCAGTTTTTTAAACCAAACACTTCTATAGAGCAAATTAAAGCGTTTTCGACTTTTTTGTGACAGATACAAATGATGCTTGTATATGAAGAGCCCGCTATGGTACATTTTTGTCATTGATACAGAAATTTATTCCGTCGTTACGGGAGGAGAAAACATGGTTCTTACATCACCAATCGGTCGCCTGCGTTTAGTAGGAATTTTAGAAGGAATTTCATTTTTACTGCTGCTTGGCATTGCTATGCCCCTAAAATATGCAGCAGGCATACCAGAAGCTGTATCAGTTGTAGGCGCAGCACACGGTGCACTTTTTGTGCTGTACGCTCTTGCAGTCGTTCATGTAAAATTCGCGCATAAATGGTCAATCGGCCGCTCTTTATTTGCATTTCTTATGTCGGTTATTCCGTTCGGCCCTTTTATTTTGGAGAGACAGCTGAAAAAAGAACAGTAAAAGAAAAGAACGTCACGGACATCATGTTCCCATGACGTTCTTTTTCCTTACTGTTCACCACTGTTTTCGCTAAAATGGTCAATCGTTTTCCACCACTTCAGTGAGTGAGGTTTTAATAGCATTCCAATTTCTTCTGGACTAATTTGCTGATCTATAATCATTTCATGCATTGCTTGAAAGAGTCCCGTTGTAACAGCTTCTTTCACATCAGCTTCACCTTCTACATACAGCTGTTCAATCGCTTCAAATACGTCCGGTTCACGCTGAAGCTGGCCGTTATATTCTAGAGAGATTAAATGACCCGCAACTCGGCTTAATTCATGCTGCAGCTCTTCTTTATCGTTGAGGTCCACTTCTTCGCTTGGCACAAAAGATGGGCAAGCTTCTTTTAGTAATGGAATAACATTTTGTTTTGTAATCATATCTAAATTCCCTGCCTTTGCATGTGTGACAAATTCTCTATTCTTTACCCTTTTCTCTTTTTCTATAAACTTGTTTTACAAAACTTTTCCGTTTTCTACAACTACTTCTCCTTTTTTCACTACGCTATCAATATGATTTAAGCCATACTGATACTGAAGGGTTCGATAACTAGAGACATTAAAAATCGCTAAGTCAGCCTGTTTTCCGGCTTCAATACTCCCAATCTTATCTCCTTGATTAATAGCATGAGCTGCGTTAATAGTTGTGGCTACAAGCACTTCTTCAGGACTCATATTCATATTCATACATGCCAGGTTCATCACAAATTGCTGTGAAGTCGTTGGAGATGAACCTGGATTGCAGTCTGTAGAAAGAGTAACCGGAACGCCTAAATCGATCATTTTTCTAGCATCTGGCCATTTCATTCCAACAAATAAGGAATTCCCCGGTAAAAGTGTGGCTACGATCCGTTTTTCAGCCAGTTTCTTTAATCCTTCATCAGAAGCATACAAAAGATAATCTGCTGATATCGCTCCTACCTCTGCTGCGAGCTCTGCTCCTCTGCAGTATTCAAAGGGGTCGGCATGTATTTTAGGAAGCATGCCATGGCTTTTCCCGGCTTCGAGTATTTCTTGACATTGTTGGAATGAAAAAGCATTTGGAAGACATACAGCATCATTAAATGCTGCGAGCTTATAAGAAGAAATTTGAGGAATCATTTCGTGAATAAGTAAATTGACGTATTTCTGCCTATCTCTTTTATATGCTAAAGGTACGACGTGTGCTCCTAAGAAGGTGCTTATGACATCAACTGCGTGTGTATCATTCAGCATTTTAGCAATTTGCAGCTGCTTTAGTTCTGTTTCTAGTTCTAAGCCATATCCGCTTTTCACTTCTACAGTTGTGACTCCGTGAGCTAGAAAAGACGTAAGACGCTCATAGCTCTGCTGATAAATCCGGTACGCATATTCTTCCTGTGTTTGAACGACAGTGGAGTGAATACCTCCACCTTCTTCTAATAAATCCAAGTAAGAAGTTGGTCTTTCAAATCGCCTATAAAATTCTTCTTCACGCGATCCAGCGTACACAGCGTGTGTATGGGGATCAATCAGACCCGGAGTTACAATTTTGTGAGAAGCATCAATAATCGTTGCGTCCTTCCTGTCTCTTTCATATTTTTGTTCTAGCTCTTTTGTTGTACCTACGGTCACAATTTGATCTCCTTCTATCCAGACTGAGCCATTTTCAATCACCGTCAAGTTTCTCATTTCTTTTCCAGCTAAAGGACCTTTATTTTCTTTGGCCGTTACAACTTGCGAAGCATTTTTAATCCACAGCGCTTTTTTGGACATCGTTGAATTTCCCCCTTTTCTAGCGTGTACCACGTTTTGGGGCTCCATGTTTACCGTAAACTCATTTAGATTCACCTACACATTTCGCACCTCTGCCTTCTTTCTTGTAGGTAGAAATTCGAAAAAGCATGTCCATGGTCTGAAAAGCGTGTTTTTAAGTCTTTAAAGCTAGATAACTTATATTTTTTTCAATTACATACGCTTTTAGACCCTTTTTTTCTCCGTTTTCTTACTTATTGACTCTTGTTTTATACAGATATATCCTTATATACTAAATCTTTTATCACATGTATTTTATAAACATCACGGCGAGGTCCTCTCAATAGGATAAACAATAGATTTCTAGGAAGAGAACGTTTATAATATTCTTTGAAGTTTTACTTTTAGAAAGATTCACTAATGGAGGAAGAAATATGATTGTCAACTATAAAAACCAAGCAACCGGCCATCGCATGAATAACGGCTGGAATCTTTTCTATGCGTCAAACTTAACGATGTGGCGCAAAGATGAAAAGTATTTGCTTTTAGATGAAAACCAAGATGTAGTGATGATCTTTGGCTTTAAAAAAGACGAAATCATTCTAGATAAATTGCAAACGTGGGGCTATACATTTGGTGTCCATCCAGAGAAAAAACAAATTTCCTGCTTGCAGCGTCAAGAAGAAATTGGTGAATAAAAAGAGGGCTGAATTTTTTCAGCCCTCTTTTTTATTAATGGGTTTGTTGAAACATAGCGCTCAGCTGCTTTTTTTCAGATGGTTTTACAACATAATACCATGTACCATCTACTATTTGTCCTTCTCCTTTTACCGTTACCGTTTCGAAATCAGGCCGTCCATTCTTAATGACGTTATACATCGTAAATGCATCGCTGACATCAATATTCGTTTGGATATGCTTTTTTGCGAGCGTGAGAAGACTTGGGATATTTTTCACAGTTGACATGTTCATTCCTTTATCTAATAGGGCTTCCACTACTTGGCGCTGTCGATTATTTCTTCCTAAATCACCTTTTGGGTCTTCATGTCTCATCCGCACATAGGCAAGAGCTTTTTCACCGTTCAACGCATTTTCTCCTTCAGGAAAGATAAATGAATCAAAGATAAAAGGAAACGGGTTATTCACGTTCACGCCGCCAAGTTCATCGACTACATCTTTGAACCCCTCCATATTTACTTTCACATAGTAGTCAACGTCAATATTTAAAAAATTCTCAACCGTGCGCACGGTTAAAGGAATGCCTCCGTATCGATAGGCATGATTAATTTTCTCATCCGTTCCTTTTCCATCAATGTGCACGCGCGTATCTCTAGGGATCGGCATAACCTTTGCTTTATTATGGCTTTTATCTAAATTGACCACCATTAATACATCTGAGCGGCCCGTATCGCCTGGCCTTTCATCTACGCCCATAACGAGTACATTAAACGAATGAGGCTGCTCTTTAGCAGATGTTTGCTGCTGATAGACAATTCCAAACCCAGCGGTTCCTAAAAGCAACATACATGCCGCTAAGATGCCTACTTTGTATTTTTTCATTCATACGGCCTCCTTTACACATCACTTACTCTCTATATGCCTTAATGAATGAAAATTTATACCTTCTTGAGGAAATTTAAGCACACGTCAAAAAAGCCGGCTTGTTGGGAAGCTGGCTTTTCACTAGTAGATGTTAGCTTGATTTTTGATGCACATCACGCTGTGCCCATTCACTTTCTAGCATACTCATTTCAATTAAGCTCCAGTACTGTCCATCTACAAGCCGGACATCTCGAAGAAGGCCTTCACGTGTAAAGCCAATTCGTTCATAAGACTGAATCGCCCGCTCGTTAAAATCAAAAACGCCGAGCGAAATTCGATGAAGACCTAGTTCTTCAAAACCGAAAGCTAACACTTTTTCAAACATGTGCGAGCAAAGCCCTTTTCCTCTATACTTTTCACCAAGCAGCACTCGGCCAATTCTTCCTGTTTTATGATAATAATCAATGTGAGCCAGAGAAATGTGCCCAATAAGCTGTTCATTGTCATCTATGACAGAAAAAGCATAGGTAGAAGCACCATCTTCATTTGCATATCGAATGTAGTGTTTTAACTGTCTAGGAGTAAGCGGAAAAGAAAAGCTAGAGCCGCTCCATTGCACCATAAATGACTCGGAGGGAATCCAATCCATTAGCTGTTTAAAGTCTTTTTTGGAGAATGGTCGTAGAGCTATCACATAATTCTCCCCCTTATTATTTCTGACTTTTCTAAATATATTACATTTATCATAATAAACTGTCAACTGTCTATGTAAAAAAAAGCCATCATTTCGATGACTTATAGCTGTAATGCTTTTCTGAGAAGAGTTAAATCATGAGTAAATTCAAAAAAATAGGTTCTATTTTCATTGTCAAATACCATCATGATTGGCTTTTGATTCGGCTCAAGAACAAAAATAACTTCACTTGCCAGCGTGTTGACCGCACTATTTTCAATTTTTACGGCTGGATCAAGAGGTACTTTAACAAGATAGCCTTTTTTAGGAAGCGGACTTGCCTTTTTATATAAACCAGTAATGGACGCAATACTTTTTTCGGCTTCTTTTTGAACACTGGGAGGTTTGAGCGTTGAACGAACGACTCTGCCCGTTTCAATTTGAAATACCTCTACTTTTGGCTGTTCGGCACTTACTGCCTGCGGAAAAATAAAAGCAGCGAATACGACGCATACAGCAACCCATTTTCGTATCATTTTTAGCACCTCTTTCCATTGTGGATGAGATGGAGATAAGAATGGTCGTCTCTTCTTATACTATGACCTATTTTTATGTATTTATTTCACTAAATGAATGCCTATACTTCCATGTTTTTGTCATGTTCTCAGAACTTACTCTATACACTACTAATAAGGACACGCTGTATGAGGTGATAAGATGTCGTGGTTTGAAGCATTTATTTTGGGAATCATTCAGGGGCTTACAGAGTTTTTACCGATAAGCAGCACGGGGCATTTATATTTAGGGCGCCACTTATTTGGCTTAGACGATGCAGGATTGTATTTAGATACGATGCTGCATATAGGCACTCTGCTTGCTGTGTTTGTCTTTTATAAGCGTGAGCTATGGCATATTATTCGTCATCCCTTTAGCAAGCTTACAGGGCTTTTAGTGATAGGAACGATCCCTGCAGTTGCGATTGGTCTTTTGTTCAAGGACTATTTTGACAGTATTTCGAAATCTGGTTTAACGATCGGCTGGGAATTTCTTGTGACGGGACTGCTGTTATGGTTTGGTGATTCCGTAAAAAATGGCTATAAAAAAATGGATCATATTTCATACGGAGATGCCTTTTTTATCGGCTCATTTCAAGCAGCTGCGATATTCCCTGCTGTATCCAGGTCAGGCTTAACGATGGTAGCTGCGTTAATGCGAAAATTAGACCGTGAAACAGCCGCTTATTTTTCATTTTTATTGTCGACTCCCGCCATTTGCGGAGCGGTGTTACTTCAATTAAAAGATGTAGTCACAGGTGAAGTCGAGCAGCTTTCCGTTTTCTTTTTATTCGTTGCCACCCTTTCATCTGCTTTATTTGGTTATGTAGCGGTAAAATGGATGATCAATTATTTAAAGCATCATTCATTAAAAACGTTTGCAATTTACGTTTGGATATTGGGTGCAGTGGTGCTGGTTTGTCAGTTTACGGGGGTGTTTTAAAATGAAAATGAAAGTCCGGACGCTTTTTTTAGTATTGTTTTTTGCCGGCATTTTAGTCGTGACAAGCTATGTTGATAACAATTCCCAGCAGTCGTTTGACAGCTTATCTCACCTTTCACTTGATGGAGGCGCTGTTGAAACCTCTGCAGATGAAGACGAGGCAGAACAATTAAATATGTCAGTCAAAGAAGTTCATGTTAAAACAGAAAAAAGAGGCGGATACCGAATTGAAGTGTACGAACAAGTAAATATTTATAGCGATGATAAAGGAAAAGTAGTAAAAAAAGTTCCCACGGGAGAATATCAAACGTTGAAATATAAACTGAATGAAAAAAAATAAACCACTTACCGAAGTAAGTGGTTTTATTTTTAATGGTTAAAGTGAGCTGCAAGAATCCACAGTGTACCAACAACGATACAAAGTGCAATAAAGAAACTGTAAAGAATATTTGCAACCTGTACTTTACCATTTTCACTTTCAGTCATGTGCATGAACATTACTAGCTGCATTGCTGCTTGTAATAACGCTAGGATCATGATAAGAGTCATCGTAATGCTTCTTGATAGATCAGCTAGCACTACTAAACCAAGCGCTGCGAATGTTAAGGCTAGTGAAAGGATAAGCCCAAATACATGACTAAGCGGAAAACCTGCTTTTTGGCCTTGTTTATTTTCCATGTCTTATCCCACCAATCCGTTCAAGTATACAAGCGTGAAGATGAAGATCCATACAACATCAAGGAAATGCCAGTATAAACCGATAATAAATACTTTACGAGCAGTAACTGGTGTTAATCCTCGTCTTACTAATTGAATAATAATACTGATTGCCCAGAATACACCGACTGTTACGTGAAGACCGTGCGTTCCAAGTAGTGTAAAGAACCCTGATAAGAAGGCACTTGTTTGCATTGTCGCACCTTCGTGAACTGCGTACATGTAAAACTCACGAATTTCGTAGAAAAGGAATCCTCCACCAAGCACAAGCGTAATAACGAACCAAACTAAAAGTCCTTTTAAATCATTATTACGCATTTTAAAGATGGCAATTCCCATCGTGAAACTACTGAATAGTAGTAACAGCGTTTCGATCATAAAATCTTTAACAACGAACAGTTCTTCTGCAGTAGGGCCACCCGCTGTGCGCGTATGGTACGTTAAGTACGTTACGAACAGCGTAGAGAACAACGCGATCTCGGCACCTAAGAAAATCCAGAATCCAAGGATATTCAGGCGACTTTGTTCTTCTTGGTATTCTAACGGCAATGATTTATCTAAATGTCCTGCCATTATTTGTCACCCCCTGTAATTCCTTCAACCTTCTTGATTTCATCTACTTTTACATAGAAGCCCGGATCATAATCAAATGAACGAGCAAGCATACAAGCAAAAATACCTGCTAATCCAACGATTGCCATTGGAATCCATTCAAATACTAAGCCAAATCCACCGATAAACCAGAAAATACCTGAGATAAACGGCACACCAGAGTTGCTTGGTAAGTGAATTGGTTTTAAGTCTTCTGCTTTAATTTCTGTTTCATTACGTTTTTTCATGTGCCAGAATGCATCCATTTCTTTCACATGAGGAATTACTGCAAAGTTGTAAGCTTGAACTGGTGATTTAGTCCACCACTCAAGTGTACGGCCATCCCAAGGATCGTTTGCAGTGTCGCGTTTGTTTTTCCATGCACTGTATAATAAGTTAACTACTAATACGAAGAAGCCAAGACCCATTAAGAATGCACCGATTGTTGAAACTAAGTTTAATCCGTTCCAGCCAAGGTTGTCTGCATAAGTTTGCATACGACGAGTCATACCGTCTAAACCTAGGAAGAATTGTGGGAAGAAACATACGTTAAATCCAACAACAAAAATCCAGAATGAAATTTTTCCTAATTTTTCGTTCAACGTGTGACCGAAAATCTTTGGATACCAGAAGTATAAACCTGCGAAACAGCCAAACACTGTACCAGAGATTAATACATAGTGGAAGTGAGCGATTAGGAAGTAACTGTTATGATATTGATAATCGGCTGATGCCATCGCAAGCATAACCCCTGTTACCCCACCGATTACGAAGTTTGGAATAAACGCTAATGACCAAAGCATCGCAGTCGTAAATTTGATACGGCCTTTATACATTGTAAAGAGCCAGTTAAAGATTTTAACTCCGGTTGGTACGGCGATTAACATCGTTGTGATTGAGAAGAACGAGTTAACTGACGGTGAGTTACCCATTGTAAAGAAGTGATGCACCCATACAAGGTAACTTAAGAATGCGATACCGACCATTGATACAACCATTGCTTTATAACCGAATAAGTTCTTACGAGAATGTGTACTGATAACTTCTGAGAAGACACCGAATACCGGTAAAATAACGATATATACTTCAGGGTGACCCCAAATCCAGAATAAGTTAGCCCACATCATTGGAAGACCGCCGTTAGCCATTGTAAAGAAGGCTGTTCCGAATACACGGTCAAGTGTCATAAGTGCAAGCGCTACTGTTAATACAGGGAACGCGAAAATAATAATAATTGATGTGATGAAGATTGACCAAGTAAACATTGGCATTTTCATCATTGTCATGCCAGGGGCACGCATTTTTAAGATTGTTACAAAGAAGTTGATACCAGTCATTAATGTACCAGCACCAGCAATCTGTAGTGAAACGGCATAGAAGTTATTTCCGATACCTTCACTGAATTCTTTACCTGCAAGCGGGAAGTAACTTGTCCAACCTGCATCAGGAGCTCCTCCGATTACAAAAGAAAGGTTAAATAGCATTGCTCCCATAAAGAATGTCCAGAAACTAATTGCGTTTAAGAACGGATATGCTACGTCACGCGCACCAATTTGTAATGGAACGATTACGTTCATTAGTCCGATAATAAATGGCATTGCCATGAATAAGATCATGATAACACCGTGAGCCGTGAAGACTCCGTTGTAGTGATGTTCATCTAAAATGTTCATACCCGGGAATGCAAGCTGCATACGCATCATGATTCCATCGATTCCGCCGCGGAAAAGCATTAATACAGCTGAAAGGATGTACATGACACCGAGTCTTTTATGGTCAACTGTTGTTAACCATTCTGTCCATAACCATTTCCATTTCTTGAAATATGTTAAGACAAAAACGATACCGATGACCGTCATAGCGATTGCTGCATCAGCAGCGTAAATCATAGGTTCGCCAGTGACGAAAAATTCATCTAGCTTCATTATGTCTTCCCCCAATCATTACGTTATTTAGTGTAATAAATGAATGTTATTCATGATTTGAGTGATCCATGTTTTCCATTTCTTCATTACTCGTTTTTTCGTCTTCTTTCATCTTGCTGTGATCATGTCCTGTACCACGTTCTAGCTCTTTGCCAGGAATGTATACATCTTTTGCATGGTCAATCCATTTTAAATGTGTACCGTTGTAAGTTTGACGACCAACAACGCCCGGGCTTAGGATTTGATCATATTTCTTTTCAGTCAATTTACCAGCTGTACCTTTTACGTCACTAACCCACTCTTTGAAGTCTTTGTCCGTTTGAGCTTGAACTTCGAACTGCATTTGAGTGAAATGTTCACCAGAGAAGTTAGCACTACGTCCCATATAAGAACCAGGCTTATCAGCTTCTAAGTATAATGGCATTGACATGTTGTTCATCGAATATTTTTGTCCGCCAAGTTCTGGTACCCAGAATGAGTTCATAGGCCCTTGAGCTGTTAATTCAAATTTCACTGGCGTATCCGCTGGAATGTTTACGTAGTTAACCGTCTCAATATTTTGTTCCGGATAACTGAAAATCCATTTCCAGTTTGCAGATGTAACGTGAATCACGATTGGATCTTTATCCTTTGATTCTGCCGGTACTTCTTCTGCAGAATAGATCGCTTTAACAGTTGGCACTGCTAATAGAATTAAGATGATGATTGGGAATGCTGTCCAAATAACCTCCATCTTTAAGTTACCTTCTTGCTCAGGTGGCTCATAGTCCATGTTTTCAGGTTTTTCACGATATTTGACAAGAACAAATATAAAAATAGCAAATACGACAACAACCACGATCAACATCATCCACATAGACCAAATGATTAAATCAGATTGCGTTTTTGCAACAGGACCTTGCGGGTTCAATACAGCAAGCTTTGAACAACCGCTCAAAAATACTAGTGAAAGCGCAGATAGTAAACCTACTAGCTTCCAAAATCCTTTTTTTGGTTTCACTTAAAACTCTCCTTTCTAACAACACATGATGCGAAGCCTATATTGATGAACATTCAAAATGCGCTATCTTTCGCTAGATAACGACATTTTTATACAGACTCTCTTCCCCCTTATTTGTAGGCCACTACTATTGTAATACAAAATGACATTTTTTTCGTCCCTTTTGCTTTATTTTTTTATATTAAAAATATTCTAATATAGTGACTGTACCAATGGGGTTAGAGTGCTTCAACCTTGCGATATTCTATCACATAATTTGGTATGAATAAATGTAAATAAAAGGATTCAGCTCCCATTTCTTAACTATTTCTTTAGGAATAACTGCAAAATTAGCTTTGTATGTTTGCTTCAACATTGATATATCAGTACACATCGACATAATTGAATATTTTGTGACAAATTTTCAAAGAAAATGTGACGCCCTGTATGAAACTTATTTTGCCCGTTAATTCCCCTTTACTTTGTAGCAAATATTTGATTTTTTTGCTTAAAATTCTTTCTTTCGAAAATATGAACAAAACGTGAATTTTTTTAAAAAGCTTTTATTATAGAAAAAAGCTGCGTGTTATTCACGCAGCTCTTGATCCATAAATTCTTTAACCGTGATATCATCCCCTGCTTTATCCAGCAGCGTTGTCGTTGCTGGAAACGGATGTTTAATATGACTCGGTATCTTTTCATACAGCACAAAATAATCACTTTTTGGGACGGCGGCATCAATTGTATATGTATCGTGCACCAAAGCCGCCTTTACTCGCTCAATTTGTTTACTTCTATTTGTTCCTGTAAACAGAGCATATGTCCCTTTATTTGTATGGATATCATCATAATCCACTAAATTGCTCATTTTGGTACTGACTTCAATACGCAGGCGTTTGTTCCATCCTTGCTTCAATACGGCCATTCCTTCTTTATCACCAGGTATGGAGAATAAGGCTATGTATGTATTAGAGTGATCAACCCGTTTAAAATCTTGCAGCGTAATCTTTGCAGAACCATCAATACTTTCTTTATGCTCCCAATTCCGCAAATGCTGCTGCACACTTGCAGCATTGTTTTCAATCGGATATCGAATCATCTCATACGCAACAATTACAACCGCTATACAAATGAACAGAAATAGCAACCGCTTTATCTTTCGCACATCTATTCACCTTCCTTAGCTTACTCCCCTTTTATGTAATTGCCTAAATTATAACTGCCTATTAAACCTCTGTCTATGCACTAGGAGAACTACGTTTTTTTTTACCACAAAAGGGATTTTTCAAACCTTTTGTCATGAAAATACGCTAAAAGACTCAGTAGCTGTTGAACCAAAAGAAACCGTTCCCTGCCCCCTTCTCATCTTCATAACAAAAAAAGATACCCGTTTTGACACAGGTATCTTTCAGCTTATATATCACAGCTTTCCAAAAGGAAACCTTATAAAGGGTCATTTGCTGTTCTTTTTATTACACACATCTTTCCGCACACATGTATCCCTTGACCTGATACCCATGTTTTTTGAGCTGCCGAATGCTTAAATTTCGGGAAATGCTGTCAGGAACAATTACGACCACTTCTTTATATGGAATTTCCTCATGCTGTCTCTCTAAATAAGGAAGCGGAATATGGATTGCTTTTTGACAGGGGTTTTGTTTCATTTCATGAAAATGACGAACATCTACATACGAAATCGTTGTAGAAGCACAGTCGGCGGTCGTCACTTTCTTTATTCCCTGCACCGGCACATAGCGCTTATAAAAACTGTAACAAATTAATAAAAGTAAAATACCTATGCTCATATATAGTATCGCCATGTTTTCCTCCCAATTAATTTCTATACCCCTGTATGTATATTATATTCAAAAGAAAGAATCAACACAGAAGCACTCTATCTCATTTCTCTCTGAAAGAAAAATGGTCTTTTTACACTTTATTATGAAACCACAATAAAGTGACGAAATCAATCATTATTTATTTTGATTTTTCGAAAGATTTAAATACTAGTAAACAGATCGTTTTTTCTTATTATAATGAAGAAACGCAGAATTTTTATTTTCATTTCCCCTTTTCTTTCCCGTTAAAACTGAGGTTCGCTTATGAGTAATACAATACATTAGAACCAATGTTGCACAAACGTTAGAAAAATGATTCTAAAAATGAAGGATGCGAGATAGGATAGTATGAACACGTGAAGGGAGAGATATGATGTTTGATTTGTACTATGTTGTATTATTTACAGATCAAGGTGAGGTAGCAGGCACCTGCCCCATCTATATAAGTCCCGAAGAAGACGTTGAAAAAGAACTGTTAAAAAATATCACTTTGCATAAACAAAGGCTGCAGTCAAAAAAAGAAAAAGTGTTTTATTTTGACCAGGATAAAGAGGATATGACAGATTTATCAGATCACTATGCGCACATCCTGACATTTGCTAACAACGACAGCCAAATTGCAAAATGGCTGGAAGAAGCACATGAAAAACTGTGCAAAACCGGTGAACTTTTTGTGGAGAATGGTTATTTTCAGCGTGCTTTTATGCATTACATTAATCAAAAAAGCAATGTTTTAGAGAATTACTCGTACGAAGTTTGTGAAAAATCAGTAAAGTTCATATATCAAGCAAGAGACTATATTGTAATTGGATCAGAAAAATACGAGTTAACTTAATGCAAAAAAAGGAAAGCTTCAGTTTCAGAAGCTTTCCTTTTTTAATCAATTTCCATCAAGATTTGCCCGACAATTATTATGAGATAAAGATGCATTTTGTGCCTGATGCTGCTTTTGCTCCCTCTGCATTATCATATCACCTTTTCCCGTTCTTCCTTTAGCGATGTGTTTAGTTTTATTTCCTTGATTTAATGTCATGTTCATTCCCCTTTCTGGTGGATATAGTGTATGAAAATAACTCACACGCCATAAGAGGAAATGATATGAAAAAGCCCCTCTTAAATTGAGTGAGCTTTCTGCCTAAAACTGCTTTTCCTTTTATTGCTGAATCCGCATGAAAGGATATTCTCTATTTTAAACGTTCGCTTCTCGTTTCTTAGTAAGCACCAAGCTTTTACGCTCTGAGGATAAATTTTATACACAATAATAAATCGCTGTGTCAAACATCCTTTATCGTCCATATAAATAATTTCAACAGGTCGTTTTGAAGAGTAGCTTTCTTGAAGTAGCTGTCGCATAGAATTCGCTCCTTTAATTTTTAGTTTATCGAACGTATGTTCTTTTTTCAAGTGTTTTAAACTGAATAATTCTTTAGCTTTTACAGCTTAAACCGGGGAAAAGCATGGGGAAAATAATAAAAATCATACAAATATTAGGTAATTGTGATATGGTAAAAGAGATTACTTAAGTTGGGAGAGGTGCATGATGGAAAGTAACATACTTAAATGGATCCCCGTTCCTTACTTTCAATTAAATCAAGAAGGTGAAATCCTTCACTTTTCTAGTCAAGCACATTCTTATTTTTCTTCAGTCTCCAGTCTGTGGAGCATTATTCATAAAGACGACCGGAAACAAGCAATCTGGATGCTGTCACAGCACTCCTCATCTAACCCCATCATTAGGCATTTGCGTTTGAGAACGAGCGAGGATACATTTGTAAATTTTAAGTGCACGATTCATTGGAAAAATGGTGTAGGGCATTTAGTATGTACCGAGAAGAAGAATGTCAAGGATCCGTTAGATGTTGTATTATCTGCTCAATCCTATTTAGAAAACTCAGACAAACGATTAAAAGAATCGGACAAGGTGTTAAATAATGCAGCAGATTTATTATTTAACCGATTAAAACGCTAATTAAGTAAACAAAGTTTAAGCTATATTTCATTATTGCTATCATTTTTAAAGTCATTGAAAGGCTACCTATAGGGGTGGCTTTTTGTTTTGTTCTGCATGTAAAGTCATTTTCTTTTCGCCCGCACCATTTAGTACAGAGTACATACACTAATAGGCATACTTTCTATATTTATGTTTTGCTCAGAAAAAAAATTCCGAATACTCAATAAATGTTTGAACATTTTTTAAAATTGACATATATTATAAACAAACAATCATTTGAATGTTTGAATGAAGGAGGAAATCATGCCAAAAGACCGCTGTGATATTTATTGTTTTAATGAAGAAAAAGTAAATCGTATTAAGCCTGCTATCGATGCCGAAGCTGTTCAAGGTGTTTCTGCCCTGTTCAAAGCGTTAGGAGATGAAACGAGGCTTAAAATTGTCTTGGCTCTGTATAAAGGCGAGGAATTATGTGTATGTGACGTAGCCAATATAGTAGGCTCTACGGTTGCTACTGCTTCTCACCATTTAAGACTGCTGCGTAATATAGGAATTGCCAATTATCGCAAAGAAGGAAAGTTAGCTTTTTATTCTTTAAGAGATGCACATATTAAACAAGTAATTGATATCATGTTTGCTAAAAAAGAAGACGTAACCATTTAAGTTTTTCTTACCGTATAGGGAGTGGGACACAATGAAACACGAAGATAAAAAAAGTCATCACCATACCGGAAGCTGCTGCAGTGGCCCTTCTTCATCAGAAATTGAGAACAGCCCCTGCTGCTCCTCTTCTTCAGAAGCCGCACCTACTGAAGAACCTTCTTCCTGTAGTACAAAGAGTCACACACACAGTCACAGCTGCTGTTCAGATACAAGTGCGTTAACGACCGATAAAAGCCAGCATTCTTGCTGCAGCGATCACGATATAGCAACAGGCAGTGACATAGAAGAAACGGCTGAATACCGCGTATATGGAATGGATTGCCCTTCCTGCGCCGCGACGATTGAAAAAAGTTTAAAAACATTAAACGATATTCAACATGTAACCCTCAACTATAATACAGGGAAGCTCCAGGTAGCGGCTGCAAGTGAGTCAGCTTTGTCACTCATTCCAAGCTCAGTAGAAAAACTAGGGTTTAACATTGAGGCTATCCAATCAAATAAAAAAATGAAAACGTATTTGATTGAAGGAATGGACTGCGCGGCTTGTGCGAACACAATTGTGAATCATTTAAAAACAGTTCCTGCTGTCAAAGATGTACGCGTTAACTTTTCAACGGGAAAAGCACAAATTGAGCACGATAACGAAGCGGAGGACATTATTAAAGAAGTATCTAAAGCTGGGTATACTGCTACTTTAGTAACCAGCAGCAGGCAGTCTGCTGAGTCGCGGCACCATAAAGGGCAAAATGGACCGATTGTTTTTTCGGGTATTTTCATCGCATTAGGTTTTATCGGTTCTCATACAGGAGTTGCTTCTTATATGACAACTGTACTCTACGCTATTGCCATGATTGTCAGCGGATATAAGCCGGCTAAAAGTGCTTATTACGGAATTAAAAGCCGTTCTTTAGACATGAATGTTTTAATGACCGTTGCAGCACTTGGAGCAGCTGTTATTGGGGAATGGCTTGAAGGTGCTACGGTCGTTTGGCTATTTGCTTTAGGTGTTGCTCTGCAAACAAGGTCGATTGAACAAACAAGAAACTCGATACGAGGTTTGATGGACTTAGCTCCTTCTGAAGCATGGGTGAAAGAAAACGGCCAGCTGATTAAAAAAGCAGCGGAAGATATTTCAATCGGCACTACGATTGTCGTAAAGCCAGGAGACCGAATTCCGCTAGATGGTGAAATTATAAACGGCGAATCCAGTATCAACCAAGCTCCTATTACAGGCGAATCTATTCCAGTTGATAAAGTAATCGGTGATGCTGTTTATGCAGGCACCATTAACGAAAGCGGATCGTTAGAAATTAAGGTAACAAAGCTAGTGGAAGATACGACGATTTCTAAAATTATTCATTTAGTGGAAGAAGCACAGGAGAAAAAAGCGCCTACTCAAGCATTTGTTGATAAATTTGCAACCATTTACACGCCTATCGTCTTTATTTTAGCTTTATTCATTATGGTCATCCCTCCCCTTTTTGATGGTGCATGGAGTGACTGGTTTTACAAGGGGCTTGAATTATTAGTTGTGGCTTGTCCATGTGCGCTAGTCATTTCTACTCCCGTCGCCATTGTATCTGCGATTGGAAACGCGGCGAAAAATGGCGTGCTCATTAAAGGCGGGACGTTTTTAGAAAAAGCTGGTGCAATCAATGCAATTGCTTTTGATAAAACAGGAACGCTGACAGAAGGCAAACCAGCTGTTTCAGAGGTCGTTTCCCTTGCTGCTGAAGAAAATCAGCTTTTAGCGATAACAAAAACGCTTGAAGACTATTCGAATCACCCCATTGCCCGTGCTATCGTGGATTATGCAGAGGAGAAAAAAGTCGGTTCTTTACAAGGATCAAATTTTAAAATCCTTACAGGAAAAGGCGTGCAGGCAACAATTCAAGAAACGGTTTATTACGCAGGTAATGCAAAATTATTCTCAGATTTAGAAACACCTCTATCCCACTGCTGGTCTCATATTGAAAAGCTTCAAAACGAAGGTAAAACGATTATTATTGTCGGAACAGCTAAAAGTGTTCTAGGTATTATTAGCGTAGCTGATACCATCAGACATACAACCGTATCTGCTTTAGAAAGCCTCAAACAAAACGGTATGCAGCAAATTGTGATGTTGACTGGTGATAACGAAGGAACAGCTAAAATGATTGCTTCTCAGTCTCGGATAGACCGCTATTTCGCCGATTTGCTGCCTGAAGACAAAGTGAAAGCCATACAGCAGCTTCAACATGAAGGGTATCAAACGGCTATGGTTGGAGATGGAATTAATGACGCCCCTGCCCTCGCAACTGCTGATCTCGGCATTGCAATGGGCGGTGCTGGTACTGATACGGCCATGGAAACAGCTGATATTGTTCTCATGGCAGACAATTTAGAAAAGCTTCCTCATACGATGAAGCTAAGCCGCAAAGCATTAGCTGTCATCAAACAAAACATTTGGTTTTCTATTATCGTTAAAGTCATCGCCTTAGCCTTTATCTTCCCAGGGTGGCTTACTCTATGGATTGCCGTCTTAAGCGATACAGGAGCAGCGCTACTTGTTATTTTAAACAGTCTTCGCTTACTCAAAATGAAAAATTAAATGTAATCCATAAGCTTTCCAGCAGGCGTTGGAAAGCTTATTTTCTAGGAGGGTTTACGTGAATAACCGCTGGAATCAATTTATTTATAAGTGTTGGGCTCCTTTTTATGATGCGTTTTTTAATAACGGGATGTTTTATCGAGCCAGAAAAAAAGTCTTTCAAGACGTCCACTTTTCATCTGAACAGCGCATTTTATTTGTAGGTGTTGGAACGGGTGCAGATTTAGCTTTTATTCCTCATGAAGTAAATGTAACAGCCATCGACTATTCCAGTGAAATGCTTCAAAAAGCAAAAGATAAATACAAAAATCCATCTATAACCTTCCACCAAATGGACGCTCAGCAGCTAACATTCGACTCTTTTTCGTTTGATGTAGTTGTAGCAAGCTTAATTCTTAGCGTAGTACCTGATGCGGAGCAAGCTTTAAAAGAAATGACAAGAGTAGTAAAGCCTAAGGGAACTATCCTGATTTTTGATAAATTTGAAACTAAAAAGAAATCAGCGGCTTTTCCTAAAAAAATATTCCGCCCTTTCGTAAAATTACTAGGAACGGATATTGGACTCTCTTTTGAACATGTGTTTGAAGCAAGCCGAGATCAGCTTATCTTGAAGGAGAATTCAAGCGTCATGTTGAAAGGTATGTATCGGAAAATTATTTTGCAGAAAGTTGATGAATGACTTCAAAGACGAATGACGCCTGTTTAACATGATAGGTCTACATATTATTGTCTAGCTTTAATTGACGAAAGGATGAACATTTTGATGATAAAATCAAAGGTCATAACAGTTGTTCTTGCAGCAAGCATGGTCTCCGGCTGCGGAAACGAAAGTAAAGAAAGTTCAGGCGGCAAACGTACAGAAGCAACACAACATAAAGAACATCAGCAGCACACATCAGGTGATAAGCGAGAAGAAACAAAAAATAGTGAAACTCTTCCCTCTTTTCTAAGTGACAAGCCCGAAGACATGCAGCTTATTTATGCAGCCGCTGCTAAGCATCAAACCTTACTAGAAAACATTCCTTGCTACTGCGGATGTGGAACAGAAGCTAATCATCAAAACAACTACGACTGTTTTATCTTCGAAAACAAAGAAAACGGGGCAGTGACGTGGGATGATCACGGAACAAAATGCGGCGTCTGTTTAGAAATAGCGGCTCAAGCTGTAGTAGACTACAGCAAAGGCAAAAGCATCGAAGACATTCGCCAAGAAATCGATGATAAATATAAGGAAGGCTATGCCCCGCCTACTCCTACGCTCCAGGTATGATGCCTCAGTATAAAATAAAAATTAGTAAAAGACTTTGATTTCTTTATTCAAAGTCTTTTTTGTCATTTTACTATTGGTTGATAAAATCTCGGTTGACCTCACCTTTTTAAATCCTTGTAAAACGCCATAATGTAAAAATAACACATTTGGACGTTTATTTACTGAATCCTCAGGGAATATGCTTTCTAACACCCAAATATAACCATGAGAGGAGAAAAAAACTATGAGTAATTCTGTAGAAACAAATCATTCAGCAAAAGTTGAAGGAGCAATTAATTCTATGAGCGAGGAGAAAAAAGAGGATATTCTCTCTAGCTTCGAAGGATTTAAAAGTTATCTAGGGGACAAGGTCTCAAAAGGCGAAAAGTTAGGGATGAATGAAGAGCAGCTGGCTAAAACAGCTCAAAAAGTAGCTGATTACCTTGCTAAGCATGAAGAGCCGCGCAATCGAGAGGAAAACCTGCTTCACGAACTGTGGAAGGTTGGAGACAAAGAACAGCAGCATCATCTTGCCCATATGCTTGTAAGATTAGTTCAATAAATAAAAAAGATGACACGGCAGCGTGTCATCTTTTTTATTTACAGATATTAAACAGCTGGAATGATAATTTGCTGACCAATTTGTAAGTTTGCAGGATCTACGCCAGGATTTGCATCCTGCAGCTGCTGAACGGTCATGCTATATTTTTTCGCAATGCTATAAAACGTATCTCCTGCTTGTACAGTATACGTAGTGACAGGAAGAACAATTTGCTGACCAATTTGCAGTTTTGCAGGATCTACGCCAGGATTTGCATCCTGCAGCTGCTGAACGGTGATATTATACTTCTTTGCAATGCTATAAAATGTATCTCCAGATTGAATGGTATAGAATGTAACTCCATTAGAAGGTAAGTTTAAATACTTAGCAATTCCACGCGCGTGTGCTTCGCCCACTTCTCGAAGAAACGTCGCGTTTTTTAATTTTTCAGCATCGGCTGTCGTATCGATAAACAAGTTTTCTGATAAAACAGCTGGCATATTTGTTTCACGCAGTACAGCGTAATTAGCCGTTTTTAAGCCGCGATCTGCAATCGTCCCAAATTTGCGCATGGTTGGTAAAATCTCCGTGTGCAGCTCTTTTTGTAAAAGAGAAGATTGACTTCCCTCTTGTGATGGATACCGATACGTTTCAAATCCAGTACCTTCTCCAGCATTAATGTGCATAGAAACAAAAATATCCGCTCCCCATGCATTAGCCCGGTTCGCTCGATCTGATAATGAAACAAACACATCGGTTGAACGGGTTACTTGAACATCTACGGAATAGTTATGCTCTAAATACGCCCGCGCGTGTAGTACAAGCTGCAGCGTGATATCTTTTTCACGCAAATTATTTCCTAAAGCGCCTGAATCTGTACCGCCGTGTCCTGCATCTAGCCATACTTTTTTCATGTGAACCTTTCCTTTCAATCATAATATGAAAGAACTTGTGATTAACACCGGCTTTGCCTGATGTGTTATCTCTCATTCTATATATATATGTGATTGGACAAGAAGGGTTCGTCCCCTTAAAACATTCAAAAAAACTCACACAAGAAAGCAGGATTTCGCTAGGTATTCTCCGCTGTTTTAAAGCACAAAATAAAGACGGATAAATGAGCTAGCGTGAATCTCATTACACCGCTGTTGATTTCCGTGCAAGAATTCGCTTTCCGCAAGAGCCTTCCCCTTGCCCTCCAATCACCAGCTAGAAGCAACTGCATACATGAAACCTGCTTTTACCATAGACATAAAAAAATCCGAACGAATTGGATTTATCGTTCGGATCTCCCTTTAACTAACTTATGTCAACGCCTTTTAATAGAGATAAAAAGCAGGTTCGCCGTCTTATCTTCTGCTATTTCTCACTAAAAGCGATTTTTAAGCCAATAAGCGTAAAGATAGAGCCTTGCACGAGATTAAGCCGCTTAGACAGCGCCGGAGATTTTCGCAAAAACTCCCCTACTTTCCCTGCAAATAGACTAATTAACGTAAAAATAATCAGCGCTTGAACTAAAAATACAGCTCCATAAACAAGCATTTGATGTGTGGGGTGTCCGGTTGAATGATCAACAAACTGAGGTAAAAGAGCAAGGAAAAAAAGCGAAACTTTTGGATTTAGCAGATTCATAATCACTCCTTTTTTATATAGCACCTTGTACTCAACCGCTTCTTTGTTTTCAACAGCGAGAGCGGAATCTTTTGCTGTAAACGTCTTATAAGCCAGATATAATAAATAAGCTGCTCCAGCGTATTTTACAATAGCAAACGCTAAAGCCGATTGATAGATAACAGCCGATAGACCCAATGTTGCTGCAGCTATATGACCAAGCAAGCCCGTACAAAGCCCTAATGAAGTCGAGATTCCTGCATATCTACCGTTTGATATGCTTTGTGCTAAAACAAATAAGTTATCAGGTCCAGGCATAACCGTAAGCAAAGCGGCTACGCCTAAAAAAGAAGTGATTGATACGATATCCATAAGTCGTTCTCCCCCTGCATGATTTTTCCAACCATTATAACATTTTTTACTATCTAGCATTCAAAAAAATAAAATTTATCCACAAAAGAAGAGGCTGACACATAACTAATTGGATACATAAGCTGGACTGCTTGTTACACCGCAGTTGATTTCCGTGCAAGGCTTCGCTTTCCGCGGGCGGCCAGTGAGCCTCCTCGTCGCTTGCGCTTCTGCGGGGTCTTACCTATTCCGCTTTTCCCGCAGGAGTCTTCACCTTGCCCTCCAATTAACTGCTAGAACCAACTATACACATAAAATCTATATTCAACATAACAACAAAAAAACACGAACTACCAATCAAAAAATAATTAATAGTTCGCATTTGACTTCAACTGAAATACTTTTGTCCCAGCCTCATTTTTACTACTTATTTAATTTGTTTTTCTATGATCTGCTCTTTAGCTGAGGCAGTCTGTGCTTCCGCTGCTTTCATTTCATTATTAACATGAATTGCTTCTTTTAAATACTCGGTTTTGTATCCGCTTTTAAGTGCCCAAGCATAAAAGAAAAGTGCAACGATTGCAATAAGACCCATATCCCAGCCGTATTTAATAATATTGAGTCCCCCGAATTTTTCACTTCCTATCCAAGAGATTGTCATCATACATAATAAGTAGACAATCATCCAAACGCCGGCTCGGAAGTTTTGACCAAAGCCTTTCCATTTTGATTTTGCTTGGTAATAAAAATAAATCGGTAACCCTATTAAAATAATAAATAATACCTGCCCAGTTAACGGCCATCTTGCCCAGTAAAGAGTAAGTGAAGCAAAGATGAAGCCAAGAGGCGCTATTACATTTAACCCTTTTATACGTAAAGGTCTATAAAGATCGGTCCCCGTTTTTCTTAACGTCATAGCTGTGATAGGACCAGTAAGATATGAAATTAACGTAGCTACAGAAATAATTTCGGCTAAAATTCCCCAGCCTCTAAATAAAAATAAAAAGATGAATGAGACAAATAGATTAAAAAACATGGCTTGACGAGGAACGCCGTAAAGCGGATGAACTCGTCCCAGTATATTCGGCAAGTATTTATTTTTTTCCATACCATAGATCATGCGTGACGTGGTAGCTGTATACGTGATACCTGTTCCTGATGGCGATACAAAAGCATCGGCATATAACACAATAACAAGCCAGTTAATATTTAACGCAATCGCTAGATCGGCAAACGGCGAATTAAAGTTAAGATGACTCCATCCTTTTACGATTTCTGAAGGATTTACCGCTCCAATAAACGCAATTTGAAGCAATACATAGATCACGGTTGCGATTAAAATTGAGCCTACTACTGCAATCGGAATAGAGCGACCTGGATTTTTTGCTTCTCCCGCCATATTAATAGGGCTTTGAAAACCGTTAAAAGCAAACACAATCCCAGACGTAGCAACAGCTGTCAAAACGCTTGCCCATCCATTTGGAGCAACGCCTCCCGCAGATGAAAAGTTTCCTCCGTGAAACCCTGCGAATAAAAGAGCACCAATTGTAAGCCCTGGAATTACAATCTTAAAAACGGTAATAAGTGAATTAGCTTTCGAAAATAAGCCTACGGTCCAGTAATTTAGAAGAAAATAAATGATTAATAGTCCTGTGGCAATAGCCAAGCCTTTTCCGGTAAGAATCCCGTTTTCTACTAAACTGCCTGTCCATTTCGCCCACTCCCACGGCCATGAACTCATATACTGAACAGAAGCAACGGCTTCAACAGGAATAACCGATACGATTGCAATCCAGTTTGCCCAAGCCGCAATAAAGCCAAGAAATGAGCCGTGTGAGTATTGCGTATATTTAACCATACCTCCTGCTTCTGGAAACATCGATCCTAGTTCACTGTAAGAAAGAGCTATAAATAAAATAACAACCATTCCAATAATCCAAGAAGCAATTGCTGCGGGGCCTGCAATTTGAGCAGCTCTCCATGCCCCAAACAGCCATCCTGATCCAATAATAGATCCAAGGCCGACCATCATGAGAGAAAACGTTCCCATTTTTCTATGTAAGTTATTCATGTATCTAACACCTTTCTTCTATATTTTTCTGAGAAGTGAGTTATTAAGCGCTTTCATTAAATTTAAAAAATAAAATTCATTTTGAACTTTAAAAATGCTGTTTAAAAGTACTAGCCGAAAGCTTTTCCATTCATTTACGCGTCCCCTTTCTTCATTTATTATTTGTTATTATATCATCATCAAGTTAAAAAGTACGCGTTTTGAATAAAAAATATTTTTATTTTTAGAATTTTGTGCGTTTTTTCAATTAAAAGTGCGCGATTTGAATACTAACATTCATAAGGGCTGCCTTTCCATTAAAGTGATAGACAAACGATCTTGTTGCAATAACCAGAAAAAAAGCAAGATAAAATGAATGCTTCATTTTATCCTGCTTTTTTAAGTTATTTCACAACAGCTAATACCGTTTCTTTAAAGCTGTTATAAACATACGACCAAAGAGCCGATTCTTCTTTATATCTTGTTCGTAACGAAGAAAAGACTTCTTTTTGCTTTTCTTCAAACGAAGGATCTTCTTTTGAAGGAAGCGTAGCACGAAGCTCATCGACAATTTGCTGAACTTCGGGAGCACGGGGGCCCCACTTCCCAAGTAGCGTCCCTTCATTATTAAAAATTAAAATAATCGGAATGGCACGTCCTCCGTTTGTTAAGTGGCGGTCAATTAATTCGGTGTCCGCATCTCGCAGTGCAACGCGCACATCGATACCGGCCGCTTCAGCTACTTTACGAATGATTGGGTTAATCATCATCGCATCTCCGCACCAATCTTCAGTAATCGCTAAGAAATGAAGCTTGTGAGCCTTTAATTTGTCAGCCAGTCCATCTTTAGGAAGCTGAAATTGTTCATAAACAGCTAAACTTTCCTCTTTTAATGTACTCATGTCGTTCATATATGTTTGAATTGATTTTCCTTCTTCAAAATACTGCTGTTCTGTTTTCATCAAAATCCCTCTTTCTTTTTTGTATACGAATAGATGAGATGTAAAAATTCGTTTTACTCTTTTCTATACGCACTACTAGTATAGCTTTTAAGCACAGTGAATCAAAATATAAAAGTCAGCGCGTTTTTTAGCCTGCGACAGGATTTACAAAACTTCGATTTAAAAACAGCACATTGAGATGTTATAAAAAAAGAGAATGGGGTACATGTACACTATCAATGTAACAAATTTTAAATCTTTGTGAATATTTGAGAATGTTTATTGTGTAACCGTCATCTTTTGATTATGATAATGATATGTTAGCTACTTGACTAAATATGGAGGATGAGGCAAATATGAATCAATCCCCGCATGAAAAGCGAAAAAAACGCAAACAGTTTGTAGAACGTTTAAGGCTAAAAGGAATCAAAATAGAGCTGACAAAACCGCGCTCTCACTTTTCTTCACTATCCTTACTAAAATCATAACTCGTAACCACCTTTTTCTAAAGCGGAACGGTATCGAATTTCAACTATCTATGCTAAGGCTTACATATCATTTCAAAAAGAACAGCTTCTAAGTGCTGTTCTTTTTTGATATTTTTTTATATTTCTGCCTCTGTCAAAAAAAATATAAACCTTTTTCTTTATTTCCTCCTTTTTCTACCTAGGGCTTTCCACTCCCTTTCATACGGTTTTCTCAAAATATATAGTTCTATAAATCCCTTAGATTACCACTATATTCAAGGTATATATAATATAAGTATATATTGTAAATTTATAACTCTTCCTATATAATCTTGTAGAAAACGTAAAAAAAAGGAGAAAATTGATGAAAAAACTGGGGGCAATACTATTATCATTTCTGCTGTTTGTTGGCGTATTTCCAACGTCTTCATTCGCAGCAGCGTCAACATTTGACGCAGATTTCAACAAGTATTTAAAATCGGTAAGCCAAACGCGAGGCTTTGAAGTAACCAAAGACGACGTTGAATATTCACTTTCACTGTATGACGATAGTCTTGAAAACTACGATACAATCGCAGATTTAGAAGAATTTTTAGGTGAACCAATTGCAGCTGACTTACATAACGTGCAAGATGTGTATGCAGATTTTGACTTAGACAAAACAAGCTTAAATGCGTTATTAAAAGAGAACGGCCAAAGCTTAGACGACTATGTATATCTAGATGATTTATACGAGGACGTTGGCTTCTATCTAGAGGGCGACGACTGGTATGAAGATGATGAGTCATATGACGAAGAAGACGCTTCTTACGATGATGAATTATTAAGCGAAGAAGATTTAAGCGGCTTACTATCGTTTATGCAGTCTGAATTAGGCTTAACTTCAGAAGAATTAAATCGAATTGAAGCACATTTTACATCGTTAGAAGATGAGCTTTCAAATGAAGCAACGCTTAACCGCTTAGATCAATTAGGCGAGCGCTTAGCGGCATTCGAAGATTTTGATACAGCAACAGAATTATCTGCTGATCAAATCGCTGAATTAATGTCTATTTATAAAGAAATGCTATCAATCTTCCATTTAGACGCTAAGTTTTCACTTGTACAAGGCGGAAATGAAAGACCGCTTTCTCTTACTGATTTAATCAACTTAGAAGAATTAAAAAATGCAAGTCTAAAAATTTCTCTTTATACAACAGACGGTAAATTTTTAGCAGACATGGTGATCACAGGCGATATGTTTAATTCTGATATCATCACAGACACAGGCAAAGAAGTGGAAAAATCTGCTGAAGCTGCAGCAAAACCAGCTCAAGCGCAAAAACCAGCAGTAGAAAAGAAACAAGAACCGGTAAAGAAACAAACGAATGGCGCTGTACAAAAAACCGTTAAAGGCGGAAAACTTCCGGAAACGGCTTCTAATTATGTAACAAATACATTAATTGGATTAGTGCTTGTAGCCGCTGGCTTTGTTCTTTTCCGCAAAGTGAGACGCGCATAAAATGGAACCAAGAAAAACAAGAAGAACAATCAATCGCAAAAAGCGGTTGATTGTTCTTTCCCTTTTAGCCGCCGTCATTTGCTTTGGTCTTTGGTTTACGACCACAAACGCCTATAAATTTGCAAGAGGCTATTTGGCATTTAAAACAATGGATACAGAAGAACCAGCCGCAGCTTCAGTTTCTAAAAGCAAGGATTCTTCAACAGCAGACTCTTCTGCTGAAGCTTCTTCTGTTGAAGCTAAAAAAACGGTACACTCTCGTACTGCTAGCCCGGAAAAAAAGCCGAAAGTGTCAAATGTGTCTTACCCGAAACAGCCGAAAATCGGTGATTTAATGGGAGAATTATATATCCCTAAATTAAACGCTAAGCTGCCGATTTATCACGGTACGAACGAAGATGAATTAGAAAAAGGCGTGGGTCATTTTGCAGGAAGTGTGCTGCCTGGTCAAAACGACAATTCTGTTCTATCAGGACATCGCGATACGGTTTTTCGTAAGCTTGGCGACGTGGGTGAAGGCGATTCGCTCGTGGTGAACACGGCAGCAGGCACCTTCACATACAAAGTGAACAAAGTACGAATCGTTGATGCGGATGACCGGACTGTTATTGTGCCGAAGCCTAGAGCCACTTTAACCGTCAGCACCTGTTATCCGTTTAATTACGTTGGTTCAGCACCTGAACGCTATATTTTAGTCGCTCACCTTGTGTCATCAACAACAAAATAAAAAAAGCTGTCCTTAAAAAGGCAGCTTTTTTTAATGAATAGATTTCATTAGTAAATCAAACCATATTTTCAGCGAAGTCGCCGTAATAACGATCGCTAAGATAACTTGCAGCGACGCTACCTTCGTCTTTTGCCCGACAAAAGCGCCGATTGGAGCTGCTAGTAAGCTTGCTCCAATAATCATAAGCGCCGGAAGCAAAAGGACTTGATGCGTCATTACTTTACCAAATGTTGTTCCCATAGACGAAATAAACGTCACGGCTAATGAGCTTGCAATCGTTACGCGCACAGGAATTTTTAACACGGTAATCATAATAGGAACAAGTAAAAATGCGCCCCCTGCTCCAACAATCCCCCCGCAAATTCCAACTAAAAACGCCAGAGCTGCTGCCAAAGGTTTTGAAAACGTCACTTCGAATGAATCGGCCGCTGGATTATTTTTTTTGGGCATAAACATTAATCCTGCAGCAATTGTTGCCATCACGCCGTAAATGAAATTGATCATTCCTTCTGAAAACGAGTTTGATAGCGTTGAACCAATGAGACTGCCAACTAAGACGCTGATACCCATATATAAAATTAACGGTTTATTCAAATAGCCGCCCTTTTTGTAAGCAAGAGCTCCTGAAACAGACGCAAACAGCGACTGCACGGCTCCTATACCAGCTACTTCGTGCGCGCTGAACGTTCCCACTCCTACAAGAGGCGGAACAAATAGCAGCAGCGGATACAAAACAACTGATCCTCCAATTCCAAGCATACCTGCTAAAAATGACCCGAAAAACCCGAGTGCAAATACCGTTATTAATAGTTGTACATCCATGTTTTTACCACCTGCTTTTATCAATCCAATATCATGTTTGTTAGAAAGTATGTATACTTACAACGCCTTATCTCTTCTTCCATTGTATCACTGTATATGCTTCTTTTCTGTAAAAATATTGATAAAAGTGCTTTCAATTATTAATTTTTTTAATCATTAAAATCCTATCGACTTTATGCGTTATTTACTTTTAGCCTAAACTTCCTCGTTCTCCCTTCTGTTACTTGTGGTAGAATAAAGAAAAACTAGATGTTAGAACTGCCTACACGTTACGCTTATCTCAGCAGGCCCATCATCACAGGAGGCTTTCGTATGTTTGAATACAAAATTGATGACGAAGTTAGTTTGCATTTGATTGAATCAACTGACGCTTTCCCCTTGCTTTCTCTTATTAACGAGTCAAGACCTTACCTAAAAGAATGGCTCCCATGGGTAGATAGCATGCAAAGTATTGCTGACTATGATGAACTCATCCCTGAATGGAGAGCTCAATATTATAATAACCAAGGATTCCAGGCCATCATTCGGTACTACGGAGAAATCGCCGGGATGATTGGTTTTCACGGAATTAATTGGGGAAACAAAAGTACAAGTCTCGGCTATTGGATTGGACATGATTTTCAAGGAAAAGGTATTATGACAAGAGCCGTACACGGATGCCTGAACTATGCATTTAATACGCTAAACCTTCACCGAGTCGAAATACGCTGCGGCGTTAATAACGAAAAAAGTAAAGCCATCCCTGCGCGCCTAGGTTTTACAGAAGAAGGCATTTGCAGAGAAGGTGAATACCTATATGATCACTACCATGACCTTGTGATTTATGGCATGTTGAAACACGAGTGGAAGCAAGCTCCTTATGCTCCTTGGCTTCTTTCTTAAAAGGCAGGATCATTTGGACAAGCTATCGTTTAAATAGGGTATAGTAAAAAGATTAAAAGAAGCTGGGACAACAATATGTGAGTTGAAGAGAAATCCAAACGAGGTTGATTCTTAATGAAGAATCAACCTCGTTCGGATTTTTTATTGTGATGGTGAACATAGGTTTCATTCTACCAGCTGTTGATTGGAGGGCGAGACGAAGACTCCTGCGGGAAAAGCGGAATAGATGAGACCCCGCAGGAGAAAAGCGACGAGGAGGCTCATCGGCCGCCCGCGGAAAGCGAAGTCTTGTACGGAAATCAACAGCGGTGTAACAAGCGGTTCAGCTCATGTATCCAATTTGTTCGCCTTTTGATTGGAGCGATTTCGTTATGTTTCAACCTATTTTTCAATTGAAATACTGAAGCTGTTCGCGGCGAAGCTTATCTTTTTGTTTGTCCGAAATTGAGTAGTCGTAGTTATAAATAGCTCCTTCCCAATCTCCATACATTGGATTTGGAAATACGATTAGCTTTTGGCCAAACGCTTCTTTTTGCTCCTCTACAAGCTTATTTCGATCAGTAATGGACTTTTTATCAAAGCCGCTAAAATCAGATAAGTTATCACCAAACAGCAGAACTACATTATGATTTGTCGCTACTTTTTGACGGCGCGTTTCTTTTCCTTCATCTTTTGGACCCGTTAATAGCACATGGTCTTTGGTTGCTTGAGGAATATGTAAATTCTTTAAGTTTTTAATTGTTGCCTCAAGCTGAGAAGTTGTACGGCCTGAAATATAGTAAATATCTACGCCTTTTTGCTCCGCATACGTCAAGAAATCAACAGCACCTGGTACTGCTTTCGCTTTTGCTGCTTGCACCCACTCATCCCACTTATAAGGAAATCCTTTGCCGCTTTTGATTGCTGATGCTTGAAATGGACTATTATCAAGCACAGTCTCATCTAAATCCAAAATAATGGCAGGCTTTTTATCGGTACTTTTTGCAAGCGCCTCATCTAAACGCAGCTTGCCCGTATTGTAACCTTGGTAATACAAAGCTTTCATTTCGCCGGATGTTTGATACCAAGCGTCCGCCATGATTTGCTGATCAGCTAGGTGTTGAGTGGGTTCTTTTTTCTCAGCAGACACTTCTTTTTCCTGCTGAGGGGCACATGCCGTCAGTGAAAAAGCAAGTACAGCCACCCCTGTCAACGCTGATAATTTCTTATTCATTTCGCATCCACTTCCATCTCTACATATTTTCATTCTAATAATGTTATATATTACCTTAAATGCACAGAAAATCAATATAAAGACGAATAATATTTTAAGTGTAAAGTTAAATAGTTCGTTTTAACTATTTTTTTCTCCCTTTTTTTAACCATTATCCAAATATTTGTTTATACATTTTCCGAAATCCGTTTTTCTCATTCTTTCTTTTTAATCTTTTTTTAGAAACATATCGATTTATCATTAATTTGCTCCAAAACAACTTAATAAATCTGAATTATCTAACTTTTTATCTTGTGTTAGATTCTCTCACAAAAGTGCTTTTTTTTGAAAAGATATATAGTAAAATAGATTTTGTGAATTAAAAGACGGTGTTTTCTATCGAAAGTATTGTATAAATATACAAAAGGGGATGGAGATATGAATCACGTAAAACAATGGGGATGGATTACCTTTGGCTGCTTATGCGTTGCCATCGGAATTCAATTTTTAACCGCTTCTAACCTCGTTATTGGCGGAACGGCAGGACTTGGCATCGTGCTGCAGCATTTAACCGGTATTTCATTTGGGGTATTGTTCTTTATTATCAATCTACCGTTTTATTTTATGGCTCTTACACAAATTGGACTGCAGTTTACGATAAAAAGCTTCATCAGCGTTAGCCTGATGTCAGTGATGTCCGATTTATTAGCTGCCAACTTTTCATTTGCGCTTCCGCATCCGCTTGTAGCCGCGGTTTTGGGCGGCATTATTGTCGGCATTGGACTAATCTTTTTGTTTCGCCACGGCTCTTCTCTTGGCGGCATCAACATGCTATGCGTGTTTCTTGATAAACGATTTGGCATTAATCCAGGTAAAACAATGCTTTTGACAGATGTGCTGATTGTAGGCTCTGCAACGGTGGTATTCGGCGTAGTTCAAGTTCTTTATTCGTTAATCGGTATCTTCATCATGACAGGACTGCTTGGACGCTATCACAAACGCTCGCCAATCGAACGAACTGGTGAACATATGGAAGAAGAAGCGAAACAACAAACGGCTTCAACCATGTAAAAAAACCGTGTGGGAATGATCCCGCACGGTTTTTACGCTTATTCTGCTACTTTTACAAGCTGTTTTCCTAAGTTTGCTCCTTCAAATAAACCAAGGAACGCTTCAGGTACATTTTCAAAACCTTCTACAACGTTTTCGCTGTACTTGATTTTCCCTTGCTGCACCCATTCGCCTAACTGCTTAATGCCTTCAGGGAATTTGTCTGCATAGTCGGCTACGATAAAGCCTTTCATTAACGCACTGTTAATTAATAAAGGTGTTTGAACACGTGGCCCAACGTCTTGTTTTTCTAAGTTATACAGTGAAATTTGGCCGCAAAGCGGAATGCGCGCAAATTTATTTAATAAGCTAACAACTGCATCTGAAATCTCTCCACCGACGTTTTCAAAGTAAACATCAACGCCATTAGGACACGCTTCTTTCAATGCTTCTTTTACATTTCCTTTTTTATAATTAATCACTTCATCAAATCCGAGCTCATCTTTTAAATAAGCAATTTTATCTTCAGAACCTGCGATGCCGACAACACGTGCGCCTTTAATTTTAGCGATTTGACCAACAACAGATCCAACAGCACCTGCTGCACCGGAAACGACTACTGTTTCGCCTTCTTTTGGCTGACCAATTTCAAGCAGTCCAAAGTAAGCTGTGAGACCAGGCATACCAAGAACCCCGATAGCCGTTGTAATTGGCGCTAGCTCTGGATCAACTTTCTGTAAGTTTTTTGCTTCTGCAGCTGAATAGCGTTTCCAAGGAAGCATACCCGTCACGATATCGCCTTCTTTAAAGCGATCTGATTTTGATTCCGTTACGCGTGCTACAATGCCGCCTGCAAGCGGTGCGTTTAGCTCAAATGGAGGAACATATGATTTTGTATCGTTCATGCGTCCTCTCATATACGGATCAACAGAAAGATACAGTGTTTGAACAAGTACCTCGCCTTCTTTTGCTGTAGGCATTTCAATTTTTTCGTATTTAAATGTATCTTTTGTTGGCATTCCTTTTGGGCGTTCTGCTAATAAAATTTGTTCATTCATCGATATCGCTCCTTTTTATTTCTCTGTTTTTTGTAAAATGTGCTAAACTTACCTTTGTTATTTTAAATTATATATTGTGCACAACGCAAAAAATATGATTGTGCAATAACACCGAAGGAGAAAAAGACATGGAGCTAATTCGCTGTAAAGAAAATGTTGTTAAAAAACTAAACGAGTTTGTTGAAGTAACTCCCCCCGTTATTTTGTTTAAAAAAGGTAATATGTATCCGATTAAAATGGATATCAACTATAATTGGATTGCCACGGATGAACAAGGTCATGAGCATATTGTTGCTTCAAACACAAAGAATGTGCAGGACGACTACTGGTTTAGCTACCATTTTGACTTATATTAAGGAGTTTCCCGGATTTACTCTTCATAAACGTTATATAAATAAAGTGTTGCATCAGTAAAAAAACAGCGCCAGAATTATGGCGCTGTTTTTATGTAGTAATCGCAATTGCACGGGTAGTCGTTTGAACGGTCACCCCAGTTGAAGACCGGATAAAAAATTCCATTCTGATTGAGTACGTGTACGTACCAATTGATGTTACTGTATCTACCCACGTAAAAGAAAGAGCGTTTTGCTGAGTAAATGATAGTGTTAAAACGGCTGCAGCTCCCTGCTGTAAATTCTGTGAAAACAAAAGCTGAGAATTTCTATATACTTTAAGTGTTACCCCGTATTGATAACTAGTTAATCCAAGAGGAATGTTTGCTTCAATTGTAGCAAACCCATCTATTTTCATCTTCTGATTGTTTTTTTTCGTCTCAGCATTTACAGTTAAAATGCTTGTTTCAGAGCCGTAAGTCAACGACTGTACGCTTTGAGACTGCGATGAAAATATATTCAGCTGGCTTTGAATCACGTCTCCCATTACTTTCCCTCCTCTTAGTTATATAAATTATAGGGTAATAAAGTATATACTTACCTTTAAATTTACATGACTAGGAGTTCAAAGACCTCCATCAACCAGCTTGCTTAAACTATTCCTTAATTCACAAAAGCTGTCTCCTGTAATGTTCCATTTTCTGCATCGATATCTACTTAAGATTATGTTACAATCACGGTAAAGAAATTTATGATTGATAGAATAAAAGCTAGAGCTTGAAAAATTCGAGGTGGATTATGCAAGGTAAAGTTGTATATAAAGAAGGATTTTCAGTGATAGGCATAGCAAAAAACGGAGAGTATCAAAAAGAGAATCTTTTGAAGCAAATACTTAAAGAAAAAGAAATGATTAGCTCTTCAAAAGAACCTCATATGGTTACAGGCATTTGCATGGCTCCGAAAAAAGAAAATTATTTTTATATTGCAGGGACAGAAGTGGCTGATACGGCTTTTATTCCAAACGGTATGAGCGTTCATACGTTTCCTTCGTTTACATACCTGCAGTTTAAACACAGAGGTCCCATTGCATCGCTCGGGTCGACGTACAACAGCATCTGGAATGAATGGCTGCCGAACTCTCCTTACAGCATGATTGAAGGTCCTGCTCTTGAAATTGTAAATACAGCTATACACAGTAATTTATATAGTGATACATATGAAATGGATATTTATATTCCCATAAAGCTGGGACAATAAAAAAGGTGAACTTATGTTCACCTTTTCCTATTTTTGCAGCTGTTTATATAAATGATAAAGAGTAAAAACGCACTCTGGATGACGCTCTTTATGGTTAAAAAAGCCGTGGGGAAACATGATTGAAAGATTCCCTTTTTCAATTCCGGTCACATACTTGTTTTCCATAAGCGGATATTCTTTCACAACCCAGCGCGCTTCGTCAATAGTAGACGTAACCACCTCACCAAAGTATACGCCCATACACTCTTCGAATTCTTCTTTTGTCATCGAAAAATAGTCAAAGCAATTGCTGTCTTCTAGATCATAGTAAAGAAGCTCTAATATTTTCAAACTTTCATCTGTAAAATCAACGGTGAATTCATCTACCGCTTTGCTTATTTCATGAATGTGATTCATGCACTGTTCGCGCACTTGATGATAGTAATAGCTAGCTTCAAACTGATGTTCAGACGTCACTAACGATTCTCCGTATGATGCTGTTAAATCATGATGCTTGCTCATGCTGACACCTCCACGCTAAGCTTATGGAGCAAGTATAACATTAACCAAGCAGCTATTGAGCATCTTCCATTAACAACCTATCCGTGGCAATATTAGGTTCACTTTTTGCTCATTATTCTGCCGTATACAAATCCTCCGCTGACAAGAAGAATACCGCTAATTAATACGCTGCTTAAAAAGGTTTGCGAATGCATCAAGTGATTATACATCATCCACACGCTCATTTCGTCATCTCCTTTTGGCTTTTTTAACTAGTATCCCCGATTTTCTTGGCGCACATGCCGGCGTTTTCACTGTTTTTTCATCAAGTTTCTATATAGTTAAAGCCGTGAAGCCAACTATCTTTTTTCATCGTTTTACTCCTTAAAAAGCCTGCTTATGACTCTGAAGCAGGCTTTTTTTATATGGTGAAACAAGTAATTAAGCCGTCTATCCCCACTAATTGTGCATAGTAAGGTATAATTAAAGATAGTTTCACTTTTCTAAAGTGAGAAATACATAGGAAACATCAAAGGAGACATGCAAATGACAGAACTCGAAAAAGCGAAAATTCAGCACCGAAAGCTGTCCAAGGGACAGGTATTTGGAAGGGCCATCGCTATTGCGATTGGTGCCCTGCTCATGGCCACAGGACTTGAGATTTTCCTTGTTCCAAACCACGTTGTCGACGGAGGAATTACCGGTATTTCCATCATGCTTTCGCATATTACCGGGGTAAATCTAGGAATCTTTCTTTTTGTACTAAATCTTCCGTTTGTATTTATCGGGTACAAGCAAATGGGAAAAACATTTGCCATTTCCACTATTTTTGGCATACTGGTTGTATCCATCTTAACTTCTATGTTTCATGAAGTCCCCGCGTTTACCGCAGACGTTCTTCTTGCTACCGTTTTTGGAGGGATTATTCTCGGAATTGGAATTGGACTCGTAATTCGCTACGGCGGAGCGCTTGACGGCACGGAGATACTTGCCATTTTAATCAGTAAAAAAATTCCGTTTTCCGTGGGAGAAATTGTGATGTTTTTCAACTTCTTCATTTTAGGAGCAGCGGGATTTGTGTTCACTTGGGACCGCGCCATGTATTCCATCCTTGCGTACATCATTGCAGCTAAAGCCATTGATACGGTTGTAGAAGGATTGGAAGAATCAAAATCAGCTTGGATTATTAGTGATCATTCTGATGACATCGGCGATGCGATTAATGCGCGTCTAGGTCGAGGCGTTACCTATTTGCACGGTGAAGGTGCTTATACGGGCGATGATAAAAAAGTGATTTTCTGCATCATTACGCGCCTTGAAGAATCAAAGCTAAAAACCATTGTTGAAGATTTTGACCCTACTGCCTTTTTAGCCGTTGCAGATATTACCGAAGTCCGCGGAGGACGCTTTAAAAAACGAAACATTCACTAAAAAAACGCGCAGAAAGCACCATGCTTTCTGCGCGTTTTTTATATAAGAGATACTTTTTGAACCCGCTTAAACCATTCATAACAAAGAAGCACAATTAAACATAAGTCGATTAAATCGCCTCCGTAATACATCAGCATAGCCCCTTGCTGCGCCCCTTCCGCCGAGACGTGCATAGGCGGGTGAGCATACACATATTTTGATAAAATACCGTGAGCGGCAAGAGCAACAACCAATACGGACGCTCGGTGCGTAAAAGTTTTTTGGTGCGGCGAAGGATCGATTGAAATCATCGATACGGTGAATAAATAGCCGGCTAAAAACACGTGAATATGTACAGCGACATGCACGAAAAAAGAGTGATGCATCATGCCATA
Source organism: Priestia sp. P1_B12_1 (assembly GCF_056406695.1). Lineage (NCBI taxonomy): Bacteria > Bacillati > Bacillota > Bacilli > Caryophanales > Bacillaceae > Priestia > Priestia sp. P1_B12_1. The sequence goes on along the minus strand of NZ_JBFTZR010000006.1, from coordinate 1,255 downwards.
CAGACTTGTTGTATAAAGAATCCAAAGTCCTCCTACGTTAAGAACAGAAGCTGTCACTGGACTGCTGATGAACCGAACAAACCGTCCTTTTAAAAGTTTTGACACTTTTCTGGCTGCATGAACCGGAAGCGTGCGAAGCAGCAGCGTAAGAGGTGCTCCTAACGCCATTAAAAGCGGAGCTAGCATACCTAAAAGCAAATGCCCCGTCATATGCGCAGTAAAGTCCATATGAGCACGGGCTGCGAGCGGTCCGGCTACAGAAAATATGGCGCATAAAATACCAAGTGTCCAGCTGGACGTCCTATATAATGACCATTTTCTATACGTTGCATTCGAAGAAGCTACAGCCCACATGTATAAAAAAAAGGCAGCGACAAAAGGCAGGGCTAATAAAAGCTGAGATAATACTTCATATTTAATCATGATGTGCACCTTGTTTACGTGTAAACCATGTTAACATGATGCCAATAAGCAGCATCAAACATGCAAGTACATTCCACGTAATGTCGTAAGGTGCGATCTTCACTCCGTACCGGATTTGATGAAGTCCCATAAGCTTGTGCTGCACGGTCCCGTCATAAAGCTGAAACGCCCCGGCTCCAAGCAATACTCCTCCTAGCCACCTTTTCACCCACCAGCCGCCTCGGCGCCTTAGATCTGCCACCATAAAAAGTGATGCAATTGTAGCGAACCAGCTGAACGCATGAAACAAACCGTCCGACACTAAACCAGCGGCCGTTGTGGATTTATCATAAAAATGATGCCAATGAAGCAGCTGATGAAACACTGCTTCATCAATAAAAGCAACTAACCCTACGCCAAACAAAAAGCCTGACCAGCTATTTCGAGTGCGATGAACCACGCGCTGATTTGCAGTTGCTTCGTGTTTCTTTTCCATATATATACCTCCCTGGCAGCTCTTTAAGTTTATATCGATTCTAATGAACGTATACCCTATTAAAGAGAAATGAATCTATAATATGGAAAAATAGGAGCTATATCCTAATATCGTTTTCACCATCTTTTCACCATAAAGGTATAGGATAGTATTTGCGAAGCCAATTAGCATATTTTTTTCATAGTTTTACTCCCTTTCTGAAGACCTGTTTCCCCAAAGCAGGTCTTTTTTATATCCCGTTTCTCTTTTCACCATTTTTTCACCATAAAGGTATAGGATAGTACTTGCGAAGCCAATTAGCATATTTTTTTCATAGTTTTACTCCTTTGTGAAGACCTGCTTTCCCAGAGCCAGAGC
>NZ_JBFTZR010000005.1:0-375163 GCF_056406695.1 Priestia sp. P1_B12_1 | reverse complement strand
GACTTGCATGTATTAGGCACGCCGCCAGCGTTCATCCTGAGCCAGGATCAAACTCTCCGAAGAAATGTTTGACTTGCTCAATTAAAAAATAAAATTTAACGTTGACGTTTGTCGCTTTGTTCAGTTTTCAAAGTTCAACCGCCGCTCTTAAGCGACTTTACCATCATAACAAGTTGCAAGCTAGTTGTCAACAAGTTTTTTTATTTGTTTATCACTTCGATGTTTGCTTTAGCAGTTCATCTTAGCGACATTTAATAATATACCACGCCTTCTTTTATTGCGCAATAGTTTTTCGATATATTTTTAAAAACTATTTTCTTGTAAGTGAAACGCTAGCCAATTAATAGATACTAGCATATCTAGAGCCACACTAGCATAATGTCTATTAAATCATTATCCGCCAAGGAGGCGTTCACTTGGATACCTTAATTGCAGCTGCACTCTATTTGTCCTTTTGTATGTCTATTCTCTTAATTTCACTTGCTTATTGGGAATCAATTCAAATCTCTAATAAAGAAGGCAAAGTCAACGGCCTTTCATTTATTTCACTTTCAACATTCAGCATGATTTTTTGTTTGTTTACTTCATATTTTTATACCATTCTTTATTAATATGATGTTACGTTGTCTTCTTAATAAAAAGGAGACATTTCTTTATTTTATTACAATATTCGCATTCGGTATACTCACTTATTGAAATCAATACGATAAATTCAGTTACTCCCCTTCTTCATACGTACAGTGGACAATGAAGGAATTTGTCGAATGATTTTTTGGAACACTTTCTTTAAATTTGATAAACTACTTTTAGAAAACGCTTTCATATACACTTTAACATTATTCAAGGAGGAAACCAAATGAAACCATTGCTTGAATTAACGGTTGGAGAACTTTTAAAAGAAAGTACAAAAAAGTTTGGGCATCAAGAAGCGGTTATTTACTCTGAACAAAATATTCGCTATACGTACGCGGAATTTTATCAAGAAACCTCTCGAGTTGCAAAGGCCCTTCTAGCCACCGGTCTCAAAAAAGGCGACCATATCGCTATCTGGGCTACCAATGTGCCGGAATGGTTACTTCTTCAATTCGCAGCAGCTAGAATAGGCGCTGTTTTGGTTACCCTTAATACAAGTTATCAATCCTCTGAATTAGAGTATGTATTGAGGCATTCTGATACAACAGCGCTATTTTTCATTGATGAATTTAAAAGCACTTCTTATACATCTATTATCACCGGTATTGAACATAATCTTCCCAAACTAAAACATCTTATAAACTTAAGTGGATCAAGCGAACATACGTCTTGGAACGAGTTTTTAATGAGTAGCTTAATGGTATCGGATGAGGTTCTCGATAAGCATGAACAATCCCTACATATCCATGATGTTATCAATATGCAATATACTTCCGGAACAACAGGTTTTCCAAAAGGAGTTATGCTAAGTCACCATAATATAGTAAACAACGGCTTTTTAGTTGCTCAGTCTATGAAACTGACCAACGAAGACCGCTTATGCATCCCAGTTCCTTTCTTTCATTGCTTTGGATGTGTGCTGGGTGTTCTAGCATGCGTATCTGTAGGTGCTACTATGCTACCGATTATTGAATTTCAACCTGCCTCTGTTTTATGCACCGTAGAGAAAGAAAAATGTACAGCTCTTCACGGTGTACCCACTATGTTTATTGCGGAATTAAATGCACTTGAGTTTGATCAATATGATTTATCTACTCTCCGCACAGGAATCATGGCTGGTTCTAATTGTCCAGCAGAAGTAATGAAGCGAGTCATACATGACATGGGCATCAATGAAATTACCATCGCCTATGGTCAAACCGAAACGTCTCCTGTAATCACCCAAACAACCCCAACTGATTCTATCGAGCGGCGAGTACAAACGGTTGGCAAAGTTCATAATCATGTACAGATTCAAATTATTAATCCAGTTACAGGTAAACCAGCTTCTTTCGGAGAACAAGGAGAACTTTGTGCAAAAGGATATTTAACAATGAAAGGATATTACAAAATGCCGGAAGAAACAGAAAAAACAATTGTAGAAGGTTGGCTACATACAGGAGATTTAGCTACCATCGATAAGGATGGCTATGTAAAAATTACAGGACGTCTAAAAGATATGATTATTAGAGGCGGAGAAAATATTTATCCAAGAGAAATTGAAGAGTTTTTATATAAAATACCCGAGGTAGAAGATGTTCAAATTGTCGGTATTCCTGATCCAAAGTATGGAGAACGAGTTGCTGCATGCATTAAACTCAAGCAACATTCTTTGCTTACCGCTCAAGAAATCCAAGACTTTTGCAAAGGTAAGCTTGCTCATTTCAAAATTCCGGAACATATTTATTTTATAGACGACTTTCCCATGACGGCATCCGGCAAGATTCAAAAATATAAATTAAAAGAAAAGATCGTAGCGCTTTATAAATAATCAGATTTTTTCGAATTTCACCTGTCATTATGAAGAAAAGTTTACTATACTGATACATATCTGTTTTTCTTCTTTCATACAGATATAAACAACAATGTTTATTGAAATAGGTGAAAATAATGGAAAATGAAATGTTGCTCAAATTAGGTATTTCCGCTGTACTTGGTCTTATTATTGGAATTGAAAGGGAACTAAAACGAAAGCCTGTTGGTTTAAAAACATCTCTCGTAATTTCCATTATTAGCTGTTTACTCACGATTGTTTCGATTGAGTCTTCTCAAATTTTTAATAAAGGTGATCATATCACAATGGACCCGCTTCGTCTGGCAGCTCAAATTGTTTCTGGAATTGGTTTTTTAGGGGCGGGCGTCATTTTACGAAAAGAAAATGACAGCATCTCAGGGCTTACAACAGCGGCTATTATCTGGGGAGCAGCAGGTATAGGCATTGCTGTAGGTGCAGGGTTTTATCCTGAAGCTATTACCGGAGTTGTACTGCTCATTATCAGCGTTGAACTTCTTCCCTTCCTTATTACTATTTTGGGGCCTAGGCAACTGCGTGAGAAAGAGCTTATTCTTCAACTCAAGCTGGCGGATAAGCACAATATCTTTGATACAACTAATAGCATTAGAGAAAAGAATATTACAATTAAAAATATTCGAATCAAAGATTTAGACACCAATGAATTGTATATAAGAATGAAAGTGTCAGTTAATAACCAGCGCCCTACTACAGAAGTGTATTACGAAATTCAAAAAATCAGCGGTATTCGAAGCATTGAAGTTGAAAATGTATAAATAAAAAACGGCCAACTGGCCGTTTTTTATTTGTATTTTTTAATCTGTTGTAAAAATTCCCGCTGTTTTACTAGAGACAGCCGGTATTGATCATCGATAATTTCTGTTAATAACTCATGTTTACGGCTCTTTGACACATTTAATCTGTGGATAAGAACTCTGCATTCATACAAAAACTGTGTATACTGTGTGTAACTCTCATCATAACTTGAGGATAAGTCTTCTTTGATTCGTTTTGTCAACAAAGGACTAGCACCATCTGTGGATATTGCTAGCGATAATCTCCCTCTAGAAAACTGTGCAGGAATTTGAATATTTCCATCAGAAAAACTGCTGGCCATATTAACCAACTGATCATTTTTAATATGCTGCTTAACGAACTTATTCACAGCTTGATCATTTGTAGCCACAACAATTAAAAAGACATTAAGTAAGTCTTCTTCTCCTACTTTTTTTCTTTTTACACGCAGCTGATCTTTAGCTTCCCATTCATTTATTTCAGCTGAAACAGTTGGAGCAACCACTGTAATGGCTGCTCCTTCTTGTAAAAAACCTTTAATTCTACGAGTTGCGATTGTTCCGCCCCCAACTACTAAGACCGAACGACCCTTTAAATCAAGCATAACGGTATACATCGTATTGATTTCCTTTGCTCGATAATAACGTTTTTACTTGGTGATTTAAAATGTGTGCAAGTCCATCGTGATAACCTAGATAGTTGGCTAAAATAAACTGCTGGGCATCTGTTGATAGCTGCTCCAATTCTTCCTTAATTTCGTTCATTAAAATACCGGTAAACAAAAGGTACGGAAGAACGAATACTTGCTTATACGAAGTTCGTTTAGCAAGGTGCAGGCCTTCTTTTAAATTAGGAGAAGCTGCAGCTAAATAGCACGTGCTCACTTCTTTAAAAGCACCTTTGCCTTTTAGCAGTTGAGCTATTTCGTTAAAATCTTTTTTTACAGCAGGATCACTGCTTCCTCTGCCGACCAACAATACCATCGAATCTTCATGCTTATCCACATTGGTTTCATTGATTCTCTCTACCAAGATATCAACAATTCGTTCGTCCACGCCGAACGGTTCTCCGTACAGCACTTCTACCTGGGGATAACGTTCATATACTTTGTGTATTTCTTCAGGTATATCTTGCTTTGCATGCGCAGCTTTTAATAACAGAAGGGGCACAATTGCAATACGGGTAGCACCTTGTTCAATACACGCTTCAAATCCTTGTTCAATAGTGGGGGAAGCTAGTTCTAGGAAACAAACTTCTTGAATCGGTACATCTAGATTTTTTTTACATCTTTCAATAAAAGCAACTGCCTGATCAGCGCCTTCTTTTACGCGGCTGCCATGGCAAACATATAAAACTGCATCCATATAATCAACCTCTTTAGTAAGCTTCTTGTGCAAACGAATAGTAATGCTGTCCAGTCTTCTCAAACCAATTTAATCGGTCATGAAAATTCACAACTTCACCAACGATAATCATACTTGGATTTTCAATTTGTTCTTCTTTAACAATATCAACAATTGTACCAAGAGTTCCAGTTACAGTGCGCTGGTCCGCACATGTTCCCCAGTGAATCAATGCAATTGGCGTAGCTGAAGTTTTTCCGTGTTTCATTAACTGTTGGCAAATGTACGGTAAGTTCCGCACCCCCATGTAAATTGCAAGAGTATCTACACCTTTGGCTAGGCTATCCCATTTGATTGCATCATGCTCGCTATCTTTACGATGGCCTGCTACAAAAGCAAAGCTTGCGCTGTATTCCCGGTGAGTGACAGGGATTCCTGCATAAGCAGCAGCTGCGATGCCTGATGTAATTCCTGGAACAATTTCAAATGAAATGCTCTGCTGCACGAGAGCTTCTGCTTCTTCCCCTCCGCGTCCGAAAACAAATGGATCTCCGCCTTTTAAGCGCGTTACAATTTTTCCTTTTTTAGCGAATTTCACTAAAAAGTTGTTAATTGTTTCTTGCTTGAGGGTATGATAGTTCGGAAGCTTTCCGCAGTAAATGATATCTGCATCACTTTTAGCATACTCCAGCAGGTCCTTATTCACTAAACGATCATATAAGATAACATCTGCTTGCTGAATTGCTTTCAGCCCTTTTAATGTAATTAAATCTGGATCCCCCGGTCCTGCACCGACTAGATATACTTTCCCCATGAATGCCTTTCACCCTTCCATCATTTCCACGTCTCCGCAGCGCTCCCACATTTTAATTTGAATTAGAACAGCGGACAAAGTCCGCTGTCATTTAGATAAATTTTCGGTTAGCTAAATATTCAATAACAGTTTGTACACATTCTTCTACAGACTGTGTGCTTGTATTAATTGTTAATTCAGGGTTAGCCGGCGACTCATACGGAGAATCAATTCCTGTAAAATCACGGATTTCTCCGCTTCTTGCTTTTTTGTAAAGCCCTTTTGGATCTCTTTTTTCACACTCTTCTAACGGACACTCCACGTATACTTCCAAAAATTCATTTCCCTCTAAGATCTCACGCACTTGAGCGCGGTCCTCTTGGAATGGAGAGATAAATGCTGTTAGTACCACTTGACCGCTGTCTACAAATAGCTTAGAAACCTCACCGATACGGCGAATATTTTCTGTACGATCTTCAGCAGAAAACCCTAGATTCTTATTTAAGCCGAAACGAACATTGTCACCATCTAATACATAGTTGCGAATATTTTTATCAAAAAGCGCCTTTGCCACTGCGTTTGCTACGGTAGATTTACCTGAACCCGAAAGACCTGTAAACCATAATACAAAACTGTGATGATTATTTTGCTCGCGTCTTTCCTCTTTTGTAATTCCAGCATCATGCCACGTAATGTTTGTTGATTTGCTCACTTCAACCGCTCCTTATTTTGAAGATACTTTTTGTTTTGCTAATCCTTTAATTAACACTTCAATTACTTCTTTACGGCTGAATGTGCTTGGTGGCACTTCTCCGTTACGAAGCATTTCACGTACCTTTGTTCCAGATAGAATCATATGATCTTCCTTGCTGTGAGGGCATGTTTTCGTTGATGCCATCGATTCACACTTCTTGCAGTAGAAGCTGTGTTCAAAGAATAAAGGTGTAATTCCTAATTCATCTGCTGTAAAGTTACTGAAGATTTTCTGTGCATCATATGTTCCGTAGTAGTCACCAACACCAGCGTGATCACGGCCTACAATGAAATGCGTGCATCCAAAGTTTTTTCGAACCATTGCATGAAAAATCGCTTCTCTAGGTCCAGCATAACGCATCGCAGCAGGGAAAACTGCTAAAGCTACACGATCGCTAGGATAATAGTTCTCTAAAAGTACTTCATAACTTTCCATACGGATATCTGCTGGGATATCATCTGACTTTGTTTCTCCTACAAGAGGATTTAAGAACAGGCCGTCTACAATTTCTAATGCCGTTTTTTGAATATATTCGTGCGCACGGTGAACAGGGTTACGAGTTTGGAATCCAACAACCGTTTTCCAACCGCGTTCTTCAAATGCTGCTCTTGTTTCAGTTGGATCTAGGTAATACTTTTCAAAACGCGTTTTAGGTGTACGTTCTACAAGTACGATTGGACCTGCTACGTATACATTTGGGCGTTCCATCATTTTTTTCACGCCAGGATGAGCAAGTTCTGCTGTGCGGTACACATTTTCCGCTTCTTTTTCTTTATTAGGCGTATATACTTCAGAGACTTCTAAAACACCATACGTTACGCCGTTTTGAACAAGCTTTACTTTGTCGCCAATGTTTAATTCTTTAGCTTGCTCTTCTGTTACAGGAAGAGTGATAGGAATACTCCATACTGTTCCATCTGCTAAACGCATATTTTCAACAACTGATTGATAATCTTTTTCTCCTAAAAATCCTGTAATTGGGCTGTAAGCACCAATTCCAATTAGTTCTAAATCACTTAGAGCCATGTTATCTACTTCGATTTCTTTTGTTAGTGAAGTGTAGTCATATGTTGGTTGATATAAATTAATTAATTCTCCACCGTGTGCTTGAATTGTTGTCATTTTGTAAAATCCTCCTTAAATAATTAACACAATATAATAAAAAGCACTTGAATCACGCAGTCATTTTTTCTTTTTCCGACTGCAAGTTTGCTCTTTTTCTTCTAGTCGCTCTAGCTAAGCTTAGAACACCTGCTGTGGCAATGCAGCCGCTAGCTAGCACCACAAATGAATATAAGTCGCTTTCAAGTACTAATTTCACAAGAACATATGAGATTACGAGTGAAAATACGGGGGATACCACCCAAACCTTTAACATTTGAATGACCACTTCACGCTGTTCTTTCGTGAATCCCGTTTTCGCTGCTCCTATTCCAATAATAGAAGACGTAGTGACCTGTGTAAGCGGTACTGGCAAACCAAAAAGTGAAGCTGCTGTAACAAGAGAAGCACCAGTACCCGAGATAATGCACCCTTCTCCTACAGAATAGCGAGTAATTTTTTTTCCGTTTGTTTCAATAACTCGGCCGCCTAGTAAAAGAGCTCCGAGCGCCACAGCCAGTCCTCCTGCTATGACACCCGTTGTGGCATCCATTAATCCAGCTCCTACTAGAGGACCGACAGCATTTGCCACGTTATTCATTCCAGCTGAGAAGGCTTCAAAGAATCCCGTGGCTATAACTAAAATCGTTAAAACTCTTTTCCACTTTCCCTCTGCTTCTTTTTTATGCGCTCTGCGTTTTATCACTTTTCCAATCAAAAAAGCAATGACAAATGAAACCAGCGGAACAATAATCCAAAAAGACATGACAACTAAAAGTTTTTCCACATACAGAGATTGATAAGCTACTCCTACTCCAACAACTGAACCAACCGTTACTTCACTTGTTGATAGAGGGATACCAATTAAATTCGCGAAAAAGAGTGACAGCGTTGCAGCAGCCAGAATGATAATAACTAATTCTACTGACAGCAATTTTTCAGGTATGATACCTGAACTGATGGTTTTTACCACCTCGCCGCCTCCGATAATGGCTCCGAGCACAATACCTACAGCACAGATGAACAAGGCTACTCTTCGCTTTTTAATCGCACCGGAGCCGTATGAAACGCCCATAGCTGCTGCTGCACCGCTTGCCCCGATATTCATTGCAAAAAAAAGCGCAATGATAAAGGCAACATATAAAAGCATCATTTATTCAGCTCTTTCGTATTTAAGATTCGTGTAATCCGCATTCAACTTTTTGTGTACCTGCCCATCTTCCTGAACGTAAATCGTCTACATTGTAGGCAGGTGCGGTACAAGGCTCACAGCCGATGCTTGGGTAGCCTTGATCATGAAGTTTGTTATATGGTAAATCATGCTTATACACATAGCGCCAAACTTCTTTCCAAGACCAATGAATTAACGGGCAGACTTTAACTTTCTTGAATTTCTCATCTTTATTAAAATAATTCGTGTTGGCACGAGATTCAGACTGCTCGCGTCTCAAACCAGAAATCCACGCATCATAAGGAGCAAGAGATTCCCTTAATGGGATGATTTTTCGAATTTGACAGCATAGGTTAGGCTGACTCTTCCAAAGCTCATCTCCATGTTTCTCAGCTTGTTCTGCAAGCGTTAAATCCGGTTTTTTTATATGAATACGCAAATCAGGAAAGCGTTCTTTAATTGCATCAATCACTTCATATGTTTCTTTAAAATGAACGCCCGTATCTAAAAAGACAATTTCAGCATCTTTTTTCACTTTTGAAATTAAATCAATTAACACAATCCCTTCAATACCAAAGCTTGATGCGTAAATAATTGAATCTCCGTAGGTATCATACGCCCACTGCAATGCTGAAAGGGCTCCTTTTGTTTCATCTTCACTGTCGAACTCTGGAAATGTATCACTCCAGTTTTCGTACGTATATAAGTCTGCCATTTTCTTCACTCCAATTCTTAGTTATCCGCGTTATCCAATAAAAAAAGACGGTTTTACCCACTAGAATTGGATAAAACCGCCTCTAGTGTGTCTAGTCAGCGAAACTATTTAATTCTTACTTTTCTTCGACGTGCTCAAAGATTTGTTTTAAGTCGGGGGTTACAGTGATTGATGTCCCTCCTTAAATTATCGCTTGCGCTATATCAAAATAAAAAGTCTTCCATATTGAAAGACTGGGTAGGCAATAAATTTTTACCTTATCTTTCAAAATGATACACACTTTGCTGGAATTAGCACCTTGCTAAGCAGGTTGCCGGGGTTCAGCGGGCCAGATCCCTCCACCACTCTTGATAAGCATTTTTTAAAAATTTTAGCATATTTAGAATATTTGTCAACATTAAAAATCATATATCCGATAAGAAAACTATACTTTAAATTCACAGAAATATCTATACTTTTATTTAAAACAACATATGTAAATTTAAACCAAACGTGAACATATCAGTTTATAAAACGCTTTCTTTTTCCTCAACTTTTTATATTCTCTTCCTAAATAAAACACAACACCTCTCTATAAAATTAATAAGGGATTTATAAGCTTTACGGATAATTCACCCACATTAGCACACATTACAGATAACACTGACTGACAGATAGGAGCTATATAAGATGGAGAGACATTCCTTTCAATTAGACGATACAATTAAAAATAATGTGCGAACATATTTACAGCAAATTTCAACTGAAGCCTCTAATTTAATTAAACATTTAGATACGAGTGATCATTGTATCCTATGTGATTTTGAGGAGATGAGAAGGTTATTTCAAGATGTTCAAGCTACGGCCGCCTCTTATTACTTGCGTCATTATCTATCGCCTTATACATTTGAATATGCTGCTCTGTCCTTAGCTATTCATAACCTTTCTGAGAAACGTCACGGCGCTTTAATTGTCATTGAACGGGAACAAAATGTAGACCCTCTTATTCAAAAGGGAATGCCTATTCAAGCTCCTGTCAGCGCTACGCTAGTTGAGACACTGTTCTACCCAGGGACACCCTTACATGACGGAGCCGTCCTAATTAGAAATAATCAGCTTATCTCAGCTGCTAATGTTTTACCTCTCTCGTCTATTATTTCAACGACCAAAAAATTGGGAACACGTCACCGTGCAGCCATTGGAATGTCGGAAAAATCGGATGCATTAATTTTAGTTGTATCTGAAGAAACAGGCAAAATTTCGTTTGCTCTTGATGGAAGCCTCTACCCTATTCACTCCAGCAAAAATATGATTTAAGAGCCCTTTCCTGATAAGCAGCCCCATCTTGACTTCTATATCCTTTCTCTTTAATATATTTCATAGTTTTTACATACTATAGATACGGGTGATGCATATGGCAATTTTAAAATTTGAACATGTAGGCGTTCAAGTAAAGGATATAGAAGAATCTATTGAGTTCTATACGCAAAAAGTGGGATTAGAGCTTATCGAAACACTGCCACATACCGATCCGTCTTTGAAGCTAGCTTTTCTAGGTTTAGAAGGCAATGTAATCGTAGAGTTAATTCAAGGGTATAACTCAAGCTTACCTAACGAAGGTAAAGTTCATCATTTTGCGCTGGCGGTAGACGGAATTGAAGAGGAGTTTGAGCGTTTAAAATCAGCAGGTGTTTCATTTGTGGAAGAAAACATTGTAACTTTGCCAAATGGAGCAAGATACTTATTTTTCTACGGTCCAGACAAAGAATGGATTGAATATTACGAAGTAAAAAGATAAAGATATCTTATACCTTCAGTGAAAAATGGTCATACTGTGGCTATGACTAATCACTGGAGGTTTTTTTATGATGGAATGGCTATTATTTCGACTTTTCCGTCGTTCTATTTTAGTGCGGCTTCTTTTTATTATCGGCTGCCTTGTTCTACTTTTTGGCATGCTTATACATTTCCTAGAGCCGCAAACGTTTGGAAATGTATTTGAAGGAATTTGGTGGGTTATTATTACAATTTCTACTATAGGGTACGGTGATTTTGCTCCGACCACTACGATTGGAAGGTTAGCTGCAATTATTTTAGTCCTGATCGGAACGGGATTTATTACCACTTATTTTGTTACGCTTTCTAAAATTGCTGTTTCCGCTGAGAGCGCTTATTTGGAAGGAAATTTAAAATTTTATGGAAAAGATCACTTCATCGTTGTTGGGTGGAATGAGCGCGCCAAACTCGTGTTAGAGTCTTATCGCGACGCATTTCATAAAGAAGACATTGTTCTTATCGACGACTCTCTGACTAAAAATCCCATGATTTGTGATCGCGTTCATTTTATTAAAGGAAGTCCTTCTCATTATGAAGTATTAGAACTTGCCAACGCTCGGTACGCAAAAAAAGTGCTGATTACTGCCGATCAGCATAAGACAGAAGAATATGCAGACATGAATACTATTGTTACGTTAGTCGCTCTGCAAGGATTGAACCCTTCTATTTACAGCATCGTTGAACTGTTAACAAAAAAGCATATTCAAAATGCACAAAATTTGGGGGTGAATGAAATGATTAAAACAAATGAGTTGATTAGTCAAGTCATGTACGAACATATTTTTGTGAAAAAATTAGAGAGTTTAAAAAAAGAATAGTTCCTTCAATTACTGAAGCAGCGCATCTTCTGCCTCTCTAATTAGCTCTTCTCCTAAGCTGATATACTTTTCTGGAAATGAAGCGTCTGCGTCTTGGGGTTCTGCAAACTGATTAAATGAAGCACTCGCATTTCCATTGTGAACATCGTCATCTAGACCAATTTGATATTTATGTGAAAGTAAAAATGGCGTCCCAATCTGTACGGTTGTTCCTTTAGAATCCAGTTCTCCGTTCGTAGCTGTAAACGGGATACGTAAAAACTGATAGCCGACTTCATCATTCATCTTATAGTCGAATGAACCATGGTCGTAATCCCAATTCCCTCCAATGTTATACCCAAGCGGCTTAAGCGTTTTTTCTAATTCGTAAAGCTTGAATAATGTTCCCTCTAATCTTGAAGATAATTCAATCATGTTATCCCTCCTCTGTTTTAACATGTCCTTTTTCCAGCGTTTTATCCTTTATCTCAAAAGCAAAAAAGAGGTTGAGACATAACTAAATGAATCCAACCTAAAGACGAACAAACTGGATAAAGCAGCTCGTATAAATCGCTTGTGACACCGCAGTTGATGTCCGTACGAGGCTTCGCTTTCCGCGGGCGGGCGCTGAGCCTCCTCGTCACTTGCGCTCCAATCAACTGTTAGAAGGACCTAAACAGATGAAACTATATTCACTATAACAAAAAAAACGAACCACTAATCAAACATGTTGATCAATGGTTCGTTTTTCACTTGGGCTAAAATACTTTTGTACCGCCCTCTTTTTACTTATTTCAAACGCTTTTCTAATTCTGCTTTTTTCTCTTCAAAACCAGGTTTTCCAAGAAGAGCAAACATATTTACTTTGTATGCTTCTACTCCCGGCTGATCGAATGGGTTTACGCCTAATAAATAGCCGCTGATTGCACATGCTTTTTCGAAGAAATATACAACATATCCGAACGTATACTCATCTAGCGCAGGAATGTTCACAACTAAGTTTGGAACGCCTCCATCTGTGTGAGCAAGCATTGTACCTTGGAACGCTTTTTTATTTACAAAGTCAACTGTTTCACCAGCTAAGTAATTTAATCCATCTAAGTCCGCTGCATCTTCTTCAATTGTTAGCTCATGACGAGAATCTTGAACTTGTACAATTGTTTCAAAAATATCACGACGACCTTCTTGTACATATTGACCTAAAGAATGAAGATCCGTTGAGAAGTTAGCAGATGAAGGGTAAATACCTTTTTGGTCTTTTCCTTCACTTTCGCCAAATAACTGTTTCCACCACTCAGCAAAGTATTGAAGAGCTGGCTCATAGTTAATCAGCATTTCAATTGTTTTTCCTTTATTATAAAGCACATTACGAGCTACAGCATATTGATAAGCTGGGTTCTCTTCTAGCTCTGATGATGAGAATGCTTCTTGAGCATCAGCTGCCCCTTTCATCATTTGTTCGATATCAAGACCCGCAGCGGCAATTGGTAATAAGCCAACCGCTGTTAATACTGAATAACGGCCGCCTACATCATCTGGAATAACAAATGTTTCATAGCCTTCTTCGTCCGCTAATGTTTTTAATGCGCCGCGCGCTTTATCTGTTGTTGCATAAATACGCTTGCGTGCTTCTTCTTTGCCATATTTCTCTTCTAATAATTTACGGAAGATACGGAAAGCAATCGCTGGTTCTGTTGTTGTACCAGATTTTGAAATAACATTAATAGAGAAATCTTTATCTTGTAAAACATCCATTAAGTCTTTCATGTATGTTGAGCTGATGTTGTTACCAGCAAAAATAACTTGCGGAGTTTTACGCTGTTCTTTTGATAATGTGTTATAGAATGAATGCTGAAGCATTTCAATAGCAGCACGAGCACCTAAGTAAGATCCTCCAATACCGATAACAATTAATACATCTGAATCAGATTTAATTTTTTCTGCACTTTTTTGAATGCGTGCAAATTCTTCTTTGTCATACTCCGTAGGAAGGTCGACCCATCCTAAAAAGTCATTTCCAGCACCTGTTTTCTCATGAATTGAATGGTGAGCTACTTTCACGGCATCACGTAAGTATGTAAGTTCATGTTCACCAAAAAATGATAACGCGTTTGAATAATCAAAACGAACATGTGTCATAGTTTGTTCCTCCATTAAAATATCTTTATTTTTCACTTTATCGAAACTGTTAGCTGAATTCAAGTGAATCCACTTACAATTTGAAACAATCATTATAGTTTGTTGAAACTGCAATCATTGTATGTACCCTTTTATTTAACGATAAATTCAGTTGTGAAGTCAACTAATGTTCTTTGATTACAGGACGTAATTCATGCACGATTACGCAAATAATAAGCAAATGAAAAACGACTAAAGAGTGGTCTTCAATCGTTTTTTATTTGCTTATCGGGTGGTGTAATATAGTTCATTTCACCTATTTTCACATATTGTCTCGGTTTATAAGAGGCTTTTAAAAGGGAAGAGTCTATTGATATGGAATTTTCAGCTTGGTTTTTAGAAGTGAGTAGCATCCTGTTTTCTTCTTTCATTTCCAAGTGATTATTCAGCACAAATCCGCTCATACATAATGCGGTAAAAATGAGAAAACTGATGGCTATTTGTTTCCTATACATTTCCATCACCTCACTCTTAGAGTGACAATTTCGAGTGATTTTTATACGTTCAAAAAATTTTTTATGTTTTTTTTTATGGATTTTGTGACGAGTTTCTATTTATTTAATAAGGTTTGAAAAATCCGCTGATACTAAGAAATAGCATGGATGCATGCATAATTAAATTATTATATAATCGGTTACAGAATTGAATATCGCAAGGAGGTTTGTCTTTTGTCGTGGTTGCACTTGGTGATTTTATCGCCTTTTTTATTAGCCTTTTTTGTTCCCCTTCTGTATAGGAAATTCCAGCGTATTCATACAGGATGGTTTGTTTTACCTCTTCCACTTGTGTTGTTCATTTATTTCACACAATATATCAGTGGTGTTTCTAAGGGGGAAACATATCTACATTCAATGAAATGGATACCTAGTCTGGGCATTAACTTTGATGCCTATGTGGATGGACTTGGTCTTCTGTTTTCTCTATTAATCACCGGAATTGGGACACTTGTTATTCTTTACTCCATTTATTATCTTTCTAAGACAAAAGAAGCACTGCATTCGTTTTATGTCTATTTGCTTCTTTTTATGGGGTCGATGCTAGGAGTTGTATTATCAGACAACCTAATGAGCCTTTACAGCTTTTGGGAATTAACAAGCCTTTCATCTTTTTTATTGATTGGTTATTGGTATAAACGAGAGAAATCTCAATACGGAGCCTTAAAATCTATGCTCATTACCGTATTCGGAGGACTTTCCCTATTAGCAGGAATTGTGCTTTTATACGTCATGACAGGTACTTTCAGCATACGCGAAATTATCTCAAACGTAGATGTAGTCACATCAAGTCATCTATTCATTCCAGCTCTAGTCCTCATTTTATTAGGGGCCTTTACAAAATCTGCTCAGTTTCCTTTTCATATTTGGCTGCCAGATGCAATGGAAGCTCCAACCCCAGTGAGTGCATACCTTCATTCAGCCACAATGGTAAAAGCGGGCATTTATCTTTTAGCAAGACTTAGCCCTGTTTTTGCTATAAGCGCCACTTGGTTTTTTGCTATTTCAATTATAGGACTAATTACACTGTTTTGGGGCTCATTTTCAGCAGTAAAGCAACAAGACCTGAAAGGGATTTTAGCTTTTTCAACCATTAGTCAGCTCGGGATGATTATGTCACTTATAGGAGTAGGTAGCGCAGCTATTCACTATGATTTTTTAGACGATAATATCTACTTAGTAGCTCTTACTGCGGCGGTCTTCCATTTGATTAACCACGCTACCTTCAAAGGCAGCTTGTTTATGGTAGTAGGGATTGTCGATCATGAAACAGGCACGCGTGACATTAGAAAGTTAGGCGGGTTAATGAGCTTCATGCCTGTGACATTTACCATTGCTATCATCGGGGGATTTTCAATGGCGGGTCTTCCTCCCTTTAATGGATTCTTAAGTAAAGAGATGTTTTTTACAGGCATGGTAAACGTGACAAAAATGGATATGTATAGCATGCAGACGTGGGGAATTTTGTTGCCTATCATCGCTTGGTTAGGAAGCATTTTCACTTTCGTCTATAGTATGATTCTTGTCTTTAAAACCTTTACAGGCAAATACCAGCCCGAAAAACTAGAGAAGAAGCCGCATGAAGCACCAGTAGGTATGCTTATTTCACCTGTTATTTTAGCATCACTGGTTGTTATTTTCGGCTTTGCTCCTAATTTATTAGAATCAACCCTTATTGAGCCAACAATGGCCTCTATCGCACCTAGCCTGCTAGCTGAAGGTAAAGAATATCAAGTGCATATTAAATTTTGGCATGGCTTTACGCCAGAATTATTTATGACGCTAGGGGTCATCATATTTGGTATTTTGTTATTTATGACGATTCAAAAGTGGTCAAAAATTTATACACGATTCCCTTCTTCTTTAACGCTTAATAACGGCTATAATTATGGAATTAAAGGGATGGAAAAAGGGTCAACACGTATCATGAAAACATTAATGACAGGATTTATTAGAGACTATCTTTTAATCATTTTTACTTTCATAGGCATTTTACTTCTCGTGACGCTCTTTTCTCAGAATGCCTTTGCAATTGATTTAAAAGATACTGCTTCTATAGGCGTTTATGAAGCCATATTAGCAGTCGTAATGGTTGCGGCTACTATTACAACTTTATTGGCAAAATCACGCCTCACAGCTATTATTTCGCTCGGAGTTGTCGGGTATACGCTCTCTTTATTTTTCGTACTATTCCAAGCTCCTGACTTAGCTTTGACTCAATTAGTTATTGAAACTGTATCGGTATCCCTGTTTTTACTATGTTTCTACTACTTGCCCGAGTTTCGGAAGCGAAAAGTAAGGGTGAAGTTTCAGCTGCCAAACTTACTGGTTGCCCTTCTTGTAGGAACGACGGTTACACTGCTTGGCATATCAGCAAACAGTACGAAACTATTTGAATCAATTTCACATTACTTTATTGAAAACAGCTATGAAAAAGCAGGCGGCGAAAACATGGTGAACGTAATCCTTGTGGACTTCCGCGGATTTGATACACTATTTGAAATTACCGTACTTTGTATAGCAGCTCTTGCTATCTATGGCATGATTCGTCTTCGGTTAACAAAGGAGGAAGAAGAGTGAAAAAAAATGATTTGATACTACAAACCACAACGAAAGTAGTCACGTTTATTATTATCATTTTTGCCATTCATCTTTTCTTTGCAGGTCATTATACACCGGGGGGAGGGTTTGTTGGGGGACTTACTACCTCAGCAGCCCTTGTATTACTACTGCTGGCTTTCGATATAAAAACCGTATCGAAAGTCATCCCTTTTGATTATAAGAAGGTCGCGGCTTCCGGACTGCTGCTAGCTATTTTAACTGGGCTTGGGTCATTTATTTTCAAAGTCCCATTTCTAACTCACACATATAGCTACTTTAACCTTCCCCTTCTCGGGAAAACATCTTTAGCTACCGTTGTACTATTTGATTTAGGTGTATATCTAGTAGTTGTTGGTGTGACGATGACCATTATTCAAACGATTGGAGAGAGTGAATAGTGGAAATATTAATGTCCATAGTGGCAGGGATTCTATTCACTGCCGCTGTATATCTCATGTTATCGCGCAGTTTACTGCGAATTATTATTGGAACAGGCTTATTAAGCCACGGTGTTCACCTGTTAATTTTAACGATGGGCGGATTAAAAGGGGGGAGTGTTCCCCTTCTGGGAGAAAAGGCTTCTTCTTATACAGATCCTTTACCTCAAGCCCTAATTTTAACTGCCATTGTCATAAGCTTTGGCGTCACTTCTTTTTTCCTTGTACTAGCGTACAGGGCTTATCAAGAACTCGGAACAGACGATATGGACAAGTTAAGGGGAAATGAACATGACGAGTAATTTTGTAATCATCCCACTGCTTATCCCGTTTGTTGTAGGTGTTGTGCTCATTTTTTTCAAAGACAATATTAAACTTCAAAGGATAATCAGTGTTTTATCATTAATCACCACCACTGCTTTTGCTGCCTATTTAGTACAACTGGTTCAGTCAAAAGGTATTTTAACTCACGAGCTTGGGAACTGGAAGCCTCCTTTTGGAATTATTCTAGTAGCGGACATGTTCGCGTCCCTTCTCGTACTTACTGCTAGTGTGGTAACACTATGCTGCGTTCTTTTTGCCTTTCAAACGATTGGGGAAAAGCGTGAACGCTTTTACTTTTATTCATTTGTACAATTTTTATTAGTAGGCGTATTCGGTGCCTTTTTAACAGGTGATATCTTTAACTTATTTGTCTTTTTTGAAGTCATGCTTATGTCTTCGTACGCTCTTATTGTAATTGGCGGTACAAAAGCACAGCTTCGAGAGTCACTTAAGTATATTTTAGTCAATGTCATTTCATCCGCTTTGTTTGTCATTGCCGTTGCTTATTTATATGCCGTAACAGGAACTCTCAACATGGCTGACCTTTCACAGCGAATTGCTGAGGCGAACCAGCCGGGAATTTTAACAACGATTGGCATGCTTTTATTTATCGTCTTTGCCTTAAAAGCAGCTTTATTTCCAATGTATTTCTGGCTTCCAGGTTCATATAGTGCGCCTCCGCCGGTTATTATCGGGTTGTTTGGTGCTTTGCTCACAAAAGTAGGCGTTTATTCGATTTTCAGGACTTTCACTTTACTGTTTTACCACCATCCTGAATTTACTCATCAAATTATCGGCTACGTTGCGCTTTTGACTATCGTTGTTGGTGCAGTAGGCGCCATTGCTTATTCGGATGTAAATAAAATCTTAATTTATAACATTATTATTGCTGTCGGAGTCATTGTCTACGGGGTGACCTTGACAACAAACGCAGGTTTTGAAGGAGCTATTTATTATTTAATTCACGACATGATTATTAAAGCAGCTCTATTCCTTCTTGCTGGAAGCATCATTCGAATAACTGGAACAACAAAATTAAAGAAAATGGGTGGGTTAATTAAAGACTATCCGCTGCTTGGCTGGATGTTTTTTATCGCTACTATTTCGTTGGCAGGAATTCCTCCCCTAAGCGGCTTTATTGGAAAATTCCTTTTAGTTCAGGGCGGCTTAGAATCAGAGAGCTACACGTTTGTAGGAGTTTTACTGGTTTCAAGCCTGCTTGTTTTATATTCTGCCATTAAGATTTTCATGAGCTGCTTCTGGGGTGAACCTAAGCTTTCTTCTGAGCATGAAAAAGTATCCCTTAGAGGCATTCTATACCCATCTGCTATCTTACTTGCTGTTTCTGTCTTTTTGGGACTAGGTGCAGAAGCTGTTATTCCTTATGTGTCAACAGCCGCTCAAACGCTTATGGATCCTTCAATTTATATCCAATCGGTGTTAAAGGAGTAGATCTGCATGTCATTTCAACTATTATTAAACGTAATCATTGCATTCACATGGATGTTTTTGAGGGGGATTTGGACACTCCCTTCCTTTATTATAGGTTTTTTCTGGGGAGCAGTACTGCTGTTTGTTTTCCGCCGTTTTTTTCACAGACGTTTTTACTTGCATAAAGTGTATGCGATCATTAAACTGCTGTTTATTTTCATACGAGAATTATTCAAAGCCAATATTGCAGTGACTAAGGACGTATTGCGCCCTAAATTAAATATTCAGCCAGCCATCTTTGCAATGCCAACCCGTCTGGAGAGTGAATGGGAAATTACCATTCTTTCTCTTTTAATTACGCTAACGCCAGGCACACTGGTGATGGATGTGTCCGATGATAATTCTACTATCTATATTCATGCAATCAATACAGACGATATTGATGACATTATTACAGATATTCAGCAAACATTCGAAAAAGCTATTATGGAGGTGAGTCGTTAAATGCTCGATATTTTTTTAAACGTTTCGCTCATTCTCATTTCTGCTTCAACTATTGGGTTTGTTTATCGAGTGGTAAAAGGTCCGTCCACTGCTGATCGAGCAATGGCCCTTGATGCTATTGGAATTAACATCATTGCCATCACGGCCATCATCTCGATTATTTTTCGAACTCAGGCTTTTTTCGAAGTCATTTTACTGCTAGGCATCATAGCCTTTGTAGGTACCGTTGCTTTTTCTAAGTTTTTAGAGAAAGGAGAAGTGATTGAATATGAACGTGATCAGTGAAATCATTGTAGGAGCTTTGGTACTAATAGGGTCTCTTCTGACAGTTGTGACCATGATTGGGCTCATTCGCTTGCCTGATACGTACACAAGAAGTCACGCTGCCTCAAAAAGTGCTACCTTGGGCGTTCTGTTTATATTAGTGGGCTGCTTACTCTACTTTTGGATCGACACCGGCCATATTAGTGCACGATTAATTTTAGCGATTGTCTTTGTGTTTATCACCTCTCCTATTGCTGGGCATTTACTAGGGAGAGCGGCTTATTACAGCGGAGTTCCTCTTTCTGATAAAACCGTTCGGGATGATTTGAAAACCAAACAGCAGAAAAAGCTTACTCATCATGAATAGAAAAAAAAACGCCGTGCGGTTTGCACGGCGTTTTTTATCGAGAATCTTATAAAGAAGCGCGTAGGATTGCTAGTACATCTTCTTTGTTTAATTTTTTAAATTTACCAAATTCACCTTTAGCCATTGCACGATCAGCCATAAGATCTAATTTGTCTTCACCAATATCATAATCAGCTAAGCGAGTTGGTGCACCTAGGCTTGACCAGAATTCACGAAGCTTATCAACACCTTCAAGTGCTACTTCTTTATCCGTCTTGCCTTCTGTATCTACGTTAAATACGCGTACAGCTACTTGCTTGAAGCGATCTACGTTCTCATCCATTACGTGTTTCATCCAGTTCGGGAATAAAATTGCCAATCCACCTGCATGTGGAATGTCATATACAGCTGAGACCGCATGCTCAATATTGTGAGTAGCCCAATCGCCTTGGTGTCCCATTTGTAACATACCGTTTAATGCGATTGTCCCATTGTATAAAATCGTTTCACGTAACTCGTAGTTCTCTAAGTCGTTTAATAATTTTGGTCCCGTTTCAATAACCGTTTGCAGTACTCCTTCACACATGCGATCTTGAAGCGGAGTATTTGTTGCAGCATGGAAATATTGTTCAAATACGTGGCTCATCATGTCAACCATGCCATAAACTGTTTGATTTTTTGGTACAGTAAATGTATTAACGGGATCTAAAATAGAAAATTGAGGGAATGTTGCCGGACTGCCCCAGCCGTATTTTTCTTGTGTTTCCCAATTTGTAATAACAGAACCAGCATTCATTTCTGAACCTGTTGCTGCTAATGTTAGCACTGTTCCAAATGGAAGAGCTTCAGCTGCGAATACATCGCGGTTAATGATGTCCCATACGTCTCCATCATATTTTGCGCCTGCTGCGATTGCTTTTGTACAATCGATTACGCTTCCTCCACCAACTGCAAGTAAAAATTCAATACCGTTTTCTTTACAAATATCGATTCCTTTGCGAACAGTTGTCAGACGAGGATTCGGTTCTACTCCCGCTAACTCATGTACTTCTGCATTCATGTCATTCAGTACATCCATTACTTGATCATATAAACCGCTGCGTTTTACGCTTCCTCCGCCGTATACTAATAATATCTTTTTACCAAAGCGACTTGCTTCTGTTTTTAATTGCTCTAATTGACCTTTACCAAAAATTAATTTTGTAGGGTTATAAAATGTAAAATTGTTCACTATAAACTCCTCCTTACGAGCTTGATTACATGCATCATTATGAAGAACAACTTTTTGATTGTAAAGAAAATTGACTTCCTAAAGATTATTCCCTGTTGGCTAGATGCTCACCCCATCCAAATGAACGTTTATTTGTCTGTATCTTCCAAAAGCAAATATGCATATTTCCCTCTAAAAAAAGCAGGCTAATAAGTGAACTACAAAACAAGGAGGGTTCATCATGAGTGGTATTCAACGTATTGCGCTCGTATTAACGATTATTGGAGCAATTAACTGGGGACTTATTGGCTTTTTTCAATTTGATTTAGTAGCAGCAATCTTCGGCGGTCAAACATCTGCTTTCTCCCGCATTATCTATGGATTGGTTGGAATCGCAGGACTGATTAACCTAGGTCTATTATTTAAACCTTCTGCTGAAGTAGAGCGTACAGAACCTAGAACGGAACATTAAAAAAGAAGGATAGCTAAGCTATCCTTCTTTTTTCTTATTTCTTAATTAGATCTTCGCGGTTTGATTGCTCAATCCACTCTTCTAATTTTTCTTTTAATGTGTTGAATCCTTGAGTAGATTCAGTATGAACTGTTGCTTGACCTTGACGCTTTTTAGCAGGTTTTTTAGGTGCAGAAGCTTCAGTTTTTTCTGGAGCTGGCTCAGTTGCACGAATAGATAAACCAATTTTACCAGTTGACTCATCAACAGATAAAACTTTAACGTTTACTTCGTCTCCTACTGATAAATGTTCGTTAATATCTTTAACGAAGCCATGTTTTACTTCTGAGATATGAACTAATCCTTGAGTTTCTTCATTTAATGCAACGAATGCACCGTATGGTTGAATTCCTGTTACTTTACCTTTTGTAACAGTACCGATTTCAAATTTTGACATATAAACACTCCTAGATACCTTATTATTTTCACCATTATAGCCAATTTAAAATTATAGCACAGTTCATAGATTGAATCAAAAAGTAGTTATACTATATTTATTATTTACCAATTTCGTCACAAATATAAACTAACACTACATTTCATCATAGCAAAAAAGATATTATATCAAACCGTCTATAGGATATGACATAATATCTTATTTTTATTATAACTTATTTTCAACAAAACGGCTAATCCGTTTTATGGATTCTTCTAATGATTCCATTGAAGAGGCGTATGAACAGCGAATATGTCCCTCTCCGCCTTTTCCAAATACATTGCCTGGCACCACGGCTACTCGCTCTTCAAGCAAAAGCTGCTCAGCGAATTCTTCCGATGACAATCCAGTTTTTTTGATAGACGGGAACACATAAAACGCTCCTCCGGGAGAATGGCATTCCAGACCAATTTGATTTAATGACTTCACCATATAGTTCCGTCTTCTGCGATAGCTTTTTCTCATCTCTTCTACGTCATGCTGCCCATTTTGTAGCGCTTCAATTGCTCCATATTGTGCCATGGTAGGCGCACACATCATTGTATACTGATGAATTTTCAGCATTGCTTTAGCAATCTCAGTTGGTGCACATATGTATCCAAGACGCCATCCAGTCATGGCAAACCCTTTAGAAAAGCCAGAAATAATAATAGTTCGTTCTTTCATCCCTTCTAAAGAAGCAATAGATGTAAATTCTTCATCATATGTTAATTCTGCATAGATTTCATCCGTGATAACAAGCAAGTCATGCTTTATGACAATATCCGCAATAGCCTGCAGCTCTTCTTTAGATAGTGAGCTTCCTGTTGGATTATTAGGAGAACATAAAAGAAGGGCTTTCGTGTTGCTTGTAATGACTTCTTCAATCTGTCTAGGCTGCAGTTTAAACTCTGTTTCTGCCGTTGTTTCAATTGCCACAGGAACTCCTCCTGCTAGCGAAATTAACGGGCTGTAAGACACAAAATTTGGCTCCACGACAATAATTTCATCTTCAGGGTTAATCAAAGCTCGCATTGTAATATCTAGAGCCTGACTTCCTCCAACGGTCACAATAATATCATCTTTATAATCATACGAGACGTTAAAATTTCTTTTCATATACTTCATAATTTCAAAGCGGAGCTCTAAAAGTCCCGCATTTGCTGTATAAGAGGTATATCCTCTTTCCAACGATAAAATACTCGCTTCTCGAACAGCCCAAGATGTGACAAAATCAGGTTCACCTACTCCAAGAGAGATGACGTTATCCATACTTGCTGCTAAATCAAAAAAGCGGCGAATACCTGAAGGTTTCAGCTGTTGTACAGTTGTTGACAAGCGCTCTTTCATTACGGAGACACCACGATTCTGCGATCTTCATCGCCTTGGTCATAGATGGTACCATCGTGCTTATATTTTTTCATGATAAAGTGAGTCGTTGTAGATAAAACAGAGTCTAGCGTAGAAAGCTTTTCAGAAACAAAAAACGCTACTTCAGACATTGATTTTTCTTCAATAATAACAGACAAATCATATGCTCCTGACATTAGGTACACGGATTTCACTTCTTGAAAACGATAGATGCGCTCCGCAATCTCGTCAAAGCCTACTCCTCGCTTTGGTGCAACTTTTACATCTATCATAGCCGTGACGCCCTCATGTCCATCTACTCGTCTCCAGTTAATATCAGCTGAATATTGCACAATTACTTTTTCTCTCTCTAGCTTTTTAACAATATTAGAGGTTTCTTCAAACGTTAAATCCACCATTTTTGAAATACTATCTATCGAAATACGGCTATTTTTTTCTAGAATTTCTAAAATTTCTAACTCTTTTTCTTCTAAGAACACCGCGTTCCCCTCCTACAACGATTAAATTTTTTCACTTTTTCCATTATATCAAATTTAAACACATCTTTAATGTGAAATCTATACCGGTAAGTGAGTTTCATTTTATAGATTGCTGGAAATTAGGACAGACTAGAAAGAAAAAGATGGAGTGAAACAAATTGACTGAATCTAAAATTACTTGCCACCAGCGTACTTTTAATGGAGTCAATGTTTACTACGAATGCCATAACTATCACCCTGATAAACCAGCCATTGTATTTATTCACGGCTTTTTATCATCGAGTTTTAGCTTTCGACGTTTAATTCCTTTATTTGAAGATACGTTTTCTATCATTACGCTGGACCTTCCGCCATTTGGGCGAAGTGAAAAATCGTTAACCTTTCAATACTCGTATAAAAATTTAGCCAGAATTGTCATCGAGTTGATTGAATATTTAAAGTTGAAAGATGTTGTACTATCGGGACACTCAATGGGAGGACAAGTTTGTTTAAACGTAGCAAAGTTAAAGCCTTCTTGCGTATCGAAACTAGTTCTTCTTTGCAGCTCAGCTTATTTAGGCCCCTCACATTATGGATTGGTCATGTCTTCTTATGTTCCCTTCTTTTATCTGTGGGTAAAAACGTGGCTGTCTCGCAAAGGTGTATTAGGCAACTTGCAAAATGTCGTATTTGACCATAAGTTAATCGACGAAGAAATGATTGATGGCTATACTGAACCATTTTTGGATGACCGTACGTTTATGGCTTTAACGAGAATGATTCGCGATCGAGAAGGAGACCTATCCTCAAAGGATTTGCAGCACATAAAAAAACCAAGTTTACTCATTTGGGGAGAAGAAGACCGGGTTGTTCCTTTGCATCTCGGACGTAAGTTAAAAGATGATTTAACAGACTCTACCTTTATCTCTTTAAAGGAAATTGGACACCTTTTACCAGAAGAGTGTCCCGACATTGTGCAATCTCATATGGTCGATTTCTTGTACGGTGAAAAAGCCCTGTCTCAATAATGACGGGGCGGGTTCGTATATTTCACACGAGGCGATAACTTTAATAAAAATTTATTAGTCGTGCTTCAGCAATTTTTTCACTTTCTTTATTGACTTCACAAGTTAACTTCGTTGACAAACGTATTAAAAATAAGCAAACTATTATATTAAAAAAGGGGGGTACTTTTATTGTCTACTTATTCTTTTGATCAATTAATTAACCGTACAGGTACGCAGTCCGTAAAGTGGGACAAAACGGATCTTGTTTTTGGAGCAAAAGATGTTCTGCCTTTTTGGGTAGCTGATATGGATTTCCAAGCGCCTCCTAATGTTCTTCAAACCATTAATGAGCGTGTCAAACATGGTATTTTCGGCTACACTTCCCCTACTGAATCTACGGCGAATGCTTTATCATCCTGGATAGAAAAAAAGCATCAGTGGACCATTGATCATGAATGGATTACATACAGTCCAGGAGTTGTGTTTGCCCTGAGTATGGCTATTCAAGCATTTACGGAACCTGGAGATTCAATTTTAATTCAGCCTCCAGTCTATACTCCATTTTTTAACATGATAAAGGTAAATGATCGAGAAGTTGTTGAAAATCCGTTAAAACTTGCAGGCGATAAATACGAAATTGATTTTTCAGATTTAGAGAAAAAATTTGCAGAAGGCGTAAAATTAATGATTCTTTGCAGCCCTCATAATCCAGTAGGACGCGTGTGGACAAAAGAAGAACTGAAGAAGCTTGCCGACCTTTGTGAAAAATACAATGTATTAATTGTTTCAGATGAAATCCATTCTGATCTAGTTTACCAGCCTTATAAACACATTCCCATCAGCATGGTGAGTGAAGATGCAGCCAATCGAACCATTACGTGTATGGCCCCTAGCAAAACATTTAATATACCGGGACTTCAGGCTTCAGCTGTTATTATTCCAAATGAGAAACTGCGCACACAGTATGTTCAGCAGCAGCAAAAACAAGGGTTTTCTAATTTAAACACATTCGGAATAATTGGATTAGAGGCGGCTTACAGTGAAGGTGAAGAGTGGCTAGAAGCACTGCTTGTGTATCTGAAGAAAAATGTAGATCTCGTGACGCGTTTTATAAGTGAGAACTTGCCTGAACTGCGAGTGGTTCAGCCAGAAGGAACTTATTTACTATGGATTGACTGCAACAAGCTGCATTTATCAGAAGAAGAATTACATGAACGCTTATTAAAAAAAGGTAAAATCGCCGTAGAAAAAGGCGAAAAATACAGCTCCACATATGGAAAAGGTTTTATCCGCTTGAACATTGGCTGTTCACATGAACAGCTTCAAGAAGGATTAAATCGCTTAAAAGTAGCTTTAACGTAAAAAACAGCGTTCTTTCTCACGAAAGAACGCTGTTTTTAATGTTTTTTTGAAATAACCCCGCAGGCGATTCGCTTTCCAGAATTACCTGATGGCTCTGTCATTCCGTCATCCCCTTGTTCGGTAATAACAAGGGACGAACCATCCATACGCTTAACAAGAGATGTCTTTCCTTCTTTTAACGTGACTTGAGGAACCATATCTGTTCCTGTATACGTCTGATCGTCTTCTACCACAATATTTTTCATATCGCCTAAATGCGGTCCTTTTGGATTTAACAGTCCGTGTTTCTTTTTATCAGGATCAAGGTGATTGCCCGCACTTTTAAAGTCAGGAGCTCTGCAAATCCCCATTTCATGAATATGTACGCCGTGTTCCCCAGGTGGAAGTCCGCTTAAGTTGTACGTAAACTCAATTCCATCGGCCTGCTCTTTCAACTTGACTGTACCGATGCTATCTCCATCTGCGTTGTAGACTTTAACTTCTTTATTGGATATTTCTTTTTCCATACACCCCGTTAACAAGAAAAAAGGCACGGTTCCAATGAGTAGTAGTTTTTTCATGTTGCCCTCCAATCGCGTATGCACTAGCGAAAGTTTTAGATGTCTTTCCATAGATTGTCCAGCAACATATTATTTTAAACGCTTACATTTTATTTGCATTTCATTACAGTGATTTCTTATTTTCCTGTTCTTTCAGCTTTGCTTCTAATTCCTTGGTTTTTTCTTCTTCTTTTTTCGAAATCTTAATGATTAAACGCCATACTGCAACTGCTGCTAGTACAAAAAGCGCCATAGTAGCAAAAGCAGGAATATATTCTCTTTTATCTTCCGGAAAATAAAGCAAAAACATTAAATACATCATGTACAACATCCTTTCGTAGAAACGGTAGGGGGTTTTGATTTATACTGGTGATAACAAACACTTTACTTAAAGGAGATCTGGCAATATGACATTTACAATTGGTCAAACAGTTACGGCACTTTATAAAACTGGGAAATATATCGGTGAAATTACACAAGTTCGAGATCTGCATTATGTTGTGCGGATTCAAGCTGTGTTAAAGCATCCAGAACAAGGTGACTTACATAATCCTGGGCAAGTGGACGTACCATTTTTTCACGAGCGAAAAGCACTTGCATTTCGAGAGCAGGCCAATATTCCTCAAAAAATGGTTCATCTCTATGAAGACAGCGTTCCCGATTATAAAAATTCACTAAAAAAAGCACTTGAATTAAAGATAGCTGAGCAACAAGCCAAAGACAGCCCTTTTGCTCAAGCAAGTATTGCCTGTTTAGAAGAGTTAAAAAAAGAGTACGGTATTCATTAAGTAAAAAGCCAAATTCACGTAGAAGTGATTTGGCTTTTATAATGCAAATTTATTTAATACTTTTGAAAAATCGATTCGATCTCCTATGGTCGTTGGCTCTGGTTTTTGAAGATACCGCTTATCTTTTTCTACAAGCTTAAAGATGTTGAGTGTCGTCATCGCATCATCAAGCGCACAGTGGTGCTTTCCAGTTCCTTCTTTACCATACTCCTGCACAGCTTTCCAAAGGCCAGTTTGATTTTGATCTCCAAAAAAGCGCTTATACTCCATTGAAAGATCAATTTCTTTACCTGCAAAAGGAAATGGCACCTTATTTTTTTGACAGCACTGCCTTAATACTTTCATATCCATGTTCCCCCATGTAATGATCGTGCTGTGTTTATACATGCCCAGTCGCTGTACAAGCTGCTCTAGCGTAATGCCTTCATTTACTTGATTTTGTTCGATATGGAGAAATGATTTACAGCGCTCAGTTAATTTTGTAAAGTGTGTAGGCTGTACGTAAGAGGAGAAACGATCAATGATTTCTTGATTTTTAACAAACACCAAACCAACTTCAATGATTTCCGGAAAAAAGCCTTTTGGAAAACCCTTATACTCTGGCATTGTAAATTCAAAATCAATGAATAAATACTGAGAGTTCTTATCCAATATTATCACCCCTTTGTAAAATAAACCGCCCTACTATATTAATGCTATTATAGCACGATTGAACAATCGGAAGGTCTATTTTCTGTTCTTATTTTTAATATTATGAATATTCTAGTTGCTGAATAAAAAGAATACTTTACTACTACTATATTCTAGAGCATGTCTCTATGCGCAGGGTAACTGTCACGAATAGACATAATTTCGCTTATTTTTTTACCTATTTTTTCACTTTTTTATGTATTCGCTCTTCCACATTCTCTTTAAACTCTAATACGAGTGTGTGAGGTGGCTCCTTCTGACTCCAAAAGCATACCTCACACCTTCTAGACTAAGCATTCTTATGTTTAGGCTTTAGGCAGAATAGCAAGGGTACATCTGGATATACAGATTAAATTCTCTTTTTCATCTTGAATTTTCACTTCCCAAACCGCTGTTTTTTTTCCTTTATGTAAAGGAACGCCTATAGCTGTAACGATTCCATCTTTTTTCCCTTTGATATGATTGGCATTAATTTCTAAACCTACGCAAATTTCTTTTTCGAGATCGACACTTTTAATGGCACCTAGACTAGCCACAGTTTCAGCTAACGCCACCGATGCTCCTCCGTGTAAAAGCCCGAATGGCTGACGCGTTCGCTCATCAACAGGCATCGTCGCTTCCACTCTTTCTTCACTCGCACTAATAATCTCAATTCCTAATGCTTCTAACAGCGTATCTTTTGTTTTCATATCCATACCTCCCTTTGCATCTAGTATACAATAACGGTTTTGCTACAACATATACGAACCCTCTACATATACATAATAAAAATCCGTTTTCTAGGAGGATTCTTATATGAAATCATTTGCTCCCTTGTCTTACTATTGGCCATCGTACTACATGCCTCACCCTTATACATACAGGGTACCTAACTTACCTGAGGCGAACATCGCGACATTTCAGCAATCTCTTAAAGTTATTCCCTCTACCATGCAAAGCGCTACTATCTTTATTCAAAGAGCTAATACTTCGCCAAATTTAATAAAGAAAATAAAAGCTGCTGCTCAAGAATCCAAAATGAGTGAAGTAAAAAGACTCATTCTTTCCACTGGTGTTAAAACAAAAATCGATGTTTTTTATACTCCAGACTATATTAAAATTACGTTTATTCATCCCGATACCCAATTTGACTGCTGTCACGTATCGTTAAATATTAGATGGTAAAATACAAGGAAAAAAGTCTTATTTTCTTCAAAAAAAGATGTACATGTTGTTTCGTTACGAATATTATAATATATGCCATTTTTGTATGTAAAAACAAATTACACGATAATTGTATTTAGGATACAAATATGATATTGTATTTGGAAATATATTTTTTCTTTAGGAGGGATGACATGATGAGACATGTTACGCTAGTAGAAATTTTCACGCATCCTATCGCTCAAAAATATTTAACTCGATCTGGCGTTGCGCATGCTGTATCCGTCGCCTATCATGCGTTTCGTCTATCCGTACAGCATAATGTAAACCCGGATTTAGCTACAAAAGCAGCGCTGCTTCATGATATTGGCCACTACGAATGGTACACAAATGGTCAGTGGGATTATGAGAAGTATCGTCAAAATGATATTCACGCTATTAAAGGGGCTGAACGTGCACATAAATTACTCATTCGTTTAGGTGAGGAACCTCAGGCGGCAAAAGAAATTGCTTTAGCTATTTTACTACACACAGACTCATATTTGCCTGAAGGAACAATTCAACAACGCCCTCTTCAAAAAGTAGTCAAACTAGCTGATGAAGCTGATGAAGAGCCAGGCGGCAAACACCATTACCGTGAATTGGAATATAATCTGGCTGTAAAGAAAATTAAGGAGCTTGATAAGAAAGTGCTTGAACTTCTACATTCCAACCAATTTAAACAGTTAGGCTGACAGGATTAACTCCTTTCATAAGAGTTAATCCTTTTTATTATTTCTCCTCATAATTCCCTGCAAATTACTCATACTACTTATTGATTCTCATTTTTGGTTAGTTAGGAGGAAGAAGAATGTCTAAAAACGCTAGAGGTTACGTGCAAGATTCTTGCACATCATTAAATCAGGCAAAAGCAAGCCTTGAACAAGCTCTTCAAACGGTAGAGAAAGATTCAAATCGTGAACGTATTGAACAATCTCTTCAGGCTGTAGAGCAAGCATTAGGAGCTTGTGACAGCACTGCTTCTACTCTTTCTCAAGCATGAAAAAAGCAGCCGGTTTTGATCGGCTGCTTTTTGTCATTATAGGGCCTCTATTTACAGGATAACTGAGGCTATCCACCCAAAAATAATAAGTGGAATGTTATAGTGAAGAAAAGTTGGTACACACGTATCCCAAATATGATCATGCTGACGATCGACTGCTAATCCAGATGTGGGTCCAAGCGTACTGTCTGAAGCTGGTGAACCAGCGTCTCCAAGCGCTCCCGCTGTACCAACAATACAAATCGTTGCCATTGGACTCATACCAAGTTCTAAGCAAAGAGGAACAAAAATCGTCGCGATAATTGGAATGGTAGAGAAAGAAGAACCAATGCCCATTGTCACTAAAAGCCCGATGACAAGCATAAGAAATGCACCTAGCATTTGGTTGCCGCCAATAAGAGCAACAGAGCCTTTTACAAGCGCTTCTACATCTCCAGTTTCTTGAAGAACTTTTGCAAAACCAGAGGCAGACAGCATAACAAATCCGATGAAAGCCATCATTCTCATTCCGTTCGTTAATACTGGATCTGCTTCATTCCACTTCAAAGCCCCGCTGAAGTAAACGACAACAATCCCTGCAAGCGCTCCGAAAATCATAGAATCTACTAAGAGCTGCACAGTTAAAGCCGCTACAATCGCAAGTAGAGCTACTATAATTCCTCTTGTTGTGTAACCTGTACGCTCCTCTGTGCCTTGATCGATGTCAATGTCTTCATAACTGCGCGGCTTGCGGTACGAAATAAACACAGCAAACAATAAGCCCGCTACCATTCCTAAAGCTGGAAGAGCCATCGCCGTAGTAATATCTCCTTTATCAATTGTTAATCCACTTTCTTTGATGTTAGTAAATAAAATGTCGTGATAAATCTTACCGAATCCTGCTGGCAAATACATATAAGGTGTAACCAATCCAAATGTAATCACTGTTGCGACTAATCGGCGATCGATTTTCAACTGATTAAATACTTTTAATAGAGGTGGAATTAAAAGCGGAATAAATGCAATGTGAACCGGAATAACGTTTTGAGAAAAACATGAAATAATAAGGATGATCAATAAAATCAGTACTTTTGACAGTGACTTCTTTTTCGTTTCTCCTTCTTTCCCTACTATTTTTAATGCTAGCTGAACAACGGCATCAGGCAGCCCTGTCCGCGAAACAGCCATCGCAAATCCTCCAAGCAAAGCATAGCTTAATGCAACAGAAGCACTGTTTCCAAGACCATCTGTGTATATACTTACTGTATCTGTTAGGCTGATACCGCCAACAAGTCCTCCAATTAACGCTCCGACTGCTAAAGAAAAGACAACGTTGATACGCAATAAGCTCAAAATCAGCATCACGAGCACAGCTATTAATACTGCATTCATTTTGAAACCTCCATTTTTCTTTTTACTTTATCTCATTAAAACATTAGAGAGATAAACAACATGTTCATTATATTAGGTATAGAAAAAAAGTCAATCATCTTATTAAATAAACGTTTGTTTAACTTCTCTACACCCTTAACAATATAAGGATTTTTCTAAATAATCTTTTCTTACTAAAAAGAAAAAACATTATGTAAACATATTAAAAAAAGAAGCATCATCGATGCTCCTTTTTACTTTTTTTCTATAAATGCTATATTTTTTCATTAATTGACTTCAAATGAACAAACCATTGCAACTAGTGTTCGCACCATCACGCCTGTTGCACCTGAAGGTCCTAACTCATGAGAAGCAGCGGATGTTGCAGTTCCAGCAATATCCAAGTGAACCCATGGTGTTTGCTCTGCAAACTCACCAATAAAGGTTCCTGCCATAATTGCGTGCCCCTCCCGTCCAGGAGAGTTATTTAAATCTGCTACCTTACTTCCCCGAACACGCTTTTTGTCTCGTTCTGTAATAGGCAGTTCCCAAATCGGTTCGCCTGTCTCAATGCTCGCTTTCGCTATTTGCTGCAACAAAGCGGAATCATTCGTCATTGCCCCAGTTGTATGTGTACCAAGAGCTACAATTACACCACCCGTTAATGTCGCCACGTCTACTAAATAATTTGCTCCGTGGTGTTTGGCATAGGAGATACCATCAGCTAACGCTAAACGCCCTTCAGCATCTGTATTCAGTACTTCTATTGTCTTTCCATTCATTGCTGTAATTACGTCATCTGGCTTAAAAGCACGCGCGCTAATAACGTTGTCAGTTGATGGAATGACAGCTACTACGTTTTGATGAGGTTTTAATTCTCCAATCGCTTCCATTGCACCAAGAACAGATGCAGCTCCGCCCATATCTGTTTTCATGCCTACAATCCCGTCTTTAGATTTGATAGAGTAACCACCTGTGTCAAAGGTAATTCCTTTTCCTACCAACCCAATAACGTCTTCCCATTTTTCTTTACCTTGATATTTCAGCACAATCATTTTAGGAGGCTCTGCGGAACCTTGATTGACTGCGAGCAACGCGCCCATTCCTAGCGTTTCCATCTCTTCTTTTTCTAAAATTTCATATTCAAAACCATATGTATGTGCCATTTCTACTGCATAATTAGCTAAATCTGTAGCCGTTAGCATATTGCTTGGTAAGTTAACAAGGGTGCGCGCTGAGTTTGTTGCTTTTCCATACGTATATCCAACCAAAGCAGATTGTATAACGTCTTTATAAAAAGAAAGCAG
Source organism: Priestia sp. P1_B12_1 (assembly GCF_056406695.1). Lineage (NCBI taxonomy): Bacteria > Bacillati > Bacillota > Bacilli > Caryophanales > Bacillaceae > Priestia > Priestia sp. P1_B12_1. The sequence continues at coordinate 341,643 of NZ_JBFTZR010000005.1, read as the reverse complement.
TTCAATTTTCTCAAGCTGTTTGTCAGGTTCGTTTGATTTCTTTTTGTAGTTTTCAAACTCGTACATTGCAAGCTGTTGAGCTTCTCCTAACAAAGCTGCAGTTTCTTGCTCTGACCACGCTCCTGTATCAAATGTAGAAAGGGCGACCGATGCGTTTGAAATCTTCGCTTCTTTTAACTTTTTAAATAACAGCCCAAAGCTCTCTTTGAGCCCATTTTTAGTTAGCGCTTGCTTTCGTCCGAGTCCTACAAAATAAAGACGTTTTGCTCCTAATTTTCCTAGTGTATGAATCGTTGAAATACGTTTTTCTTGTACACGTATATCCCCTTCTTTAATCAAATGAATGAGCTGTCCACCTAAAGCTTCATCAATTTCTTTTAGAAGGCCTTCAAACTGTTGGTTTTGATTAAATAACCCGATTACCAGAGCTTCTGTTTGATGATCAACACCAAATGTTTCTACATGCGAAAACATAAAATTCCTCCTTTTACGTATAGAGATTTTATTTTTATTTATCATCTGCTTTGTTTAATCTATTCAGCAAGTGGAATATATATCATATTCACCACTGTTTTCATCTATATACATATGATAGCAGAAATACAATTTTTAATCACAGTTCAAAACCCTTAGTTTCACACATATACTTTCATCTACCGCTTTTTTCACCATACGGGTTTAGCTTTTCAGACATTTTAAGTTGAGGGAGGACGTCTCAATGGAGTTATTCTCAAATTTTCCACTTTGGAGTTCATTAATCGCTATTTTCTTTGCTCAATTTATTAAGATTCCCCTTTCTTTTGTAGCTACTAAGAAAATAGACGGCAGCTTATTTTTTAGTACGGGAGGCATGCCAAGCTCTCACTCCGCAGCAGTAACTTCCTTAGCAACTGCCATTGGGCTAGCAGAAGGTCTTAAATCTCCTATTTTTGCTCTCTCCGCTATTTTTGCCATTATTGTCATGTTCGATGCTAAAGGGGTAAGAAGACACGCAGGAGAGCAAGCAACGGTTTTAAATCGTTTGGTTGAAGACTTTCAGCGCGCGGTAAAAGAGGCAAAGCTGTGGACGACCAATGAAGAAGACGAAAAACAAGTGAAGCTAAAAGAGCTGCTTGGACATAAGCCTATTGAAGTTTTCTTTGGAGCCTTAACAGGGATAGCAGTTGCTTTTGTAACATATTATGTATGGCCATAAAACATAAGAAAACACATGAAGAGTTCTTCATGTGTTTCTCGTTTATTTTACCTGCTGGCGAAAAACTTGCATCGACTTCTTTTCATTCAGCATTGTTAACTCTTCTTCAGTTAAGCGGCCGTCTCCTGATTTCACTACATAGACGTTTAATTCTTTTTTACCCCATATGTTGTACACATCGGAAACAGTTTCAAAATATAAATCAAGATGATTGCCTTTAATAGCCCCACCTTTATCTGCTACCACTCCATAGCCATAGCCCGGAATAAACAAGATCGTGCCGATTGGGAATATGGTTAAATCAGCAGCGATGGTCGAATACAAGTCACGTTTTACTTTAACGCCCGAATATGTAATACCATACCCTGGATGATTGGGATTTTTCCCAGTTGATTCGTAACCAGCTGTGTAACCCGTAGCTAATACATTCTTAGTTGGATAACGCGACCAATCAAATGCTTCTTCAATCGTCAGACGCTCTTTGTCATTGCTAGCCGCTTCAGCTCTTAGTGGTTTTAGAAGTGATGGCAAGAGCCTTTCATTCATTAGAGGATGCCCTGTACTGTTTATAAAAGGCATATATTTGATGACTGTGGTTATTGGGACGCCAGTAATTGCTTCATATGTTGTAAACAGCGCTCCGACCAGTAGTAGGCACATAATGAATCGCTTTGCTATTTTTCCAATCATTGTGATTTCCACAACTCCTCTCACGAATCTATTTGTTTCCAACATAAAAACAAATTATTCGTTTGCGAGAAGAATTTACATTTAAAACATTTGGTACCCTCTTGTTCGTAAAGATTTAATGGTAATGCCTGAAGCTAGTGCACCTATAAAACCAGCCATTAAAATTGTAATGTCAGCTGTGGCTAAAGATAGCACTTTTGTCCCTAGCTGCTGAAAGGAGTAAGCGGGATGTTGAATGTAATCAACCGCTCTTACATCATCAATAATAAAAATAAAAATCACGGGATAAATAATGGCCATAATCCAAGACATACGAAGCAGCATATTTAATAAGAAACCGATTCCAAAAAACAAAACAAAAAACAACAAGATGGAGATAATTAGTACAGGCAAACTCATTTCCATTGCTTTTCGCCTCCGTTACTCTTTATACTCTCAGTTTACTTAAGAGTAATGAAGGCGTCAATCACAGAAAAGTAAGTTAATACCAAAAAAAGCAAAAGGCTTAAAGACCTTTTGCTTTTTGTTTTAAAAGAAATTAAATTTTCCTTTTTTCAATACAAGACCTGCTCCGCCTTGAAGGAAAAGCGAGCGATTATCAACAACTTTTTTCATAAAAGATGCGCTTGAACCAAATAGTTTTCGACCATATACAACACCAATTGCGTCATCATGCCCTAACGAACATACCGTTCCTTTAATATCTGGTTTAAACTCACTTAATTCTTTTTGCCCTTTCATCAAACGGCTAATATTTTCAGCGCAGGTACCGCCTTGCTGCATAGCGATTTGAGCTGTTGGTGGATAAGGACGTTCTGTTTCAGGGTTAATCATTAGTGAACAATCTCCAATAACAAACACATCTTCGTGCCCTGGTGCCAGCAAGCTATTACTTACTTTTACACGTCCGCGCATGTTCTCAAATCCAGCTTTTTCAATCACATGACTGCCTCGAACACCTGCAGCCCATACAACTGTTGCTGATTTGATTTCTTCTACTTGGTCATCTTTTGATACAATAATTCCTTCTTCTGTACACTCTTTAATCGCTGTTCCGATCTTGAACTCGATTCCTTTTCGTTCTAGTTGTGTTACCGCATATTCTACAAGTTCTGGATCAAAACCTGGCAAAGCCGTAGGCGCTGCTTCTACACAAATAACGCGTACTTTTTCACGCGGAATATCAAACTCTTTGCAAAGCTGAGGGACTCGATTTGCTAATTCTCCCACAAATTCAATCCCGGTAAAGCCAGCACCCCCAACAATAATGGTCAGAAGTTCGTCTCTTTTTTCCACTTCATTGTTGTACGTCGCAAACACATAATCAATGTGCTCACGAATTTGACGTGCTGCATTAATGCTCGTAATGGTAAATGCATGTTCTTTTAAACCTTTAATTCCGAAAGTTTCTGCTTCATACCCTAAAGCAACAACTAAATAATCGTACGTTAGCTCACTGTTTTCAAGAAGAACACGCTTTTCATCTAACTTAATATCTACGACCGTGTCTTTGATAAATGTAACCTTATTTGTGTTAATTAAATTTTTAACAGGAACACGAGAGCGATCTTGATGAATTGTACCTGCTGATACTTCATGAAGCCATGTCGTTTCGTAATGGTAATCGTTTTTATTTACCAAAACAATTTCCACATCACTAGCACCCAGTTTCTTTTGTAAATTAACAATTGTCATAATGCCGCCATATCCGGCACCCAAAATGACGATTTTAGGCTTTTTCATAGGAATGTCATCCACCTTTTTTAGTTATAGTCACAAGTATGTCTTACAAATATAATGATAAGAGCAATTTTATTTGGTTTGCTTTTTTATGTTAGTTTGAGCAAGAACGATCATCGCTATCCATTTATTATTCATATAAGAAAAACAATGTGAATCACTTCACGTTCTTTTTTAAAAAAATACATTTTTTCTTTTCAAAAAAATGTAAGCATAAGTCCTAGCTTGATTTACACAAACATCTTATGCTTTTTTAATCGGTTTTTCAACCCTTCACTTTGTATTTACAAGCTTTTAAATTTTCAATTACTTTCCTGTATACCCAGTTTTATATTTGACCAAAACGTGTGGTTATGTTAATGATTACAAATACTGATTTTTAAGTTGAGAAAGTTTCTCAAACATTCCAGCGTGTTTTAATGATATTTTATAATTTACTATGCTATCATAAAGTAGAATATGCATTGGCACAGAACAATCTAGAGGTGATTATAAATGAAAGAAGATAAACAAGTATATGATATTACCATCATCGGAGGCGGCCCTACAGGCTTATTTACAGCATTTTATGGCGGTATGCTTCAAGCGAGCGTAAAAATTATTGAAAGCTTACCACAGCTTGGTGGACAGCTTTCTGCTTTATATCCTGAAAAATATATTTATGACGTAGCTGGTTTTCCAAAAGTACGCGCTCAAGAATTAGTCAATAATCTAAAAGAGCAAATGGATCAATTTAAACCCGCAGTTGCGCTAGAGCAAGCTGTAGAAAAGGTAGAGAAACAAGCGGACGGTGTATTTCGATTAACTACTAATTCTGAAGTCCACTATTCAAAAACAATTATTATTACGGCTGGAAACGGTGCATTTAAGCCCCGTAAAATCGAGCTAGAAAACGCAGAACAGTTCGAGCAAACGAACCTTCATTATTTTGTGGATGATATGAATAAATTCAAAGGCCGCAAAGTATTAGTATGCGGGGGCGGGGATTCTGCTGTAGACTGGTCTCTTATGTTAGAGCCGATCGCAGAAAAAGTAACGTTAACGCATCGCCGAGACAAGTTCCGCGCTCATGAACATAGCGTAGAAAACTTGCATAATTCATCAGTTGATATTAAAACACCGTATGTACCGGTTGAATTTGTTGGAGATGACCGTATTACACAAGTTGTGTTAGAAAACACAAAAGGTGAAGAAAAGACAGTAGTAGACGTAGATGATGTTATTGTAAACTTTGGATTTGTTTCTTCTCTAGGTCCAATTAAAGAATGGGACTTAGATTTAGAGAAAAATGCAATTGTTGTTAACTCAAAGCAAGAAACAAACATTCCTGGCATCTATGCAGCAGGTGATGTCTGCACATATGATGGAAAAGTAAAACTCATCGTGGCAGGATTTGGCGAAGGTCCGACTGCCGTTAATAACGCTAAGGCATACATTGATCCAAAGGCTCGCTTACAGCCTATGCACAGTACGTCAATGTTCTCATAAAAAAAAGCAGGCTCTCGCCTGCTTTTTTTTATTGCTGGATTGGTGTAACCATTCGATGAATGATTTCACTCATCATTTCCGCATCACTGCTTATTAAACAGATTTCATAAAAGGAATGGTTTCCTTCTTGACTAGTTACGGTCATTCTGTAGGCCTTCAAACCTTCGAGCTTACTTAAATATTTTACTACCTCTGATTGACCGGCAATACGTTCAATCAGCAGAATATGCTCTCCTTCAACTGCTCCGTAGCTTTCAGCCAGAGAGGCAGTAGCATTTTCATAATAGCGAATGTAAGGTTCAGAATGGTTAAGAGGCGCAGAGGACGAGTTTTGATGACAGGCTTCACCTGAGGAAAAAGGCAAATGCTGAACGAATAAATGCGATTCACTGAAGTGAATACTTTTTGCATTCTTAGACTCCATTTTGCTACTTTCAAGTTTTAACCAGTTTATAAACCCCTTCCATAGAATAGGCAGGGTGTTTTTTTTGCGAAAACTTCCGTAACCTCCTACTTGTTCCGCGTCGTAACGAGTCGCATCTATCAAATCCGTTCATCTCCTCTTTTTTATTGAGTATAAAAAAAGACTGATTATTCAGTCAACAGTTTTGACAGATGATGTAACATACAAAAATCCCTCACTAAAAAAGCTTTCTTCACCGGATGAGGTGAAGAAAGCTTCTTGATAAAAATATATTTAGCACTCTTCAGGAGCACCTGCGTTGCTTGCTGTACGGAAAGAAGAGCCGCAGCCGCATGCTGCAATGGCGTTTGGGTTATCAATTGTAAACCCTCCGCCTAGCATAGATTGCTTGTAATCAATTTTTACATCTTTTAAAATTGGAGCACTTTCGCTATCTACAAGAATTTTAATGCCATGTTGTTCAAACAGCGTATCGTTTTCATTTACTTCGTGAGCAAAACCCATGCCGTATGAAAGACCTGAACAGCCTCCTCCATTTACAGTAACACGTAAATAGGCATTTTCTTCTTCATGTTCTTTCATCATATCTTTTATTTGAAAGCTTGCAGCTTCTGTAATTGTTAGGATATCTTGACTCATTTTTAAACAGACCTCCTTTTTTGTTTAGTATACGACGAAATGGCTGTGACGACAAATCGTCTGCTTCTTCATTTTTTAATAATAATACGTGCCGTCACAAATCACATTGGCTGGACCTGTCATTAATACATTGCCTTTATTTTGCCAAACAATCGTTAAATCTCCTCCAGCGAGGTGTACGACGGTAGGGACATCTTTTTTCGTCTTCTCATTTAACACAGATGAAACAACGGCAGCGCATGCTCCTGTTCCACATGCTTGAGTGATACCCGAGCCTCTTTCCCACACACGAAAATTCAGCTCTCTTTCGTTCACTACCTCGACAAATTCAACGTTCACTCCTTCTGGAAAACGCGAATCTTTTTCAACCACGGGCCCTAATGTAGTAAGTGGCGCTTGTTCAATATCATTTACGTAAAAGACAACGTGAGGATTTCCCATTGATACAGCCGTCCCTTTTAACCGTTCTTTTCCAAATTCCATCTCTTCATTAACGACCTGGTCTTGGCTTGCTCCCGTCATTGGAATTTGTTCTCTAGCTAAAATAGGCGCTCCCATATCGATTGTCACTTCTGGAACTTCATTTCCCTGCGGATGCACCGTTGCTTCTACAACTCCAGAAAGCGTTTCGATAAAAAATCTTTCGCTTGTTACTAAATTATGTTCATATGCATATTTAGCTACACATCTTAAACCGTTTCCGCAGTTTTTTGCTTCCGAGCCGTCATTATTAAATACGCGCATTTTCACATCTGCACGTTCAGATGGACAAATAAGAATCATTCCATCCGATCCAATTCCCGTATAAACATTTGAGACTTTTACAGCAAGCGGTGCTAACTCTTGCTCTTCTATATGTTCTTCAAACATATTTACGTAGATATAGTTGTTGCCAAGTGCATGCATTTTTGTAAACTGAAATTTTTTCATATTATCACCCATTATTTTTTTATGTAGCTCTAGTATAAAGTGATTCTCTTTTGTACACAATAATATCATCCCCCGTTTTTTTAGCTCCTTAATCATAAAGATTAAGGGGTTTTTTATTTTGTCCTCCTTTGGAGTATTAAAAAACAAAAGAAGCATTATGATTGCAAAGAGAATGGTTGAAGCACAGATATTTGCGCAAAACGCATAAAAAAGCACGGCAAGACTAGCCGTGCTTACATCATCTATTCTATTAGCCTCATGTCCCTCTCCTGATAAAAAGAGATACGACAGCGGGGATAGTTTAAAACATTGGATTTTCTTCTAAATGAATGTAAATATTATCTACTAACTGTTCAGGTGTTTCCGCTGTAACAATCTCTCCGTTTACCAAGGCAAATAAAGATTGTGAACATTTCCCGCAATAACCTAAACATCCGTATTCAATAATATCTAGATTTGGATCTTTTTCAAGCTTTTCTAAAGCTGTTTGAGAACCACTGGCTAAATTGCTAACGCAAAATTCAATAATTGGCTGTATCACGTTTCTCACCTCTCTACTATTAGTTTATCCTATCTTCTTTCATTTTCAACGTCAACTTTGGAAATTTACGTCCATTTTGCGCACGCTTTTTAGCTTCACAGACTTTTTCAAAAAAACGTATAAATAAAGCTTTATTACAGGGATAGCTTGAAATTATGTTGAAACATATTGTGGTTTTTTATTAATTTAGTTATACTTTTATGTATAGAAAACCAAACGAGGTTATATTAAATTATTATTTAAGTAAAATATGTTATCTTATATAGCCTTTCATATCTTTTTGGCAACCATCCTTATTAACGGTAATTTGTACTCTCCTATTCTTAAAAGTAAGAATAATAGAGAGAAAACAAAAATGCATGAAGCTAAAGGGGAAATTCACATGAAGAACCTTGTCATACTGGGCGGCGGATACGGTGGTATGCGCGTTTTGCAGCGCCTTTTTCCGAATCAATTGCCTAACGATGTAGAAGTAACGCTTATTGACAAAGCACCTTATCACTCACTAAAAACTGAATTCTATGCACTTGCAGCTGGAACAATCTCTGATCAGCATGTTCGTGTTGCTTTTCCTGAACACCCTCGCTTAAAAATTCGCTACGGCTGTGTAAAACGCATAGACCTAAAAGAGAAATGCGTCTATGTAGATGATCAAATGATCGCTTACGATGACCTGATTGTAGGACTCGGATGCGAAGATAAATATCATGGAGTTCCCGGAGCTCTTGAGCATACATACAGCATTCAATCCATTGATGCTTCACGAGCAACTTATCAGACATTAAACAACTTGCCAGCTCACGCTACTGTTTCAATTGTAGGAGCTGGATTAAGCGGAGTAGAACTAGCAAGCGAGCTAAGAGAAAGCCGCCCGGATTTAAAAATCATCTTATTTGACCGCGGTAAATTAATTTTATCTGCTTTCCCAGAACGTTTAAGTAATTACGTTCAAACTTGGTTTACTTCAAACGGTGTTGAAATCGTAAATAGTGCTAATATTACAAAAGTAGAACCGAACATTCTTTATAATCATGATGAGCCCATTCAAAGCGATGCAATCGTGTGGACAGCAGGTATCCAGCCAAATAAAGTGGTACGCGATCTAGACGTAGACAAAGATCCTCAAGGACGCGTCGTATTAACGAAATACCATAACTTGCCTGACGATGAAAATGTCTACATTTTAGGTGATTGTGCAAGCCTACCGCATGCACCAAGCGCTCAGCTTGCAGAAGGTCAGGCTGAACAAATTGTCCAAGTACTTCTTCACCGCTGGAAAGGCGAAGCGCTTCCAGATGAATTGCCAACTATTAAATTAAAAGGCATACTTGGTTCATTAGGCAAAAAGCATGGATTTGGCTTAGTTGCCGAACGTCCAATTACAGGACGCGTAGCTCGATTATTAAAATCAGGTATTCTTTGGATGTATAAACACCATAGTGGATAAAATAAAAGCCGTTAGATGACTGACAATCTAACGGCTTTTTTCATTATGAAGCGCAGAAACCATACTTCTCCATTTCCTCAAATACGCGCTTTAATTTCGGATTGCCTTCCCCAACAATTTCTCCATTAATAACCACTACAGGATAGAATAAATCTTCTTCAATCACACGCTTGGCAAAGGCTGCTTTTTCCGGATCCGTATGCGGCTCGTTTATATCTACATATGTGATAGCAAACGGTTGGTTCGGATATTTGCGAGAAATCGCTGCCTCTAGCCAATCGTAGGTGTCTTTTGAAGACGGCAGATTAACACAGCTTGCACAAACAATTTCAGCTCCATAAATACACACTTCTACCTCAGTTGATTGCATAGCACATCCCCCTTGAATCTTTACATACAAACTGTACGATTATTCACACTTTTACTTCATTATGAATACTATTTTACACAAAACTGATTCATTGCACATCTTTTTCTTTTAAGGTAACATTACGGTGTATACTCCGATAGATTTTTCATGAAAGACCGTTTATAATAAGAGTAGAAGAAAGGAGTCGATAGTTATGTCAGAAATGCACGAGCAAGTTCAAGAAGTATTAGAAAAACTTCGTCCGTTTTTACTTCGCGACGGTGGAGACTGTGAGCTAGTAGACGTAGAGGATGGTATTGTAAAGTTACGTCTTTTAGGCGCTTGCGGAAGCTGCCCAAGTTCAACAATCACGCTAAAAGCTGGTATCGAACGTGCCCTTTTAGAAGAAGTACCTGGTGTAGTTGAAGTAGAACAAGTATTCTAATCTCTTTGATTTTATTATAAAAGCAACCTCCCATTTTAGTGGGGCTTGCGAATAAAAAATCCTCATTCAAATGAATGAGGATTTTTTTATTAACTCGTTGTGACTTCAGCTTCTACAAATACACCTTTACGATCAATTTGTAAAACATCTATTTCGCAGTTCGGCAGTAAAGCATACATATGTTCAGCAATCGTTTTTCCTTTTCCTTTTGGTGCTAAACATAATACACTCGGACCGGCTCCGCTTAGTGACACACCGTATGCGCCGAGAGCTTTTGCTTCTTTTCGCACAAGAGAAAGCTCTGGCACGAGTCTCATACGATAAGGTTCGTGATATAAATCTTTCTCCATAAATTCGCCTACCAGAGGTAAATCTTTATTTAACAGGGCCGCTACTAGCATGTTCCCGATTGCCCCAGCTTCTACTGCGTGGCGATAATTAATATCCAAAGGCAGCACATCACGAGCATCGGTTGTTTTTAATTCATATTCTGGAATAGCCATCACGATATCGACATCAAATTCAGGTATTTGAGCAATATATGTTTCATTTTCATGATGGTAACCAACAACGATGCCGCCGTAAATAGACGGGCTGACGTTATCAGGATGTCCTTCCATTAAGCTGCTGATGCGAAGCTTTTCTCTTTTTGATAAACGTAAGTCACACAGTACATTAGCCAGCTCGATTCCAGCTACGATAGCCGATGCGCTGCTTCCAAGTCCCCTTGCTAATGGAATGTTGCTCCAAACAGAGACCTTCGCACTTGGAAGAGCAATGTTAAATTGACGAGCCACGTCTTGTGCCACTTCATACATTAAGTTATCTGTACCTGTAGGAATACTTTGCACTTCTTTCGTTTCAGGGATAAAAATCCATTCGTCCTGACGCTCTACTGTTAATCTTAAGTAGCGAGATAAAGCCACTCCAATGGAATCAAATCCTGGCCCTAAATTAGCAGAGCTAGCTGGGACCGTAATGACAAAACGCTCATTTTCTAGCATGAAGCAACGACACCTTGGATATACTCAAATACCTTTTCTTCATCATTTGGTAAAACCACTGGCTTTACATTATGAGCATCGATTGCTACGTTTGGATCTTTTAATCCGTTACCTGTTAGGACAGCTACAACCGTTGAACCTTTGGCAATTTTACCAGAAGCTACATCTTTAAACACACCAGCTATTGAAGCGCAAGAACCTGGCTCTGCAAATACACCTTCTTTGCGTGCAATTGTACGATATGCTTCTAAGATTTGTTCATCTGTTACTTCATCAATTTTTCCGTTTGATTCTTTTGCTGCGTTTACAGCATAATCCCAGCTTGCTGGATTTCCGATTCGAATAGCCGTTGCAATTGTTTCTGGATTTTCGATAACTTGATTACGCACGATCGCCGCTGCACCTTCTGCTTCAAACCCGTGCATGTGAGGAAGAGACGTTTGGTGACGCTCACTGTATTCTTTGAAGCCTTTCCAGTAAGCTGTAATATTTCCTGCATTCCCCACTGGGATAGCTAAAACGTCAGGCGCTTTTCCAAGCTGTTCACAAATCTCGAAAGAAGCTGTTTTTTGCCCTTCAATACGGTATGGATTTACGGAGTTCACAAGTGCAACCGGTGATGTTTCACTTAGCTTACGAACCATAGAAAGTGCTTGGTCAAAGTTTCCTTCAATTGCTACAATTTCTGCACCGTACATAACTGCTTGAGCTAATTTCCCCATCGCAATTTTTCCATTTGGAATAACAACGATACAGCGCATGCCAGCGCGTGATGCATAAGCTGCTGCAGCTGCGGATGTGTTACCTGTAGATGCACAAATAACCGTATTGCTTCCTTCTTCTTTCGCTTTTGCTACAGCCATTACCATTCCGCGGTCTTTAAATGACCCCGTTGGATTTAACCCTTCTACTTTCACATGTAAATCAATGCCTAGCTCTTTTGATAAATGAGCAAGATGAATTAAAGGCGTATTTCCTTCATGTAGTGTAAGCATAGGTGTGTTCTCTGTTACAGGTAAAAACTCTTTATATTCAGCTAATAGACCTTTCCACATCATACTGTGCCAACTCCCTCTACGCGGTAACTGCTTTTTACATTTTCTACAATTGGTAAATCCCGAAGCTGCTGAAGGATTTCCTCATAATCTTTTTGAGATGTTTTGTGTGTAACAACAACAATCTCAGCTAATTCGCTTCCTTTCACAGGAAGTTGAATAATTTTTTCGAAGCTCACGCCACGCTCTGAAAATAGCGTTGTTAATTTTGCAAATGCTCCAACTTGATCTTTAACATGAATACGTAAGAAATGCTTCGAGAACATTTCATCTTCTGCTTTTAACTGTTTTGGATACTGAGGCGTTACCGCACTTTTACCATTCACACCTAAACGCATGTTTTTCATAACACCTACTAAATCTGATACGACAGCAGTGGCAGTTGGCAGGCTTCCTGCCCCGGGTCCATAAAACATCGTTTCTCCAACAGCTTCTCCGTATACATATACAGCATTGTACTCATCGCTTACTGAAGCAAGAGGATGTGTGTCTGCTAAAAGAGTTGGCTGAACACTAACTTCTACATTGTCGCCGTCACGATGTGCATATCCAATCAGTTTCATCGTATAGCCTAATTGTTTACTATATTGCAAGTCTTCTTCCGTTACTTCTGTAATACCTTGAACACGAACATCGTCCAAGTCAATTTTCATTGAAAATCCTAGTGTAGCCAAGATTGCCATTTTGCGAGCAGCATCTAAACCACCTACGTCAGAAGTTGGATCCGCTTCAGCATATCCTAAATCCTGCGCTTCTTTTAACACTTCATCATAAGCGCTTCCTTCTTTTGTCATTTTCGTTAAAATGAAGTTTGTTGTACCATTTACAATTCCCATCATTTTGGTAATACGATCAGACGCTAATCCATCTGCTAATCCACGAAGAATTGGTATACCGCCTGCTACACTTGCTTCATAAAATAAATCACAGTTATTTTCAGAAGCTACTGTTAACAATTCTGAGCCGTAAACAGCCATTAAATCTTTGTTTGCCGTTACAACATGCTTTTTATTACGAAGGGCTGTTAAGATATAATCTCTTGTTTCTTCAACGCCACCCATTACTTCAATGACAACGTCAATCTCCGCGTTATGTAAAACGTCTTCAACATTCGTTGTTAATTTATCTTCACTGATTTCTACGTCACGTTTCTTATCAATATCTTTGACTACTACTTTTTTAACTTCTACAGGACATCCGACTTGATGACTTAATTTATCCTGATGATTTTCAATAATTTTGACTACTCCGCTTCCTACCGTTCCTAACCCTAATAATCCTACTGAAATACTTTTTGTCATATTCCTCACCTCTGTGTTCTTTCTACGTATACATTTGTTCTCTTATAGAGGACATTATAGACCTTATTTTTCTTTTTTACAAGGTTTACTTGCCATCTTTTCTCGTAAACTCGTTAAAAAAATTGGTATATAAAGATAAATGTAAATTTTTAAAATATTTCATTTTATTATCATAACATGGCTCCCACTGTTTTTTAATAAAAAAAAGACAATTTCACCGAAATGAAATTGCCTTTTTCTGTTATGATTTTTTCGCAAACGCTTCTTTATTTACAATTGTAATAGGAGACTCGTTTGTAAGTACTGCTTTAATGTTTTTAACACATAAAGAAATCATTTCCGTACGCGTTTCGATACTCGCACTGCCGATATGAGGAAGCCCGATAACATTAGGCAACTGAAGAAGAGGATGAGAAGCAGAAATAGGCTCTTGATCGAATACATCCAAGCCAGCTCCAGCAATTTCACCAGATTGAATCGCATGTAATAATGCTTGCTCATCAACCACCGCTCCTCTTGAAGCATTAATAAAAATCGCAGTTTTTTTCATCTGTTCAAATGCTGAAGAATTAAATAAATGTTTGGTTTCGTCCGTTAACGGTGTCAAACAAACAACAAAATCAGATCGTTCAAGCAGCTCATTTAACTCACAGTAAACTGCATCGAGCTTTTTTTCCGCTTGAAGGTTGCGGCTTCGATTGTGGTACAAGATTTCCATATCAAAACCTGTAGCACGTTTCGCAAGCGTCTCTCCAATTTTCCCCATTCCAACAATACCTAATGTTTTATGATGAACATCTCTGCCTGCTAACAAAAATGGACTCCAGCTTTTCCACTGATTTTCTTTCACATATTCAGCAGCTTCTACTAAACGTCTAGCTACACTCATTAATAAACCAAACGTTAAATCTGCTGTTGTATCAGATAAAACATCGGGCGTATTAGAAACGATAACTCCTCGTTCAGTTGCCGCTTCTACGTCAATATTATCGAATCCGACCGCCAAGTTAGCTACAAGCTTTAAATGAGGAGCTTGCGTAAGCAATTCACTGTCAATACGATCTGAAAGCATTGTTAATAGCGCATGTGCGTGCTTAGCTTTTTCACAAAGCAGCTCGTGAGGGACTGCCTCATCTTCTTTATCCCACATTTCCACATTCGCTACTGACTTTAAAGGTTCGATTAATTCATTCGGTATTTTTCTCGTAATAAATACAAACGGCTTGTCCATATGTACGCCACCTCTTTATCCTTTTTAAACTGCATGCACAAAAACAAAATAGAAAAACGGGTTTGGATTATCCAACACCTATTTTTCTATTTTATCATATTCTATAGTAATCGCTTTTTAATGAATCCATGTTAATTCAGGAATGTGATAACGAGACGTTGAAATACCCACCGACTGGTAAAAGCGCTTCAGAAAAGCTTCGTAGTGAGAAGAATGAGCCAATACTCCTTCAAGCTTCTCATAATACTTTTGTTTTTGCCGCTCATCTTGTACACTGTAGTATCCTTCAATGACCTCAAAATAATGAACGGGAAAAAGAAGTCTAGCATATAACAGTCTCCATGAAAAAGAAGAAAGTGGATTTACCTTTTCGTATTCACTTAAAAACTGATGCATGTGCCTTTCATCGACAGCGTATGTTAATAAATATTGTTCCCTTATATATTCAGCTATATCTCTGCTAGGATGGTCGAAGACCCAGTCTGCTGGGAGCTTGTAAACGTAGTCTTCCCCCCATGTTTTTTGCCCGAATCGATGGTGACAAATCGTCGCAGCGTCAACTGAACGAGGCAAATCGTCAATTTCCGTGTCTACTAGGTATTGAATAGCATTTTCCGTTAATCCTAGGTAATAAGGAAAAGTTTCTAAAAAACGTTTTTCCATCTCTTGATTAGGTAAAGCACGTAATCTTCCATACCAAAATTGCTCCATCTGGTCGAGACGCTTCTCCCACATGGACTTCCATTGCCCTAGCCGGTTTGCTTTTTCCACTTCATAAGGAAACAGCCTCCCTTTTTGATGAAAAACAGCTAGCTCATGCCCAGGTGAAAAATTGGGGTTTTTCTCTTCCGCAAGACAGCGGCAAATGATAAATTTTTCAGTTTCAGTTTCTGTAATCATTTCACCATTCAAATTAGGCATAAATGTTGCCACATGGCGATCACCTTGGCCCATCAGAAATTGACTCATTTGATATAATTCATTTAACTCGTCTTGCTCCATTTGCTTTACATTAATGATTGTATATAAAATATCTCGATACTGAAAACCTTCAAATTTACCAACGGGCATAAATTCATTTGGACGTAATCCGTAATGCTCATAAATGGTTTGTATCATTTTAATCCCTCTCTTCATTCATTCAAGAAATTATATGATGGAAAACAACATTACTTGTCATAATATTTACGGAGGAATGAATAGATTAGAAATACACCATTTATAGTTATTTACTCCGGGTTAGTAGTATGAAACAACTTTAGACTTAAAAATATATAGAAAACAGGTGATGATACTTGGAGAAAAAACATACACAAAGTGAGTTAGAAAAAAAAGCAAGAGAATGGTTAATAGAACGCGGCGTGGCTCTTACAGACATTGCTGAACTGGTCTATTACTTGCAAAAAAAGTATCACCCAAACTTAACAATCGAAGACTGTTTATATAACGTTGAACGCGTCATTTCTAAACGAGAAGTTCAAAATGCTATTTTAACGGGTATTCAACTAGATGTCCTCACGGAAAAAAAAGTGATTGAGCCGCCTCTGTTAGATATTCTTGAGAAAGACGAAGGTTTATACGGTATCGACGAGATTTTAGCATTATCGATTGTAAATGTGTACGGATCAATCGGCTTTACCAATTACGGATATATTGATAAACAAAAACCGGGTATTCTAGAACGATTAAACGATAAATCGACTGGAGAGTGCCACACTTTCTTAGATGATTTAGTAGGCGCAATTGCCGCGGCTGCTTCTAGCCGGTTAGCGCACCGGGCTGCCAGTCAAGAATAGGTTAAAAAACAAAAAAAGCTGTCAATTGACAGCTTTTTAAATTCGCTCCATCCACTCTTTTAGTGAATCTACCGTATAAGTTGGCTTTTTCTCATATCCTTCTAGTAACTCTCTTGTTGTTACTCCTGTATGGACTAATAATGTATCTAAGCCTGCATTCATCCCTGCTAAAATATCTGTATCATAGTAATCACCAATCATGATTGTTTCTTCTTTTGGCGTACCGATGACTTCAAGGGCTTGCTCCATAATAATACTTTCTGGTTTGCCAATAAATACTGGATTTGTTTGAGTAGAAACCGTAATAACGGACGTGATAGATCCATTACCAGGCAGTAAGCCTCTTTCAGTAGGAATCGCAATATCTCCGTTCGTTGAAACAAAAAAGGCGCCGTTCCGAACGTTTAAACATGCTTTTGCTAATTTTTCATATGTAATTTCCTGATCCAAACCAACAACTACGAAATCCGTATCTTCCTCTTCAATGGTAAATCCTTTTTCAAGCAGCGCATGTCGGATTCCTTCTCCACCAATTACATAAGCTGAAGCGTTTGCTTTGCGTTCATGCAAATAATTAGCTGTTGCCTGGCTCGTTGTAAAAACTTGCTCTTCTGTTGCAGGAATGCCAAATGCCTCTAGCTTTTCAGCTACTTTATCGGGCGTTTTTGTTGAGTTGTTTGTTACAAATAAATAAGGAATTCCTTTTTCCTTTAATTTAATAACAAAATCACGCGCCTCGGCAATTAGCTCTGTTCCTTTGTACATTGTTCCGTCTAAATCAATCAAATATCCTTTATATTCCTTCATGTTGTGTGATCTCCTTTCAAGTCTCATACTTGAAATCATAGCTTATTTTTTATACAACTACAACTTGCTTGCCTTTAGTTACGAAAAGCAGACACAGGTCCTAACTCTGTCTCTAGATATGTCCTTACGCGCTCTGAAAATGCTGCCAGTACGTCTTTATGCTGCATCACTTTTTGATAAATATCCTGATGATTAACATCCACATATTCTTGAACAAGGCTTTTACGCAATTGAACAATCTCTTTTAATGGCGTTTCTTCCTCTTTTTTAACCACTTTCTCATCAACTAAAATGTCAATGATATCGTCGTAACTGCCCGGATCTCTCATAATAAACCCATCAATCATTGCATTTCCTACATCTAAAACGTTTTCAATTAAAAGATGTACAATTCTCTCTAATGCCTTTTTCTCTATTTCTGTGTTCCAGCTCGAATGCTCAGCAAACAAACGAACATGTTCATCAAAAAAAACAAGCGTGGCTTCTATTTTTTCACGATCTACAAAGTACATATTATTTCCTCCCTAGTTGTCAGCTCTCTATAAATCTTTTTTTATAAACAAACGGGGTTCCTGTTCTATTTTATCATGACCCATTATCCATTTGATAAATTCATTTTTGTTTTTGACCTTATTTGATATGAT
This sequence comes from Priestia sp. P1_B12_1, assembly GCF_056406695.1. Lineage (NCBI taxonomy): Bacteria > Bacillati > Bacillota > Bacilli > Caryophanales > Bacillaceae > Priestia > Priestia sp. P1_B12_1. Next base: position 323,917 of record NZ_JBFTZR010000005.1, on the reverse strand, counting down.
AAAAATACAACCTATGAAAGGAGTATACCTATGAGCGAACGCTTTTATCTATATGACGATGTTGTATCTACAAAGACCCGGTTTGTCAGCTTTATGGGCGAAAATCAACGATTTGATTTAGCTATTATCCAAACCGACCGTTATTATGGCAAACAAGTTGTTCTTGATATTCAAGGAGGACGCTTTGCCATCATTGGACAAGATGACCTTGAAGAACCAAACTATCTTGAAGAAGTATTTAAATTAAACAGTGAAGACGGTCAGGAACTTCGCGAATTTTTATATGAAATCATCTAAAAAAAAAGGCAGCGTGAAGGACAATTAGTGTCTTCGGCTTGCCTTTTTTTACTTATGGACTTTTTTTAAAACAAAATACGCACAGCCAAAATTACAATATTCATGTAAATAGTCTTGAAGCGTACTAATCTTCGTATCATACGTTGCCTTTTGATTTCGGTCATCAAAAAAGCCTCGCAGTCGAAGCTGATTGTATCCCCAATCTCCCACAATATAGTCATAGCGGCTCAGCACGTCAATAAAGCGACCTCTAAACGCCTCTTCATTAAATGCCTCGCGCTCATCTCTTAATACTTCATAACAAATATTATTGATACAGACCATTGCTCACACCTCTTCTCTTAAAATTTACCTTACCATAATTATGATGATGAAACCATCAATTAACATGAAATTTTTCACGTATAAGCAGCACTCTAATCCTGTAGGAGTTTTATCGGTATACCTACTGATTTTTTATGCTCCACATGAAGGTTCGCCGGTTTACCTGGCGCACGATATTTAACTACAGGAGGTGGAAATGGTGAAGAAATCTATTCTTGGAATCGCTTTGATAACAAGTATTTTAACCATTGGCTGTCAAAATAAAAACACAGCTGAAAATGAAAATTTATCACCAAACAACCCAGATGCCATTAATGTAAACGAGCCTAATCATTATTATAATCCAAATAATAATAGCGGCACAAATTATGGATATGTCCGATACACTAAAAATACAAATGAGCAAAATTCCAATATGAACCAAGTAGGAACATTTAATCGAGAAGAAGCAGCCGACAATATTAGTAAACTGAGCACCGCTATACCAAATATTAAGCAAGCCGCTACGCTAGTAACCGATAAAGATGTGCTTGTTGCTTATAAAACAGATGCTAAAAACCGGAATAACGCAGCCGATCAGGTAAAACGTACAGCTATGTCTGTAGTTCCTCGTTATTATCATGTATACGTCTCAGATAATCCGAAACAGATGGACCAAATCGAAAATATCAGTGAGATGAATACGCAAACGAATGATGCTAAAAAACGAATCGATGCCGTTATTCAACAAATGCTGAAATCTCCCCAAGGGCGTAAAATGAACAACGGAGAAGATGCAAATGGAAGAGAGAAAAACGAATTGAATGAACCGATGACGGACAAAGATATGGTGGAATAAACAAAAAAGTTGAGGCGTAACTAAAAGAATGTAATCGAAAGACGAAGAAATGAGACACATGAGCTGAACCGCTTGTGACACCGCAGTTGATTTCCGTGCAAGGCTTCGCTTTCCGCGGGCGGGCGCTGAGCCTCCTCGTCGCTTGCGCTCCTGTGGGGTCTCACCTGTTCCGCTGTTCCCGCAGGAGTCTTCGCCTTGCCCTCCAATCAATTGCTAGAAGGAACAAAACAGATAAATTTTACGTTAACCGTAACAAAAAAAAACGAATCACTAATCAAAAAGTTTGATTAGTGGTTCGTTTTTCACTTCAGCTAAACTACTTTTGTTCCAGCCTCTTTTTACCTTATTTGCTTTCTTGTGCTTTGTTTTTTGCAGCAGCGTTAACTTGCTCATCTGCATGGTAAGAAGAACGTACAAGAGGACCTGCTTCAACATGGCTGAATCCTTTTGATAATGCAATTTCTTTTAGCTCTTCAAATTCATTTGGATGGTAATATTTTTGAACTTTTATGTGCTTTTTAGTTGGCTGTAGATATTGGCCTAGCGTCATAATATCTACATTATTTGCACGCAAATCATCCATCGTTTCAATAATTTCTTCTTTTGTTTCTCCTAGACCAAGCATGATACTTGATTTCGTAGGAATATCCGGCTGCATTTCTTTTGCACGGCGAAGGAACTCAAGAGAACGATCATATTTAGCACGAGCACGAACACGAGGAGTAAGGCTGCGTACTGTTTCAATATTATGATTTAAAATATCAGGACGTGCGTCCATTACAATACGTAAGTTCTCTTCCACACCGCCCATATCAGAAGGCAATACTTCAATTGTTGTCAATGGATTTTTACGACGAATCGCACGAATTGTTTCAGCTAATACGCTTGCTCCTCCGTCTTTTAAATCATCGCGAGCTACTACTGTAATAACCGCATGTTTTAAGTTCATTAGCTGAACAGAATCCGCTACGCGTTCTGGCTCTTCTAAATCTAATTCTGTTGGTAAACCTGTCTTAACCGCGCAAAAACGACAGGCACGTGTACATACTTCTCCCAAAATCATAAAAGTTGCCGTACGACGAACAGCCCAACACTCATGAATATTCGGACATCTTGCTTCTTCACAAACTGTATGAAGGTTTTTCTCACGCATCATTTTCTTTAAGCCTGTGTAATTTTCGTTTGTGTTTAGCTTAATCTTCAGCCACTCGGGTTTGCGGACATGCTCTTCTTTTGTTGCCATATTATCAACTCCACCAATCTAGAAAATGTCTATAACCTATATGCTTAATTTTAACTACATATTAAAAACATAACTATATGTCACTTTATCATAAAAAAGTGAGATTCGACAAGTTGTCTGCTCTTTATTTTCCTCAGTTTTCTTCTATTTTCCATTCAAATGTGTGCGTTTTCATCCTCCGTATAATTTCCATTTATCTTCTGAATAAAATTCTTTAAAAAAGTTTTGAAGCGATTTCCATTAATTAATATTTATGAAATCTTTTTTCTCGCTGCAAACTAGTGTTACACACTATTTTTAGAAAGGGGGAAACACGATGCGCAAAACGATTATCTTACTTTTTATGTTCATGTCTATATTCACAGGATGGCACCACGTAACAGCTGAATCAGCAGCAGATCAAGAAAAAATACTTATTCAAAAGAGATTAGAGCTGTATAAACAAATGGAAGCCGCTACTACGATTCCTTGGTATTACTTTGCTGGGATTGACCAGTATGAACGAAATATTCGACGCTCTCATAAAGATATTCCAAGAGAAAAAGGCGCGATCGCCATTTATTATCCTCCAGAAAAATGGTCAGGTTCTTTAAATCCGAATTTGGAAGATACAAACCCACTTACGATTTCTCTACTGGGGGGAATGGGCAAAGATGGGAACGGAGACAAAAAAGCAGACCAATTTAATGATGAAGATATGCTTTTTACAATGGCAGATTATATTCGGACGTTCGGGGTGTCCGAAGACTATATTAAAATTGCGCTTTGGAACTATTATCACCGGGCTAAAGCAGTTGATATTATTTTAGGGAATGCCAAAATTTTTCGCCATTACGGTCGCATTGATTTAAAAGGTTCTTCATTTCCAGTGCCTCTCCGTGCAAACTACAGTTATCGCAGTACATGGGGAGATGCGCGCGGCTGGGGTGGCAAACGAATTCATGAAGGAACAGACATTTTTGCAGATTACGGAGTTCCAGTAAAATCCCCTTGCTATGGCATTATTGAGCTTAAAGGATGGAATAAATATGGAGGCTGGCGAATTGGTATTCGTGACCTTCACAATAACTATCACTATTTAGCTCATTTAAGCGGATTTGCAAAAAATTTAAAAGTAGGACAAATTGTAGAACCAGGAACACTCATTGGCGGAGTAGGAAGTTCTGGTTATGGACCTCCTGGAACTTCTGGGAAATTCCCTCCTCACTTGCACTATGGAATGTATAAAGATAACGGCAAAAATGAGTGGTCGTTTGATCCATATCCTCAGTTAAGAACGTGGGAACGAAATGATCGTTTAGAACTAAAGAAAAAATAAAAAAACAGGAAGCTGATGCTTCCTGTTTTTTTATCCTGATGCTTTACTTTCTTTTGCTTTTTTCACAGCATGAGCAATACTTGCGGCCAAGCCGCCCCATATGATGACCATCCCTACAACCATCATTGTCATCGAACTTCCATCCATTATTTAGAAACCCCCTTCTCTTTAACTGACAAACGCAGTGTCCCATCTTTCCATCGTGCAAAAGAAAAAGCAATTCCCAAAATAACAGCCAGAGCTGCCACACCCCAACCAAAAGGACCTACAAAAGTCGTTGCATACTGTTCGTAGTTTTCCGAAATATTTTTCCGGAAGTTATCAAACATCATGTAGCCAAGCACAAGTGGCGTAACTACTCCTAAACATATTTTCCACCATGAACCGATTCGGATATCAGAAACTTCGTTTGCATGTTGCTGAAGGCTGCTCAACTTCTTAAATACCCAAGCAACTAATACAACTTCTACTAAGCCTGCTAGAGCAACTCCGAAGTTATTAATGAAATAGTCGACCACATCTAAGAAATAAAGTCCTCCTTGTGTTGCAAATAATAGCGAGCAAATTGAAGCGATTCCTCCACCTATTAATACAGATTTTGTACGTGAGATAGTAAATTTATCTTGAATGCCTGCTATAAAGGTTTCAATAATTGAAATAAGTGACGTTAATCCTGCTAATGTTAAGGAAGCAAAGAATAACATTCCAAACAGCTGTTTAAACGCTGGAAATTCATTAATAATTTGCGGGAAGACCACAAAGGCTAGTCCTACCCCTCCCTGAACTACTTTATCAATTGGAATACCTTGCTGAGTAGCCATAAAACCTAGTGCACTAAACACACCGATTCCTGCTAGTAATTCAAAAGCTGAATTACCAAATCCAGTAATGAACGCATTATTAGTTAAATCAGATTTCTTTGGAAGGTAACTGGAATAAGTGATCATAATAGCAAAACCAACAGATAAACTAAAGAAGATTTGACCATATGCTGCGATCCAAACCTTTCCATCTCCAATTGCGCTCCAGTTTGGTTTAAAGAAAGCATGCAGACCTTCCATTGCTCCGTCTAACGTGACTGCTCGAATGACAATGATTAAAAATAGAATAATTAGTGTTGGTAGAAAGATTTTGTTTGCGGCTTCAATTCCTTTTTTGATTCCTTTTAATAAGACACCTAATGTCACAATCCATACAAGTACAAGCGGAATTAAAACGTGTAATACAAGGCTTCCTGTTTGTCCTGGTGCTTCAGCTAACTTTAAGTAATCTCCATATAAAAACGCTTCCGTATCGTTTCCCCAGCTTAACTTAAATGAAAAGATAAAATACGACATCGCCCACGCGATAATGACGGAATAGTAAACCGAAATAAAAAAGGAAATAGCTACTTGCCACCAGCCTAGCCATTCAGCCTTAGGACTTAGTCTTGCTAATGATAAAGGAGAGGAACCTTTATATTTATGTCCAATAGCAAATTCCATGATTAAGATAGGAATTCCTGCCGTCAACAAAGCAAATAAATAGGGGAGAAAAAATGCCCCTCCTCCATTTTCATATGCAGTGGCTGGAAATCTCCATATATTTCCTAATCCAATTGCTGAACCTGCTGCTGCTAAAATAAACCCTGCTCTTGATCCCCACTGCGGCCTATTTTCCACTGTAATTCCCCCTTTTATTCTCTCCCTACTCTCTTTTTATCGTAGATCAACAAGAATTTTTATAATTTTTAGATTATTCATTCTATAACTTCCTATCTCAAATTATAGAAGGGAGAAGATAGTATGTCAAAATATTTTTTATAGAAAATTCAGATAAATATTCCAATGAATAAAAGCAGATATGAAAGTATTTTTGAACTTCCGCACCTGCTTTTTAAATAACACTTTATCACGTTAATATAATATTGTTAATTTTTCTTCGGAAGTTCAATTGCCGGAGAAGACGAATTTCCACCGTTAAAATAATCAGGAACATTTCCAGGGATAACAGTCCCTCCTACAGGAATTGTAGCCGTAACGGTTGTTTTTCTCGTTGCAAACGGGATGATGATTTGCATGTTTACTTTTACTTTGATGGATACTTCAAGAAACGCATTATTTATTCCATATTCCTCGATTTTTCGCACTACGTCTGTTTGAACGTCACCAATAGCATGAAATTTAACCGGAATCAGCGGACCTAGATTTCCAAGCAGCGCATTATTAGTTGCTTGCCCAAGAGGAACTTGGTATACAATTCCTTGATTCCGAAGCTTTTCATTTTTTTCAATACGAATATCTGTTGGAAGTTCAAGTGCATCTAAATTCCCTTTTTCTGCCTCTTTTAAATTAGCTTGAACAAATGACGTAGTCTGAGCTCTAACCCGATTTACAAGCGCTGTGTCAATTTTAGCTACTTGACCGTTAGGTGTAGATTCAACTTTAATAACATCTACGTCCAGTTGATCAAGTACCTGTTTATTCACCGCTTTATTAATAACTAAAGTTGCAATCTCTTTTGTTTGTGCTTCAGCATATTTCATTAACGTCGGTTCAATCCCTCTATTAATTAGCCATAATCCTACCCCTGTGGAAAGCATAAAAAAAAGAAAGGTGAGCAACAGAACGTAGCGAAAAGGAAGCGGGCCTTTTCTTGTTAATTTCCGACGAAGTTTAACCAAAAAAAATCCCTCCTTACAAGCTATATGTATGCATGTATAAGGAGGTTCACGCTTCTTTTAAAAAGTTTTATCTTAAATTTTTCACTATATTAAAGCATTTTCAATAAAGCATCTTTGCCAATTGTTCCTTTAAAAATCCCTCTTTTTTCAGCTTCAAGCGTTACAGATTCAAGAGGCGCTTCAAGAAGCTGCTCAATTGTACGTACACCTACAGCTCTTCCAGCTATTATTTGACGATCAGCTAATTTATCATTTAATAGACCTACGTCTAGTGCTCCGCACATAATGTACCCTTTATCTGATGAAATTGTTAACAGAGTTGTTTTTGGAAGCAATACGGTAACTGCATTAAACGTATGACCTTCAATTACGATAGGCACTAAGGTGATCATAATAACTCACTCCTTTCTTAATCAATTTATGATGTTGAAAGAAAAAAAGTGAGGTTTTACATATACTTTTCTACCTATTTGACGTTTATATTCCTTCTTCCTTACTTATATAAACTTTTATAGGACTCAGTGCTAAAATTCATTAAAAAAATCTAATTGTTTAGGAGCTAAATTTTCATATTCAATATTTAATAAACTCATGAGCTGTTTGGCATTATGTACAGCATCTCCGCCGGAGTTATTATTAAATAACAGGTAAATGTCCTTCGTTTGTTTTTGCAGCTTTTCAAGACGTTCTTTCCACTCTAGGAGCTCTTTTTCATTGTAACGATACAAAAACCTTACTGCTCGCCAATTGCCTTCTGCGGGCTTGTTCCAACCGTGTACGTTTCGTCCGTGAAAACGGATAAGTGTTTTTTGTTTATCTGTAGCATGAATCACAATTGGAATAGATCCTTCTCCTGCCTGCGGTTCATCACAAATACCATGAATCCACTTCTCTTGTTCCATAAACGTTAACGTTTTATCATAGAAAAATGGCTTAAACCAAGATTGATTTCGAAACTCAAGCGCTACTGGCAAATCGCCAAACTTCTCGCGGCTATATCTCAAATAGGCTACATTTTCTTTTGTACAGTCAAACCAAGGTGGCATTTGAAATAAAATCATACCAAGCTTATTCGATGTTACGTAAGGCTTCACTGATTCTAAAAACGCATGAAACATTTCTTCTTTGCTATCAAACGGATTTCCTTCTCTCATATGGCCTGTCATACCTTGATAGGCTTTTACCACAAAACGAAAAGATTCCGGTGTATCGTTCACCCATTTTTCTACATTTGATGTTGGTTGAATTGCATAAAAAGATGAATCGACTTCAACAATTGGAAAATGGCCTGCATATACGGCAAGCTTGTCTCTTGAAGAAACACCCGCTTCATATAATGAATCATGATCTCCCCAGCCTGTGACTCCAATATAAATCATGCCATTCCTCCTCTATTTTCTTAGCTTCGCTCTTCTTTATTTTAATACAAACGATACAAAAAAACTCGTTTGCATAAACAGCAAACGAGTTTTTTCTATTATTAACCGATTGAACCTTCCATTTCAAATTTGATTAGACGGTTCATTTCTACTGCATATTCCATTGGAAGCTCTTTTGTAAATGGCTCAATAAAGCCCATTACAATCATTTCTGTTGCTTCTTCTTCAGAAATACCGCGGCTCATTAGATAGAATAATTGTTCTTCAGATACTTTCGATACCTTCGCTTCATGCTCAAGTGAGATGTTATCGTTTAAAATCTCATTGTACGGAATTGTATCAGAAGTTGATTGATTATCCATAATTAGCGTATCACACTCAATGTTCGCACGTGCACCTTCTGCTTTACGGCCGAAGTGTACGATACCGCGGTATGTTACTTTACCGCCTTGTTTTGAAATTGATTTTGATACGATCGTTGAAGATGTGTTCGGTGCTAAGTGAATCATTTTTGCACCAGCATCTTGGTGCTGTCCTTTACCAGCAAGGGCAATAGATAATGTCATACCGCGTGCGCCTTCACCTTTTAAGATAACAGCTGGATATTTCATTGTTAACTTAGAACCAATGTTTCCATCAATCCATTCCATTGTTGCGTTTGCTTCACAAACCGCGCGTTTTGTTACAAGGTTGTATACGTTGTTCGCCCAGTTTTGAATTGTTGTATAGCGGCAATACGCATCTTTTTTGATGATGATTTCTACAACGGCACTGTGAAGAGAGTTTGTTGTATAAACAGGTGCTGTACAGCCCTCTACATAGTGGACGTGTGAGCCTTCATCAGCAATAATTAACGTACGCTCAAACTGTCCCATATTTTCAGAGTTAATACGGAAATAAGCTTGTAATGGTGTATCTACTTTTATGCCTTTTGGTACGTAAATGAATGATCCACCAGACCAAACCGCCGAGTTAAGTGCAGAGAATTTGTTATCCGTTGGCGGGATAACTTTTCCAAAATGCTCACGGAAAATATCTTCGTTTTCTTTTAGCGCCGTATCCGTATCTTTAAATACGATACCTTGTGCTTCAAGATCTTCTTTCATATTGTGATAAACAACTTCAGATTCGTACTGAGCTGATACACCCGCAAGATACTTTTGCTCTGCTTCAGGAATACCAAGTTTATCAAACGTTTGTTTAATTTCTTCAGGAACTTCATCCCAAGAGCGTTCAGACTTCTCAGATGGTTTTACGTAGTACGTAATTTCATCAAAGTCTAAGCTTGCCATGTCTCCGCCCCACTGTGGCATTGGCATGTTGTAGAAGTGCTCTAGAGATTTCAAACGGAAGTCAAGCATCCATTGTGGTTCCTCTTTCATACGAGAAATTTCTTCTACGATTTCTTTTGTTAAACCGCGTTTAGAGCGGAAAATTGATACGTCTTTATCGGAAAATCCATATTTATAATCGCCGATTTCTGGCATTTTTTTAGCCATCTTTTATTACCCCCTACTTGATAGGATTGGGAATGAATGAAGGTCTTATTTTTGTTCGTTAAGACCTTTTTCCATCGCTTTCCACGCTAGTGTTGCACATTTAATACGCGCAGGAAATTTTGCTACACCTTGAAGTGCTTCAATATCTCCTAAATCTATACTATCATCATACTCTTTACCTTGCATCATGTCAGAGAAGATATGGGCCATTTTAAACGCTTTGTCTACTTCTTGACCTTTAATTGCTTGTGTCATCATTGAAGCTGATGACATTGAAATTGAACATCCTTCACCTTCGAACTTTGCATCCACCACTTTGCCGTCCTCTACTTTTAAAGAAAGTTCAATGCGGTCTCCACACGTCGGGTTATTCATATGAATGTTCACAGTATCTTCATTCAACGTTCCACGATTACGCGGATTTTTATAATGGTCCATAATTACTTGACGATAGAGAGTATCTAAATTATTAAAAGCCATTTGTAAAATACTCCTTCGTTTTTATTAATGATGACACCAATTTATCTACTTCTTCTTCCGTGTTATACAAATAGAAGCTTGCACGTGCAGTAGAAGATACGTTTAAATATTTCATCAGCGGCTGCGCACAGTGATGACCTGCACGAATCGCAATTCCATCAGCGTCTACTACTGTTGCAACGTCGTGCGGATGCACATCTTCAATATTAAACGTCACAACACCCGCTCGCTCTTTCGGTCCGTAAATCGTAATTCCATCTACTTGCGATAAGCGATCCAGTGCATACTGCGCTAACTTGTGCTCATGTGCTTGAATGTTATCTAAACCAACTTCTTCTAAGAAATCAATCGCTGCACCTAAACCAATTGCACCTGCAATGATTGGCGTACCTCCTTCAAATTTCCAAGGAAGCTCTTTCCACGTTGATTCGTATAGGTTTACGAAGTCAATCATTTCGCCGCCAAACTCGATTGGTTCCATTTTTTCAAGAAGCTCTTTCTTTCCATAAAGAGCGCCGATTCCAGTCGGTCCGCCCATTTTATGTCCAGAGAAAGCAAAGAAATCACAGTCTAAATCTTGTACATCCACCTTCATATGAGGCGTACTTTGCGCACCATCCACAACCATTACTGCACCGTTAGCATGTGCAATTTCTGCAATCTCTTTTACTGGGTTAATCGTGCCCAATACGTTAGATACTTGCATAATCGATACAATTTTGGTGTTGGATGTAATCGTGCTTTTTACCTCTTCTAGTGAAAGTGCATGATCTTCTGTTAATGAAATATATTTTAACGTTGCACCTGTTTCCTTGGCAACTTGCTGCCAAGGAATGATGTTGCTGTGATGCTCCATATAAGTAATCACAATTTCATCACCAGGTTTGAGATTAGCACGGCCATAGCTTGCAGCTACTGTATTAAGAGCTGTCGTTGTACCGCGCGTAAAGATAATCTCTTCCGTTGATTTTGCATTAATAAACTTACGAACCTTTTCTCGAGCGCCTTCGTATCCGTCTGTTGCTCTTGTACCAAGCGTGTGAACACCTCGGTGTACATTTGAGTTATATTCTTTATAATACTTCTCAATTGCTTCAATTACAGCAAGCGGCTTTTGTGAAGTTGCTGCACTGTCTAAATAAACGAGTGGGCTGCCATTTACCTCTTGGTCTAAAATAGGAAATTGTTTACGAATATCAGAGATATTCATTATCGAACTTTCCTTTCAATTAAATCTGTTAATTGCTTTTTAACCGTTTCGATTGGCAACTCGTTTACAACTGGTGCTAAGAATCCGTGGATAACTAGACGTTCTGCTTCTGTTTGCGGAATACCGCGGCTCATTAAGTAGTAAAGCTGAATTGGATCTACGCGTCCAACAGATGCAGCGTGTCCTGCTGTTACATCGTCTTCATCAATTAGAAGAATTGGGTTTGCGTCTCCACGTGCTTTTTCACTTAACATTAACACACGAGATTCTTGCTCAGCGTTTGATTTAGACGCACCGTGTTCAATTTTACCGATACCGTTAAAGATTGAAGACGCGCTTTCTTTCATAACGCCGTGTTTTAAAATGTAGCCTTCAGAATGTTTTCCAAAATGTACGATACTTGTTGTTAAGTTTTGAGACTGCTCTCCACGTCCAACTGTTACCGTTTTTGTATCTCCATATGAACCATCGCCCATTAGATACGTTGTATTTTCTGAAACTGTATTTCCTTCACTCATTAAGCCTAAAGCCCACTCAATGCGACCGTCTTTGCCCGCTACGCCGCGGCGGTTTACATAAGTAGTTGTACCTTTAGCTAAGTAGTCAACAGCTCCAAATGTTACTTTTGCATTGCTGTTAGCAAATACTTCCGTCACGATATTGACAACACCGTTTGACTCTTCAGCAGTAGCAATGTAGTTTTCTACATATGTTACTGAGCTGTTGTCTTCAGCTACAACAATCACATGGTTGAATAAAGCAGCTTCTTCATCTTCACGGACAAATACAGCTTGAAGCGGCTCTTGTACTTCTACATTTTTAGGAACGTACACGAATACACCGCCGTTTAATAACGCTGCGTTTAATGCAGTTAAACGGTGCTCATCTACTTTAACTCCGTCTTTCATGAAGTACTTCTCAACAAGGTCGCTATGCTCTTTAGCAGCTGTTTGAATATCTGTGAAGATAACGCCTTGAGACTTTAGCTCTTCTGTTAATGTTGAATATGCAGCTGTTTGGTCACGCTGAACATATAGATTTTTAACAGCTTCTGTATCAATCAATGCTTTAACCACTTCTGGAAGCTCGTCTACAGATGAGATTGTGCTTGCCTGTGAAGTGTGCTTGTCAAATGCAGTAAAGTTCCATTTCGAAATGTTTGTTTTATCTGGCTTTGGAAGTGCAAGATCTTCTGCTTTCGCAAGAGCTTGTAAGCGAAGATCTAGCAGCCAACTTGGTTCATTAGCTTCTTTTGAAAAGCTGCTGATGTACTCTTGATCAAATGGTAATTTCGTATCAATAGTCATAGAGATCCTCCTAACTCTTAAGCTTCTTGCTCTACAGTTTCGTCTTCAATACCTAATTCTTGTTTGATCCAGTCATAACCTTCTGCCTCTAGACGCTGTGCTAATTCTGGTCCGCCTGATTTTACAACGCGACCTTGCATCATAACGTGAACTTTATCTGGTGTAATGTAGTTTAGTAAACGTTGGTAGTGAGTAATCATTAAGCAACCAAACTCGCTGCCGCGCAGTTCATTAATACCTTTTGATACAACTTTTAACGCATCGATATCTAAACCAGAGTCGATTTCATCTAAAATTGCAATTCCTGGTTGAAGCATCATTAATTGAAGAATTTCATTACGTTTCTTCTCACCGCCAGAGAAACCTTCGTTTAGGTAACGCTGAGCCATATCTTGATCCATTTCTAAGAAATCCATGTTTTTGTCTAATTGACGGATGAATTTCATTAGTGAAATTTCTTCTCCTTCTTCACGACGAGCATTAATTGCTGAACGTAAGAAGTCTGCATTTGTTACCCCGCTGATTTCACTTGGATATTGCATAGCTAGGAATAGACCTGCACGAGCGCGCTCATCTACTTCCATCTCAAGTACATCTTCGCCGTCTAGCGTGATGCTTCCTTGTGTAACCTCGTATTTAGGATGTCCCATGATTGCTGAAGATAATGTTGATTTACCAGTACCGTTTGGTCCCATGATTGCATGGATTTCGCCGCCCTTAACTTCTAAATTAACACCTTTTAAAATTTCTTTACCTTCAATTGCAACATGAAGATCTTTAATTGTTAAAGTTGACCCTGCCATATTAAAACCTCCAGTTATAGACGTATATAGTAAAAAACGATATACCTATATCTTTTTAATTATTCTCATTTTATTCTCATTACAATCTTATAACAAATGAAAACTTATAGCAACCTTTTGACCCAAAAGGTTTTAAACCATTATGTACGTTTTTCAAGACTAAATCCACTCATAAAAAAGTTGCCTTAAAAGACTCCATAGAGCCTTCTAAGACAAGCTTTTTTACTCACTTTATTTACTTAGTGCGTGTGACTAGTCAGTTCTGAAATACACTCTTGGACAAGCGTAACGGACTGACTCATCGCTGCGCCTCCGCCAAATGCTGCTGACACTCCGCATGCTTCTAAAATTTCTTGCTCAGTTGCGCCTTGATCGATGCAGCCTTTTGTATGATAAATCATACAGTACTCGTCTTGAGCTACTACGCTGATTCCTAGCGCGATTAACTGCTTTTCTTTTTTAGAAAGAGAACCTTCTCCAAAACATGCTTCAGTAAACGCATTAAACGTTTTTGTTACTTCCGGCAATTTTTCGCTAAATTTCCCAACACCCATTTTATAATCATGAAGTGCTTGCTCAGTTGAATGACGTGCTTCTTGCTGCATAACGTCAGCTCCCATCATCAGTAAAGTTTTCACGGTTAGTATGCGTGAGAAAAATAAGAGTTATTCGTTTTCCCGCATACAAAAAAGCACTTGCCCAGAGTGGGCAAGCGCTTTTCTTCTATTATTTATTTACCGGCAGTACTCCGCCTTTGTATTTTTCTTTAATGTAGTCTTGAATTTCTTTAGAGTGAAGAACTTTCACTAAAGCTTTCACTGTATCTTTATTTTCGTCGCCTTTGTGAACCGTAATGATGTTTGCATAAGGGTTATTTTCTTTGCTTTCCACTGCGATTGGATCTTTTACTGGATCTAAGCCAGCATCGATAGCATAGTTAGCATTGATAACAACAGCGTCACCTTCATTGTTTTTGTACATCTGAGGTAGCAATCCGCCTTCAACATCGGCTTTAAATTTTAAATTCTTCGGGTTTTCTACGATATCTTTAATTTGTGCATCTGTTTTCTTTACGCCTGGTTTTAATTTGATTACGCCAGCTTTTTCAAAAATTGATAAAATACGTCCTTGCTCTGCTACTGCATCACGCATAATAACTGTGCCGTTTTTCGGAAGATCTTTTAAGCTTTTATATTTTTTAGAGTAGATACCGATTGGTTCAATGTGAATGGCACCGGCACTTACAAAATCATACCCTTTTTCACCCTTGTGATCTTTTAGCACTGAATTCATATAAGGAACGTGCTGGAAGTAGTTTGCATCAATTTCATTGTTTGCAAGAGCTGTGTTCGGTAAGATGTAATCTTGGAATTTTTTAATTTCCAAGTCGATTCCTTGTTTTTCTAAAATCGGTTTTGCTTGTTCTAAAATTTCAGCATGGGGCGTATTAGATGCACCCACAACAATTTTCTTTTCATCTTTTGATCCATTGTTAGATCCACATGCAGCTAATCCTACTACTAGCGCAGATGTTAATGCTAAAGCCGAAAGCCATTTTTTCATAATAAATAATCCTCCCTTTATCTTTTATCAATTTTTGCAGTAATCGCATCTCCAATAAGTTGGATAATAAATACAATAATCAAAATTAAGATCGTAGCAGCTAGCGTTACATCATTATGACTGCGCTGGAATCCTTCTAAATATGCAAGATTCCCGAGACCTCCAGCTCCAATCACACCCGCCATTGCCGTATAACCGACTAACGCAATCGTCGTTACCGTCAAACCAGAAATTAAAGCTGGCAGCGATTCAGGTAACAGCACTTTAAAGATAATAGTGCTTGTTGTTGCTCCCATTGATTTAGCAGCTTCAATAACACCTTTATCAATTTCGCGCAGACCAATTTCTACAAGACGCGCATAAAATGGTGCTGCTCCAACAATTAAAGCAGGTAACGCTGCATTAGCGCCTAAAATACTTCCTACCAATGCTTTGGTAAATGGAATCAGTAAAACAATTAAAATAATGAATGGAATGGAACGAAAGATATTTACAACTGCTGACACAATGGCATATAAAGGTTTGTTTTGCCAAAGCTGTCCTTTGGACGTTAAAAATAAAAGCAAGCCCAATAAAATACCTAGAACAAACGTGGCTATAACTGAAATAGCCGTCATATATAGTGTTTCATTTGTCGCTTGAATAAAATCATCTAAAATAACGTTTGGAAATAGTTTCTCAAGCATTTGTCATTACCTCCACTTCTACCTGCTGCTCATGAATGTATGCAATGACTTTTTCAACTTCTGTTAATTCTCCGTCTAAATGAACGAACAACGTTCCGTATGAACCTGTTTGTGTATGAGAAATCTTTCCTTGCAAAATATTAATCGTTACATCAAACTGTTTTAAAATCGTTGTAATGAGCGGTTGCTCTGCTTTTCCGCCAACAAACGTCAGCTGAATAATTTGCCCGCTTGGATATAACTCCTGTACTTGTTCAATTGTTTCAAACGTTTCTTCTGGTTCAGAAATCTGTTGAACAAATCGCTTTGTAATCGGCTGCTTAGGTTTTCTGAATACTTCTAGCACTTGCCCTTCTTCTACCACTGCCCCATTTTCCATAACAGCTACTCGATGACAAATTTTACGAATAACGTGCATTTCATGAGTAATGAGTACAATGGTTAACCCTAGCTTCTCATTAATATCTACTAACAGATCTAAAATAGAATCTGTCGTTTGAGGATCAAGCGCTGATGTTGCTTCATCACACAGCAATACTTTTGGGTTATTGGCTAGCGCTCTAGCAATACCAACACGCTGCTTTTGACCACCGCTAAGCTGTGATGGATAAGCATTTTCACGCCCTTCAAGCCCGACTAGCTTGATAAGCTCGTCTACTCGTTTCATTCTTTTTTCTTTTGAGATCCCTGCTATTTCTAACGGAAAGGCAATATTTTCTCGCACCGTACGCGACCACAAGATATTAAAGTGCTGAAACACCATACTAATTTCTTGTCTAGCTTTTCTGAGTTTTCCGCCTTTAATTTTTCCAATATCATTACCTGCTACTTCGACCGTTCCTGTCGTTGGTGTTTCTAACCCGTTTAGCAAGCGAATTAAAGAACTTTTACCTGCTCCGCTATAACCAATAATTCCGTAAATTTCACCTTGGTTAACGGTTAGATTCACATTATCAACAGCTGTTACTTGACCGCTTTTAGCCTGATAAATTTTTGTAACGTCTGTTAATGTAATCATATTTCTTCACCTTCTTTAGTAAAAACTTAATTATGTTAGGTTGCCCTATAGGATGAAAAAGCCGTAAAACAATTTTCCCCATTAAAAAAGCCTCTCTGCGCATGACAGAAAGGCTCGATATTTAATCCTTTCTCTCATCTTTCAAAGCGCATAGCTTTGCAGGAATTGGCACCATTTCAGTTAGTCTGACGGTTGCCGGGTTTCACAGGGCTCAGTCCCTCCACCTCTCTTGATAAGAGTTCGCAACAATTATTTTGTTTTTGGGAAATATTCATTCATTTATGAACATTCATGAGTGTGATTTTAGCATGTGTCAGATAGGCTGTCAACAGATTTTGTTCTTGGGATAATATCCCAAGATTTCAACAGCCCCAACGGTTTGCTCTCGTTCTATTTCTTCATTTTAAACAAACGTTTGATTATCGAAGCTCTTCAAGTACGTGCTCGATGGAATGAAACGCATAGAGTTTTTTTACCATTTCGCCATTTTTCACTTCAATCAAACAAGGTACACTTTCAATTGAAAATACTTCTGCTTTTGAAGGCATATAATTTAAATTGCTCATTCCGATGGTCACACCAGGCAGCATTGCTTCTGCTACGGTTAACATTTTTTTTGCCAGCTGACATGTCCCGCAAAAAGGTGTATGGAAAAAGATAAACGCTCTTTGTCCTTCTTTTAACTGATCGTCAAGCTGTTTTTCGCTCCATTCTTGCATGTTGCTCATTCCTTTTATGTTAAAAATTCTGCATTAACATCGATATTGGCACTCAGTAATACTGTTGCTATGTGATGTCTAGGGGCGGCAGCAACCTCTCGGTACATTTTATCAATATATAGATGCTCTGCTTCCGGAAGCTCTCGTTTAAATTGTTTTCTTAGCTTATTCCCTGAATCATCAGAGTCAACGAGTATGTATACCTCTTTGTTAAACGTAAAGTCAATAATTTCATCCAGCTTTGATAAACTAATCGTACCGTTTGTACAGATAATTTCAATTGGTTCTCGAATGATATCTTGGATACGTTTTTTATCTGATTTTCCTTCGACAATAATTACTTTTTCAATTTCAATTAGCCCCATTTTCATCACCCATAATCGTCAGTTGTATAGTAACATCATTTCTTTATGCTATACAATATTCGTTAATGTATCACAGTTCACCTGTTTTTTAAAAGAAATTTGCAAGAAAGAACTGTTTTAAAAGGCAGCTTAAGCCATATTGTTTCCATAAAACAAGAAAAACAGCGGCAGTTGCCACTGTTTAGCACCATCCTGCTTCTTCGTCGCAGTCTGTATATTTTTGCGTTTCACCTTGCTTTTGTACATCTGTATATTGGTAGAATTTATTATTTTCTTGCGAATACCCTTCTTCAAAGCGGTATTCATTGCCGCTTGTTCCGTAACTAACTTCACCAATTGGCTGCTTATCAACATATAATTTCATGCCGCCGTCATGAAATTTAGCTGTAACGCGATCTGTAACGTCCATTTTTTGTTTTTCAAACATAAAAAGACACTCCTTTAGCTTGTTTACTAATAGAGTGTCCAGTCAAAAACTTTTCATAAAGACAATTTATGGAGGAGTATTATCCTTCGTTTGTCATTTCTTCGTATTGCTCTGCTGTCATTAGCTTGTCTACTTGAGAAGCATCAGACGGTTTGATTGTAATCATCCATGCTTCTTCGTATGGAGATTCATTAACAAGTTCAGGGCTATCGCTTAAGTTATCGTTTACTGCTACAACTTCACCGCTAATTGGTGCGTAAAGCTCAGAAACTGTTTTTACTGATTCAACGCTGCCAAACGGCTCGTCAGCTTCTACTGTTGCTCCTACTTCTGGCAGTTCAACGAATACGATGTCGCCAAGCTCAGCTTGAGCGAAATGCGTAATACCTACGCGGACAACGTCTCCTTCTGTTTTTACCCATTCATGCTCTTCAGAATAACGCAAATCTTTTGGTGTACTCATCTTAATCCCTCCAAAATATGTATCGTAATTTGTTTATATAAAAAGCGCCTTCAACGTGGAGAACACTTTCTACAACCTAAAATAACTTCCTATTAACAGTGTAACGTAAAAGGTAAAAATTTTCTATTTGAAAACTTACTTCCACACGTCCTCAAACTGCTCTTCTTTGAAGCCAAGCGTTACTTTTTGTCCATCTGTTAGCAGCGGACGCTTAATTAACATGCCATCTGACGCAAGAATAGACAGCAGTTCGTCTTCACTCGCACTGCTTACTTTATCTTTAAGCCCTAATTCGCGATATTTTTTACCGCTTGTATTAAAGAATTTTTTTAATTCTAAGCCGCTGTTCTGATAATAAGATTGCAGCTGCTCTTTTGTTGGCGGGCTTTCTACAATATGAATTTCTTCATACGCTACTCCGTTATCATCCAGCCACTTCTTGGCTTTTCGGCACGTACCACACTTTGGATATGAATAAAAAAATAATGACATTTCGTCAACCACCCTTTATTTTAAGCTTTTTTCGTATTTTAACACATCCTTTATCATTTACCTAGATAGAGGCTTCTTAAACAAAAAGGAGCTCGTTTTACGAGCTCCTTTTTCCCTTAAACTGTGAACTTCTCTACTTCTAGAAGCGTTTTTGCAATCTCGCGCTTTACGCTAATCACATTGATTGGTGTATAGCGCGTTAACTTGCGAAGAGACGAAAGCATGACTCTAAGCGTATCACCTTGTTCAACGCCAATTAACGTTTCTTTTGCATCTGCTTCAATTCGATTAAATGCTTCTTGGCAAAATACTTGCGTATATTTTACCTTCAAGCTGTTTTGATCTGCACCTGTTTTGGAAATCGCTTTTTCAGTACGTAAAACAGTGGATTCCATTGCATATACGTTACTAATCATATCGGAAATATTAACGAGAATTTCTTGTTCTTTCTCTAATTCTTTACCGTATTTCTGTGCAGCTAGACCTAAAAGCAAGAGCGCAATTTTCTTCCCATTTTGCACAAGCATTTTTTCTTGATCTAACGGCTCATTGCCTACTTCCTGGGGCATAAGCATCATCAATTCTTCTTGAAGCGTTTGTGCTTTTTGAAGCAGCGGAAGCTCTCCTTTTAGCGCTTTGCGTAAATACGTGCCTGGTACTAAGAGACGATTAATTTCATTTGTTCCTTCAAAAATACGGTTAATGCGGGAATCACGATACAGGCGCTCAATTTCATACTCACTCATAAAACCATAGCCTCCGTGAAGCTGCACCCCTTCATCTACGATGTAGTCAAGAGATTCCGTGGCAAACACTTTGTTTAATGAGCATTCAATGGCATATTCAGCAATGGAAGCGGCAATTTGTTTTCCGTCTTTTTGCTGTTCTTCTGAAAGCTGGCCCATATGGTCTTCAAAAAGTCCTACCGTACGATAGACGGAGCTTTCAGTTGCGTATAATTTAGAAGCCATTGTTGCTATTTTTTCTTGGGTTAATGAAAATTTAGCAATGGGCGTTTTAAACTGCTGACGCTGGTTAACATATTGAGACGTGATTTCTAACGCACGTTTCCCTGCTCCAACTGCTCCAACTCCAAGCTTGTAGCGCCCAATATTTAAAATGTTAAACGCAATCACATGCCCTTTGCCAACTTCACCTAACACGTTTTCTTTTGGAACAAGCGCATCTTCAAGAATCAACGTTCTGGTTGAGGAGCTTTTGATTCCCATTTTCTTCTCTTCCGGTCCAACCGAAACACCTGGAAATTCGCGTTCAACGATAAAAGCAGAAAATTTATCGCCGTCGATTTTCGCATACACCACGAACACATCAGCAAATCCGGCATTCGTAATCCACTGCTTTTCTCCATTTAACACATAGTGTGTGCCTTCTGCGTTAAGGCGAGCTGTTGTTCGAGCACCGAGGGCATCGGAACCAGAACCAGGTTCTGTTAACGCATATGCTGCTATTTTTTCCCCAACTGCTAAAGCAGGTAAATATGCTTGCTTTTGCTCTTCTGTTCCAAATAAGACGATTGGCAATGACCCAATTCCTACGTGAGCACCATGAGTGATGGAAAACCCGCCTGCTCGAGACATTTTTTCAGCAATTAAAGCCGAGGTAATTTTATCTAAACCGAGTCCACCGTATTCTTCCGGTACATCTGCACCAAGCAAGCCTAATTCACCAGCTTGTTTTAATAACTTTACAGAACGGTCAAACTCATGCTTTTCTAAATATTCCACTTGTGGAAGGACTTCATTTTCTACAAATTCATCTGTCGTCTTGGCAATCATCTTTTGTTCAGATGTATAATCCTCCGGCGTGTAGACGCGGCTTGCATCGCCTTCTTCAATTAAAAAGCTTCCACCTTTAATCATTTGTTTTGTTTTATTTGACATGTTCATATCCCCCTTTGAAATGATTATGCTAACAATTCAAATACACCAGCAGCTCCCATTCCTCCGCCAATACACATCGTGACAATTCCAAACTGCTCATTTCGACGCTGCATTTCGTGCATTAAGCTAAGAGTCAGCTTAGCTCCGGTACAGCCTAATGGATGACCTAAGGCAATAGCGCCTCCGTTTACATTTACTTTATCTTCATTAATATTTAATTCACGAATAACGCCAAGTGCTTGAGAAGCAAATGCTTCATTTAATTCAAACAATCCAATATCAGAAAGCTCCAGCCCTGCTAGTTTAAGAGCTTTAGGAATGGCAGCTATCGGGCCAATCCCCATTACTTCAGGCGGAACTCCTCCAACTGCAAATGAGCGAAACTTAAGCAAAGGCTTTAACCCTTCTGCTTCAGCTTGTTCTTTATCCATTAGAAAAACGGATGCAGCTCCGTCACTTGTCTGCGAAGAGTTTCCAGCTGTTACGGATCCTTTAACCGAAAAAGCTGGACGAAGTTTTCCTAATACGTCTGCAGTTGTGCCGGGACGAACTCCTTCATCTTGAGAGAACATCAGCTTTTGTTCACGGAGCTTATTGTTTTCATCCACTTTTCGAAGCGTCACTTCCACCGGAACAATTTCGTCGTTAAACTTCCCTTCTTGAAGTGCTTTTGCTGCTTTTTGATGGCTGCGTACAGCAAACGCATCCTGGTCTTCACGTGAAATGCCGTACTTCATCGCCACTTGTTCTGCTGTATGTCCCATGCCCATATAATATTCCGGCGCATTTTCAACCAGCTGAACATTCGGACGCGCTACGTTTCCAAACATCGGAACAAAACTCATTGATTCTGCTCCTCCAGCTAACACTGCTTTGGCTTGCCCTAGCATAATTCGTTCTGCACCGTAGGCAATACTTTGCAAACCTGACGAACAATAACGATTAATCGTTATTGCTGGCACCGTATACGGCAAACCCGCAAGAGCGCCAATATTTCGAGCCATATTCAAACCTTGTTCTGCTTCAGGCATCGCACAACCAATAATTAAATCATCAATTGGTCCTTCGTATCCGCCTGCTCGGCGAAGTGTTTCTTTAACCGCGATGGCTCCCAAATCATCAGGTCTAACACTTGCCAGTGAACCTTTTTTTGCTTTTCCGACCGGTGTCCTAGCACCTGCTACAATAACTGCTTCTCTCATTTTTTCTCCCCCTTAATTACGCAGTGGTTTTCCTTTAACTAACATGTGCTGCATACGTTCTTGAGACTTCGCTTCACCAACAAGACTTAAAAATGCTTCTCTCTCTAAGTCCAGTAAATACTCTTCATCAACTTCCGAACCGAACGCTACACGTCCTCCGGCTAACACAAATGCTAACTTGCTAGCAATTTTATAATCATGTTCTGATATATATCCTGAATATTTCATGGATTGAGCTCCTAGCAGCAACGTTGCATATCCTGTTTCTCCAACCACAGGAATTTTAGTTCTTACAGGTGGTTTATAGCCCGTGTCATGTAAAGCAAGGACTGAGTTCTTCGCATCATTCAGCAAATGATCTCCGTTTACGCTGATGCCATCATGGCGATTTAAAAAGTTTAGCTGTCTAGCTTCTGCAGCAGAAGCAGATACTTTTGCAGTAGCAATTGTTTCAAATGTTTTATTGGCAATTTGCTGAAGATCGAGCGTTACACCGTTCGGTAAACCATTTAACTGTTTGATATAAAGCTCCTTATTACCTCCTCCACCAGGAATAAGTCCGACTCCTACTTCTACAAGGCCCATGTAAGTTTCAGCAGAAGCTTGGATTTTAGCTGACGGTAAGCAAATTTCTGCTCCGCCTCCAAGCGTCATCGCAAATGGAGCTGCAACAACCGGCTTTTCGTTGTATTTCACCTTCATCATTGCCTGTTGAAATTGTTTAATGACAAATTCAATTTCAAAATAATTGTCATCTTGTGCTTCCATTAAAATCATAGCTAAGTTAGCCCCAACGCAGAAATTTTTCCCTTGATTTCCTATGACCAGTCCTTTATAGTTCTTATTCACTTCTTCAAGAGACTGATTTAATAAGCTAATAATATCTAGCCCGATTGCATTGTTAGGAGAGGTGAACTGCAGGCACGCCACATCATCTCCTAAATCAATTAAACTCGCTCCGCTGTTTTCTAAAATGACATTATTTTGAGAACGTAAAGATGACAGGTGAATCACCTTTTTATTTTCTTTTACCGCTTTATACTCTTCATCTTCGTAGTAAAGCGTTTGACCTTCCATTTCTTTATAGAAGCTTGTAAATCCATTTTCCTGCATTTGTTTTACCCACTGCGGAACTGCTAAACCAGACTGCTCCATCTTCTCAATTGACTTTTCTAAACCAATTGCATCCCACGTCTCAAAAGGACCCATTTTCCAGCCAAATCCCCACTTCATAGCTTGATCAATGGCCACGATATCGTCGGCGATTTCATTTTTTAACTGTGCTGCATATACAAGAACGGGACTGATCACATTCCAAAGAAGCTGTCCGGCACGATCATCAGAATATATAAGCGCTTTCATTTTATTTTGCAGCCCTTTTGCCTGCTTGCTTAATTCGGTAGAAGCTGTTTTTAACTTCTTTCTCTCAACGTATTGAAGTGTACTAGGATCAAGTTCTAAAATTTCCTTGCCTTTCTTTAAAAAGAAGCCTTGCCCTGACTTGCTTCCCAGCCAGCCATTTTCCTGCATTTGTTTCATAAATAAAGGGACATCGAACACTTCTTTTTCTTTGCCTTCTACTTTGTCAAATACATTGTTAGCCACATGAATAAATGTGTCTAGTCCCACTACGTCTAGTGTTCGAAACGTTGCGCTTTTTGGTCTTCCAATTAAGGGGCCCGTCACAGAGTCAACTTCTCCCACGCTGTAATTACCTTTTAACATTTCTTGAACGGTCACAAGTAAACCGTACGTACCGATACGGTTGGCGATAAAGTTAGGCGTATCTTTTGCAATAACTACTCCTTTACCTAATACATCTTCACCAAACGTTTTCATATATTCAACAATTTCTGATTTTGTGTCATGAGTTGGAATGATTTCTAATAACTTTAAATAACGCGGTGGATTAAAAAAGTGCGTTCCTAAAAAATGCGCTTTAAAATCTTCTGAGCGTCCTTTAGCCATTTCGTGGATCGATATTCCTGAAGTGTTTGAACTTACAATACTTCCTTTTTTTCGTACACTGTCAATTTTTTCAAACAACTGCTGTTTAATATCAAGACGTTCCACTACTACTTCAATAATCCAATCACAGTCGCTTAACTGCTGTAAATGATCTTCAAGGTTTCCTGGCGTAATCAACGATAGTGATGACTTAGACGTTAAAGGCGCCGGTTTTTGCTTCGTTAATTTAGCTACAGCGGTTGTACTCAACCGATTTCTCACTTGCCTATCTTCAAGCGTTAGCTGTTTTTTTTCCTCGTCTGCTGTTAATGAAGTTGGAACCACGTCTAGCAAAAGCGTTGGAATTCCTACATTCGCTAAATGAGCTGCAATTCCAGAGCCCATAACTCCTGAACCTAAAACGGCGGCTTTTTTTATGTTCATAATTATCCCCACATCCCCTTTAATATATTGAATGAATGGTCATTCATTTTATGCGTAAAAAAAGAGAGTCACTGTTAATCTCTGTTTTTACTATAAAACATTTTTTAAATTTTCGCAATATATTCACAATATTATCTCTAACTATTTTTAATGTGTTTGGTTATCTTAATACACAGGAGGTGATTTTGTGAGTAAATTAAAGAAGGATCCATCGTCAGCAGGCGTAAGCGCAGCAAGCGTTAAAGGAAATGCTGGACCGGTTAATGAACCGCACGGCCGCGGCAAAAAGACATCTCAAAACCAACAGTACACAAAGCATAACACTCAAGGACATTAACCTCAAAATCGAACATGAGTAATCGAATCATGTTCGATTTTTGATTATTTCTTACTTTGTCATCACGACCATTTCATTATTATTTTTTTACGATTCCTTTTAAGACAAATGCGACATTTGCAGGTCTTTCTGCAAGGCGCCTCATAAAGTACCCATACCAGTCCGTTCCATAAGGAACGTACACTCTCATTTTATATTGTTCTGCTACGAGCTGAACTTGCCTTTCTGATCGAATCCCGTATAGCATCTGAAACTCAAACTGATTCATTGAAATTCCATGTTTTTTAACAAACTCTTTTGTATACTGAATGATTCGTTCATCGTGAGTAGCAACTGCTGTGTAGTGACCGTTTAATAAGTGAAGTCCAATGATGTTTTGAAAGTTTTCGTCCACGTCTTCTTTATCAGGAAACGCCACGTCTGCTGCTTCTTTGTATGCCCCTTTCACTAACCTTAATTTAGGAGCATACGCATCTAATTCACGGATGTCACTTTCTGTTCGATATAAGTATGCTTGAAGCACCGTCCCTACGTGTTCATACTCATTTTTTAATTGTTTAAATAGCTTAATCGTCTTGCTGCATCGCTTATAGTCCTCCATATCAATCGTCACAAATACGCTATGTTTTTCCGCTTCTTCAAGAATACGCCGCATATGATGAAGGGCCAAATCTTCTGAAATGTCCAGTCCCATAGACGTTAATTTTAAAGAAATTTCTGAATCTAATCTTTCTTTGTGTATAAGGTGAATAGCCTTTATGCATTGAGCTGCAGCATGATCCACTTCAACTTCACTTTCCACAAACTCGCCAAGATAATCAACCGTTACTTTTAATCCCTGTTCATTTAGCTTTTTTATCACACTAACAGCTTCATCGATGGTTTCCCCTGCAACAAACCTTGCTGCTCCAAAACGTAAGCCATAGCGCTTAGCCAGCTTTGTTAACTTTTTGCTTTTTGATAACAATAAAAAAAAGTTTCTTATCGTTTGTTCCAAAGCAACCCCCCGCCTTCACTTGTCATACGCCTCACAAAATTTATTTAATTATCATTAATTTTACCATTTTTTAAACTAGATAGGCACCCTTTATTAACGTATGCACACAAAACCAAAAAGCGACCGGGAGCTTTTGGATAAAAAAACATCCATCAGCTTCGTGATGAATGTTTTTATTCTGGTTTTCGCTGTGACGCTCGATGCGCTTCATTCAGCTCTTTGATTTCCTTTACAATCTCGACCATTTCCGCTTTTGCTTCTGGATATAATTGATTCCAATGCTTGGTTAAAGGCGGCATGGATTTTGAGATATGGTTGTAAAGTGCCCACATTTTTACTTTTTCTTGTAGCTGCTCGTCACTTTCACCGACCATTAGTTCTGTATACTTTTCAATCAAACCGTCGAATTGCTCTTGAAAGGTTTTATTCATGCACAATCACTCCTTTCTTTGGTTTACAAATAACCGGACACGTTTGACAATAAGTCTCTTTAGCTCCTGTTTGGTAAGATAAACAGCACGTTTGCCGAACCCTTATCTCCTGCTTTTGCTTCTTTACATATGGAGGAGGTGAACTGTACCGAGAAAGCGGATTATGATGGTATGAACCAAAGTGATGACCCTCAGCTTCTTCCAACACGTATCGTAAATTCTTTTGCACTTGCACATTTTCTATTTCTTCATTTGCTAAAAGCAAATCATAAAGCCAGTGGATATAAACAGCTACGTTTTCCCACAGCGTCAGCTTCGAGATTTTTGTCACTTTATGCAGCGATGACCATATCGGCTCAATGTGATGAGCAAACAATTCATCAAGAAGTTCATCAAGAAGAATCTTCTGATTGTCCTCTGTTACTTCTTTCGTCTCAGTTTCTGAGATGAACACTTTTGGGAGCCACATTGTTTCAGCGTCTTCTGTATGCAACGAAACATTTTTAGTCGATGCATTTATCTTTTTTTGAAACACAATAAATGAATACAAAGCCGCCACCACAACAAAGCTATACCGCTTAGCTAACATGGAGGCAGCTGCTCTCAAGTTATCAGCCTCCATCGTCTGTTGAATCCATAGCAGCTGCATCCGCAGCGTGCTTTCATCCATGTAGCTGGAGGGAGACAACCTGTACAGCGAGTTATCTTTAAACGTACAGCGGAATTTTTCTGCTAACTCGCTTTGCTCTTTCTTATTGAGCATGCTGCGTTTCAACTCGCAGCTTATTCACAATACATCGTCCGCGCCCATGAGGAATACAAAGAGGCGTTCCAAATAACGGATCCACCGTCACTTCACAGTTCATATTAAAGACTCGCTGTACTAAATCGCAGTTAATGACTTCTTCTGGTCTTCCCTGTGCATAGATTTTTTTATCTTGAAGCGCCACAATATGATGAGCATAGCGGCAGGCTAAGTTTAAATCGTGCAGCACCATTACGATGGTACGATTTTCTTTTTCATTCAATTCAAATAACAAGTCCAAGATCTCAATTTGATGTGTCATATCTAAATACGTTGTCGGTTCATCAAGTAAAATAATATCCGTATCTTGTGCTAATGTCATGGCAATCCATGCGCGCTGACGCTGTCCTCCAGAAAGCGAATCAACTTGACGATCAGCCAAGTCTGCTAAACCTGTTGCCTCGAGTGCATTTTGTACTTTTTCTTCATCTTCTTGAGACCACTGACGGAACCAATTTTGATACGGATAGCGCCCTTGTTTAACAAGCTGCAGCACGGTCAACCCTTCAGGTGCAACAGGACCTTGTGGAAGAATTGCTAGCTGCTTTGCAATTTCCTTTGTCGGAAGAGAGGAAATTTTAGAGCCTTCTAGTAAAATAGAGCCGGCATGTGGCTTCAATAACCTTGCTAGTGAACGCAGCAGCGTAGATTTTCCGCATCCATTACTGCCGATAAAGACCGTAATCTCACCCTTTGGGATGGTAACGTCAAGCTCATCTATAATCATCGCTTCTCCATATGATAATGTTAGCGATTTTGTTTCTAACGAATGCATGCGAATCGCTCCTTCTACAAAGAATGCTATACGTTTCTTTGTTTGTATAGTAAATAAATGAAGTACGGTGCGCCAATTGCAGCTGTAAATACACCTGCTGGCACTTCGATTGGCAAGAAAAATGTTCGGCCAATTAAATCTGCTGCTGTGATTAAAATCGCTCCGATTAATGCCGATAGCGGTATTAAAGCGCCGAATGAAGAACCTACCAGCTTTCGGGCAATATGTGGAGCAAGCAATCCTACAAAGCTAATTCCGCCGGCAAATGCAACGGCGCTTCCTGTTAAAGCTGTACTCATCAGCAATAGTGCCAATCGATTTTTTTGAACGCGACTTCCAACGTTAGTCGCAATTTCTTCACCTAATTCTTGAACATTTAAATTTCGAATCATTAAAATCGTGATTATAACTAGCCCTATTGTAACAGGAACTAGTACGGAAACACTGGCCCAATTTGAACCATACACCGTTCCTGTGATCCAAATATTTGCCTGACTGGCGCGATAGATAGGACCCATAATCATAAACAGCGTGGTCATGGCTTTCGTTAACGCTGTTAATCCAATTCCTATTAATACTAGTGTAATAGGAGAGACGCCATTTTTCCAGGCAAACACATAAAGTAAAAGCGCCACTGCCACTGCACCTAAAAATGCGCTAACAGGCATCCAATTAATACTTACGGTTAACGAGTTGCTTTTATCACTAAATAGTGTCAAAAATAACACTACACCGACTGACGCTCCTCCTGTTAATCCAATTAAGTCTGGTGAAGCAAGCGGATTTCTCACAAGCCCCTGCAAGATAGCGCCTGCAATAGCTAGACAAATACCGGCACAAATGGCAACAATAATGCGTGGAAGTCTAAAGGATGTAACAACTAATCGTTCAAACTCCAATCCATGACCCGCTAAAATGTTAATCACACGAAGTGGATTAATAAATAAGTCACCCGTACCTGCACTCAATAAAAAGAGAGCAACAAGTGCAGCTGAAAATCCAATAATGATCAGAGCTGCTTTTATGTTAACCAAAAATGAAATTCTCTTTAAGCGAAGAGATAAGTATGTTTTCATGACGCCTTTGCCCCTTTCCTTGCCATATAGATAAAGAAAGGCGTACCAATAACAGCAGTCATGACTCCAACAGGGATTTCTTGAGGCATAATGACATACCTGGCTGCAACATCGGCTAATAAAATTAAGATGCCTCCGGCAACCGCACTATAGGGAAATACCCAACGATAATCTTGTCCTACAATTGCTCTTACAACATGAGGAACAATAATTCCGACAAAGCTAATCGGACCGGCTACTGCAACGGCTCCACCAGCTAAAATGGCAATAATGATGCCGCTTATAATTTTGACAAGAATCGTTCTTTGACCTAATCCTTTAGCTACATCTTCACCAATCGTTAAAATATTAATTTTTGAAGCGATAAAAAACGTGACAATGATTGCTGGTACTATATAAGGCAGTATGCCATACAGCATTTCCACCTTGCGTCCTTGCACAGATCCAGCCAGCCAAAAAAGAACTTGATCAAGCGAAGATTCATCCACAGCCAGCAGTCCTTGTGTTAAAGAAGAGAAAAAGGCTGCAATAGCCGCTCCTGCGAGCGTCAATTTAATAGGCGTTAATCCTTCTTTTCCGAGGGATCCAAGAAAATAGACAACCACTACGGTTAATGCCGCTCCTACAAATGCAATCCACGTAAAAGCTTGAAGTGAATTGACCGAAAAAATCATCACTGCAACAACAATAAAAAAGCTGGCCCCAGCGTTCACACCAATAATATCCGGTGAAGCAAGTGGGTTTTTCGTTAACGCCTGCATCATTGCTCCTGCAATTCCTAAACAAATACCTACCACAGCACCGATTATAGCGCGCGGCAATCGAATATTTTGAATAACTATGTGCTCATTCGAACCGTTAAACGCTTGAAAAGCTTCAAATGCTGTCTTGATACTTGTATCTGTGTATCCGAGTACGATACTTAATCCAATACAGATTAAAAGCAGCATGATTCCAATGATGAGCCCCATTACTTTCATTTGAACACTGCGTAGCATCATTTTCATTGCTCTCCTCTAAGATGATTCCTATATATATCTAACCTTTAGTTTAGGAAACATTGAAAAAAGTGTCAATGATTTTGAGAATCATTTTCAATTTTTAATTGACACCGCTTAAAAGTTAGAATATTATCTTAATTGTTAATGAAAATCATTATCACTTAAGAGGGGGAAGAGATGTGAATACATATTCTAAAGGCAAGTTGTCATATTTGTTATCCATTCTTACCATTATGACACTGCTTGTGCTGGCAGCCTGCGGTAATTCAAACAGCGCTGACGATGATAAAAAAGAAAAAACTGAGGGTTCTGGCGAAACTTATACAGTAAAACACGCAATGGATAAAACAGAGATTAAAGGAACACCTAAACGAGTTGTCGTTTTAACAAACGAAGGTACTGAGGCTCTTCTTGCAATGGGTGTAAAGCCTGTTGGTGCTGTTCAATCATGGTTAGGAAATCCGTGGTACGACCATATCAAAGGTCAGATGAAAGGCGTTAAAAGTGTGGGTACAGAAAGTGAGCCAAGCTTAGAAGCAATCGCTGCTTTAAAGCCTGACTTGATTATCGGAAATAAAATGCGCCAAGAAAAAGTATACGACCAGCTTAGTCAAATTGCTCCGACTGTATTTTCTGAAGAGCTGCGCGGAGACTGGAAATCAAACTTTAAGCTATATGCAAAAGCTGTAAATAAAGAAGAAAAAGGTAAAGAAGTATTAGCTGACTATGACAATCGCGTAGCAGATTTAAAAAAACGCCTTGGAGATCAGTTAAAACAAAAAATCTCAGTTGTACGCTTTACAGCTGGAGACGTTCGTATTTATCATAAAGATTCGTTCTCAGGCGTTATTTTAGATCAGCTTGGCTTCGCTCGCCCTGAATCTCAAGACAAAAATGATTTTGCTGAAATGAATGCAACAAAAGAACGCATCCCGGCAATGGACGGCGATCAGCTATTCTACTTCTCTTATGAAACGGGAGACGGTGAAGCAACAAAGCTTGAAAAAGAATGGATAAACGATCCGCTTTTCAAAAAGTTAAAAGTAGCTCAAGAAAATCATGTTCACAAAGTAGATGATGCTACTTGGAATACAGCAGGCGGTGTATTAGCAGCTAATATCGTACTTGATGATATTGAAAAAATCTTCTTAAATAAAAAACAATAATAATATGAAAAAAGAGCTTCGACGAATCGAAGCTCTTTTTTCATGTATAATGTATTTCCTTTCATCGCACACTAACCGTGGTCTCACTTTACTTAGATAGGAGTGGTGAAAATGAATTCAAAAAAACAGCCTAAAAAGCAGCCTAATACGAATGAAATGGCTGACCGTCAGTTCGAAACAGAAGATTATAACCGACAAGATGCACTCTCACAAGGTCTAGCAGAAACACATGAGCAAGTAAGCGACGCCTATCAAGAAGGATCATTTGAAGATACAGATCGTTAATAAAAAAAGAGCTGACTCTAAGTCAGCTCTTTTTTATTTTGAATGCTGCCATGCTGTTTTAGGCAACGACATGGACATCCACTGCTGGCGCTTTGATTTATCAATCGTTACTTTCTTTGCTTTAATTCCTTGTTGAATCAGCTGTTTCATTAGTTTATCAATTGACTTCATCGCTATTCACCTCAAAAGCGGAAATTTGTTTTGCTTCTACTTTTTTACTTTTTTGCGCTTAAACTTCATAAAAAACTCATAGACAATTGGAACGATAATGAGCGTAAGCAGCGTAGAACTTGTTAGTCCTCCAATTACCGTAACCCCTAGCCCTTTTGAAATAAGGCCTCCACCTTCAAATCCAAAAGCTAATGGAAGCAGTGCACCAATCGTTGCAATAGCTGTCATTAAGATCGGGCGAAGACGTGTCATTCCAGCTTCTAGTAACGCTTCACGCGTCGACAGACCCTCTTGCTCTTTATGAATCACGCGGTCAATCAGAACAATTGCATTTGTTACCACAATTCCAATCAGCATAAGAGCTCCAATCATCGAAGAAATACTGATCGTTTCTCCAGAGATTAAAAGCGCCACTAGCGCACCAATAAGTGTAAACGGAAGTGAGAATAAGATAGCAAATGGTGCTAGCCCTCCACCAAATGTCAGTACTAGTACGAAGTACACGATACCGATGGCTGCGAGCATAGCAATTCCTAATTGACTAAATGAGTCATTGATTTGCTCTGATGCTCCGCCAAAGTTAATATCCATATCACTTGGTAAGTCAATTTTCTTCACTTCTTTTTGGACGTTAGAAGAAACACCGCCTACATCGTCACTCTTAATATCGGCACTTACCTCTGCATAAATTTTATTATCACGGCGAGTTACCGTATTCGATGTTTTACCTTTTTTAATGTCGACAACTTCATTTAATGTAACTTCCTGTCCAGTTTGAGAGGTAACTTTTGTACTTGAAAGTTCAGCAAAAGTAGAGAAATCCTCTTTTTCTTTTGGAAGGTACACGTTAATTTCGTTTCCGTCTTTTTGGATAGTTGTTAATACTTCACGCTGTCCAAGGTTCGAAATTTGCATACCGATTTGACTGGCTGACAAGCCGAGTTCAGCAGCTTTCTTTTGATTCGGTACTAGCGTATATTCATCAAACGTATCTGAAAGCGTAGAATCGACATTTTTCAGTTCTTTATGCTTTTCTAAAACATGCTGAACTTTATCAGCATAAGGTTTGATTTCTTCTAAGCTATCTCCGTAAATAAGGACGTTTAATGAATTATTGCTGCCGCTAGACGCCGTATTCATTGAGCCCCATTCACCTTGATTCGCTTGTTTATTAAGAGCTTTTAATACTTTATCCTGCTCTTTATCAAAGTTTTGTGTATCCTCGTCATATTGCACAAATGTTAAAACGTTATTTTTGCTTCCCGGATTAAAAGAGTTACCTTCACCGAACGAATACTGAACCGTTTTGACACCATCTCGCTTCATCAAGTACGCTTCTGCGCGATTTGCTGCTTTTTCTACGTCGCTTTGAGACTGTCCGGCTTTTGGTGTATACGTAAGCGTCAGCGTTTTTTCTTGATCAGATGATAAGAAGCTCACGCCAATAGAAGGAACTAAGAATAAACTTCCTACTAACAGTAGTACGGCTAACCCAAAGGAAATAAGCTTATGGTTTAGCGTCCAGTTCAAAATTCGCTTATATCCGTGCGCTAGTTTGCTTGGTTTTTCTTCTTTTACTTTTACATTTGTTTTAAATAACGAATGAGCAAGCATTGGCACGAGTGTTACCGCTACTAGCAGTGATGCTAACAGTGCAAAAACAACGGTTAATGCAAACGGTAAGAATAGCTCTCCTACCGGTCCTTCTACTAGACCTAACGGTAAGAATACGGCCACGGTTACGATTGTAGAAGAGAAAATTGGAACAAACATTTCTTTCGTCGCCGCGACAATTAAATCTTTTCCTTTAAGCTTTTCTTCCTGATAAGCCATGCGGCGGTAAATATTTTCAATAACGACAATGGAATCATCTACAACCCTTCCGATGGCTACAGTCATCGCTCCAAGCGTCATAATATTTAAAGAGATATCCATTGATTTGAGCGCTAAAATGGCGATCAATAACGAAAGCGGAATCGAAATAACGGCAATAATCGTTGAACGAATATCACGTAAAAATAAAAGAATAATAATAACCGCAAAGACCGCACCGATAATAGCTTTATTTAGCATCGTATGAACAGAATCTTCAATCGGTTTACCTTGATCAAAAATATTGTCAACGTGAAGGTCTTTGTTTTTCTTTTCTAGGCTATTCATTTTCTCTTTAATATCATTTACAACATTTACTGTGTTCGCATCCTTCGCTTTGACAACTTGTACAGCAATGGAAGGTTTTCCGTTCGTGCGAGAAATAGATTCTGCTTTCCCCGTCACTTTAATATCCGCAATTTCTTTTAATTTCACAGTTGGAATAGAAGCTGCGGATGGCGCCTGCTGTACGGTGCCTTGTGTCTGCTGCTGGCTCATTCCTTGTTGCTGACCTTGAGCAGCTCCTTGACTAGGCACAGCTGGAATCTCTAAGTTTTCTAAATCTTTTTCTGTTGTCATCTTTCCGTCTACCACAACAGATTTTTGAGATCCATCCATCGTATACGTGCCAGCCGGCACTTTTGCATCGGATGCTTGGATAAGCTTTTTCACCGTATCTTCATCAAGTCCCAGCTGCTTGAGCTTGTCTTGTTTGAATACAAGTTCTGCTTCTTCAACTTGTTCTCCTGACACACTGACCGAAGAAATCCCCTGCACTTTTTCAACTTGTGGAACAACGGTATTTTTTACATACTTCGTTAAGTCTTCTAATGATTTTTTATCATCTGAAACACTTAATGAAATAATCGGAAAATCACTAATGCTTTGTCTTGAAACATTTGGTTCCTCCACATCATCTGGCAGATCTACGTTTGAAAGAGCTCGCCTAACTTCGTCTTCTGCCTTTTCCATATCTTTACTAAAACTATATTCAACTTGAATGGTAGCCATGTTTTCATAAGAAGATGAGCTAACTGTGTCAACGCCGCTCAGTCCCTGGAGCTTTTGTTCAATCGGCTTACTCACCTTATCTGCCACTTGTTCCGGAGTGGCTCCCGGATAAGTTGCACTGACTGTTACAACAGGCGTTGAAATATCAGGAATGGTCTCTAACTTCATATTAAACCCTGAATACAGCCCTGCAATAATGACAAAGAGCGTTAACAGCCACACTGCAAATTTATTTTTCAATGAAAATTTAATAAACTTCCCCAATGCATATCCTCCTTCAAATATATGTATACTAATAAAATTGACTGATCGGTCACAACAACTTAAAATATAAATGACTAACTAGTCAGTGTCAACCCTAAGCAGGTTCTCTCCTGACTTGTTCATAATAAAGACATATTTATAATAATCGTTTTTTAAAGGAACTGACTCTCGTTCTCAACTTTGATATATACCTTTATCTTTTTTAGTGTATGATACTATTATCTAACGAAATGAATGGCCAAATTGTTCAATAAAGGAGGTAGAAGACATGAAGGAAAAAGAAAAAAGAATAATTGAAGCTTCGATTAAGCTTTTTGCAAAAAAAGGATTTAATGCTACCTCTGTGCAAGAAATTGTAGATGAATGCAACATTTCAAAAGGTGCGTTTTACCTGCACTTCAAATCTAAGGATGCACTTTTATTATCAATTCTAAACTTTTACTATGAAAAGCTCTTTAGCTCTGTTTATGCTCTCGACGAGGAAGTGAACGATGCCCGCAGCCGCTATATGAATCAGCTTATCTATTTCTATGAATTTATTACGGAGCACAGAGATTTTATTATCATGCAAATCCGTGAAAAATCTATTCCCTTTAACAAAGAAGTGGAGACCTTTGTTCATAAAATGCAGCGAGAAACATTTTACTTCCATCGCAAAAGCCTCGTTAGCGTATACGGAGAAGACGTAACTCCTTATATCTCGGATTTAACGAAAATGATTGAAGGTATTCATCATTCCTTTTTAGAAATTATTATCTTCAATCAATTCGAGCTTACATTTAAAGAAGTAGCGCAGTACATAATGGACCGAGTTGATGTAATAGTAGAAGATTTATTAGCTCGAAAACCTCGTCCCCTTATTCCTGCTTCTTTTGGTGAAGATATATACGGAAAGGAACGAACGACTTTTCTCAGTAAAAATGAGCAGGTAAAACAAGCTCTTGAGGAAATTAAACATCTGCTAGACAACAGCGATCATATCTCTGATGAGCACGCAGACAGCTTTCACATTTTACAAACGGAGCTAAAAAAAGATAAGCCTACCGCTGCTATTGTAAAAGGCATGGTTGGAAATTTAACGGAACTTAAACCGTTGGAAGAACCGCTTAATCTTTTAACAGCCTTACTTCAACAAAAATAACAGAAGGCTTCAACAAGCCTTCTGTTATTTTTCTGCTTTTGAACTAGATACTCCCCCAGATAACACGAACTTCATGGCTTCCTCAGGCTTAATATCTAACCATTCAATTTCTTCTTTTGGAATCAAAAAAGTAAAACCGGCTACTTGAAAAGTCTGCGGAACATAAACGGCTACGTGGTCTTTTAATGAATGAATCACCTCTTCTACTTCTTCAGAGGTCACAAACCCTATGACTTTCATTGACGTGCCGGGCATCGTCACTAAAGCGACTTTTGAAAATGACTTTTTCTCTCCAAGAAAAGATTGAAACGTATCTTTAATAACGGTATATAGCGTTTTAACAAACGGTATTCTTTCTAACAATCGATCAATTAAGTTAATAATTTTCCCTGTAAAAAAACGAGTGGATAACCATCCTAAGAACGTAATTAAAAGAAGAGTCGCTAAGATGCCAATCCCCGGTATATAATCCTGCTTCATATAGGGCTTCAATACGTTTCCTAAAATGCTATCTAAAAAATTAAACACTCTTACTAAAATATAAATAACAAGGATAATAGGGACAATCGTTAAGAGTCCATTAATAAAACTTTTTATAATTGCTTTCATGCAAACACCTCATTTTTTCTGACATACTGCTGTTCATTATACAATGGATTTGTTTTGCTGCGTCTCTTTATTTCTATTCGCACACGTATAAACTAACGACGTTTTATCAAAATAATAGATGGGTACATGAACATACATACTTATATATCTATTTTTGCGGAGGGATACAATTGGGACGTTTAGAATCAAAAATTGCAGTGATTACAGGATCAAGCTCTGGCATTGGAAAAGCAACTGCTGAACGATTTGCGAAAGAAGGAGCGGTTGTTATTTGTGCTGATATTAATTTAGACGGTGTGAAAAAAGCAGCACAAGAAATTAAAGAAGCTGGCGGTGAAGCCTACGCCTACTATATCGATGTAGCTGAAGAAGAAAAAGTAAAAGAATTCACAGCAGAAATTGAAAAGAAATTTGGTAAAGTGGACATTCTTTTTAATAATGCAGGGACAGACACAGAAGGCGGCAAACTTCACGAATATCCAGTAGAACTTTGGGATCGCTTAATGTCGGTAGATTTACGCGGAACGTTTCTTGTAAGCAAATACGTTATTCCGCTGATGTTAGAAAATGGCGGATCGATTATTAATAATTCATCCGTGTCGGGGCTGGCAGCAGACTTAGACCGTTCTGGCTATAATGCAGCGAAAGGTGCTATTACCAACTTAACAAGAACCATGGCAATTGACTACGCTCGTGAAGGTATTCGCGTTAACTCAATTGCTCCTGGAACAATCGAAACACCTCTTCTTGATGATTTATCAGGCGCTGAAGAAGGAAAAAAATTCAGAAAAGCATATGAATGGGTCGATCCGATGGGCCGTCTAGGCAAACCGGAAGAAGTAGCCGGTGCTGTATTATTTTTAGCATCTGATGACAGCTCATATGTAACAGGTGATTGCATTACTGTAGACGGCGGTCATATGGCGTACACATGGCCTGGAAAAATGCTTTACGATAAAATGTGAGAATAAAATTAGCTCTATACCATTAGGTATAGAGCTTTTCCGTTTGCATTTTTTCTTTAAAATAGACGTGACATTATGTCAAGACAGGTGTAAACTTAAAGCAAAATTCTTTGCTTCTAGGAGGAAGACATGAAAACAAAACAATTATCAGAACGTCAGCTTCTTGGCATCGCGGGGCTCGGATGGCTCTTCGATGCAATGGATGTTGGCATTTTGTCTTTTATCATTGCAGCTCTTCACGCTGAATGGGAACTTTCCCCTACTGAAATGAGCTGGATAGGCAGCGTTAACTCGATCGGAATGGCCGTTGGAGCTTTAGTGTTTGGGTTATTGGCTGATCGAATTGGACGAAAAACCGTTTTTATTGTAACTCTTGTTCTTTTTTCAGTAGCAAGCGGCCTTTCGGCTCTTACTACTACCCTGGCTGCTTTTTTAGTATTTCGATTTTTAATTGGAATGGGTTTAGGAGGAGAGCTGCCTGTTGCTTCTACACTTGTTTCTGAGACGGTGGCGCCGGAAAAACGCGGTAAAGTGGTCGTCTTATTAGAAAGTTTTTGGGCGTTCGGCTGGCTACTGGCAGCGCTTATCTCTTACTTTGTAATCCCAGCCTACGGGTGGCAGCTAGCGCTTATCCTGACGGCTATCCCAGCGTTTTATGCCATTTATTTGCGCATCAAACTGCCAGATTCTCCTCAGTTTGTGGAAGCGACAAAAGAAAAGAAACCGTCGATTGCGGACAATGTAAGAAGCGTGTGGTCTAAGCCTTATCGTCAATCTACGATTATGCTGTGGGTTCTGTGGTTTTGCGTTGTATTTTCATATTACGGCATGTTTTTGTGGCTACCTAGCGTCATGGTCATTAAAGGATTTAGCTTAATCAAAAGCTTTGAATACGTATTGATTATGACGTTAGCTCAGTTGCCCGGCTATTATACGGCTGCTTGGTTTATTGAACGCATGGGCCGAAAATTCGTATTGGTCACCTATTTGTTAGGTACGGCTGCTAGCGCATATATCTTTGGAAATGCCGAGTCACTTTGGCTGCTGCTAACAGCAGGTATGCTGTTGTCTTTCTTCAACTTAGGCGCTTGGGGAGCTTTATACGCGTATACACCTGAGCAATATCCGACGTCTATTCGAGGCACAGGAGCTGGAATGGCTGCTTCTTTTGGAAGAGTTGGAGGAATTTTAGGACCGCTGTTAGTTGGTTATATGTCAACGCAAGGTGCGTCTTTAACCGTTACGTTCTCAATCTTTTGTGTAGCTATTTTAATCGGTGTTGGTTCGGTTGTTTTTCTAGGAAAAGAAACCAAACAAAAGCAGCTCGCATAAAAAAAGACGCTCTTTTAGAGCGTCTTTTTTGTGCTTATTATTTATTTTCCACTAGCTCTTTTTCACCTGTTTCTACTTCCACGTCACGCTGAGCGAACACTTTCTTAGCTATATTTAAAGCATTTAACACGCGTGGGAAACCTGTGTATGGGATTAATTGAATGATGCTCTCCACAATTTCCTTTGGCTCTAGTCCAGCAGTTAGACCTGTATTCAAATGCAGCTCCAGCTGTGGCTCTGTACCCTGAGTAACCAGTGATGAAATGGTTACTAACGCTCGCTGCTTATTTGTTAGGCCAGGTCGTGAATAAATGTCTCCATAGGCAAATTCAATAATGTATTTTCCAACGTCAAGAGCTAGGTCTTTTAAGTCTTCTGTAATTTTTAAATGAGTTGAAATATCATCGTTACTCGTTAATGTATATTCCATTAATTTATCTAAACCTTTTTGATAACTATCTTGTGCCATGTAAAATCAACCTCCGTATTTTTTACTGACACCGCGCGGAATCACTGTTTGTTTTCTTGTATGTTTTCTACACTATTTACTTTAACGCACATTTTCTCTTTCGTAAAATACATATATTCAATACAACATATGCATTTTATCTATATAAAGCAGAATGCTGTTTATTCATATAGTGTAGAAATTGTTTAGAGGCATATGAAATATATTTATCCTTTTTTAAAATCAATGCTAGATCCCACGAAATCGAAGGGTTAATAATAGGAACGGCTTTTACGATAGCCGAATCTACTTTTGCCGCAATGGACTGTGGAAAGATAGATACACCTAAGTTTTCCGCAATCATTTCACCAATAAAATCCCATTGAGAGCTTTCGTAGGCTACGTTAGGTTCAAACCCTGCTTGTTGACATGCCTGAATAAGCCGGTCGTGAAGTGTAAAATCTTCATTAAACAAAATAAATTTCTCTTGGGCTAACTCATTAATTTCTACATGCGTTTTAGAGGCTAAAGGGTGGGAATGGTGAACATATAAAAGCATTTTTTCAGAGGTAAAAGGATTAATATCAAAAAGGTGTTCATTTACTGGAAGGACCGCCACGCCTAAGTCTAATTCTCCTTTTTCTACTGCTTTTTGAACACGGTTGGCTCCGTATTCAATAAGTTTAATTGTGATATCTGGATAGAGCTGCTGAAACCCTTTAATAATCTTTGGAAAGAACAGCACTCCAATCAATGGAGGAATCCCAATTTTAATCACTCCTTTTTTCAGATTCATCACATCATATAAATAAGTCGATAGCTCATCAATGGATGCCATGACTTTTTGTCCTTGCATATACACGACTTCCCCTGCATCCGTTAAATCAATCTGTCTTGCGGACCGATCAATTAACTCTACTTCCAATTCTTCTTCTAAGTTTTTTACCATTTTGCTTAAAGTCGGCTGTGAAATATGAAGACTTTGAGATGCTTTAGTAAAGCTTCTTAGTTTGGCAACTTCTAAAAAATAATTAAGCTGACGAATATCCATCTCTGCTCCTCCTATAGATAAAGTGAATATCTTTTATATTATTTATTCATTTTACCTATTATTTTTTAAGATATACAGTAAAAATATAAAGAAAAGATGGACACATAATAAATCAATTTTATCTAAAAAAGAACAAATGGGATAAAGGCGCTAGTATGGACCGTTTGTGACACAGCTGTTGATTTATGAGCGAGTCTTCGCCTTGCCCTCCCATCAACACCTAGAAGCTAATGAAACCTCCGCTTACCATAACATCAAAAAAATCCGAACGATTCATCGTTCGGATTTACCTTCACCTAAAATGCTTTTGCACCGTCTTCTTTTACTAGGATTATTTAAAATGTTTTGGCTGCTTGTGCTGCTTGTTCTAGACCGCTTTCAATAATTTCTTGAGCACGATCTGGAAACTGATTGTGACCTTCAATAATAACAGAGTTCACGTCCGCAATTCCAAAGAATTGAAGTACGCTGCTGACATATTTAACGGCCATTTCGACGTCAGCTGCTGGACCTTCTGAATACACTCCGCCTCGTGCATTTAATAACATCACTTTTTTATCGCCTAGTAATCCCACCGGCCCTTCTGGCGTATACTTAAACGTTTTGCCTGCTTGATTTAAATAATCAAAGTACGTATGAAGCACGGCCGGCACGGTAAAATTCCAAAGCGGAAAGGCAATAACAATTTTATCTGCTTCCACAAATTGTTCTAAGTAGTAATTAGCAGTTTCTGCTGCTTTGTTTTCCGCTGCCGTCACTTCTAGCCCTCTTGCTAATTTAAACTGACCGTTTATCATGTCGGCACCTAAATAAGGAAGTTCTTCTTGAAACAAATTTAGTTCTATTATTTCTTCATCTTGGTGCGATTGTTGATAGCTTTCTAAAAATGCATCATATAATTTCACGCTAACCGCTTCACTTGCCGATCTGTCATTTGCTTTTATAAAAAGAGTATAACTCATACTAAAACCTCCACTGATTGTTGATACTCTTATTTTATTCGCTTTTTTCGTTCGTTTCGAACGACTTTATAATGAAATGCCTTCATACTTTAGTCTGAAAAATCCTATATTAGATTTTATTAAAGAACAAAAAAACAAATTGACAACGATAATCATTATCATTAAAATTAGAGAGAATTTAATTATTACTATCATTTAAAGTAAGGGGAGCTTTTTATGTGGTCGAGTTTGGCTTTGTCGCTTCGTGAAGGTTTAGAAGCGTCACTTATTATTGGAATTATTTTAGCTCATGTTACAAAAATTGGCCGAAAAGACTTAAAGTATTCCGTCTTCATTGGCGCTGCTGCTGGCCTTATTTTCAGCTTAGTATTTGGCTTTATTGGCTTTAATGAGGCGAAAGAGTTAGAAGAAGAGTCAGAAGAAATTTTTGAAGGAGTCATGATGCTTTTAGCTGCAGGTCTTATCGCTTATTTTATTCTGTGGTTGCACCGAAGCAAAGAAATGACATCTTCAGTTACATCAAAAATTTCCAGAAGCTCTTCCAAATGGGGAATAATCGTTTTAGCCTTTTTATCTGTCTTTCGTGAAGGAACAGAACTAATTATTTTTAATCTGACACAAGTGAATCAACACGCCTCTTCTATTGTATTCGGCAGTATAAGTGGCATTTTGCTGGCCATCGTTATTACATACATTCTGTTCAAAACAGCTATTAAGCTGAACCTGTGGATTATTTTTAAAGCGCTTGGTATTTTCCTTATTTTTATTGGAGGAGAGTTATGCGGTGAAGGTTTGGTTAAGCTATTCGAAGCTGGTGGAGAGCCCCTTGAGATAATTGGATTTAGTGTATTTACAGTTGCATCACTGTATCTATTCTTCCAAACGGAGTTAAAAAATTTAAAAGTAAGAAAACAAAAATCAGCATCATAATCACACAAAAGCCGCCTAATGGCGGCTTTCTTAGTTTGTAGATGAAACGGGAAGGTGAATCACAACTTCCGTTCCTTGTTCTTCTTCACTTTTAATAAAAATCTCGCCTTTATGCTGACGGACAATAGTTTGTGCAATCGATAGTCCAAGCCCCGTTCCTCCCGTAGCTCTGCTTCTAGCTTTATCGACTCGATAGAAACGTTCAAAAATATGGGCAAGATCTTCTTTTGGAATGCCAATTCCATAGTCTTTTACTTTGATAATGACATCTTTCTGCTTTTTTTCAACGGTCACTTCAATTTTATCCGTACTGTATTTAATTGCATTATCAAGCAAAATAATCAACACTTGCTTCATTTTTAGTTCATCCACTTCAATCATAATGGGCGTTTGATCATAATGAAGAACTAATTCTCTTTTGTATACCTGCTGCAGCTGCTTAACGATTTGTTCAAAAATAAGAACAAGATCTGTTTGCTTCATATCAAGCGTTTGTTCTTTTTCCACACTTGCCAGATCAAGCAGCGTTTCAATCATTTTTTGCATTTTGGTTGCTTCCGCATAGATGGTGTCGATCGCATCCAGCGTA
This sequence comes from Priestia sp. P1_B12_1, assembly GCF_056406695.1. Lineage (NCBI taxonomy): Bacteria > Bacillati > Bacillota > Bacilli > Caryophanales > Bacillaceae > Priestia > Priestia sp. P1_B12_1. The sequence goes on along the minus strand of NZ_JBFTZR010000005.1, from coordinate 281,112 downwards.
ATTTCTTCATTTTTAATCCCTCTTCTTCTTAATAAATTAGAATAACTGCGAATAACGGTTAGAGGGGTTTTTAATTCATGAGAAGCATCGGAAACAAACTGATTTTGCTTTTCAATATTTTCTCGCAAGCGGTCAATCATATGATTAAAGGTAACGGTCATCCCCTGCAGTTCATCTCTCGTTTCCGTTTGAATGAGGACCTTTTTAGGAACACCGCTCTCTTCGATCTCTTTCATCGTTGTGACCATATTTTTAATAGGATGCATAATGACTCGTGATAACCATCTTCCTCCTAAAAGAGACAGTAAAATGGACACAAGCGAACAAAAAATCAAAATTGATAGCAAAATATCTTTACGGGTTTCAAAACCAGTCAGAAGCTCACCAATCTCAAGTGTTTCAACGACTTGATTATTGACTTTGACAGGCATGCGAATAACCAATACTTGCTTTTCTCTGATTTTGCGAAGTTTCACCTTTTTTTTCTTTGAAAATTCGGGCTTAATTTTCACCAGATGAGGATCATTTGATACCTGGTTAATAACCGTAGAATTTTCTGAGACTGTTCGGATAAATGAATGGTTGGTCAAATAAAATTTTAGTAACTCCGGCGAGAGCTCCACGGAATGATCTTGCTGACCTTTTTGAATAATCTCGCGTGCTTTTTCGAATAAAATGTCCTGTTCCATATTTACGGTAGATTTAGTAAAGGAGAAAAAAACAACGATGTTCATGATTAATAAAATAACCACTAGCCATGCTGTTGTCAGTAAATTAATCTTCGTCGTGATCTTCATGTTTCTCCTCTTTCATCATATATCCTACGCCCCGCACCGTATGAATGAGAGAAGTAGAAAAACCTTCATCTACTTTTTTTCTTAAGTGGCGAATATACACATCAATTACGTTCGTTTCTCCTTCATATTCATAGCCCCAAACGTTTGTGAGAATTCCTTCTCTCGTGACAATTTTATTTTTATTCGTAAGCAAATACACAACTAAATCATACTCTTTCGGTGTCAGCGTAATGGATTCGTTGTTTCTAAGTACTTCCCTTGTTTCAAGATTAATAGTCAAATCACTGATCGTTAAGAGCTCCGCTTCAGCTTCTTTCGTTCCTGATCCTTTTACGAGCGAACGATAGCGAATACAAGAACGAACCCGTGCTAACAGTTCTTCAATTTCAAACGGTTTTGTAACATAATCATTAGCCCCTTGATCCAAGCCCATTACCTTATCCAGCGTCGTATTTCTGGCAGTTAATAAAATAACGGGCGTAAATACTTCCGCTTTCCGAAGTCTCCTTAACACCTCTATACCGCTCAGGCTTGGAAGCATCACGTCTAGCAAAATGAGGTCATATTGAGCCGATATTGCCGTCTCTAACCCCGCTTTCCCGTCGTACTCAACATCTACTTCATAATCTTCAAATTCCAATTCAATCTTTAACACTTTCGCAATTTGCGCTTCATCTTCCACAATTAAAATTTTCTCTTTCATGTTATACACCTCTCACCACATGTCTTAAGTGAAAGAATAGCTTCTTTAGATAAAAAAACAACACCTTTTTCAAAAGATGTTTGTTTTTTTATCTAAACCCTACTTTTTCAACATACTTGTTCTTTAGCTTATCCTTATTGTTTGTAAACATGAATGTTTTACGCATGAAGACCGATCGTTTGCTTTTCACCTAAAATCCAATTGACTACTGCTAAAAGTTCTTCAGGCGTTTGTGCTTCGATTTCTTTATGATAAGCAGCAATAGCGTTATATAATGTGTTCATTTTATCAGCATCCTGCAGCACTTCCTGCAGCTGACTTTCTAACGATTGATCCGTCTTTAGTTCTTGAACTAAGTTTCGTTCTGTTAAATAGCGTAAATTTACTTCTTCTTGACCCGGTAAAGCAGAATGAACAAAAATCGGTAAATTTTTGCGAAGAGCTTCACTGACCGTGATACCACCTGGCTTTGTTACGATAGCATCCACTTGTTCATACAGTTCATTCATTTCTGTGCGTGATGAAATGTACGGAATTGGTGTAACGTGCTGTAATTCCCATCCCTTGATTTCTTCGTATAACTTTTGATTTTTGCCGCATAAGACAAAGTAATGAAAATGGCGCGCGTCTTTTAAATCATTATAAAAATCCATAATATTCCCTAGACCGCTGCTGCCTCCGGCAATTAAAATATTTTGGTTACCATGATGCTTAACAGTTCTTGTTTTTGTTATTTCTTCATGTACCGGTATCCCTGTGACCATCATATTTTGAAGTGGAATTTCACTTTGAGCACGAAGCCCTCTTTTTACTTCTTCACTAGGAAGAAAGTGAAAGTCAATCTCTTCTTTTCCCCATAAATTATTAATAAAGAAATCCGTGTAGACATTTATAATAGGAACATCACACTTGCCTTTTGCTTTTAATTGACTGAGCAAATAAGAAGGAAATCCATGTGTACATATAATTAAATCCGGATTTTCTTCTTTAACTAAGTGCTCCATTTTTTTTGCGAATACGTGATGATACCATTTGAATGAATGAACAGGCGGTTCATAAAAGAGATGTTTGTATGCCATATTGTACGTTTCTGGAGCATAACGAATCCATTTCAAATATGTGCCTGTGACCACTTTTTCTAATAGTTCGTTTGTATAGCTTAATAAATCTATTTTTTTATAACAAATATTTGTTGTTCTTCTTTCCAATATATCCATTAACGCCTCTGCCACTTGATGATGGCCAGAAGGCATTTTTAGAAGAGGTAAAAATAAAACCTTTTTCAACTGTTTCATCTCCTATTCTAAAAGCAGTTTCTTCCTCTCCTTTTTATATCATTAAATGCCCTTAAATTTCGGATTTTAATTGATTTTTAATGTGAAATTCATCGTTTTTTTAGAGTGTCAATCTAAACTAAGAGTGAAAAGTACTGCATAAGGAGAAAACAAATGAACCTCAATTACGAAGTATTTCAATGGATTAACTCGTTTGCTGGTGAATCCAGCGCAATGGATTCTGTCATGATTATCATCACGAATAGCGTTCCTTATTTTATAATGGCTTGTTTGCTTTTGCTTTGGTTTAGCGGAAAAACAGAAAGAACAATTTATCACCGTTATACGGCTTTATACATGCTGTTTACAATTGTACTTTCTCTATGTACCAATGAAGTCATTCACCTGGTGTATTACCACCCGCGTCCGTTTGTGACTCATCACGTTCATAAGCTGATTCCGCACCCGGCTAATTCATCTTTTGTGAGTGATCATTCGATTTTAGTCTTTTCTGCTGCTTGGATCATGTGGTTACGAAAAAACAAATGGAGAAGCATCATTTTTATATGGGCTGTCATTTCTGGCCTTTCACGTATTTACGTAGGCGTTCACTATCCAGCAGATGTACTTGGAGGCATGGTGATTGCGGGAGCTATCGGATGCTTTATTATATACGTTTCAGCTAAAACAGCTCCTCTTATTCAGCGATTATTCTGGATTCACGATTTGATTATCAAGCGTATTCCGTTTCTATCTCCCTATACGCATGAACAAATTAGCAAAAAAAATCATTCAGCTTAAAGAAGCTGAGACAAAAATAGTTTAGCTGAAGTGAAAAACGAACCACTAATCAAACTGTTTGATTAGTGGTTCGTTTTTTTTGTTATGGTGAACGTAGATTTTATCTGTTTCGTTCCTTCCAGCAGTTGATTGGAGGACAAGGTGAAGACTCCTGCGGGAACAGCGGAACAGGTGAGACCCCCGCAGGAGCGCAAGCAACGAGGAGGCTCAGCGGCCGCCCTCGGAAAGCGGAGCCTTGCACGGAAATCAACTGCGGTCGAGCAAGCAGTCTAGATTATATATCGAGATTGTTCGCCTTTGGATGAGATTCATTTCGTTACGTCTCAGCCTCTTTCTTTATTATTTTTAAAAAACAACGTTCACTTTCTTGACTTTCACTTTTATTTATTTTATATTAGTTGATGTATCAAACATTGATGTATCAAATATTAATTCATCAATAAATATCATAGAAAAAGGGAGCGACTTTCTTGTCACATTCATGTTCTGAAAAAGCAAATGTTCTGTATGCTCTGCAAGAAGTTAATAAACAAATTAATCAAAAGTTTGAGCATTGTACCGGTGTTAGCCAATCACGTCTTGATATTTTACATCAGCTTTATGAAACAGGTGAAATGAGTCAAAAGGCGCTTCAACAGCAAGTAAACATTGACAATGCTGCAATTACAAGACATTTAAAGCAGCTCGAAGAAAGAGATGTTGTATCACGCCGTAAAAACCCTGATGACAACCGCGTAACATTTGTAAAGCTTACGAAAAGCGGACATGAAAAAATCGGTGCATTTCGAAACGAAAAAGCTCGCTTTATTGATGAAGCATTTAAAGATTTCAGCGAAGAAGAACAGCTGCTGCTTTCCAAAATGCTCGAGCGTTTAAAAGTAAACATTTCGGCCATTGAACGGTCATAACATTTTTAACATAAAGGAGAGTTCATCATGACACAAACAAAAACACTAAACAATGATTTCCAAGATATTATTACAGGGCGCAGATCTATTCGTTATTACGATCCATCTGTCAAAATCAGCCGTGAAGAAATGAAAGAAATTTTAACAGAAGCGACGCTAGCTCCATCTTCTGTTAATGCACAGCCTTGGCGCTTTCTAGTAATTGATAGCCCTGAAGGAAAAGCAACATTAGCTCCGCTTGCTAAATTTAATCAGTCACAAGTAGAAACATCAGCAGCTGTTATTGCGATATTCGGCGATTTAAAAAGTGAAGAAAATTTAGATGAAATTTACGATAAAGCTGTTGAACTAGGCTATATGCCACAAGAAATTAGAGACATGCAAATCCCTAAAATCAAAGCGCACTACGCAGCTGCTTCTGAAGAATTAAATAAAGAAACAGTATTAATTGACGGCGGTTTAGTATCCATGCAGTTAATGCTTGCTGCACGTGCTCATGGTTATGATACAAACGCTATTGGCGGTTATGAAAAAGATCAAATTGCCGAAGCATTCGGTTTAGACAAAGAGCGCTATGCACCGGTTATGTTACTTTCAATCGGCAAAGCAGCAAATAGCGGTTACCCGTCTGTACGTTTACCAATCGAAAAAGTAGCTCAATTTAGATAATAAAAAAAGGTGCTGTGTATTCAGCACTTTTTTTATCCTCCACTAACGGGTGGAATAAATGCGACGGTATCTCCCGTTCTAATGGCTTCTTCATCTGTTACAAACTCTTCGTTGACTGCTGTCATCGTTTGCTCCAAAGAGGAAAGCTTATACGTTTTTTGTACATATTCCTTTAATTCCTTCACTGTTATATCTTGCTTATCAACTGTTACTTGTTCCACTCCAGCCTCTTCACGTATAGCAGCAAAAAATAAGACGTTAATCATTTTCACATCTCCTTCAATGGCTTTCCTTCAGGATATTCTTTCGTTTCTAACTGATCTCCAATCCATTTTGTTCCGTCTTCCCAAAATTCTTTTTTCCAGATTGGCACAATTTGCTTAATGCGTTCAATAGCATACTCGTTTGCTTCATAAGCTGTTTTGCGATGCGGAGAAGAAACGGCAATAACTACTGCGACTTCTGTTATATCAAGTTTCCCGATTCGGTGAGTAATAGCTGTCAACGCATCGGGCCACTTTTCCTGAATTTCGTCACCAATTTGGCTAAACATTTTCACTGCCATTGGCACATAGGCTTGATATTCAAGAGAGAGCGTCTTCTTGCCTTTTGTAAATTCTCTTACCGTTCCAATAAATGTCGTAATAGCTCCAGCGTCTCTTCTAGAAACTTTTTTAATTATTTCATCTACAGCAATTGGCTGATTTACTACTTCAAATAAGTGCTGGTTCATCTTCTTCCCCCACTTCTTTCAATAAAAAATTAAGATAAAGTTCGTCTTCTTGTAAGTGAAACATTGGATATGCTCGCTGCACTTCTTTTTTTAGCGGAACGTGACTAATCACGCATATAATATTGGTTAGAGAGGAAAGCAGAACAAGATCTTCTTCACTTCGAATCAAGACTGCTTTTGGATAGGATTCTTTTTTATATCCTTCAACAAAAATGACATCTGGCGAGAAAAATTGATAAAAATCAATCAGCTTTTTTAGGCTCCAGTCTTTACTATCTGCCGTAAGCTGTAGGATTCCACCTCCCTCTACACCTGCCACATCGGCACCTGCTTGCTGGTGGCGATGACTGTCTTTTAGCTCACTGCTGCTATCTGGAGGTCCGCCGTGTCCATGGTGCTTAATAGAACCTACACATAGATTGAATTGTTTCGCTCTTTTAATGAGCTTTTCCACTAAAGTAGTTTTTCCGCTGTTTTGAAATCCAACTACTTGTAAAACATTGCAACTTGCTACCAAGGCCATTCACTTCCCCGCACGTCATCTAGCAATAAGACGTCAACCAGCATTCCTTCTTTGTATCCTCTCGTCCCTCCGGGAAATATAATTAACGTATCCGCATGAGCTAAAGAAGAAACAGCACTAGATTTTGTAAAGCTTAATGGAGAAGCAATCAGCTGTCCTTCCCTGTATGAAAGCCTGCCAGATACAAATCGCATAAAAGGATTTGGCTTTAAGAAGTCTTTTCCTAACAAAGCTTTTTCTTTCCGAAGATGAGGGGTGCTTTTACCCGCATATGTACTGATGACCGGACGAGCCAGAAGTTCAAAACCGACATAGCACGCTGTAGGATTTCCCGATAGGCCAAATAAAAGCTTCTCTTCCATACGAGCAACCGTTGTGACACTGCCTGGCCTCATCGCTATTTTATTAAAAAGAACTTCGGCCTGTAATTGCTTATAAACATCTGGTAGATAATCATAGTCTCCTACTGAAACGCCGCCCGTTGTAATCAGCATGTCCACTTCTGATAGTGCAGATTTTACCGCATTGTAGCACTCACTTAAATCATCGGGCATGATACCAAAATAGTTCACTTCGCCCCCAGCTTTTTCAATTTGGGCACGAAGCATATGAGCATTGCTATTACGAATTTTGCCCCGTTCAACAGGATCACTCACTTCCACTAGTTCACTTCCAGTTGCAAGTAATCCAACTACAGGCTTTTGGAAGACAGCTACGTTATCATAGCCAAATGTGGCTAAAAGAGCAGCTACTCCCGGAGTGATATACGTTCCTTTTGAAGCTAACACGGTGCCTTTTGTTGTTTCTTCTCCTTGAAAAGAAATGTTATCTCCGCCGTTAAACGAACGCTTGATTTGAACGATCGGCTGATTGTCCTTCGTATATTCTTTTGTTACTTCAAGCATCGCAACCGCATCGCAGCCTTTGGGAATAGGAGCTCCTGTCATAATACGCACAGCCTGCATCGCGCTGACTGTATGTTCAAAAACAGAACCCGCTCCTATTTCTCCTCGAATAGCCAGTTCTACTGGATGAAGTGATGATGCTTCTTTCGTATCTTGCGACCGAACGGCAAAACCATCATATGGTGAACGATCAAAAGCAGGAATATCATGATCTGCTATTAAATCTTCAGCTAAAAATCTGCCGTGAGCTTCTTCAAGCGCAATGATTTCTTGCTTTCTGTTTTTTGCATACTGCATCACTCGTCCAACGCATTCTCCGATAGGGATAGGAGTTCGCTTTTCTCTCATTCTTTTCACTCCTTTACTCATCCTAGTAAACGATAATATAAGCTTTTCGCAAATTGAATATCATTCGTTCCATGAATAAATACACGGCCATCTTGAAAAATTACAAAGCGCTGCTCTGGAAGCTGACATGACAGAAGGTATGGATTGCGGTCCACTTTCCCCTGTTTTTTTAACCGGTTTTCCAATTCATCGAAGTTGTACAAATGGCGATGCGAAGGTCTGATTTGAACCGTCTCTCTGCCGCACAGAACTTCTGTTTTAAGCTGATTTTCATACGCTAGGTACGGATATGTTCGGGTCGATCCGCAAGAAAAACATTTATCACTTTTCATTTTGCCCGTCTTAAATTCAGCGTGCTGATTATTCCAGACGTCAAAGGTTAGAAATGTATGGCGCAAAGCTTCAACATCTTCGACTAAAATTTTTAATGCTTCGCTTATTTGATAGGCTGCTACGATTTGAACAGCTGGACTGATAATTCCTGCTGTCTCACACGTTGCTCCTCCCACAGGGATCTTTTTTAGTATACAGTGCAGGCAAGGCGTTACATTTGGGATAATCGTATAAGTGGTGCCATAGCTGCCGACACATGAGCCATATATCCAAGGCACGTCATGCTTATGTGACAAATCATTTAAAATAAAACGGATGTCGAAATTGTCTGTTGCATCAATGATCACATCAGCTGTTTGGACGATACTTTCTAAATTAGCAGGCTGAGCATCCATCACCAGCGCTTCGATCTTCACTTCTGTGTTTATTTGACCCAAACGATTTTTTGCTGCTACAGCTTTAGGTAGTTTGTTTTGGGCATCTTGTTCTGTATAAAGCTGCTGACGCTGTAGATTACTCCATTCTACATAATCACGATCTACAAGAGTCAATTTTCCAATTCCAGCACGCACGAGAGCTTCTGCGCTGGCGCTGCCTAGAGCCCCTGCACCCACAACTAAAACATGCTTACTTCTAATTTGCTGCTGCCCTTTGTTTCCAACAGGCTGGAAAAGCTGCTGACGTGAATAACGTTCTGTCACTCTTTTCTCTCCCTTTCTCGTTCAATCTCTGACTTCACTATCTATTCCTTCATCAAAGATATTTCTTTAAAAACATGCTATTATACACATAAAGCTAAGCTGCTTTACGGACGCTTACGTGCATAAATATACAAATGTATTTTGATGGAGGTATTTAATAAATGTCCATTGCCGGCATTGTATTAGCAGGAGGAAAATCTTCTCGCTATGGTAAACCAAAAATGTTTGAAACCTATAACAAGAAATCATTTTACGAATATAGTATAGATGCATTAAAAGAAAATCACGTCACACCTATACTTGTGTCTACCAACCAAGATTTACTCCCTTATTTTCAAAGGAAGGATATTGCATTTGCAGTTGAAAAATGCCCGTATCAAGGACCTTTGTATGCAATTCATCACGCTTTAACTGCCATCGATTGCTGCGCTGAATGGTTCTTTATTCTTTCTTGCGATATTCCTTTTATTAATGCTGAGTTTGTTCATCACATGATCACACTGACTCAAACGGACTCACCTGACATTGTTCTTCCTGTTCAGCCTGATCACATTCACCCGCTTCTAGCACTCTATCACCGTAGAACGCTTCCTCTTATTGAACAACTCGTTACACAAGGTGAAAGAAGGCTTACGCAATTATTGAATCAGACAAATGTCCTTCGCGTGCCTTTTTCAGCAGAAGATCCCACGTTTATAAATGTGAATCATCGCAGTGATTGGCATGTATAAAGCTTTTTTGAATTATCCACCAATATGGGACATTTCCACTTTTTCAGCGCCTTGGACTTGTCTTCCGTTAGCTCGTTCGTCTGAGTAACGATCTTTCCGATGATTCCAGATATCAGAAATAGTGTCACAAACAGTATGATCAGATGCTTCTGATCGTATCAGTTTGCGGAGGTCATATCCTTTTGACGCGAACAAACAGGTATAGAGCTTTCCTTCAGCCGATACTCTTGCGCGTGAACAAGTGGAACAGAATGAATCTGTGACAGATGAAATGATACCAATTTCCTCTTCTGTCCCGACGTACCGATACCTGGTGGCTACTTCCCCCGTATAATGAGGTGGAATTTCTTCAAGAGGCATTTCTTGTCCAACTATATCCAGAATTTGTTTCTTTGTTATAACCTCATCCATTTTCCATCCGTTTGAATTTCCAACATCCATATATTCAATAAAACGCAGCGTATGTTTTTTGTCTTTAAAATATTGGGCCATCGGAAGAATATCCTGCTCATTCTTGCCTTTTTGAACAACCATGTTTATTTTGACTGAAATCCCCGCACGAGCTGCTGCCTCTATTCCTTCTAATACTCGTTTTACGCTTCCCCGGTTTCCATTCAGCTCTTGAAATCTCACTTCATCAAGTGAGTCTAAGCTGACGGTCACTCTTGATAATCCCGCTTTTGATAAGGCTTCTGCATGCTTCTTTAACAGTGAGCCGTTTGTTGTTATGGCAATATCATCTATACCCTCAATTTGCTTCAGACGATTGATTAGATCTGGCAAGCCTTTTCTTAGCAGCGGCTCTCCTCCCGTTATACGCACTTTTTTTACTCCTAGCGATGCGAATAATCTAGTGAGTCTCTCTAATTCATCAAACGAAAGAATGTTTTCGGCAGGTAAAAATGGATAGTCTGCCCCAAAAATTTCTTCAGGCATACAATATCGACAGCGAAAGTTACAGCGATCTGTTACGGACAAACGCAAGTCTCGTAAAGGACGCTTTAAAGTATCAACTATAGCGTATGACATCTGCCTCATCTCTCCTCTCTCTAGCTGTCAGCTTCTCCACAGCAGATTAACTCTCTTTTAAAATTCTTTCCGGGCATGTATAAATATTCAACGAATCATTTCGAATAAACCCTACCGTTGTAATTCCCAATTCTTCTGCTAGATTTAAAGCAAGTTCAGTCGGAGCAGATTTTGAAAGAACCACTTCACACCCGATCTTCGCTACTTTCAACAAAATTTCTGACGAAATACGGCCGCTGAAAACGACTACTTTATCTCTAATTGAAATATGGTTTTTTAAGCAATACCCGTATAGTTTATCTAGAGCATTATGCCTGCCAATGTCCATTCTGCTAAGCATAAAGCCATTTTTATCACAAAGAGCAGCGTTATGAACGCCACCCGTTTCTTGAAACGTAGCAGCAGATTGCTGCAGCTTATTCATCAATTGAAAACAATCCTTAATGGAAAGTTCTACCGATATATCATTCATTTTTTTAGCAGTCAGCGCATCATTTATAAAGACAAACCCTTGTCTGCTCGCCCCGCAGCAAGACGTGATATATCGTTTATTTTGAAGGTTTTGAAAATACGGGTTTAATTTATCTATTGTAACATGAACATACCCTTCTTTTTCTTGAACCCATATGTTTTTAATGTCTTTATATGCTCGAATAACCCCTTCAGATGCTAAATAGCCAATGACCATATCTTCAATGTATTGAGGGCTACATACCATCGTGACAAACTCTTCTTCGTTAATTTTCACAGTCACAGGAAACTCCGTTACAATTTTATCTTCCACGCTTTCCATTTCACCATTTTTAAATTTAAGAACTGTACGCTTCTTAACGGTCGAATTCATGTGATGTCTCCTTTTTCAAATAATGTTTTTATCAAAAACGAATACGGAAACCGCTATATTTTCTTTTATTTTCATATCTGAAAATAAATTAACCAGCTTTGCTCCGACCAATTCTTCTAGCCCTTCGGGCGGATTCGATGCATATACATCTTGGATCATTTTTGTTCGAGCTAGATGAACCATGTCACATCCTTCAGAAGTGCTTGCAATAAATGTTTCTGTCGGAGTTAAATTTCCATACAGTGTTGAGACAGCCATATTTTCAACAAAAACCGTATGTATTCTTTCCGGTCCTTTTCCAAATAAATCTTTTCGAAGCTTCCGAATAATATCATTAAATTCATGAATAGTTTTTGACATAATCAACGCTCTCCCACCGATTAAAATTAAATTGTGCATTTTATTCCTACAGTTTTTTTATCATAAATCAACACTTCAAAAAATAAAAGCCTAAAATTTTTGCAGCAAAACTTTTGAAGAGAGTTCGGTATTTAAAAAAGTTGTGCATTTAAAAACGTAGCGATATAATTATAAATAACCGAGATGGAATAATAATAATAATGAATTGTTATTACTCTATCACTTTTTCTTAACGATATAAATGGGCCGGATTGGCATATTAGTAAGACCTGCTAGTAAACTATTCCACCATGATTGCACTTCCCTTATTTAATTAGGCGTGTGTATTCATGGTGGTTTTTTGTTTTATATAAAGGAGGAAAACAAATGAGTCGTGAAACCATCACTGTTCATATAAATGGTAACGAATACAAGGCAGCTTCAGGTTCTACCATACTTGAAATTATTAACCAGCAAAGCATTGAGCACCCTCAGATTTGTTATGTTCCTGAAGTGGATCCTATTCAAACTTGTGACACATGTATCGTTGAAATGAATGGCGAGTTAGTTCGTTCTTGTTCTACAAAAGCTGAAAACGGCATGAAGATTGAATTACAATCAGCACCCGCAAAAGCGGCACAGACGGAAGCAATGGATCGTTTATTAGAGAATCATTTGCTATACTGCACCGTTTGCGACAATAACAATGGAAACTGTAAATTACATAACACAGCCGAAATGATGGAGATTGAACATCAAAAATACCCCTATACGCCAAAGGCCTCAGAGAATGAAGTCGATATGTCTCATCCGTTCTACCGTTATGACCCTAATCAATGCATTGCTTGTGGACAATGCGTAGAGGTTTGTCAAAATCTTCAAGTTAATGAAACACTCTCTATCGACTGGGAAGCGAAACGCCCCCGCGTTCTCTGGGATGACGGTGTAGCAATCAATGAATCTTCTTGTGTGAGCTGCGGTCAATGTGTAACAGTATGCCCTTGTAATGCATTAATGGAAAAATCCATGCTTGGAGAAGCTGGATTTATGACTGGACTTCCAAAAGACGTTTTAAATCCAATGATTGATTTAGTTAAAGAAGTAGAACCTGGATACAGCGGAATTTTTGCTGTTTCAGAAGTAGAAGCAGCTATGCGTGAAACACGCACGAAAAAAACAAAAACTGTCTGTACATTTTGTGGAGTGGGATGTTCATTTGAAGTTTGGACAAAAGGCCGTGAAATCCTTAAAGTTCAGCCTAGCTCTGATGCTCCTGCAAATGCTATTTCAACCTGTGTGAAAGGAAAATTCGGCTGGGATTTTGTAAACTCTGAAAAACGTATTACTAAGCCTTTAATCCGAAAAAATGGCGCATTTGTAGAGTCGTCATGGGAAGAAGCCTTGGACTTAGTAGCAAGCAGGTTAAGCTCTATCAATCAGCAGTATGGACATGGATCAGTTGGTTTTATCTCTTCTTCTAAGATTACAAACGAAGAAAACTATGTTATTCAAAAGCTGGCTCGCCAAATGTTTGAAACAAATGACGTAGACAACTGCTCTCGCTACTGTCAGTCTCCTGCAACTGATGGATTATTCCGAACAGTGGGAATGGGAGGCGATGCCGGCACGATAAAAGACATCGCAAAAGCTGGACTGGTTATCATCGTTGGAGCTAACCCTGCTGAAGGTCACCCTGTATTAGCAACTCGTATCAAACGCGCGCATAAGCTTCATGACCAAAAACTAATCGTCGCGGATTTGCGCAAAAACGAAATGGCTGAACGCTCTGACATTTTTATCAGTCCAAAACAAGGTACGGACCAAGTATGGCTAATGGCTGTAACAAAATACATGATTGACCAAGGATGGCACAATGAAAAATTCATCCAAGAAAACGTCAACTATTTTGAAGACTTTAACTCTTTGCTTGAAAAGTACACGCTTGAATATGCTGAACAAATCACGGGTATTCCAGCAGCAACGCTCATTCAAATAGCTGAAATGATTCGAGACGCCGATGGAACCTGTGTGCTGTGGGGCATGGGCGTAACGCAAAATACGGGAGGCTCTGATACATCAGCGGCTATCTCAAACCTGTTGCTTGCTACTGGAAACTATCGACGCCCTGGAGCAGGCGCTTATCCGCTCCGAGGCCACAATAACGTCCAAGGAGCATGTGATATGGGAACTCTTCCAGCTTGGCTTCCAGGCTATCAGCACGTCACAGACTCAGTCGCCCGAGCGAAATTTGAAAAAGCATACGGTGTAAAAATTAAAGACAAGCCAGGGCTTGATAATATTCAAATGCTGCATTCAATTGATGAAGGAAAAATGAAGGCCATGTACCTTGTCGGAGAAGATATGGCTCTTGTTGATTCAAATGCTAACCACGTACACGAAATATTATCAAATTTAGATTTTTTTGTCGTCCAAGACATTTTCCTTTCGAGAACGGCTCAATATGCTGATGTTGTACTCCCTGCTGTTCCTTCTCTTGAAAAAGACGGAACGTTTACCAATACGGAGCGACGTGTCCAAAGATTGTATCAAGCATTACCAACGCTCGGTGATTCAAAGCCGGATTGGTGGATTGTTCAAGAGATTGCCAACCGCTTAGGTGCGAACTGGACGTATACACATCCTGGTGATATCTTTGCAGAAATGGCTAGTCTATCACCCCTATTCAGCCAAGCCAGCTACGAAAACCTTGAAGGCTGGAATAGCTTCTTATGGGGGAGCTTAGAGGGAAAAAGCACGCCGTTACTTTACGTCGATGGGTTTAATTTCCCAGATAAAAAAGCGCGCTTTGCTTTATCACATTGGGTACTTCCTGCCGAATTCCCAGAAGAATATGATCTACACATTAATAATGGAAGAATGTTAGAACATTTTCACGAAGGGAATATGACTAATAAATCGAGCGGCATCCAATCAAAAGTACCAGAAGTATTTGTAGAAATTTCACCTCAGCTTGCCAAGGAGCGTGAAATTGAAGAAGGTTCGCTTGTCAGATTAATCTCACCGTTTGGAGCAGTAAAAGTACAGGCATTAATTACAGAGCGAGTAAAAGCAAATGAACTGTACCTTCCAATGCACTCTGTTCATAAAGATTCGGCTATTAACTTCTTGACGGGACCTGCAGTAGACCAACGAACAAATACGCCGGCTTACAAACAAACAAAAGTACGGATGGAAGTATTAAGTAAAGGTGGCGAAACGCCTTTACCGCCTACAAATCCGCGTAATAAAAAACGTCATCCTCAAAATGGGGTCGAGGTTCAGCGTAAATGGAACCGTCCTGGCTACGTCCATTTAACAAGTAAATAGGAGGAGAAAAGATGGCACAACCTATTACAGAAATTAAGAAACCTCTTCTAAGCGAGGAAGAAGAAAAACAACAAAAATTAGAAGATTTAACTTCTCTGCTGGCAGATAATGAAGAAGCGTTGAACCGTATTCTCGGTATTGTTGGCGAACTTAACGACATGGGTGTTCTTGAAGCTGCTGATTCAATGATTCAAGCAAAAGAAAAAATCTCAAAAATTGCGCTTCATCAAATTTCCAGAGAGCCGGTAACCAATTTAATTAATACTCTTATGGGTGCAAGCAGCGGTTTGATGAAGGCAGATCCAGAAGTAACCGCTAAACTTGTAAATAGCGCAACGGCTGGTATGAACGAAGCGAATGAATATGTAAAAACAGGAAAAAAAGTAAGTGCATTAGCTCTTATAAAAGCGCTAAACGATCCAGATGTCAATCGTGCAATTGGATTTGGGCTTCACTTTTTAAAAGGAATGGGCAAAGCGTTGGAAGAATAAATGAAGCAGCGACTTGAAAGTTTTCCCCTTTCAAGTCGCTGTTTTCTTTTTAGGAAGTCAAATTTTAAATGAACGTGATATAGTTATACTAAATTGCTTTACTACAACTAATTGAGGTGACACGATGCAACAATACTTTAAACCCTTATTCGCACTATTATTTTTAATTATGTTTACTGCTGCTTGTTCGAACGAAACAAATACAGATCAATCCGCAGCTCAGCACAAAAACATCAGCTTAACGATATCCGCTGCGGCCAGCTTAAAAGATGCGCTCACTGATCTTCAAAAGCAATATGAAAAAAAGCATCCAAATATAGACTTAAAATTTAATTTTGGAGCTTCAGGCTCGCTGCAGCAGCAAATTACAAACGGCGCACCTGTTGATTTATTTTTTTCAGCCGCGGAAGACAAGTTTGATGCACTAGTAAAAGCAGGAGCTATTTCCAAGGAAAATGGTACTGACTTGGTTGGCAATGACCTTGTGCTTATCGTCCCAAAGAATAATCCGTCTGCTATCACAAACTTTGAAGATCTATCAAAGCCGACTGTTCAAAAAATTGCACTTGGAATACCAGAATCCGTTCCTGCCGGACAGTATGCGAAGGAGACTTTTGAACACATGAACCTCTGGAAAGACATTGAGCCAAAAACCGTCTATGCGAAAGACGTACGCCAGGTGCTTTCCTATGTGGAGACAGGAAACGTTGAAGCTGGGGTGGTTTATAAAACCGATGCCTTGATTTCAAAAAAGGTGAAGATTGTCGCTACTGCAGAGAATAGCACTCACAAACCAATTGTATATCCTGTAGGCGTTATTAAGGATTCGAAACATCCACAAGAAGCGAAAGCTTTTTATCAATTTTTACAAAGTAAGACGGCTCTTGACACTTTAAAGAAATACGGTTTCACTGCAAATTGAGGCCGCTATGATTCAAGAATTTTTATCTCCTCTTCAGCTATCCCTTAAAATTGCATTAGTAGCAGGATTTGTCGTTATTATTTTAGGCACTGTTATAGGAAAACTGTTATCCAGGAAACACTTTAAGGGAAAAGTGATGATTGAAACGGCGTTAATGCTCCCGTTGGTGCTCCCTCCGTCCGTTGTTGGATTTTTATTGATTGTCATATTCGGGAAACACAGCCTGCTTGGCCGGACAATTGAATGGGTCTTTCAACAACCTGTTATTTTCACATGGTGGGCGGCTGTTATTGCATCCGTTGTCGTTGCGTTTCCGCTTATGTATCAATCTGCCAAAACAGGCTTTCAAGGCGTAGATTACGAAATTGAAGACGCAGCTCGAGTAGATGGTGCAAGCGAATGGAAAGTCTTTTTCTTTATTTCCATCCCTTTAGCTTCTAAAGCCATCGTAACAGGAGGAGTGCTAAGTCTGGCAAGAGCACTCGGAGAGTTTGGAGCCACTTTGATGTTTGCTGGTAATATTCCAGGTGAAACACAAACTGTTCCTACCGCTATCTACGTAGCGATTGACTCTGGAAACATGAATCTCGCTTGGCTATGGGTTATTTCAATCGTCTTTCTTTCCTTTCTTATGCTGCTTTTTGTTCAGCTTAAACAAAAGTAAAAGGATGTCTCTTACACAAAGAGACATCCTTTTTACATACATCATAAATTAAAAAGGAGCTAATCAAATGAAGAACATACATTTGATTAGCTCCTGTTATAAGTAAGGTAAGCCACCATACAATATGTATTGGTGGAGACGGTGGGAGTCGAACCCACGTCCAGAAATATCGCCACTTAAGCGTCTACGAGTGTAGTTGGCATATTGATCATTCGCGAGCTGTTCTGCCTACCAACAGGCGTCCCAGTCGCTAGTCTGATTATTCTCTTCCTTCGTCCTCAGACGGCGAACTCCGGCGTAGCCCACTTAAAGTGAGTCCCTTACCCTACCACATGGGCGATGGAGGGAGGAACCGCTAAGCTACTATTATGCAGCTAAAGCGAAGTTATTGTTAGATTTGCCAGTTATTATTGGCGTTGATGTTTTAACGAGGCCATCTCCTCGACTCGCAACCTAAGCTCGAACTACCCCTGTCGAATCCGTAACGTCCCCATATAAAAGGGAGTCGGAATGTGTAAGAAAAAATCTTACATCAGATAGCGACTTCAGTGTGCAAAATGAAATCTAACTGATAACAATACTTATTATATCACAAAATGAGCATTTTGCAATTGTAAGATTTTGTAATGTTACATCTTTTGACGATCACGAAATGCTCGTTCGATATCGCGCTTCGCTTCTTTTCGCTTCAAGTCTTCACGCTTGTCATATTTCTTTTTACCCTTACCAAGCCCTAGTAAAACCTTTGCGTATCCATTTTTTAAATACACTTTTAAAGGAACTAATGAATAACCCGTTTCTTTTGAATAGCCAATTAGCTTGCTGATTTCACGCTTATGCAGCAATAACTTTCGTGTACGCAACGGCTCATGATTGTATCGATTTCCTTGTTCGTAAGGACTAACGTGCATATTGTGTAGAAATACTTCTCCGTTTTGCACACGAGCAAAAGAGTCCTTTAAATTTACACGCCCATTACGAATTGATTTGATTTCCGTTCCTTGTAGAACAATACCCGTCTCATATGTTTCTTCAATAAAAAAGTCGTGGCGGGCTTTTTTGTTTTGTGCAATTAATTTCCCTTCACCTTTTGGCATAAAACGTTCCTTCCCTTCAGCCGTACTTACGTATATGTATGATATTATGTATCATTTTACTGTATGGAAATCTAAACAACAACTAAAACGTTTAATGGAGCTGTTTTGAAGCAGAAGGAATACCCTTCTGCTTCACTGCTGTCGATTTCGATTATTTGCGCTTTTTCTTTTTGCGCTTAACGTTTGGGGCACCCTCGAAGAATCTCTTTTTCTTTTTCTTCTTTGGCTTTTGAGTAGACCACTCTTCATTTTTGCTTCGGCTGCCCTCGCGACCTTTTCCTTTATCATCTTTGCGTGACTTTTGTTTTGCTTTAATCACTTTAGGACGGTCTTTAGATAAGCGTTTGCGACTTTCTTTCATTCCTACAATAATAAAATCAACTGAACGCTCGTCTTTATTCACATCGGCAACTTTCACTTCAATTTCGTCTCCAATTCGGAAGACATTGCCCGTTTTCTCTCCAATCATTGCATAGTGACGCTCGTCGTAACGATAATAGTCATCTGTTAAGTCACTGACATGAACTAAACCTTCAATCGTATTTTCTAGCTCCACGAACATTCCAAAGTTAGTAACAGAGCTAATAATACCATTAAATACTTCCCCAACTTTATCAGCCATAAACTCAGCTTTTTTCATATCGTCCGTTTCTCGCTCAGCGTCAACTGAACGACGTTCCATATTAGAAGAATGCTCAGCAACATCAGGCAGAAGTTCGCGCCATTTTTCTTGCGTTTGCTGATCTGTTTTTCCTTCAATTAAATACGTGCGAATGAGACGATGAACGATTAAATCCGGATAACGGCGGATTGGAGACGTAAAATGCGTATAGAACTCAGCTGATAAACCAAAGTGGCCTAAACTTTCTGCTTCATATTTCGCTTGTTTCATCGAACGAAGCATAACAGTTGAAATAACCATCTCTTCAGGCGTACCTTTTACTTCTTCTAAAATATCCTGTAGCGCACGCGGATGAATATCGTTTCCTGTTCCTTTCACCGTGTAACCAAAGTTTGTAATGAACTCTAAGAAACGAGTAAGCTTCTCTGCATCTGGATCTTCATGAATACGATAAATGAACGGTACGTTCATCCAATGAAAATGTTCTGCTACTGTTTCATTCGCCGCTAGCATAAATTCTTCGATTAGCTTTTCAGCAACCGAACGTTCACGCAAAATAACATCGTGGGGATGGCCATCATCGTCTACTAATACTTTTGCTTCTTTGAAATCAAAATCAATGGCACCGCGATCCATTCTCTTTTTACGAAGAATAGCTGCTAGCTTTTCCATACGCTCAAACATCGGAACGATTGGCTCGTAGCGTTCTAACACTTCTTCGTCTTTATCCACTAAGATTTTGTTAACGTCTGAATACGTCATTCGTTCTGTCGTTTTGATGACACTTTCAAAAATCTCATGTTTTACTACTTCACCCTGTGGATCGATTTCCATCTCACAAGAAAGCGTAAAACGGTTAACTTTTGGATTTAATGAGCAAATTCCATTAGATAAACGGTGAGGAATCATCGGAATAACTCGGTCTACTAAATAGACGCTTGTTCCGCGCTCCGCTGCTTCTACATCAATCGGAGAACCTTCTTTAACGTAGTGACTTACATCTGCAATATGGACGCCTAATTTGTAGTTTCCATTTTCAAGCTCTGTAACCGTTACGGCGTCATCCAAATCTTTTGCATCTGCTCCGTCAATGGTTACAATAACTTGATCACGAAGATCGCGGCGGTTGCCGATATCTTTTTCGTCAATCGTTTCAGGTGTATCAATTGCTTGTGTTAAAGCATCAGCAGGAAATTCTTGAGGAAGACCGTGCTTATGGATCACAGAAATGATATCGATCCCCGGATCGTTTTTATGTCCAAGAATTTGAACAACTTTTCCTTCTGCGTTCATGCGGCCTTCCGGATAGGTTGTCAGTTCTACTACTACTTTATGGCCTTCAACGGCACCGTTTCTTGCTGCTTTGGGAATAAAGATATCACCTGCAATTTTTTTGTCATCCGCAATCACAAAGCCAAAATTTTTGCTTTGCGTATACGTACCTACAATTTGCTGGGTACCTCGTTCTAAGATTTTTACAATGGTTCCTTCACGACGAGCACCTGATGATTCTGATGACACTCTTGCAAGCACAATATCTCCGTGCATAGCATTGTTTGTTTCAGTAGGGGGAATAAATACATCACCCGCATCTTTTTCTTCAGGAACTACGAACGCAAACCCTTTTGCATGTCCGCTTACTTTCCCTTTAACAAAATTCATTTGTTCCGGCAGCCCGTAGCGATCGTTTCTTGCCCGGATAATTAAACCCTTCTCTTCCATAATAACAAGTGCCTTCACAAACTCTTTGAATGACTCTGCATCCTCAGTATTAAATTCTTTTGCAAGCTCTTGGACAGTCAAAGGTTTGTAATTATCCCTTTTCATAAAATCCAATATTTCATTTATATAGGGCTGATTTTCTTCTTTCACATCATGTCCCTCCTTTTTCTTTATTCGTATTATCTCTATCACCAATCAAGTGATTCCAAAAATGCATATACATCCTCGTGAAGCTGATCACGCTCTTTATCAAAGGTAATGGTATGACCAGATTCTTCGTACCATTTTATATCTTTTGTAGGAGACTCGACGCTATTATAAATAATATTAGCGCTGTCTGTATTAATCATATGATCATGACGACCTTGTACAACAAATGTCGGTGCATAAATCATATCAACTGAATTTCGCACTTCAGCGATTAATTCCTGTAAAGACTTTAATGTGTTCATTGGTGTTTGCTTGAACTCTTCCATTTCTTGTTCAATCTGTTCAGACGATTTACCTTCACGCTTTTTATATTCGCGTGCATACGCTAAAACACCTTCATACATGACTTCTTCACTCTTTATATACATAGGGGCGCACATAGGCACAATACCCTTTATAGGTACAGTGTAACCTAATTTCAGTGAAAATACGCCACCTAGTGAAAGACCTACAGCGGCAATACTTTCATGACCTTTGCTTTTCAAAAACTCATAGCCGTCCATGACATCTTTCCACCAATCTTTTGGACCAGTATGAACAAGTTCTTCAGGGGCTACGCCATGTCCTTTGTAATGAGGTGCGTGGCATGTGTATCCTTTTTTCTCTAAAAAACGACCTAACATACGAACATCAGCAGAATTTCCGGTAAAACCATGAAGTAATAAAACAGCTTTTTCGCCGCCTTCAAATGTAAATGGCTTTGGTTGTGCAATTTTCATATATCATTTAACTCCTTTTAGTTATAATATCTGCAGTCCTAATAGAAAAAAACATGTATTTATGTGACGGTCATCACATAACAAGAGATGTGGCCGTCCACTTTTACGCTTTTATACTATATTTAGTACTTTTTTCTAAAGGTATATTATATCATTACTTAAAAATGAAATTAAAGTATTCAACACGCCCATTAAAAAACCACCTAATACATAAGTTGGTATACACCAAGTACATATGCATTAGGTGGCAGTCTATCCAGTAACATATTAAAGTTTGAAATAAGATACAGCAAGTGTTAACACAAAGAATAAGATAGATAACACTACTGTCAAACGGTGTAAAACTAAGTCAATTCCACGTGCTTTTTGTTTCCCAAATAACGTTTCAGCTCCACCGGAAATAGCTCCAGATAATCCAGTAGTTTTACTTGATTGTAAAACGACCACAACAATCAAAGCAATTGAAACAATCACTAGCAAAGTAATCAGCAATGTATGCACTAAGACACACCTCCTACACCAAGTAATAGTCAATCAGCGGGGTTTCTTCATCCCTTCTGATTGGCATTACCGGGGATAAAGTACGCGCACTACGCTAAGGTTAATTTATCATAAAAAACCCTCTCGTACAAGTAATGGCAGTGAAATACACCGGATTTTAACGTAAAAAAACGGATGACAATCGTCATCCGTTTTTTATACTTTCAACTTATTTTTTTAAGTTGTAGAAAGATTTAGCGCCATCGTATACAGCTAAAACACCTAGCTCGTCTTCGATGCGTAGTAATTGGTTGTATTTCGCAATACGATCTGTACGGCTCATAGAACCAGTTTTGATTTGACCAGCGTTTGTTGCAACAGCGATATCAGCGATTGTTGCATCTTCAGTTTCACCAGAACGGTGAGAAACTACTGCTGTGTAACCAGCACGTTTAGCCATTTCGATAGCTTCGAACGTTTCAGTTAATGTACCGATTTGGTTAACTTTGATAAGGATAGAGTTACCTACGCCTTGTTCGATACCTTGAGCAAGTTTTTTCGTGTTTGTTACGAATAGATCGTCACCAACAAGCTGTACTTTTCCGCCAATGCGCTCAGTTAATAGCTTGTGACCATCCCAGTCATTTTCGTCTAAACCGTCTTCGATTGAAACGATTGGGAATTCGTTAACTAACTGCTCGTAGAAATCTACCATTTCAGCAGAAGTTACGCCTGTACGGCCTTCGCCTGCTAAATCATATTTACCAGTTTCTTTGTTGAAGAACTCAGAAGAAGCTACGTCCATACCTAATTGGATGTCTTTACCAGCTTCGTAACCAGCTTTTGTGATTGCTTCTACGATTACTTCTAATGCTTCACGGTTAGAACCTAAGTTAGGAGCGAAACCACCTTCGTCACCTACAGCTGTGTTTAAACCTTTAGCAGATAAAACAGATTTTAACGCGTGGAATACTTCAGCACCCATACGGATTGCTTCTTTGAATGTAGGAGCTCCTACAGGTAAGATCATGAATTCTTGGAAGTCAACGTTGTTATCAGCATGAGAACCACCGTTGATGATGTTCATCATTGGAGTTGGTAATTGCTTAGCGTTGAATCCACCAAGGTAACGGTATAATGGAAGACCTACGAAATCAGCTGCTGCGTGAGCTACTGCCATAGATACACCAAGAATAGCGTTGGCACCTAATTTACCTTTGTTTTCCGTACCATCTAGCTCAATCATAAGGCGGTCGATACCGATTTGATCAGTTACGTCCATACCTACTAATTCAGGAGCGATAATTTCGTTTACGTTTTCTACTGCTTTTAATACACCTTTACCTAGGTAGCGAGATTTGTCACCATCGCGTAATTCTACTGCTTCGTATTCACCAGTAGAAGCACCACTTGGTACTAAAGCGCGTCCGAAAGCGCCTGATTCAGTATATACTTCAACTTCAACTGTTGGGTTACCGCGAGAATCTAATACTTCGCGTGCATAAATGTCAAGAATTGCTGGCATTTTAAAACTCTCCTTTATAATTAATTATTTAATTAATGTTTTACCTGTCATTTCTTTTGGCTGTGCTACATCTAGAAGAGTAAGCATCGTAGGAGCTAGATCTCCTAGAATACCGTCTTCACGAAGCTCTAAGCCTTGTTTGGTTACGATTACTGGAACAGGATTCGTTGTATGAGCCGTCATTGGATTACCTTCAAGCGTAATCACTTCATCAGCATTACCATGGTCTGCTGTGATGATTGCTGTACCGCCTTTAGCTAAAATTGCATCTACGATTTTGCCTAAGCACTCATCTACTGTTTCAATCGCTTTTACCGTTGGTTCTAACATACCTGAATGGCCAACCATATCGGGATTTGCAAAGTTTAATAAAATAGCGTCTTGCTTATCGCCTTCGATTTCTGCAAGCAACGCGTCCGTCACTTCATAAGCACTCATCTCAGGTTTCAAGTCATATGTTGCTACTTTTGGTGAATCGATTAAGATACGTGTTTCACCAGGAAACTCTGCTTCACGTCCACCGCTCATAAAGAACGTTACGTGAGGATATTTTTCTGTTTCGGCAATACGAAGCTGCTTTAAGTTATTTTGAGATAATACTTCACCAAGCGTGTTATCTAAGTTATTTGGCTTAAAGGCTACATATCCGTCAACTGTTTCGCTGAAGTGAGTTAAACATACAAAATGTAAGTTTTTCGGATGTTTTTCACCGCGATCAAATGAACGGAAATCTTCGTTTGCGAACGTATTTGAAATTTGAATTGCGCGATCTGGACGGAAGTTGTAGAAAATAACTGCATCTTCGTCTTGAATTGTCGCAACTGGCGATCCGTCTTCTTTTGTAATAACAGAAGGTAAAACGAATTCGTCATAGATTCCATTTTCATACGAATCTTTTACGCACTCTTCAGCGCTTGTATATGATGGACCTTCGCCGTACACCATTGCGCGGTATGATTTCTCTACACGCTCCCAGCGTTTGTCGCGGTCCATTGAGTAGTAACGTCCTGAAAGTGTTGCAATTTCACCAACGCCGTACTCTTCAATTTTTTCATTAAGTTCTTTTAAATACGTTTCAGCAGATTGAGGTGCTACGTCACGACCATCTAAGAAGCCATGAATGTAGACTTTTTCTAAGCCTTCACTCTTAGCTAGACGCAATAATGCATATAGATGTTCGATATGACTGTGTACACCGCCATCAGATAAAAGCCCGAAAAGATGAAGGTTTGTACCCTTTTCTTTTGCGTGCTTTACAGCTGCTAGAAGCGTTTCGTTTTGTTCAAACTCGCCTTCACGAATTGCTACGTTTACACGAGTTAAGCTTTGGTACACAATTCGGCCTGCGCCGATGTTTAAGTGACCTACTTCAGAGTTACCCATTTGGCCTTCTGGTAAGCCTACAGCTTCTCCAGACGCCTGAAGTGTAGCATGAGGATACTCGTTCCAGAAACGGTCGAAGTTTGGTTTTTTTGCATGTGTTACCGCATTACCTTTATCTTCATCGCGTAATGCAAAACCATCTAAGATGATTAATGCTACTGGCTTTTTACTCATTACTTACCAGCCTCCAAAAGCTGTAAGAAAGAATCTGCTTCTAAGCTTGCTCCACCTACTAAAGCTCCGTCAATGTCTGATTGAGACATATATTCTTTGATATTAGCAGGTTTTACGCTACCGCCGTATTGAATACGTACAGCATCTGCAACATCTTGAGAGAATTGTTCTGCAACAACGCTACGGATGTATGCACAAACTTCGTTTGCACCTTCAGCAGTTGAAGATTTACCTGTACCGATTGCCCAGATTGGCTCATATGCGATAACCGTTTGTTTTACTTGCTCATCAGTTAGACCAGCTAATGCTTTTTGTACTTGATTAGCTACAACTGTTTTTGTTTGATCTTGTTCGTACTCTTCGTTTGTTTCACCGCAGCAAACGATTGGTGTTAAACCGTGTTTGAATGCAGCAATTGTTTTTTGGTTTACTGTTTCGTCCGTTTCAGCAAACATTTCACGACGCTCAGAGTGTCCTAAAATGACATAGTTCACACCTAAGTCTGCTAAAGCAACAGGGCTCACTTCTCCAGTGAACGCACCGTTTTCTTCAAAGTGCATGTTTTGTGCACCAATTTTTAAGTCTGTGCCTTTAGTCGCTTCTACTAAACGATCTAAAAATAGTGCAGGTGCACATACTACTGATTCTACGCTTTCAGGAGATGGTACTGCTCCTTTTACTTCTTCAACAAAGCTAGTTGCTTCAGAAAGTACTTTGTTCATTTTCCAGTTTCCTGCAATAATTGGTTTACGCATGTATAACACCGTCCTTTGTTTATTGTGGGTTTTCCCTTCACGCGTTAGATGTCCAAGAGGGTGCTGTTAAAAGTGATTCGGTCCCTTTTATCTCTTGGTCATCCATCTTCGCTGCTTGATAATTTTTTATATTATCAGTCGTCAGGTCGGTCCTCCGTCTTACTGAAACATAAACTTACTTATCGTTTAATGCAACTACGCCTGGAAGTTCTTTACCTTCCATAAACTCTAGTGACGCACCGCCACCTGTAGAAATATGGCTCATTTTATCAGCTAAGTTGAATTTTTCAACAGCTGCTGCAGAGTCTCCTCCGCCGATTACTGAATATGTGTCAGTTGCTTCTGCTAAAGCTTCTGCTACTGCTTTTGTTCCGTTAGCAAATGCATCTAATTCAAATACACCCATTGGTCCATTCCAAATAACTAACTTAGAGTTTTTGATTACGTCAGCATAGATTTCACGCGTTTTCGGTCCTGCGTCTAAGCCTTCCCAATCGCTTGGAATATCTTCAATTGATACAACTTGAATATTAGCATCATTTGAGAAGTCATCTGCTACTACCACGTCCACTGGCATGTAGAAGTTTACTCCGTTTTTCTTAGCTTTTTCCATGAAAGATTTTGCAAGTTCAATCTTGTCTTCTTCAAGAAGTGATTTACCTACTTCATGGCCTAGTGCCTTAATAAATGTGTAAGAAAGTCCTCCACCGATGATTAAGTTATCTACTTTATCAAGCAAGTGGTCAATTACACCGATTTTGTCTTTAACTTTTGCTCCACCAACGATTGCAGTAAATGGACGTTCTGGGTTTGATAATGCTTTTGAAAGCACATCAAGCTCTTTTTCCATTAAGAAACCTGCTACTGCTGGAATATGTTGTGCAATTCCTTCTGTTGAAGCATGCGCACGGTGAGCTGCACCGAATGCATCGTTTACGTACACGTCTGCTAATTCAGCAAATGCTTTTGCTAATTCAGGATCGTTTTTCTCTTCACCTGGGTAAAAACGTACGTTTTCAAGTACTAAAACATCGCCTTCGCTCATGCCGTCGATTGTTTTCTTTACTTCTTCACCAAAAGCTTCGTCAGCTTTTGCAACGTCTTTACCAAGAAGAGCTTGTAAACGTTCTGCAACAGCATTTAGACGTAACTCTTCAACAACTTCGCCTTTTGGACGTCCAAGATGGCTAGCTAAAATTACTTTTGCACCTTGTTCTACTAAATATTGAATAGTAGGGATAGCTGCACGAATACGAGTTTCGTCTGTTACTTTTCCGTCTTTCATTGGTACGTTAAAGTCTACGCGACAAAATACTCGCTTTCCTTTTACATCGATGTCTTTCAACGTTTTTTTGTTCATCGTTAAAAGGCCTCCTTAAGTATTTATGGTACTAAGCAAGTAGGCTTCTATGTAATCATCAATCCACAAACCACCGTAGATTTCATTTTATATATTGGCGCCTTTCTATATAAAGTGAAACTCCAGTTAGCTGCTTATGACGCTTTTTCATGTAGAAGCCAATACATAAATCAAGGAAGAGGGGGTATGCCCCTCTCTTCCTTAGCAAGTCTTATTATAGTCGTTCTATTTTCAGATATCCAATAAAAAAGGAAAGTCTAGTCGATTTCTGTCTTATTGAATAAAATAGAAGCGAATTTTAAGTTATTCTTATAGTCCTTTAGCAGCGATGTATTGAGCAAGGTCTACTACACGGTTAGAATATCCGCTCTCGTTATCGTACCAAGAGATAACTTTAACCATGTTACCTTCCATTACCATTGTAGATAATGCATCGATTGTAGAAGAGTTGATGTTACCATTGTAGTCACCAGATACTAGTGGCTCTTCGCTGTAACCAAGGATGCCTTTAAGATCGCCTTCAGCAGCTTCTTTAAGAGCGTTGTTTACATCTTCAACCGTTACTTCTTTGTCAAGTTCAGCAACTAAGTCTACTAAAGAAACGTTTGGAGTTGGAACACGCATAGCTCCACCGTTTAATTTACCTTTTAATTCAGGTAATACTAGAGATACAGCTTTAGCAGCACCAGTTGAAGTTGGGATGATGTTTTCAGCAGCTGCACGAGCACGACGGTAATCTTTGTGTGGTAAGTCTAAGATTTGTTGGTCGTTTGTGTAAGAGTGAACTGTTGTCATCATTCCGCGTTTAAGACCGAACTTGTCATTTAACACTTTAGCAAATGGCGCTAAGCAGTTAGTTGTACAAGAAGCGTTTGAAATTACGTTGTGGTTAGCCGCATCGTATTTGTCTTCGTTAACACCCATTACGATTGTGATATCTTCGTCAGATGCTGGAGCAGAGATGATTACTTTTTTAGCTCCTGCTTCTAAGTGTTTCGCAGCGTCAGCGCGTTTTGTGAAGAATCCAGTAGATTCAACAACGATTTCTACGCCTTGTTTGCCCCAAGATAATTGAGCTGGGTCACGTTCAGCAGAGATTTCGATTGTTTTACCGTTTACTACTAAGTTGCTACCATCTACTACTACTTCTGCATCTAATTTTCCGTGTACAGAATCATATTTTAAAAGGTGAGCAAGCATGTTAGCATCTGTTAAGTCGTTGATTGCTACTACTTCAACGTTATCATTTTTTAAAGCTGCGCGGAATACATTACGGCCGATACGACCAAATCCGTTAATACCAATTTTTACTGCCATGGGTATTTCCTCCTTGAATGTAAAAAGTATTTTTTATATGAGGGATTAATTAAAATCCCTTACTAACTCTTTTGCGGCGCCTTCATCTGTAATGAGAATCGAATCATGCGCTTGTTGCATAAACGCTTTAATTGCCTTTGCTTTTGATGAACCTCCTGCAACAGCAATAACACATTTATTGTTCTTTAAATCATCGAGTTGTATGCCAACTGTTTTAACTTTATGAACAACTTCGCCTTGATGATTAAAATAGTATCCAAATGCCTCACCTACAGCATGTCCATTTTTCACTTTTTCTAAGTCTGCTTGTGGTGTTTTACGGCGTTCTGCCATTGTCATAGCGTCTCCTATTCCGTGAACAACCATACCAGCGGACTTAATTAAATGAAGCATGTCTTTAATAGATGGTTCACCGATAATGGATCGGTATGCTTCATCACTAAGCTGATCTGGAACATGAAGCAAGCGATAGTGACTCATGGACTTTTCAGCCATCTTAGCACAAATCGTATTTGCTTGGTTTTGTACATTTTCACCTAGCCCTCCGCGAGCAGGTACAAAAAGTACATCAGGGTGTTTTAAATCAGGTGTCATCATTTCGGCAACGGCGGCAAGCGTCGTACCACCTGTAACAGCAACGGTATTTTTTTTACCAACAAGGCGCTCCTTGATACACGAAACAGATGCTCGACCCATTTCATTTTTGACCCAAGGAGACTGATCACTATCTCCAGATACAACAACAACTTCTGATAAAGAAAACGCCTCTTTTAATGTTGTTTCCAATAACCGAAGTCCTGAAACTTCCTTCATTACTTCTTCTAATTCAGCCAGAAGGAGCTCTCCCTCATTTGTAAGCGTCATTCCACTAGGGTAAATGTCAATCAAATCTTGTTCTTTTAAGAATGTTACTTCGCTTCGTAACACACGCTCTGTTAGCCCAAGGCTTACAGCTAAGTTTCTGCGGCCAATCGGCTGCATTAAACGTATGTATTGCAAGATTTGATAGCGCTTTTGCATAACTGAGAGAAGTTCAGGTAATAATTTTCGTTGTACTTCTATTAAAGAACGCATGTTAAAATCCCCTTAAGGCATAAACTCGCTGGACACATTTTGTCCCGTATAGACATATTATGTCCCACCTTGCGCAAAAAAAATTCACCCTGCTACAAAATCTATTCTAACAGGAGTGAATCCTTTATTCAACTCATGTGTTGCCTATTTTTAAAAGTAAGCGTTTTCTTAATGGAATACCTGTTATTTTTCCATATTCCACTTCTTCTCCGTCCATTTCTACTACAGGAATCGTAAGATGATACTTTTCCAGCCACTCATCGTTTTTATAAATATCTCGTTCAATAAGCTGAAAGGGAAACTCCGACTGCAGCTCTGCAAGCAGCTTCTTTGCATCATCGCATAAATGACAGCTATTTTTGGTATACAGTACGACTTCCACATTCCCACTCCTTTACTGCGTGACAAAAAGTTTTCGTTGACTGGATGGTAGAACGTTTAATTGATCTCGATATTTGGCTACCGTTCTTCTTGAAATAGTAACGTTATAATTGCTTTGTAAGACGTTAGCCAACTGCTGATCAGAAAGCGGACGCTGTTTGTTTTCTTCTGATACTAGCTTTTTAAGCAGTTCTTTTACGTGAGTTGTAGAAGTCGCTTCGTTGTTGCCCAGTTGAATACTAGTTGAGAAAAAAGATTTCATTGAAAAGGTGCCAAAAGGCGTTTGAATATATTTGTGCCGAGTAGCACGGCTAATCGTCGATTCATGCACGGAGGTTTGTTCCGCTACTTCCTTCATTGTTAAGGGTTTCAAATACGAAGGACCCTTTTTAAAAAATGCTTCTTGTTCAACAAGTAAGGTATTCATTAATGCGTTTAATGTATCTTTGCGTGTGTGTAAACTTTTCATAATCCATTGAAATTCACGATATTTCTCTTGTAAATAAGAAAACATTTCTTGGTTTTGCCTGTTTTTCAGCTGAAGTTTGTATTGTTCATTCACTGAAAGGCGTGGTTCCAAATCCTCATTTGCATAAGCAACGACATTTCCATCTTCAATTTTTACAATAAAATCCGGTACAATGAATCGTTCATTGGACTTCATATAAAATGATCCAGGACGAGGATTTAATTTTTTAATCTGTTCATGTAATTGTTGAAGAGCTTCAAGTGAGATTTGACATAACTTTGAGATTTTCATCCATTTTTTATACGCAAATTCCTCAAAATGATGTGTCAAAATTTGCTCTATTTTTTCTGTCCATTGATTACTTCTTTTTAATTGAAGCATTAAGCACTCTTGTAAACTTCTCGCCCCTACTCCTGCTGGGTCCATCTGCTGCACAAGCTGGAGGGCCTTTTCAACCTGCTCCTGATCTTGGCCAAGCTGGTTAGCAAGTATGATTAACTCATCGTGCAAATAGCCAGCATCATCCAGGCTATTAATAACAAATTCAACGGCTGCCTGCTCACATTCATCTAACTTTAATAATGCGGATTGATTCATTAAATGTTCGTACAGCGTTTCTTTAGGAGCTGGTATACTGCTCATATAATCTGTTGAATCAGAAGTTGCATGATTTTTTTGATTGTGAGATGTATAGACGGGCAGCTCTGAAAAATCTATAAGCGGATTTTGAAGCGCCTGCTCATGTAAAAACGCTACAATATCCATCGATGAATATTGTAAAAGAGAAATAGCTTGTGATAATTCTTTTGACATCGTCAGCTTTAACGACTGCTGCTGAAATAATCCAATCTCCATTATTTCTCCCCTCCCCTTCATCTATTTTACTATAAAAACGCTTTCAAAGAGCATGTAACTATTTTTTATATGTAATTTTTTCATCAAAAAATCTTCGTCAACCTTTGTTAACGAAGCGGTTCATCCTATTTTTAATTACTAACCATCAAAAAAGTAATAGAGCTATGCACCTTTATAACTTTTCATTATAATTCGCACCAACCCCATGATCCGAGTAATAATCCGACATGACGTTTTCTTCGTCATGTCGAATTTTCTGCATGTGTATAATATATAGAAAAATTGCTTATTGAATGGTTTGTGCCATTTGCATAAACTTGTCCAAGTTTTCTTCGTCATTTTTCGTGAAGATGGTTAGCTTCATCGGTTTCTTTCCTTTAACCAGCACGGCGTTTACCGTATGATCGCCAGATGTGGCTTCATACCAAACAGAATCTTTGAAGATTCCGTTCTCTTCAAGATTCTTTTTCTCTGCTGCATTTTTATTAACTGCTGTTGCCGTTTGTTTAACAGATTGAGCAGCGTCATCCATCGATGCTTCTGATGAAAGCATTTCAATACGCATAAATTGAGAATCATCTGAAGTTAATACTAACGCATCTTTTCCTGGTTCTTCACCCGTTAGTTTATAGCCGTCCATTACTTGAATAGAATAATCTTGTTCTGGGCTTTTTGTTAGTCTTGTTTCTGAAGAAGACGTTGACTGTCCATCTTCCGCTGTTTCGCTAGTTGATGATTGACTTCCTGAAGGTTTGGCTGAGGCCTCGGAAGAATCCGCATCTTTTTTCGAATCTTCTTTTGCAGCGCCTGATGTTTGATCAGATTTAGAAGCCTTATCTTGCTGAACATTCTCTGCTTGATCATTAGACTTCGGCTGAGCAGAATCTTCGTTCGTCCCGCATGCAGACAGCAATAGTGCTACCGATGCACTGACAATGAAAAGTTTGTTCACATATTTCATATTTATTCCTCCTCGGTGTTTCTTTTCCTTATATACTGTTTTATAGTATTCTGACAAATTCTGCAACCGGTACAATGGAATTAATTTCTTGCTTCTTTGCGCGTATAAAGGGTTAGAGGAGAAAAATAAATATTATTTTTTGAGAATATGAGCCTTTTTGCTCAAAATAAAAAACGTTGCGTAATCCGCAACGTTTTAAGACGCCCTCGACAGGATTCGAACCCACCCTAAGAGAACCGGAATCTCTTGTGCTATCCACTACACTACGAGGGCATATTTGTCACAACTTCCATTATAGGAGAGAAAACTTCTCTTTTCAATAGAATACTACGTTTATTTTTTTTAGAAGGGGGAAAAATTTTAATAATGTCAAAGAGGAATACATAGTCTTTTAAGCGAATATGTGTAGTAGAGGTTCTTTTGTTTGACCTTTATTGACCATACGTGTATTATAGGTACATAACAAATTATTCTTGTTAAGGAGGAATTTAATATGAACTTAATTCCTACAGTTATTGAACAAACAAACCGTGGTGAACGTGCTTATGACATTTATTCACGTTTATTAAAAGACCGCATTATTATTTTAGGTAGTGCTATCGACGATAATGTAGCTAACTCAATCGTTTCTCAGCTTCTATTCTTAGCTGCTGAAGACCCAGAAAAAGATATCTCACTTTATATCAACAGTCCAGGTGGCTCTATTACAGCTGGAATGGCTATCTACGATACGATGCAATTTATTAAGCCAAAAGTTTCTACAATTTGCATCGGTATGGCTGCATCAATGGGCGCTTTCTTACTGGCTGCTGGTGAAAAGGGCAAACGTTTTGCTCTTCCAAACAGCGAAGTAATGATTCATCAACCTCTTGGTGGTGCTCAAGGACAAGCTACTGAAATCGAAATTGCGGCAAAACGTATTCTATTCTTACGCGAAAAACTAAATTCAATTTTAGCTGAGCGTACAGGTCAACCGTTAGAAGTGCTACAACGTGATACAGATCGTGATAATTTCATGACTGCTGAACGCGCTTTAGAATACGGTCTAATTGACAAAGTATTAGAAAACGACCCTAAATAAAAAAAAGCCTTTCCCGCAGCGGGAAAGGCTTTTTTATGCATCGTTCTCTACGTAAGCTACTAACGCATCCATTGCTTCTTTTTCATCTACCCCTTCAACAATGAGCGTAATGAGAGAACCATTATTAATCGCTAAGCTCATTAACCCCATGATACTCTTAGCGTTGACTACTTTCTCATCTTTCTTCAAGTACACATCAGATGTAAAACGAGTTGCTTCTTGCACAAACAGTGCCGCAACACGAGCTTGTAATCCCGTTTTTAATTTTACTTCTACTTGTTTTTCCATGATAAAATCCTCCCCCTTGCAATTCCCCTTATGTGACTGGCTGACCGGCGCGAAGCTTGTCTGCTATTTGGTCAATTTTACGCAACCGATGGTTAATGCCCGATTTGCTAATTTGACCTCCAGATACCATCTCACCAAGCTCCTTTAACGTAACGTCTTGGTATTCCACACGTAAACGAGCAATTTCTCTTAGCTTTTCTGGTAAGATGTCTAATCCAGCTGTTTCATCAATATAACGAATGTTTTCCACTTGACGAATAGCCGCTCCGATCGTTTTATTTAAGTTAGCTGTTTCACAATTAACTAAGCGATTAACGGAATTTCGCATATCTCGGACGATTCTTACATCCTCAAACCGTAAAAGAGCGTTATGGGCTCCAATGATATTTAGAAACTCCGTAATTTTTTCAGCTTCTTTTAAATAGTTAATATAGCCTTTTTTCCGTTCTAATGTTTTACTATTCAATTGAAATTCGTTCATTAAATTGCATAAAGCTTCGTTGTGCTCTTCATACAATGAAAAGATTTCAAGATGGTACGATGATGTCTCTGGGTTATTAATAGAACCGCCGGCTAAAAATGCGCCTCTTAAGTAGGATCGCTTACAGCATTTTTTTTGTACTAGCTCTGGTGAAATACGATGTGTAAACGTGAACCCTTCTTCTACAATTTTTAAGTCTTCCAAAAGCATTCTCGTTTTTTCTACTAATCGAACAATATACACATTGTTTTTCTTCAACCGCATTTTCTTACGCACAAGCAGTTCTACTGACACATCATAATTTTTCTTAAGCAGGACATAAATGCGCCGAGCAATCGCTGCGTTTTCTGTTTGAACATCAACCGTGAATTTTTTATTTGAAAAAGAAAGTGAACCATTCATTCGAATTAATGCAGAAAGCTCTGCTTTTGCACAGCAATCTTTGACTTCTAAATTCGTTAACTCTTTTTTTGTTTCTGATGCAAATGACATAACTTCACCTCCAATCTACATACGGAAATAGTGTTAAACACCCGTATTCGCTTTACCTTGCAGCGATGTCAGCATAGAATACACAAGCTTTGCTACTTTTTTTGTATCATGCCTAATTACGCTGCCGTCATACTGAATAATTTGATCTTCAATCACTTCTAACCCTAACTTTAGCAATACTTCACGATCATATTCTACAGGCTGAGCCTGCTCTACTTGATATTTCTTTTTCAAAGGTGCTGGAATAGGTGCATTATTGACGATAATCGCATCTAAAAATGCACACGGCATATGATTGTAAAGCGCTTTAATATGATCACTTGCCTTAAAGCCTAATGTCTCACCCGGCTGCGTCATCACGTTGCATACGTACACTTTCTTTGCTTTTGTCGAACAAAGCTCGTTACAAATATCCTGCACCAGTAAATTCGGCAAAATACTTGTATAAAGACTTCCGGGCCCCAACACAATTAAATCAGCGCGTCGAATCGCTTTTATTGTCTCGACAAGCGGTTTCACATCAGCGGGCGATAAAAATACTTTATTAATTTTTTTATTAACTTCTGGAATTTTAGATTCACCTGTTACGATGGATCCATCTTGCATCTCCGCATGCAGCACAACACTTTGATTAGCTGCTGGAAGTACTTTCCCTCTGACGTTTAGTACTTTGCTCATTTCTCGTATAGCATGCACAAAATCGCCAGTAATAGACGTCATAGCTGCAAGCAACAAATTGCCAAGAGAATGGCCTGTAAGCTCATTTCCTGTATCAAATCGATGCTGAAAAAGCTCTTCAACTAGTGGCTCTACATCAGATAAAGCAACTAGCACATTTCGAATATCACCAGGAGCAGGGATTTCAAGTTCATCGCGCAATCGGCCAGAACTTCCCCCGTCGTCTGCTACGGTTACAATGGCTGTAAGATCAAGAGGGTATTCCTTCAACCCTCTTAACAGCACTGGTAAACCCGTTCCTCCCCCAATGACGACAACTTTTGGAAGCTGTTCACTGCTCATCTATGATTTTCCTTTCTCCTCTCAATGTCACGATGAGAAATATGAGTTTTGTATTCATTCTGGAAATGGTGACCTAAATATTCAGCTAGTGTGACGGAGCGATGCTGTCCGCCTGTGCAGCCTATAGCAATGACCAGCTGGCTTTTACCTTCTCGCTTGTACTGTGGAAGCATAAACGAAAGTAAGTCTACTACTTTTTCAATGAACTTTTGAGTTTCCGTCCATTTTAATACGTAAGAAGAAACCTCTTCTTCAAGCCCCGTTTTAGGACGCATATGGTCAATGTAGTGAGGGTTTGGCAAAAAGCGCACATCAAAGACTAAATCAGCGTCAATAGGCACACCATATTTAAAACCAAACGACATCACATTAACAGTAAAAACCTGTGAAGCGTGCGACGAAAACTGAGTTAAAATTTTCTCTCTAAGCTCTCTTGGTTTTAACTCTGACGTCTCATAAATAAGCTGAGCTCTTCCCTTTAACTCCTCAAGAAGCTCACGTTCCATACCAATTCCTTCTAAAGGTAAACCCGAAGGAGCTAGCGGATGTGAACGTCTCGTTTCTTTATAGCGCGTCACCAATACAGAATCTTTTGCATCTAAAAATAAAATTTGTGGCGTGACCCACGTTGTTTCACTCATGTTATCTAATGCTTCAAACAAGCTTTCAAAAAACTCTCTGCCTCGCAAGTCCATAACAAGAGCAACTTTATTCATTTTATTCCCTGACTCTTTCATGAGTTCTAAAAATTTCGGTAGCAATGTAGGGGGTAAATTATCTACACAAAAGAACCCTAAATCTTCAAAACTCTGAATTGCTACTGTTTTTCCTGCACCTGACATTCCAGTAATAATCACTAATTGAATATCGCTTACAGACCCAGTACTCATTTTCCATCCCCCTCAATCTATGCATACATGTCTATTTATCATTAACAAGGATCAATTCGATAAGATAATAACTCGAAATCTGTTGTATACGTAAAGTTGCCATAAATAACACCCGACCCTTTTGCTACATAATCGATAATGTGATGATCTCCCGGTGCCATCGGCAATTCACTTACTTCACTCAAATTATGCCAACCGAGTTTGCCTTCTTCTGATTCTAGCACATTTGTCCCATCAAAATCTGTAGCAAAAAAAGTAAACATCATCCATTCAGATGAAATTTGATCGTTTTCTTTCATCGTAAAAGTAAAGATACCTTTTACAGTGGGATTTTTCAAATAAATTCCCGTTTCTTCACGAAATTCTCTTACAACAGAGTCTTTTACAGATTCTCCTTGCTCCATTTTCCCACCCGGGGCCACCCACCAGTTTCGTCGTGGCTTTTGAAGCAACAATACTTTATCATCTTTCATTAATACACAATTTGTGACCCTTTGCATGTTTTCCACCTCATCATATGTATACTGACATTTTCTTTTATTATACTACGAAACAAACTTCTCTCACAACGGAGATGAACTAACTATTACTAAATTTTCTGAAAATAATCCATTGCTGTTATATACGTAAATTCAATCTGTTATAGTCACAAAAAAGAGGCATAGGAACACGTCCTATGCCCGACATATATATATTTTATAAAAGGGGGTCAATTACTATCTATATAGTACCCCATCAATGTTTCACAGGTGTTACAGAACAGTTAAAACCGAATTACGTTTTGTAAAAGATTGATTTCAGCCTTATTGCTGAATAGCTTTTAACTTTTCTTTTAACTCTTCTACATAGTGCTGAGCCGCTTGAGCAGCAATGCTGCCATCGCCTGTAGCTGTTACAATTTGACGAAGAGCCTTTTCACGAACGTCTCCAGCTGCGAACACACCTGGTACTTTTGTTTCCATTTGCTCGTTCGTTTCAATATATCCTTCTTTATTCGTGATGTTTAGGCTTTCGAATGGTTTTGTTAGTGGAACCATTCCAACATAAATGAATACGCCGTCCGCACCAAACTCGCGCTCTTCACCTGTTTTTGTGTCTACTAACGTTACGCTGCCTACTTTACCGTCTTTTTCTTTTACTTCTTTGACCGTTGTATTCCAAATAAAATCAACTTTTTCGTTATCAAATGCACGCTGCTGTAGGATTTTTTGCGCACGAAGCTCATCGCGTCGGTGAATAATTGTTACTTTTGTTGCGAAGCGTGTTAAATATACGCCTTCTTCAACCGCAGAGTCTCCACCGCCTACAACGACTAGCTCTTTACCTTTAAAGAATGCACCGTCACATACAGCACAATAAGATACGCCGCGGCCGCCTAGTTCTTTTTCTCCTGGCGCACCTAATTTTTTATATTCAGCACCAGTAGCAACGATTACTGAACGTGTTTTATATTCTTTGCTGCCTGCACGAACTGTCTTGTATTCTTCTCCGTCGATGATTTCTTTAATATCACCGTACGCATATTCCGCACCGAATTTTTTTGCATGCTCAAACATTTTGTTAGAAAGGTCAGGACCAAGGATATGATCATAACCTGGATAGTTTTCTACATCTTCCGTATTAGCCATTTGACCGCCTGGAATTCCGCGTTCAATCATTAATGTTGATAAATCTGCACGAGATGTATATACAGCAGCAGTCATACCTGCTGGGCCTGCCCCAATAATAATGACATCATAAATTTTTTCTTCTGTCATCGCTTTACACTCCTTTTAGGAAATTCCTTCGTAGTTGATTCCAAATTTATGGATAATTATTTCGTTACCACTATCCTAATATGTTCTTCCTATTATCGTCTATTTTTTTGCTCAATTTAATAACGTATTCACAATTTTACTGTACTTTCTCACTGTTGCAGCGGAAATGGAATATTGTTTTGCCGCATCGGCTTGAGTAATAGACTGGTTTTGTTCTTTCGCCCATATATATGTGACGGCTGCGGCCCATGCATTTACGTTCACATGCTGAAAATCATAGGATTGTTTATATACCTGTACATATACATAAAACCAAAAGCTTAAAAGATCCTGGATATCACTTTCAGTCTGCGATTCCATCTCCAGTTCAATAACATCTGCCACCTCAAAAATCACATGGTGTTTATCCTGCCATACATACGTATATACTTCATCTAAAAGTGTACTCATATGTATGGACGACTTGATTTCTTCTAAAAGAAGCAGACGCTGTTGTTCAGGAAGCTTCTTCGCCATATACAGGCTGTAAAGCTGATCATGAACATTTTTTGTTGCACATTTCTTTTTCGCTGTAATATCCACTTTCGATTGAAAAACCTTCGCAGCTTTTTGACTGATGCGCCAAGGCTCCTCTCCTTCTTTATCAGGAACGTCTTCCAATGCCAGCTTCCACATTTCTTTAGCGAACGCTTCACGCCCGGTATAGTAAGAAGCATATGAGAGCCAATAATGAAATGAGTTGTCTCCTTGAAATCCTTGTGTATAAAGCTTTTTTAACCATCTGTATGATAGTTTGTATTGACCAATCAATGCAAATGTTGCTCCAAGCTTATAGCGGTGTTCAAATGACATTGGATAAACGCGGCTAAGCCCGTCTGTAAGCTCCTCAACTTCTTTATGCTTATGGCAATAATAATAGAAAATCAGCTGATTGCATAACGCATGAAGATTTCCAGGGTTTTTCTCCAATACTTCATTCAGCAAATCCATTGCCTCATCAATTTTATTTAAATAAAAATAAGCTAACGCTAAATTATTATATGCAGACCAGAATTCTGGATACTCATCAATTATTTCAGTTAACAAATCCACTGCTTCTTCAAAATCCGTTGCTTCAAGCAGTCTCTTTGCTTGTTCTTGTTTTATAATCAGCATGTCGCCTAGCTGATTTTTAGGCTCTTCATCTTCTTCATCCACATCAATTGATAGTAAATCTAACAGATCTGTAGCCGATCGAAAGAGGTCACCATTTGGAAAATGCTCAATGTAATACATCGCGTATTTTTTTGATTCTTCAAACAGTCCAAGATGCGCATAGCTGTTAGCTATATAGTAGTAACAGCTTCCTAATGTATCGTCCATATGATGAATCACATGGAGAAAAAGCTCGTTGGCATCTTGATAATCTCCCCGCTCCGTTAAAGCTACTCCAACATTTGTAAGAAGCTGTGGATTACGGGCATTTTCTTTGTTTGCACGCGTTAAATACTTGAGCGCTTTATCCGACTCCTCTTCTTCAAACGCCTGCAGCGCTTTTTCGAAATAGAAGTCACCCGTTTGCGAAAATGGAATTACTTGTGCCATTTTTTGAATTACTTTTGAGTGTTTTTCCATTAAGCCCTCCAAATAAGTTGATAATTTCGACGTTCGTAGTATATCACATTTGCCAAGAAGTTTAATACCTCTATTCAAAAAAGGAGCCTGCAAGCAGTCGTTTCTTGACGCAAATAAGAGAAGGTTTTGCCTCTTTTATCTAAAATGAGACAACTCCTTCTCTCTTTTCACTATGTAGCTATTAGCTAGAGTGACGCTCTTTTAATACTGATAGGACATCGTCTAAAGGCAGCTTTTGCTCACGAAGTAAAACAAGTACGTGGTACAATAAATCTGCAACTTCCCACTTCAGCTCATCATGGTCACGATTTTTTGCTGCAATAATGACTTCACCAGCTTCTTCTCCTACTTTTTTGAGGATTTTATCTACGCCTTTATCAAACAAGTACGTCGTATAAGCTCCTTCTGGCATTTCAGCTTCACGCTTAGCGATTACTTCTTCTAGCTCATTAATAATAGCAAACCGATTATCATTTTGTTTATTTTCACCAAGAATTGTTTCATTAAAGCAGCTGTAAGCCCCCGTATGACAAGCAGGACCTTGAGGCTCCACCTTTACAACCAGAGAATCAGCATCACAGTCATATGCCATGCTTACAATCTTTTGTGTGTTTCCCGAGGTTGCGCCCTTGTGCCACAACTCTTGTCGAGAACGGCTGTAAAACCATGTTTCACGTGTATCAATTGATTTTTGAAGTGATTCTTCGTTCATATAAGCCAATGTTAAAACTTCTTTGCTCACAGCATCTTGTACAATAGCCGGTACAAGTCCATCACTGTTGAATTTAATGTTTTCAATCGTCATCGAATGCTCACTCCTTGTTGTTTTGCATAGCTTTTAATTTCTTTTACAGATGTTTCTTTATAGTGAAAGATCGAAGCCGCCAAAGCCGCGTCAGCTTCTCCTTTTTCAAACGCATCGACAAAATCTTGACCATTTCCTGCTCCGCCAGAAGCAATAACAGGAACGCTCACTGCTTGGCTAACTGCTTTGGTTAATGCTAAATCAAACCCTGACTTTTCGCCGTCTTTATCCATACTCGTTAACAAGATCTCACCCGCACCGCGCTTCACTGCTTCTCTTGCCCAGTCGATTACTTCCCAGTCCGTTGCGTTGCGGCCTCCGTGTGTATAGACTCGCCATGATTGTAAACTTTTATCGTACTTAGCATCGATGGCTACCACAATACACTGAGCTCCAAAAAAGTCAGACCCTTCTGTAATGAGTGCTGGATTGAGTACGGCCGCTGTATTTAATGACACTTTGTCTGCACCAGCACGAAGCATTCTCTTCATATCTTCTAATGCATTAATTCCTCCGCCCACCGTAAAAGGAATCGCTAGCTGAGATGCTACTTCTTCTACAACATGTACCATCGTTTTGCGTCCTTCATGAGAAGCAGAAATATCCAAAAAGACTAATTCGTCTGCGCCTTCTTCATCGTAAAACTTCGCCAACTCTACAGGATCTCCTGCATCTCGAAGTTCCACAAACTGAACTCCTTTTACCACACGGCCGTCCTTTACATCTAAACAAGGAATGATTCGTTTTGTAATCATTACGCTTTCACCTCTTGAAGTGCTTCAGCTACTGTAAACTTATTTGTATAAAGTGCTTTCCCTACAATCGCACCAATAACGCCGTCAGCTTCATACTTCTTTAGTGCATCTAGATCAGCAAGTTTACTAACTCCCCCTGATGCAATCACACCTTTTCCAGTAGCCTTAGCCATTTCAACAATTCCTTCCACATTAGGACCAGACAGCATGCCATCAGTAGAAATATCCGTGAAAATAAATGTTTCCGCACCAGCATTAGCCAATTCTTTTCCTAGTTCTGTCGCTTTGATTGTAGATGTTTCCACCCAGCCTTCCGTCGCAACATAGCCGTCACGTGCATCAATACCAATAGCAATACGTGCACCATATTCCTTCAGCATTTTTTTCACAAATTCAGGATTAGAAATAGCTGCACTTCCTAAAATAACGCGGTCAATTCCGCTTTCTAAATAGTAAGCAACATCAGCTTCTGAGCGAATGCCTCCTCCAATTTGCACACGTACATTTAATTTCTTTTTCACGCCTAGCACAAATTCATCATTTACGCGCTTGGCCGCTTTTGCGCCGTCTAAATCAACCATGTGAATCCACTGAGCGCCTTCACTTGCGAATTGTGTGGCCATATCTACCGGAGAATCTCCGTACACCGTTTCTTTTGTGTAATCTCCTTGAAGCAAACGGACGCACTTTCCTCCGCGCATATCAATGGCTGGATATATTTCAAATTTGCTCATACGATGGGCTCCTTTTCTCTACGAAGTTTGCATAATTTTGCAGCATTTGCATTCCGATTGCACTGCTTTTTTCAGGGTGGAATTGAGTGCCAAATACGTGTTCTTTTCCAACAACTGCTGGAACTTCAACATCATAAGGACTTGTTGCTAAAAGCACGGCTTGGTCATTTGTTTTTACGTAATAAGAGTGAACAAAGTACACGTGACCTTCACTGATTCCATCAAGCAGAGCAGACGGCTGATGAAAATTTAAAGAGTTCCAGCCCATGTGCGGAACTTTATATGTCTGTCCTTCAGCAGTAATGCCGGGAATACGCTCGACTCTCCCTTTTAACAGTTCCAGCCCTTTTGTTACGCCGTTTTCATCGCTTTCTTCAAATAAAAGCTGCATACCTAAACAAATTCCAAGCAAAGGCATTCCTTTTGCTACTTCTTCTTTAATAAAGTCCGTCAGCTTTGTTTGATTCAGCTGTTCCATAGCATCTTTGAATGCTCCAACTCCAGGAAGAATCAGCCCTTTTGCCTTTCTTAGCTCAGCAGGATCTGCCGAGATAATATAATCATAGTTTAATCGTTCAAGAGCTTTACTTACGCTGTATAAGTTGCCCATCCCATAGTCGATAATTCCAATCATTTACAACATCCCTTTCGTCGAAGGCACACCTTTGACACGCGGATCAATCGTTGTCGCTTCGTCCAAAGCACGTGCTAAAGCCTTAAACACCGCTTCAATAATGTGGTGTGTATTTTTGCCGTAGTGTACAATTACATGTACATTCATGCGAGATTCTAATGCAAATTTCCATAAAAATTCATACACAAGCTCTGTATCAAATGTACCGACGCGCGACGCGGGAATGTCACCTTTAAATTCAAAATGAGGACGATTGCTTAAATCTACTACCACTTGAGCCAACGCATCATCCATTGGTACAAAAGCATTTCCATAGCGTTTAATTCCTTTTTTATCACCGAGCGCTTCTTTGAACGTTTGACCAAGGCAAATACCGATATCTTCCGTTGTATGGTGATCATCAATCTCCGTGTCCCCATCTGCTTTTACATCAAGGTTAAACTGTCCGTGCTTTGTAAATAAATCGAGCATATGATTTAAAAAAGGAACGCCTGTATCAATGCTCGCTTTTCCTTCTCCATCGATTCCAATCGCTAATGCAATATCCGTTTCGTTTGTTGTACGTTTAATACTTGACTCTCTCATTGTGAAACTCCTTTCAACTGTGCATGTAATAGATAAAGAAAAGAACATTTCTACTCTTTTCTTTTAATCTCCACCTTATTTTTTAAAGCGTTCTTCAACCGCCCTTGCATGAGCTTCTAGCCCTTCTAAACGAGCAAACGCTGCGATCTTCGAGACATTTTTCTGCAGGGCTTGTTGGCTGTATGAAATGATACTAGACTTCTTCACAAATGAATCAACTGATAAAGGACTTGAGAATTTTGCTGTCCCATTGGTTGGAAGAACATGGTTTGGTCCCGCGAAATAATCGCCAACAGGTTCTGAGCTGTATCTTCCTAAAAAAATAGCACCGGCATGACGAATGGAACCTAAAAGTTCAAGCGGACTTTCAGTCATAATTTCTAAATGTTCAGGAGCTAATTGATTAACAGCTTCAACAGCTTCTTCTAATGACCCTGTCACATAAATAGCACCATGGTTATCAATAGAAGGTTTTGCAATTTCTTTCCGAGGTAG
Organism: Priestia sp. P1_B12_1; assembly: GCF_056406695.1. NCBI lineage: Bacteria > Bacillati > Bacillota > Bacilli > Caryophanales > Bacillaceae > Priestia > Priestia sp. P1_B12_1. Next base: position 237,335 of record NZ_JBFTZR010000005.1, on the reverse strand, counting down.
AGATTCCACTTGTCTTTCCACTTCTTCTTTAACAGCTTCGGCTAATTTCATAGAAGGCGTTACTAAAATGCTTGAAGCTAATTTGTCATGTTCTGCTTGAGATAATAAATCAGCTGCCACTTCGTTCGGCTTAGCCGTTTCGTCTGCTAGTACGACAATTTCACTAGGTCCAGCAATTGAGTCAATGTCTACTAATCCATATACTTCTCTTTTCGCTAATGCAACAAAGATATTACCAGGACCTACAATTTTATCGACGGGTTTAATTGTTTCTGTTCCATAGGCAAGTGCTCCTATCGCTTGAGCTCCACCTACTTTATAAATCTCTTCGACCCCAAGCTCATTCGCTGCTACCACTACTCCAGCAGGCAGCGCGCCGTCTTTTCCTGGAGGTGAAACCATCACAATACGTTTTACCCCTGCCACTTGAGCAGGAATGACATTCATTAAAACGGAAGAAGGATACGCCGCAAGGCCTCCCGGTACATAAACACCTACTGCATCTAAAGGCGTTACTTTCTGCCCTAAAATGGTGCCGTCTTCTTTTGTTGTCATCCAAGACTGCTCGACCATTCTTTCGTGGTAATCACGAATGTTGTCAGCCGCTTCACGAATGATTGACAGCATGTCTACATCAACCAGCTCATAAGCACGCTTCTTTTCTTGTTCCGTCACAAGTAAAGAAGAAAGCTCAACGCCGTCAAATTTGGCTGTGTATCTTTTTAAAGCTTCGTCTTTTTGCTCTTGCACCTGCTTTAAAATATTTACGACAATTTCTCTTTGAGCACTCGTCCCTTGATCAATCGTACGTTTTAAGCTCACTTGTTCTGTTACACGTGTAATTTTCAATGTATGTCACCTCTTTTATACAGGTTGAACCACTTGGGCTAAACGATTCACTAAATCATCAATTCGTTCGTCTTTTAAACGATAGCTCACAGGGTTCACAATCAAACGCGATGTAATATCTTCAATGTGCTCTAATTCAACAAGTCCGTTCTCTTTTAGTGTTTGTCCTGTTGATACAATATCAACGATCCGATCAGCCAGGCCGATTAAAGGCGCTAATTCAATGGAACCATTCAATTTAATAATTTCTACTTGCTCTCCTTGCTCCCTGAAATAAGTAGATGCTACATTTGGATATTTGGTTGCCACTTTTTGAGCAATTTCTGATTTTTTAGCATTAGGCAAACCGGCAACGGCCAGATGACATTTACTAATATTTAAATCCAACAGCTCATAGACATCTCTTTCTTCTTCTAACATTACGTCTTTACCTGCAATACCAAGATCTGCTACTCCGTATTCTACATAAGTAGTAACGTCCATTGGTTTTGCTAAAATAAAGCGCATGTTCTCTTCAGGAATGTCTACAATCAGCTTGCGCGAATCGTCAAATTCTGGCGGCAATTGAAAGTCTGCTTGACGCAAAAGTTCAGCTGCTTCTTCAAAAATACGTCCTTTTGGCATTGCAATTGTTAATAGTTCACTCATTATTGTCCCCCCTTGCCTCGTTTTCCAATTAGAAACGTGACTTCTTCAAACTGTGCAGTAAATACATCAACATCATCAACGCCTGCAATTTCCTGAGTCACTACCCGGTATCCTTGCTTGCGCTGTTCAGCAGCTAAAGCTAATGCCTCATCTAAACGCTCCTGGCTATATAATATGCCGTATACTGCTGAAGGCTCATATACTTCTTCGCCCAGCGCTTCAATTAAGCGGTCGAGCTGAATTCCAAATCCTGTAGCTGGTGTTTTAGACGCGAATTTTTCAAGAAGCTGGTCATAACGTCCTCCATTACCGATATGGAAACCAACGTTTTCAGCAAAGACTTCAAATAAAATACCTGTGTAATAGCTCATATGACTAACTAAGTTAAAATCAATTTTAATTTCATCCGTTACACCGTATGCATCAAGCATGTTCCATAGCTTTTTCAAATCACCGGCTGCTTTTTTGCCACCTTCGTTTTCAACTAGTTCAACCGCTTCTTCAATCTTCTTTTCATCTCCGCGCAGGTTAAGCAGCTGAAGGAGACGCTGTTTATCAATAGAAGATAGATTCAAATCTTTTACATGATTACGATAGCCCACGTAATTTTTCTCATATAAAAAGCGGCGAAGCACGTTAGCACGTTCTTCATTTCCGACAATTTCTAAAAAAAGTGAATTAACAAACCCGATGTGGCCAATTGCCACTTTAAATGATTTAAGTCCCGCTCTTTTTAATGCGCCGATCATGAGAGCAATCACTTCAGCATCGCTGCTCATCGTAGCATCTCCAATTAGCTCCACGCCTATTTGCTCAAACTCCGCCGGGCGGCCGCCCTCACGCTGCTGAGCTCGGAATACATTTGCTTCATAAGCTAAGCGCAAAGGAGAATTATTTAAAAGTTTTGAAGCGGCCACACGTGCAAATGGCGTTGTTACATCCGGTCGCAGCACAAGCGTATGCCCTTCTTTATCTAAAAGTTTAAACAATTGTTGATCTAAAATAGCTGATGCGCTTCCTACCGTCTCGTAATATTCCACAGTAGGCGTTGCCATATATTGATAGCCCCAGCTGCTGATTTCATCTGCCAGCTGATTGCGAACTTGTTTTTTTCTTTCAAAAAGAGCTGGCAGGGTATCTCTCATTCCAAGGGGTTTTTCAAACATAAATAACTTTGACATTCCGACACGTCCTTTAGGCTTGATTTTATCTATTAAGGAACCATTGATAGGTTGTTTTCACTTTATCACGCTAATGTATTAGCGAAATAACAAATTAAAGTTATTGATAGTTTACACCCGATAAAGTCAGCCGTCAACCGCCAGCTGTTCAAATTTACAAAAAAAGCCACAGCTTAGTTCTTGCTAAGTTGTGGCTTTAGGTTCGGCTTCCCTGCGCTTTTCCATTTCTTCTTTTGTATAGATGACACGCATAGGGTTACCTCCAACAAAGAAACCGGGTGCTACATCTTTATGAACCACCGTTCCAGCCGCTACAACCGCTTCATTGCCGATTGTTACACCTGGAAGGATGGTGCTATTTGCTCCAATCATCACTTCATCCCCAATGATGACATCTCCAAGACGATATTCCGTTATCAGATATTCATGAGCGAGAATAGTTGTATTGTATCCGATAACCGTATTGCGTCCTACTTGTATTTTTTCAGGAAACATAATATCGAGCATTACCATAAGGGCAAAGGATGTTTGAGGTCCTACTTTCATCCCTAAGCACGTTTTATACAGCCAGTTTTTCATCGAAAGAAAAGGCGTATAGCGAGCGCATTGAATGATTAGGAAGTTGCGCACTACTTTCCAAAAAGGCACGGTCTTATAGACATGCCAAAGGGAATTAGCTCCTTTAACCGGATAGCGCGTCGTTTTTCTCACTGACGTTCTCCTTTTAATATATCAATTAAATCCGTCATATTCTCTAAAATAATATCAGGATTATAAGAAGCGATATGATCTCTTCCTTTTGCACTCCAAGCAACTCCAGCTGTTTTCGTATAAGCTCTTTGGCCAGAAACGATGTCGTGATGGTTATCTCCCACCATCAGCGCTTCTTCAGGTTTAGCATTAAGCAGCTTCAGCGCTTTTTCTACTGGCTCAGGATGCGGCTTTGCATTTGTGACGTCTTCAATTGCGACAATCGTATCAAAGAACTGGTCTAACTTTGTTAACTTAAGCCCCATCATGACCGTATTTCTTTGCTTTGTTGTGACAATACCTAATTTATAATTCTGCTCGTGCAGCCATTTAACTGTTTCAAGTACGCCTTCAAATTCTTTAACAAGCAAATCATGATTAGCTAGATTATGCGTGCGATACATCTCAATCATTTCGTTTACTTTCGTTTTATCCATTTCTACAAACGTGTCGTATAAAGGAGGTCCCATAAACTGTAAAATATCTTCGCGAGTATATTGTTCAGGATAATAGTGATTAAGCGTATGAGTAAACGAGGCAATAATTAATTCATTGGTATCAATTAACGTACCGTCTAAATCAAACAAAACCGTATTAATCGTCATTATTCATTTCCTTCCCTTGCGTCAAATCAAGTTTGTATAAGTCTTGTAGCTTTTCTTCATTTACGCCTTAGATTGTGCTTCTTCATTCTCTAAGTATTTCTGTTTACTCATTCCCGTCACGCGGCGGACAATAATTAAAATAATGGCTATTACAATCAGTACAAGTGAAACAACTTGAGCGATTCTGAGTGTATGCGTCAGCATTAAACTATCCGTGCGAAGCCCTTCTACAAAGAAGCGGCCAACTGAGTACCAGATTAAATAAGATAAGAAAATTTCTCCTTTTCGCAGACTGGTGCGGCGAAGTACCATCAACAGGATAAATCCTGCAAAATCCCATAATGATTCGTATAAAAACGTAGGATGGTAATATGTACCGTTAATATACATTTGGTTAATAATAAAATTTGGAAGGTGCAACCCTTCTAAAAAAGCACGGGTAACCGGCCCCCCGTGTGCCTCTTGATTCATAAAGTTGCCCCAGCGCCCAATGGCTTGGCCAAGGATTAAACTAGGCGCAGCAATATCAGCCAACTTCCAAAATGAAATCTTTTTTACTTTCGAATATACAATGGCAGTTAATACGCCTCCGATTAAGCCACCATGAATGGCAATCCCACCTTGCCAAATCTGAGGTATTTCATTTAAATGCTTTGAATAGTATCCCCATTCAAAGGATACATAATAAATTCGTGCACAAATAATAGCTATTGGCACAGCAAATAAGATGAGATCAACAAATGTATCTTTTGATAAGCCTCTTCTTACGCTTTCTCTTGTCGCAATATAAAGACCTAATAGAACACCTACACCGATAATTACGCCGTACCAGTAGACCGTTAGAGGGCCAATTTCAAGGAACACGCGATCTAACGGCTGAATAGTTGCTTCCACAAGTTAACACCCTTTCTTATAAATCTTCACGATCTCCTTCTTCAATTACATCTGTTAGACGTGCGGAAAATTGTTCTGCTGCGTTAATACCCATACGCTTTAAGCGGAAGTTCATTGCCGCCACTTCAATGATAACAGCTAAGTTTCGTCCCGGACGTACTGGCAATGTAATTTTTGTAACGTCCGTATCAATAATTTTCATTTTATCTTCTTCTAAACCAAGGCGATCATAATGTTTCTGCTGATCCCATGTCTCTAACTGAATAACAAGTGAAATTCGCTTATAGCTTCGTACAGCTCCTGCGCCGAATAGCGTCATCACATTGATGATCCCTAGTCCTCGAATTTCAAGCAAATGCTCGATTAAACCAGGCGCATTTCCTACAAGCGTGTCTTGATCTTCTTGACGGATTTCCACACAGTCATCGGCTACTAGACGATGTCCCCTCTTAACAAGCTCTAGAGCTGTTTCACTTTTACCAACGCCGCTTTTCCCCATGATTAATACACCAATTCCGTATATATCAACTAATACGCCGTGCATGGCAGTAGTAGGTGCTAGCCGGCTTTCAAGAAAATTCGTTAAATGGCTGGAAAGTCGCGTTGTTTTAAAGCTTGAACGCAGCACAGGAACTGATTCACGCTCTGAAGCTTCGATAAGTTCTTTCGGTACATCCATTTCGCGCGAAACAATGATAGCCGGCGTGATATCTGTACACATCTTTTCCATTCGAACTTTTTTTTGTTCATCATCTAATTGTTTAAAAAATGATAGTTCTGTTTTACCTAACAGCTGGATACGTTCTGCTGGGTAATATGTAAAATAACCTGCCATTTCAATACCTGGACGTGAAATATCACTTGTTGAAATAGGGCGGTCGATTCCTTCTTCTCCGCTAATAAGCTCTAATTTAAATTTCTCAATGATGTCTTTTGTACGTACTTTAACCACCGTGCATCCTCCTTTTATGAACAGTCATATATCTGTTCATGTCTACAGTATATCCAACTCTCGCTTTTATGTCGCGTTTGGTTCTACTAGCCATTTTATTTTATCATTAATACAGAAAGAAAAGAAAAAAAAGATGGCATAGGCTGCATCGCCTTACCATCTTTTTTAGAAAATTAAATATTGCAAGAAAGTTATCTTCTATTTTGAAGCGGTTCAACAATCACTCGTTGAATAAGCGCATTTAAAAGCGACATAATTACTGAGGCTAAAAGTGCTGTACCAAACCCGTCAATATTAAAAGAATCTCCCATAACACTTTGTGTAATCATCAGCGTAATGGCATTAATGACGAATAAAAACAGCCCAAGCGTAAGAAATGTCACCGGCAGGGTAAGTAAAATTAAAATTGGCTTAACAAACACGTTCAAAACAGATAGAATCAAGCTGGCGATAATAGCTGCACTGACTGATTCCAAGTGGAAAGTGTCGATATAACCTGCAATTACGATTAATACGAGGGCATTGATTAAAATACTAATGATTCCACGCAATAACATCTTTAGAAATCTCCTTCTTCATTTGGAACTAAAAACACAAAAATCATATATAAAATGACCGGAGTACCTACTGTAAAAAATAAACTGATGATAAACAATACGCGGAGTAGTGAAGCATCTATTCCGATATACTGAGAAATACCGCCGATAACACCCGCAAGCTTGCGATTTGTTCGCGAACGATACAACTTTCGCACGTTAATCATCTCCTTTGTTTTTTTACTAAAACAAGCGTTTTCTATTTTATAACAATTGAGCCCGTTTTGGATTCAGCTAACAATTTATAGCCTTTCGGCGAAGCGACATTTGCTTTGAAACGAAGTTGTTTTATCACCGTTTCTTTTTTCTCATCTACTATTTCCATCTCAGGAAGTGTACACGTAAAATTCCCAAAGTTAGATTTCAAATCTCCATCAACGGAGAGGTGAGGCGGCGTATAGAGCGTAATGCTTCCTGTAGTCGTTTTGAAAAATGCTTTTTCAATGCGCTCTCCTTTTAAATACGTATCAATATCTCCGTTAAATGTCTGAACATCAATCTTTTTTGTATCTCCATCAAATTTAACCGTTCCATTGATTGTTTCAAGCTCACATTTCGAAGCGAGTATTCGAGAAAGTTCCATATGCCCGTTTGATGTCTCCATTTCAAGAGAATGGCTGTTCACATCGTAAAAGCGGATGGTACCATTAGCTGTTTTGGCTTTCAGGTCTCGTACGCTTAGTCTTTCCCCATCGATTGAACCATTAAACATACGGAGCTTGACGCGTTCATATTCCATTTCTGGAATATAAATAATCGCTTTCACCTTCATTTGCTTTTGCTGAATTGCAAAGCGCAATTTGCCATTTTCGATGGAAAATGCCGTATGCTGCAAGAAAGTGCGGCGCGCTTCATCCGAATTCTCTACTTTGTAGATAGCAGCTTCACACTCTATTCGTACTTCTGTACTTCCCCAAGGTCGGAGTTGAACGCTTCCATTTGCTAAATCTACGTCAATCTCTTGAATATATGCTTCTGATTGTTGAAAGATGTGCTGAACGTCAATCGAAGGACCAAAGTTAAAATCTAAATCTCCTTCTTTTACTTTTTTTACTGTTTGATCTACAAATGTAAATAATTTTTCCTTTAAAGAGCTTTGAGATGACTTAGAAGCGTACGTTTTTTTCTGTTTTCCTCCTACATAAGGGGATAGCTCAGCTTTATCAGGCGTAGCATAGGAAGAATCATTAGCTGAGTCTTTTTCCAGTGAATTTAGCAAAGTTAAAGCCTCATCTACGCTAAGTTTCCCTTCTTCTACCATCTGTAAAATTTGTTTGCGCTTTTCACTCATACGTTCCATCTCCTCTTTACGTTTTAGTCATTTAACTTTTATCTGCTTAATATTTGTATCCCTTTTACAATATTCCATACAAACACAACAACATTAACTAAAGAAACAACAACTAAAGCTACAATTAAAAGAATAAATACCGTTCCACTAGAGCCAGTAAGAGCAGGAAGCAAGAAAAATAAGAACAAGATCGCTGTAGCGATAGGTAATAAATGTGACAAAAATGCAGTTTTTGCATGTTTCTTTACTTCTATGTTATGAACAACAAAATAAATAATAATAGGTAATAAAAATGGTGCAAAGAAAACGCTAAAATAATTTAAGGAAGATAGTATGCGATTTCCTTCCATAATAATCAGCTCCTTATATCATGTATTACGTTTTAATGAGTTAAAAAGTTTCATTCTTTATAAAAAAGACACCAATGCTGGTGTCTTTTAACGAGTTAATGCCTCTGCTTTTTCAACTTTTTTCTCCATACGCTTACGGTCACGTTCTAAAATTGGCTTCAAATAATGACCCGTATAGGATTCTTTTACTTTTGCCACTTCTTCTGGCGTACCCGTAGCCACAATTTGTCCGCCTTTATCTCCACCTTCAGGCCCTAAATCAAGAAGGTAATCAGCAGCTTTGATAACGTCTAAATTATGTTCGATCACTAGAACCGTATCTCCATTTTCAACTAAACGCTGGAGCACTTTTAATAATCGTGCAATATCATCGACATGAAGACCGGTAGTCGGTTCGTCTAAAATGTACAGCGTTCTTCCTGTTGAGCGGCGGTGAAGCTCTGAAGCTAACTTTACACGCTGTGCCTCTCCACCGGATAAAGTAGTAGCCGGCTGTCCAAGCGTGATATAGCCAAGTCCTACATCGTAAATTGTCTGCAGCTTCCGCTTAATCTTTGGAATGTTTTCAAAGAAGTGAAGCGCATCTTCAACTGTCATATCCAACACATCTGAAATGTTTTGATCTTTGTATTTCACTTCTAAAGTTTCACGGTTATATCGTTTGCCGTGGCAGACTTCACAAGGGACGTATACATCTGGCAAGAAATGCATTTCAATTTTGATAATACCGTCTCCTCGACAAGCTTCACAGCGGCCGCCTTTCACGTTAAAGCTAAAACGGCCTTTTTTATATCCGCGCACCTTTGCTTCGTTTGTTTGGGCAAATACATCTCGAATGTCATCGAATACACCTGTATACGTTGCAGGGTTCGAACGAGGCGTACGGCCTATGGGAGACTGATCAATATCAATGACTTTATCTAAGTGTTCAATACCTTTGATTTCTTTATGTTCTCCTGCTTTGCTTTTTGCTTTATGCAGCTTTTGCGCCAATGATTTATGAAGGATATCATTTACGAGCGTACTCTTACCTGATCCAGATACACCTGTAACAGCCGTGAACATACCTAACGGAAGCTTTGCTTTTACGTTTTTTAAATTGTTCTCTTTTGCTCCTATAATTTCAATCATCCGATCTTTATCTATTGACCGTCTTTCCGCTGGAAGAGGAATAAACTTCTCTCCTGATAGATATTGACCCGTTAAAGAGTTTTCATCTTCCATCACTTCCTGAGGCGTGCCTTGAGAAACAACAGCCCCCCCGTGTACGCCGGCTCCTGGTCCGATATCAATTAAATAATCAGCTGCCATCATCGTATCTTCGTCATGTTCTACAACAATCAACGTATTTCCAATATCGCGCATATCTTGCATCGTGCGAATTAAGCGATCATTGTCACGCTGATGAAGACCGATAGAAGGTTCATCTAAAATATAAAGAACCCCCGTCAAACGAGAACCAATTTGAGTAGCTAAACGGATCCGCTGTGCTTCTCCTCCTGAGAGAGTTCCAGCAGAACGGTTTAATGTTAAGTAATCAAGCCCCACGTTAATGAGAAAGCTTAGACGCTCACGAATTTCACGCAGTATCATATCTGCAATCTTCATGTCTTTTTCAGATAGGCTGAGACTTTCAAAAAAATCATATGCTTCTTTTACTGAGAAGCGGGTTGTATCTCCTATATGCTTTTCGTCAATAAGCACCGCTAAGCTTTCGCGTTTTAAACGATTTCCTTTACATTTTGGACAAGCTTGCTGAGCCATGTACTTTTCCATTTGCTCACGGATATAATCTGAACTTGTTTCATGATAACGGCGCTCTACGTTCCGAAGCACGCCTTCAAATTCGATATGATTTTCTCTTACTTGGCCAAAATCATTTTCATAGCGAAAGTAAATTTTTTCTTTACCGCTGCCATATAATACTTTATCAAATAAATGTTCCGGGATATCTCGAACCGGCACATCCATATCGATGCCGTAATGTGTACATACGGCTTCAAGCAGCTGCGGATAGTATTGAGAACTTGTTGGCTCCCAAGGTGCAATTGCGTGCTGATGAAGCGTTAAGTCATAGTTAGGAATAACTAAATCTTTATCCACTTCCAATTTCGTTCCTAACCCGTCACACGTTGGACACGCCCCGTACGGACTATTAAATGAAAACATGCGGGGCTCAAGTTCTCCAATGGAGAAACCACATTTTGGACAAGCATGATGCTCACTAAAAAGCAGTTCTTCTTCACCTATCACATCAATAATTACTTTCCCTTCTCCAAGGCGAAGAGCTGATTCCAAAGAGTCCGACAAACGAGCGGCTACACCTTCTTTTACAACAACGCGATCAATCACTACTTCAATGGAATGCTTTTTGTTTTTTTCCAGTTCAATTTCTTCTGTTATTTCACGCATTTCTCCGTCTACTCGAATGCGAACGTACCCTTCCTTTTTAATATCTTCTAACACTTTTACGTGGGTACCTTTTCGTCCAGATACCACAGGTGCCAGTACTTGAAGTTTTGTGCGTTCAGGGTACTCTAAAATTCTATCTACCATTTGCTCAATCGTTTGAGATGTAATTTCAATTCCATGATTAGGACAAATCGGCTTTCCTACACGAGCAAACAAAAGACGCAAATAGTCATAGATTTCGGTCACAGTTCCGACGGTTGAACGAGGGTTTCGGCTCGTTGTTTTTTGATCGATTGAAATAGCAGGCGACAATCCTTCGATTGAATCTACATCGGGCTTATCCATTTGACCTAAAAACTGTCTTGCATATGCCGAAAGCGACTCGACATAACGTCTTTGTCCTTCTGCATAGATTGTATCGAAAGCCAAAGAAGATTTACCAGAACCTGATAACCCTGTTAATACCACTAATTTGTCTCGCGGGATTTCAATATCGATATTTTTCAAATTGTGGGCTCGTGCACCTTTTACCACGATTTTTTCCATCGCCATGTTTTATCACCCTTCCGCTTTTAATTCTAGAATCAAGTCACGAAGCTCAGCTGCGCGTTCAAAGTTAAGCGCTTTGGCTGCTTCTTTCATTTCTTGTTCCATTTCTTCTACGAGCTTTGCTTTTTCTTTTTTGTTGAGCTTATCAAATGCCGGTGCTTCTTCATACGTTTCTGTATCTTCTGCTACTACTGTTGCACGAATTGAGCCTCGAACTTCTTTTTGAATCGTTGTCGGTGTAATACCATGCTCTTCATTGTAAGCTTCTTGAATACTTCTACGACGCTTGGTCTCATTGATAGCAATATCCATGGAGTTTGTGATGCGATCTGCATACATAATGACATGTCCATTAGCATTTCGCGCAGCACGTCCGATGGTTTGAATAAGCGATCGTTCTGAACGCAAGAATCCTTCTTTATCCGCATCTAATATGGTTACTAACGAAACTTCCGGAATATCTAAACCTTCACGAAGTAAGTTAATTCCTACGAGCACATCATATTTTCCAAGCCGCAGCTCTCGGATAATTTCAATACGCTCGAGCGTCTTCACCTCAGAGTGAAGATATTGAACTTTAATGCCAATTTCTTTTAAGTAGTTCGTTAAATCCTCAGACATTTTCTTTGTTAACGTCGTAACGAGCACTCGTTCATTTCGCTTAATCCGGTCGTGAATTTCTCCAATTAAATCATCAATCTGTCCTTCAATTGGTCGAACTTCGATATTTGGATCCAATAATCCCGTTGGACGGATAATTTGTTCAATTACATCAGGTGCCTTCTCAAGTTCGTAAGGACCTGGTGTTGCAGAAACATGAACAATTTGGTTAATATGCTGTTCAAATTCATCAAATTTAAGCGGGCGGTTATCTAATGCGGACGGCAAGCGGAAACCATGGTCTACTAACACTTGTTTACGCGCTTGGTCTCCATTGTACATTCCTCTAACTTGAGGAATCGTAACGTGTGATTCATCCACAACAAGAAGGAAATCTTCCGGGAAGAAGTCCAGCAGTGTATAAGGTGTAGAACCAGCGGGACGAAGCGTTAAATGACGAGAGTAGTTCTCGATTCCCGAACAAAAGCCCATTTCTCTCATCATTTCTAGGTCGTAGCGCGTGCGCTGCTCCAAGCGCTGCGCTTCTAAAAGCTTTCCTGCTTCTTTTAGCTTCTCTAGCTGTTCTTCTAGTTCTTTTTCAATATTTTGAATGGCAACACGCATTTTTTCTTCTCTCGTGACAAAGTGAGATGCCGGGAAGATAGCTACATGTTCACGATCTCCAATAATTTCTCCTGTTAGAGCGTCAACTTCTCGAATGCGGTCAATTTCATCGCCGAAAAACTCAACGCGAATACAGTGTTCATCTCGAGATACAGGAAAAATCTCCACAACATCACCGCGAACGCGAAACGTTCCGCGCTTAAAGTCAATATCATTTCTTTCGTACTGTACATCCACTAGCGTACGAAGCAGCTGATTACGCTCTTTTTCCATTCCTACTCGAAGAGATACGACCATTTCTTTGTATTCTTCCGGAGAACCTAAACCATAAATACAGGACACGCTGGCAATAATAATGACATCTTTTCGTTCAAAGAGAGAAGAAGTTGCCGAGTGACGAAGTTTATCAATTTCATCATTAATGCTTGCATCTTTTTCAATAAATGTATCTGTTTGAGGTACATAGGCTTCAGGCTGATAGTAATCGTAGTAACTGACAAAGTATTCAACTGCATTATTAGGAAAAAACTCTTTAAACTCACTGTACAATTGACCAGCAAGCGTTTTGTTATGAGCCATAATTAGTGTCGGCTTATTTATTTCCTTAATAACATTAGACATGGTGAAGGTTTTTCCCGTTCCTGTAGCACCTAGCAAAACTTGATGCTGCTTACCTTCTTTAATTCCTTTCACGATCTTTTCAATTGCCTTTGGCTGATCACCTTGCGGTTGATATGGGGATACTAATTCAAACTGATCTTTCAAATGAAGGCCTCCGTTTCCATTTTCTTGTTTTATCTATTTTTATTACGATATGTAAAAACCGAAAACACGAACTGATATTCGTATTTTATCACTTTATAATCATAAATGAAACTAATGAGTATTAATCTTATATAGTGTTTGTTTGTTTTTATTTTTTACCCTGTTACTTTATTACCCACTAAATTCTTATACTACCCTTTTCGAAGGGAATACAACTCTTTAGATGAAAGCAATAAAAGAAAGTAAGCTGCATAATTGTTTGAAAGAGATAGGCTTTTGCGCCAATTTCTAAATTATGATACAGTATAAAAAATATGTACTGAGAGGGGTTTAGTATGGCAAGCGTTGATCAAGTTCTTATAAATAACTCCTTTATAACAGTTGAAGAATCAACTTCTTTAGCTAAAGTGAAATCTGAACTTTCAAACTATGACTTCGTTATAGTCACAGCAAGTACCTTTTATGTAATACAAAAAGATGAACGATACCTGTTAACAGGTCATGACGAGGCATCGTCCATAAAAAAAGTAATAGCGGATACAAATTGGCCTTCATCTTCTACTTCTACGTTAGCCAATTTACAAGCCAACACAAACTGGAACAGACCAGTCCTCATTCAAGCAGAAAACCAAGAAACCACAATAGGACTTGTAACACCTTCACAGTGGATTACACATTTGCATAGCCAAAATGAGATATTAGCTTCCTATTTTGATACATTGGCAGAAACCATTAATGATGCAGTGACAGCCGTCGATAATGAAGGAAATGTAATCTTGTGGAATACTGCTGCGGAACATACGTATAAGATTCAGAGAGATGATATTATGGGTAGAAAAATCGGAGAGCATTTCAAAGATGAATCCATCATTCTACATACGATTCTAAATGAAGGGCGCCCTGTACGCGGAACGTATCATCGTCCTAATGAACAAACTCACGTGCTCATCAATGCATCTCCTATTATAAGAAACAATCGAGTCATAGGTGGAGTCGCAACTGAACATGACATTACCAATATTGTAAGATTAAATGAAGAAATTGATGTGTCTCTTCTCATCCCAAAAGATAATCCATTTTCTTCTTTCGCGGGTATCAGTCCTGAAATTAAGCAAGCCGTTGACATTGCCAAAAAAGTGGCATCTACAGATATGCCTATTTTATTAACGGGAGAACCTGGTTCTGGGAAAGAAATGCTGGCTCAGGCTATCCACTACGGTGGATCCAAACATAAAGAACCTTTTTTATCTTTAAATTGCGCCACTATTCCATCGGGACTCCTGGAAATTGAGCTCTTTGGTCATCAAAAAGATGTCTTTTCAGAAGATCCAACTACCATTGCGGGAAAACTGGAGCAGGCTCACAACGGGACGTTATTTATTGAAGAAATTGATAAAATGCCTCTTGAAATTCAAGTTAAGTTTCTCCGTTACTTGGAAGAACGATCCTTTTATCACGTTGGAGGCACGGAAGAAATTCAAGTTCAAACCCGAATTGTAGCCTCTACCACGACGCCTTTGGAAGAGTTGCTAAAAGCCGGTGAATTCCATGAAAATCTTTACTATTTACTGACCGTCATCAACATTATTATTCCGCCGCTTCGAGACCATAAAGAAGACATCGAAGCATTAACACAGCAATTTGTACAGGAATTCAGCAAGAAGTATAAAAAGAAGGCTCCTTTCATTAGCTCTGAAGTTCTCGAAGCCTTTATGCAATACGATTGGCCAGGCAATATTCGCGAGCTGAGAAATACGATTGAACGAATGATTTTTCTAAGTGATCAGTCGTTGATTACCCTTACGCACCTTCCTGACAATCTGAAGGATGCAAGTTCTTTCACAGAAGTTCAAAAAGAAGAAGATTCTCTTCAAGAAGCTAGGCTAATAGAAGAGACTCTTCAAAAAACCTATGGAAACAAAAGTGCAGCAGCAGATCTGCTTGGCATTTCACGCGGCACCCTTTACAACAAAATCAAAGAATACGGACTAAACTAATCAAAAAATTCGACACGAAGCTAAAGATGCTTCGTGTCGAATTTTTTGATTTCCTATAGACTGAACTTATTTCTGTTTTCTCGCTGTCATCTTCCCTTGTGTAAATAATAGAAGATAATCATACCCTCCGGCTTTCGAGTCCGTTCCGGACATATTAAAACCGCCAAAAGGATGAACGCCAACTAATGCTCCTGTACATTTTTTGTTAATATATAAGTTACCGCAGTGCATGGTAGCTAACGCCCTTTGAATTCTCTCTTCGCTTTCAGAGAAAAAGGCTCCCGTCAAACCGTAATCAGTTTCATTGTAAATCTCAATGGCTTCTTCCCAGTTAGCTGCTTTTGTCAACGCAAGGACCGGTCCAAAAATCTCTTCTTGCATAATTCGTGCTTTTGAATCCACATCTTTGAATACTGTAGGTTCTATATAGTAGCCATTTCCGGGAGCTTTAGCTCCCCCGGCAATAAGCTTTCCTTCTTCTTTGCCAATTTCAATGTAGGCTAATACTTTTTCATACGCTTTTTGATCAATAACAGGTCCCATAGAAGGGTTGTCTTCAGGCAGTCCGACGGTTAATTCTTTTGTTAATGCGGCTACCTTTTGGGCAACCTCTTCATAAACAGATTCTACAATAATCGCTCGAGAGCCAGCGGAACACTTTTGGCCTTGAAATCCAAACGCAGATGCTACGATCGCTTGCGCTGCCGCGTCTAAGTCTGCCGTTTCATCTACTACAACGCCATCTTTTCCTCCCATTTCAGCTATGACGCGTTTCAGCCAAATTTGTCCAGACTGCACTTTTGAAGCACGTTCATAAATGCGACATCCTACTTCTCTTGATCCCGTAAAAGAAATAAAACGAGTTTGAGGATGTTCGACTAAATATTCTCCAACTTCTATGCCATCTCCAGGGATAAAATTCAGAACACCAGACGGAAGACCGACTTCCTCCATCAACTGAACAAATTTCGCAGCAATAACCGGTGCAGAATCAGCTGGCTTTAAAATAACTGCATTTCCAGATACAATTCCAGCTACAGTCGTTCCAGCCATGATGGCAAGGGGAAAATTAAAAGGTGAAATGACTACTCCTACGCCTAAAGGAATATACGTCATCTCTGTTGTTTCACCTTCTACTGGCGTTAAAGGCCGATGCTCATTCGTTTCCCTTAAACGAATCATTTCTCGCGCATAAAATTCCATAAAGTCAATAGCTTCCGCGGTATCCGCATCAGCTTCTGCCCAGTTTTTCCCCACTTCATAAACGAGCATGGCAGAAAATTCATACTTTCTTTTTCTCATCAGATCTGCTGCTTTGAATAAATAATCAGCACGTTCAGCAGGCGAGACATTCTTCCATGATTGAAATGCTGCTGATGCTTCTTGCATTGCCTGCTCAGCATAAGCTTTAGTGCCACGGCTTACTCTGCCAATCACTTCATCTACTTTTCCCGGGTTCGTAGAGACAATCACTTCTTCTGTTGAGATTTTATCCTTTCCAATCGTGAGAGGATATGTTTGTCCCAGTTCTTTTTTCACTTTCATTAACGCCGCTTGCATCGCTTGTTTATTCTCTTCTAACGAAAAATCAGTAAACGGTTCATTTTTAAAAACTGAGATTTTTGTACTTACTGTCATTTCAACCAGTCCCCTTTAATTAGAAATTTATTTCGCGAAGTTTTTCAGCACGAACCATACGTTGGCGGGACGCTCAGCTAGGCGTCTCATGAAATACCCAAACCAATCAATGCCGTAAGGAACATAAACCCTGACTTTATATCCTTCTTTTACTAGACGGTCCTGCAGCTCTACGCAAATTCCATAAAGCATTTGGAACTCAAATTGGTCATGTGAAATACCATTTTCTCTTACTAATCGTTTTGTGTACTGAATCATTTCTTCATCATGACTTGCTACAGCTGTATAGTGACCATTTAATAAATGCATTTTAATGATTTTTTTATAGTTTTCATCTACGTCTTTCTTTTCTGGAAATGATACTTCTGGTGATTCTTTATAAGCTCCTTTTACTAGACGTAAATTAGCTTGATATTGATGTAAGTCATTCATATCTTGTTCTGTACGATAAAGATACGCTTGAATCACAATTCCAACATTATCAAATTCTTTGCGTAATTCTTTATACATATCAAGGGAGATTTGGCAGTGCAAGTAGTCTTCCATATCAATTCGAACAAAAATATTATTCATTCTGGCCGTGTGTAGAATTCTGCGCATATTTTCCATACAAAGCTCTTTGCTAATATCCACTCCTAAAGAAGTCATCTTTAATGATAAATTTGATTGAACGCCCGATTCTGCAATGGCTTCTAGTGTCTGAATGCACATGGTAGTAGACAACCTAGCTTCCTCTTCTGTAAAAACAAATTCTCCTAAATGATCAAGTGTAACAACTTTTCCACTATTGTTAAGCTCCTTAGATGTTTGAATTGCTGATTCGGTTGAGTCTCCAGCAACAAAACGAGCTGCCCCCATCCTCAATCCATACTTTTTAGCTAATTTGTTCATTGAATGATTTTTGCCAAGCGATTGAAACATCGTTCTCATTAATACTTCCATCAATCCTAAACCTCCTTTTATTTTTTAAAATTAAAAATAAACTAAATTTTCAGATTAATAATTTTATTTTTCTATACCCTTCTCACATTTCTGTACACTTATTTAAATAAATTTATACATAAGTGTTTAAAATGTTTTATTCATAAACATATTTGTCTAATTAATTTGATTATACTCGCTCATTAAATGAACCGAAACAATATTGTTATAAGTTCTAACTCACTTTTTTACACACAAAAGCTCTCCACGTTGTGTAGAGAGCTTTTGTGTACAGTTTAATAATAAGCGATTAACTTATCATCAAACCAACAATCTTTATTTTCCAGCTGCTAGCATGCTTTTTGCATATATAAAACCGATGGCTGCTGAAAGTAAATCTATTAAAATAATAAGCGGATAATCTGCGTACCCTTTATATACAGAAACAGCTATCAACAAAAGCGTCAGCGCTGTGGCAACATATAAGTTATATGTTACTCTAGCAAACAGAAGAAGCAATATGGCGGGTAGAAAAACTGCGGCAATCGTTTTGACTTCCACAAACATTTCTCCTTTTTATCCGTCTTTTAACCAGCTTGTGAATCACGTTTTGTATAATTGTGTACAAACAAAATACCTAGTTCATGATGTTCGTTGTCATACAATGCTCGCTGAGTAAAGCGAACTTCTCCATTTTCGTCAATAACTTCTAGCTTACAAAAAGCACGGTTATTAACTTGTAATGCTTCATAAAATTTATGGACTTCAGATACAGCGATTCCATTTACCTTAATAATCACTTCTCCTACTTTCAAACCCATTTTCTCTGCCGGAGAATGAGGGATGATTCCTAATACAACCAAACCTTGTGTACGCTTAGTAAATAGTGCGGGCGCTTTTTCATCGCTTCGACGCTGCTGCAAACGAATCCACTCTCTTCCTATGATCGCTAGAATAACAACAGCTACAGCGGCAAGAGGATAAAAAATAGCAGCAATCGTAATGATCGTTAATCCCACGCCTAATGCTAATACACGCTTACCAGTAAATTCAATAGATTTAAACGGCACCATACTTTGAATTCGCTGATAAAAACCGATAGCAAAAGGAACAAAAAACAGGCTAAATGATGTTCCATCAATAGATAACACAGGCCACCATGGAAACACAGACGTAATGGCGCTGCCTGGAATTAAGACAAAAAGCGGGACAACCCATAATTTTTGAGAGTAATGAGCTCCAATTTCCTGCCCTCTTTTACTTTTCACAATGGCTGGAGACGTACCTTTTGCTCCAAATTTCCAAATTAAATATCCTTCTGCTAATACAAGCAGAGACATTAAAATAGTCAGAGAAGGTAAATCTGCGTTATGAGCTTGCACAGACCACGTTTGAATAAATCCTTCACCGAAACCAGATGCCGGAATAAGCAAGGTTGCAAGCACAGCCAGTCCTACGGTGTAAGAAGGAGAAAGCCATTTAAACGTCCACGGACCGCTTATGATAAAAGTTAAAACAGCTACAAGTACAATCATTCCTATAGATACATAGACACCTAGCAACACGGTAACAACGGATAAAATCAACCCAATAATGATACCTGGAAAAAATAAATATTTTGCTTCTAAAATAAAATCAAACACGCGAACATGAAAATTCTGACGCTCTCTCTTGACGCGAGAAAGACCTACAAAAAACGAGACGAGCAGAAATAGATAAGTTAACGGATGTAAAAACAAACGCCCGATACCTTTTAAGAGCTCTAATGCAAAATCCATTTTTTCACCACCTGTATTTTTCACATTTTTATTACAACATTTACGATTGATTGTTATGTATCATAGGCTTCTTTATTTTATCAAAATGCATCACTAACCGACAATGTTGTTTTTACTAAAAAAGTTCCGTGCTTTGGAAAAGCACGGAACTTTTTCTACTTCTTATTGACTAGCTAGCTTTAAAGCCGTTTGAAGCTGACGATCTTCATCTTTTGATTTAATTTTTTCTAGAAGTTTTGTTTGTAAAAGCGCTGCTGTATCTTCATCGATTTCACCTGTAGCTTTTTGCTTATTGGCTTTTTGGAATGCAGTTACAGCTGTTTCTGTCTCTTTACTAAAATATCCGTCTGTACGTCCAGGTTCAAAGCCAAGGCCTTTTAGCATCACTTGAGCATTCTTCACTTGGTCACCTGTCATATCACGTGTTAATGGCTTTTTATCAACTTGAATTGGATTTGCATAATAATAATCCGGCTGCTTGACTTCTACCGTTGGTTTTATACCTTTTTCGTTAATCCAGTTTCCATCAGGCGTTAGCCATTTATAGAACGTTAATTTTAAATTACTGCCGTCTTCCATTGGAACAGCTTGTTGAACGGTTCCTTTTCCATAGGATTTTTCACCGACTAGCTTGTATCCTCCTGCTTCTTTTAATGCCCCGGCAAGAATTTCAGAAGCGGATGCACTCCCTCCATCAATCAAGGCCACAATTGGATAATCCTTTTGCTTTTTCATTGAAGAAACCACTTTTTGACGTTCACCGTTACGATCTTCAATCTGAATATATGGCTTTTTATTCGTTACTAATTTATCAAGCATTTTTTCAACGCTCGTTAAATAGCCACCAGGATTTCCCCGAACGTCTAGAACTAAGCCATCAATATTTTTATTTTCAAGTTTTTTCAACTGTTTCGTAAATTCGTCTCCCGTTGATTCAGAGAATGACGTAATTTCCATGTATCCAATTTTTTTATTGTTTACATTTTTAACAGAAGAATAGACGGTTTCAATTGGAATCTCATCTCTTACAACTTTTACTTTCATCGTTTCTTTCACGCCCGGTCGTTGAACATCTAATGTCACGGTAGAGCCTTTTTTACCGCGAATTTTTAATACTGCTTCATTCAATTCCAGACCCGCGATACTTTTACCATCGATCTTTAAAATCTGATCATTTGGTTTTAATCCTGCTTTTTCCGCAGGAGATTGTTTAAACGGAGCTACAATTGTTACTTTTCCATCTACCATGCTTACTTCAGCGCCAATTCCCTCAAACGATGAATCAAGAGACTGCGTGAATTGCTGTGCCGTTTTCTTATCCATGTAAGATGAGTGAGGGTCTCCTAAGGTTTGTACCATCCCTTGGATTGCGCCATCTAATAATTTTTTGTCATCTACATCTTTGTAATATTTTGAAGATATCAGTTCATAAGCTTGCTTGATTTTGTCTAGCTCTTCCTTTTCCACTTTACTATCATTTGAAGAAGTTGTAAGGGGGGTACTGACCGTTCCAGCATTTGCATACTGAATGCCAAAATATGTACCTGCTGCTCCAACAACTAAGGAGAGTGCCATTAATAGTGCAACGATTTTCCGATTCAAGTTCTTTCATCCTCCTCAACCTTAAGCCATCTCTTCTTATTATAATAGATACAACCAAAACTATGTAATAAAAAGGATGCATGTGTTATTTGTAGCAAAAGGCACCACACAAATCAAGTGCGATGCCTTTTTGTTAAACTATATGTTGAGCTTGTACCACGTATGCTAGGAACTTAAAATTTAATATAACTTTCAGGGTTTACAGCGGAACTTTTGCCTTTCCAATCGCCTTTATGCAATTCAAAATGCAAGTGAGCACCAAACGAACGTCCTGTGTTCCCTATATAACCTAATTGTTGACCTTTATTGATAGATTGACCGCTTGAGACGCTGTAGCTCTCTAGATGAGCATAAACTGTAACCCACGTCTGACCTTCTACATTGTGACGAATAAATACGGCATTACCAAAAGAAGAAGAATGATATGCTCTAATTACCTTTCCGCTTGCTGCGGCTACAACTGGGACACTTTCTCCTCGCTTTCCAATATCAATACCGTAGTGTCCTCTTCCAAACGTTTCCCGATACCCAAAATGAGATGTTACCGGGCCCTTTGCTGGCCTCATAAACGACCCGCTTGTAACAGGGGGTGCCTCTTCTGTTGCCCCGGCTGTTTCAATTTCTTGCTGTTGAGCTTGTGCTGCATTTTTTTGATCAGCTAAAATAGAAGCTTGCTCTTCTAATCCAACGGCTTCTTCATTAAATTCTTTTTCCTGATCTTTGAGCGTTTGCATGAGCTGATTCTTTTCATCCACTTGTTTTTGCAGCTGCGCACGAAGATTTTTAAGTTCTTCAAGCGCTTGATTTACTTCCGTTAGCTTGTTTTGAACTTTTGTTTCTTTCTCTTCTTTTGCCTTTTTATCGGCTTCATGCTGCATTAACAAATCACGGTCAGCCCCTACAATTGTCGAAACCGCACTCACTCTGCTAATAAAGTCTCCGAAGCTTTCAGAGCCTAGCAGTACATCTATGTAATCCACAGACCCGCCGTTTTCTTGTAAAGCACGAGCACGTTTTTTTAATAGCTCATTTCGTTTTTCAATTCGTTTTTTTACAACGTCAATCTCGCTTTTCAGCTTTTCGATGTCTTGCTTTGCTTTTTCTACTTCAGATTCACGGCTGCGGATATCTGCATTCGTTTGTCCGACCTCTGAATCCAAGCGCGCAATCTCAGCTTCTTCGTTTTTTTGCTTTTCTTGAACCTCTTTTAATTTCTCTTTATTTTGATTAATATTTTGGTTCACATCATCACTTTTTTTCTCTAAATCACTGAGTTTAGTAGTGCTGGCACTTTGTGCATAAGCAATTTTTTCATTACCTATCCAAGCCGCACTTAGTCCAACTAAAACTGCTGCTGTCATTACTAATGTCTTACGTGTCATTTGTTTCTCCCCATCTGCACATATTTCCCCGTATAAACGGGCATTAGCAAGACCCCCATTAGCACTTTTTTCTATTTTTATCTGTAATTACACAACAACCTCACATTTGATAAACATCAAATGTGAGGTTGTTGTAATCTACTATGTTAAAAATCTATTCTTATTTTCGTAAGAACTTACGGATGGATAATGTACTTCCCCACATCCCAATTAGACCGCCGATCACTAGTAATAATAGCGACACTTGAAGCACGAATGGAAAGGCAGGTAAAAGTTCAAAGAATCCATCAAACTTAGGTTGAACTTCATTATATAAAACGCTGTACACACCGATAATAACTGCAATTGGCACAATAGAACCAAGCACCCCTAAAAACAGACCTTCAATAAAGAACGGCCAGCGAATAAAGGAGTTTGTAGCTCCAACTAAGCGCATAATTTCAATCTCTTCACGGCGAGCTACAATCGTAATTTTAATTGTATTTGAAATTAGGAACATTGCTGTAAATAGAAGCCCTAAAATCAGCACTACTCCAATATTACGAGCTACTTTCAGCACTTTAAATAACTTTTCAACTTGATCTTGTCCGTATTGAACTTTTGCTGCATACGGATATTTCTCAATTTGTTTAGCTACTTTTGCGACATCAGTAGGCTCTTTTGTTTTAACAACAAATACATCATTTAATGGGTTTTGCTGTTCAAACGGTTCAAAAGCTTGTCCTTCATCACCCATACTATTAATTAAATCTTTTAACTCTTTATCTTTAGAAGAAAACGTCACCGTATCAACTTGCTTAATTGCATCTAGCTTTTCTTTCATTGCTTTTCGATCATCTGCTGTCGCTGCAGCATCAACGTGAACACGAATTTCCACATCATTTTCAATCAATTTAGCAATGTGGTTTAAATTCATCATCAACATAAAAAATACGCCTACAAGCAAGAGCGTCACGGTAACAGCACTTGCAGATGCGAATGTCATCCAGCCGTTTCTTCCTAAACTTTTAGATCCTTCACGTAAGTGGCGCCCGAATGTTCTAGCCTTCATATCCGTATTCACCTCTTACTTCATCGCGCACAACATTTCCATTTTCAATCGCAATTACGCGCTTTCGAATTGTATTTACAATTTCACGGTTATGCGTTGCCATCAAAATAGTCGTACCGCGTTTATTAATCTCCTCAAAGATATCCATGATTTCCCACGAAGTCTCCGGATCAAGATTCCCTGTCGGTTCATCGGCGATGACAACCTTCGGACTATTCACAATTGAACGCGCAATAGACACACGCTGCTGCTCTCCTCCAGATAATTCATCAGGGAAAGAATCCATTTTACCCTTTAACTTAACAAGCTCTAGCACCTCTAGCACTCGCTTTTTAATTTCTTCGGGACTTTGCTCAATTACTTCTAGTGCAAAAGCAATGTTTTCATAGACCGTTAATTTTGGAAGCAGCTTGAAATCTTGAAAGACTACACCAATATGACGTCTAAAGATAGGAACTCTGCTATCTTTTATTTTTGCTACATTTGCACCGTTTACAATGATATTTCCTGAAGAAGGCTTTTCTTCACGATACATCATTTTAATAAAAGTGGATTTTCCTGCTCCACTTGGTCCTACGATATAAGCAAACTCACCTTGATTAATCTTGATGCTAATGCCATTGATTGCTTTTACACCGTTCGGATACGTTTTATATACATTTTGCATTTCAATCATAAGTAATCACCTAATCAAGTGTGTTATTTTAATACTATGTAAAACTTGTCAAAATACGACAAAACTCTACAATCCAAACCAAAAATTCGACTCTTCTCACGCGCTTTCTCATTATAACATCACTCTTCGTGAAAATAAGCCCCAAAAATATTACATTTTTATTTCAAATATGACATAAGTAGGATATTTTTAGCAAGGTATGAGAATTTATCCTTATTTTTAATTCTGTTGTTTTTTGCTGTTCATTTTTTACGAATATCGTTAGACAAAGCACATTCATGTCTACTTTTTTTACAAACAAGGTATGATAAATAAGAAAAACGATGAGGAGGGATAACATGATCACCATTTATGGAAGTTCACGAGAAAACGGAAATACGGAGGAATTAGCTAAAGCAGTCTTAAAAGATATCAATACGGAAGAAGTTTACTTGCGCCGGCATACCATTAACCACATTACTGATATGCGTCACGATGAACTTGGGTTTACCAATCAACAAGATGATTATTATGATATAGCGAAAAAGATGGCAGTGCACGACACTATTTTATTTGTTACGCCTCTTTACTGGTACGGTATGAGCGGATTAATGAAGAACTTTGTGGATCGTTGGTCTGAAAGTCTTAGAGATTCGACAATCAACTTTAAAGAACAAATGAAAAATAAGCGGGTGTATGTATTAGTAGTAGGGGGCACAGGCGCATCTGTAAAAGCTCTTCCTCTTATTATGCAATTTCAATACATTGTCGATTTTATTGGCTCTTCCTTTAGCGGATACATCATTGGAGAAGCAAATGCACCTGGAGACATAGCAAAAGATGTCAAAGCTCAACAGCAAGCCATTGTCTTAAACCAAGAATTAAAGCAGCTTTAACACAAAAATAAGACGGATATCCGTCTTATTTTTTCTTTGCCAGCCAAGCAGCAACTTTTTTTGCATCTTCTTCATTAATTAGTCCTTTTGGCATGCCGCCTTGACCATTGTTAATAATGTTTTCAATTTCAGCTTCTGAGTGCTTGCTGCCTACATGCTGCAAGCTTGGTCCATTCGCTCCTCCTAAATCTACTCCGTGACAGCCTGTACAGTTTTTCTTCACAATGTCTTCTGCACTCGCTGAAGATTCACCAGCAGATTCATTTTTAGAGCTTCCTCCGCCGCACGCGGACAAAACAAGCGCTAGACCGATTGTTAACGTCAGTAATACTTTTTTCAAGCCTTCTCCCCCTTGCTGTAGAGTTTTCACTCTATTATAACCTACTCCAGAATGTTTAAAACACTCTGTTTACAAGGACTTTGTTTCAATTTCATGAATTCTCTCATCACACTTATGTATACGATTAAGCAATTGATTCGTTTCCTAAACGTTTTTTGTATACTACGCGTGAAATTGTCACACTGATCTCATATAAAAGCAGAAGCGGGACAATGACTAAAATATCTGAAATAAAATCAGGAGGAGTAATAAGTACAGATATCACAATTAAAGCAAAATAAGAGAACTTCCTTGCTTTAGCTAATCTTAAAGGGTTTAGAACCCCTAAGCGCGTTAAGAATAGAACAACTAAAGGCATTTCAAATAAAAACCCAAACGGTAAACAAAGATTAAGCATAAAACGAAAATAATGCTCCGCCGTAAACATCAGTGAAAACTGATTATTCGACAAGCCCGTTAAAAATGCTAAAACCATTGGAAATAAAACAAAATAACCGAATCCCAACCCGCTTACAAACAAAAGAAAAAAGAATGGAATGAAGGTAAGTAGAACCTTATATTCTTCCTTTTTTAACCCAGGTGAAACAAACCGAAATACTTGATAAGCAGCTACTGGAAGTGTAAAAGCAAGCGCAAAAACAAATGCAATCACCATATAAATCCATACGATTTCACTTGGTCCAAGTACCGCAAGCTTGCCGTCCAAATCTTTCACTAGCCACTGATAAATATCTTGTACAAATACAAAACTGACAATAAGTAAAACTACAAATGCACAAAGTGTTTTAATGATACGAACACG
Organism: Priestia sp. P1_B12_1; assembly: GCF_056406695.1. NCBI lineage: Bacteria > Bacillati > Bacillota > Bacilli > Caryophanales > Bacillaceae > Priestia > Priestia sp. P1_B12_1. The sequence goes on along the minus strand of NZ_JBFTZR010000005.1, from coordinate 211,207 downwards.
CAATTCTTCAAGGTGCTCCATCAAGCTCATTTCTCCCATTGTATTTCTCTCCTTTCTGACAAGTAGAAATAGACGAGTTTCCTCGTCTATTTCCTTACTTACAATGTAGATTCATTCTCTTTTTGTTCAGAAACGGTTGCGGTTTGCTTTTCTTTCACACTTTCATCATCTGATACGAGCCCTTTTGCTGCTCCTTTAAATTCAGTTAATGTTCGTCCAAACGCTCGTCCAACTTCCGGCAGCTTAGACGGTCCAAAAATTATTAAGGCAATGACTAAAATAATAACCAAACCAGGGATTCCAATATTAGAAAACATACTTGACCTCCTTTTCCTTACTCAGTTTACGGCTGGACTTTTTCTTTCTTTTTCAACTCTTGTTTTTCATGTGCTTTCCCGTGTGCCCGCATACGATCTTCCTCTACTTCCTTAGAAATCTTTAGTCCACGCGGCACATTATTTACTTTAACTTCCGTCATACCTTTGCCATCTTTTTTATATTGAAAGGAAGCTCGAGTTGAAATTTCTGCACCAGGTTCTGTTACAAAAGGCATAACGCGATAATCAGCTTGCCATATATCAGGAGTTACCGTACACCTTACATATCCTCTGTAATCATTAAAAAATGTGAGGTGGGGATTTTGACTTAAAATTTTATCCGTGTCTGCTCTTTTATCTGCTCCGTTCCCTCCGGAAGTGATGGAGGTGCCGACGAACTCTGCACCAATAATTCTAGAATTAAGATTGGCAAAATCCGTGTGTAAATTAGAAGCCCAGTTAGCGTGTACATCTCCAGTTAGTACAATGACGTTGTCCAACTTTTTCTTTTCAATAAAATCAATGACGCGCTGACGATTCGCCGTATACCCATCCCATGCATCCATGCTGTATGTAGGCTTAGCCACCGTTCCAAATTTTCTTGGCGCAAAGAAAATTTGTTGAGCCAGTACGTTCCAGTGACACGCTGACTTTTCAAGATTAGTAAACAGCCATTCTTCTTGTTCACTCCCCAATAGCGTACGTTTGGGATCAAGTGATTCTGGCGTTTGCGGCTTTGTTCCGTCTCCGTTTGCTTGATCGTCTCTGTATTGACGTGTATCCAACACTTGAAAAGAAGCTAGTTTTCCATATGAAAAGTCACGATATAATCTCATATCCGCTCCGTGAGGCAAGGATGTTTGACGCAAAGGCATGTGTTCGTAATAAGCTTGATAAGCTGCAGCACGGCGTTGAATAAATGCTTCTACTGATTGGCCTTTTTCAGGAATTACATTTGCATAATTGTTTTCTACTTCATGATCATCCCACGTCACAATCCATGGAAAAGCAGCGTGAGCAGACTTCAAATTGGCATCTGACCTGTACTGAGCATGCCTGTTTCGATAGTCTTGCAGCGTTTGAATTTCTGCGCTGCTGTGAGTACGAACATTTCCGCTTGCAGCCACGTACTCGTTTGGTCCATATTCATAGATGTAATCACCCAAATGAACAACAAAATCTAATTGTTCTTTAACCATATGTTCATAGGCTGTAAAGTACCCATGTTCATATTGCTGACACGAAGCGAATGCAAACGTCATGCTGGCTACCTCTGCATTTGCTGAAGGAAGTGTTTTTGTTTTTCCGACCGGGCTTAACTCATGGCCGCTTTTAAATCGATAATAATAAATATGACTTGGCTTTAATCCTTTTACATCAACGTGAACAGAATGAGCAAGTTCAGGTCTAGCCACTTCTGTTCCTCGTTTGACAATTCGATGAAAGTCTTCATCTTCACTAAGCTCCCATTTTACTGGAATAGGTTGATTAGGCATTCCCCCGCCACTCAATGGGTCTGGTGCTAATCTTGTCCAAAGGACAATACTATCTGCTAAAGGATCTCCTGATGCGACGCCTAGAGTGAACGGATAACTTGAAAATTTAGGCGCTGCAGCTGAAACTTCTACTGCATTTAAACCAATAGACTGAGCAATTGTTAAGCCAAGTGATACTCCCGCTACTTTTCCAGCTCCTTGTAAAAAACGCCGTCTGTCAAACCCTTTACTCGAAGAAAAACTATTCTGTTTCACTTGCTCTATTAATTCGTTTAACGATTTATTTTCCATTGCACATGCCCCTTCCTCATGATTTAGCTCAAATTATAAACACTGTTTGTAAAAGGGGTATAAAGGATTGTAAAGAAGCACTTACCGCAGAACAGGTATTTTTAACCATTTTATTTCATTGACAAAATAAGAGAACTGACGACAGTAACCTTTAAATTTCTGCATTTTCTTAATTTTCTTTTTAACAATAGTTCTTTACGCTCGTTTTTCTTCATCCAAATTTTACAAAGTCCCAACAACTAAAAAAAGGCAGCATACCTAGGTATGCTGCCTTTTGATTAAATATGAGAACGTAAATACGCATCGATAAACGGATCTAAATCTCCATCCATTACGCTTTGCGTGTTTCCGACTTCCGTATTTGTGCGGTGATCTTTTACTAATGAATACGGATGGAATACGTAAGAACGTATTTGACTTCCCCACCCAATATCTTTTTGTTCTCCGCGAATTTCAGCTAGCTGTTCTTGCTGCTTTTCGATTTCTAATTGATACAGCTTAGATTTTAACATCTTCATTGCTTGCTCACGGTTTTTAATTTGTGAACGTTCCGTCTGACAAGATACGACTACATTAGTTGGAAGGTGAGTAATACGAACAGCTGAATCTGTTGTATTGATATGCTGACCTCCCGCACCGCTTGCACGATACGTATCAACCTTCAAATCTTCCGTACGAATATCAATTGAAATTTCATCGTTAAATTCCGGCATTATGTCACACGATACGAATGACGTATGACGACGGCCTGATGAATCAAACGGAGAAATACGAACGAGACGATGAACGCCTTTTTCAGCTTTTAAATACCCGTACGCATTATGACCTTTAATTAAAAGCGTTACACTTTTAATACCAGCTTCATCTCCAGGTAAGTAATCAAGCGTTTCTACTTTGAAACCTTTTTTCTCTGCCCAACGCGTATACATACGTAGTAACATTGAACCCCAATCCTGTGATTCTGTTCCACCAGCACCTGGGTGCAGTTCTAAAATGGCATTATTTTTATCATACGGCTCGCTTAAAAGCAGCTGTAATTCAAAGTCATTCATGCCTGATATAAGCTCTTTTAATTCACTAACTAGTTCTTCTGCTAAATCTTCATCGTATTCTTCTTTTACAAGTTCATGAGACACTTGTAAATTTTCATATGTTTCATCCAAGTGGTTAAATTGATTTACTGCATCTTTCAAACCATTGGCTTCATTAATAACAGTCTGAGCTGCCTGCTGGTCATTCCAAAAATTTGGATCAGCCATAGTCTCATCTAATTCATCGATACGAGCTTGTTTTGTATCGAGGTCAAAGAGACCCCCTAAAGTCCGCTAATCGCTTAGCTGTTTTGTCAAGTTCTTGCTTAATTTCTACTAAATCCATGAGTTGAACACCTCTATTTTATTTTTGACGCACAGGAAGGAAATGAGAAGACTCATTTCCTTCCTGTACTAATTCATTCTATACTAATTGACTCTTACTTTATGATTCTTTACCGCAGCAGTTTTTATACTTTTTGCCACTTCCGCAGATACAAGGATCATTTCGGCCAACTTCTATTGCATTTACTTTTGGCTTCTTCTTAGCCGGCGCGTCTCCTTCTTTTGGATGAACAGCCGCCTGACCTTGCGCTACCTCTTGACGCTCAAGATTGTTGTTAATTTCGGCTTTCATGATATACTTCGTCACTTCTTCTTCAATGGTTGCAATCATATTTTCAAACATCGCAAAACCTTCCATTTGGTATTCGCGAAGAGGATCTGTTTGGCCGTACGCACGAAGGTGGATACCTTGGCGAAGCTGATCCATCGTATCAATATGATCCATCCATTTAGAATCAACTGCTCTAAGAACAACAACTTTTTCAAATTCACGCATTTGTTCTTCAGGGAGCTGCTCTTCTTTTTCATTATAACGAGCTTTTGCATGATCTACCAGCAGTTCTACCATTTCTTCAGGCTCTTTACGGCGAAGATCTTCTTCTGTGACTTCACCTTCCTCAAGAACATTAGCATTTACGTAATCAATAATCGCTTGTAAATTCCATTCTTCTTCTAATTCTTCACGCGGCGTGTTTACTTCAACCACACGCTGTAGCGTTGATTCAATCATACGTTCTACAATCGCACGCAGGTTGTCTGAATCAAGCACTTCAAAGCGCTGTTTGTAAATAACTTCACGCTGTTGACGAAGCACGTCATCATATTGAAGCAATTGTTTACGCGCATCGAAGTTATTACCTTCAACGCGTTTTTGAGCGGATTCAACAGCTCTTGTTACAATTTTACTTTGAATTGGCTGTGAGTCATCCATACCAAGGCGATCCATCATTGCCATCATATTATCTGAACCAAATCGGCGCATTAATTCATCTTCCATGGATAGATAGAATTGAGATACCCCTGGATCACCTTGACGTCCAGCACGTCCGCGAAGCTGATTATCAATACGGCGTGATTCATGACGCTCTGTACCAATTACAGCAAGACCGCCAGCTTCAACGACACCTTCACCTAGTTTGATATCCGTACCACGACCAGCCATATTCGTTGCGATTGTTACCGCACCTTTGTGACCCGCATTTTCAATAATATCCGCTTCACGCTCATGCTGTTTTGCATTTAACACGTGATGACGAATGCCTTTTTTCTTTAATAAAGCTGATAAAACTTCAGATGTTTCGATCGCAACTGTACCAACAAGAACAGGCTGCCCTTTTGCGTGGCGCTCGGCAATATCTTCTACTACCGCATTAAACTTGCCTTCCATTGACTTATAAATTAAATCAGCTTTATCATCACGTGAAATTGGCTTGTTTGTCGGAATAACAACAACGTGCATGTTGTAGATATTACGGAATTCTTCTTCTTCCGTTTTAGCTGTACCCGTCATACCTGATAATTTTTCATACATACGGAAGTAGTTTTGGAATGTAATTGTAGCTAACGTCATGCTTTCGTTTTGAATCTCAACGTTCTCTTTAGCTTCGATAGCTTGATGCAAGCCGTCGCTAAAACGTCTTCCTTTCATTAAACGACCAGTAAATTGGTCAACGATTACGACTTGATCTTCATCAATTACATAATCCACATCATTTTGCATCGTTACATGTGCTTTAAGCGCTTGGTTGATGTGATGGTTTAGCGCTACGTGTGAAATATCAAATAAGTTTTCAATGCCAAATGCGCGCTCGGCTTTTGACATACCTTCTTCGGTTAGCTGAACGCTTTTTGTTTTGATATCAAAAGTAAAATCGGTTTCTTTATCAAGCGTGCGAACGAATGCATTAGCTTGAATATAAAGAGCAGTCGATTTCTGTGCGCTGCCGGATATAATAAGCGGCGTACGTGCTTCATCAATTAAGATAGAGTCAACTTCATCGATTACGGCAAAATGAAGCGGACGTTGAACCATTTGTTCTTTGTAAAGCACCATGTTATCACGTAGATAGTCAAATCCTAGTTCATTATTTGTACTATACGTAATATCGGCTGCATATGCTTCTTGCTTTTCTTCACGCGTTAAATGGTTTAAATTTAACCCTACTTTCAAGCCTAGGAATTCATATAAACGACCCATTTCACTAGCATCACGGCTCGCTAAGTATTCATTGACTGTTACTACATGTACACCTTTTCCTGTAATAGCGTTTAAGTACACAGGCATAGTAGCTGTCAACGTTTTACCTTCACCCGTTTTCATTTCCGAGATATTCCCTTCATGCAGAGAAATACCACCCATTAGCTGAACTTTGTACGGATACATGCCTAACACACGTTTCGCTGCTTCACGTACAACCGCAAAAGCTTCATCTAATAGGTTATCGAGCGATTCGCCATTTTGGTAGCGTTGTTGAAATTCAGCTGTTTTTTCACGAAGCTGATCGTCCGTTAAAGACGCAATTTCAGGACCTAACGCATCAATTTGGTCCGCCATTTTTTCTAAACGGCCGATTTGACGTTGATTGCCGTCAAACACTTTTTTAAATAATCCAAGCATATTAAAACGCTCCTCTATTTATAATCAGTACATTTTATACTATTTTCATTCATATCTGTATCTTTCATTATAAAACATTCTGAGTAAAATTGTAACATTGCAGCTAAACAAGTAGCAACTTGTACCCTTTTTCGTCTGTCTCTTTACGAGTACTACTCTATTAACGAGTTATTTTCTATTGTGATTTCCCCTTCCTCACTCTTACAATAAAAAAGGGGAATGTAGAATGAACGTTCAATCGATTACAAAAGAACAAGCTTGGGAAGTCCGACATACCGTCATGTGGCCTGATAAAGATTTCAGTTATATTCAGCTGAAAGATGATCCATCAGGCATTCACTATGGACTGTTTGAAGAAGGAGAGTTAAAATCAGTTGCTTCTTTATTTATAACAGGGCATGAAGCTCAATTTCGAAAATTTGCTACTCTCAAAGAAGAACAAGGAAAAGGATATGGCAGTCGTCTACTAGAGGAGGTTTTTCTCAAAGCTAAGAACCTTGGGGTACGAAAGATCTGGTGTAACGCACGAGAAAATAAAGTCTATTTTTATAAGGTGTTCAACATGAAAGAAACCACGCGTGTATTCACCAAATCTTCTACGCGCTATGTAGTAATGGAACTATTTTTTTAAGCAGCTAAAAAGCAGCGTGCTTAGGCACGCTGCTTTCACTTTACTGCTCTTGTTTAAGAGAGCTTATAATCTTAGTTTGGTTCAATCAATCCATATCGTCCATCTTTTCTTCGATATACAACGTTTGTAATGTTGGTCTCAGCGTTTGTAAATACAAAGAAACTATGTCCTAACATATTCATTTGCAAAATAGCCTCTTCGCTATCCATTGGTTTTAAGTTAAATCGTTTTGTACGAACTAGCTCTAATTCATCTTCTTCAGTTGCAACAGCTACGTTCGCTTCGCTTTCTAATGCTGCGAACAGATACTTCTCAGCGCCTTTTTCACGCATTTTTCGATTTACTTTTGTTTTATGTTTACGAATTTGACGCTCTAATTTATCTAGGACAAGATCGACAGCTGCGTATAAATCACTGTGTGTCTCTTCAGCTCTCAATACGAGATCATTCATTGGGATTGTGACTTCTATTTTTTGATCGTTATTGTAGACTTTTAAGTTTACATTTACGTCAGCAGTTGGTGTTTCGTCGAAATAACGCTCTAACTTACCAAGCTTTTTCTCTACGTATTCCCTAATTGCTGGAGTCACCTCAATGTTTTCACCGCGAATGTTATACATCATGTTCGAACTCCTCCTTTAATCCATTGCTATACCTCTACAATTCTACAATACCCGACACAATCCCTTCCTAAACTATTAAAATTTTTTGAAAATTTAGTGAAAATTTATGGAACCTGAGAAAAGTTTATGAAAAAACCAAAAAAATAGACCTTCTTCATAAGAAGAAGGGTTGTATTTTTTTACGCAGAATTAATTTTTTTTATCGTAAAACATCCCATCAAACGTTTTTGTTTCGTAAGGGTTTACATAGCTGTTATTATGCTTTTTTTTTGCTTTTAGCAAACGGAGATCTACCATAATTTGATGCCGAATTAAGATGAGTTTTTGATCAATTTCCTTATTCATTTCGACAATTTTCTTACCCATCGATTCATTATCCCTATTTTTTGGCGGCAGTTTTTCTATGAGGTCACGTCTTTTTAATAGAAGATACTCTAACTTTTGAATACCTTCTTCTCGATTTTTGTCAGAAAATGTTTGAATAAGCCGATAAATCTCATCCGTTAGCTGATATAGGTCGTTAATCATCTTTATGCTTGACCGCCGCTTCCATGGACTTGCTGGCGGTGAAGCTGCACAACTTGCTTCCACGTATCGCGAAATTCTGTTACATATTGTTCGGCTTCATCCAAGCTTGCTGTGTCATTTTTTGTATTTGCTTCAATTAAACACTGGTTAATATAGTCATACATAGCCATCATAGACTTAGCAACTTGCACGTTTGTATCAAGAGTAATCATTAATTCTTGAATAATATTTTGTGCCTTTAACAGATTCGTATTTTTCAGCTCAATATTTTTTTCCTGTATGCCTGTTCGTGCAAGTTTGATAAATTTTAAACACCCGTTATACAGCATAAGCGTTAACTCTCCTGGAGAAGCAGTCTGAACAGCTCCTTGCTGATACGCTTGATATGGATTATTTGCTGCCATAAACGTTCACTCCTTCTTAACTAAAATATTGCGATAACTGCGCGCTTTGAGCATTTGCATTTTGAATGGCTTTTTCCATTGCTGTAAACTGCCGATAATACCGGTCCTCTACCTGTGTGAGCCTGCTTTCAAAACTAGTAATTTGGCTGTTTACGCTTTTTAAATTCCGCCCAAGCAAAAATTGTTCACTTGTCCACGTTGAACGGCCAGCGCGCTGCTCAACTTTGGATACGGTTTGAGTAATCGTATCTCGTAAACGTCGTACAATCCCTTTTTCACTTGTTGTACTTCCACTTTTCATAAATAAATCCATGACAGACTGCGGATCTTTTTCAATTGCTTCTTTTAATTTAGTTCCATCACCTTCTATGACTAGCTTGCCTCGATCGCTATAGTTTGCACTAGTTGAAATACCGATGTCGGTTAGCTGTGAAAATGCTCCGCTCACCCCTGATACAGAGGCATACCAGTTGGAACGCATTTGATTCAGCCCGCTTGATAAAATTGTGTCTCCTTTTAACAAACCGCTTTTTGCTTTATCATCCCACTGCTCAGCTTGTTTGTCCGTTAGCTTTTCTCTTTCTTGATCCGTCAAAGGCTGATAGTTTCGGTCTCTTTCTTCCGTGATCTTTCCATTAATTTTCTCAATCAGCTCATTATATTTAGTCACAAAATCTTTGATTGTATCAAATACTTTTTGCGTATCATTGCTTACGTTAACGCGCACATCTCCTGTGAAATTATTTTGAAGGGTATAGGTAACGCCTCCTGTTGTAAATGTATTAGACTTACGAGTTGTTTCTAGACCGTTTAGCGTAAATTTTGCGTCTGTTCCTTTCGCATCACCGGCAAGCTGTAGAAACCCCGTTGTCAAAAATGCTCCTGAAAAAACCATATTGGATCCATCTGGACTGTCAACAGAAGATAAATTCCCCGTATCTTTACGAGTCATGACAACTTTATTCGTTCCTTCATCAAAAAAAGCTGAAATGCCTACTTTTGAATTACTGATTTGTGTAAGAAGGGTGTTTAATGAGGTGGAACCATCAAATTCAAATGGCGTACTTCCCCCATCTTGAATATTTCCTGTTGCTTTGCCTGTACTATCATAAGTTGTCATAGAAAAGTTCAGCACATTTTGCTGATACGAGAACGCTTCAATTGTACTGCCGCTTGTTAATGTGGTACCAAACGTCATTTCACCTGTGTCTTCGTTAATAAATACTTCATTAGAATTTATAGTTCCCGCCGCTGTTCCTATTCTTACGGTATACGCTTTACTTGTACCATTCGTGGTAACGGATATAGAGTTTAAAGTGCCTGTGTTCTGATTTACAGCAGAAACAGCACCTTTAGCTAATTTCACTGTACTAGTATCCGCACTTAATGTTATGACGGCTTGTTCCACTGTTTTCTCAGTCCAAACACTTGAATCCATCGACCCGCGTTGAGACCACAAGCTTTTCGTCGGATCCATACTAGAATCAATACTGGTGCTAATAGTCTGAGCAGCAGTCGCCATTGTCACGTTTGAAAGGGTATAAGACGCATTTCCTGCTGAGGAAGTAGCTGCTGCTTTTACTTTTGTTTCATCTGCTGAAGATACCGTTTTGGACGAATAAGAAGACTGCAAGGTCATATTAAAAGCAAGATTATTAAAGTCTGATAGAAGCAAGTTCATAGAGCGATAATCATCTCGCTGCCACTCTAACGTTTGCTTTTGTTTTTTCATTTTATCGATAGGCATTCGTTCAGCCTTCATTAAATCACTAACGATTTGATCAATATCCATTCCGCTTGCTAACCCACTTACTCTTACCACTTAGCATCACCACCGTTTTTTATTCATCTATTCATCAACTGTTAGCCATAAAATATGAGTACATTTTTTTGGATTTTCTTATTCGTTCATAGGTTCAACACTTCTTTATTTTGTATCGGTAAAACAAACATTTTTTTCATAGGTCAAATGGTGCAAGATAGAAAAAGCTCACTTATTTTTCTATAATAAGTGAGCTTTTTATTATTGGCCAAACAAGTTCAGTTTCTGGGATAAATCTCTTTGAATATCCTTAGGAATAAGGTACGGTGCTAGATTTATAATATCTCGTAACGAATCAATAGTTACAGAGGCAGATAAATTTATATATTCATCCGTTGTATCTGCTTGCTCAAACGAAATGGAGTCTGGCAAATTATTGAGCAGAGTAATTTCATTCATTTCTTTATCGACCGTGACATCAGAATCCTTATCAATATTTAAGCGATCCCATACAAGAGACATCGGAATCGGCATTCTTCCTAAATGCACGCTATTCACCTTTAAAACAAGCTTTCCATTTTCGGCATTTGGTGTTACGTCAACTACAAACTGTGATTCCATAAAAGATACTACATGTTTATTAATATACAATTTTATATGTTTTGGAAGCAACTCGGCTTCTGCTCCGTCAATCGTTTCATCATTTTCGTAAAGGTAGCTGCGCAAATAATCATTAACATCGCTCTCGCTTAATCGGTATCCTAAAATAGGAGAGCCTCCGTTCAGTTCTAGCGACGTCGCATGAGCGGACTTTTCTTGTGCCAGTGAAGATAATGAAGCAGTCTGATCAAGTTTTTCAATATTTCTGACGGGACTAATAAAAAAATACAATCCAACTAAAAGGATAATAAATAGAAAAATAACAGCTATAAATTTTCTCAAACACACGCACCCTCTCAAACATTCTTCTTGGAATATAATACCGATTTCTCTTTTATCATACAAGATAAATAAGATGTATGTCGAAAACTTGTATAAAATGTACGTATATACCCGACATCCCAAATGACGAATAAGTCTATATCGAATAAATCAAGTCTATTTTGACTTAAAATACGTCAATTTTAGTAACTTAAAGTCGATTTTTATAGGAATTTGATAATTGGCACACTTCTTGCTTATTATAAAGGTAAGGGGAGGAATTTCTATTTATATTTTCAGAATTTACTTTATTTTCTAATAGTCTTTCGATAATTTTAAAGGAGTGAATACGATGGGAAACAAAACAGAATCACACGGAAAGTTAAAGCAACGTCACGTTTCCATGATTTCCATTGCAGGTATTATCGGAGCCGGCTTGTTTGTAGGAAGCGGATCCGTTATTAACGCAACAGGCCCAGCAGCAGTAGTTTCATATGCAGCAGCCGGACTGCTAGTCGTTCTATTGATGCGTATGCTCGGTGAGATGGCTATGGTAAACCCAGATAAAGGCTCATTCGCAACATATGCTCAGCAAGGAATTGGCGCATGGGCAGGTTATGCTGTTGGATGGCTTTACTGGTTTTTCTGGCTAATTGTAATTGCGATTGAAGCCACTGCAGGAGGAGCAATTGTTCATGAATGGCTCCCTTCCGTACCAATTTGGCTTTTAAGCTTAATCTTAACCTTTGCATTAACTTTAACAAACTTGTTCTCTGTCAAATCATTTGGAGAATTTGAATATTGGTTTGCTATGATTAAAATTGTGGCAATCGTTGCTTTTATGGGAATCGGTTTAGCTATTATTTTCGGATTAATCCCAGGTACATCTTCACCTGGTCTATCTAATTTAACGGGCCACGGAGGCTTTATGCCAAAAGGTACGAACTCTATCTTTTTGGGAGTTATTACCGTTATTTTCTCTTATTTCGGGGCTGAAATTGCGGCTATTGCAGCTAGTGAATCAGAAAACCCAGCAAAAGCTATCACAACTGCTATTCGCAGTGTCGTATGGCGAATTTTAATTTTCTATATTGGTTCAGTTGCTATTTTAGTAACTCTTTTACCTTGGAACTCAGCTGATTTACTAAAAAGTCCATATGTAACAATGTTAGAAATGGTCAATATTCCAGCAGCTGCACAAATTATGAATTTAGTCGTATTAGTATCCGTTTTGTCTTGCTTAAACTCTGCTTTGTATACGAACTCACGAATGATTTTATCATTAGCTCAAAAAGGACAAGCTCCTCGCGCTTTAGCAAAAGTAAGCAAATCAGGCGTGCCGGCAAGAGCTGTATGGATTAGCACAGCTGCCGCATATGTATGTGCTATCTTTAGCTTCGTTTCGCCGGATAAACTCTTTTTATTCTTAGTTAATGCATCAGGAGCCATCGCTCTTATTGTATATTTAGCTATCGCTATTTCTCACTTACGCCTGCGTAAGAAAATGAATCGAGCCAACCAGCCAATTAAAGGGATGAAAATGTGGTTGTTCCCGTATTTAACATACGTAACAATTGCTGTTATTACCGTGATCTTTTTATCAATGGCATTTATTGATTCGATGCGCTCACAGTTTTTCTTAACTCTTGGATTAACCGCTGTGGTTCTTCTTTCATACTCGTTCATCAAAAAAACAAACAACAAGCGACCTGACGATCAATTTTCCGAGTCAGAAAATATTGCAAAATAAAAAAGCCGCAGATGCGGCTTTTTTATTTTGCTTTTGATTATTTCTCAACCGATATGTCACGATGAAGATTTCGAAGCGGCTGAGGAGGGCAAATACGTCGCGTCGCGTAAGAAATGATAAAAATAGTTAACAACCCGCCTATCATCGCAAATGTACGAAACGGAAACATGACCACTCCTTCTTCAATCATCGGATACGGAAGCAGCGCTTTTAAATGAAGCAGCGGTTCTCCTCCACCTATTCGAAGAACAAGAGACACAATAAACCCAGCCAAAGATCCGTACCAGTTAGCTCCTTTAAAGAATAAAGCACAAACCAACTGCGGAAAAAGTATGCAATACACGAGGTCCCCTGATAAATACCATAAAGAGTAGACACTCTCAGAGTTTAAAGCAATTAGAGTTGCTCCCGTGCCAATGATAATGATAGAACGTTTAATAACTTTATCTAACTGCGCCTGTGTCGCATTTGGTTTTACAATCGGACGATACACGTTCCAGGCTGCCATCCCCGAAGCTGAAAGTAACGAAGCCGCTACTGCAGCCATGACGGCAGCAGCTAGTCCTCCAAGTGCAATCGCTCCTACTAAATCAGGCGTTAGATATTTAAATACATACGTTAAAATCATGGACGCGCTCTCAGGGCTTGACGCTCCAAATGAAGACCAGTCTGCACTATAACCTATCATCCCTATTAAAGTTGGAGGTAAGGCCGCTAACGCGCAAAAGATGCCGGCTGTAATAGATAGCCACATTGCTGCTTTTTCATTTTTAGCAGATAACACGCGCTGAAAATAAATTTGCCATGGAATACCACCAAAAATAAGTAAAAATGTGCTATCCCACCATTGCCAATATGTATTTCCCCATTTCGGATCTTCCCAGCCTTTTAATGGAGGAAATAAATGAAGGGAACCAGTCATGCCTTCTGAATAAGTGGAAAAAACAGCTCCCACCCCTCCCGTATTCGAAAATGCAAAGGGAAGCACCAGAAATAGTCCTAAGAACATAATAGAAAGCTGTAAGATATCGGTATGTGCTACTGCCCACAGGCCGCCAATCACGGTGTATGCAATGGCAATAAGTGCGGAAAGAATGATGGAAATTGAAAAACTGAGGCCTAAAATCACACCGAATGTTGTTCCTAAAGCAGTTAAGATAGCTGCGCTCCAAAACAGCTCTCCCAGTATAGCCGGAAAATAAAGAACCGTAGCCATTTTCTTACCAAAACGAGATTCTAGAGGATCGAGCATTGTCATAAACTCAAATCTTCTCATCTTTCTAGCAAAAAAGATACCGCCTAAAATCAAGCTGATTGAATAACACCATGGCGCTTGCGTCCATGTCAGCCCTGAGGAATAAACGGTTTCGGCCGTTCCAGCAATATACCCTCCACCTACCCAAGTGGCGGTCATTGTGAACATTGAAATCCATAGCGGCATAGATCTTCCTGCAACAAGCATATCATCTGATTTTCCTTTTTTACTTGCAGCGGCTCGAGCACCAATAAAATAAATAACACCATACATAATGAACATTAAAATGAGGCCTGGCCAATAGAGATCTGGATTATAGAGAGAATAGATAAATGCGACAACCATAAAGATGGAAAATCCTATAATAGTTGTCCATAAGGGGGTTAGTAGACGGTTGTTCCTGTTTGATTTCCCTGAAAAGTCAGAAGTCTCATTCGACTTTTCAGGCCTGGCTTGTTGTGTGTCTGAACGAAATGGCTTTTTAGCATTTTGCATCGTCTCACATCCTTTAAATTGATAAAGAAATCTAAAGACATAATTGTCCTCTATTCCTTTTTCCTACCAGCATACAATTAAACCTAAAAATAGATTTTTTAGAATAAAATATAAATAGTTGGATTATAAATACCAATGAGAAGGGGAGAAATTACGTTTATATAATTATATTAAAATAATTTAAATTGACCTTTTTTATTATTTCACTAAGAAATCATAATTATTTTCATCTTCCATCTAAACTCCTTTCTTAATTTCCACATTCAAAATCCTTTGTTTTTCAAGGTTTGTATGCAAGCAGATATAGTACTATGGTTAATATATCTGAATGTTTAGGATATTGTCAAAAAAGTTTGAGGGTTTTCATATAAAAAAAGAATAATATTCTCATAGCTCATACACAAAAAAACCTTTTGTATCAAGGGACATAGCAATCAGTGATTTTTTATCACTTTTTGTTAAATTTTTTCTTAATATCCGAATGATTAGTCTTTTACAGAGAAGATAATCTAATAAATTCAGAACATTTAGAGTTTTAGGATTTGACTAAATTAAATAACCGATGCTATAATTCAAATTGTTAAGAACGTTAAATATAAATTTAACAAATTCTATTATTTGGAGGTCGGTGCTATTGGAACAAACACTTACGCTTGAAAAAATGCACATAAACGGCGAATGGGTTGAAGCACGCAGCGGCGAGAAAAGAGAGATTATAAATCCTTTTAATCAAGAGGTTATCGCTGTCGTTACAGAAGGAAATCGTGCTGATACTGTAGAAGCTATTGAAGCAGCTAGAAAAGCTTTTGATGCAGGTGAATGGTCTAAATTTACAGCGGCCCAAAGAGGTTCTTTACTATTTAAAGTAGCGGAAGAAATTCGTAATGATCGTGAAGAACTCGCTAAACTTGAAACCTTAAATACTGGAAAAACCCTCGTTGAAAGTCTGGCAGACATGGATGGGATTGCTGATGTCTTTCAATACTATGCTGGATTAGCAGATAAAGATGGTGGACAAATGATTGAGTCACCTAATCCCGATTCTGTTAGCCGCGTTGTCCGCGAACCTGTAGGTGTATGCAGCCAAATTACTCCTTGGAATTACCCTTTATTGCAAGCCTCTTGGAAATTGGCTCCGGCACTTGCTGCTGGGAATACAATTGTTATTAAACCAAGCGAAATCACCCCTTTAACAACTATTCATATGATGAAAATTTTTGAAAGAGTTGGCTTTCCAGCAGGCGTCATTAACATTGTACTCGGCCCGGGTGCGACGGTTGGACAAGAAATGGCAGAAAGTCACTTAGTAGATTTAGTTTCCTTTACAGGTGGCGGTGTATCTGGACGTAAAGTCATGCAGGCTGCCGCAGGCAACTTTAAAAAAATCGCTCTTGAACTCGGTGGGAAAAATCCGAATATCGTCTTTGCTGATGCTGACTTTGACACTGCGGTTGACTATGCATTAAATGCGGTCTTCTTTCATGCTGGTCAAGTTTGTTCAGCTGGTGCGAGATTACTCGTTCAAGATGATATTCACGATAAATTTATTTCAGCAGTTATTGAACAAGCCAAAAAAATTAAGCTAGGAGACGGCATGGACGAAGCCACTCAAATGGGACCCGTTATCTCAAAAGAGCATCTAGCTAAAGTAGAGCATTACATTGAGCTTGGCAAACAAGAAGGTGCTTCCCTTGTTTTAGGAGGCAAACGTCCAACTCAAGAGTCTTTACAAAAAGGTTTATTCATTGAACCAACTATTTTCACAGACTGTCATGGAGATATGAAAGTTGTCCAAGAAGAGTCATTTGGTCCAATTATGACCATTGAGCGCTTCAGCGCCGAAGAAGAAGCGGTGGCACTTGCTAACGATACAATCTATGGATTAGCTGGAGCCGTTTGGACAAGTGATATGAATCGAGCTGAACGTGTAGTAAAAGCACTCCGTATGGGAACAACTTGGATTAACGATTATCATCCCTACTTCCCGCAGGCTCCTTGGGGAGGATATAAGCAATCTGGGATTGGAAGAGAGCTTAGCCACATTGGGCTAGAAGAATATACGGAAATTAAACATATTTATACGAATACAAATCCACAGCCAATGCGCTGGTTTCAATAAAATTCAAGGGGGAATGTAAAGATGTTTATGCGATTTGAAAGAATGGAACGTTTAAAAAGTTTTGAGATGCCAACGGTTGTAAAACATGGAATTGGTGCTGTTAAGCATACTGGAGAAGAAGTAAAAAACCTAGGTGTATCTAAGGTTTTACTAGTAACAGATCCTGGTGTAAAAAAAGTAGGCTTAGCAGACCCTGTAATCGCTAGTTTAAAAGAAGCGGACGTAGACGTTATTTTATTTGACCAAGTAGAAGCCAACCCTTCTATTCACGTAGTAGCAGACGGCACAAAAATGTACAAAGAAAATGGATGCAACGGATTAGTAGCTGTTGGAGGCGGAAGCTCAATGGATACGGCAAAAGCTATTGGTGTAGAAGTAGCTCATAATGCTCCCGTCTTAGATTATGAAGCAGCTGAAGGAAAAAAACCTTTAACAAAACGTATTCCTCCTTTAACAACCATTCCTACAACTGCGGGTACAGGAAGTGAAGTCACACAATGGGCTGTCATTACAGATCCTGTTCGTGAGTTTAAGTTTAATACAGGTGGACCTTTAATTGCTGCTCACTTAACAATTATTGATCCAGAACTGCATGTATCTATGCCTTCACATATTACGGCCGGTACAGGAATTGACGCATTAGCTCATGCAATTGAATGTTATACATGTCACTTTGCACAACCAATGACAGACTCTGTTGCTTTATTGGCTATTGAGTATGTTGGGAAATACTTACGACGTGCAGTTGCAAATGGACAGGACATCGAAGCACGCTATGGAATGGCGCATGCGGCTATGCTTGCTGGCCTTTCATATGGAAGTGAATCTGCAGGAGCAGCTCACGCGATGGCACAAACATTAGGAGGCATTTATCCAATTGCCCATGGCCCTTGCGTAGCAGCTATGCTAGGTCCTGTAATGGAATATAACTGGATGGGCGAGCCTGAAAAATTTGCGCGCATAGCTCAAGCTTTAGGAGTTAATACACATGAATTAACGCTTGAAGAAGCAGCTCAAGCAGCTGTTCGTGAAGTATATCAACTAGTTAAAGATGTACAAATCCCTTCTTTAGAAGAACAAGGTGTTCCAAAAGAAGCAGTTTCTCGCTTAGCTCAAGAAGCATTTAATGATCCACAAACGGTTGGTAACCCTCGTGATCTAACTGTAAAAAGTTACGAATGGATTTATAATCGCTGTTTTGAAGCTACACCATTAACCGTATAAAAATAATAAAAAGGCTATTGATTTTTCAACAGCCTTTTTTATTTACTCTTTCGCTAATTCTTCATTTAAAATATCGATGATTCTTCGGTCGTCAAAAACTTTTACTACTTTTTTCAAGAAATGATAATAATGTTTGGACTCTATAATCTGCGCTAAATTACGCTTTGCTTTTACTGCGATCTCCTCAGGTACATCTTCATCATTTAAGAGAATCTGCAGCTTGTTTTCTGCTTCTTCGATTGCCTCTAAATTAACTGAAATTTCTCTTTGCCACTTCTTACAGAAAAATGAAAAAAAGGACTTAGAAAAATCTTTTTCTGCTTCATATAAGTCTTTTCGAACACCTTTTTTCCACACTTTGTGAACCATATCAATATTTTGCAGTGAACGAATGGATGTACTCATCGTTGGTTTACTCATACCCAATTCTTCACTCATTTGATCTAACGTAACCGGCTCATCCATAAAATAAAGCATGCCATACAGCCTTCCTACTGAAGGTGTGACACCATATAAATCCATCGTATCAGCTAAAGCGCTGACAACCACATCTTCTGCTTCTTTTAATAAATCATGATACTCTTGAACATCACTCATTTACTCTTCTCCTCTTTTGTTAAATTTATTTGAATTATACTTAATAAATTTAATGATACACGATAAAAAGGAAAAAAACAGAAATTCAGTTCAATTTTTTGATAAAAAAGAAGCCTTCTCTTAAAGAGAAAGGCTTAAGACATAGTGGGGAATACTATATGTTTATCTTTCCCGATTTAGATATTATTTATACCGTATATTTTTGATTATTTTCAAACTGATCGTTTTATTTCTTTTTCGGTAATTGTTTCAGCATATCAATAGCATGTAATGTAATTTGAGAAGCACTTTTATTTTCGTTACGTATTTCTTCATAAATCTCTTGTCTATGAATATCTACAGACTTTGGAGCTTGAATTCCTAACTTTACTTGATCACCATTAACTGCAAGGACGGTCACTTCAATTTCATCACCTATTTTGATTGTTTCATTTAACTTTCGTGTTAAAACAAGCATGGACTCACTCCTTATCTATTCCTCTTACTCAAATAACCTGTGCTTCGTTTCGTAAGCTGTATTCATTAAAATCACTTGCTTAGCAAGCTGTTGCTTTGTATTAATAATAACAGGAGCCTGCAAATTAGCTGTTATATTTTCCACAGAATCTGACATCGTAAGCAATACGTAAACAGCTGCATCTTCCGCCTGTTGTAATTGAAGCTTTTCGATTTCCTGAGGTTCTAGTTGAAAATCATAATCTAAAAAAAACTGAAATGGATCCGTGATAATAAAAGCTAATTCTTTGGTTTGAATAGACTGCAGAACTTGGAAAGCTTCGGCTTCGGGAAGTGGTAAAATAACGAATTCAGTTTCTTCCAAAAAACCTGGAATCCCTTGATTGAATGTCAGTGTTTGCTGATTATCTATTTCTATATCTCCATGGTAGCTTGTTGAAATTTTCATCTCATCACACCTTTGTTAATTGATTTTTTCTTGTTGTCTTTTTCCATTGTAAAAAAGCTCCTTCTGTTTAGAAGGAACTTTTTAACGCAAGAAATCTAGCAGCGTAGGCTGAATAATTTGAGCCCCTACTCCCAAAGCAGCACGATGTACGCTTTCTTGTACGGTTAAATCCGTAATGACTTTTTCAATATCTGCATCTTCATTATTTGAAAGCATCTTAGTAGCCGTAATTTCCTGTGAATCAAGGCGGTTTTCGATCAGCTCAAGCCGATTGCTCCTTGCTCCCAATTCAGATCGCTCCGCTAATAGCGTAGACAGCTGCGTATCTACCTTTGTAGAGAGATCTTTTAGTGAGTTGACATCGTTTTGTTCAAAAGCTGTTTGAACATTGTTCATTAAGTCGAATGCACCTTGTCCAAAAATGTTTTCAGGATGAATATTGACTCTCAGCTGGATACCTTTTGATACTTCAACTGAAAAAGGATCCAGGTTAATGTTCGATTCTATTATACCGCTTGCATTCTCACTTATAGGCGGTGCTCCTACATTTACACCGTTAAAGATATAGTTTCCTGCCACCTGCGTATTCCCTACTTGCATATAATCCAGCTTTAACTGTTCAATTTCACGTGCAATTGCTTGGCGGTCATCACTTTCATTCGTACCGTTTAACCCTTGCACGACCAGCTCTTTGGTGCGCTGAAGAATGGAGTTGACTTGTTCAAGTCCAGATTCTGAACTATCAAACCAAGACTGAGCTTCTGTTAAATTACGTTTATATTGATTTACTTCAGAAAAATTCGAACGATAAGCCATTCCTTTAGTAGCCACTACCGGATCATCTGAAGGACGAGTAATTTTCTTCCCCGTTGATAATTGGTTTTGAAGTGTTTCCAGCTTATTATAGCTATTGCTAATCTGTTTTAACGAATTAGCCGCTAACATTCCTTGTGTGACACGCATCTTTACCTTCCTCCAGTTCCAAGACCGTTTACAATTTTATCAAGCATTTCATCAATCATAGTCACCATACGGGCACTAGCGTTATATGCATGCTGAAACTGAATCATATTGGTCATCTCTT
Organism: Priestia sp. P1_B12_1; assembly: GCF_056406695.1. Taxonomy (NCBI): domain Bacteria; kingdom Bacillati; phylum Bacillota; class Bacilli; order Caryophanales; family Bacillaceae; genus Priestia; species Priestia sp. P1_B12_1. Next base: position 190,813 of record NZ_JBFTZR010000005.1, on the reverse strand, counting down.
CATCTAATGAAACTGCACTGGTAGACTGGCGCCTTTGCTCCACAGCTCCCTGGAGAGTTTCTGAATTGCTTTTTAAGCGGTTGGCTTGTTGGGCATCTACTGACATTTGGCCAATAACAGATTGATAAAAGCCATCTAGGGAAACAGCTTGATTCCCGGAATTAATAAGCACCTTTTGACGAAATTGAGACAATAGCTGAGCATTTTGTCCATCTCCTTTGCGGCCAGTTCCATCATCTCCAGAAGAGGCCGAAGAAGCAGCTGCAATATTGTTTGTGTTTTGTTTGATTTTATCAGCAATAACAATTCCAGTTGCAGCCCCTTCTTTCTGAGAAATCTCATTAAAAAAGGACATACCAGTTTCACCATCTAGCGTGACACCTTGTTTGTGCTTATCATTAAACCAGTTCACAAACTCATATGCCATTTCATCTAAATCATTAATCATTGAAGCGTAAACACCTGTTTTATTACCACTATTATCTATATATCCAGAAGCCTCAATTAACCCTTTAAGTTTTCCTTGAGGAAATGACTCGGGATTTCGTATCTCATCCCCTATATGAATTTCCGTTACATAGGAATCTTGATTTGTTGTCAAACTGATGGCATTTACTTGATGAGTTTTTCCATCTAAAAGAGTAATAGGCCCTTGAGACGTTTGAAGCTGAACCGTTACCACTCCTTCTGACGTTGCAGAAGCGTTCCCGCTGCTTTTTGTATACTCTAAAGAAACCGGCATAAATTTAGAAATCTCATCTAACAGCCGATCTCTTTCATCATACAAATCATTAGGCAAATAGCCATTCGGTTCTACCTTTTGTATTTGTTGGTTCACGTTATTTATTTGCTCTAGCAAAGAATTCACTTGTGTTACGGCTACGTCACGCTCGTTTTGCAAATCACCTTGAATCGTTTTTAGAGAAGTAGATAAATAAGAGAAAGTATCGCCTACTGCTTCAGCTCGTTCAATCATAACAGACCTGGCTCCTGCTTCTGAAGGGTGTGAAGCTACATCTTGAATGGATTCAAAAAGTTGATTAAAAACAGCTGAAAGTCCATCTTCAGTAGGTTCATTCATAATTTCCTCCATTTTTTCAAGAGCACCAGCGCGCGCATCCCAATACCCCACTTTAATGGTTTCATCTCGATACTGGGTATCTAAAAATGTATCACGTATTCGCTCTACCGTGCTGGCTTCTACTCCCATTCCTATTTGACCCGCAGTTCCAGTCTGATTCATCCCTGGGGCTGGATAAGCTGGGAACGTTTCTAAACTTACTCGCTGACGCGTATAGCCCGGCGTATTTGCATTAGATACGTTATGGCCAATCGTGTAAAGAGCCGCTTGTTGGGCATCCATTCCTCGCTTAGCCACCTGCAAACCATGAAATGTTGAACTCATTCTGCTTTCCTCCGTTCTTTATGCCTTCGAATTAAAAATAGAATTGGACTGAAACGATCTATTATTTGTTTTTGTGTAATTGAACGAATCCTCTCGTTTCGATGGAACAAGAAGGTCTAGTTCCGTATGAATCAGCTGCAAAGACTGTGTAAGCAGCTGATTGTTCAAGTCATTTGCATACTTTATATCTTGAATTATATCTATTAGCTGTTTTTGAAAGGGTATCAAGATGGAGTATTCAGAGAATGAGCCTGCTATTTCTTCAATGGAGCGAGCAGCATGTCCGCTTTTTTCCATCGCTTCTATACGTTTTGTTTCCAGTGCAGAAATAGCAGCTATATGAGATTGCTCTTTTTGCAAAGAAGCCGTGAGTGCCTTTACATCTTGTTTAATAATAAAATTTGCTTTCTCTTCAACAATGACAGACAAACTTTTGTGAAGCGTTACTTGTTTTTCTAGGATCGTTTGAATTTCTTGCACGTTCAATCAATGTCAGTCCTTTTATTTTTTATAGAAATCTACAATACTTTTAGCAATTTCTTTTCCGTTAATTTCGTACGTTCCGCTGTTAATTTGCTGTTTTAGTTTCTCCAATTTTTCAAGTCTTTCTGGAGATGGTTCATTTCTCTGAAGTTTCTTCGCCTCAGATGAAATATGAATCTGATCTTGTGAATTCTTTTTAGAGACCTGTTCTGTTTTTTCTGATTGTTTTTTGTACGGATTTATTCCAAATAAGTTCGATGGGTTAATCTTCATCTCTCTCACCTCTTTTTATATTTGTATCCGTTATCTCTATTCATTATATCGGAATTTCCATCTAAACCTTTAGCATCGGCAAGGAAGTTGAGACCATTTTCACAGTCCTCCTTAAACATAGGTCTATAGATAGAGAACGTGCAAACACTCAGCACACTTTTACTCTTTTTTCCTTTCGTTAGAACGATAGGTGGGACGCGTCGGCTCTTCATTTGAACGAATCATCTCACGATTATGCTTTTCTAACCCATGTTTAATTTCTTGAGAGCATGAATGACAAAGTTTACCTTCTCGAATCTGAGCGTTGCATTGCATGCATGGATAGCTTATATTTGGAAAATTAGTTAGCACTAAGCGACCTTGTCGAATAAATTGGTGAATTAACGAATCTGAAACGCCCGTTTCTTTCATCACTTCGTAAGTCGTTGCTGTACGATTTGCTCGTTTCTTTAAGAATGAAGAAACACGTTGAAACAGAGCTTCTTCTTTGTCAAAACATGATTTACATATGTTTATTGATCCATTTTTTACAAATAAATGACCGCATTCCCTGCAATTATCTAACGTTCCCATATTCGAAACTCCTCATTTGTTTTTTATTTTACTATCGGTCAAAGTTTTAAATTATACATCTTCATGCACGAATTAAAGTGAGCGAACGAACTGAACGTGCACCAGCTTCCTGCAAGCAATTTGCCGCTTGGCGCACGGTTGCTCCTGTTGTATAAATGTCATCAATCAAGAGAAATTCTTGATTCGTAACCATTGAGGAATCGACTACTTTAAATTCCAGCCTTTCTGCCAGCCGACTTCGCCTATTTTTTTTTGATTGCTTTGTTCCTGAACAGCGAACAAGAGGTATTTCTATGTTGTCACTGATCAGTTCAGCTAGCGCTAAAGATTGGTTAAACCCTCTCTCATATAATCTCTCGTCCGTTAAAGGTATAGGAACTAGTATAGCTTTTGGATTACATTCTTTTTTATAGAACTTATACCACTGCTCCTTGAATGCTTGGATAATTTCATAATCTCCTTGAAATTTAAAACGTTCTATTATGCTTTGCATAAAATCATTGTACGTATAAAGAGAACGGTTAAAAAAAGAAGCATCATTCCATTTCTGACAGTCCATACATGTGTCTAGCTCATAATGAGAAGGAGCCAGGTCTCCAAGAGAACGGCCGCATCCTCTGCAAATGCTACTGGTGATGATGGGACATCTTTGCAAGCAAACAGCGCAAATCCTGTCCGTTGAAGAAGGTTTTAACAATGACCTCCAATCGAAAGAAGAGTCAAGAGGTTCAAAACAAATCAGACATATTGTCATTGATCAATCAGCCCTTCCTTATAAGCTAGAGCATTCATATATTCAATATGTTCTTTTGCTTTTCGCATAGACAGAGACTGCCCATAATGAAAAAAGACCACGTCTCCTGTTGGAAATTGAGCGCTCCTCCCTACTCTTCCTGAAATTTGAACAAGAGCACTTTCAGTAAAAATCGTTTCTTCTGCTCCCAATACTGCAACATCTATGTTGGGAACCGTTACGCCTCGCTCTAATATTGTTGTCGTTACTAAAATAACTAGCTGTCCTTCTCTAAATTTCATTACTTTTTCTTTTCGCTGGGAATCTTCAGCATGGACACCGTCTACCTTTTCGGTCAGCTTTCGAATCATGTCTGTGATGGGAGCAATCCACTTAATTTGCGGGACGAAGATAAAGCATTGTTTTCCTTCCTCTATTCTTTTTTTCAGCCATTTCTCAACATTAGCAGGCAAAGTATCTGTTTTCATTTTTTTCTTCCAATTGCCACACCATTCAAATCGAGGAACAGGAATAAGCATTCGGTGATAGCGGGCTGGAATTTTAACTACTTGTTTTTTTCCTTGCTCAACTTCTTTTTTTAATGATTCACTTGGAGTCGCTGTTAAATAAATCTTTGATGCAGCGTGTTTAGCTGCTTTTGCAACAGCATAGTGCAGCATAGGCTCTGTCGAATACGGGAATGCATCTACTTCGTCAATAATCAGCACATCGAATGCTTGATAATAATGCAGAAGTTGATGAGTGGTGGAAATAATAAGAGAGGATTCATGAAAACGGTCTTCGCTGCCTCCATACATAGCCAGCACAGACATATCTGGAAATGCCGATTGAATTCTTGGCTTTAACTCAATAACTACATCTGTTCTTGGAGTAGCAATACAGACTTTCTTTCCGCTGTTCAACGCTGATTCAATACCTTTAAATAAAATTTCCGTTTTTCCTGCTCCGCAAACAGCCCAAATTAACAGCTCTTCATCCTTTTTTATAGCTTGAATGAGTTCATTTGAAGCACGTTCTTGAGCTTTAGACAGCGTTCCTTTCCAATTCATCACGCTGCTTTTTGGCAGGACATTGCTTGCTGGTCCTTCCCAGTTTATAAAGGGTGTACACTCACTTACTTTGCCCATTACAATACATGCTCGGCAATAGTAGCACTCCTGGTGACATCTACTGCATGGAAATGAAGCAAAATAAAAGGGACTATCACTTCCACACCGGTTGCATTTATATCCGTTTTCTTTCTGGGTAAGTGCTTTTTGATAGGAAATATATCCGTTTAGATAATGTTCATGAATGAGAGATAAAGGATAGGGAGTCTGAGTTAGTAGAAGCTGCTTTCCGCTTAGAGAGCGCTGAAGACCTAAAGAGTAGGAGTATGAAGGATTTAAAGGTGGAGTTCTCCACGTATCGATTTTTGAGAGAGGAAAAGCAGCTGGGCTAGGTACTTGAACGGGATTTAGCAATTCTTGTTTAACAGTAAAAAGCATATCTTCATTCCTTTCCATGTTTATCGTACACATCTATATACGTAAAGAAAGGTGTTTTTTCCTGCAAAAAAACCAAATCAAATGATTTGGTTTTCGATTACTTTTTATACCAGCCTATACCGATGGCACCTTCACCTAAATGTGTGCCAATGACAGCGCCAAAATATGAAAGACTCCATTCAATATGAGGATATTCTTGTTCTAAGTCTCGTTGAATTTCTTTTGCTTCATTTTCACGATTAGAATGAATAACTACAGCCTTCATAGGTACATTTTCTTTTGCATCCTCATCAAGAAGCTCCGTGATTCGTTTTAACGCTCGCTTACGCGTACGAATTTTTTCAAACGGAACAATTTTTTTAGATTCAAAATGTAGCACTGGCTTTACTTGAAGCAGACTGCCGATAATAGCCTGAGCAGCATTTAGGCGACCTCCACGCTGCAAGTGAGATAAATCATCTACCATAAAATACGCACGCATTGATAGTTTCATCTCTTCAAAACGCGCAATGATTTCGTCAGGATGTTTATTTAATTGGACCATCTCGGCTCCTTCAATCGCATAAAAGCCTTGAACCATACAGCTGATTTCTGAATCAAATACGTGCACATCAAAGTCTTCTACCATGCTACCTGCCGTCAAAGCACCCTGATACGTTCCGCTAATTCCACTAGATAACGTAATAACGATAGCAGCATCGAATTGATCTCGTTTTAACTGTTCAAACAACTCTACAAATTCTCCGATAGCAGGCTGAGAAGTGGTTGGAAGATTTTTTGCTTCTTTAATTTTTTCAAAATATTGATCTGCAGTCATATCTACTTCTTCACGATATGTTTCTTCACCGAAAATAACGCTTAGCGGCACCATATGTATATGATAGTTTGATCGAATTTCCTCTGATATATAGGCGGTACTATCTGTAATAATTGCTGTTTTCATAAGATAGGGATCCATCCTTTGTTATATAAAATAATTTCACTCTATTCTACAACATTTAGGATTAAAATGCATGTAACGAGAGGTTTACCTCTTAGTAAAGGCTCTCTCACGTATACATATTAATTAACAAACCTTGAATTTCTCCAACCCGCTTGAGTAAATTTAAACTGTTTTTTTCTTTTTGAAGGATATCATTTGTCAAGTCAACTAGTTTTGTATCCACTTCTTTCACTAATTTATATACTTTAGTCGTTCCTCTATGATTAAACCCTCTTTCTTCATGCAGTTCAAAACCATTTTTAACGACTTCGTTCATAAACTGCTTCACAAGCGTCTTGTATTTCCGCAAAGAATCAATAGTTTGATTTTTCACTAACTGCTTTCCCTGTTCTTCAATTTTATTTATCACTTGAGTTAAATGTTCATTGGTTAGTTCTTTTTGTTTCTTGGCCATTACTCCTGTAAATGAACCCGAACCACTTACTTCTTTTTCTCTAATGAGATTCACTGAAGAAGAAAGACCGTTAATTCGCTGTACCTCCACTATGTATCTCTCCTTTCTCTGTTAGTATACACTTCATTCAATTTAGACTTTTAGATGCGCCAGCTTGATTAGGTGAAAGTTTAGAGAGGCATCCGATGCGTGGATATAATGATTATCCTCTAGCTAAGAGTGATACTTATATGCTGTTCATAAGAAGACAGCTTGTTTTTTCGGGGCGAAGAGGTAACTTTAGGCGTTGCTTTTAATACTTCATTCCAAACGTTAGAAAGCTTCTTCATCATTTGTTGAACTTCACATAAAATAAACGTATCTTTTTTTAAATTAGCCATAATTAATCGCTCAGACATATAGTTGTAAAGAGTATCTAACTGCTCTGCAATGATACCTGCTTAATATGTTAAGCCAATTCCTAGCCGATATAAAATATCGTTGCACTGTTTAATTTTTTCATTCGCTATAAAATAATCGCTGTGTTGAATTGCTATAACAGCTTCATCAATATTTTGAATAAATTTTTCATACATCATAGCTGTTAGCTCTTGCGGAGATTTATGATAGATTAATTCTTCCGTTATAAAATTCAGCTTCATCACCTTCTTGTCTTCTTTAAATCCGTTTTCTATTTATTTCACTAAAAGCTAACTTTTAAATTTTTAAAGGACACCAGTTGAGGTTCGAATAAATTCTTCTACGGCCTCATATGTATCTGAATGTATTAAAGACCTTCGTTTACAAGAGCATGCATCAACTTGATGAACGTTGGTTTGAGGTATGGATGCTTTCTTCGAAGGTTGTAGAATCCTTAAGATTTCCTTTCTGCTTAAGTGAAGTTGAAGGACGAGTAAATACGCAAAGGTATCACCCTTCGCCTTCCTAAAAGATATTTTCTACCTTTAACTTATCGGTTGTTTTCCTCTCTCATTAAACATGACTTTTTACCCACAATTTCAAAAAAAGTTATAAAAAGAAAAAAAAAGTCCGATATACCTAGCGGTATATCAGACTTTTGGACTTACCTTACTTCTACCCAACCGTTTTTAATTGCCACAACAACAGCTTGAGTACGATCATTTACATTCATTTTTTGTAAAATATTACTTACATGGTTTTTAACGGTTTTTTCACTAATATATAATGCTTCTCCGATTCCTCGGTTACTTTTACCATCAGCTAACAGTTGTAGCACTTCGCACTCACGACGTGTTAACAAATGTAGTGGACGGCGAATCTCAATTGGTTCGTGCGGATAAGAAGACGATTGTCCTTGAGCTGCTAATCGACGGTACTCTTTTACTAAACTATGTGTTACTTTAGGGTGTAAATATGAACCACCTTCTGCAACTACTTTCACCGCCTCAATTAACGCATCCGCATCCATTTCTTTTAGCAGATAGCCTCGTGCACCTGTTTGTAAGGCATGAGTTACATATGTCTCATCATCATGGATAGATAAGATAATAACTTTAGCGTCCGGATTTACTTCTACAAGCTTTTTCGTAGCTTCTACACCATTTACAGCCGGCATGTTAATATCCATAATTACAACATCAGGTTGATGTTCTTCTACAAGGTCAATAACTTCGCTACCGTCGTCACCTTCTGCAACTACTTCAAAATCTTTTTCGAAATCTAAAATTCTTTTTACTCCTTCACGGAATAATTGGTGATCGTCGATTATGATAATTCTTGTCTGCATGTTTGATTCCTCCCCAAATCGAACAACAAATGTTTTACTCTATACTGACCCCTATTTATATACATATCTCTGCCTTTTTAAGCGGCTATAATCGGTACTTTAATCATAACAAGCGTGCCTTGGTTAATTTTCGAATGAACAGAAATAGTCCCATCTAACAAATCAACACGCTCTTTCATTCCTATTAAGCCGAACGAATTCTCTTTTTTCTCTTCTTGATTAAAACCGCAGCCGTCATCTTTGACAAGCAAAATAGCGTGTTCATTGTTGAACTCTATCTTCACTTGGATTTCTGTCGCGTCTGCATGTTTTAATGCGTTCGTTACAGCTTCTTGCACTAGACGAAACAGTGCTACTTCTAATTTTGAAGCAGTTCGCTTCTCTTGTCCAATGGAAATAAACGTAATCCGAGGCTTGCCTTCGTTATAATCTTCGATTGTATCAAGATATTTACGCAGCGTCGGAATTAGACCTAAGTCGTCAAGTGCCATCGGTCTTAAATCATATATAATTCGACGCACTTCGTATAGGGCAGAACGAACCATTTTTCGTAAATCTCGAATTTCTTCCATTGCTTCTTTTGCACTACGTTCCCGGTAAATTCGGTCAATTAATTCCGATCTCATCATAACATTTGCAAGCATTTGAGCTGGGCCGTCATGAATCTCTCTTGACAAACGTTTCCGTTCCTCTTCCTGAGCTTCAATAATCCGAAAGCCGAAATACTCTTTTTGAATGGCATCTTCTACTATTTCCCCTACTTGTTTTAAATCACTTGTTAAATAATTTAACACAACGGAAATTTGACCTACTAGGTGATCTGCACGTTTAATCGTTTCTTCCAATGTAAGCAAGCGTCTTTCTAGTTCATCTCGACGATTACGCAGCTGATATTCGCTTTGCTGATTCATCAGCAGCTTGGTTTGTAATTCGTGTGCTTTTTCATAAGCGTCTTTTACTTCAGGCTCTGAATAAATTTGAAAATGTCGGCTCACATCAGACAAACGCTTTCGAGCCAACCTTGCCTGAGTTTCCAATTGATCGCCTTGCTCTATCGTCTCAAGAACTTTCCCTTTTAACACTTCTAACTCTTCTTTAATTTGCTGATATTCTTGTCTGGCATCTTCAGAAAGGCGATAGACTTCATTTTTACTATCTCCCACTGTGCCAATAATCTTCTCAAAAATTTCATCAAGTGCCTTACTTGTTAATTTATGTTTCGACATTTACTCACCCCAAACTATACTCACATTCGGAGAAATGTCTATACGTTCATGCTATATATAGTATTCGTATGACCTATCTGAATTGTGAGGATAAGATCCATATTTTCTCCCTATCTGACTTTTTATATCCAAAAAGTAACGGTTGTTTTTAGTACCCTCAAACTCGACATCAATCGACGCTTGACTCGCGTTATTTGAATAGATTACCATTTACACTCACTATTCAACAGTGACTAACTGCCTGTTTAGACTATTTCATCATTTAGCTATACAAGCCTGCACACTCTTTTATTATAACGTATATTCTGTATAGCTTGTTCAAGTGATGTTGAATTTGATTAATTGATGTCTTTTCATAAACATTTTATACTAATAGCAAGTAAACAGTACGTAAATACCCGTTTTTCTTCTATTTATAACGCTAAGGAGGATTTTTTGATTGTTATCACAATATTATACCGTAAAACAAGAAGGTTCACATGAAATCACTATTCAAAAATCTAGATTCATTTGTCATATGAAACGTGTAACAACTGAGGAAGAAGCTCAGCAATTTATCCAAGACATTAAAAAACAGCACTGGAATGCTACTCATAACTGTTCAGCTTACCTAATTGGAGAACGAGATCAATTTCAAAAAGCAAACGATGATGGAGAACCAAGTGGAACAGCAGGCGTACCCATGTTAGAAGTGCTCAAAAAAAGAGGCTTAAAAGATACGGTGGTCGTCGTTACGCGCTATTTCGGAGGCATTAAATTGGGCGCAGGTGGCTTGGTGCGCGCATATGGGAAATCTGTTTCCGAAGCGTTAAATGAAATAGGTACAGTCAAACGAACTCTCATGGCGGTTATGCATACAACCGTCGACTATACATGGCTTGGAAAATTAGAAAATGAGCTTCGCAGTTCTGTTTATCTATTAAAAGAAATCCACTACGCAGATATGGTAGAGATTGAAACATTTGCAGAGGAAGCTCAAACAGAAGCATTTACTGAATGGATGACCGAGCTAACAAACGGCCAAGCAGATATTCGAGCAGGTGAGACGACCTATTTAGAAGAAGATGTAGAATGAATTATTTACTCTCATTAAAAAACATTGTACAATTGATAAATAGCGCAACTATTCTGATGGTTGCGCTACTTGTCAATGAGTAAAAAACCTCGTACAGATGCATAGCTTTGACGAGTTTGATTCATACATTCCAATTTATAACACATACTAAGTGTCACAATAAGTGTTCGAATATACGAATAAAAGGAGAAACCGTATGGCTCAATATAGACGTTTTCAAAAAAGAGTAAACAAACGGAAAAGAAAACGAAGGCTTTTTACATTTTTTCTGTTACCTATCCTTATTTTAGGGCTTTCTGCAACCGCTTATGGCTCTTATTTATTTGTTAAAGCTAAAACAGTAGCTTCTGATTCTTATGAAGGACTCGGAGATCGCGATAATTCTCCTATGCGTGATCGTAAAATCGATCCCAAAAAAGATGATATATCCATTTTATTTATGGGCGTAGATGATAGTGAAACCAGGAAATTCGGAAATTCAGCCCGTACAGATGCTTTAATCTTGGCGACCTTTAACGAAACAAATAAAACCGTAAAGCTTGTAAGCATACCTCGAGATTCGCGGGTTTATATACCTGAAGTGAACAAAAAAGATAAAATTACTCATGCGCATGCTTACGGAGGTCCAAAAGCAACTGTAGAAACGGTAGAACAGCTGTTTAATGTTCCTGTTGATTACTATGTTAAAGTGAATTTTAAAGCTTTCACAGACATTGTAGACTCACTTGGAGGAATCGATTTTGATGTACCTTATGCGATGAGTGAAAAGGACTCAAAAGATCGTCATAATGCCATTGTCTTAAAACCAGGAAATCAACATTTAAATGGCGAAGAAGCGTTAGCTGTTGCTCGAACACGAAAACAAGACAACGATATTGAGCGAGGAAAAAGACAACAGCAGTTGATTGAAGCCATGATTAAAAAAGCTGCTTCCATTGGATCACTAAATAAATATGGCAATCTTATCGAAGCTGTTGGCGATAATATGAAAACGAATTTAATGTTCGGTGAAATGCTTTCATTTTATGATTATGCTTCGAAAAAAGTAGACATCGAAACCATTAACTTAGACGGCAGCGATGAAAAAATTAACGGCGTTTACTACTTCAAACTAGATAATGATTCGGTGGAAAAAGTAAGTGAAAAGCTCCGCAAGCATTTAGGCATTGAATCAACTTCAGATACAACAGAATAATTAAAAAGACCTCTTGGATATCCAAGAGGTCTTTTTAATTAATTTTTTAAACGAAGCCCACGAACCATGTTGAGAATTGGCCTATATGTCTTATCAACTAGTCCTATCTTTTCGACGATAATTTCAATCGCTACAAGGAGGATAGCTAGTACAAGAAAAGACCCCCACATTGTTTGTACCTTTGAGAAGATAACTGCCGCTAAACCAAATATCGCACTCATTCCATAAATAATTAAAACCGTTTGTCTATGGCTGTACCCTAAGCGCAACAAGCAATGATGCAAATGGGATTTATCGGGAGCCGATAGCGGTTGATTTTTTACGATTCGGCGAATAATAGCAAAGAACGTATCTGAAATTGGCACTCCTAAAATAATAACTGGAACAATGAAGGAAATAACCGCTACATTTTTAAATCCTAACAGAGACAATACAGAAATCATATAGCCTAAAAATAGTGCTCCTGTATCGCCCATAAAAATCTTAGCGGGGTGAAAGTTGTAAAACAAAAATCCGAGCGTACTTCCCAATACGATGAAACCCATGCTTGTCACAAACACATTGCCCATCATAATAGCCATACCCGAGATGGTAATCAATACAATAGAGGAAACGCCGGCAGCTAATCCATCCAATCCATCAATTAAATTAATAGCATTGGTAATTCCTACAATCCATAATACCGTAATTGGAATACTTAACATTCCGAATTCTAATTTTCCGCCAAACGGCAAGTTAATGAAGTCAATTTGGACTCCGCCGTATACAACAACAATTAATGTCGCTACTAGCTGACCGCCTAATTTGATTTTAGCGGATAGCTCAATCATATCATCTAAGACACCGGTAATGATGATAATGATGCTTCCGATTAAAATCGGCAGCGCATATTTACTGTCAGGCTGTAAAACGAGGTATCCAATAAGAAAACTAAAAAATATCGCCAAACCTCCAAGGCGAGGCATAATTTTTTGATGAACTTTTCGTTGATTTGGTTTATCCGTTGCACCTATTTTAAACGCCAGCTTCTTAACCAGCGGAGTGATCAGAATAGATGTAATAAAACAAATAAACAAGGTCAAATATAGCATGGAGACCCTCCTCAGGTTTATGTTAACCAAAACCATAAAAAATGTATCCAACTTTATATAATTGGATAGTATTTCAAATTGCGTATCACAATAATTACTTACTTATTCCCAAAATGGATTATATCACAATGATTCTACTACTTAAATAGAAATTTATTCTCAAAAATTAGCACATTTACAAACTATCAATAGAAAAGAACTGTATTTTTTGGTGTATAAACAGCTGATTTACTTTATTCTTATGTGGTTATTTTATGTAGAACATTTTCTTTACTATACTTTATTAAAATATAAGCGAACTCCCCCCTTTTCGTCTAATTTATTCGTCATCTCTAACTCTTTTTCCTTTTTATTAAGCATATTTAAACCTTTATTTTTATTTCACATGGCCCCACTCATTATATGAACAAGCTTTTGACCTATCTATGTCCACTACTTCAAACCACATTCACTGAATCGTTGTCCTTATCTTATATCATTTAAAAGTTAAAATATAGTGAAATGGATAGAGATGAAATTAAACAAAAAAAGGAATTTTATCAAAAAAATGAAACTTTTTTTCAATACGGTTCGTAATACATAGTAGAAACAGCATCAATTATCTTACATAAAGGGGGTGTTGAATGAACTATGTTCGGCCTATCTGTTCAAACAGTGTATTTGTATGGATTAATCATCTGCGGAAGTCTTACCTTCTTATACATTTTATTTAGCGATTTGTTAGATGGATTATCTGAAGCGATACCTTTTTTTAACCCCACTCTTCTTTTTTCTTTTTTAACATTCTTTAGTGCCAGTGGATATTTGTTCGCCTATACGTCATTGCAAAATTATTGGATTATTTCAATTTCCGCTCTTATTGCCCTTCTACTCGTTATTTTGCTCAACGTTTTTGTATTAATTCCTTTATCATCGGCTGAAGAATCTCTTGCTTTTACTGAAGATTCGTTAAAAGGAAGACTTGGTACTATTATTACTTCCGTTCCTGCAGATGGTTATGGAGAAGTATTTATCGAAGGGGTTAGCGGCACTATCTCCAAACCCGCTGTCAGCTTTAAAAACACTGCTATACCTTTAGGCAGCAAAGTGCTTGTTGTAGATATACAAAAGGGCAACGCACTCGTTGTGATTTATGAAGAAGTTATGACCAATCACTCATTATAAATAGTATTAGGGGGAGTTTTATGTTTTCAACACCTATATTAGTTGTCGTTGGAATTGTTGTTTTTTTATTAATTGCGCTGATTGCCGTATTTATTACAAAATACCGTACAGCAGGTCCAGATGAAGCCTTAATTGTAACAGGAAGCTATCTGGGAAATAAAAACGTGCACGTTGATGAATCCGGAAACCGCATTAAAATTGTTCGCGGCGGCGGTACGTTTGTGCTGCCAGTTTTTCAGCAGGCTGAGCCTCTGAGCTTGCTGTCAAGCAAACTGGAAGTATCTACACCTGAAGTATATACAGAACAAGGTGTTCCTGTTATGGCTGATGGGGTATCAATCATTAAAATTGGAGGTTCTATTTCAGAAATTGCCACGGCCGCTGAGCAGTTTTTAGGCAAAGCAAAAGAAGACCGTGAAACCGAAGCTAGAGAAGTCTTAGAAGGTCACCTTCGCTCGATTCTTGGTTCTATGACGGTAGAAGAAATTTATAAAAACCGTGAAAAATTCTCTCAAGAAGTACAGCGCGTTGCTTCACAAGATCTGGCTAAAATGGGCTTAATTATTGTATCGTTTACAATTAAAGACGTTCGGGATAAGAACGGCTATCTAGAATCTCTAGGGAAACCTCGTATTGCTCAAGTTAAGCGAGATGCTGACATCGCAACAGCTGAAGCTGAAAAAGAAACACGAATCAAGCGTGCTGAGGCTCATAAAGATGCCCAAAAAGCGGAGCTTGAGCGAAATACAGAAATTGCGGAAGCTGAAAAGATGAATCAGTTAAAAACCGCTGAATATCGTCGCGAACAAGATATTGCCAAAGCTCGTGCTGACCAAGCATATGATCTAGAAACAGCTCGCGCGAAACAAGATGTAACAGAACAAGAAATGCAAATCCGCATCATTGAACGTCAGAAACAAATTGAATTAGAAGAAAAAGAAATTCTTCGTCGTGAGCGTCAATACGATTCTGAAGTAAAAAAGAAAGCAGATGCAGATCGTTACTCTGTTGAGCAATCCGCAGAAGCTGAAAAAGCAAAACAGCTTGCTGAAGCAGACGCCAATAAATATCGGATTGAAGCAATGGCTAAAGCTGAAGCTGAACGCGTTCGAATTGATGGTTTAGCAAAGGCTGAAGCTCAGCGTGCCCAAGGTGAATCCGAAGCTGAGATTATCCGCTTAAAAGGTTTAGCTGAAGCTGAAGCTAAACAAAAAGTAGCTGAAGCATTCGAGCAGTTCGGTCAAGCGGCTATTTTAGATATGATTATCAAGATGCTTCCTGAATATGCAAAACAAGTTGCAAGTCCTTTAGCAAATATCGACAAAATTACGGTTGTGGATACAGGAAGCAACGGTGAAAACAGCGGAGCTAATAAAGTGACTGGCTATGCAACGAACTTAATGTCTTCTCTTCAAGAATCGCTGAAAGCATCCTCAGGTATAGATGTGAAGGAATTGATTGAAAACTTTTCCGGAAAAGGAAATGTGCGACAAAGCTTGCACGAACTAACGGATGAAATCAAGCAGCAAAACAAGAAAGAAGATATCTAAAAATAAAAAGCATGCGGATTATATCCGCATGCTTTTTTAACCTCTTAACACTCGAAGAAGAAACCTAGGTAATTCTAACTGACGCTTCCATCTCCATGGTTCTTTTAACAGTCGATAAAGCCACTCTAAACCAAACTTTTGAAAAAAAGCAGGTGCTCGGTTCAATCGTCCTGAAATAACATCGAACGAGCCCCCTACGCCTTGATAAACAGAAGGATTAAGTTTCTCTTTATGAGCAATAATCCAATTTTCTTGGGCTGGACTGCCTAAAGCCACAAAAACAATTTCTGCTCCTGAATCATTAATCGTACGTTCAATGACTTCTTCATTTTTTTCATAGCCATTTAATGTTCCAACAATTAAAATCCCTGGAAACATCTCTTCCAACTTAGCTTTGGCTTCATCTGCAATTCCAGGCTTGGCTCCGTATAAAAAAATTCTTTTACCGTTATTCGTTGCTTCTTTACACAGCTTCAGCATCATATCAATACCCGTTACACGCTCACGAATACGTCCTTTTTTGAGCTTTGAAGCTAAAATCACACCGATTCCATCTGGAATTTGATAAGTCGCTTGATTTAATAGTGACTTTAATTCCCTGTCTTCTTGTGCTTTCATAATTTTTTCAGGGTTGATTGCTACAATAAATGATTTTCGGCCTTTATCTATATCCTGAAGTAACTTTACCGCTAGCTCATCGTACGTGTCGCTACAAACGTCTATTCCTAAGATGTTTTCCTTCATTAAATCACCCGTATGTTGATTTTTTAGTTTTTTACAAACGAAAGACAGGCTGTTCAGCCCGTCTTTTTATAAAGTAGAAACTTTTGAATCACCAAGTAACACTACGTCAAAGCCTGCTGCTTTCCATTGATCACGCTGAATGCAGTTTTTCGTATCAAAAATAACTTTTGTACGCATGTGATTTTCAACAGCTGATGGAAGAAGCTCTTTGAACTCATTATGATCTGTTAAAATAAGAATCACATCCGCATGTGCAACAGCTTCATCCAAACTTTGCGTCTGACGCTCGATCTTATTCTCTTTGATATGAGGATCAAATGCTGTGTAATCAACGCCCAGCTTTTCTAAATGATGAAGTACATCTGTTGATGGACTTTCACGCATATCGTCAATATTTCCTTTAAAAGCTAAACCTAAAACAGCTACACGTCCATGTTGAATGCCCTTTTCATCTAGTAGGCTTTTCGTTTTCAATGCTGTATATTCAGGCATTGAATCATTTGTATGACGAGAAAGAGAAATAATTTTTGCCAGTTCTGGCTGAAGCTCCGTTAAGAACCAAGGGTCAACAGCAATACAGTGGCCGCCTACACCAGGACCTGGTAAATGAATGTTTACACGCGGATGATAGTTCGCTAACTTAATCGCTTCCCACGCATTTACACCAATTTTTTCACTGATTTTTGCCAGCTCATTTGCAAACGCAATGTTCACATCACGATATGTGTTTTCGATTACTTTCACCATTTCAGCTGTTGTAGCATCCGTTACGTGAATATTTCCTTTTACAAATGTTTTATAAAGCTCAACAGTCAAACGACTAGACTCTTCGTTAATACCACCGACAATACGGTCATTATTTACTAATTCCTCAAATACTTTTCCTGGAATAACGCGTTCAGGTGAATGAGAAACAAATAACTCACTGCCTAATTCTAAACCAGTTTCTTTTAGCACAGGTAGCATAACGTCTTCTACTGTACGCGGAGGAACTGTGGATTCTAAAATTACTAAATTTCCTTTACGAACGTAAGGAACAATCGATTTTGTCGCTTCTCGAACATAGTTCAAGTTTGCCGTTTTATCTTCATTAATTGGTGATGGTACAGCAATAATAAAAATATCCGCCTCTTCAGCCGTTGTGCCTACCGTGAAGTGTCCGTTGTCAACTGCTGATTCTAAACGTTCTTGTAAGCCGTTTTCTTCTATATGAAGTTGCTTATTTTTAATTAATTCTACTGCTTTTTCATTTACGTCGACACCATGTACATATAAGCCGTGATTGGCAAACATAACAGCTGTCGGTAAACCTATATATCCTAAACCAACTACACACAATTTCTTTGTCATTGCAGAAAATCTCCTTTATATGACATGCTTAATAAATAAAACCTATCTGATATTATATCGAAAAATGTCATTTCATGATAGCGTTTATATAAAAACATGAAATAATTTCTTTTACTTATTATTATGTAACATTTTATGAGAATTCATCAATAAACGATATAACCATCTTTTGTACAACGAGCCCTAACCCAAAAGAACTATTGAAAATCTCCTTGATTCCCAATAGTTCCCTTAGTAAATATATTTTACATATGCCCTTGTTTTTCGACAATTTCTCTAAAATAGCTCACTAACTCTTCTCGCAGTGGTTCTCTTTGCAGAGCTAAATCAATTGTTGCTTTAATGAATCCAAATTTATCTCCAACATCATAACGTTTTCCTTCGAAATAATAAGCAAGAACACGTTGGAATTCATTCAGACGTAAAATAGCATCTGTTAATTGAATTTCTCCTCCTGCGCCAATCTCTTCTCTGCTTAAGATATCAAAAATTTCCGGTGTTAAAATATAGCGCCCCATAATTGCATAGCCTGAAGGAGCCTCTTCTGGATTCGGTTTTTCAACGAGCGTTTCTACGTCTAGTAATCCTTTTTCAAGAGGCTCTCCTTTAGGACCTACAATTCCGTACTTTGAAGTTTCTTTCCTAGGAACCTCCTGTACACCAACTACAGCGCATTCATATTTTTCGTATACGTCCATTAACTGCTTCAAACAAGGGGTTTCTGATTGAACTACATCATCGCCTAGCATAACAGCAAAAGGCTCATCTCCGATAAAACTTCTTGCACAGTGAATGGCATGACCTAATCCTTTAGGTTCCTTTTGACGAATGTAGTGAACATTAGCCAAATTTGAAATCCCCTGCACTTCTTCGAGCATGTCCCACTTTTCCTTTGCGGCTAATGTTTCTTCTAACTCATATGATTTATCAAAATGGTCTTCGATTGCTCGTTTTCCGCGACCGCTTACAATTAAAATATCTTCAATACCTGATGCTACTGCTTCTTCCACAATGTATTGAATCGTTGGTTTATCTACAATTGGCAGCATTTCTTTAGGCTGTGCTTTTGTAGCTGGCAAAAAGCGTGTCCCTAATCCAGCTGCTGGAATAATAGCTTTACGAATTTTCACTTACTTTTCCTCCTGTCAATGTCAATCGTGCTTATTGGTTATAGTATAGTAAGTCTGCGATTGAGTATGTACACAAAGTCATGTGGAATCCATTTCTTTTTATAAAGAGTCATATTGGATTCTGCTTTATCATAACAAAAGATTTTGTATAATTCTATTTTTATCATTTATAATGAAAAGAAAATTAATCACTTATAAATATAATTTTATGCTCCACTTATGTATAGAAAGGAATGGGATTATGAGTTCGTTTTCAGATCACTTACAGCACCAATTTATACATCATTTCCCGTACAGTGATGCACGCTATCGCACGAATGCCCAAGCAGGACTAGACCTTTACCGTACCCATTCATTCTTCATTTTGCACAATGACGAACAGATATTAAACATTAAAATCGATTCGTTTTATGTGGAACTAAACAAGCAGCTGCTCCCTGAAAGTACCTGTTCTTGTCAGCATAACGGATTTTGTGAACACTGCTTTGCAGCGTTTTTTTATATGTATTCATTAATAGAACCGCTTGCGCCCCTATTCAAAGAATGGCGAAACCATGAAAAAGCAGCTTTGACTATGCTATCTGCCAAACAAGTGTTAAAAAAGCCGAAGGCAACTTTTCAAGAGTGGAGACAAACTTTTGAGAAGCAGTATACGCTTTTTATGCAGGGGCGGAACGAAAATGACCGTTCCATTTATCATGAATATTATCAGTACTATTACCGTGCTTTAGTGAAAAAGGCTCCTGAGCACCCATTGCTTTATGCTTTATTTTGTATGTATGGAGCAGTTCATACATTCTATAAACTATCAGCTCAATTACAGGCACATCAGCTTTCTACTAACATCGAGGAATCATTCGTATATAGTCACGTCTACAAAATAACAAATGAAATTTATGCTACCGCTGATTCATTAAAGCAAATGAAATACGATGGAGATGCATTATCTATTATAGAGGACAGCATTCCATACATCCGAGAATTATTGCATAAAGATATGCCTTTACAATATGAACGTATGGAGATTTATCGCGTTATTTGGCAAAAAATTTTCACGTTAGAAAAGTGGCGAAAAACTGAGGAAAGCAAATTAAAAGCTAAGTACGGTTCTTTTATAAACAATACAGCTCTTTCCTATCTTTTATTCCTTCAAGAAAAAGATGGGGAAGCAAAAGAACGTTTGAGCGATGAAACCCTACAAACAATTCCCTATCTTATTCCTTGGTTAAATGATTTATTGCATGAAAAAGAAACTGACCGCTTTGCTCAGTGGGGCTCTTATATAATGACCTATATAGGAGATTACGTACGCACCGTTCCGACTACTTATCAAGGAAGCCGAAACATGGTCTCCATGATTGTAAATTTATTTCAGCACTATAAAGACTTAACGAACGATCAAACTTTGTATACTGAAGCATTGCAAACGTTACTTCCCTATAGTTTTATTGAATACAGTGATTTTCTATATGCTTCTGACCAATTGAAAAAGTGGGTTGAATTACAGGTGCTTCTTCAATATGACAGTATCAAATATGACGAGCAAACGATAGAAGCCTTAAAACAAAAAGATGAAAAGCTGGTTATTCCTCTTTATCATCAAATGATCTCAAAGCTGATTTATGAAAAAAAGAAAAGCAGTTATCAAGAAGCCTATATCTACTTACAAGAATTAAAGAGACTTTATCTACAAATGAATCGCTCTCTACTATGGGAACATTATATGGAAGAATTAGCGATAAAAACGAAGAAACAGCGCGCGTTTCAACAACTATTAGAAAAAGGAGATTTACTGAATGTTTGATTTGTTTCATTTAACACTTGAAGTCGAACCTGTACACGGTGACTTTTTTCTCTACTGTGTATCACCTAGCGGCCAAATTTTGCTCCCTGATACATGGAAAGATGCGCTGTTTCTATGGCATGAACAGACCTATTACGGAAGCGAAGCCACACAGGTTGAGATTAATGGAAAAAAAGGAATTCTTCTTTCTGCATGGCAAATGTTCACTTTCATACAATCACCTATTCAACAGCATGTGTTGAAACCGGCTTTGTCCGCTTCAGCGGAAGCTTATCAGCAAATTGCAGTCGATATGACAAAGAGGATTATCCAAGGGAAATTTCATTCTCTTCCTCTAAAAAAACAAATGACTGGATCGCTTTCACAAGCTGATGAGCAAGAGTGGCGAGCACAAATTAAAGAGAGCCTACTAAAAAAAGAAGGAAAGGACTTTTTAATAAGCATAGAAGGCGAGAGCTATAATCCTCCCTTTGACCTTTCGTTGCGTATTGTAGAACCAGCGACCGATGGAGATGTATGGATGGCTGAAACATTCGTGATTCCCCACGATGAAGCCAAAGAACCTTTTATACTGGGAAGAACGCTTCCTAAAGAGTGGAATCACTACGAATCATATATCGCTTACGAACACGAACGATGGAAAGCATTGGCTCCTACTTTATACCAAAAAGGAGCGTTTATTCAGTCTGTTCTAACAGATGAGGAAGTATGGGAATTTCTAACTCAAGATAGTGCAGCATTGATTAAACAAGGTGTCTCTATCCATTTGCCAAGCTGGTGGGAATCATTAAAAAAAGCCACCATCAAAGTATCTGGCGCTATAGAAAATACTTCATCTGCGTTGTTTGGTAAACAAGCTATCAGCAGCTTCCGCTGGTCATTTTCTATTGGCGATCAAACTTTCTCAGAAGAAGAGTTTCGGAAATTAGTCGAACAAAAACGCCGATTATTATCTATTAACGGACAGTGGATTCGACTGGATTCTAGATTAATTAAACAAGCGCAGAAAATTGTTAAAGAAGCTAGTAAAAAAGGCGTCTCAATTCATGAAATTTTAAAAACGAAGCTAACCTACATGGCAGACAGTAAAACCGATGAAGAAGAGGTAAAAGTTGAGTTCCAACTCCCCGCTTCCTTTCAATCATTTATTACATCCTTAACGGATTTAGAACGGCTGCCGGAAGTGCTGCCTTCCTCTGAATTCAAAGGTGCATTAAGACCTTATCAGCAGCAAGGTTTGAATTGGCTCATGTTTTTGAGAAAGTTTAACTTAGGAGGATGTCTAGCAGATGACATGGGGCTAGGTAAAACCATTCAATTAATTAGTTATTTAACAAATATTCATCAGTTACATAGCTCTCCTTCTCTTATCATTTGCCCAACGTCTTTAATTGGAAACTGGGAAAAAGAATTACAGAAATTTGCCCCTTCTCTTCGTGTTCATGTTCATTACGGGCCGAAAAGAACCAGCGGATATGCATTTGAGAAGATATGTGAAAGTACTGACGTTGTGATCACGACTTATCAAGTTGCTCTTTTGGATGTCGAATTGTTGAAAGGGTTTATATGGAACAGCATTTCCTTAGACGAAGCCCAACATGTTAAAAACCCGCAGACTAAACAGGCGAGAGCCATCCGTCAGCTGCAAGGAAGACACAAAATTGCGCTTACTGGAACTCCAATTGAAAACCGTCTGCTGGAACTATGGTCATTATTTGAATTCATCAATCCTGGTTACTTAGGAACAATCAATTCATTTAAAAACCGATTTGTAGCAGGCATTGAAAAAGGCGAGAAACCTGAACGAACTGTTGAGCTTAAAGCACTCATTCAGCCTTTCTTATTGAGAAGAACAAAACAAGATAAAAACATCGCCCGCTCACTGCCTGATAAACAAGAACAAAAAGAATATATTCCGCTGACAGCGGAACAAGCTTCACTTTACCAGGAGCTAGTTCAAGGAATGCTTCAAGAAACAGAGGAAAAAACAGGATTTGAACGAAAAGGCATGATTTTGCAAACACTAAATAAGCTAAAATTATTATGCAATCATCCAGCTTTGTACTTAAAGGAAAGTGCAGCTAAACAAACGGTACGGCGATCTCATAAAAGTGAAAAAATTATTGAACTCGTAGAGAGCATTCGCACACAGCAAGAAAGCTGTTTAATTTTTACTCAGTATATTGAAACAGGACTCATGCTGCAAAGAACCTTAGAAAAAGAAATTAACGAGCCGGTTTTATTCCTTCACGGAAGTTTGTCGAAAGAACAAAGAGATGAAATGGTTGCTCAATTTCAAGCAAGGAAAAAAGCCATCTTTATCCTTTCTCTTCGCGCAGGTGGAACTGGATTGAATTTAACAGCTGCAAATCACGTTATTCATTTTGACCGATGGTGGAACCCAGCCGTTGAAAACCAAGCAACCGATCGTGCCCATCGAATTGGGCAGAATAAATTTGTTCATGTTCATAAGTTTATTACAAGAGGAACGATTGAAGAAAAAATTGATGAAGTGATCAATCAGAAACAACATCTAAACAATGAACTCATCCAAGGAGATCAATGGGTAACAGAACTTTCTAATAACGAACTACAAGAGCTTCTTGCATACAGAAATGAATAAGAAAAATTATAAAATGTGTTACAGCGTTACTAAAAAGAGGACTTTTTTACTTGTCCTCTTTTTTTATTAGATCATTCGACACAAAAAAATAAGTGTAAATCATTATCCAGCTACTGATAAAGATACAAAAAGCGCAATAAATAGCGTTTTTTGAATAAAAAGGTATTTTTATAGCGAAAAAGACCCTTTACTTTCTCTTTAAATTCCAGCATATTTATACATATAATATTTTTGTAATTTAATAGACATATTGGAAAAATAAACACGAAACATTTACATAATTAGGGGGATTTATTAATGAAAAAAAGGCAGCTCGCTTTATCTCTAGGCGCCATTGTTGGCGGGACATTTTTATATCAAGCTTCAGCTGAAGCATCTGCTTCAACTGTTCAAGTGAAAGCTGGAGATACACTTTGGTCATTATCTACCAAATACCATACAACGGTAGACGTTTTAAAAAGCGTAAATAAGTTATCTTCAAATACAATTCACATAGGACAAACGTTATCGATTCCTTCTGCTTCAACCTCTCAACCATCTAATAAGGAAGAAAAGCCTTCAGCTACTGGTTCGACCTATAAAGTTCAAAGCGGCGATACCCTTTGGAAAGTTGCTACTCGTTTTAATATGAGCGTAGAAGAATTAAAACGTTTGAACGCTCTTTCTTCTAACATTATTTATATTAACCAAACGTTAAAAGTAAATGGAAGCAATAGCGCATCGACTCCAACTACGAGTAAACCAGCAGAAACTCCTTCTAAGGATGCAAACGGAACTTACAAAGTTCAGCGTGGAGATAGCTTATCTAAAATAGCTTCGACATTTCACATGAGCGTCAGTGAGCTAAAACAAATAAACGGATTAACGTCTAATACGATTTATGTAAATCAACAATTAAAGGTATCAAAAAGCAGCCAAACAACTACGCCAACAACAAAACCAAGTACATCCACACCTTCAACTTCTAACGGAACATTAAATGTATCGCAAATGATTTCAGATGCAAAACGTTATATAGGTGTTCCTTACAAATGGGGTGGCACGACTCCTTCTGGTTTTGACTGCAGCGGATTCATTTATTACGTAACGAAACAACAAATTTCTACAACGCGCTATACGACGGCTGGTTATTGGAGTGTATCAACACCTGTCAGTAATCCACAGCCTGGAGACTTAGTGTTTTTTAATACATATTCTAGCGGTCCTACACATATGGGCATTTACCTTGGTAATCGTCAATTTATTCATGCTGGATCTTCTACGGGTGTAACCATTGCAAGCCTAGATAACAGCTACTGGAGCAAGCGCTACTTAGGTGCAAAAAGATTTTCTAAATAATTGATAGAAGCTGAAACAAAATTATGTTAGTTAAAGGAAGATCCGAACGAGTTTGATTCTTGATGAAGAATTAAACTCGTTCGGATCTTTTCATTGGTAGGGTGGACGTAGGTTTTCTAGCTGTTGAGCGGAGGGCAAAGCGAAGACTCCTGCAAGAAAAGCAGAATAGATGAGACCGTACGCAAGTGACGAGGAGGCTCATCGGCCGTCTTCGAAAAGCGAAGTCTTGCACGGAAATCAACAGTCGTGTAACAAGTGACCTATACTAGCTCATCCCATTTGTTTGTCTTTAGATTGCATTAATTCAGTCACGTCTCAATCTCTTATATACAGAAAAAAACCGTTAAATGATTTAACGGCTGAAATAGAGGAATAGTTCGGGGATAGTAAATACTTTAATTTTCTCTCTTGAGAATATAGAAAGAGCCTTGTTGCTCTTAAAGAGGATCTATCTTCTATTATGATAGATAAGAGGACTTAGAACCTTAGCTGAACTAATCACCCCCTTTCATGCTAGATAACTTCATTCTTCTTGCTGATTTGAATCAAATGAAGAAGAACCGGATGGCTTTCCACTTAAAAACTTAACAGCATCAGCCACAACGTCGGTCATATATACTCGTTGCTGAAGATTATTTTCAAATGTGCGCGTTTGTACACGCCCTACCACACCTACAACCGCTCCTTTATCACAGTAAGCAGCCGTATTTTCTGCATTTTTTCTCCACAGAGTAATATTGACAAAATCAGCATCATATTCACCTTCAACATTTCGAAACGTTCGATTAATTGCTAAAGTAATAGTAGATACTGCAATCCCTTCATGGGTATATCGAAGCTCAGGTTTTTTTGTCAGTCTTCCTACAAGAACAATATGGTTAATCATAGTCTACCACTCCAACTGATTGAATAATGGGAATCTTTAAGCTCATTCATGTTATAATATGGATAACCTACTATTTACGCAAAGGAGGAAACATCAATGAAAACATTTAAACTTGTGTCATTTCAATTGGTTGATGATCAAGAAAAACGTCAGTCTGTCTCACTAACTAATGGCCTTATTATTAATAAAGAAGACGGCGAAAATAACTGGATTTTAGAAGCAGTTATCGATAAGAAATGGTACGATGAATTTCATGTTTTGTTGAAAGATAAACAAAAAATGACGGTAGAAGCTAAAATTACGAAAGAAACAAATGATCCGGCTACCTTTATAGCTACCGTGGCTTCCATTACTTCAATTGGTGAAAATCGTATTAGTTTGTTGATGAAAGGTGTTTTAAAAGAACGGAGACTTCATTATGCTGAAATGCTCTTAGAGGATTTAATTAACCAAGGATTATCAGGTCAAGATTTACTTCAACAGTTCAAACTGCAGCTTCGGAACAGACCGATAAAAAGTACATCTAAAAAATAAGTCATGTCATCTTAAGGTGTCTGGATTTAAAAGAGAGGATTATTGTTTGCGGTCTTTTTCGTTGGTCCATGAGAAGGATAAAGCAAAGAGAACTCACTGGGGAGGTACCTTTCTTTTTTTCCTAAAAATAAATGATCACAACTAGAACGTTTGAACCGATTATCTCTTGCGCGAGCGCCTTGCCTTTTCAAATAAAAATTTGTCATTTTTTCACTCCTTTTTCTTTGTAATTCGTATATTAATGCATTTTTCCCCGTTATTCAACCATTTTTTTCAATATACCGAACAAAAAATAGGATTTTTTTACTATAAAAACCTCTATTTTTGTTCTTTTTTATATATATATGCAGAAAAATGAATCTTTTTAGAGAAAAAAAAAGAAATAAAAACAGGTTTTATTCCCTTTATTGCAGAAGGTAAAGTGTATATGTTTCATATTGTGTAAATTCAGCATGTTACAAAGAACATGAACTACATTCGAACAATAAGACATATACTTATCTTTACGAAATCAGGTGATGCATATGAAAGGTTTGGGAGAAAGAATTAAACATTTTAGACTAAAAGGAGGGTTTTCACAAGAAGAATTAGCAAATCAGTTGAATGTTTCTCGTACAACTATTTCAAAATGGGAATGTTCGAAACAAACGCCTTCCATTTTTGATTTTCTATCTCTATGTAATTGTTTTCAAATTACGCTGGACCAACTTATTGATCCTTCCTCTTATAAACAAGATTATTTACATGACTTCCAACTTCTTTACTTAACAAGAAAACGTGAATCAGATTCACAAGACGATACCATTTTAACCCTCATAGATAAACAGCCCTTATTGAAACATGTGCTCTTACAATTTTCATCTCTGTCACCAACTCTTCAAAAAGAGTTGCTAACGGATATTATACCTTTATTAAAGAAACTTTTTTCTGCTTTGCAGCGCCAATAAAAAAAGCTGCATCAGCAGCTCTTATGTACTATTCTTTTTTATCGCCTAAAGCAAACATAATATCTGTTTCGCAGACTAACTCTCCATCTACAGTTGCGATACCTTTTCCTTTGCCAATAGATCCACGTGCACGTACAATTTCAACCTCTAAACGTAGTTGATCACCAGGTCTTACTTGCTTTTTAAAACGGCAGTTGTCAATGCCTGCAAAAAATGCTAAACGTCCTTGGTTTTCTTCTTTTTTTAGCATAGCTACTGCTCCTACCTGAGCCAAAGCTTCTACAATTAAAACCCCTGGCATCACAGGATAGTCAGGGAAATGCCCGTTGAAAAATTCTTCATTGGCAGATACGTTTTTTAAACCAACTGCTTTTTTTCCCTCTTCCACTTCTAAAATACGATCGACCAATAAAAATGGATATCGGTGTGGAATAATTTCTTTAATTTGTTCAATATCAAGCATAAATAAGTCTCCTTTCAAACCGCATGTAACATACGATACTATTATCAATATACAGAATGCTCAATTGAGAAGCAACTACTTGCTTAAGCTCTGATTCCATTAACCAAGCCCATCATTTGATCTGCAATTGAAATAGAGCGGGAATTAAATTGATACGCACGTTGAGCAATGGACATATCAGTGAGTTCTTTGCTCAAATCTACATTTGACTGTTCCAGTTTTCCTTGCTCTACGCCTGCTGTTTCTCGAGGTTTTCCAGTCAAATCTGTAAACATATTCGGTTGGTTCATCCCTGCTGGAAAGGCAAATAGATTTTCTCCTTTAGCTTCTAGCACCTGCGGCTTTTGGACATTTGTTAACCCAAGGGTAAACTGGTCAACGCCCGTATTCGTAGTAACCGTTACCGTTCCACTTCCATCAATTTGTATATCTTTGAACGCGTTACTGAAAATAATAGCTTGACCATTTTCCCCCAGCACATCCTGACCAGAACCGTTTACTAATTTAACATTGTTCGGGCCTTCGGGGCTAAGATGAAAAGAACCATCTCGCGTATATTGTACAGGCTGTTGGGAATCTTTTACGGCAACTTGAAAATAAACGTTTGGATTAGATGCAGCTACATCTAATAGTTTATCTGTATTCTGAAAAGTACCCTGCGTCATATTCAAGCTCGTTTGATCTAAATAAGCGCCTGTGCCTTGCCGAATTCCGGCTGGCGTAAGCCGCTTTTCTGTTCCCTTGTCTTCTTGATTGTTTACTTGTTGATACAGCATATCATTAAATGAAGCATCTCTCGCTTTATATCCTGTCGTATTTGTATTAGATAGATTATGACCAATGACATCAAGTTGCTGCTGCAGCTGTCCCATCGTATTGGCCGCTGTTATCATTGTACGGTTCATCCTTCTCATCTCCCCTGTTGCTTTTAGCGCACACGCCCAATTTCATTTGCCGCTTTATCCATGCTCCTATCGTAAGCTTGCATTATTTTTTGATTTGCCTCAAAAGCTCTGTAAGCCGTTAGTAAATCAGTCATACTTTGAGCAGCATCTACATTGGAACGTTCAACAAATCCTTGCTTTAACTGATAAGAAATGCCTGGGTTATTCCTTGCTGAAGGCAAGGACTGATTGTTCAGCGTTTCATACAATCCATTCCCTGTCTTTTTAATCGTTTGTAAATCACTAGCATAAGCAATATCGATTTGTGCAACCTGCTGATTATTTTCTGTTACGTTACCTTGTGAATCAACTGTAAAGTTTTCACTTTTTAGTTGGATTGGTTGATTATTTGTATTTAATACATAAGCTCCGGTAGACGTAGTTAAAAAACCTTCCTGATCTAATGTAAAATTACTGTTTCTTGTATATTGAGGCGTATTATCAGGGTTTTGTACCACAAAAAATAGTCCGCCCTCTTTTGTAGGCATATTTTGCTCCATCAATGCAATATCAGTTGATTGAGATGTTTGCTGAAGATCACCTTGTGTAAAATTTGGAACTGTTTCTTGCATATACACGCCTGTATTAATCGCACCTATGTCTTTTTTGTTCTGAACAGAGATGCTACGTTCAGTAGGTAAATCTTCAGATTCCATTCGCTGCAGCAACATATCAGGAAATGCCTTTAACGTACCTTGATCTGCTTTAAATCCTGGCGTATTAGCATTTGCTATGTTATTCGTTAATAAGTCAGTTTGACGCTGTTGAGACAGCATACCGGCTGCTGCCGTGTAAAACCCTTTAAACATACTTCATCCTCCTTACAAGTAAACGTTGTTCGTTAGAGCTAGCTCACAGAGTATATTAGATAAAAGAAGAGACTCCTCTGTATGAAACGAGCCAATAGAGGAGTCTTCATTTATTTAAACAATATTGCGACGAGATAGTTTATCAATATTATCGAGCATAATACCTGTTCCAACAGCTACACAACCCATTGGATTTTCTGCAATTAGCACAGGCACCTTTAATTCTTCCGCTAACAGCTGATCCATACCGTGAAGCAATGCTCCACCGCCAGTTAAAATAACGCCTCTGTCTATAATATCGGCAGAAAGTTCGGGAGGTGTACGCTCTAATACACTTTTCGAAGCTTGTACAATGACGCTGACAGACTCTCTAAGTGCCTCCTCTACTTCTTCAGAATAAACAGTAACCGTACGTGGTAGGCCTGAAACCATGTCTCGCCCTCGAATGTCCAGCTCTTCATTACGAGCTTTAGGAAACACCGTACCAATTTTCACTTTAATTTCTTCTGCTGTACGCTCTCCAATTAAGAGCTTATATTTTTGCTTAATGTACTGCAAAATTTCGGCATCAAAACGATCACCAGCCATCTTAATAGAAGCTGCTGTTACGATATCGCCCATTGAAAGGACGGCCACATCGGTTGTACCTCCACCAATATCTACGACCATATTTCCGCTCGGCTGAAAGATATCCATTCCAGCGCCAATAGCCGCGACTTTTGGTTCTTCTTCCAAATAAATGGTTTTCCCACCGCTCTTTTCAGCAGCTTCGCGAATTGCTTTTTGTTCAACAGAAGTAATATTTGTTGGACAACAAATTAAAATGCGAGGCTTGGATAAAAAACCTTTTACATTTAATTTGTTAATAAAGTGTTTGAGCATAGACTCTGTAATTTCGAAGTCAGCGATAACACCATCTTTTAAGGGACGAATGGCAATAATATTACTGGGCGTTCTTCCTACCATACGTCTCGCTTCTTCCCCTACTGCTAGCACTCTATTTGTATTTTTATCAATCGCCACAACAGACGGTTCATTTAACACAATTCCTTTGCCTTTAACGTGAATTAAGACGTTAGCTGTACCTAAATCGATACCAATGTCTTTTGCTAACATACCTTAAATCCTCCTTCTATTTACATATCTTTGCATGATAACCATTCTTTTTTCCTAATTTACTATTTTATCACAATTTGTATATGTATGTTGTTATTAGCAAAAATATTTATTATATACCTATTTTATCCAAAAAATAAAATGCCCTATACTACCTCTATAAAAAAGGCAATATTGGGCATTTTTTCATTTTACAGTTTCTTCTTCCTTTTTGTACTTTAATTTTGTTGCTTCTCCTCCACGCAAATGCCGAATAGATTTATGATAATCAAGAATTTCTTTTACTTCATTTGCTAACTCAGGATTTATTTCTGGTAGACGCTCTGTTAAATCTTTATGGACAGTACTTTTCGAAACGCCAAATTCTTTCGCAATTACACGAACTGTTTTCTTTGTTTCTACAATATACTTTCCAATCTTGATAGTTCTCTCTTTGATGTAATCGTGCACACTACTCGCCCTCCCCAAATTGGATATGAGAAGTATCCAAGGGAATGTATATATTATCCCTTTTCTAACATTCTCTTTATAGGTTTGTAACAGTTTATTAGCTTGTGTGCAGATATATGCTAGAAAAGTCAGTAAGGACAAGTGATTTCTTATATTTTTTTGAAAATTTAGTGTTTTTTATTTACTTTTTTAACATAATGCATCTCATTTTAGAAAAATTCATAAAAAAAGAAGCTCGATTTTATCCAGCTTCTTTTCGTATTTATGGTCTTGCCTTATGCATTTGGTTTAGACGTATCTGTTGAAGGTTGTTTTGAATCTTTATCTTCTTTAGTCTTTTCATCAGATGATTTTTCGCTATCCTTTGATTCTTCAGAAGAAGAGTCGTCTTTTGGTTCTGTCACTTCAGCTGCTTTGACTTCTTTGATAGAACTAACAGATTTTCCAAAATAACTGCTTGGATTAATTGCTACACCATCTTTACGAACTTCAAAATGCACATGTGTTTTTGCTTCTTGATTATATAAGCTTTTTCCAGCTTTTGCGATCGTTTGGCCTTGTTTAACAATATCTCCTACTTCTACATCAGCTTTCTCAAGAGATTGATACTGTGTGACTAAACCATCTTTGTGATCAATTTCTACTACATAACCTAGTAAAGGATCTTTTGTTGCTTTTGTTACTGTACCGCTAGCTGCTGCTACAACATCAAATGATTTATCTCCCTTAACAGCTAAGTCAACACCTGTGTTTGGATGATACGTATTGTTGTAGAAAACTAGTGCTTCTTCTTGCTGTTTTTCAGATGCTTGATCGTCGTAGAAAGGCTTTTTCACGATTGCTGATGCTTCACTAGCGACTGGCATTTTTAAATTTTCAAGTGAAGCATTTACCTCTACAGCGTCGTCTCGATAAGCCGTACCGTCTTGGCTATAGCCGCTTTTGTCTTCTTTGCTAATATCGTTTCCATTAGCTTGAAACCAAAGGACTGCTGTAAGAATAATTGCTGCACTCGCTAAATAGATAGCCGGGAACACCCAACGCTTTCTAACTAATTTTTGAACTTTCGATTTTGGAGAAGTACGTTTCTTTTCTTCCTCTCTCATATATCATCACCTCAGCAATCAGTCTGAACACAATTGAATGAATATATACACAGCGATAAAAAATTTTTTTCGATTATTTTTCAACAGATGAATCTAAAATATACATTTTATTTAAAAAAAGTGAAAACCATAAAAAAAGACCCTGATATAAGGGTCTTTGAATTAGCGTTTAGCTGTCAATTGTGCAACAAACTGATCGTTAGGGGTAATCGCAACACCTGTATAATAATGAGTAACAATATCTTTATACGTTTTTCCTTCCAGTGCCATACCATTTGCTCCGTACTGACTCATCCCAATACCATGTCCATATCCTTTTGTGTTGATGATAATTTCATTACCTTTTTTTGTCCAATGAAAGTCGGCTGACGATAAACCCAATTTTTCCCGAACATCTTTTCCCGACAGTTCTTTACCGTTTATCTTTACGTAATCTACGCGCTGCCCCGGCGTTCTAGAGAGGATTTCACCTACTGATCCACTGTTTGTTAATTTCACTCCAAGCCTCTGTTCAAAGCTAGCAACAGACATTACTTTCTGATTTGTAAATTCTGGGGACTTTTTATCCCATGGACTAGCTACACTTTTTAGATAAGGAATGGAATTCTTCCAATACGCCTCTGAATTTTCAGTGTAACCATTGCTTGTAGAAAAGAACGTAGCATTAATTGGCTTATTTTTATACGTAAGAATTTGACCTTGGGTGTCTTTCACTGCTTCTTGAATTTTTTTGATTTTCCAATCATAGTCTTTGTTCCATCTGCTTCTTAGCTCATCTTTATTTAAATATACTTGGTACTCTACGGTATCAGTCACATCCGCTCCTTGGGGAAGATGACTATTTCCATTCATCATAGTTTGTACAATATAGGTTCTGGCTGCCAAACTTTGAGCCTTAAGTGCTTCAAGCTCAAAAGTAGCAGGCATTTCAGCTGCTACTACCCCTACAAGATAGTCTTCGAGCGGCAGTTTTTCTACTTTTTTCGTTTCCGTACGATAAACACTGACGTCAAGAGGAGACGCTGTCACTTTTTGTAGTTTTTCGGTTTGTGGGGTCTGTTTGACATTTTCATGTAGCTTTCCATCTGTCTTTTCAGTAAAAGGAACAACGAGAAGTGTTGGGATGAGTAACACAACGAAAAAAAAGATGACTCCTAGTACGACGATTGGCTTTGCTTGTTTCATGAACGCCTAGCCTCCATATCTATTATTTTGACAAGGAACACCTATATCCCTATATTCCATATGTATGGAGGTGGACAACCTTTTATGACAGCAAACCGGCCATAAGGGTCGTCCAACGACAAAAAAAGCATCTCGCTATGAGATGCTTTTTTTATGACATATTTATTTCACGTCTGAAGCCTGTTGAGTTTGTTCTACTTGCTTTGTTTCGTCATTTACACGTTCAATATCAGCGCCTAAAGCGGCTAATTTATTGTGGAAATTTACATAACCACGATCAAGGTGTTTTAATTCCGTTACACGCGTATAGCCGTCTGCTACAAGTCCTGCTAATGTTAACGCTGCTGCTGCACGAAGATCTGTTGCTGCTACTTCAGCGCCTTGTAGTTGAGAAGGTCCGTTAATAATAACAGAGCGCCCTTCAATTTTAATATCAGCGTTCATGCGGCGAAACTCTTCTACGTGCATAAAGCGGTTTTCAAAAACTGTTTCTGTAATCATACTTGTGCCTTCTGCTGCTAATAATAATGCCATCATTTGAGATTGCATATCCGTAGGGAAACCTGGATGAGGCATTGTTTTAATATCTACTGATTTTAGCTTTTCAGGTCCTACAACGCGTAAGCCGTCGCCTTCTTCAGTAATTTCAACACCCATTTCTTCCATTTTAGCAACAAGTGAACTGATGTGCTCTGCTACTGCACCGCGTACAAGTACGTTTCCACCTGTAATAGCTGCTGCTACCATGAATGTTCCAGCTTCGATACGATCTGGAATAATTGCATGTTCTGCACCATATAATTTATTAACACCTTCAATACGGATCGTACCAGTTCCTGCACCGCGAACTTTAGCGCCCATTGCGTTTAAGAAGTTTGCTAAGTCGACAATCTCAGGTTCTTTTGCTACGTTTTCCATAATTGTAGTGCCTTCCGCTAATGCTGCTGCCATCATAATATTTTCTGTGGCACCTACACTTGGGAAGTCTAAATAAATTTTAGCACCTTTTAGTCTTCCTTCAACTTTTGCATCAATAAAACCATTTCCTACTTGAACTTTAGCACCCATTGCTTCAAAGCCTTTAAGATGCTGGTCAATCGGTCTTGATCCAATCGCACATCCGCCAGGTAAAGCTACACGAGCCTCACCTGTACGCGCCAATAAAGGACCCATTACAAGTACTGAAGCGCGCATTTTTCTTACATATTCAAAAGGTGCATCTGTTTTTAACTCTCTTGATGCATCTACAACTACACGATTTGTTTCAAAATCTACTTCTGCATTCAGATGTCTTAAAACTTCGCCAATCGTAAATACATCGGAGAGAGCTGGTACATCATTTAGAATTGTTTTTCCTTCACTAGCTAATAAGGTTGCAGTGATAATAGGTAAAACGGCGTTTTTTGCTCCTTCAACTTTAACTGTACCGCTTAATCTATTTCCACCGCGGACGATGATTTTTTCCAAGGTATTCCCCTCCGCGTCCATTTTCTCTATATTAATATTCAGACGTAATGATAGGTGTGCCAACAACTATGGTTGTTTGACCGCCCATTCTTGTCTTGCGTAATGCAATTTGTAAGTTCATTTCCTGCTTTTTCGTTTGAAGAGCTTCTTTCCACAGTCCAGTATATGCTGAAACAGAGGTAAATGACTCTTCCACTAGAGATTCCACTGGTTTAGCATTGAAAGCTCGTAATAGGTCTTGAATTTCAACAGACAAAACACTTTCCATCTTATCATTGATTTCCCCTGTTGCACAAGAGAAAATTATGGGTTCTGATAGGAAAATTTTTTCATAATTTGTCTGAAATACATTTTGAAAATGGGTCATATTTTTTTCTTTTAAACCTTGTCCCGTTACATGATACGATATGTACGCATTGCTGTGTTCATCGATCGCATAAGTTAACAGAATGACTTCGTTCACATCTTCACTTTTGCGTGTACCTATTGCTTTCCATAGGTCTCTTTCCCTCTTCACTTCCCATTTAAAACCTCTAAAATTACTTTTAATAATTTTAGCTTGCGAATAAAAGGTTTTTTGGTCAGTAACAGCTTTTACTTCTTCTCTTGCATACAACGATACTTCAGTTAACGAAACATGCTGCTTATTTAAGGTGTGAACAATCTTCTCAATAGTAGTTTCATTGTTTTGGGCATTGCTCACATAACTTCCATGATATACGAATAAGCCAGTAATGAAAATAGCCAAAAAGACACTAATTTTTTTAAACATTTCGCCACTCCCTTTCCGTACTCACCAGTCTTTCCAGAAGGCGATGATACATACATGAAAAGGGTCGTCATATTTAGACATAGCGACATACATTAGCGTATAAATTCGTATATCTTCAATGAATGAACGTCTATTTTATCATAGACTTATAGCTTGCCAATCATTGAAAAAATGAGGGAATGCGCTGTGACCAAAATAAATAATCCAAAAAGAAATTACTTACTGTTGATGAAATCGTAATGGTCAATAAAATAAGCATTAATTTTGCTTGAAACACATGATTAGGTTTCATCAGCTTTTCAATTTGAAAGCCTTGCAAAGCATACCAAGTAATCACAATAAAAATCAAATGTGAAATCATGGTTAGTAACGTTTGCTGTTCAATTCCTCCAAACAATAAAAGCACTCCTTTTAAACACCATATGAAAAGAAGAGACGATCATCGTCTCTTCTTTTCATATTAAAGCACACTTATGCAAATTCGTAAACGGTAACATGAAAAACATTTATTTTATTCCCTATTTTAAGATCCTTTTCCATTATTGAGCAAAATAAAGAAGATGGATGCGCTTAGTTGAATGGAATATATAATCATAGATGAATGCTATTTGCTCTTCCCCTTTTGTATAATAGAGCAAAAAAGCCCTCTCATTCGTTTGAGAGGGCTTTTTTTAGAACTTACGTTGACTAATATCTAAACGATTGACTGCCCGTTTTAAGGCAATTTCAGCACGCTTAACATCAACGTCGTCTTGTTTGCTATCAAGGCGCATTTCAGCGCGCTTTTTCGCTTCTTCTGCACGAGCTACGTCAATCTCTTCAGCTGTTTCAGCAGCCTGTGCAAGAATTGTTACTTTGTCAGGTCTTACTTCAAGAAATCCTCCGCTAACAGCCACAAGTTCTGTACTGCTTGCTTTCTTCAAGCGGACGGCTCCAATTTGTAAAGGAGCAACCATCGGAATATGGCCATGTAAAATACCAAGCTCACCGCTCTGTGCTCGGGTACTTACCATTTCCACTTCTGATTCGTAAACTGGGCCATCAGGAGTCACTACACTGACATGGATTGTCTTCATTTAAAAAACCTCCTATGTCCCTTAAATTAAACTTCTACTCCCATACGTTTCGCATTTTCAATAACTTCTTCAATGCGACCAACTAAACGGAACGCATCTTCAGGTAAATGATCGTATTTACCTTCCAAGATCTCTTTAAATCCTTTAACAGTTTCTTTTACAGGAACATAAGAACCTTTTTGACCTGTAAATTGTTCTGCTACGTGGAAGTTTTGAGACAAGAAGAATTGAACGCGACGAGCACGTTGTACAACAAGTTTATCTTCATCAGATAACTCATCCATACCTAGGATTGCAATGATATCTTGTAACTCTTTATAACGCTGTAACGTTTGTTGAACTTGACGCGCAATTGCATAGTGCTCTTCTCCAACAATTTCAGGAGATAAAGCGCGAGATGTAGATGCTAATGGATCTACCGCAGGGTAAATACCCATCTCTGATAATTTACGCTCTAAGTTTGTTGTTGCATCTAAGTGAGCAAATGTTGTCGCTGGAGCTGGATCCGTATAGTCATCGGCTGGTACGTAAATCGCTTGAATCGATGTTACAGAACCTACGCTTGTTGACGTGATACGCTCTTGAAGCTGACCCATTTCTGTCGCTAATGTTGGCTGATAACCTACTGCTGATGGCATACGGCCAAGTAATGCTGATACTTCTGAACCCGCTTGTGTGAAACGGAAGATATTATCAATAAAGAATAATACGTCTTGACCTTGTTCGTCACGGAAGTATTCTGCCATTGTTAATCCTGTTAATGCAACACGTTGACGTGCACCAGGTGGCTCATTCATTTGTCCAAATACCATAGCCGTCTTCTTAATAACACCAGAATCTGTCATTTCATGGTATAAGTCATTACCTTCACGCGTACGCTCACCTACACCAGCGAATACTGAAATACCGCCGTGCTCTTGAGCAATGTTATTGATTAATTCTTGAATTAATACTGTTTTACCTACACCGGCACCACCGAATAGACCGATTTTTCCACCTTTAATGTAAGGAGCTAATAAGTCTACTACTTTAATACCTGTTTCAAGAATTTCAGCTTGTGTAGATAGATTTTCGAACTTTGGTGCTTGACGGTGGATTGGATCACGACGTGCACCTGCATCGATTGGGGCGTCTAAGTCGATTTTTTCACCTAATACGTTAAATACACGACCTAACGTAACGTCACCAACTGGTACTGAGATTGCTGCACCTGTATCTTCTACTTCTAATCCACGAACTAAGCCGTCAGTGGATGACATTGCTACTGTACGAACCGTGTTATCACCTAAGTGAATCGCAACTTCTAATGTTAATTCGATTGCAACTTCACTTGCACTGCTCGGTTTATGTGAAATTTTAAGGGCGTTATAAATTGCCGGAAGGTGTCCGTTGTCAAACTTTACGTCTACAACTGGACCCATGATTTGAGTAACGCGTCCTTTTGTCATCGTGTTCCCTCCTAACTTGCTTTTCCATTAAACTTTCTATTCTAACGCTGCCGCTCCGCCAACAATTTCCGTAATTTCCTGGGTAATTGCCGCTTGACGTGCACGGTTATATGACAATGTAAGATTATTGATAAGATCTTTTGCGTTGTCTGTTGCACTTTTCATCGCTGTCATACGAGCAGCATGCTCACTTGCTTTTCCATCAAGCAGGCCGCCGTAAATTAAACTCTCTGCATACTGAGGAAGT
This sequence comes from Priestia sp. P1_B12_1, assembly GCF_056406695.1. Lineage (NCBI taxonomy): Bacteria > Bacillati > Bacillota > Bacilli > Caryophanales > Bacillaceae > Priestia > Priestia sp. P1_B12_1. Next base: position 152,954 of record NZ_JBFTZR010000005.1, on the reverse strand, counting down.
AATACTTCTAAAATCTCTTCTTGTGATGGTTCAAATTCATAACCAACAAGTTTACCAGAAGGTTGAAGATCTGTTAGAGGCAATAACTTCTTCTCCGTCACTTCTTGTGAAATCGTATTGATAAAGTGATTGTAGTATAAGTAAAGTTCATCAAACGTACCGTCCGCAAACATTTGAACTGTTTGTGAAGCGATTCCTTGAATGTCAGCAAAAGCTGGCTGATCTGCTAAGCCTGTGATTTCAAGCAAAACCGGAATACCGCGTTTTACAAAGAAATCTCTCCCTACTCGTCCAATTGCAATCACACCGTATTCATCAGGTGATTGATGGCGTTCTTCAATAGCTTGAGATACTTTTCGCAAAATATTACTGTTATATGCTCCTGCTAGACCGCGATCTGAAGTGATTACGATGTAACCAGTTTTCTTCACACTGCGCGCAGTTAACATTGGATGTGAAGCGCCTCTGCTGCCTAGGGCTACGCTTGAGACTACCTCTTGAATTTTTTCCATGTATGGAACAAACGATTTTGCATTTTGTTCCGCTCTATTCAGCTTTGCAGCTGAAACCATTTCCATTGCTTTCGTAATCTGGCTCGTTTTTTTCGTCGATGTGATTCGAGTTTGTATATCACGTAATGATGCCAAAGGTTTCACCACCTTGTTTTAGAAGATCACGTGGTATGAAAGGTGAACAAATGTTCACCTTCACCTTATTGAAAGATTGTCTTAACATACCATGCTGACAATATATTATTCAGATGCAATAAATGTTTTCTTGAATTCTTCAAGTGCTGATTCGAATACGCCAGCTTCAGGAAGACCACCAGTTGTACGGATTGATTCAAGTACTTCTTTACGGTTTGACTCTAACCATGTTAAGTACTCGTCTTCAAAGCGCGTAATATCTGATACTGGAACATCATCTAAGAAGCCTTTTGTTAATGCGTAAAGCACAGCTACTTGTTTTTCTACGCGAAGCGGTTTGTGTAAACCTTGTTTTAAGATTTCAACTGTACGCGCTCCTCGATTTAATTTTGCTTGAGTTGCTTGGTCAAGATCAGAACCGAACTGAGCAAACGATTCAAGCTCACGATAAGATGCAAGGTCTAGACGCAGTGTACCTGCTACCTTTTTCATCGCTTTAATTTGTGCAGATCCCCCTACACGTGATACAGAAAGACCAGCATTAATCGCAGGACGTACGCCTGAGAAGAATAGATCTGACTGTAAGAAAATTTGTCCGTCTGTAATCGAAATTACGTTCGTTGGGATATAAGCAGATACGTCTCCTGCTTGCGTTTCAATAAATGGAAGAGCTGTTAATGAACCTCCACCTTTTGCGTCCGATAACTTTGCCGCACGCTCTAATAAACGAGAGTGCAGGTAGAATACATCCCCTGGATACGCTTCACGACCCGGAGGACGGCGTAATAGTAATGAAAGTTCACGATAAGCTGATGCTTGTTTTGTTAAGTCATCGTAAATAACAAGTACGTGCTTACCGTTATACATAAACTCTTCACCCATTGTTACCCCAGCGTATGGCGCTAAGAATAATAGTGGAGCTGGTTGTGAAGCTGATGCTGTTACAACGATTGTGTAATCTAGAGCACCGTGTTTACGCAATGTCTCTACTACGTTACGAACTGTTGATTCTTTTTGGCCAATCGCTACATAGATACATACCATATCTTGATCTTTTTGATTTAAGATTGTATCGATTGCTACCGATGTTTTACCCGTTTGGCGGTCACCGATAATTAACTCACGCTGTCCACGACCGATCGGCACAAGTGCGTCAATCGCCTTGATACCTGTTTGAAGCGGCTCATGTACTGATTTACGATCCATAACGCCAGGTGCAGCACCTTCAATTGGACGTGTTTTTGTTGTTTCTACTGGGCCTAGTCCGTCTACTGGCTGACCTAATGAGTTAACAACACGACCGATTAACTGCTCCCCTACCGGAACTTCCATGATGCGTCCTGTACGGCGAACTTCATCACCTTCACGAATTTCCGTATATGGTCCTAAAATAATGATACCTACATTGTTTTCTTCTAAGTTTTGTGCCATTCCCATGACACCATTTGAAAATTCAACCAGTTCTCCAGCCATGACATTGTCGAGGCCATGAGCACGTGCGATACCGTCCCCAACTTGGATAACAGTACCTACATCACTCACTTTAATCTCAGACTGATAGTTTTCAATTTGCTGCTTGATCAGCGCACTAATTTCTTCAGCTTTGATGCTCATGAATTTCACCCCTATCTACGATCTGTGTGCAAGAAGTCCTCGTTGGATCGTTTCTAATTTGCTGCTAATGCTGCCATCATAGATACGATTACCAATGCGAAGCTTCACGCCGCCGATTAGGCTTTTATCTACTATATTTGAAATATTTAACGTATGTTTTCCAACTTTAGAAGCAAATGATTGCGAGATTGCTCTTTTCTCATCTGCACTTAAAGGTTTGACAGAATAAACAGTTGCATCTGCCACGCCACGTACTTCGTTCGCTAGGAAACGATACTCTTGTACCATTTCGCTAACAATTTGAATGCGGTGACGCTCTAATAATAGAAGAACCGTATGTTGAACAGTTGGTGAAAGTTCAGCAAATGCCTCACTTACAAACTGTTTTTTTCGCTCAATTGTAATTTTTGGATGAGTTAATACATCCATTAATTCAGGTGTTTTAGCAAACACCTCTTCAACGATTTGTAGCTGGTCTTGCATTTCATCGATCATCTGTTTTTCTGTTGCTAATTGAAAAAGAGCTAGTGCATAGCGTTTGGCTACAGCTGGTTGACTCATCGTACATCCCCTACTTCTTGGATATATTCATGAATTAACTTCTCTTGATCTTGTTCAGAAAGTTCTTTTTCAATAACTTTCGACGCAATTAAAACAGATAATGAAGCAACTTGCTCACGTAACGCAGCAACTGCTTGATCTTTTTGCTGTTCGATTTCTTGTTTTGCTGCAGCTTTTAGACGCTCAGACTCTTCGCGTGCTGCCGCAATGATTTCTTCTTTTTTATCTTCTGCAGACTTTCTAGCGTTTTCCATCATTACTTGCACTTCTTGACGAGATTGCTTTAAGATTTCACGCTGCTCTTCAACAAGCTTCTTCGCTTCCTCATTTTGCTTTTCTGCTTCATCAATCTCACCGGCAATATGCTCTTCACGTTTTTTCATGATTCCCATTACAGGACCAAACGCGAATTTTTGAAGTAACGCAAGTAGGATAAGGAACATCACTAATTGGAAAAGAATATCTCCACCATTAATGCCTGCTGCTCCTAACACAAACATGTTCGACACGGCCATGTTCACTCCCTTCAGAGACTCCACATATATAATTTACTTATTAAAGACATAAAGTAATGGCGAAGGTTCTTTTGAATGATCTTCGCCACATGTAACACATTATTATTTACCTTGTACCATGAATGCAATAACTACGGCGATAATTGGAAGCGCCTCAACTAAGGCAACCCCAACGAACATCATTGAAGTTAATGTACCACGTGCTTCTGGTTGGCGAGCTGTGCCTTCAATCGTCTTAGAAACGATAAGACCGTTACCAATACCAGCACCTAGTGCCGCTAAACCAATCGCAATTGCAGATGCTATTAAACCCATTTTATAAAGTCCTCCCTTAATATATATGATTTTGTTTAACAAAGTTTTGTTTTGTCCAAATTGGGTATTACTTGAACAAAGCTTTATAAATTAATGGTCGCTACTCACTTTGTGAGATAAATAAACCATCGTTAACATTGTGAAAATGAAGGCCTGAATTGCGCCTACAAAAATACTAAATCCTTGCCATAAAAGCATTGGAATAGCAGCTCCAATTGTACCTAAGAAGCCTGTTGTTGCTAAACCAGCTAGCAAGCTTAACAAAATTTCCCCAGCATAAATATTACCGTAAAGACGAAGGCCAAGCGTTAACGTATTGGCAAACTCCTCGATAATCTTAAGCGGGAATAAAAATGCCATTGGCTTGAAGTAATCTTTCGTGTATGCAGAGAAACCTCGCATTTTAATACCATAATAATGTGATAGTACAACTACCATAACGGCTAACGTCAGCGTAATTGCTGGATCAGCGGTTGGCGATTTCCACCATAAGTTATGGTCAATCACGATGGCAAATGGAAGACCCAACATATTTGACACAAAAATGTACATAAGTAAAGTTACACCTAGCGTCAAAAAGCGGCCACCTGTTTTCCAATCCATATTGCTATTAACGAGTCCTTTAACAAAATCTAAGACCCATTCAATAAAGTTTTGTGCACCGCTTGGCTTCATAGCAAGAGTACGAGTACATAAAACTGCAATTAAGAATACAATAACAGAAGCTACGGTAACCATAAGCAAGTTACTTTGACTAAAAGTAAGGCCTAGAAACTCTATAGTTGGTGATTCATGACCCAACTGTGTTCACCTCTCTTTCTATCTTCTACGCATATTTTGAACAACTAAATCTATGATAATGACAACATAATACGTCATTAATCCCACAACTACACTAATAATATGAAAGGTTTTTGGATAAGAGATGGTAATCACAACTGCGAGAGCAGCTGTTGCAAATCTTACAACAGTCCCAATTGAACGGGGCTTTTTCCCCTCATCCAACGCCTGTCCAAACTGCTCAAACTTTCTTACCAAGTTCCACAAATTATACAAACTCAGGGCGGTTCCTAAAATTAAACCTGCAAAAACAGCCTTATAACTTGTAAATCCCCAGCCGAGAACGTATAATGCTAACAAATACAATATGTATGAACGAAGTCTTGGAAAAACGTGCTGCAAATCCTGCATGAATTATTAATCTCCTGAAAAAAAATGGTGGACTGTCCGCAGCATCATAAAAACACCTGCTGCTAGCCCTGAAAGAAGGCCTAAAATCAAAAATAGTGGTTCGGTATCAAGCCATTGATCAGCCCATCTCCCAGAGAATAAGCCAATTAAGACTGAACCTGCTAACTGTGATAGAATGATTGACACTAATGCCATCGCTTGCAAAGGATGACGGTTGCGATCTTTCATAAGCTCATACCCCTTTTGCAAAATTTTCTTTTTTCCGAATTCTCTATCGTTTTTATAGCTCAATATATGATAGAAGGGCAAAAAAAATTGCTAAAAAAGGTAAAAACAGCTAATAAAATACGCAGAAATATCAACGGTTTTCACAGGTTGAAAACCTTATCATTTATATTCCCTGTAAGCATACAATAGCGTATATTTAATGTCAATGTGTTTAAGCTAAAAACTTCACAATCTCTTCTTATTGTTCACATTTCTGCCACACATAAAACCTCTTCAAATGAAAACATTTAAAGAGGTTCATTCAATCGTTATTGTACTGTGTACAACCTGCTCTTGTCTATGCTTTTTCACAAATGCAAATATTTGGTACGACCCCGGTACAAGCGATTCATCGATCGTTATTTTTCGTTTTCTCATGCCTCTTTCTACATCAACGTCAACATCTAAATACGATATAAACTGTAAAGACTGCTTATCAAAAAGAGCAACGCCTAACTCATCTGCTCCTTCAGGCAAAAACAGTTCATAACTATACGTATTTTTCTCTTTTTCCGCTGCTACTTGCAATCCCATGACACGAGGATAATCTGGAATGCTAACCATGTACATATAAGGAAGCGAAAATGTTTCACGTGAATCATTTATTTCCAAATATCCGTCATATATACCTTTATTTTTAAAACGGGGCTGCACCGATAAAGTGACAGCTATTTCTTTTGTCTGATGTGGCTGCACCGTGACGGGTAATGGAACATCCCAGTTCACTCCTTCATCCCTTTTCGGAACGTTTAAGCGATACGTTTTTGCTTTATCAGACTGGTTATCAATTTTAAATGATAAGACTTTCTTTGATGGGCGCGTAAAAATACCGAAAGATAAAGAAGATGGATAAAATAAAGAGTCTGCTGTGACAGCTTTTGCTATTTGAATTCTCCCGGCTCCTTGTTCATATACGCGATACGTTTGACCGTTTAGCTGCTGCATTACTTTACTTGTGTTCATCAATGAAGCTTTGACTTGTTCAGGAGACCAGTTCGGGTGAGCTTGTAAAATAAGAGCACACGCTCCAGCTACATGGGGCGCAGCCATACTTGTGCCATGCATGCGTTCATATCCCCCGGGAACTGTACTATTAATGAAGTAACCAGGTGCGACGACGTCCGGCTTGATTCCCCAAGTAGTCGTTACAGGCCCTCTTGAACTGAAAGATGTAAGCAAGTCTTGAACCACTTGCTTGCCAGTGCGTAAGTATGGCTGTTGAGACTGAATGTGTTGATTAATGATATCACCGCTTTTTTTACTTACCCATATCACTGGAATATTTACTGACTCTTTTAGTTTACCGATTATGCTTTTTTCAGTCGGACTATATAAAATAACGGCTTTTGCTCCTGCCTGTTCAGCTTGTTTAATCTTTTTTTCAACCGCATTTCCTTCTGCTTTTAGCAAAATGACGTTGCCCAACGCATGCTTTTGCTCTTTGGAGTATTGTTCATTTATTACACGCAGCGTTTGATTAAACGTCCATGGACGAGACCCTTCTACTGGCGCCATCATAATTTTTTCTTTGTTAAATCCAATTGTTAGAAATTGAACTGTCGTCGGGGAAACAGAAGCGCCAACGGAAATAGCTTTTCCCGCTGTACCCGGAGAGCCCACCGTCCATAAACCTGGACCTGAATTGCCGCTGGATGTAACCGTTACAATTCCTTTTTCAACAGCTCGATCTAACGCTAAGCTTGTTGGTAAATCCGGACCATTCACATCATTTCCTAATGATAAATTAATAATATCTACATCATCTTGAATTGCTTTTTCGATAGCTAGAATAACACTTTCAGACGTTCCAGCTCCTCCTGGTCCAAGAGCTCGGTATGCGTAGATCTCCGATTGAGGTGCTACACCTTTAATATTTCCATTTGCTGCAATAATACCGGCTACATGAGTGCCATGCAGAGTAGGCTCTCCTTGCTCCCGAGTGGTTTCCATCGGCTCATAATCTTTATCTATTACATCATACCCTCCCCTGTAGGTTTGTTTTAAATCGGGATGAGAATAATCAACACCCGTATCGATGACGCCTACTTTGATCCCTTTTCCTGTTAAGCGCTGATTATGAGTATCAAATAAGCCTCTTACCTGTTCTGAGCCAATGAAGGTTACACTATTTTCTTCTGCAACCTGGTAGTTTTTAATAGAATGTGAACCAATAATAGAAGGATTATGAGATAGTTTTTCCAAATCCGAGATGGAGCCATTTAATGAAAGTCCTGTAAATACCGTTTGAAATTCGCTCTTAATCTTTATATTAGGATAATTTTTTTGTAGCTGACTTTTAAATTCCGCGAATTTTTCTTTTTCAACCATGACAATTATTGATTTTTCCTGATGATTCATTTCTTGTTTTATAGAAGGAAATGTCGGATTGAGCGACATTTGCCCTCCCCCGCTCCCTAATATAAAGCTAAGCATTAACCATTTAATCCACATAAAAAAACACCTCTCACACTATCGTGTCTCAAAGAGACACTTTTCATGTGAAAGGTGTTTAGAAATCTTACGAAAGCGGATTAAAAGCTTCCGGTCTGTTTTCCCGGCGGTTGAAATAGTAGCTAATAGCATCACAAATACGTTTAGAAGCTAAGCCATCTCCGTAAGGATTCGATGCTTGTGACATTTGCTTATATACGTCTTCATCTATTAACAGCTCTTTTGCTAGCGTATAAATTGTTTCTTCTTCCGTTCCTGCTAGTTTGAGCGTTCCTGCTTCAATTCCTTCCGGTCGCTCTGTTGTATCACGAAGTACCAATACAGGTACGCCTAATGAAGGAGCTTCTTCTTGAACACCGCCCGAATCTGTCAAAATAATATGAGCGCGCTCAGCGAAGTTATGGAAGTCAATTACATCTAACGGTTCAATTAAATGAATGCGTGGGTCATTTCCTAAGATATCGTTTGCTGTTTCTCTAACTACCGGATTCAAATGAACAGGATACACAACTTGCACATCTTCATGTTCATCCACAATACGTTTAACAGCACGGAACATGTTTTTCATTGGTTCGCCTAAATTTTCGCGGCGATGCGCCGTTAATAAAATGAGACGATCATCTCCCAATTTCGTTAACACTTCATGCTCATATGTCTCTTTTACTGTCGTTTTTAACGCATCGATAGCTGTGTTTCCAGTCACAAAGATCCGCTCTTCTTTTTTATTCTCTGCTTGCAAATTAGCTGCAGACTTATCGGTTGGAGCAAAGTGCAAATCAGCGAGAACGCCTGTAAGCTGACGGTTCATTTCTTCCGGATATGGAGAATATTTATTCCATGTGCGCAAACCTGCTTCAACATGTCCCACCTGAATTTGATTATAAAAAGCTGCTAGTCCGGCAATAAACGTCGTAGTTGTATCGCCGTGTACAAGTACGATGTCCGGCTTTACTTTTTTCATTACGTCGTCCAAACCTTCTAATCCTCTGGTCGTTACGTCCATAAGAGTTTGGCGATCTTTCATAATGTTAAGGTCATAGTCAGGCTGAATGTCAAAAATGCTCAATACTTGGTCTAACATTTCACGGTGCTGAGCCGTTACCGTAACAATCGCTTCGAACTCCTCCGGTCGCTTTTTAAGCTCTAGAACTAGAGGGGCCATTTTAATTGCTTCTGGTCTTGTCCCGAATATCGTCATTACTTTAATTGGCTGCTTCATGTTCATCACCCGAATCTACAAATTATTTTGTACCGAATAAACGATCCCCTGCATCACCTAAACCTGGAACAATATATCCATGGTCATTTAATTTTTCATCTAATGCCGCAATGTAAATATCTACGTCAGGGTGTGCTTCTTTTACGATTTCCACGCCTTCAGGAGCAGCAATTAAACACATAAATTTAATGTTTTTAGCGCCTCTTTTTTTAAGAGAGTTGATTGCTTCTACAGCTGACCCTCCTGTTGCAAGCATAGGATCTACTACAATAAAGTCACGCTCTTCTACATCATTAGGCAGCTTTACATAATATTCAACAGGCTGTAATGTTTCTGGATCACGATATAAGCCAACGTGTCCAACTTTAGCAGCTGGCATTAGTTTTAAAAATCCATCTACCATGCCGATACCAGCACGAAGAATTGGAACGATACCAAGCTTTTTCCCTGCAATAACTTTTGACTTTGTTTTGCAAACCGGTGTTTCAATTTCAACGTCTTCTAGCGGTAAATCACGTGTCGCTTCAAAAGCCATTAAGCTTGCCACTTCATCAACTAATTCACGAAACTCTTTCGTTCCCGTTTTTACATCGCGTATGTAAGTTAATTTGTGTTGAATAAGCGGGTGATCAAATACGTATACTTTGCCCATTGATATCTCTCCTTATATATAAAGATGTACACATTAAAATACCATTCAACGAATTGAATGGTACGTACTAGTAAAAACATATCTCTTGCTAATTAAATTTATACATTGCATTCATTTTACAGAAAAAAGTTTTTGAGTTCAAGCATTATTCAAAAAATGATTGAATTGCTACCACTTTCTCCATAAAAAAACAGGCACAAAGGCCTGTCTCTCTTAAAGTGATTTATACATTTCAAACTTGCTTGTTAAAGCTTCAACGCGTGTTTTAGCTTCAGCTAGCTTTTCTTCATCTTCAATATTTTTAAGCGTTAATCCGATGATAGAAGCAATTTCATCCATCTCTTCTAAGCCAAATCCGCGAGTTGTAACCGCAGCTGTACCAATACGGATACCGCTTGTTACAAATGGGCTTTGCTCATCGTAAGGAATTGTATTTTTGTTTGTTGTAATACCTACATCATCAAGTGCTTTTTCAGCTACTTTACCTGTCAAATTCATTGAACTTACGTCGATTAACACAAGGTGATTGTCTGTTCCTTCAGATACAAGAGCAAATCCTTCTTTCTTTAATCCTTCTGCTAAACGATTAGCATTGTCGATGATATTTTGAGCATAGTGCTTAAATTCATCTTGTAGTGCTTCACCAAATGCTACTGCTTTTGCAGCGATAACGTGCATCAATGGGCCACCTTGAATACCAGGGAAGATTGACTTATCAATCTTTTTCGCAAATTCTTCTTTACATAAAATCATACCGCCGCGTGGTCCGCGCAGTGTTTTATGTGTTGTAGTTGTAACGAAATGAGCATGTGGCACAGGATTTTGATGAAGTCCTGCAGCTACTAGACCAGCAATATGAGCCATGTCTACCATTAAATAAGCGCCTACTTCATCAGCGATTTCACGGAAACGCTTGAAGTCGATTGCGCGTGGATATGCGCTTGCACCAGCCACAATTAATTTTGGCTTATGTGTACGCGCTTTTTCTAATACATCATCGTAGTTAATACGATGTGTTTCACGATCTACGCCATATTCGATGAAATTGTACTGAACACCACTAAAGTTAACAGGACTTCCGTGCGTTAAGTGACCGCCGTGCGATAAATTCATACCAAGTACTGTGTCTCCAGCCTCTAAAACAGTGAAGTATACAGCCATGTTTGCTTGTGCACCTGAGTGAGGTTGAACATTCACATGCTCTGCTCCGAAAATTTCTTTTGCACGATCACGAGCTAAGTCTTCTACTACGTCTACGTGTTCACAGCCGCCGTAGTAACGTTTAGCTGGATAGCCTTCAGCATATTTATTTGTTAAAACTGAACCTTGTGCTTCCATTACCGCTGTTGTTACAAAGTTTTCTGAAGCAATTAGCTCAATCTTAGTACGTTGTCTTTGTAATTCATCCTTAATCGCATTATAAACTGCTGGATCTTGTTGCATTAGTTGTTTCTCCATCAAAATCCTCTCCTCATTTCGTATTCGCAATGTTCGTTATTTGTTGATTCAACTACATTGTAACATGATTTATTTAGAATAAAAAAGAAAAAATGTGTATTATTTTAATATATTTAATTACGAAAGTTCGTAAAACGCTCTCATTCCACCAATTAGTTTTGGACGCGTCTTTGCTACAGTAACATGAGCGTGTCCAACTGCGTTTAACGTACAACGAACGGGTACTGCGACGTGCTTTAAATGCATACCAATGAATGTATCTCCAATATCAATACCGGCATCAGCTTTAATAAACTCTACCAAAACGGGATCTTTAAGCTGGCCATAGGCCTGTGTAGCCATCGCTCCGCCTGCTTTATGAATAGGCACAACACTAACCATTTCTAAACGCTCTTTGCGAGCTAATTCTCTTTCTACTACCAGTGCTCGATTGAGATGTTCACAGCATTGAAATGCTAAGTGAACACCCGTTTTTTTTCGAAAATCTGATAGCGCATCAAAAATCATTTCTGCGACTTCCATTGCGCCTGCGGTTCCTATTTTTTCACCAATTACCTCGCTTGTACTGCATCCAATGACAAGTGTATGTTCTGAAGACAACTGCACTTGTGCTAAAAAATCAGATAAAACTGTTTCCAACTGCTCTTTCCATTTCGTAAGTTCAGACACGTTTTTCTTCCTTTCTTTCATTGAATACGTTCACATTATACAGTTAATGTTGCATCACTTTGCTGCTCATACTGTTTAATTTTATTCACGCGATTTTCATGTCGGCCGCCTTCAAATTCTGTCATTAACCAAATTTTCGCAATTTCACGTGCAAGTCCCGGCCCAATGACACGTTCACCCATTGCCAAAATGTTGCTATCATTATGTTCTCTTGTCGCTTTTGCACTGAACGTATCATGCACTAGAGCACAGCGAATTCCTTTTACTTTATTAGCTGCTATACTCATACCGATGCCTGTTCCACAAATAAGAATGCCTCGACTTACTTCTTGGCTTGCCACTTTTTGAGCAACGGGAAGTGCATAATCCGGATAGTCTACGGACGCTGTGCATTCACACCCTAAATCCACATATTCAATATTTAATTCTTCCATTAAAGAGATAATTTCCTGTCGCAAATTTATACCGCCGTGGTCAGATGCAATAGCTACTTTCATCTTTTTTTCCTCCTCATACGTACCTTCGTCTTATATTAAATTTCTGTTCATTTTAAGTCAGCAAAAATTTATGGGACCTTTTATAATTTGTCGACTATTTTGTTAATCATACGCTCTAACTCTTCTAAAGTCTGTTCGTACGTCTGTAATGATCCGCCAAACGGATCAGACACTTCACCTTGCTCGTCGGCAAATTCTTTTAGCGTAAATAATTTATCACTTACGTATGGAGCTTGGTTCAAAATCAGCATTTTATGCTGCTCCGTCATCGTAAAAATATAAGTAGCCCACATCAATTGTTCTTCCGTTAATGCTGCCGAAGCATGAGAACAAGCTATGCCTTTCTGGTGAAGGGCAACTTGTGCATGAACAGAAGCTTCACTTCCATTTGAAGCGAATACGCCTGCAGACTTCACGTTTATTCCATCTATCTCTTTAGCTTTGAGCAACGCTTCTGCCATAGGGCTGCGGCACGTGTTTCCTGTACATACAAATAAGATGTTTTTCAAGATACATCCTCCCTTGCTTTCACTATGTTCGACTATGTTGATATTCCACCCTATTGTATCTCTATTGCCTGCATAAATCCAGTTAGCTTTTCCGGGTATTTTTTATCCATTACCGCTTCATCCATCTCGAAAAAACGACTTCGCTTTCCTTCTTTTATCGCTGCAATCCAAAAGAAGCAAAAAAAGACCATAACCTGAATGGTCATGATCCTTTACCTATTTATATAGTTAAAAAGGTAGTAACAATTTGATTCCAAAAGCTAATAAAATGCTTCCGCCCAGTGCCTCACTATATGAACCAAGCCAGCCTTGTACTCTTCTGCCTAGCAGCAGTCCTAACCAAGTTAATAGCATACTTACTACGCCAAAAACAATAATGGTCAAAAACGTTCTTGCTCCAAAAATACCTAAGCTAAGTCCAACAGAAAAACTATCTAGACTCACGCTGAGCGCAAAAAATAACAGTCCAAAGCCAACTGGTTTGATAAACGGCGTATCGTCATGCTTAAAGGAGGAATAAATCATCTGCGCCCCAAGAATCAGCAATAAAATTCCACCGCCATAGGTAGCAAACATTCCAAGTTTATCAGACAAAAGTCGTCCAATAAACATGCCTAACAGCGGCATCCAAATATGAAATACACCGATAACAACACCAATGTAGAAAATTTGGCGAAAGCGTAAACGAATTAATCCCATTCCCAAACCAACTGAGAAAGCATCCATTCCCAAGGCAAACGCCATAATGACTAACGTGATCATTTCACTAATTAACTGAGATACATTCATCTTTACCCTCCTCGGACGTGCTCCTATTTCAAAATATGCACATTCGAAAAGGTTTAGAAGATGAATTTTATTGCTTAATCACGTGATGTCCTGCAGCTTTCATTAATCGGTTCATAACGGCATGACCGACTCCTTCTTCAGAAAAACTTTCACTAACGATAACATCTACGTCGCACTCATTAAATGAACGAAGCGACTCGTATAAGTGGCTAGCAACCGTCTCTAAATTTGAACGAGATCCACATGTGATAACCGCATCGGCTTTATACGCATCTTCATGTTCAGATGTCGTTAATACCCCCACTCGCTTACCCTGATCTTTATAGCGATTGATAATAGACTGAAAAAAATCCGAACTGCCGTCAACGATGACAAGCGGTGCATCAGGTGCGTAATGCGTATATTTCATACCTGGAGATTTTGGCGCTTCTTTATCACTTAATAACGCTTGATCTACTTTTACGGGACCAATTACATTTTCCAACTCTTTCTGAGTAATGCCGCCCGGCCGTAAAATAATAGGAATCTCTTCTGTGCAGTCAAGGACCGTTGACTCTACTCCTACCCCTGTTGCTCCTCCATCCACAACTCCACTAATACGCCCTTCTAAATCATTCATCACATGATGAGCTAGAGTGGGACTTGGCTTGCCGGAAAGGTTTGCACTAGGAGCCGCGATAGGCAAAGCCACTTTTTTTAATAATGCGAGGGCTACTGGATGTGAGGGCATTCTCACTGCAATGCTGTTTAAACCAGCCGTAACCTTATCTGAAACTCGATCTTTTTTGGGTAATATGACTGTAAGAGGACCCGGCCAAAAAGCATCGATCACTTTCTCTGCTTTTGAAGGAATCGACTCTACAAATGTATGAAGCTGCTCTTTATCTCCAATATGAACAATAAGAGGGTTATCACTAGGACGTCCTTTCGCTGCAAAAATTTTATCCACAGCTTTATCCGATGTTGCGTCTCCTCCTAATCCATACACCGTCTCTGTAGGAAAAGCAACTACTTCGTGATTGCGCAGCAAATCTGCTGCTTCTTCTATCTGTGGATAAATATCTTTTTCGTGCGTAAAATTATCCACAACCCATAACTTAGTTTCCATCTTCTTCAACTCCTTTTTCTTTCTATATCTAGGTTTTTTTTACTTTAAAAGTACAATATGTATCAAAGATAGTAAAATACATGCATTCATTATATCAACAAACAAGCTTTATCCACAAAATGTGGATAAAGCTTATGTTTTTGTGAATAACATTGTGGATACCCCATTAAAATGATTTATCCACATTTTCTTTTAACTAGCTGCATAAAACATCACATAGACATCCTGAGGGTTTGGTAACTTTTTTAAATAAGAATGTTCTTTTAACAACTCAGGCAGTGCACTGTAAGATGTTTGCTGAAAATTCATCATTTGAAAAAAATGTAGAGAAGATGCCTTATTTGTTAGTAAATATAGTTGCTTTACGCCATGCTTTTGAGCCAGCTGGACGATGCTTTTAAATAGCAGCAGAATATCAGATTGCATTAAAGAAGGAGACACGACAAGGGAGCGGAGAATTCCATCCACACCTTCTTTTTCAAACCCAACTGTTGCTAGCAGCTCGCCTTCTTCATTTTCCATTATGACAAATTGATGAATATGCTCTTCCACACCAGCTGTACTGATGCCCGCTTTTTGCAAGAACTGCTGAATTCGAATATAATCATTTTCACTGGCAATTTTTAATTGTTCTCTCATTTTAATCACCTCAACTTGTTTTCTAGTAACAAATCTATGAGATGATTAAAAGAAGTAGAACTGAATTTTATTTTTAATGATTCTATTAATTAAATACTGACGATACCCATTCTACTACAAAAAACTTAACTTCTACAGAATCTTCTTTTGATTTAGAATCAGCTTTTTTCTTAGATGAAACAGACTTTTCAGCTTCTTTACTTTCCTTTTTTTCAGCCTTAGCACTTGTCTCTTCCTTTACTGTGCTGCTTGTATCTTTTGCAATTACTTCTTTAGAAGATACTGTTGATTGAGAAGATTCCTCAGCTTTCTGCTCAATAGAATCCGATGTAATAGTTGCAGATTGAATTTCTGTTTTCACTGCAGGCTCTTTACTTTCAGCCGATTTGTCATCTGTTTTGTCTGCAGATTTTGATTCAGAAGCTGCTGGTTTCTCTTTTTCTTCCGTTGGCTCTTCTTCAGATGGCTCCGGCGCTTTTACCGCTTCACCGTTTGAGAAATCTAAGAAGCATAAAGGAGGAAATAGTACACACCACCAGTTTGCTCCCTCTCCTTTGCCAAGAGTAATAAGCACGGCTTCATACTCCCCTGCTGGATATAAGAACTGACCGTACAACTTAGTAGGAAACTCTACTTTTCCGAATTTAACATGAACAGATTCATTTACGCCTTCTTCTTTTAACACTTCTTTCGCAATTGTTTCAAGCGCCGGCAAATTTTCTTTAATCGTTTTTCGAGCTACAGTTACAGATGTTAAATCTTTTACCCATTCTGTAATTTGTTCGTTCACCCGGTCACGAATCAGACGTTTTACGTACTGGTCTTTTTCACCATCGCTGTTTGCTAAAATGCGCAGTCGAATCGCCTCGTCTGGAATGACGGCAGGCTGATCTGCCTGCACTTGGTTATGTGTATATATAAGTTGAGCATTTGCTCCAATAATTAATAAAATAAAATAAATGATAGCATATTTCTTCATTTCGGCCACCGTCCTTTCATAGGAACAGTATGGCCGAAAGCAAGATATCTTAAACTAGTAATTTAGTAAAAAAATGCATGATTTTCAAAAACCAAAGGGAAAATCATTCCCTCTGATTTTTTTAGTTCTCGCGAAGTTTTGCAAAAACCATTCGATCTTTTCCATTAATATCATATACACATTCTACAAAAGCTGTCGGAAACGTTTTTTGCAGCATCTCAGCTACATCTTTTGTCTGTCCGGCCCCGACTTCAAATCCAATAATACTATTTGACTTCGTCACATATGGCAGCTCTTCCATGAAACGCCGATAAAAATCCAGGCCATCTTTCCCACCAAAAAGAGCTCGGTTTGGCTCATGATCTTTTACCACTGTGGACAACACATCATCTGCTGGAATATAAGGCGGATTAGACACAATCACATCAAATTTCTGATTTGATAATAGAAATGGTTGTAATAGATCTCCCTGTATAAACGTGACAGCAGCGTCCAGGTTTTGAGCATTTTCTTTGGCTACGCTTAAAGATTCTATAGCTATATCGGTTGCTGTAACTTCCACTCTGTCAAGTTCCAAAGCTAAAGTTATAGCAATTGCCCCACTTCCCGTTCCAATATCTACAAGCTCAATAGGCTGGTGTTGAAATTCTTTTTTTATTCGAGAAATCATTCCGTATACCAGCTCTTCCGTTTCGGGTCTTGGAATTAATACATGTTCGTTTACAATAAATGAACGCCCGTAAAATTCTTCTGTCCCGATTAGATATTGTACAGGCATACCTGCTTTATGAGCATGGACATCTTGTTCAAACCTTTTTAGACTTTCTTCTTCTAGTTCTTCCTGCAGAGCACCTAGCAAATGAGTTCTCGTCATCTGCAAGTGATGGCGAAGCAAGAGTTCTCCCGCGTTTTCATCTCGCTTTGCCTCTTTCAAAAAAGAAGAAGCCCACTTAAGGGCTTCAAATACTTTCATTAGTTCGAATCTTCCATTCGGCGCGCTTGGTCTTCCATGACTAATGCATCGATAATTTCATCAAGCTTGCCTTCTAAGATTTGATCTAGCTTTTGAATCGTCAGACCAATACGGTGGTCCGTTACGCGATTTTGCGGGAAGTTATACGTACGGATACGCTCGGAGCGATCTCCTGATCCAACTGCTTGTTTGCGCGTTGCATCGTACTCTGCTTGTGCTTCTCGCTGAAACTTATCGTACACGCGAGCACGCAATACTTTCATTGCTTTTTCTTTATTTTTAATCTGAGACTTTTCATCTTGACATGATACCACTGTATTTGTTGGTAAATGCGTTAAACGAACGGCTGACATCGTCGTATTAACACTTTGGCCACCAGGTCCACTTGAAGCAAATGTATCTACACGGATGTCTTTTTCATGAATGTCCACTTCGACTTCTTCTGCTTCAGGAAGACATGCTACCGTTGCTGTAGATGTATGAATACGACCGCCTGATTCTGTTTCAGGAACTCGTTGAACACGGTGTGCGCCGTTTTCAAATTTCATCTTTGAGTACGCACCTTTACCGTTAATCATAAAGATAATTTCTTTATAACCGCCTACTCCAGTAGTCGTTGCTTCCATTACTTCTGTTTTCCAGCCTTGTGATTCAGCAAAGCGCGAATACATGCGGTACAGATTAGCTGCAAATAATGCTGCTTCATCTCCGCCAGCAGCTCCACGAACTTCCATAATTACGTTTTTATCATCGTTTGGATCTTTTGGAATTAATAAAATACGTAGCTTTTCAACTAGCTCTTCTTGCTGCGTTTCTAACTCGGCAATTTCTTCTTTTACCATGTCACGCATATCTGCATCAAGCTTATCTTCAAGCATCGTTTTCGCTTCTGATAACTGCTCTTTTACATCTTTGTATTCTTGATAAGCAGCTACCGTTTGTTGTATATCTGATTGTTCCTTCGAATATTCTCTCAACTTAGAGGGGTTGTTTACGATCTCAGGGTCACTCAGAAGTTCGTTTAACTTCTCATAGCGCGCCTCTACCGCTTCTAAACGATCAAACACGTCATTCACCTCATTCTTTATCCATAACATTGTAATTATAGTATAGCTTTAAAATAGAGTCAAAACCTTGTTAATACACGTATATGAACAAAAAAACAGAACTGCGCGTTCTGTTTTTATCATCATAAAATTCTTGCTTTATTTTTCGACCATTTCGCTTGAGTCCACAGACACAGCTTGTCCTTTAGACTTTTGCACAACGTGGCAATGACGACATCTTGGTTCGTAAGATTCAGACGCACCGACTAAAATAATAGGGTCGTCATAAGAAGCAGGCTCACCGTTAATTAAACGCTGCGTACGGCTCGCAGGAGAGCCACATGAAGCGCACACAGCCTGTAGCTTTGTTACTGACTCTGCAATAGCCATTAACTGCGGCATTTGTCCAAAAGGTTCACCTTTGAAGTCTTGATCTAACCCCGCTACAATCACACGAAAGCCTTGATCCGCTAAAGATTGAACAATTTCTAAAATATCTGTGTCAAAAAACTGTACTTCATCTATCGCTACTACGTCTGTCTCTTCATCTACTCGCTTTAAAATATCGCGCGATGCCGAGATTGAATAAGCCATAACAGATGTACCATTATGTGAAACGACCGCTTCTTCGCTATATCGATTATCGATTGCAGGCTTGAACACTTGTGCTTTTTGTTTAGCAAACTGCGTACGGCGCACACGTCGAATTAACTCTTCTGATTTCCCTGAAAACATACTGCCACAAATTACTTCTATCCAACCGCTTTGTTTCATTACGTACACCACTGCGGGACTCTCCCTTCTTCTCGTTCCGTTTCTGAGCGAACCGCTACTAACTTAATCTACGTCTTCTATGTAGATCTTATTCCTATGATAAAGTACCCACTTTTTTATCAAGCAGACACTGTTTTTCTACTTTTATAAGCAAAAAAACAGGCAAGAAGTTAAGCTACTTGCCTGTTTGTTTCGACAATGTGATTATTTAAGACCGTATTTTTTGTTGAAGCGATCAACACGGCCACCAGCTTCAGCGAATTTTTGACGACCAGTGTAGAATGGGTGACATTCAGAACAAGTCTCAACGCGGATCTCTTCTTTTACAGAACCACTTTCAAATTCGTTTCCGCAAGTACATTTAACCATAACTGTTTTATAGTTTGGATGAATTCCTGTTTTCATTCGTTTCATCTCCTTCCGCCCTGAATCATTCTGAAACAGAGTTTATTGATAAAGATAGTGATGAAATAGTAACTATTTCACTGTGTACTTTATCAACACACATGATGAAATTATAACAAGGGTTGTATGCTTTTGCAACCACATGTTTTATAACTTATCGTTTATTTGCTAGAAGCGTTTTTTTCTCTTCCGTTAACATCGAGAAGAACTCTTCATTTGTCTTTGTTTGACGTAAACGTTTTAAGAATTTTTCTGCAAAATCAGGAGCATCTGCCATTGATTTACGAATTGCCCATAAGTGGTCTAAATGCTCTTTTGGAATTAACAGCTCTTCTTTACGTGTGCCTGAGCGACGAATGTCAATCGCAGGGAAGATACGTTTTTCAGCTAGTGAACGATCTAGATGCAGTTCCATGTTACCTGTACCTTTAAATTCTTCATAAATAACATCATCCATACGAGAGCCTGTATCAATTAAGGCTGTTGCTAGAATGGTTAAGCTGCCTCCATCTTCAATGTTACGAGCAGCTCCAAAGAATCGTTTTGGACGGTGAAAAGCAGCCGGGTCAATACCCCCTGATAGTGTACGACCGCTCGGTGGAATAACTAAGTTATAAGCACGAGCAAGTCTTGTGATGCTATCCATCAAAATGACAACATCTTTCTTATGTTCGACTAATCTCATCGCACGTTCAAGGACAAGTTCCGCTACTTTAATGTGGTTTTCTGGCACTTCGTCAAATGTAGAACTGACAACATCACCGTCAACCGAACGCTCAATGTCCGTCACTTCCTCAGGACGCTCATCAATAAGAAGGACAATCAATTCTGCATCAGGATGATTTGTTGTAATGCTATTGGCAATTTCTTTTAACAGCATCGTTTTACCTGCTTTTGGCGGCGCGACAATTAGTCCTCTTTGCCCAAATCCAATTGGTGAAATCAAGTCAATAATACGCGTAGAGAAACTTCTTGGCTGAGTTTCTAGCAGCATTTGCTCATTTGGGTAAATCGGCGTTAGCGCTGGAAAATGCACGCGATCTTTTGACGTTTCCGGATCTTCTCCGTTTACTGCTTCTACATGTAATAATCCGTAGTAGCGCTCATTTTCTTTTGGAGGACGAACTTTCCCCGATACCTTGTCTCCATTACGCAGATCGAAGCGACGAATTTGTGAAGCTGAGATATAAATATCTTCTGAACTCGGTGAATAGTTAATTGGTCGTAAGAAACCGAATCCTTCTGACTGAATAATTTCAAGAACGCCTTCCATAAATAAAAGCCCATCTTGTTCAGCTTGAGCCTTTAAAATAGCAAAGACAAGTTCTTTTTTCGTTAATTTACTATAGTACGAAACTTTATACTCACGAGCATGTTCATATAGCTCTTTTAATTTCATATTTTCTAAACTGGATAATGTTAAGTTCATTAGGACACCACGCTTTATAATGAATAATTTTTAACCGTTCCTCCCATATTAAATTCAAATATAAAATTGAGAGATGATATGGATGGAATAAATCTGTGAAAATGGAGAATATAACCTTTGAAGTATAATAAGTAGAATCAATTGATTAACTATACACTTTTAGAAGAATAATTCCGACATAAAACCATTTATATTATCTTGATAAATTTAACGTAGCAATTTATATTCTAACCTTTTTCTATCTTTTTAATCAATCTTTTTTTACTTTAGAAGATGAATAAAAAAAAGGAAATTTAATAGCTTACGAGAAGCGAGGAAAACCTTTTCATAATTTCACATTAAAGGAAATAAACTGGACATTAAAATAAGAAATGAAATTTATCTTTTAGCTTCCCTTTTTATCTATTTACCCTATTCATAAATATATAAGCTACACAGACATAGAAGAACGCTCCTACGCCTGTGTAGCTTATTAAAAAGCTCATTTCTAAACTTTGCTTTCATGACTGTGGCACCGATTTGCCTTTATGAATTTTGAAATTGCTCAATTTCCTCTTGAGTCATCTCTTCACGCCAAATCATTGCCCCTAAATCCGATAACTTGTCTACTAAATGACTGTAACCACGGTCAATGTGCTCTAAACCCGTTACCTCTGTAATCCCTTTGGCCATTAAGCCAGCGGTTACGAGAGCTGCTCCTGCTCGTAAGTCCGACGCTTTCACACGCGCACCTTGTAAGTGAATAGGACCATTAATAATAGCAGAACGTCCTTCTACCTTAACAGATGCATTCATTCGTCTCAGCTCATCAATATGCTTAAACCTTGCACCGTAAATTGTATCCGTCACAACGCTTGTACCAGACGCTCTTGTTAGAAGCGTCGTAAATGGCTGCTGTAAATCAGTTGGGAAACCTGGATATACTAGCGTCTTAATATCTACAGGCTTCAATAGCTGACGAGTCGCTACAAGAATCTGATCTGAGCTTGTTTCGATATGAATACCCATCTCACGCATTTTAGCCGTTAATGACTCCAAATGCTGAGGGATAACGTTGTCAACAACAACTTCTTTTCCCATACTCGCTCCCATGATCATATACGTGCCTGCTTCAATTCGGTCTGGAATGATAGAATGACGGCATCCTTTTAATTGATCTACTCCATCAATTCGAATAACATCCGTACCTGCACCTTTAATACGGGCACCCATACTTGTCAGTAACGTAGCTACATCAATAATTTCAGGCTCTTTAGCAGCATTCTCAATAACGGTACGCCCTTTTGCTCTTACAGCAGCGAGCATAATATTGATTGTTGCTCCTACGCTAACAACGTCTAAATAAATTCGAGCACCAATTAATTCCTCAGCTCGAATGTAAATAGCTCCTTGCTCATTTGTTACTTTAGCGCCAAGAGCTTCAAAGCCTTTAATGTGCTGATCGATTGGTCTAGGACCAAGGTAACAGCCTCCTGGAAGCCCAACTACCGCTTTTTTAAAGCGTCCCAACATCGCCCCCATTAAATAATAAGAAGCGCGTAATTTTTTTACTTTTCCGTTCGGTAAAGGCATTGCAACCATTCCGGATGGATCTACTGTTAATTCGTCGCTATCAATGGTTACTTTCCCACCAATTTCTTCAACTAAATCCCCTAATAACTGCACGTCTGAAATATCGGGCAGACCTTCAATTGTAACAGGTGACTCGGCTAAAATTGTTGCTGGAATAAGCGCAACGGCACTATTTTTAGCACCACTGACGCGGACGGATCCACTTAAGGTAAAGCCACCTTGTATTTTTAACTTTTCCATTTATAGCTCCCTTCTAGTGAAAGAAAGTTTCTCACCTAGTAATTGAGGAAAATTTTGGTACAAAGAATACCTAAAAGAATGGTTATTTTTCCTATTACCTACTAGTGTACACGAAAATGAAAAAATCATGTATAGTTTCGACAAGATAAAAGAAAAATATGGCATTCACCTGTCAGGATGGTAAACGCCACACAAATTTATACATGTTTAGACATTTCGTTTTTCCCAATCCGCCAAAAATTGGTCAATTCCTGCGTTTGTTAACGGATGTTTGAACAATTGCATTAAAACTTTGTAAGGAATTGTCGCAATATGTGCTCCATTTTTTGCAGCTTCTGTTACGTGCATCGGATGACGAATAGATGCTGCAATAATTTCTGATGGAATGTCATGAATCACAAAAATATCTGCGATATCTGAGATTAAATCGAGACCATTAAAACCAATATCGTCTAATCTTCCTAAGAAAGGCGATACGTAAGTAGCACCTGCTCTTGCTGCCATTAACGCTTGGTTAGCTGAGAAAATAAGCGTAACGTTTGTCTTAATACCTAAACTAGTAAATTCTTTTACTGCTTTTAAGCCATCTGGAGTCATCGGTACCTTGATTGTAATATTCGGCGCAATCGCGGCAAGCTCTTTTCCTTCGCGAATCATGCCTTCTGCATCAAGCGCAATCACTTCTGCACTTACAGACCCTTCAACAAACTCTGTAATTTCACGAAGACGATCTTCAAACGTGATGTTCTCTTTAGCTACTAAACTAGGATTTGTTGTAACCCCCGCTAACAAACCTAATGAATGCGCTTCCTTAATTTCGTCTAAGTTAGCCGTATCAATAAAAAACTTCATGAATGCCATCCCCTTGTGTTATGTATTCAGAATGATAAGAAAATTATAGTAAAAATAAAACCGCCTTACAATAAAAATAAGACGGTTTTATTTTTCAGACTCAACTAATTGCAAACAGGCAATCCGAAGATTTCAAATTATGCTTTGTTAGAAGAACCGAATTCACGCATTTTACCTTGAACCGTTTCTTTGATTGCTTCGCGAGCAGGTCCTAAGTATTTACGTGGATCATATTGTTCAGGTTGCGCAGCTAATAC
Organism: Priestia sp. P1_B12_1; assembly: GCF_056406695.1. Taxonomy (NCBI): domain Bacteria; kingdom Bacillati; phylum Bacillota; class Bacilli; order Caryophanales; family Bacillaceae; genus Priestia; species Priestia sp. P1_B12_1. The sequence continues at coordinate 129,326 of NZ_JBFTZR010000005.1, read as the reverse complement.
TTCACGAACAGCTTTAGCTGAAGCAATTTGGTTTTCAGTGTTTACGTTGATTTTAGCAGTACCTAAAGAAACTGATTTTTGGATATCTTTTGTTGGAATACCAGTTCCACCGTGTAAAACTAATGGTAAACCTGTACGATCTCCGATTTCTTTCATTTCAGCAAAACCTAGGTTTGGTTCACCTTTGTATGGTCCGTGAACTGATCCTAATGCTGGAGCTAAGCAATCGATACCTGTACGGTTAACAAGTTCTTCACACTCGTTAGCATCTGCATAGATAACGCCCTCAGCAATAACGTCGTCTTCTTGTCCACCAACAGTTCCTAGTTCTGCTTCTACAGATACTCCGTGGAAGTGAGCTAGTTCAACTACTTTAGAAGTAATTGCAATGTTTTCTTCAAATGGGTGGTGAGAAGCATCGATCATTACAGAAGTGAATCCAGCATGGATTGCTTTTGCACATGATTCAAAGCTTGAACCGTGGTCTAAGTGAATTGCAACTGGTACTTGAACGTCGTAATCTTCGATTAGAGCTTCAACCATTGCTACAACAGTTTTGAAACCGCCCATGTAGCGTGCTGCACCTTCAGATACACCAAGAATAACTGGAGAGTTTTCTTCTTTTGCTGCTTGAAGAATAGCTTGAGTAAACTCTAAGTTATTTAAGTTAAATTGACCTACTGCATAGCCTTGTTCTTTTGCTGTAATAAGCATTTCTTTCATTGATACTAAAGGCATATTGAAATCCTCCTTAAAATCAACCTTAGATTAGATGCTAACCAAAAGGCACACTCAAATAGTATGCTCTTGAATTGAGTGTTTCATGTAGAAACAACGCGCATCTTTACATAATAGATTGTCGAATTATGAATACAGTAATTAGGATACCAACTAACAATGAAAACAGCAACATTTTTAGGCTGATATTCAAAATTTGTTAGGATGAAAACCCTACCAAAACCTTAATTCGACTTTACTGGTATATATTCCCTAACAACTTTTCGGATTTCATCAATATCAAACGGTTTTGCAAAGTGTGTTAATGCTCCTAAATCTTTTGCTTCTTGAATCATATCCAATTCACCATAAGCGGTCATAATGATGACTTTAATCGTTTCATCGTGCTGCTTTAACCTTTTTAAAATTTCAATTCCATCCATTCCTGGAATTTTCATATCTAATAAGACAAGATCCGGTGCTTGCTCTTTTGTAATATCAATCGCCTGGAAGCCGTTCGCCGCTTGAAATGTTGTATAGCCTTCTTTTTGCAGCACTTCCGTTAATAAAATACGTATACCATACTGATCATCAACAATTAAAATTTTCTCTGCCAATATAATCCCACCTTTTATATTCCTCTTCTACAGACAAAACTAACATATGTATTTCGCCTTTAAAACAAAAATCCCTGCTAATTAGAGAAATTGTTACAAAACATAGCTTTTTTTGTCATCCATCCAATTTCATTGCACTTTACTTTCATTGTAGCTCATTTCAAGATAGAATACAGATAGCTTTTTTCGTTATAATGTGTAGATAGACGGCTTTAGCCGCTTAAATCGAAGGGAGATTCTATGCTTAAAATTTTCACAACTCAACTTTCAGGTTTTTTTAAACGAATTGAAGAACAAGAAGAATTCCAATTTGAAGATGCCGCGCGTATTTTAGCACAAGCCTCTGTCGGAGAAGGATTTATTTATATTTATGGCGTAGAAGAAATGCACGCCATTACGCTTGAAGCACTAAGCAGTGCAGAACCTTTAAGTCAGGCAAAAGCTTTGCCTTTACATGAATTAGATCAGCTGACTAGCGTTGATCGCGTACTGCTTGTCTCTCGATTTTCAACAGATAATAAAGCAGTGGAAATAGCTGAACGTTTAAAGAAACACGATATTCCATTTGTTAGCATTGCTGCTGCTCCTAAAGAGATAACCGAGCCTTCTTTAACAGCACTCGCAGATGCGCATATTGATACAAAATTGTTAAAGCCGCTTATTCCTGGAGAAGACGGCTCAAGATTTGGTTTTCCAGCAATGATGGTCGCTTTATACGCGTACTACGGTTTAACTTTCACATTAAAAGAAATCGTAGAAGAATATGAATAAAAAACACGCTGTCTAAAGACAGCGTGTTTTTTATTTCACTTATTTGTTTTGACTTGATTCCATTGATGCGCGAATAAATTCTTTGAACAATGGTTGCGGTCTAGTTGGACGAGAAGTAAACTCTGGGTGGAATTGTGAAGCCAAGAACCATGGGTGGTCTTTTAGCTCTACAATTTCAATTAAACGGCCGTCTGGGCTTGTACCAGAGAAGATAAAGCCTTTCTCTTCCATTTGTTGACGGTATTCGTTATTGAATTCATAACGGTGACGATGACGCTCATATACCACTTCATCTTGATATGCTTTATATGCAAGCGTATCTTCAGACAATTTACAAGGGTATAATCCTAAGCGCAGTGTACCACCTAGGTCTTCTACGTCTTTTTGTTCTGGTAATAAGTCGATAATTGGATAGTTTGTTTCAGGTGCAATTTCTGCTGAATGTGCGCCTTCTAAGCCTAATACATTACGCGCAAACTCAACTGATGCCAGCTGCATACCTAAGCAAATACCTAAGAATGGAACTTTTTGCTCACGTGCATATTGTGTTGCTACAATTTTACCTTCAATTCCACGATCACCAAATCCACCTGGAACTAAAATACCGTCTACATCACCAAGTAAATCTTGAACATTTTCTTTTGTTACAAATTCCGAGTTTACCCACTTGATGTTTACATCTGCATCGAATGCATATCCAGCATGTTTCATTGCTTCTACGACAGAAATATAAGCATCTTGAAGCTCTACATACTTACCAACCAATGCAATTTTTGTTGTATTTGAAAGTCCTTTTACTTTCTCAACCAGTGCTTTCCACTCAGTCATTTCTGCTTCTTTGCAATCTAATTTCAAGTGATCGCATGTGATTTGATCTAGGTGCTGCTCTTGTAGAGATAGTGGAATTTCATATAATGTTTCAGCGTCTGCACACTCAATAACCGCTTTTGGATCAATGTCGCAGAATAAAGCTAGCTTGTCTTTCATATCTTCAGAAATTGGCATTTCTGTACGAACAACGATAACATTTGGCTGAATACCTAAGCTACGTAATTCTTTTACACTATGCTGTGTTGGTTTTGTTTTCATTTCACCAGCAGCTTTTAAATATGGCACAAGTGTACAGTGGATGTACATAACATTGTCACGGCCAATATCACTTTTAATTTGACGAATAGCTTCTAGGAAAGGAAGTGATTCAATATCTCCTACCGTTCCGCCGATTTCAGTAATAACAACGTCCGCATTTGTTTCTTTACCTGCACGGAAAACGCGTTCTTTAATTTCATTTGTGATGTGCGGAATAACCTGAACTGTTCCGCCTAAATAATCACCGCGACGCTCTTTTTTCAATACTGTTGAATATACTTTACCTGTTGTTACGTTGCTGTAGCGATTTAAGTTGATATCGATAAAACGCTCATAGTGACCTAAGTCTAAGTCTGTTTCCGCGCCATCATCCGTTACGAATACCTCACCGTGTTGGTATGGACTCATTGTTCCCGGGTCTACGTTAATGTATGGATCAAACTTTTGAATCGTTACGTTCAACCCACGGTTTTTTAATAAACGGCCTAAAGAAGCTGCTGTAATCCCTTTTCCTAGAGATGATACAACACCGCCTGTTACGAAAATATACTTTGTCATCTATACTTCCCCCTCTAAATAATTTGAACTGTACAATATTAAAAGTTTTCACATAAACAATCACAATTCATTCATTGTGCATGCGAAATTATAAGAAACCTTATGAATGTGAAACGTTCAAGAACCAAAAGAAAGTTTCTATCAAGGATTTATAAGAACATATCGGGGTGTAAAACATGGATAGATAAAATAAAAAAATTGCTCCCAATACCAAAACTGGATTGGGAGCAATAGTCTATTTTAAATAAAAACTTTTTAAATGCTTGTTTAAAGAGCCCAAAAAAGATTCTACCTACTTCGCTTGAAAAAGTCAAGAAGGATTATTTTTCTTTGTCGTCCTCATAATCTTCTTCTTCATCTTCTTCATCTTCTTCTAGATCATCTTCTAAATCGTCAAAATCGTCTTCTGCAAGATCATCTTCATCTTCTTCTAGCTCGTCAATGTCTTCAAAATCTTCTTCTTCCTCTAGATCATCAACATCTTCATAATCCAAATCTTCTTCTAAATCATCAAAATCTTCAACTTCTTCAACAACAGCTTTTTTCGCTTTTTTCTTTTTAGGTTTTGCAACCGGAATAACTTCTTCTTCAGCTTGGTCAAAAGGATACCATCCACGAAGACCCCAGTGGTTGTCCCCTACTGTTAAAAAGCGACCATCAATATTAATATCTGTATAAAACTGAGCTAATCTCGTTTTTAATTCTTGATCTGACATTTCAGCTGCTGCTTTAATTTCAGCAATAATTTCTTGGAATGACATTGCTTGACGATCTGTTTTTTCTTCTAGAAGCGCATAAGCAATCTCAATCATCGACATTTCTTTTAAATCCGTTTTTGAGTACTGTGCTAAACTCAAATCTGGCACATCCTTTCTATGGCTATGTATATCGAAAATCTATTAAATCAATTCATCATATGTGTAAATGATGGAAACGAATAAATACATACCATTCATTATAAACAAATTCAATACATTTATGCTAGCCTCGTTTCTAAAATTCTCGAGAATTTCGCATAAAACAACGAAAAAATAGACATTTTTTCACTATAATACATTCTACTTAATACGCCAACAACATCCTTTAATCAAAAGGAATTCACCATCCGTTATTCTGACTCCGCTAAGGTTAAGTCTATAAAAGCCGAGATGACCCACAAACAGTCATCTCGGCTTTTAATATATCACTATATACTAACGATACATTATTACATATTTCGGCGATATTGCCCACCGCATTCATATAAAGCTCGCGTAATTTCTCCTAAGCTGGCTACTTTAACGGTCTCCATTAACTCTTTGAAAATGTTCTCTCCTTCTGTTGCAGCTTTCTTTAACCTTTTCAGCGCATCTTCTCTTTTTTCTTCATGCTGCTGTTGAAACTTCTGAAGCTGATTAATTTGATGATTTTTTTCTTCTTTTGATGCGCGGGCTAACTGCATGTCATCAACTGAGGAATTTTCCTCTTCATTTGGATTAATATACGTATTTACTCCTATAATAGGTAAATCTCCCGTATGTTTTTGCATCTCATATTCCATCGATTCATCTTGAATCTTACCTCGCTGATACTGCATTTCCATCGCACCTAAAACGCCGCCTCGATCATTTAAGCGTTGGAACTCAGCCAATACCGCTTCTTCTACCAAGTCTGTTAGTTCATCAATAATAAAAGAGCCCTGTAGTGGATTTTCATTTTTAGTTAATCCATGCTCTTTTGTAATGATTAATTGAATGGCCATCGCTCTTCGTACAGATTCCTCTGTCGGCGTTGTAATTGCTTCATCATACGCATTGGTATGAAGAGAGTTGCAATTGTCATGAAGAGCCATTAAGGCTTGCAACGTCGTACGTATATCATTAAAATTAATTTCCTGTGCATGAAGCGATCGGCCGGATGTTTGAATATGATACTTAAGCTTTTGACTGCGTTCATTCGCGCCGTATTTATCACGCATCACAATTGCCCAGATTCTTCTCGCTACACGTCCAATAACCGTGTATTCAGGGTCAAGTCCATTACTAAAGAAAAACGATAAATTAGGAGCAAAATCATCAATGTGCATGCCTCGACTCAAGTAATATTCCACGTACGTAAAACCGTTGGCCAATGTAAAAGCTAGCTGAGAAATCGGGTTAGCCCCTGCTTCAGCTATATGATAGCCTGAAATAGAAACAGAATAATAGTTGCGCACTTTCTCGTCAATAAAGTACTGTTGAATATCTCCCATCATTTTTAATGCAAATTCTGTGGAAAAAATACACGTATTTTGCCCTTGGTCTTCTTTTAAAATATCCGCTTGAACAGTTCCTCTCACTTGTTTCAACGTACCCGATTTTACTTCCTCGTATTCCTCTTCCGTTAAAGGACGCTTCAGCTCCTCTTCCTTCTTTTCCACCTGCTGACTGATAGCTGTATTCATAAACATAGCTAGTAATATTGGAGCCGGCCCATTGATGGTCATCGAAACGGAAGTCGACGGATGGCAAAGATCAAATCCTTTATACAGGAGTTTCATATCATCAAGGGTACAGACATTTACGCCGCTTTCGCCAATTTTCCCGAAGATATCTGGCCTTGGATCTGGATTTTCTCCATAAAGCGTTACAGAATCAAATGCTGTACTTAAACGCTTAGCCTCATCATCTTTTGACAAATAGTGAAAGCGACGATTTGTTCGTTCTGGTGTTCCTTCGCCTGCAAATTGACGCTTAGGATCTTCACCTTTTCGTTTGAAAGGAAAAACACCTGCTGTATAAGGAAACGCACCTGGCACATTTTCTTTATAAAGAAAACGAAGAACTTCCCCATATTCTTTAACTTTTGGAAGAGCCACGCGCGGAATACGCAGTCCTGATAGGGTATCAACTTGCAGAGAGGTTTTAATTTCTTTATTTCTTATCTTTGTAATAAGTTCTTCTTTCCCGTACTGACTTTTTAATTTAGGCCAGTTTTCCAGCTTTTCAATCGATTCAGCCGTTAGCTGTTTTTGATATTTCTCCTTTAGCTGAGTGAGCTCTTGCTTGGCCGTTTCTGTTTCCACTTCTTCCAGAGCACCCTCTAGCTGATAAAATTTACGCGCTATTTGTACTTGAACATCCGTATTGCGGTGATAAGAGCGAACGCTGTTTACAATCTCCTGTAAATATTGCTGTTGATCATTAGGAATGATGGTATATTTCTTTTCACTTACGCGCTCTGATGATTTTTCTACGTGCCAAGACGTACGGCATGTTTGATGCAGATGATTTACAAGATCTTCAAATAAAATATTTGTTCCCCCGTCGTTGAACTGGCTCGCAATTGTGCCGTAAATTGGCATCGTAGAGAGATTATTTTCAAACAGCTGATGATTACGCTGATATTGACGCTGCACTTGTTTTTTTGCGTCTTCAGAACCTTTTTTTTCAAATTTATTGATTACAATAAAGTCTGCGTAATCAATCATTTCAATCTTTTCTAACTGCGACGGCGCGCCAAATTCGCTTGTCATTACATACAGAGAGACGTTTGCAATATCTTTGACTTGAGCATCAGCTTGCCCGATGCCGCTTGTTTCGACAATGATAATGTCGAAACCCGCTTTTTTCACGACAGCAATTCCATCTCGAATGGCCGCCGATAGCTCATGTCCAGATGAACGCGTGGCCAAACTTCTCATATACACACGAGGAGACGCTGCGATGTTCATGCGAATTCGATCCCCAAGAAGCGCTCCTCCGGTTTTTTGTTTAGTTGGATCGACGGATAAAACAGCTACATGAATATCTGGAATATGTTCAATAAACCTTCTTACTAATTCATCCGTAAGCGAACTTTTCCCCGCTCCTCCTGTTCCTGTGATTCCAATAACCGGTATTTTTTGATCCGTCTCGCTTTCGATTACACTTTCTCGGATTTCTTCAAGAGCAGCTGCGTGCTCTTTTGTGTATTCATAGGCTTCATTTTCAGCGCATGTAATAAGCTGGGCAATTAAACGGTCATTAGCCGGCGTTAAGGTTCGATCCTTCGGCAGTGCAGGGGGATTTGTGTAATAACAATCATCGATCATAAATTGAATCATGCCTTCTAACCCCATTTTTCGTCCATCTTCCGGAGAAAAGATTTTAGAAATGCCGTAATCATGAAGCTCTTGAATCTCACTCGGAATAATGACCCCTCCTCCTCCGCCATAAATTTTAATATGAGAAGCCTGTTGTTCTTGGAGTAAATCGTACATATACTTAAAATATTCTACATGGCCGCCTTGATAAGAAGAAATGGCAATCCCCTGAACATCCTCTTGTATGGAAGCGTTAACAATTTCTTCGACAGATCGGTTATGCCCCAGGTGAATGACTTCTACCCCCTTGGCTTGAAGAATTCGTCTCATAATATTAATGGACGCGTCGTGGCCGTCAAACAGGCTAGAAGCGGTTAAAAAACGAAGCGGTCTTTTGCTTGTATTCAAACTGTCTCCCCCTCACACAGTTGTTGAAATGAAAAATTTTTAAGTAAAAAATCTAACTGCATATTTGTATATTCTTCTAATGAATAATGCTTTTGCAGCCACCATCTGCGAAATGCCCACATCTGACCTTGAACAAATAAATGATGAGCAAACAGCGAAATTTCTTTATCCGTAAGTGCAAATTGATTGTTTTCTACGCAGCCTTCGATAATAACCTTAAACATCTCAACCATATCCAGCTCTTTTTTTAATACATATGGAAGCGCATCTTTAGACAGTGATTTCGCTTCTTGGTACATGACTAATACTTCATCTTGAAGCTCATCCACAACTTTAAAATAGTGCTGAATCGCTTGTTGAAGCTCAGCGATTGTATAACGATCCACCACCATCTCTTCTAATCGCTCTCTCACTTCATCGTAAATATTGTCACATACAAGATATAAAACATCTTCTTTAGATTGAATATATTCGTAAAGTGTACCGATACTGAACCCAGCGGCTTTGGCAATTTCCCTTGTTGTTGTTCGGTGAAAACCTTTTTCCTTAAATAGCGTGACGGCCCCTTTAATCATTTGATTACGACGCTCTACAATCAGCTTTTCATCTTTAATGGATGTGAGAACTTCTCTCTTTTTCATTTTTTCACCTCTCCTACAACAAGTGTTTTATTTAGCAAGATACCTAGAAATGACGAGACGCTGAATCTCTTGTGTGCCTTCATAAATTTGCGTGATTTTTGCATCTCTCATAAAACGTTCTACTGGATAATCTTTTGTATAACCGTATCCTCCAAATACTTGAACAGCTTCTGTCGTTACTTTCATTGCTGTATCCCCGGCATATAATTTTGACATGGCTGATTCTTTGCCATATGGCAGCCCTTGGGACTCTAACCAAGCAGCTTGATAGGTTAACAGTCTTGCAGCTTCTATACTCGTGGCCATGTCGGCTAACTTAAACGCAATTCCTTGCTGAGAAATAATTGGCTTACCAAATTGCTGACGTTCCTTGGCATAAGCTACGGCCGCATCTAACGCCCCTTGAGCAATTCCTACAGCCTGCGCTGCAATGCCATTTCGGCCGCCATCTAGTGTCATCATCGCAACTTTAAATCCTTCTCCTTCATTTCCCAGCAAATTTTCTTTTGGAACACGGCAGTCCTCGAAAATAATTTCTGTGGTAGGTGAAGAGCGAATGCCCAGTTTCTTTTCTTTTTTACCAACTGAAAATCCCGGCATATCTTTTTCAATAATAAAAGCGCTCGTGCGTTTTTCATTGGGGTCGATGCGAGCAAATACGACGTAAATATCCGCTTCGCCGCCGTTTGTAATAAAGATTTTAGAACCATTTAAAATATAATTTTCTCCGTCTTTTACAGCGAGCGTTCTCATTCCTCCTGCATCTGATCCAGCACTCGGTTCGGTTAACCCATAAGCACCTATTTTCTCACCCGTTGCCATAGGTTTCAGGTATTTTTGTTTTTGTTCTTCTGTTCCGAATGTATAGATTGGCCAGCCGGCAAGAGAAGTATGAGCCGACAAAGTAACGCCTGTTGATGCACATACTCTAGACAGTTCTTCAACAGCAATGCAATAAGCTAGATAGTCACTGCCAATTCCTCCGTATTGCTCCGGCCATGGAATACCTGTTAATCCTAGATCAGCCATTTGCGTAAAGATTCCTCTGTCAAAACGCTCTTCTTCATCTCGTTGTGCAGCTGTCGGAGCCACTTCGTTTTTGGCAAAGTCCCGCACCATTTTTCGAATCATTTCGTGTTCTTCTGAAAGTTTAAAAAACATGATTATTCCCCCTATAATTGACTGCTAATGACGATGCGCTGAATTTCGCTTGTACCTTCGTAGATTTCGCATACTTTGGCGTCACGAAAATACCTCTCTACTGGATAATCTTTCATATAACCATAGCCTCCCAAAACTTGAATCGCATCGATTGCTACATTCATGGCCGTTTGGGAAGCAAATAATTTCGCCATTGAGGCTTCTTTTTTACAAGGAAGTTTTTGATCATATAAAAAAGCGGCTCTATACATTAAAAGCTTCGCTGATTCAACAGCCGTTTCCATATCAGCCAGCTTAAAGGCAATACCCTGCTGAGATAAAATCGGTTTTCCGAATTGATATCGTTCATTTGCATAGTTTTTAGCTGCCGTTAACGCACCTTCAGCAATTCCTACCGCTTGAGCAGCAATACCAATTCTTCCGGCATTTAAATTAGCCATCGCAATTCGAAAGCCTTCACCTTCTTCTCCGAGACGATTTTCTACAGGCACCTGTATATTTTCAAAGTGAAGTTGAACCGTTCGAGAACCATGAAGGCCCATCTTATGTTCATCTTTTCCTACTGAAAATCCCTCCATCGTCTTTTCAACGATAAAAGCGCTCATCCCTCTCGACCCGCGTTCGGGATTCGTTTTAGCAAATACAATATACGTATCTGCTTCGCCGCCGTTTGTAATGAAAAGCTTTGAACCATTTAAAAGATAGTGGTCTCCTTTTCGTTCTGCCTTTGTTTTTAAGCTTGCAGCATCAGACCCTGCACTAGGTTCTGTTAAACAAAAAGCACCTAGATATTCACCTGTCGCCAGTTTTTTTACATACTTTTGTTTTTGATCTTCCGTCCCAAATACGACAATAGGATTCGTACCTACAGAAGTATGAACAGACAAAATGACGCCTAGGGCTGGACTTACTTTTGATATTTCGTGGATGGCAATCATGTACGATACAAAGTCCAGTCCGCCCCCTCCGTATGCTTGAGGAACGGGAATGCCCATCAGGCCAAGATCAGCCATCTGTTTTAATAAACCTCGAGGAAATTCACCCTTTTCCATGTTTGGCACAGCCGCAGCGACTTCTTTTTCACTAAAATCAGCTACCATCTTTTTAATCATGTGTTGTTCAGACGTAAAAAAGATCATTTCGCCACTCCTTTATGTTTCGTACGTAAAAAATCCTTTTCCTGTTTTTCGACCAAGCCACCCTGCCTTTACATATTTCCTAAGCAATGGACAAGGACGATATTTGTCATCACCAAACCCTTTATGAAGCGTTTCCATAATAAACAAACATGTATCGAGGCCGATGAAATCTGCTAATGTCAAAGGTCCCATTGGATGGTTCATTCCTAGTTTCATCACTTGATCAATATCCTCTTCGCTTGCTACACCTTCATAGAGCGTAAACACAGCTTCGTTAATCATTGGCATTAAAATTCGATTTGAAACAAACCCTGGAAAATCATGAACTTCCACCGGGGTTTTATTTAATTTTTTCGTTGTTTCATAGACTGCTTGATACACTTCATCGGTAGTAGCCAGCCCTCTAATAATTTCAACGAGTTTCATCACCGGAACAGGATTCATAAAGTGCATGCCAATTACTTTTTCAGGTCGAGTGGTCACAGCTGCAATTTCAGTAATAGGAAGCGAAGACGTGTTGGTTGCTAAAATAGTATGACTCGGGGCTAACGAATCCAACTCCGCAAAAATGGCTTGTTTGACTTCCATCTTTTCCACAACCGCTTCGACGATTAAATCTGCTTTTTGTGCTGCCGTTATTTCATTTGCCAGCTGAATGCGCTCCATAATCCCTTCATGTTCCTTAGCTGAGAGAGAACCTTTTCCCACCTGCTTTTTCAGACGTTTATCAATACCTTCTATTCCTTTTTGTGTATTTTTTTGATCAACGTCATACAAAGAAACTTGGTATCCGCTCGCAGCAAATACTTGCGCAATTCCTGCTCCCATCTGACCTGCTCCAATAACCATAACTGTTTCAATATTCAAGTTGGTATCCCCCTTTTACACTTCTACCATAATGGCATCACCTTGGCCGCCGCCGCTGCAAATAGAAGCAATGCCTAGTCCGCCGCCTCGTCGTCTTAATTCATGAATGAGCGTTACAACAATACGGGCGCCGCTTGCTCCAATCGGATGTCCAAGTGCTACAGCCCCGCCGTTCACATTTACTTTTTCAGCCGGAAGCCCTGCAATTTCCATACTCATCAACGCTACCGCTGAAAAAGCTTCATTGATTTCAAACAGCGCAATATCGTCTACTGTTTTATTTGTTTTTTGCAATAGCTTATTAATAGCAAACCCGGGCGTTTTCGGAAATTCCCTTGGCTCCATCGCAAGAGAAGTATGGTTTACAATCGTAGCCAACGGCTCATAGCCATTTGCTTTTGCCACATCTTCATCCATTAGCATGAGCGCAGCTGCTCCGTCATTCACGCTAGGTGCATTTCCTGCTGTAATGGTTCCGCTGTGACCAAATACAGGCCGAAGAGAAGAAAGTTTTTCTAACGACGTGTCTTTTCTTGGTCCTTCATCTTTTTGAACCGTTATCGTTCCTTTTTTAGACGGAATATCAACTGAAATTCTTTCTGCGGTCCATCTCCCTTTCTCTTCTGACTCTACCGCTAATTGATGACTGCGAAGGGCCCATTCATCCTGCTTTTCTCGGGAAATATCCATTTCAGAAGCTATTTCATTTCCATACGTACCCATTTGGACCCCTGTAAAGCTGCATGTCAAACCGTCATGAACCATCAGATCCGTCACAACGCTATCTCCCATACGGAACCCCCACCTTGCTTTTGGAAGAAGATACGGTGCGTTACTCATCGATTCCATTCCACCTGCAATGATTGTTTTTGCTTCTCCTAATCGAATCAGCTGATCAGCAGTTGTAATGCTGCGCATACCCGATGCACAGACTTTATTAATGGTTTCCGTCTCTACTTGCCACGGTAAACCTGCATAATGCATGGCTTGCCTAGAAGGCAGCTGCCCTTGGCCCCCTTGCAGCACGCACCCCATAATAACGGAATCAATTTCTGTACGTCCTTTTGATGCTGCTTGAATCGCTTTCCCGCCTAGTTCTGCCGCTTTTAGTCCACTTACGCTGCCACCTAATTTTCCAAAAGGTGTTCGAACTGCACTCACAATAACTGTTTTCCCCACTGTTATTTCCTCCTTTTTCTTCCTCTTTGTCCTCGCCGATTGAACGCTTGCTCAATTTCCTTTCTGTAAAAAGTAGAGATGAAGACCACCTCTACTTCTCCTTTATGAAACCTGTTCTTGCACGTCGCCATAAATTGACTTTTCAAGCAGTTCTGCTACGTCATACGTATGAACCTGTTCTTCTACTTCTTTTGCTTTTGTTCCGTCACTTAGCATCGTTAAGCAGTATGGGCAACCTGAACTGATAATGCTTGGGTTAACAGCTAAGGCCTGTTCCGTGCGCGCTACATTAATGCGCTGGCCGGTCGTTTCTTCCGTCCACATTAACCCTCCTCCTGCTCCACAGCACATACCATTTTCACGGTTGCGATCCATTTCAATCAAATGAACACCTGGAATCGCTTTCAAAATTTCTCTTGGCGGACTGTATACTTCGTTATATCTTCCTAAATAACAGGAATCATGGAAGGTAATTTTTTCATTAACCGCATGTTTTGGTGACAGCTTACCTTCTTTCACCAACATAGCTAGTAATTCTGTGTGATGATACACTTCTCCTTCAAAACCGAAATCTGGATATTCATTTTTAAAAATATTGTAAGCATGTGGATCAATTGTAACAATTTTTTTGATTTCATTTTTTTCAAATTCAGCGATATTTTTAGAAGCTAACTCTTGGAATAAAAATTCATTGCCCAGCCTGCGCGGCGTGTCACCAGAATTTTTTTCTTTATTTCCTAAAATCGCAAATGAAACACCCGCTTCATTGAGAAGCTTTGCAAACGATAGAGCGATTTTTTGACTGCGGTTATCATAAGATCCCATCGAACCTACCCAGAACAAATACTCAAACGTTTCACCGGCTTTACTTACTTCTTTAACAGTAGGAATGTGAACATCTTCTCTTACGTGCCGCCATTCTTCACGCTCTTTTCGGTTTAATCCCCAAGGGTTTCCTTGACGCTCAATATTCGTCATGGCACGCTGAGCATCCGCGTCCATCTTTCCTTCAGTTAATACTAAAAAACGTCGTAAATCTATGATTTTATCTACGTGCTCGTTCATTACGGGACATTGATCTTCACAGTTTCGGCACGTTGTACATGCCCAAATTTCTTCTTCCGTAATGACATCTCCAATTAAAGCGGGATTATATTCCGCTGTTGCTGCGGCTTCTTCTCCGCCTTGGCTGGCCGCCATCATCGCCAGCTGATTTCCTTTTGTTTTGGAGAATGCATACGTAGGAACCCAAGGAGCCTTAGATGTCACAACCGCTCCTTTTTCTGTTAAGTGATCGCGCATCTTTAAAATTAAATCCATTGGAGATAAAATTTTCCCTGTACCCGTTGCCGGACACATATTCGTACATCGACCGCATTCCACACAGGCATATAAATCAATAAGCTGATGCTGCGTGAATTCTTCAATCTTTCCAACCCCAAACGTCTCCTGGGTCTCGTCTTCAAAATCAATCTTTTCAAGCTTACCTGGCTTAGAAACACGGTTAAAAAATACATTAGCCGGTCCAGCCAGTAAATGAGCATGTTTTGATTGAGGAACATATACTAAAAACGTCAATAACACGGCTAAGTGGATCCACCATGAAACATAAAAAATGGAGATAGCGGCAATATCATTGATTCCCTTAAACAAGATCGCAATCGATGACGCAACCGGTTCTGTCCATGACGGTTCATGATTATGCCAGATGATTGACATACCGTTTCCGACAAGCACTGACAGCATAAGTGCTCCAATAAAAATCAGTACTAAACCAGATTTAAACCCTCTTTTTAAACGCACAAGCTTTTCGACGTAGCGGCGGTGAAAAGCCCAGACCACTGCTACTAAAATCAAAAGCGTCACCATTTCTTGAAAAAATGTAAAGCCGGGATATAAAGGTCCAAGCGGCAAATGTTTACCTGGAAGCAAACCTTTTATAATAAAGTCTAACGCACCAAACTGAACTAAAATAAACCCATAAAAAAACATGACGTGCATAATTCCACTTTTTTTATCTTTTAACAGCTTCTTTTGTCCAAACACGTTCACCCAAATTTTTTGCAGTCTTTCTTTTAACCGCTGATCAAATTCTACTTTTTTCCCTAATTGAATATACTGAATGCGTGTGCGAATCAAATATACAAACAAAGAAACAGCGTAAGCGGTTACAATAATAAAAAAGAGAAAATTCACCCACAGCAACCCTGTCATCTCGTCCCCTCCTTGAATAATTTGTTACCTTTTTTTCCTCCTGACGACTAAATTTTCTGATAATATATCTGCTTTCATTGTATATAATGAATGAGCATTCAGTCAATATCTTTTCGTTCTTTTGTTCATATTCTATTTAAACAAGGTGACACTAAGAACAACATAAAATGTATTTACATCGGGAAAAGAGGTGACGTGATGAGCGGCATGGTTGTAATTTTACTTTTTATTATTTTTATTGCTTGGCTTGCAATTGACCTTGGCGTTGGAAAGAAAGTATTTTCTCAGGCTGAAAATACATTTCCAAAGCGCCGTGCTTCTCTTTTTTTGTTCGCAGACGGGAATGTCTTGTATAAAGATTTATTTCATGAAATAGAAAATGCCTCTTCATTTATCCATTTATCGTTTTACATCGTACAAAATGATGAAATTAGCCAAGATTTTTTAGATTTACTAGTCCAAAAAGCACAGCAAAATATTGAAGTCCGGTTATTGGTAGACCGTGTGGGAAGCTATAAAATCAAGAAAAACAAAATTGCATTCTTAAAGAAACAAGGCGTTCATTTTGCTTACAGTCGAACGCTACGGTGGCCTTATTTGTTTTATACACTCAATGCACGCAATCACCGTAAAATGGCCGTTATTGATGGGAAAGTTGGCTACATTGGCGGCTTTAATATCGGCAGAGAATATTTAGGACTCGACGCCAAGCTTGGGGTGTGGAAAGATTACCACCTGCGTATGGAAGGTGAAGGTATCCAAGATCTTCAAATGCAGCTGTTGAGCGACTGGTATGCTGCTACGGGCATAGACCTGCGTAAAGTGGAAAGATACTTTCCAGCAGCCTCTGAAGGAGACTATGTTATTCAGCTACAGTCGACTGAAGGTTTTTCACTTGAAGAAAGCTTTTTATCGATTATCAACCAAGCCAATAGGGAATTGTACATAGGTACTCCTTATTTTATTCCAAGTGAACCTTTGATGAATGCGCTACTGCAAGCTCGCGCACGGGGAGTACAAGTTCATATTTTGATTCCAATGCGTGCAGATCAACCGCTTGTTCATCATGCTGCATTTGCCTATCTTCCTACATTACTTCAAGCAGGCTGCATGATTTATCAATATTATTACGGTTTTTACCACGCAAAAGTATTAATTGCAGACAATGTTATCTGCGATGTAGGAACGGCTAATTTTGATAAAAGAAGCTTGTTCTTAAACGCTGAAATCAACTGTTTAATCTACGATGCCATATACATTGAAGAGGTAAAGAACAGCTTTAAAGCTTGTATGGGGGAATGCCCCATTTTGTCTTTAGAAGATGTCAAAAACCGAAAATGGAGTGAAAAACTAAAGCAAGGATTTGCAACCTTTATTTCTCCGTTGCTTTAATGAACGAAAAGAGGAAAATTTATAATGAAAATTAGATTTGGCTATGTATCACATGCCCTGTCGCTTTGGGACTGCTCACCTGCGAAAACCCTCACGTTTACCAGATGGGAAAAAATGAAAAAAGATGAGAGGCTGGATAAGCTTCATTACGTCACAAAACAAAATTTAAATCATACTAAGCGCGCTTTACATTTTAATATTGCCCATGAAATTATGCTGTATCGATTATCATCTTCTCTTGTCCCTTTAGCTACTCATCCTGAAGTAGATTGGAATTACATTGATGCGTTCCAAGACGATTGGTCAGAGATAGGAGAATTGATTCGGAATCATCAGCTGCGCGTGAGTTTTCACCCCAATCAGTTCACATTATTTACAAGCGACAAAAAACATATTACAGAAAATGCGGTAAAAGATATGAATTATCACTATAGAATGCTTGAAGCGATGGGAGTGGCCGATCAAGCTCTTATTAATATTCACGTAGGTGGAGCCTATGGCAATAAAGAAAAAGCGATCGGTCGATTTCATGAAAACATTCAAACGCTGCCACCTGTCATTAAAAAGCGCATGACTCTTGAAAATGATGATAAAACATACACAACTGAAGAAACATTAGCTGTATGCGAAAAAGAGAAAGTCCCTCTCCTCTTTGATTATCACCACCACAAAGCAAATGAAGGAGAAGAACCTCTTGCATTATTGCTCCCTCGTATCTTTGACACGTGGAAACATATCGGGTTAAAACCAAAAGTACATATCTCTTCTCCTAAATCTGAAAAAGAATTTAGAAGTCACTCTGATTATGTCTCAACTGATTTTATCGCACCTTTTTTGCAAATGGCTAAAGATATTGGACAAGATTTTGACGTAATGATAGAAGCAAAATTAAAAGATAAAGCGCTGCTAAAATTAGTGGAAGATTTAGCATCAATGAGAGGAGTAAAGCGTACAGGAGGTGCCACGCTTGTTTTTTAAATAAAAAAGAGCCAAGAGGCTCTTTTTTTTGTTACATTTTTTCAGGTGCTGAAACACCAATTAGTTTTAAGGAGTTTTGAAGCGTTACTTGAACAGCTTTCACTAGTTCAATACGCGCTTTACTTGTTTCTACATTATCGCTGTCTAATACTTTTTCTGCATTATAGAAGCTATGGAACGTAGAAGCAAGATCAAATACATAGTTTGTAATGCGGTGCGGAATACGTTTTGTTGCTGCTTCCGCTACGGCCTGAGGGAACTCTCCGATTTTCTTCAGTAGTTCCATTTCTTTTTCTGCACTAATTAATGAAAGGTCAGCGCCAGATGTTGATTGAATCCCCATCTCTTCACCTTGACGAAGAATACTGCAAATACGGGCATGAGCATATTGCGCGTAGTATACAGGATTTTCATTAGATTGAGAAACAGCTAAATCTAAATCAAAGTCTAAATGTGTATCCGCACTTCTCATCGCAAAGAAATAGCGAGTTGCATCAAGGCCTACCTCTTCTACTAGATCACGCATTGTTACTGCTTTACCTGTACGTTTGCTCATCTTCATTTTTTCGCCATTTTGATACAGTTGAACCATTTGAATGATTTCTACTTCAAGCGTATCTTTTTCATAACCAAGCGCTTGAATCGCCGCTTTCATACGAGGAATATATCCATGGTGGTCGGCTCCCCAAATGTTAATTAGCTTATCAAATCCACGTTGAATTTTGTCTTGGTGATACGCAATATCTGGTGTTAAGTACGTAAATGAACCATCATTTTTAATTAACACACGGTCTTTATCATCACCAAATGTCGTAGAACGGAACCACGTAGCACCTTCTTCTTCATATACATGGCCTTGTTTTTTCAGCGTTTCAAGTGCAACTGAGATTTTATCATTTTTATAAAGAGACGTTTCAGAATACCATACGTCAAATTTCACACGGAACTGTTCAAGATCACGCTTTAATTTAGCTAACTCGTAATCTAACCCGTATTGACGGAAGAATTCAAAACGCTCTTCTTCAGAGGCATTTACATACTTGTCTCCGTGCTCTTTTGCTAGCTCTTTTCCGATGTTTATAATGTCAGCACCATGATAGCCGTCTGCAGGCATTTCTTTCTCTAAACCAAGAGCCTGCATGTAGCGTGCTTCTACTGAATAAGCCAGGTTATTAATTTGGTTACCAGCATCATTGATATAGTATTCACGTGACACATCGTAACCTGCTTTTTCAAGAACATTACATAATGAGTCTCCAACTGCAGCACCTCGGGCATGTCCTAAATGTAAATCCCCTGTCGGATTAGCTGAAACAAACTCAACCTGTACTTTTTGTCCGTTCCCTACGTTTGTTTGGCCATACGCTTCACCAGCTTTTACAATCGTTGGAATAAGCTCTGTTAAATAAGAGTTATTCATATAAAAGTTGATGAATCCAGGGCCTGCAATGTCAATTTTCTCGATAGATGCTTTTGATTTATCGAAGTTTGCTACAAGCTCTTCAGCGATAACACGCGGTGCTTTTTTCGCAATACGAGCTAGCTGCATAGCCATATTGGTAGAATAATCACCATGTGTTTTATCTTTTGGGGTTTCTAATAGAACTTCTGGAAGTTCTGCTTTTTCAGCAAGTCCTGCTTTGACCACAGCATCTTGAATTTCAGCTTTTAATTTTTGCTGCACTTGTTCGACGATGTTCATTTTTTCTCCTCCTTGAATGTAATGGTTAACGCATAGTTCCCGGTAGGCTGACCCTGTACTTCTAGATCATACGTTAAAAATAATCGACCCTTTTGAGTCATTTGTTTATATTCAATGTTATGAGCGAATGTTAGTAAATCCATACGTCCATAAGGGCTTATATAAGTTCCTTCGATCTGTACCTTTTTACGAAACGATTGCTTCATTTGAACAGCACCGGTTCGATTAATTGATACTTCATCTTCGCTAATTTTCACCATTGTTCTAATATCTCCGATTTCCTCTTGGCGCTCTGTGTATGTAAGATAAATTTTCGATCCTTTTTCATAATACATACCTTTTGCATTTACCGATGTTGTCTCTTTTCGGTGACCATCGCGGATATCCGTCACAATTTTAACTTCAATGGGTTTCTTGACTTCTGAAGCGTTACTCACAAAAGACACTTCCTTATTAAAATGAATACGTTATAACTTAAATAGTATAAACATTCTAAAGAAAGAATTCAATAATACTTCAAAGGAAATATGATAGATACGCCGAGAATTCACCTTTTTACAGTACGTGACGCATTCACATATTCCAAATAAAAAAGGCAGCCACAGCGGCCGCCTTTTACTTTATTTATTTCTTTTGCACCCAGCCTAAGATCATTTCGCGAATAAGCTTGCTTGCTGTATTAGCGGTTTGTTCAGACGGATCATAAATTGGAGCTACTTCTACTAAATCTCCTCCGACAATGCGAAGATCTGATTTAGCAATTGCGTGAATAGAAGCTAAAAGCTCTTTTGATGTGATACCGCCTGCATCTACTGTTCCTGTACCAGGAGCGTGCGCTGGATCTAATACATCGATATCAATTGTTACATAAACAGGACGACCTGCAAGTGTTGGTAGAATCTCTTTTAACGGCTCTAGAACTTCAAATTTTGAAATGTGCATGCCGTTTTCTTTTGCCCATTGAAATTCTTCTTTCATTCCTGAACGAATACCAAATGAATAAACATTCTCCGGTCCGATTAGTTCTGCAACTTTACGAATCGGAGTGGAATGAGAAAGTGGTTCTCCTTCATACTCTTCACGAAGGTCTGTATGAGCATCCATATGGATAATGGCCAAATCTGGGTATTTTTTATACATAGCTTTCATAACAGGCCAAGAAACCAAATGCTCTCCGCCCATACCTAATGGGAACTTGTCTGCTGCTAAAAGCTGGTCGATATACTCTTCAATCATATTTAAGCTGCGCTGAGGATTCCCAAATGGAAGTGGAATATCTCCTGCATCAAAATATTTTACTTCCTCTAGCTCTCGATCTAAATACGGGCTGTATTCTTCTAATCCAATTGATACTTCACGAATACGAGTTGGGCCAAATCGTGAACCTGGACGATAGCTAACTGTCCAGTCCATTGGCATTCCATAAAGAACCGCTTCACTTTCTGCAAAAACAGGGTGACTGCCGATAAATACATTACCTGAATAAGCTTCATCAAAACGCATATTTTGTTCCTCCTTCATTATTCATAGAAAAGATGCCAGTCTTAAATCTCTGGCACCTCACTTGTATGTGATAACTTATTTAATAAGATCTTGCACAAATTTAGGTAAAGCAAATGCGGCTTTGTGCAATTCTTTTGTGTAATACTTTGTATCAATATCGAAGAAACGATCTTCACTTACTTCTAATGGATCATGTTTCTTTGAACCCATTGTAAATGTCCATAAACCGCTTGGGTACGTCGGAATATTTGCTACGTATAGACGTGTAATCGGGAAGATTTCTCTTACGTCACGCTGAACATTTGAGATAAGTTCTGGCGTAAACCAAGGGTTGTCCGATTGAGCAACAAAGATACCATCTTCTTTAAGTGCTTTTGAGATACCTGCATAGAATCCTTTTGTAAATAAATTCACAGCTGGACCTACTGGCTCTGTTGAATCCACTAAAATGACATCGTATTCGTTCTCGCTTTTAGCGATGTGCATAAATCCGTCATCTACTTGTACATCAACACGAGGATCTTCTAGTTTGCCCGCAATTGAAGGTAAGAATTTTTTTGAGTACTCAATAACTTTTCCATCGATATCAACTAACGTCGCTTTTTTTACGCTTGGGTGTTTTAAGATTTCACGGATTACGCCTCCGTCTCCTCCACCTACAACTAGTACGTTTTCTGGATTTGGATGCGTAAATAACGGTACATGCGCAACCATTTCATGATAAACGAACTCATCTTTTTCCGTTGTCATAACCATACCGTCAAGTAGGAGCATGTTACCAAACTCTTCTGTTTCAACCATGTCTAATTTTTGAAACTCCGTTTGCTCTGTATGTAAAGTGCGATTAATTTTAGCTGTAATACCAAAGTTCTTTGTTTGCTTTTCTGTGAACCATAATTCCATTTCAAACTCTTCCCTTCTATTTTGAGAATTAACCTATGCATAGATTACCCTAACATAATTTATACAAACATGAAAAAAGTATAGATGAATTCAGCAAAAAAGCAAGTAAAATTTTTAGCAATGGAGGTTTAAAACCTCCTTTTCTATTTCATACTGATGATAGATACAAGCTTTAGAATCTACTTGCACCGCTCTTTTAATAGAATTTTGTTGTATTGAAAACAACATGCATGGTGCATAGTGACACATATTGGTGGTGAATAGAAATGGAAACGGTATTAACCGAACATTTAAAAAAGGCAAGACGCATCTTCCGAATTCTTCTCGTCCTTGGTATATTAGCGGGGGCTTTATTGTTGTTTGCCTACATAAGCATCTTTCTCTACGCCAAAATCTCTGGCCCCCCTCCGCTAAACGTTTCTCAAACAGCTGTTTTCTACTCAGCAAACGGTAAAGTTCTTGATGAAGTTCACAATGGACAAAAGCGCTACTGGGTTTCACTTAATCAAATTTCACCTTACGTAAAAGATGCGACTTTAGCCGTTGAAGATAAGCGCTTCTATGAGCATCACGGCTTTGATATGCATCGAATCGCCGGAGCAATTGTAGCTGATATAAAAGCTATGGGAAAAGTACAGGGTGCGAGTACCATTACTCAGCAGTATGCACGAAACTTGTTTCTAGAGCACGACAAAACGTGGACTCGAAAGCTTCAAGAAGCTCTGTATACAATTCGGTTAGAAATGAATTATAGCAAAGATGAAATTCTAGAAGGCTACATGAATACGATTTACTACGGCCATGGAGCTTATGGAATTGAAGCGGCAGCTAGGTTGTATTTTGATAAGCATGCCAAAAATTTGACGTTAAGTGAAGCGAGTATGTTAGCAGGTATTCCAAAAGGCCCTAGCTACTACTCTCCTCTTATTCATCAAGAAAATGCAAAAAAACGACAAAATATCATTTTATCTCTCATGAAAGAGGATGGAATTATTACAGCTAAGCAAGCAACAAAAGCGCTTGTAACACCTCTAGCATTCGCAAAGCCTGCTGAAAAAGATCCTAATAAAGAAGATGCTTCTTACTTTATGGATGCAGCGCTAGCAGAATTAAAGCAAGATTTAGGCATTGATGAAACCATGATTTATACAAATGGACTTCGCGTTTATACAACGCTGGATGAAAAGATGCAGCGAACGGCCGAAGAAAAAATGAAGGATGTTATCAGCAGCTCTTCAGACGTACAAAGTGCATTTGTTGCGATGAATCCTAAAAATGGACAAGTAAAAGCTCTTATTGGTGGAAGAGATTATGAAAAGAGCCCGTTTAATCGCGCGACTCAAGCAATAAGACAGCCTGGCTCAACGATGAAGCCATTTTTATACTATGCGGCGTTAAAAGATGGTTTTACTGAATCTACTCCAATGAAAAGTGAAGAAACGACGTTCAAATTGGAAGATGGCGTTTCGACATACACGCCTAGTAACTATCACAATTATTATGCAGATGCTCCTATTACAATGGCTCAAGCCATCGCACTTTCAGACAATATTTATGCCGTAAAAACGCATTTGTTTATTGGGGAAAACCGCTTGATTGAAACCGCTAAAACACTTGGAATATCATCACCTTTAAAGAAAGTTCCATCTTTAGCTCTTGGAACTTCACCTGTCAAAGTCATTGATATGGTTAATGCGTACGGCATCTTTGCTAATGGCGGAAAAGAAATTCGTCCAACATTTATTAAACGAATTGAAACCCATGAAGGAGAAGTTGTTTATCAAGCTCCTTCGGAACGGAAACAAGTTATTGATAAGCGCTATGCTTTTCTTACTACTCATTTAATGACAGGCATGTTTAATCAAAAGCTAAATGGCTATACAACCGTCACAGGAAAGCCTATTTCTAAATATGTATCTCGTCCTTATGCAGGAAAATCCGGCACAACCTCCACGGACAGCTGGATGATTGGCTACTCTCCTCAGCTCGTTTCAGGCGTTTGGGTTGGATATGATCAAGGAAGGACAATGGATGATGTAGCTGAAAAAGGATACGCAAAAAAAATGTGGGCATTATTTATGGAAGATGCTTTACAAGGGAAGAAAAAAGAAAAGTTTAAAGCACCAAACGGATTAATGAGCGTAAACATTAATCCTCAAAATGGAAAGTTAGCATCCAAATCATGCCCTGTTCAATATAAAGCTTATTATTTAACTGGAACACAGCCAAAAACATATTGTACTGATCACATCGATCATGCAGCAAAAACGAAGAAAAAAGAGCGTGAAACAGAAGATAAAAAGTTTCACTGGTTACCCAAATGGTTTGATTAAAAAAAAAGCTTAAGGCCAAGGCCTTAAGCTTTTTTTAGCATTACGATGTTTGAAGCGCTTCTTTTAAGTCATCATTAGATAACGTCCAAACTTCTTCATTATGAGACTTCAAAAACTCACGAAGCAAATCCTTAGACTTGTTATCCATTTCTTCTACCATAATGCGTCGTTTTAAAGATTTATCCATTTTATTTACGTGTTCAGGAAGTGACTTATAGCCACGGCGAATTTCACGATCAACGGTCATTTCACATGCTGTCATACCTGCGTAGTAAGGTCCTTCTTGCTTGCGATCAATCGTTACCCACACAAGCCAATATAACTTGCCGTTTGGCACCTCGTCTTTATTCGGTAAGAACTTAATTCCTTTTTCCACTACACTTCTTGCATGCATCGCACCGATATCCACAAATACTTCTTCGTCGCTCGGACAAACAAAAACAGGTGAAATGTTTTCTAAACTTAACGCTCCAACCCCGTAACCGCCGTGGCCGTCGGTTGAATCGTCTTTTATGATATTAAATCCTATACTTTTCTTTTTTGGCTGAGTCATAGTAAGCCTCCTCTATTCATTAAATCAGTGGTGCTAATATCTGCTGAAAGATATTCATAACAAATGTTGCTGCTCCGTTTAGAAGCGGCCAGATCACAATGCGATCCAGAGGTGTAATCACAAGAATCAAAAATACAAAAATGCCCCAAGACTCATACTGCGTCATCTTGGCTCGCGTAGACGGCGGAACGAGGTCTTCAATCACGCGGTAGCCGTCTAAAGGTGGAAAAGGCAACAAGTTAAATACACCTAGTGTTAGGTTTATTTGAATAAATAATGTAACAAAACGATAAAGCGCATCGTTGTCCACTGCGGCGTTATTCATCAAATAGTAAATAAGCAAGCCGATAAATGCCAACACCAAGTTGCTAAACGGTCCCGCTATCGATACTAGAATACCAGCTAAACGAGGCTTTTTAAAGAAATAGCGATTAACAGGAACCGGCTTCGCCCACCCAAAACCTGCGATAATTAACAAAAGCGTTCCAAATGGATCTAAATGAGCCAGCGGAGAAAGCGTTAGCCTTCCTTGCTTTTTAGCCGTGTGGTCTCCAAATAAATAAGCTACATACGCATGTGCAAACTCATGCAGCGTGAATGCAACAATAAGCGTCATTACCACGTAAGGAAGGTCTTGCAATGAAAAAGCTAAAAAATGTTCCACTCTTTATCTCCTTTATTTTAAAATAATTTCTACCTATCACATCTACTAGATGAATCTTTTTTTGCTGTAAGAAAGATACAAGGCTTCTTCAAATATGCCCTAAAAATTCTCAAAGACCAGCGATGAGATTCCTTTGGACACAGCTGTTTTTTATATCGATGTTATTATAAAAGTATACTACAGATTATGGCCTCCATCACTATCTCATACTGTCATTTTATTCAGAAAACGGGTACACTAATCATATAATGACCAAAAAGGAGTGTACACATTATGCCAGTTGTAACTGTTAAAATGCTTGAGGGCCGTACAGATGATCAAAAAAGAGCTCTTGTTGAAAAAGTAACGGATGCTATTGTGGAAACAACAGGTGCAGCACCTGGAAAAGTATCTATTATCATTGAAGAAATGTCTAAAAACCATTACGCTGTAGCGGGCAAGCGCATGAGCGATCAATAACGCCTACATAAAAAAGATGCCATAGGAATGAACCTATGGCATCTTTTTAATGGACAGACAGCGTTGCCTGAAGTTTTTCAATATATTTGTATGCTTCTGAAATGTCTTCTTCTGTATAGTTTTGCTTACGCTTTAGCGTAAACACTTTTTCTTTTACTTCTTCTTTCGGTAAATTATCGAAATATAAAATCGTGGAGACAAGCTCCAAAAATTTCGAGCTTTGTTCATTCATATCCTTCATACATTCCTGCAAGTGAGGAAGTTCTAAATCATAGTGGCTTAGAAATCCTTCCCCCGCTTCTGTTAATACGTAGCGATACTGCATATACCCGCCTTTTTTCTCTTTAATTTCACTTAAAAAGCCTAAGTTGCACAGCTCTTCAATTCGAAGCGTTAATTCCTCAGAATAAGGTCCAAAAAAGTGAAAATTATACTTTTCATAAAAAGGAAACTTCAGCTTTTTTCCGATAAATATCATCTTTTGTAACTTTTTTCTGCCAACAACTTCTCCCGCCGCGGAAAATACTTTCACAATCTTTGCGTGATCGTTTAACACAGCCCCTTCAACTCCTATACTATTTAACTCTGATCTCCTTTTAGTAAGTTTATAATCTGATCTTTAACTTTTCGCTTAGACGACAATTGATCAATGAGATCTTGTGGAAAATATAATTTATGATCGGTTCTCTTTTTCCCTGAAATTGCTTCAACAATCTCCGACTGACGTGATAATTCACGCACTTCATTATTTGGCATCAACAGATGAATCGGCAAACGTTCTTCCTCTTCACCCGGTCGATAAAAATCGTATGGTAAGTCGCTTGAAGAATCGACGACTAAATAATAATCTGGATTAATACCCGCTTTTTTAAATAATGTTGTAAGCTCCATCCACATCTTCATTTGTGAATTCGGATTAAACTCAATGTATTTAAAAAGCTGACGATTCATAAATCTTCGGCATAGATCAGATAAAATTTCATCCTCTTCTTCTTCCCACGCTTGAAAATAAAATAAAATCACAGATTCATCTAATTTCAAATACTCTTTTAGCGATATTTCTTCTTCAAAAATCGAATAAAAATGAGTTGGCTCCTGCTTAAACTCATAGTAATGATGATGGAGCTCTTTTGCACGATGTAAAATTTTTGTCAAAATTACTTCAGCACTTCTCGTAACAGGATGAAAATACACCTGCCAGTACATTTGATAGCGGCTCATAATATAATCTTCAACCGCATGCATACCGCTATGTTTAATCACGGCTTGGTCTTCCCTCGGACGCATAACGCGCAGAATTCGTTCCATATCAAAGTGACCGTAGCTTACTCCTGTGTAATACGCATCACGCTGCAAATAATCCATGCGATCTGCATCAATTTGACTGGAAATCAAACTAACGACAAGCTTATTTTCATATGTTTTCGCGATTACTTCAGCCACTTTTTTAGGAAAATCCTTTCCTACTTTCGTCAACACTTGATTTACCTCTGTGTCACCTACGATAATGGCTTGTGTAAATTCTTCATGGTCTAAGTGGAAAACCTTCTCAAACGAATGTGAAAACGGACCGTGACCTAAATCGTGCAGTAAAGCAGCACAAAGACAAAGAATACGCTCATCTTCATTCCATTCAGGGCGTCCTTGAAAACCGTCATCAATAATACGGCGCACAATTTCATAAACACCTAGGGAATGACTAAAACGGCTGTGCTCAGCCCCATGAAACGTTAAGTATGTCGTTCCTAGCTGTCTAATACGACGCAGCCTTTGAAATTCGGCTGTCCCAATTAGCTCCCAAATAACACGATCTCTTACATGGATATAGCGGTGAACAGGATCTTTAAATACTTTTTCTTCACTGAGTTTTTCATTAGGATATGTCATTTACATACCTCTCTATCTTCACTTTGTTGTTGCTATAATTTTTCGACATTCACTTCCTATTTTCCTATTCAGAATAAAAAATCACCTTGTCAAGCAACCAAGGTGATTTACTTAACAAACAAGGCGATTCTGTTTGTAAGAAGCTCGTTCGACAAATAAGTAGCAGAAAAGCAGCTATTTATTGTTTCACTATCTATTTTTTTACTTTTTTCTCAATCTTCTCGATTAATTCATCCTCTGTTGGCGCTGCTACAGGACGATTGTTTACAAATGCAAATGACTTTTTACGTCCGGGTCCACAGTAAGACTGGCAGCCGATTTGTACTTCAGCTTGTTCATCTATTTTTTTAAGTCGAGGTAACAACGTTTTGACGTTTGTTGCCTGACAATCATCACAAATTCTAAATTCATTTGCCATGTTGACACAATCCTTTCAAAATTGGTTCATCATTTTGTCTAAGGGGTATTTTACCCCTATTTGAAGTCCGATGCAAGTTAAAGAAGGAAGCAAAATCTATCATACTCCTAGAAGAAATGGTATAAAGTATGGATTTTTTGTACATGATGATACTACAAAACATGATTACTATGAGTCATGGAAAATAGAGGAGTGAACAAAGTGAAAGATAGACAAGATGCTTGGACAGAAGAAAACGACTTATTATTAGCTGAAACAGTATTGCGCCATGTCCGCGAAGGAAGTACGCAGCTGAATGCGTTTGAAGAAGTTGGAGATGAATTAAATCGCACTTCAGCAGCATGTGGATTCAGATGGAATGCTGTGGTACGCCATCAGTATGAAAAAGCACTTCAGCTAGCAAAAAAACAGCGAAAACAGCGCATGCGTGCACTTGGACAAGAGCAAGGCAAAAAGAAATTATTATATACACCACCAGCATCTGTAGAGCATGTGGAACAAATGATGTCCGCACCTACAGCAACATATAGCTTATCTGAAACACAAGTAGAAAAAAGCAGCAGCGAGGAGCTTTCAATGGCTGATGTTATTCGCTTTTTGCAAACAATGCCAAATCAAGCGAGCAGTTTACAAGCATTGCAAAGCGAAAATAAACGCTTGATGCAAGAAAATGCAGAGCTAGCTAAGAAAAACACAGAGTTGGAAAAACAAATCAAACATCTCGAGGCAAATGCTACTACTATTCAAGAAGACTATGAAACATTAATGCAAATCATGAACCGTGCGCGAAAGTTAGCTCTATTCGATGAAGAAGAACGTTCTTCTACTACATTTAAAATGGATCGCAACGGAAATCTTGAGAAAATGGCTGAATAAGCTACATGAACGAAGAAAGAGGATGTCAAACTTGGCTCTTCTTTCTTCTTTTTCTATTTTACAGTCAATGACACGACGCCTTTATGCTATAATATGTTCGTTTACTGTTTATAAAGGGGTTTGAGATATGCAGCAGAATAGTTTGAAGCTTTTAGCACAGCCCGCTTGGCGTATTATTGATCAATCCAGTCTAGGTCCTCATTTTGATGCCCGTCATTCTTTTGCCATCGATGACACGCTTTGTACAACCGTTGGAAGAGGTGAATCTCCAGCTGTCATGCGCTCATGGGTGCATCACGATACGATTGTATTAGGCATCCAAGATACAAAGCTACCTCATTTAGCTGAAGGTGCAGCTTATTTACACGAACAAGGATATAAAACAATCGTCCGCAATTCAGGCGGCCTCGCTGTCGTACTTGATCAGGATGTTCTAAACATTTCTTTAATTTTTCCTGATGCAGAAAAAGGAATTGATATTGATCGTGGATATGAAGCCATGTTTGATTTGATTAAGATCATGTTTGCATCTTACGGGACAGCAATTGAAGCGAAGGAAATCGTAGGCTCTTATTGTCCCGGCAGCTTTGATTTAAGCATTCGCAATCAAAAATTTGCAGGCATTTCACAGCGACGCGTTCGCAGCGGAGTGGCTGTACAAATTTACTTATGCGTTAAAGGAAGCGGTTCTAAACGTGCTTCTCTCATTCAAGAGTTTTACAAAAAAGGTCTCCAAAACACGGAAACTAAATTTTCATACCCAGATATCGAGCCTCACACAATGGCTTCGCTATCTGAACTATTACAGATTGATTTAACCGTTTCTGATGTCATGCTGCTTTTATTGCAAACACTGAATAGTATGAGCTCTTCTCTTGTGAATATGCCTTTAAATGCTACCGAACAAGAGCTGTTTGAGACGCAGCTGCAGCGCATGTATGACCGCAACGAAAAAGCATTAGGTTCATTAGCCGAATAAAAAAAACTCCGCCCTAGGACGGAGTTTTTTTATTACAACGCTTGAGCTGCTGTGATTAAAGCAAGCTTGTACACATCTTCTTCGTTACAACCGCGAGATAGATCGTTTACCGGTTTGTTTAGACCTTGTAAGATTGGACCTACTGCTTCGAAGTTTCCTAGGCGCTGTGCAATTTTGTAACCAATGTTACCTGCTTCAAGGCTTGGGAATACAAATACATTTGCATCTCCTTTAATCACTGAACCTGGTGCTTTCTTTTCAGCTACAGAAGGAACAAATGCTGCGTCGAATTGGAATTCGCCGTCTAATGTTACGCTTGGTGCTAATTCTTTTGCAATTTCTACTGCGTTTGCTACCTTTTCTGTTTCCGGAGATTTTGCTGATCCTTTTGTTGAGAAGCTTAGCATAGCAACACGAGGATCGATATCGAACATTTCAGCTGTACGAGCACTTTCGATAGCAATTTCAGCTAAATCTTGGCTGTCAGGTGAGATGTTGATTGCACAGTCAGCAAATACGTATTTTTGATCGCCGCGAACCATAATAAATACGCCAGATGTTTTCTTAACACCTTGTCTTGTTTTGATAATTTGTAGAGCCGGACGTACTGTGTCTGCTGTAGAATGAGCAGCTCCGCTTACAAGACCGTCAGCTTTGTTCATATGAACAAGCATTGTGCCAAAATAGTTTTCATCTAATAAAATTTTGCGAGCATCTTCTTCTGTTGCCTTACCTTTACGACGCTCAACAAACGCTGCTACCATTTCATCAAATTCAGAGTAGCTTTGAGGATCTAGAACCTCAACACCGTCTAGTTTTACGTTTAGTTCTGCTGCTTTTGATGCTACAGCGTCTTTGTTTCCAACAACGATAGGCTTTAAGATATTGTCGGCAGCTAAACGAGAAACAGCGCCTAATACGCGCTCATCTAATCCCTCTGGGAATACGATTGATACATCGCTAGCTGATACTTTTTGTTTTAAACCTGTAAATAAATCACTCAAAGTAAATCCTCCTCGATATGTAAAAAACTTTTCTCATAATAGGATACTCCACTTTTTTTAAAAATCAAAGGCATGTCCTTCAAGAATCCATGATTACGAAAAAGTCTTTTAATTCTTAATTTTCCACTAACACCTAAAATGAAACCTGTTTTTACTTTGCGACAATTGTTTAAAGTTTAGTCACAAAATCACAGGTTTTTCATTCCAGTTCTTCGGACAAACTATGATATAGTAGAATTGGAATTTATCATAATCGGACAATAGGAGTGAAACGAAATGGCAGAAGCAGCACAAACATTAGACGGTTGGTATGCACTTCATGATTTCCGTTCAATCGATTGGGGCGCTTGGAAGCAGTTATCAAGCGACGATCGCCAAGCGGCTATCCATGAATTTTTAGGATTGATTGAGAAATGGAAAGGAACTGAAGCTGAGAAGCAAGGCAGTCATGCTTTATATACCATTGTCGGCCAAAAAGCGGACTTTATGCTAATGCTTGTTCGTCCTACTATGGAAGAACTAAATGAAATTGAAACAGAATTTAATAAAACAAAGCTTGCTGAGTTTACCATTCCTACTTATTCATACGTATCAGTAGTTGAATTAAGCAACTACTTACCTGCTGGGGAGGATCCTTATGAAAATCCTCAAATCCAAGCTAGACTATATCCAACTTTACCAAAAGCTAGTCATGTTTGCTTTTATCCAATGGATAAACGTCGTCAAGGAAATGACAATTGGTACATGCTTCCTATGGAAGAGCGACGCAGCTTAATGCGCAGTCATGGAATGATTGGACGTCAATACGCTGGAAAAGTAAAGCAAATCATTACGGGTTCTGTTGGTTTTGATGATTACGAGTGGGGCGTTACTCTTTTTGCAGATGACGTACTTCAATTTAAAAAATTAGTATACGAAATGCGTTTTGACGAAGTAAGTGCTCGCTACGGGGAATTTGGTAGCTTCTTTGTCGGAAATTTATTAAAAGAAGAAGCTATTGCACGCTTTTTACACGTTTAAACTAAGCCGCAAAAGCGCTCATCGCTTTTGTAACGCCTAGAGCAATAAATATCAATGAGCTTTATCTAAAAAACCTGTTTCCACGTGGAAACAGGTTTTTTATTTTCTAGCCATGGCATATTCGCACTTACAGGACCATATATATACAACAGTGTCACAAGTAAGCGAGGTGGGATAATGGCAGTCGTTGCACACAACGAAGAAGATGTTAAGCTCCTAGCCAGACTCATTCGAGCTGAAGCCGAAAGTGAAGGAAAACAAGGGATGTTACTGGTAGGAAATGTAGGCGTGAACCGCGCTAAAGCTCCCTGTTTAGATTTTAGAAATATAAGAACCATTCGTCAGATGGTGTTTCAAAACCCAGGCGGATTTGAAGCAACTCAAAAAGGCTACTTTTATCAGCGTGCTCGCCAGTCTGAAATTACACTTGCACGACGTGTATTAAGAGGGGAACGTTTTAACCCCGCGGAAAACTCACTGTGGTTTTTCAAGCCCAGCGGCGACTGTCCTGCTCAATGGTATAACCAAAATAACACAGGACGATTTAAATCTCACTGTTTCTTCGCACCAACTCAAGCTGATTGTCCAGGAGTTTACTAATTTCTTTTTGTTTGAAGGAGGTTCCTATGAAAAAACCAAAGTCAAATCAACCGCAACAGCAATATATGCAAAATCCGTATATGAGTCCAAACTACCCTTATTATATGCCTCAGCCGCAGCAGCCCCAGCCAGGCGGCCAGCAGGTTCAAGGGCAAAGTCAAGGAGGTCCGCCCCCTACCTCTTCTGGAGGCAGCGGTGCCCCGCAAGACCCGAATCAACTGCCCATTGAAGAATCATATATTGAAAATATTTTACGTTTGAATCGAGGAAAAATAGCGACTGTATATATGACGTTTGAAAATAACACGCAGTGGAACGCTAAGGTCTTTAGAGGGGAAATTGAAGCAGCCGGACGCGATCATATCATTTTAAGTGATCCACAAACTGGCACTCGTTATTTACTACTTATGGTTTATCTCGATTACATCACTTTTGAGGGTCCAATCAAATATAACTATCCGTTTAGCGGTGGAGGCCAGCAGTTGAGCAATTATTCTCCGCGTTAAAAAAACCCCTTTTCAGGGGTTTTTTTATAGCCATTTTACAGCTGCAACAACAATTAAAATCCAAGCCACAATAAATGCAACTCCACCTAGTGGCGTAATCGCGCCGAGAACTTTAATACCGGACGTACTTAATACGTAGAGACTGCCCGAAAACAGCACAATCCCCGCGAACATAATCCAGCCCGAAGCTGTTAACAAAGAAGATTGAGGAAATTTGCTTAATAGAAACGCAATGACAAACAGCCCCATTGCATGGAACATTTGGTACTGCACTCCCGTTTTCCATACCTCTAAATACTTCTCTGAGATTTTCCCTTCTAACCCATGCGCTCCAAAAGCACCAAGAGCAACCGCTAACATTGCATTGATTGCACCGATTATTAAAAATAGTTTCATGTTTTTCTCCTCACTTTAGAAATCAAACAGACTATCGCCGTTTGCATCATCTGATTTCAATTTCGTTCCTTCAAAATTAGGTTTGGATGACTGAATAATCTGTTGCTGCATAATCTCAGGCGATTGCACAATTTCCGGTGAAGACATTACAACAGGTTTTGAAACCGAGACAGGTTTCGATAGTGAAACCTCTCCATTTTGATCTAATGCAAGCTCACATAGTGCTTTTATGGCAACCAATTGATCTCGAACGTTCGCACTATTCGAATGGTGCTTTGCTTTTTGTACTTCTGCACTAATTTTATCAAGGAGCTGCGCCATTTTTATATCCATGTAGACACCTCATCTTACATTCAATATGACTTTATACAGCTATTTTATCAAAAGATGAAATAGGAGGCTATGTCTGAAGCTAATCTTCATGAAATGCTCACTTTTACACATCGTCAATTTGCCAATCAATAGATTGACGTCCTTGTTGAAGCAAAAACTCATTTGCTCGTTGAAAGTGATTATTACCAAAAAAGCCTCGATTAGCCGAAAATGGGCTAGGGTGCGGGCTTTCCAAAATTAAATGGTGCGAATGATGAATAAGCTCTTTTTTAGCTTGTGCATGCTTGCCCCACAGCAAAAACACGACTGGCTCCTCTTTTTGTGCCACTAATTCAATAATGCGGTCCGTCAGCTGTTCCCACCCTTTTCCTTTGTGAGAATTCGCTTCTCCTCTTCTAACTGTTAAAACAGTGTTAAGCAAAAGAACACCTTGTTCTGCCCATTTGACTAAATAACCGTTATTCGGAATATGATAATCCATTTCATTTTTCAGCTCTTTGTAAATATTCACTAAAGAAGGCGGTGTTTTTACTCCTGGTTGAACAGAGAAGCTCAGTCCATGCGCTTGATTTGGTCCATGATAAGGATCTTGTCCC
Organism: Priestia sp. P1_B12_1; assembly: GCF_056406695.1. Classification (NCBI taxonomy): domain Bacteria; kingdom Bacillati; phylum Bacillota; class Bacilli; order Caryophanales; family Bacillaceae; genus Priestia; species Priestia sp. P1_B12_1. Next base: position 94,821 of record NZ_JBFTZR010000005.1, on the reverse strand, counting down.
AATATGACCACTTTTACATTTTTATAATCCGTATAGTGTAAAGCATTAAAAATATCATATTTATCAGGGTAAATGGTGTGGTGATTATATTCATCCACTAAAAATTCTCGAAGCTGTATGTAATAGTCTTTTTGAAATTCTTCTTCTAATAAAGGAGCCCAGTCATTTTTTAAAATACTCATCGCTTATCACCTCATAATAATCTTTTTTGTTATTTTATCGTAAACTCTGCCTCCTGCTCAAACGTTGCCTGCTTTAAATATGCTGAGAGCCTGGGCATATTTTAATATTGTCATGTTCAATGAAACTTTGTATACACTTATAAAGAGTGTATTTTTATATTAAAGGAGGGATTCCATATGATCATTAGCAATCCCCACCAAATAGATGTAACCTACAGCCTGGGTGTTACACCCGTTGAACCGATGATACCAAGAAAATACACCGTTTTCCCAGGTCAACACACTTCTGTTCCTTCCATTCAAATCGGCATTGAATTTGCCTACGATCATATGCAAAAAGAGCGGAACGAATATTTAGCATCCTTCGTCTTTGATAAAGGCTTTTATTCCCTTACTATGTATTATTACATCGGTGCGCATACATCAACAGATGAAACCATTACACGCTACCTTCACTTTTTAGAACAGCTCCCTGTTATTCTATCGTCCATCTATCACGCTGATGCTTCTTTTTTCGAAAAATATCCACTTTTAATGCACTGTCCTATTTTTATCATTGCCGATAGCCCTGACTTGCCATTTTTAACAAAAAAATCTATCGGTTCCCTGTATCAATATAAATAAATGAGAAAAGCTACTGTTAAAATAACGGTAGCTTTTTCTCCGTATTCGAAACAAAATACTTTTAAACTTGTTAAAAACATGGAATAATAACTACAAATTGTTTTAATCTATTTGCGTTAACCCTTTAAAATCGTTACAATTTATTAGTAGTTCTATACATAAAGGAAAAGGTAAACAAGCAATCATTCGTTTGTTTATAAAGGCCGAGTTTAACGGGCAATGAATCCCCAGATTTCATTTAAGTGTTGTCTGTTAAAGCGGAAAAAAATTGAACGTAACTACGACAAAGTGAGGTCCTAGAAGTAATGACAAATGTACAACCAAAATCCATTATCGTAATTTTTGGCGCTACAGGTGATTTAGCAAAACGTAAGTTATTCCCCTCTATTTTCCGCTTATATAAAGCGAACAAACTATCGGAAGATTTCGCTGTTGTTGGTGTCGCAAGAAGACCTTGGACTAATGACGAATTACGCGAAAATGTAAAAAAATCAGTGAGCAGTTTCAAAAACAGTGACGCTGACATTGAAAAGTTTGCTTCACATTTTTATTACCAACCGTTTGACGTAACAGATGTCGCTTCTTATCAAGAATTAAAAAGCCTAACAGAAAGCCTTGATGAGCAATACAACGTGCCTGGAAATCGTATTTTCTATCTAGCAATGGCACCTGAATTTTTCGGAACAATTGCTTCAAATTTAAAAAATGAAGGTTTAACACAAACAGACGGTTGGAGTCGCCTAGTCATTGAAAAGCCGTTTGGCCATGATTATCCTTCTGCTAAAGAACTAAATGAACAAATTCGCCATGCATTTAAGGAAGATCAAATTTATCGTATCGACCACTACCTCGGTAAAGAAATGGTGCAAAATATCGAAGTTATTCGATTTGCAAATGCTCTATTTGAACCAATGTGGAACAATCAATACATTTCAAACATCCAAATTACGTCTAGCGAGACGCTTGGTGTAGAAGACCGTGGCCGTTACTATGAGTCTTCAGGTGCCCTTCGAGACATGGTACAAAACCATATGCTTCAAATGGTGGCATTGCTTGCCATGGAACCGCCAATTAAATTAACACCGGAAGAAATTCGCAGTGAAAAAGTAAAAGTATTGCGTGCTCTTCGCTCTTTATCAGTAGATGAAGTAGATGATTATTTTGTACGAGGCCAATACGGCAAAGGTGTACTTGAAGGAGAAGAAGTGATCGGCTACCGCGAAGGAAATTCGGTTGATCCTGAGTCTAATACCGCTACATTTGTATCTGGTAAGCTTATGATTGATAACTTCAGATGGGCTGGCGTACCAATTTATATCCGTACAGGTAAACGCATGAAAGAAAAAGCAACGACAATTGTTGTACAGTTCAAAGACTTACCAATGAACCTGTACTTCAATAAAGATAAAGAAATTCATCCAAACTTGCTTGTCATTCATATCCAACCGGAAGAAGGTATTACGCTTCACTTAAACGCGCGTAAAACTCCGGGTGCAACATCGTCCACACCAATTAACTTGAACTATTGCAATAACTGTGGAGATAAAATGAATACACCGGAAGCTTATGAGCGCCTTATTTATGATTGCATGCTTGGAGATGCAACGAACTTTACTCACTGGGATGAAGTAGCCCTTTCTTGGAAGTTTGTTGATACCATTTCAGAAGCATGGGAAAGCACAAAAGCACAAAACTTCCCGAACTACGAGTCAGGTTCAATGGGGCCAAAAGAATCAGACGCATTGCTTGCTGAAGACGGTTTTCACTGGTGGCCAGTCGGAGAAGACAACTTCTCCCCTAAAGAGTAAATAAAAAAAGCAGCTGTAGTATACAGCTGCTTTTCTTGTTTTTTATTTTAACCACTCAGTATGGAATACGCCCTCTTTATCAACACGTTGATATGTGTGAGCTCCGAAGTAGTCACGTTGCGCTTGTAAAAGGTTCGCTGGTAACGTTTCTGTACGGTAGCTGTCATAGTAAGCTAATGCACTTGAGAAACTTGGTACAGGAATACCTTGTTTAACCGCAATTGAAATAACTTCACGAAGAGCCGACTGATAGCCTTCTACGATATCCTTGAAGTATGGGTCTAATAATAAGTTTGTTAGATCTGCATCGCGATCATAAGCTTCTTTAATTTTTTGTAAGAATTGTGCACGGATGATACAACCACCACGGAAGATCATTGCAATATCACCGTACTGTAAATTCCAGTCATATTCTTCAGAAGCTGCTTTCATTTGAGCAAACCCTTGCGCATATGAACAAATTTTACTCATGTACAATGCTTTACGGATTGCTTCTACTAATTCGGCTTTGTCACCTTCAAATGCACCTGCATTTGGACCGCTCAATACTTTGCTTGCTTTTACACGTTCTTCTTTCATAGCTGAAATAAAGCGCGCAAATACAGATTCCGTAATGATTGGTAGTGGTACACCTAAATCAAGCGCACTTTGGCTTGTCCATTTACCTGTACCCTTTTGACCTGCAGTGTCTAAAATAACGTCTACAAGTGCTTTACCTGTTTCTTCATCTTTTTTCGTAAAGATATCCGCTGTGATTTCAATTAAGTAGCTATCTAGCTCGCCTTTATTCCATTCAGCAAATACTTCATGTAGTTCATCTGTTTCTAAACCTAATACGTTTTTCATAATGAAGTATGCTTCACAAATTAACTGCATATCCCCATACTCGATGCCGTTATGAACCATTTTTACGTAGTGACCTGCACCATTTGGTCCAATGTATGTGCAGCAATCATCGCCTTCAACTTTTGCTGAAATAGCTGTTAAGATTGGTTTTACAAGTTCATATGCTTCTTTTTGTCCGCCAGGCATGATTGAAGGTCCTTTTAATGCGCCTTCTTCTCCGCCGGATACGCCTGTACCGATGAAATGGATACCTAATTCTTCTAGCTCTTTGTTACGACGAATTGTATCCTGGAAGAATGTATTTCCGCCATCGATTAAAATGTCGCCTTTTTCTAAGTATGGTTTTAACGAATCAATTGTTGCATCTGTAGCAGCACCAGCTTTAACCATTAATAAAATTTTACGCGGTTTTTCAAGAGAATTAATAAACTCTTCCACACTGTATGTACCTGCAAAATTTTTACCTTCTGCTTCTGTTTTTAGGAACTCTTCTGTCTTTTCAGGAGAGCGGTTATAAACTGAAACAGAATAGCCTCTGCTCTCAATGTTTAGCGCCAAGTTTTTCCCCATAACCGCTAAACCGATAACACCGATTTGTTGTTTTGCCATGTTAAATTCTTCCCTTCATGTGTAATATGAATTGGTCAACCTAATCGTAACTGAACATATCATAAAGAAAGTTACAGATTCAAGTTTGATATAACCATAATCATACGTTTTATTATACACACTTGAAAAGAATCATGCTCACCGAACATTGATTATTTTGAAGAAAATTTCGATAAAATAAGTGAAATGAACGCAGTTACGAATCATACGTACATTCTTAACTACCTTTAGACGCATTTTAACATTTTCTTAAACAATTACTTTTGTTAAAATATTAAGCAGTTAATCATTTCAATGAATTGACAATCAACACGGTTGTTACCGTTTTACTATATTTATTGCAGCTAAAAAAGCTGTACTAGTACTTATTTTGTTTTATGAAGAGGGATTTTATATATGACGAAACCAATCAAAGATCCGTTCAAGGAAAATTTTGATACGCTTGAAGAATTCGCTGATCGCATTAGCGAAGTATTGAACTGTCCTATTACCATTGAAGATGCTAATCATCGCTTATTAGCTTATAGCACCCATGACGAAAGAACGGACCAGGCGCGTATTGCCACAATTATTGGAAGAAGAGTTCCGGAAAAAGTCATCAACAACTTATGGAAAGAAGGCATTATTCCTAAACTGCTTGAGACAAATGAACCTGTGCGTGTGAAAAATATAAATGAAATTGGGCTTGGAGATCGTATAGCTATTTCCATCTGGAAAAATGAAGAAGTTCTAGGATTCATCTGGGCTGTTGAAATTGAGAAAGCCTTAGGCGACGAAGAAGTAGAGCTATTAAAAAAAGCTGCGAATGTATTAAAAAATAAATTGCTACAGCTTCAAATTCGAAAATATAAACGAGAAGAACGTTCACAGGAATTTTTCTGGAAATTATTAACTGGTCACATTAAGTCTCGCCAAGAAATTTCAGAAGCGTTTTATGAAGCTCAAATTACAGCTCCATCAACGTTTTCCATTGCTATCTTCCGCTTCCAAGAAGATATTACGTCTGAAGCTGAACGTCAAATCTCGTATATGCTAAAAACGATGCATCGCTTAAAAATCGTTCTTTATACGATTGATTGCAATGACTTAATCTTACTGCTTTCTTTGGATGCGGTTGAAAACCCTCTTGATGAACAGCGAGATTTTGTAGACTATTTTAGAGGCAACATGTATGAACGCTTTGATGTTACTCAGATTAAAGCCAGCTGCAGCAGTATTTATTCATCGCACGATCATATCGAAAAAAGTTATAAAGAAGCCTTGAACGTATTAGATATGAAAAGTAAGTTTCCAGAAGAAACGAAAGAGATTATTAACTATCAGGAATTAGGTATTTATCAATTTCTTGATGTTATTTTAGAAAAGCGCGTGCAAGATCAATTTGAAAACCATTCTTTAAAGAAGCTAACTGATTACGATCTTCGTCATAATAGCAACTTGGTGGAGACTCTCGAAGTATTTTTAAATAATGATAATAACATTAACGAAGCAGCAAAAGAATTAAATGTGCATATGAATACCCTTAGCTATCGATTAAAGCGAATTTCAGAGATTGGTGATATTAACTTAAAGGACGTTAATCAAAAAATGACTCTTTATATTGATATTAAGTTAATGAAATATAAAAAATAACAAATAATGTGACTTTTTTTAACATCGAGCTATTCATTTATTTTCTAATAAACGAATAGCTCTTTTTTTCACTTTTTATTTCTTTATGATGTTAGATTACCTTACATAAAAATTAAAAATTCTGATAAGTAAGCGTTTACATTTGTGTGTTTAAACAAAAACCACTTCTTCGATTCTTCTTTCTAGACAAAGAAATTTCACAAAACTTTCTTTATACTAAAGGTACACAAACGACCAAGGGGGAAATTAATCATGATTATTGGCGTACCAAAAGAAATCAAAAACAACGAAAACCGAGTAGCGATTACACCAGCAGGCGTAGCATCATTTGTTGGTACAGGTCATCGTGTATTAATTGAAAATGAAGCGGGTATTGGAAGTAACTTCACAAACGAAGATTATGTAAAAGCTGGAGCTGAAATTGTTGAGACAGCAGCTGACGTTTGGGCACAAGCCGAAATGGTTATGAAAGTAAAAGAACCACTAGCAAGTGAATACGGCTATTTTAGACCAGGTCTTATCTTATTCACATACCTTCACTTAGCAGCTGAACCAGCACTAGCAAAAGCATTAAAAGATAGCGGCGTAACAGCCATTGCTTATGAAACAGTAGCAGTAAATCGTACATTGCCTCTATTAACGCCTATGAGCGAAGTAGCAGGACGTATGGCTGCTCAAATCGGTGCACAATTCCTTCAAAAATCAAACGGTGGAAAAGGAATTTTACTAGCGGGTGTTCCTGGAGTTAGCCGCGGAAAAGTAACGATTATCGGAGGCGGCGGTGTTGGTACAAATGCTGCAAAAATCGCAATCGGTCTCGGTGCTGATGTAACAATTATTGATTTAAGTCCTGAACGCTTACGTCAATTAGACGATATCTTTGGCAACCAAATCAATACGCTAGTGTCAAACCCTTATAATATTGCGGATGCAGTAGCGGAGTCAGATTTAGTGATTGGCGCAGTATTAATCCCAGGTGCAAAAGCTCCAAAACTAGTAACAGAAGAAATGGTGAAAACAATGAAGCCAGGTTCTGTTATTGTTGACGTAGCAATCGACCAAGGTGGTATTGTTGAAACAATCGACCACATTACAACACACGATCAGCCGACTTATGAAAAGCACGGCGTTGTACACTATGCAGTTGCAAACATGCCGGGAGCAGTTCCTCGCACATCAACGATTGCTCTAACAAATGTAACGGTACCTTACGCACTTCAAATTGCTTCTAAAGGTGTTCACAAAGCAATCGCTCAAAACGAAGCGTTAAAATTAGGAGTGAACGTTGCAAACGGAGCCATTACGTACGAAGCAGTTGCACATGATTTAGGTTATGATTATGTATCAGTAGACGTAGCTCTTGAAAAAGAATTAGCTTCTATCTAATAAAAAGTGAAAAACGTCCTTAACCCGCTGTTAAGGGCGTTTTTATTTTGCATGAACAACAATTAGCTATAAAAAACACGACTATTTAAAGCTTTTTGTATCTGTTCACTGGTAATCTCCGGTACTATTGGCCAGAATTCAGGAGTAGGAAACATAAGGTTACTAGGCGTTTTATTATGATTTCCATCTAGTTCATGAAAAGGTTCTGGATCATCCGTCTCGTTAAATCGATTCGTAATAAACATAAAATGACCCAATTCATGTGCGAGAAGATACTCATCTGTACTTGCATTTGTCATAATAATAAGCGGAAAAGAGTTATAAGTTACAGCGAGAGTAGATGAATAGTCAAAATTAACAGGCCCAAATCTATTTCCATTCATGTAAAATACATACACATCAGCATTTTGACAAACCTTTCGGCCAGTTTTAAGCATTGCTTGTACCATTGTAAGATGACTAGCCCCTCCAACTGGAAAATTTTCCGCATTACTAACAATGCCACTGATGTTTTCCAAAAAAACAACTGAACGTGTAATAGTAAATGTAACACCTTGGATTAATCGGTTTTTCTCATATTGTTTCCATATTTTATTAGCAGCCGCTATGTCTCTTTTTACACGATTGGGAACTATAGACTGATTATCTTTGGAGTTTCGATCAACTTTAGCTCCTGGTAATACAATTATACAAACATTTAAAGTGCCTGCCTTAACAGTTCTGAAGTGATCGTTTGTTAAATTTGAATTCATATAATAATCTTTGTGGTTTTTTTTGCGAGGTTGTGATTTATTGAAAGAATACGAATCGTCTTTATAACTGTCATGATTAGAATGTTTTTTTATGTGAACCACCCTTTCTTAAGTTTCTCTTTATTTTATTCATGAAAAGAAAGAGTGCTTGTACCATAAGGTAAAAGAGGCTAAGACAAAAGTATACACTTACGATTCATACAGTTTTTAGAAATTGAATATCTACATTAAAAGCGATAAAATATAAGAAAAAGTGAATGGAAGAAATTTATCTAAAACACATTGGGCAGCTAAAACCCGACCGGTGGAAGTTTTACTCTATTTTCTCTATGAACTTAAAATACGGGAGGATTTTTTATGACAATGAACAAAGCATTAACCATTGCTGGTTCTGACAGCAGCGGCGGAGCTGGCATTCAAGCAGATTTAAAAACATTCCAAGAACTTGGTGTTTACGGAATGACAGCTTTAACAACAATTGTAACAATGGATCCCGATAACAGCTGGTCTCATAACGTATTTCCACAAGAAGTTTCAACTGTTGAACAACAGTTGAAAACAATTGTAAAAGGCGTAGGCGTACAAGCTCTCAAAACAGGTATGCTTGGCTCAGTGGAAATTATTGAACTAGCGGCAAAAACAATTGAAGAATATGATCTAAAAAATGTCGTAGTAGATCCTGTGATGGTATGTAAAGGAGAAGACGAAGCGCTTCACCCTGAAACAACTGTCAGCTTGCGTGATGTACTAGTTCCAAAAGCAACAGTGGTAACGCCTAATTTATTTGAAGCTAGTCAATTAAGCGGACTTGGTCCTATCAAAACGGTCGATAAAATGAAAGAAGCGGCCGTGAAAATTTCTGAACTTGGTGCCGAATATGTATTGATTAAAGGCGGAAGTAAATTAGAGCACGAAAAAGCAATCGATTTACTTTATGATGGAAAGACGTTTGAAATCTTAGAGTCTGAACGTATTGAAACGACATTTACACACGGTGCTGGATGCACATACTCAGCTGCGATTGCTGCTGAATTGGCAAAAGGCAGTGACGTTAAACAAGCTATTTATACAGCAAAAGAATTTATTACAGAAGCAATTCGTCATTCGTTTGCTTTAAATCAATACGTTGGACCAACAAATCACAGTGCGTACCGTCGTAAAAAAGAAAAAGTAACAAACTAAAAAGCATGCCTAAAGGCATGCTTTTTAGTTTGCTTATTGTTTAACTGTTTCAAGCGCATTTAAAATAGCTTGAGCTACGCCGTGCTCGTCATTTGTTCCTGTTACGATATGGGCAAACTCTTTAATTTCTTGAGGTGCATTTCCCATCGCTACAGCACGTCCAACTCTCTGAAACATTGATACATCATTATAATTATCTCCAATGGCCATCGTTTCTTCTAAAGAAATATGGCGTTCTTGAACAAATGATGTAACTGCAATTCCTTTTTGAGCATTTTCATCATTTATTTCAATATTTTCTTTACCAGATGCACTGACTGCAATCGAATCTAACTTCACAAGTTCTATTTTTGCCTGTTCTAACTTTTCTTCGTCAAAAGAGAAAGCCAGCAGCTTATAAATGTCCTTGTTTGGATCTTGAAACAACGCTTCATACTCTTCAATAAGCTTTACTCTGCCGCTATTGAAACGCTCTTTTGCCGCTTCTAACGATTTTTCATAATGATCTTTTAAGCTAGCGCTTAAATAAATATCCATTAATACCGACAAAGCTTTTTCATAGTCATTTGAATACGTGCCTTCACTTGTATAGACTTCAAAGTACAGCTGAAACTTCTTAAAAATATCCTCTACTTCGCGAATAGATTCCATCGTCATGCCTACTGAATATTGTTTTTCCCCTTGTGGATTCCGAAGCTCTGCTCCGTTTGCACAAATTAAATATGTATGAAGTCCTGCTTCTTCTAAAACATAGCGGGCCTCTTCATAAGAACGTCCCGTAGCAACAACAACTTCCACCCCTGCCTTTTGAGCTGTCTTAATCGCTTGGGCATTTTCTTTACTTACAACTTGTTCACTATTTACTAACGTTCCATCCATATCGATCGCAATACATTTAATCATGATGTACCCCTTCCTATGTATCTTTGCTCTCTTACTTTATTCTAGCATATGTTTTTTTGCGCTTTGCTACTTGCATGTAAAAGATTTACTAATTTTTTGTATACGCGCTGTTATAATCTGTTCCTTTTCTTGCTTTTTCGAAAACCTCTTTGATCGTCTTTAAATGCAAATCAGCTGTTGAATATACGTGAAAATTCACATCCTCTTCCTTCAGATGCTTACCAACGCCGATAGAAACCATATCTGTTTGATTAATAGCTTTTATACCGGCCTCTCCGTCTTCTATCGCCACACATGCATAGGGTTTTACTTGTAATTGATCGGCAGCTGTCAAAAATATTTCTGGATCTGGTTTTCCCTTCTTTATTTTTCTCACATTCACAATGCAATCAAAAAAAGAACGTATTCCTAGCGAATCTATTACAGTATTTGCATTTGAACTAGAAGAAGCAATCGCCATTTTAATACCTTGTTTTTTACAATCCTCTAACAACAATTGTATTCCTGGAAGTAAGTGACTCTTTGTCATTTCCTTTATTAATGCTTGATAATGCTTATTCTTTTCATCAGCAAGCTGTTCTTTTTTTTCCACTGTGAGACATACGTTGCCTTGTGCAGCAATGAGCTCTACAGTTTTCACTCGGCTGATCCCTTGCAGCTGCTGATTCAGTTCTTCAGAAAATGAAACGTTAAGTTGATCTGCTACTTTTTTATTTGCTTTATAATATAAATGTACCGTATCTGCAATAACACCGTCTAAATCAAAAATAATCGCTTGTAACCCTTCTTTTTTCATATTATCCTCCTCTGCACTTGTCTTTATGCCATTAATTGAATGCTTTGATTACATTCCATCATGTTAAAATACCGTTGATATCGTTCACTTTATCATAAATTTTTTTTCATCATTTATGATTTATGAATAAATTTTTCAAAAAAAGAGAAATTACAGTCTTGCATTATGAAAGCCCTTTTATTACAATAAGGTTATGCAAACGGTTGCACTATCTTAGAAATATAGTTTATCAAAAAATAAAATGAAAACCCATACATAGGGGAAGGGGAAAAACTATGAAAAAGTTCTTTTCATTTGATTTTTGGCAGAAATTTGGTAAGGCTTTATTAGTAGTAGTAGCGGTTATGCCCGCAGCTGGTATTATGATTTCACTTGGAAAGCTAGTTGCAATGACTGGGGGAGACATCACTGCTGTACAAACAATTGCACGCGTGATGGAAGATATAGGCTGGGGTATCATTACAAATCTTCACATCTTGTTCGCTGTTGCTATCGGGGGGTCTTGGGCTAAAGAACGTGCTGGAGGTGCATTTGCTGCACTTATTGCATTCGTTCTTATTAACCGAATTACAGGAGCTATTTTCGGAGTTCAAGCAGAAATGCTTTCAGATCCAAAAGCAACGGTTCAATCACTGTTTGGACAAGAGTTAGTAGTAAAAGACTACTTCACATCTATTTTAGGATCTCCCGCTCTTAACATGGGAGTATTCGTAGGAATTATCGCTGGTTTTTTAGGCGCAAATTTATTCAATAAATATTATAACTATGATAAATTGCCTGAAGCCCTTTCGTTTTTTAACGGCAAGCGCTTCGTACCATTTGTGGTCATCGGTGGTTCAGTTGTAACGGCACTGCTTTTATCCATTGTATGGCCGTTTATCCAAGGTTCATTAAACAGCTTCGGACAGTGGATTGCAACATCTAGAGATACAGCTCCTATTCTAGCACCATTTATTTTCGGAGCATTAGAACGTCTGCTTCTTCCATTTGGTCTTCATCATATGCTGACAGTTCCTATGAACTACACGGAGCTAGGCGGAACGTACAAAATTTTAACAGGTTCTGGAGCAGGTTCCACGGTGGCCGGTCAAGATCCTTTATGGCTTGCTTGGATTGCAGATTTAAATAACTTCCGCGCTGCAGGAGATATGGAAAGCTACAAGCAGTTATTACATGACGTTACACCTGCACGCTTTAAAGTAGGACAGATGATTTTGTCTTGTGCGTCGCTAATTGGAATCGCTTTAGCAATGTATCGTAACGTAGATCCTGACAAACGTTCAAAATATCGTTCAATGTTCCTTTCAGCTGGACTAGCTGTTTTCTTAACAGGCGTAACAGAACCGATCGAATTTATGTTCATGTTCGCAGCACCTCTTTTATATGTCGTATATGCAATTATGACGGGACTGGCTTTTGCCATTGTTGATATTGTTCATGTTCGCGTACACTCATTTGGCGTAATTGAACTATTAACACGTACACCAATGATTATCAAAGCCGGACTATGGGCTGACTTAATGAACTTTGTCATCGCCTGCCTTGTATTCTTTGGCTTAAATTTTGGAGTGGCAAACTTCTTAATTAAACGTTTTAACTTCCCAACGCCGGGACGTAACGGAAACTATATTGATGAAGAAACAACTGCAACAAGCAGCAAGAAGGTAAAAAATGATTCGCTTGCACCAGTCATTATTGGACTGCTTGGCGGAGAAAACAATATTGAAGATGTTGATGCTTGTATGACTCGCTTACGTGTAACGGTAAAAGATATACATGCCGTTGCAGGAGAAAGTGAGTGGAAACAAAACGGAGCCCTTGGTTTAATCTTGAAAGATAAAGGGGTACAAGCTATTTATGGACCTAAAGCGGATGTTTTGAAATCCGACATTCAAGATTTGTTAGGAGCTTAACATAATGAAGCTATTAACGTTAAATTGCCACTCTTGGCAAGAGGAAAATCAGCTAGACAAGTTATCTTGTCTAGCTGAAGTAATTAAAAAAGAAAAATATGATGTCATTGCTTTACAGGAAGTAAGCCAAAAAGTAGACGCACCTTATGTATATGACTACATTCGCAGCGATAATTACGCTTGGCTTTTAGCAAAAGAACTGGGTAAGCAAGGTGAAGACTATCAATTGGTATGGGATTTATCTCATATAGGCTATGAAGTGTATGAAGAAGGAATTGCCATTTTAACGAAACACCCGATTATTGAAGAGCATTCATTTTTTGTTTCACAAACGTCAAATATTGACTATTGGAAAACGAGAAGAATTGTTGGAGCCACAATCGAATATGAAAAAGAACTTCTTACGTTTTATTCTTGTCATCTTGGCTGGTGGGATGACGAGGAAGAGCCGTTCAAGCAGCAAGTTGATACGCTGCTAGCTCATGTACACAAAGATAACCCATTTTTCCTACTCGGAGACTTTAATAATGACGCTCATAGACGAAATGAAGGTTACGACTACCTGTTGAGCCAAGGCCTCTATGATACGTATAATCTATCGAACAAAAAAGACAGCGGTATTACAGTTAAAGGTAACATTGCTGGATGGGATGATAATGAACGGGCACTGCGCCTTGATCTAATTCTATCGAGTCATGCGCAGGATATTCATTCATCAACTGTGGTGTTTAACGGCATACATTATCCCGTTGTTTCCGACCATTTTGGGGTAAGCGTTGAAGTGAAATAAGTAACATAAAGCGAACCAATAGCGTTCGCTTTTTTTCGTGTGATTATGATGATGTGAAAATCATCTTCTTTACTGCTTTATCTATCGTTTTAGAAGTGTCCGATAAACTTTCGCATTTTAAAAAGTAGGTGTGCTATAATATTGTGATGTTGGCGATATGCAACCCATTTTTGCATGTTTATCAATGAAATCGCTCAACTTAATAGTAAGACGATACATGTAAGCTCTATTTAAATGAACACCCGTTGTCATTATCATAAACTAATAAAGAAAAATAGGTGTGAAACAATCATGAAAATTTTGTTGATTTCAAATATGTATCCTTCGGAACAATTCCCGAGCTATGGTGTATTTGTTCAAAACACTGAAAAAATTTTAGTTCAACATGGTATTCAAGTTGATAAAATTGTCATGCAAAAAAAGACAAGTAAATTAAGCAAGCTTTTTAGCTATGCTTCTCATTATGCTAATGTCGTCTTGACGGGCTTGACAAAAAACTACGACTACCTTTACGTACATTATGCATCTCATAATGCTCTTCCGCTGCTGATTCTTAAAAAGCTAAAGAAGAATGTGAGGATTGTGACAAACGTTCATGGTTCAGACGTTGTACCTGAAGTACCTTCACAGGAAAAGTATCAGCCAAGAGTAAATGACTTATTGCAACATTCCACTAAAATTATTACTCCTTCTCCTTATTATAAAGGGCTCGTTGAAGAGAAATATAAGGTTCATAACCCAATTTATATTTTTCCAAGCGGAGGAGTGAATAAAGATCTGTTTCACCCTTATGCAGATAAAAGCAAAGCTTATCAAGAACTAAACTTGGACCCTACTATCCGTTATCTTGGATGTGTAAGCCGCATTGATGTGGGTAAAGGATGGGAATACTACCTGCAAGCAATTGCAAAAGCTGAACAACAAATGCCCACTTCTTACAAATACCTATACGTTGGAAGCGGAAAAGATGAAGCGGCCTTTAAGGAAATGATCAAGACTCTAGGTCTAGAGGAAAAAGTCATCCATTTCCCTCTCCTTCCTCAGTCCTCTCTTGCTTACGTATATAATGCGATTGAAGCATTCGTGTTTCCGACCGTAAGAAAAGGAGAAAGTTTGGGCTTAGTCGGCCTCGAAGCTATGGCTTGCGGAGCACCCGTAATTGGGAGTCAGATTGGTGGTCTAAAAGATTACATTATAGACGGAAAGAATGGTCTATTCTTTGAGCCTAAAAATGTAGAGGAACTAGCTTCACAGCTACAGGCTTTTATTAATCTTCCTGAAGATGTGAAACAGCAAATGTCTCAACAGGCGTTACAAACAGCAAACCGCTACACAGTAGATGTAATTGCTGAACAACTCCCAACAATTTTTTTTGATGAGGTGGAAAAATGAAAGTCGCAGTTTTAATTCCTTGTTATAACGAGGAAGTAACAATTGGAAAAGTAATTGACGATTTCAAACGCGAACTGCCTAGTGCAGATATTTATGTGTACGATAACAATTCAAAAGATCGCACAAGTGAAATTGCACTTGAACACGGGGCAATCGTCAAAAAAGAATTCAAGCAAGGAAAAGGAAATGTTGTACGTTCGATGTTTCAAGAAATTGATGCAGATTGTTATGTCATGGTAGATGGAGATGACACGTATCCTGCAGAATTCGTTCATCAATTAATTGAGCCTATTAGAAATCGAGAAGCTAACATGGTCATTGGAGATCGTTTATCAAACGGAACGTATCTCGAAGAAAACAAACGTGCTTTCCATAATTTTGGTAACAACTTGGTACGTTCTTTAATTAATGGCCTGTACAAAAGTAACATTAAAGATATCATGACAGGTTATCGTGCGTACGATAAATTATTTGTAAAATCAATACCTGTGATGAGCCCGGGATTTGAAATTGAAACAGAGATGAGTCTTCACGCGTTAGATAAACGCTTCCGTCTCAAAGAAATCGCGATCGATTATCGCGATCGACCTGAAGGCAGCGAATCGAAACTTAATACGTTCTCTGATGGATTTAAAGTGTTACGAATGATTTTTACGTTATTTAAAGAGTACAAGCCGCTTCAGTTCTTCTCCATTTGGACAGTGTTGTTTATTGTCGCAGGATTAGCTGTTGGTGCTCCGGTACTTTATGAATTTTTTGATACAGGCTTCATTACCAAAGTACCGTCATCTATCTTAGCAACTGGATTGATGGTGTTAGGTGTTTTATCTTTCGTCTGTGGATTAATTCTAGATACAATCGCTTCATTAAACCGCAAGCAATATGAATTAGAACTAAATAAAAAAATTGAACAGATTGAACAAGTAGGAGAATAACAATGATGAAGAATAAAAAAAGTATTTTACTGCTTACAGTAACAGCTTTAATTATTCTTATCGGTTTAAGTATTGGTAATCCAGACGGTGTTCACTATCTTTCCCTTTTTGCTGCACTTGTATTTACCATCATAAGCTCTATTTTTATTTATAAAAATAGAGCTTATGCTTCATTTAAACCGCTAGAATGGCTATTGCTGATTGTTTTTTCGTTTATCGTACAGTTTTCACTTTTAGATAACTTACATATGACGAGCTCAACTATTTTCTTACTCGTTTTATATGCCATCAGTCGTACTCTATTAGCAATGCTGCTGACGGCCGCTGTACTCAGCGCTATCAAGCAAATAAACGATTTTCACTATACATTTGCACACCCAAAGCGTTACCTAGGAATTGTTACGATTCTTATTTTAGCTGTTAGTCTATATTACTGGTTCGCCTTTTTCCCAGCGGCCATGACTCCCGATTCATTAGCACAGTGGAGACAGGCACATAACGGAGAATTTAACGATTGGCACCCTATTATGATTACGTGGCTGATTATGCTGCTGACAAAAATATGGGATAACCCAGGAATTGTAGCGTTCACGCAAATTGTTGTTGTAGTAAGCATATACGCCTATACGTTTGACTTTTTCATTAAACGCAAAGCACATCCTGTTATGATTGGACTTTTAACAGCTATTATTGTCATTATTCCAAGCTTTTTAATCTTTTCAATTATTATTTGGAAAGATATTTTATACAGTGCTTTTCTGCTGTTTTTTACAGTGAATATTGCAAAAATCTATTTATCAAAAGGTGCTTGGATTAAAAGCAAAGCAAGCTTTTTCTTACTTTTACTTTCCGCATTTGGAGTAGCTTTCTTTAGACATAATGGTTTTCCTGTATTTATTTTGACTTTCCTTTTAATGATCGTCTTATTCAGAAAAAATTGGAAACCTCTTGTCACGATTTTCTTAGTTGTTTTTATTTTACAAAAGATTGTTACAGGCCCTGTGTTCACGTGGCTTGATGTACAGCCTTCGGATCCAAATGAAGCTTTGTCTATTCCAACTCAACAAATTGCAAACATCATTTCAAATGATGGGCAGATGTCAAAAGAAGAGCGTGAATATTTTAATAAAGTGCTCCCTATTGAATTGTGGAAAGAAAAGTACAATCCATATAAAAGCGATCCTATTAAATTCACTTGGAAATACTACGACCGCAAGTTTATTTTTAATGATTTAGGTCTTTACTTTAAGAATTATGCTAGCATTGTTATCAAAAATCCTTATCTAGCAACGGAAGGCTTTCTCAAACAAACAGCTTTAGTATGGCAAATCAATCCTTTTAAAGATGGCTACACAGATACGTATGTAACCAACATTTATTACGGCAATGATTTAGGTCTTAAAAATAAAGTAATTGAGCCGTTTATTACGCATACTGCCAATGCTTACTTAGCTATTTTTAAGCACCCTGTTTTTACATTCTTATGGAAACCAGCTTTTTATCACTGTGTCATTTTATTATTTTCATTAATGCTAGTGATTCGAAGAGGAATTACGTCACTTATTATCGTCATTCCTTGGGCTCTTAACACGCTTTCTGTTCTTGCGGCATTGCCGGCTCAAGATTTTCGATATTTATTAGCAAGCGTATTTGTGTCTTTCTTCTTTATTGGTCTTCCTTTTATCCGATTTGATCAGAAAGAAAAGGATGTGACCCCCTGATGGAGAGCAATTACAACAAAAAGCTAGGAATCACACTCATTATCGTGGCTTCCCTGTTTACAGCTGTTGGACAACTTTTTTGGAAGTTGTCCGAAGCTTCATTTAACTTAAATTTAATTATTGGTTTTTTTCTTTATGGATTAGGAGCCGTTTTTATGATTGCCGCTTTTAAATTTGAAAGAGTTTCCTTACTTCATCCATTTTTAAGCCTAGGATACGTAATCAGCATTGCTAATGGTTTCTTTCTATTAAATGAAACCATTAGCCCTATGAAGCTGGTCGGTACTCTTATTATTATCGTAGGTGTAATTTTAGTAGGTGGCCAAGATGAATAGTATCCCGCTTTTACTTATTATGACCCTTTTAGGTTCAGTTGGAGCTGTCTTTTTCAAGTATATTTCTACGTATTTAAATGAAAAAAAGATAAAGCTAGCGGTTATTTGCTTTGTGGGTGGCGGCCTTTTTTACGGGGCGGCAGCTCTGCTTAATGTGTATGTTTTAACGCTGTTACCTTATTCTATTGTATTTCCGCTCACGTCTATTACGTATATTTGGACATTAACATTCGGTTACTTTTTAATTAAAGAAAAAGTTACAACAAAACAAGTTATCGGCTGTATTCTTTTAATTGTCGGATGCTTCTTTATTGCTAATAGTTGATGAGATAACTTGAAAAGGTAGGAGTTTCGCATGAAAAACTTAAAATTCGCGAGCATTTTACTGCTCATATCAACATTATTTTTGAAATTTTCTAGTATGATTCGTGATTTAGTTATTGCTAACTATTTCGGTACAAGTTATATCGTCGATTCATACAACGCAGCAATGATTATTCCAAACGCTTTTATTTTATTTATGTTAACGGGGATGAAGGATGCATTTATTCCTAGTTATTTACGCTATGAAAAAGAAAATAAAGGAAAGGTTCATTTGACTAATATTGTTAAATCAACCTTTCTTATTTGTTTCATTATTTCGGTTCTCGGATCAATTGCTGCTTTCTTTTACTTTCCCGCTTCGTACTCTAATTTTTCCAAAGCAGCAATTGAACTAGGAATTTATACGGGCGTTATGTACTTTTTATCTCTTTCACTAGTTGGAGTGAATGCCGTATACGAAGGTGTATTTGATGCACGAAGCCAATATTCTTTCTCCGTGTTTTCTCAGACGGTTGTTGTACTATTTACGATTTTAAGTACAATCCTATTACATTCAATCATGGGCGGCTATGCAATTGCTCTTGGCTATTTTGTAGGAACAATTGCTTCTTTCTTAATTAAAGTTGTCTATTTTAAACCGCAGCATCTGCTGTTATGGAAGCAAAAAATTGACCGTGATGAAGTAGTGGCTTTTTATAAAGTATTCATCCCTGTCGGTGTGACCATTATGGTCGGTCAAATTAATTTAACTGTAAACTTCTTCTTTGCTGGCTCCTTTGGTGAAGGTGTTATTTCATACTTAAATTACGCCTTCAGACTTGTAAGTATTCCCCAGGCAATATTCGGGGTGACGGTCGCAACCATTATTTATCCACTGATTGCAAGAGCCATTTCTGAAAAAGATGAAGAACGCTTTAAATCAGGAATTGAAAAAGGGATTACGTTTATGCTGATGCTGCTGATTCCAACGATTGTTATTATGATCTTTTATATGAAAGACATTGTAATGATTGCTTATCAGCGCGGTGCATTTGACGCAAATTCAACTTTAAAAACAACGGATGTATCTTATTATTACCTAGGTTCAGTGTTTTTCTATTCGCTGCAAGCTGTTCTTGCAAAAGGATTTTATTCTCTTCAAAAAGGTTATCTTATTATGAGAGCAGGCTTATTATCTATTGTGTTAAATATCATCTTTAACATGATTTTTACTAAATTTATGGGATACCAAGGATTAGCACTTTCCATGTCAGTGGTTGCCTTTTTCTACACGGCCATCGTATTCGTTATGCTGGCAAAACAAGTCAATCACTTCCATTACGGATATCTAGTGAAAGAAACAGGAAAAATTCTTTTAGCTTCCGTACCTGTTGCTATCCTCATGTTCTTCTTGAAGGACATCGCATTTTTGAATTCATTACATGTTATCTTACGATTTGGTATTGTCTGTCTTGCAGGTGGTTTAGTATACTTAATGTCGACGCTATTATGCAGAGTAGAAGGTGTTATGCTTTTAGTTAAAAGAAAACGTTAATTCACGTAAAACAGGAGAGTACTATATGAAGAACACATACTGGTTATTTTTTCTGTTCGTTGGTTTTATTTCAATTCAGCCAATTATTGATATGCTAACGACGTACATGGTTTTGAACATGGATAGTGGTCTCTCAATTGGGGTTGTTATTCGCTTTCTATATATGATTTTTGCGGGTGTCCTACTTTTAGTGTTTGCCAAACAATCAAAATGGGCTAGATATTCGATTATCTACCTTATTGTTTTTGCACTCTTTCTTGGACTCAATATCTACTTAAATCATCAATGGAAAGATCCTTATTATATTGGGCAAGAAATTAAATTTTTCAATAAGGTTGTTTATATGAACGTTACCTTACTTGGAATGATTGTGATGTTTTCACATTATCGATCGTCTGTGGATGTAAAAAGAATACTGAGCAAAAACTTATTGACTGCTTCACTCATCATCAGTATTGTTTTTATTGGTACAATGCTAACAGGTACAGCACTAGAGAGTTATCAGTATAATAAAATTGGATTCAAAGGCTGGTTTTATGCAGCGAATGAGCTAGGAGCAACCATTGCTATTTTGCTTCCTCTCACACTGCTTTTAGCTTTAGATAAAGTACGTTCGTTTTCAAAAGCTTATTACTGGATTCCTTTTATCTTGTTAGCCGTTTCGTCCATCATGCTTGGAACGAAAGTAGGCTTAGGTGCCGTTATTCTTTCTTTAGTTGTAGCAACAGTTGTCTTATTTGCAAAATTATTTACGAATAAACGCAGCTTAATTAAAGCCAACTTAGTAATCTCAATTCTGCTTTTAATTGTAACAGGAGCAACCACTCCGATTTCTCCAGCTTATAAAAACACATATACGCACATCGATATGTTAGAGGCTAAAAAAGAGAAAACAAAACAAGAAAAGCCGGAAAAGAAAGAAAAAGAAAAGCCGGCTAAAAAGAAAAAGCAAAAGGAATCAAATTTAGATGACAAAGATATTCAAAATCTGATTCTAAGCAGCCGTGAGCAATTTTTAGCTCATCATAAGGAAGAGTATGCAAAAGCACCTATTGCAAGAAAAATGATAGGTATGGGCTTTTCTGGTGACTATACAAAACAGCTTCCGCCAAAGATGATTGAAATGGATTTTTATGATCTGTTTTTCTCTTTAGGTATCATCGGATTTTTACTATGGGTTCTTCCACTTCTAGTAGTTGGTTTAACTGTATTGGTTCGATTATTTAAAGACCCGTCACAGCTTCTTGATGAAAGCTTTATGATGTATAGTACAGCAATTGTATTAGCTCTTGGAATTGCTTTTGTAGCTGGGCATGTCTTCACCGCACCAGCCGTTACCATCTATTTTGCAGCAGTTGCTGCTTATCTGTTCGTCATTCATTTTAAACAAAGACAAGCATAAAAAAAACAGGCCATTGAAGGCCTGTTTTTTTATCTTTTTAATGGCTGAAGGCTTAACACCGTATCACCCGCATTAACGTTTATTTCTTGATCATGAGCAAAAAAACTCAATGCCTTTCCTTGCTTGCTTACTGCTAGTAAAAGAGAATCATCGCTTTTCTCCTCAAGATATGTTTCATACGTATATTCATCCGTAATTTTTGTATTGTAAATCGTATATCCGTGCTCCATTTTATGATGCAGAAACTCCCACGTAATTCCTTTCTTAAAGAGCATGCGTCCTCTTACAGTGTGCATAATTTCATCGACATCTTCTCTTGAATCTTCTTGATCACGAATACTCAATTGAAAAACATTGTTCCGTCCCATATCTTGAAGAAAAGCAGTACAAACAAGTGCATTATATGCATCTAACTCAGTTGCAGCAATCACGTATTCATAAGGAGTTAAATCTAGATGATATTCCGTTTGCTCAGCTAGAACTTCTCCGTGATACACATCTACTTCCGCTCTGCGCGCAACTCTTAACCGCTCCCACGAAGAATCAGCAACTAACACTGGATAGCCCAGCTGCTCTAACTTAGAAGCAAAGGCAACCGTAAAATCATTGCTTCCTACAAGCAAAATACCAGGTTCTTCTCCAATTGATAAATCAAGCTTCTTAGCTAGCCATGAAAGGGAAAAACCGTGTGCACAAACCGTAGCAAACACTAAAGCAAATGTCAGTGTTGTTAGGATGGAAGCATCTTTAAATCCTTCATCGATTAGTACTTTCGCAAAGTAGCTTGAGACCGTTAACGCCACAATGCCGCGCGGGGCAATCCAGCCAATCAGTATTTTTTCTTTTATAGATAAATCTGTCCCTACCGTTGATAAAAAGATGGAGACAGGTCTTACAATAAACAGCATAAGTAAAACAAACAAAATAATATTCCAATGAAAAATTTCAGTAATGGTCTTCATCGTCAGTCCAGCCGTTAACATGATAAAAATAGTAGAAGTCAATAGAACCGAAATGTTCTCTTTAAAATGTCGCATATCACTAATAGATGAAATATGCATATTAGCAAGGGTAATCCCCATCGCTGTCACTGCTAGAAGACCTGTTTCATGCTTAATTTCATCAGCTATCGTAAAGCAGGCAATAACAACAATAAATACGACCGGAGATTTTAAATACTCTGGAATATGCCCCTTTTGAAACATCCACCCTATTCCGCGGCCAAGAAGCCATCCTATTAAAACAGCAATAATAGAAGCTGCAAAGAAAAAGAGAATTGTTTTTCCACTCACTTCTCTCAGCACTAAAAATTGAACAATTTCAAACGAAAAAACGGCCAGCAGTGCACCAAATGGATCAACAATAATACCTTCCCATTTTAAAATCGCTGCTGGTTTTGGTTTTAATTTAGCTTGTCGTAAAAGAGGTAAAATCACGGTTGGACCCGTCACAATAAAAAGCCCTCCGATAACAATTGCCACCGCCCATGATAAATCTGCTATATAATGAGCAGCTAAAGAGCCTAAAATCCAAGCTAGCATGGCTCCGAGCGTCACAATGCGAAACACGGGCTTTTCGATTCCCCTTACCTCTCTCATGTCTAAGTTCAAGCTGCCTTCAAATAAAATAACAGCTACAGCAATCGATACAAAAGGATCAAAAAGCTGAGCAAACTGTGCTTTAGGATCAATTAAACCTAAAATAGGGCCTGTTAGCAGTCCGATAATTGACATCACGACAATTGCTGGTAACTTAAATCTCCAAGCCAGCCACTGAGATAGAACTCCTAGTCCCACTACGAGCGTGATATGTATAAGCATAGGTTCCATTGTATCTTCCTTCTCTCGTTCGCATAATGTGTATATATTTTCCCTAAAATAAACCGATGTTATACAGGAAGAAACAAACACTACCTTGTTTTACCACTTTTTCAAAAATGCTAAACGCATACTCTTTTCTTTGAATCCAAGCCGTTTTCTTTCATTCGACACATATTTTACTCGTATTTGTCGAATTTCACTTTATGATCAAATAATAAAAAGCCTTTAGCTTCTGCTAAAGGCTTTTTGCCGGATGATCCAATTTATATAGCTTTTGATAGTGACTGTTCGTCGCCAGTAATTCATCATGCGTTCCTCGAATGGCTATCTTACCATCTTGCAAAAATAAGATTTCATCCATTTTTTCCATCCCAACTAAATTGTGCGTAACCCAAATTAAGGTTTTATCTTGAAGAGTTTCAAAGATAGTGGATAACAGACGCTTTTCAGTCATAGCATCCAACCCTGCAGTTGGCTCATCTAGCATAACAATTGGCGTATGCTGAAGCAGAACGCGTGCTAACGCAATCCGCTGACGTTCTCCTCCCGAGAAGCGCTGACCTGTTTCGAGCATCGGCGTTTGATATCCTTGGTGCAAACCTTCCACAAGGGAGTGCATATTCACTTGCTTCATGACCTCAATTACTTCTTCTTTTGTGGCCTCTTCATTAGCTAGTAATAAATTGTTGGCTACGCTTGTATTAAATAAATAAGGATTTTGATTTAATACAGAGATGAGTTTTGGTACATCTTCACGAACTTCAGCAACAGACTGACCGTTTAGTTGAACTGTGCCTTCTGTAGGTGCTAAGGAGCCTTGCAGCAACTTTAATAGAGTCGATTTTCCAGCTCCACTCTTGCCAAGAATCGCAATTTTTTTCCCTTGCTCGACTTGAAATGAAAGATCATGAATGACTGACTCCTCCTCATTACTATAGCGAAAGCTTACATGCTCAACTTTTAATCTAACCGAATTCCATGAACCTTCATAAGGTAGAGAAAGAGTATGTTTTTTCTTTTCCTTCACAGCTTCCCAGTTCTTTTCCATTGTCTGTACTCTATTTAATGATTCTTCAAACTGAGGAATCTTTTCTACCGCATTAGATACTGGCAGCAGCGCTTCAGATAAAGGAAATACTACTAAAATAAAAGCAGCAATAAACACACCTGCAAGCTCTTTATCTGCAAAAAGAGAAGCCCCAAACCAAATCATTGTGACAATTAAACCTGCCACAATAAGTTGTCCAAACAATTCTCGGTAATACGTCCATAGTTTAAGCTTGCGATCCATGCCGTCTAACTCATTTTCTGTTTTGTTATACGAATGAAAAAATGATTGCTGCTGACCGCTTAACACCCAATCAGCCACTCCTAAAAAGCCGTCTGTGACCTTGGCATATAACTGTGCTTTGCTTGATTTATATCGCTGATTGGCTGCCTTCATATGCCAAAGGGAAAAAAGCGGCATCACTACTACTAATAAAAATAAATAGATGGCAATCAAACATGCAAACTTTAGGCTAAAGAATCCTAAAGCTACAATCGAAATAACGTATAAAATAACAGCTGAAATTGTTGGAAGAATGGTACGCAAGAACAAGTCTTGTAAACTTTCAATATCTTCTGCGAGAACGCCTAAAACATCTCCTGTTTGATAGCGAGATGTAGCAATTAACGGTTCAATCAAATGATAAAGACGTGTACGCATTTTAGCTAAAATGCGAAGAATAAAATCGTGACTGACAAGACGCTCCGCATAACGGAAAGCGGCTCGGCTTAAACCAAATGTACGCACAAGTACAATTGGAACATACACCAATAAAATCGTTTCTGGCCGTAAGGAAGAAGCTGAAATCAAATAACCTGACGTGAACATTAGCGCGCAAGCAGAACCAATCGTTAACATGCTTAGTAATAAGATAGAAAAGATACGATATTTATATGTTTTAAAGTAGGGCCATATCCAACTTTTATATTTCATCATATCTCCTCCTCTTCATGTAAAAATTGATAGTAAGCTCCTTTTTTTTGAATCAGTTCTTGATGATTACCGATTTCTGCAACCTTTCCGTCCTCTATTACAACAATGAGATCCATGTCTTTCATCCAATGCAGACGGTGCGTAGCTAAAATAAATAACTTATCTTGGAACATCGTTAAAATATCTTGCTTTAATTCATATTCCGTTTCAATATCGACTTGTGCCGTTGGTTCATCAAGCATAATAATAGGACGGTCGCTTAGAAATGCCCTTGCTAGAGCAATCCTTTGAGCTTGGCCGCCGCTAAGCTGCCGTCCCCCATCCCCTATCATTTCATTTTCCTTCTTAGGCATCTGTTGAACCGTTGATAAAAGTCCTGCTTTCGTTAAAGCATCTTCATAATCATATGAGCCGCCTCTGTCTTGATAAAATTCAATATTTTCTTTTACTGTTCCATTAAAAATAAATGGGTGCTGAGGGATATACGTAATCTGCTTTTGCCAAGCATCTGAGCGTAAATCAATTGGCACGCCGTTTACTTCGGCAGAGCCTTCTGTAGATTGTACAAAGCCGCTTAGTATATTAATAAGCGTCGATTTTCCAGCTCCGCTTTTTCCGATGATTCCAATTTTCTTCATTCCTTTAACATGCAGTGACACATCTTCAAGAGAAGGTGGATGCTCTTCGTCATATTTTACAGTGATATGCCTTAATTGAAGTTCACTGCTTTCAGTCCAACTAGGAACAGCTTCTTTTTTAGCGGACGGTTTTTCGGCCCGCTTCACAATCTTAAGTAATGCATCTCCGGATTCTTTTCCGTCTAATGTTGCATGGTAATCGTTTCCGACTTCTCGTATCGGCAGGAAATATTCAGGTGCCAGCAATAAAATCATAAGTGCAGGTTCTAATGTCATAGACCCGTTCACCAGCCGCAAACCAAGCATAACAGCCACGATGGCTACAGATAACATCGTAAAGAAATCTAGAGCAAACGTAGATAAAAAAGCAATTCGGAGCGTTCCCATTGTCGCTTTTCGATAACGGTCACTGACTCTTTCAATCGTTTCAGCATGTTCCTTACTTTTCCCGAGAAATGTTAAAGTTTCTAACCCTCGAAGCGAATCTACAAAGTGGTTGGACAACACGTGATATGTCTCCCATTGGCTATCTATTTTTTTTTGTGCAGCCAATCCAAGCAAAATCATAAATAAAATTAAAATTGGCATGGTCACAAGTAAAATAATGCCTGAAAGCCGATCATGGTACCAGACGAAAGCAAGCACTAGCCAAGGTGTAACGCTAATGGCGGCCAATTTAGGCAAAAACAGCTCGAGATAAGCGCGAAGCTTCTGTAGGCCTGTGGTGATGAGCGTCACCAAGTTTCCTGTTCCTTCATCTTTGGTAAAACGCGGTCCTAATGAAAAAATGCTTTGCATGACTATCAAACGAAGTTCCTGCGTCGTTTTGACTCCAAATTGATATGCTGTTTTTTTTATTATAAAACCTACGATCTGACGAATCATAAAGGCAGACAAAAACAATCCGATTGCTTTTGTCTGCGAAGTTAAACTTTCACCATGAAAAAGAGCAGTAATTACTTCGGCGAGCCACTTAGCTTGAAAAATAATGGCTACACTTTGAATAGTAATAAGCCCTATTAACATGGCAAGAACCATTTTTATTCCGTTGTAAACCATTAAATTTCTACCCATTAATACTCCATATGCTCCTTATGATCTACACGTTTTCTGAAAACGTAGTAGCTCCAAATTTGATAACCTAACACAAAAGGCAGTAATCCAATAGCAGCGTAAGACATAATTTTTAAGGAATAATTCCCTGATGCTGCATTATGAATCGTTAAACTATAGCTTTCATTGATTGAACTAACCAAAACGGTTGGAAACAATCCTGCAAATATAGAGGAAATTGATAAAATTAAAATTAAGCCAGACATAGCAAATGCCCATCCATCTTTTTTACGTGTAAGGAAAAATCCTGCTAGTAAATACACGAAAATACCGATGAAAAATGTATATAGCATCAAGCGGCTATGATTACTGAATATATCTGTTTCAAAAAACGTCATGCCTGAAAAGATAAGAAGTAATAAGGCATTTACAGGCAAAAGCTTCATAGCGACTTTCCGTGAACGATCTCTAATATCGTCCATCGTACGGATCGTGGCAAAAATAAGTCCGTGCCATAAGCAAAGCATTGTTAACGTAACGCCGCCTGTGATGGTATATAGATTAACAATATCCGAAAAGCCCGCATTCATTTGCATGTTGCGCTCAACAGGCAGTCCTTTCATTAGCGCTGAAAATAAGATACCAAAAATGAGCGGTGGAAAAAGACTTCCAAAGAAGATAACCCAATCCCATGCATTTTTCCACGCTTGTTTTTCAACTTTCCCTCGAAATTCAAATGCTACACCGCGGCCAATAAGCGAAAGCAAAAGAAGAACAAAAAGAACATATGACCCGCTTAATAGCGTTGCATACCAGTTTGGAAAAGCGGCAAACATAGCACCGATTGCTGAAATTAGCCAAACTTCATTTGCATCCCAAAAAGGACCGATTGTATTAATAAAAACTCGTCGCTCTAAGTCGTTTCTTCCTAAAAAACGAGACACCATTCCAATCCCAAAATCAAAGCCTTCTAAAAAGATAAAACCAACAAACAGAATGGATACTAGTAAATACCAGAATTCATTAAGAGAAAACATTGTATCCCTCCTTGGTAAACGGATCAGTTGATACTACTTTTGTATGTGCTTCGTGATCGTGATCTGGACCTTTTTTAATTTCTTTAACAAACAAGAACACCATAATCACAGCTAAAATTAAATAAAAGAATGAAAACGAGATAATAGAAAACAGCAATTCACCTGCTGTTACACCAGGAGACACGGCATCTTCCGTTTTCATATAGCCAAATACAACCCAAGGCTGACGACCAATCTCTGTCATAATCCAACCTGCTGAGCTTCCAAGGAACGGAAAGGCAATGGCAATCGTCATAATACGTAAAAATAGTTTGCTCTCCTGAAGTTTTTTACGAGAAAGCAAGTACGTGCCCCAAATGCCTAATGCACATAATACGCCACCTAGACCAGCCATAATGCGGAAACTCCAAAATGTTGTCCGAACGGGTGGAATATAATTTCCTGCTCCATATTTCGCCGTATACTGCTCCTGCAGCTCGTTCATCCCAGGAACGGAACCTGAAAATTTCCCGTATGATAAGAAGCTTAATAAATAAGGTATTTTGATTTCTCCCGTATTTTTCTTTTCATCGGGGTGAATATTTGCTGTTACCGTCCAAGCGCCTGGACTTCCGCTGTTTTCCCATAATCCTTCACTTGCGGCCATTTTCATGGGCTGTGTTTTAACTAAGTATCCAGCCTGTTCATGACCAGATAACGCAATTCCTACACCTGAAACTAACCCTACAATAATGGCAACTTGAAATGATTTTTTGGCAAAAGCCAAATGTTTTTTCTTCAAGAGCATAATAGCACTGACACCCGTGATAAAAAAGGCGCCTGTTGCAAACGAACCTAAAATGGTATGAGGGAATTCAACCCACAGCTGACCGTTTGTTAACAATTTAAAGAAGTCATTCATTTCTAAACGGCCATTATTTAGCTCCATTCCAACCGGATGCTGCATAAAAGAATTAGCCGTTAAAATAAAGAACGCCGAAAAAATAGTACCTAGACTAACAAGCCAAATACATAGACAGTGCAGCCATTTAGGCAAACGATCCCACCCGAAAATCCACAGTCCAAGGAAAGTGGACTCCATAAAAAACGCGAGCAGTGCTTCAATAGCAAGCGGCGCACCGAATACATCTCCTACAAACCTTGAGTACTCTGACCAGTTCATGCCAAACTGAAATTCTTGTAAAATACCTGTTACGACTCCGACAGCAAAGTTAATCAGGAATAAGTGCCCCCAAAACTTTGCCATCTTTTTATACTGTTCATCTTTTTTTACTACGTACATCGTTTCCATGATCGCTACTAAAAAGACAAGACCGATAGATAGCGGTACAAAGATAAAATGAAACAGCGTCGTTGATGCAAATTGAATACGTGATAGTATAACTGTATCCATCTTCTTTCTCCTTTCATATATAAGAACATTCATCATTTCCATAGATACTTTGCTCATTTCTGAGCATCTTTTACTTACATTGTGAAACATTGAGCATAATAATTCGAGAGATATGCTCAATGTTTCACATACATATGTAATATCTCTCTTTCTATTTACATAGTATAGTCTATTTTTTTAGCTATGCACGTACATTTTTTGAACGTTTTTAGACTAAAACGTGACTTTCTTGTGACAAAAAAGTGAAGGATCTCTTTATTTTTCTCATAAAAAAAGCACGCTCTGATTTGAGCTTGCTTCTCTACGGTCGATATTTTGCTTTGGCATTTAATTTAGACTGACGAATGATTTGGTTGATGACTTCAGAAAACACAATACCAATGGCAATTGAACCTGAAATCATAAAGGCTTTTGCTGCAAGACTAATCGCTTCATTATAGTTATTTTCTACAAAGTTACGCATGGCATCGTATGCTGTTCCTCCCGGAACTAGCGGAATAATACCTGCTACGGTAAAAATAATAATCGGCGTTCGATAAATTTTTGCGTAAATTTGACTAATAATAGCAATAAAGAAGGCCGATGCAACTGTGCTTGGAATTTCATCTACGCCATAGAACGTTAGCAAATAGTAAATGAGCCAGCCAATCATTCCGACAAAGCCACTTTTTAATAATGATTCACGTGGAACATTAAAGATGATCCCAAATGCTGCTGAAGCAATAAAACTTGTAATTATCTGCTCTACGATATGCATATGATGCCTCCCTTCTATAGAAGCGTAAATACAATGGCAATACCTGCACCGATAGCGAATGCCGTCAGAAACGCTTCCGCTCCTTTTGATAATCCAGACAGTAAATGTCCCGCCATTAAATCTCGCACTGCATTGGTAATGGATAAGCCAGGAACGAGTGGCATAACGGACCCAATAATAATTTTATCAATTTGCGTGCCTAGTCCTGAAGCGACTAAAAGAGCTGATAAAAGTCCAATAACTAACGAAGCGGTAAACTCAGCAAAAAAGCGAATCGGAATAAGACGGTGGAAATACACCACGGTTAAAAATCCGAGACCTCCTGAAAACATAGCTGGAATAAAGTCCGTCCATAAACCTTGAAACATGATTAAAAAGCATCCGCTAGAAATGGATGCAGCTGCAAGTTGAACCCATAGTGGAAAAGCTACGTTGGTTGCTTCAATTTCTTGTAGCATTTCATACGCTTCCTCCAAGGAAATGTTTCCTTGACTGATTGTTCTTGAGACGCTATTTACCATGGTTACTTTTTTTAAATCTGTCGTTCGTTCGGAAATACGAATTAACTTCGTTTTCGTCGGTTCTTTCGTTTCAAGTGAAAACATAATCCCTGTTGGCGTCACATAGCTGTGGGATTTTTTTATACCGTAAGACGCTGCAATCCGCATCATTGTGTCTTCTACTCGATACGTTTCTGCTCCGCTTTCTAACATAATTTTACCTGCTAGTAAGCTAACGTCCATAATTTCATATTTATCTAATTTTTGTTGTGTCATCAAATCGCTCCAAACATATTAAAGCTTGGTTTTTTCCCCTACAGCATACAGTGTATAAGAAAGAGGGAAGTAGACGCAATGGTTAATGCAAAAAAGTGTGGACTTTTTGTCTCACACTTTCAGGAATAGTATATACATTCCTTATCAATTCATACGTTTTGTGGTCTCACGCTCTACTAATACAGGTGCCATTTTATACTGTACTTGATCTATTTCTTGCTGATTCTGAATTTGCTGAAGTAAGAGGTTTACTGCTTTTTCAGCCATTTTCTCCATCGGTTGACGGATGGTTGTTAGCGGAGGATGCGCTTCACTAGCTTCTGTAATATCATCAAACCCTATAACAGACAAATCTGCTGGAACGTGAAGCCCGTTTTGCCACGCACAGTGTATCACTTTCAGAGCAATGTAATCCGTAGCACAAATAAGCGCAGTTGGGGGCTCTGGATGATGAGCTAGCTCATTTATAAACTGATATAGTTCATCTGAGTTATTCATATCTTCTTTTACAAACTTTGCGTTTGCTGACGGTACATACTGATGAAAAAGAGACAGACGGTGCTCGACTCCGCTTACAGCTTTTCCAACGAACCCGATATTCTTATGACCAAGGTCCGTTAAGTGAGCAACAGCTAATTGTATTCCCACCGCATCATCTACATGTACAATCGGCCAAAGTGCAGAAGAACCGTCTCCTGTAAGAGAAACGTAGGGCGTTTGATATTCTTTTAATACGTCTACAAAAGGATTCTGAGCGGCTACATAATCTAATAAAATGACTCCATCAAACCAATGGTTCATCATAACATTTAATTGACGCTCAGCCGTTGTTTCTTGGTAATCCGTATGTCCAATAAGAACATCCATCCCTCGACTTTGGACTTGTTGCTGTACCTTTTTTAATAGTTCAATTAAAAACGGATCTTTTAAATCTCTAATTAATATCCCGATAATCCCTGTTTTTTGGGCCCGCAGAGCTGCCGCAAATGGATTCGTCTGATACCCTAAATGAGCTGCTGCTTTTAGTACTTTTTGTTTGGTTTTTTCACTGATTTTAATTTTACCGTCTTTATTATTGAAGATTCTTGATACCGTAGCTAATGAAACACCCGCTTCTTTCGCTACTTCTGTAATCGTGACTTTTTTTCTCCCCATTCGTACCGACTCCTATTTCCTTTTAGTCTATCGACCAAGTAAACATTTTTCTTTATTATACTACTAGAAGTCGTAACCACCGAAACCTACCTTCCCTACTTTTCACTAAACAGCCACTTTAACACATCTTGAATTTTTTGATCCCAATATGCCCAGTCGTGACTTCCTTTTCCTTCTTCATATGTAAAACAAATAGGCTCTTGCTTACATCGCTCGGAAAAACGTTTATTTTCCTGATATAAAAAATCTTCTGTTCCACAGCATTGATAAATACGCGGAGTCACTTCTCCATAGCGCCGGCGATTTCCAAGCAGCCAGAAAAGATCATCCTCAGGTCTAATAACAGGCGGCATGCCAAAAATCAAAGGATAATCTAAGAACTGAACTTCTCCTCGCCCTCCAAGCCCTTCAACGTCCATCACTCCTGATAAACTGGCAGCTGCAGAAAATTGATATGGTTTGCGAAACGCCCATTTTAAAGCGCCGTACCCTCCCATAGAAAGACCAGCTACAAAATTATCTTCTCTTTTTTCCGATAACGGAAAGAATGATCTAGCCAATTGAGGAAGTTCTTCTGTTACAAACGTCCAATACTTCTTTCCATAAGCCATATCTCTATAAAAGCTACGATCTACATTTGGCATTACAACTGCAAGTCCTAATTCTGATGCGTAGCGTTCAATCGAAGTTCTTCTCATCCATATCGTATGATCATCAGAAAGACCGTGTAATAAATAGAGCGTAGGGTGTTTCTCACTTCTTGTATTGGTTTGTAAACCAATTTGAGATTTTGTTTGCTGCGGTATCAAAACGTTCATTGAAGTACTTATTTGCAATACTTCTGAAAAAAAATCACATTGCATAAACGCCATATTTCTCTTCCCCCTATTTTTTCTTCCCTATTGGTTGATAACAAAACGTACATAATTCATATAAAAGTTAAAAAATAGTTTGATTATTTACAATTTTTAATTTAACATAAAAACATCTTTTATGAAAACGTTTTACGTATAACGTTTTTCAAATTGAAATAGTGAACCTGATTCAATGAAAATGAAGGGACGAGTTTAGGATATACTAAATGAATCCCATCTAAAGACGAACAAATGGGATTCATGAGCTAAACGGCTTATGACACCGTAGTTGATTTCCGTGCAAGACTTCGCTTTTCGCGGGCGGCCGCTGAGCCTCCTCGTCGCTTGCGCTCCTGCGGGGTCTCATCTGTTCCGCTTTTCCCCCAGGATTCTTGGTCTCGCCCTCCAATCAACTACTAGAAGAATTTAAACAGAGGAAAACTATGTTCACCCCAACAAAAAAACGAACCACTGATTAAAAATTTTGATCAGTGGTTCGTTTTTACTTTGTCTAAAATACTTTCGTCCCAGCCTCTTCTTTTTATCGAATTTGTCCATCTCCGTAAATAATATATTTTAGCGTTGTTAATTCCTTTAATCCCATCGGTCCACGCGCATGAAGCTTTTGTGTACTAATTCCGATTTCTGCCCCGAAACCAAACTCTTCTCCGTCCGTAAATCTCGTTGAAGCATTCACATAAACAGCGGCTGAATTAATGCGCTGTAAAAAACGCTGAGCATGAGCATAATTTGTTGTTACAATCGCTTCAGAGTGATGTGAACTATGAACATTAATATGAGAAATCGCTTCATCGATATCATCTACGATTTTAACCGCCATGATAAAATCCATATACTCTTTTTTCCAATCCTCATCCCCTGCGGGAACAAGATCTGGAACGATTGTTACCGCACGTTCATCACCGCGTACTTCTACATCTTTCTCTCGTAGCGCTTGAACAATAATCGGCAAAAATTCATGAGCCGCTCGTTTATGGATAATCAGCTTTTCGGCTGAGTTACACACCGCTGGACGAGATGTTTTTGCATTAATAATAATATTGGCCGCCATGTCACCGTCATATTCTTCATCGACATAAATGTGGCAGTTCCCAGTTCCTGTCTCAATAACGGGAACCGTTGCATTTTTTACCACTGCTTCAATTAAACCAGCACCGCCTCGAGGAATTAATACATCGATATATTCATTTAACTTCATTAACTCCAGTGCTGTTTCTCTCGACGTATCTTCAATAAGCTGTACGCTATGCTCAGGCAACCCTGCACTTGCCGCAGCTTGAGATAATACAGAAACAATCGCTTGATTCGAATAAAACGCCTCGCTGCCTCCGCGCAAGATAACTGCATTTCCTGCTTTTAAGCATAAGCCTGCTGCATCACACGTAACGTTTGGACGCGCTTCATAAATAATTCCTATGACACCAATAGGTACACGCTGCTGCCCAATTTGTAAACCATTTGGTCGCTTCGTCATAGACAGCACTTCTCCGACTGGATCTGCAAGCGCAGCTACTTGGCGCAGGCCGTCTGCCATTCCGTGAATCCGCTCTTCATTTAAAGATAGGCGATCTAACATCGCTTTTGACGTGCCTTTTTGAACGGCTTTTTCTACGTCTAATTTATTTGCTTTTAAAATCGCCTCTTGTTGACTCAATAGAGCAGCCGCCATTTTATAAAGTGCCTGCTGTTTTTGTTCGCTCGTTAAATTTCCTAAGAAATAAGAGGCTTCTTTTGCCTGCTTTCCTTTAAGCTGCAATTCACTCATTTCATTACTCCTTCAGCTTGTTTTAAGAATAAGGTTCCAATTTCTTGGCCTTCAATAATATCTCGCAAAATACTTGGTTCTTTACCATTTGCTAGGATTAAGCTCACGCCTGCACTTGTAGCTGTTTTAGCAGCGGTAAGCTTTGTGACCATTCCGCCTGTTCCAACGTCAGTTCCACTATCTCCAGCAAAATTTTCAAGTTCCGGTGTAATGCCATCTATTACTTTCATTAACTTAGAGTTAGGGTTTTTTGTGGGGTCTGAATCAAAGAAACCGTCAATGTCAGATAAAATAACGAGTAAGTCTGCGTGAATCAAAACCGAAACAATGGCAGATAAATTATCGTTATCGCCGAAGCGCACGATGTTTTCAATCTCATCGATGGCAACCGTATCGTTTTCATTCACAATAGGAATCACTTTATCTTCAATTAATTTTTCAAACGTGTTTACAACGTTATTGCGCACATGTTCATCTTCGATTACATCCTTCGTTAACAGTACTTGACCAACGATGTGGCTGTACTCACCAAAGAATTTGCTATAGATATGCATAAGCTCACACTGCCCAACAGAGGCTGCTGCTTGTTTTTCTCGAATAGAAGTTGGCTTTTCTTTTAACTTTAGTTTTTTTACTCCTACTTGAACAGCACCTGATGTAACAAGCACAACTTCTTTTCCTGCATTCATTAAATCAGATAACACACGCGCTAGTTTTTCAATGCGTGCTAAGTTAATATCTCCGTTATCATAGGTCAACGTAGATGTCCCTACTTTGACTACGATACGCTTGCTATTTTGTAACTCTTGACGATGGTTCACTCTTTTCATCTCCCTAACTAAAAACACCTAAATGCGTACTAATTTTTTTAAAAATTATAGCAGAGATTATGCGAAAAGTCTTATAGTTTTTCAAAGGGAATTTGAACTTTCTAATTTTTTAAATAATTAAGGGAAAAACTGGTGATAAAAGCGCTTTCTTCTTTTATAATGAAAGTTGTAAGGGGAACACACAATTACATAACGTTGTGTAGTAGTACAAACATCAGACAACTAAGGGATAGGGGGATTTGTAATGAATGCGGTTACGATTGTTATTGGATCTATCTGTATTTTAATGATTGCGTATCGGCTATACGGAACATTCATGGCTGTTAAGGTCTTGAAACTAAACGATTCGCAAAAAACGCCAGCACATGAGTTTGAAGATGGGAAAGATTATGTGCCAACCAACCGATGGGTAACATTTGGTCATCACTTTGCAGCTATTGCAGCTGCTGGTCCGCTTGTAGGACCTATTTTAGCAGCTCAATTTGGCTATTTGCCCGGACTGCTCTGGCTTTTGATCGGAGCTGTAATCGGAGGAGCCGTTCACGATGCAGTTGTGTTATTTGCATCTATGCGCCAAAAAGGCCAGTCGCTTTCCGAAGTGGCTAAAAAAGAGCTAGGACCCGTCGCTGGTTTTTGTACAGGTTTAGCTATGCTTTTTATCATTACCATCACAATGGCCGGTTTATCTATGGTCGTGCTACACGCACTTGAGAAAAACCCTTGGGGTACATTCGCTGTTGGAATTACGATTCCGATCGCAATGGGGGTAGGTATTTATCACAAAAAAACCGGTAATTTAAAAGCGGCTTCTACCGTCGGCTTCATTTTAATTTTAATCGCCGTATTTAGCGGTCCTTATATTCAAGGAACAGCTTTAGGAGATTTTTTAACGCTAGATATTAAAACACTTTCAATTATTCTTCCCGTTTATGCATTTTTCGCAGCGGCCTTGCCCGTTTGGCTGCTTCTAGCACCTCGAGATTATTTAAGCAGCTTTATGAAAATTGGTGTCTTTATCGCGCTGATCGTAGGCGTGTTTTTCGTAAACCCAGCAATTCCATTTCCTGCAGTTACTGAATTTATTCACGGAGGCGGCCCTATTTTAGCAGGACCCGTGTGGCCGTTCATTTCCATTACGATCGCCTGCGGTGCTATTTCCGGCTTCCATGCATTTGTTGGTTCAGGGACAACCCCTAAGATGCTCGACCGTTGGAGTGACATTAAAGTTGTAGGCTTCGGGGCGATGTTAGTCGAATGCTTGGTAGGAATTATGGCATTAATTGCCGCAACAGCTTTACATCCTGGAGACTATTTTGCAATCAACTCTACACCTGAAGTGTTTAAAACGCTCGGCATGAACGTGACAGCTCTTCCTCAGCTTAGCCAAGAGATTGGTCTAAACTTAGAAGGCCGTACAGGTGGCGCTGTTACACTGGCTGTAGGAATGACATATATCTTCACAGAAATTCCTTGGTTCAGCCACCTGTCTTCTTACTTTTTCCAATTCGTCATTATGTTTGAAGCAGTGTTTATTTTAACTGCTATCGACGCGGGTACACGCGTTTCTCGCTATTTAATTCAAGACTTTTTCGGTGAATTTTATAAGCCATTAAAGCGAGTAGACTGGCTTCCCGGTTCCATTTTTGCAAGCGCCCTAGCCTGTTTTATGTGGGGGTACTTATTGTTCTCAGGAGATATTGGCTCAGTTTGGGCGCTGTTCGGCGTATCCAATCAGTTAATGGCCTCTATTGGTTTAATTATTGGAGCAACCGTTATTCTTAGAATTGCAGATAAACGCTCCTATATGCTTACTTGCCTTATTCCACTAGCCTACCTTTACGTAACAGTTAACTACGCAGGTTATTGGATGGTTAAGAATGTCTATTTAAATGAAGCTGCGGCAGGTTACAGCATATTAAATGCGACTCTTTCAATCATCATGCTTATACTCGGTCTCATTATTATGATTGCTGCGATTCAAAAATGGACGCAGCTTTGGCGCACGCCTCAGGCTGAACTGGCAACAAAAGCAAACTTATCACAAAATATATAAAACGAACACGCTTGCTTATAGAAGCAAGCGTGTTTTTAACGTAGTAATAGCCGGTCAAAATAATTGCACACCAGGCATTTTTATTATTAAACTAAATATACTATACAGAAAATTTTTAAAATAGTTCGTACATTCCACATGCGTATCCCCACTGACTACATCTCAAAATTAACACTTTAAATTATAATAATTATAATTTAGTATTGATTTTTTATTTAAAAATGTTATTATTATTTCTAACATAATAAAATTCAAATAAGAGGTGGTTCTAAGATGACAACAAACAAGAATAACCTAACGACTAGTTGGGGAGCTCCGGTTGGAGATAATCAAAATTCAATGACCGCTGGTTCACGCGGACCTACTTTAATTCAAGATGTTCACCTTTTAGAGAAATTAGCCCATTTTAACCGAGAGCGAGTTCCTGAACGCGTCGTACACGCAAAAGGCGCCGGTGCCCACGGCTATTTTGAAGTGACAAATGATGTTTCATCCTATACAAAAGCAGCTTTCCTTTCTGAAGTAGGAAAACGAACACCTCTATTTGCTCGCTTTTCAACAGTAGCTGGTGAAAACGGCTCAGCAGATACCGTTCGCGATCCTCGCGGATTTGCTGTTAAATTTTATACAGAAGAAGGAAACTACGACTTAGTCGGAAATAATACACCTGTATTTTTCATCCGAGATGCGATTAAATTTCCTGACTTTATTCATACACAAAAACGCGATCCACGCACACATTTAAAAAACCCGACGGCCGTTTGGGATTTCTGGTCTTTATCTCCTGAATCTTTGCATCAAGTTTCTATTTTAATGTCTGACCGCGGTATCCCCGCAACTTTACGCCATATGCATGGATTTGGCAGCCACACATTTAAATGGGTTAATGCCGAAGGAGATGGCGTTTGGGTAAAATATCACTTCAAAACAGAGCAAGGCGTAAAAAATCTGTCTCCAGACGTAGCTGCAAAGCTAGCTGGTGAAAATCCAGATTATCATACTGAAGATTTATTTAATGCCATTGAAAAAGGCGATTTTCCTTCATGGAAGCTGTACGTTCAGATTATGCCATTAGAAGATGCTGATACGTATCGCTTTGATCCGTTTGACGTAACAAAGGTTTGGTCACAAAAAGACTACCCGTTAATTGAAGTAGGTCGCATGGTCTTAGACCGCAATCCAGAAAATTATTTTGCCGAAGTGGAGCAAGCTACATTCTCACCTGGAACGCTTGTGCCGGGAATTGACGTATCACCTGATAAAATGCTGCAAGGTCGACTATTCGCATACAGCGATGCACATCGCTACCGCGTGGGTGCTAACCATCAAGCGCTACCGATTAACCGTCCGCGCAGCGAAGTAAATAACTATCAGCGTGACGGCCAAATGCGCTTTGACGATAACGGCGGCCGTTCTGTTTATTATGAGCCAAACAGCTTTGGCGGCCCAACAGAATCACAGGAAAACAAACAAGCGGCATACCCTGTTTCAGGCGTTGCCGATAGTGTTGCATATGATCATAACGACCATTACACGCAAGCAGGTGACTTGTACCGCCTTCTAAGCGAAGACGAGCGTACGCGACTCGTTGCAAACATCGTTGAAGCTATGAAGCCTGTAGAAAAAGAAGAGATTAAACTGCGTCAAATTCAGCACTTCTACAAAGCGGATCCAGAGTATGGAACACGCGTTGCAGATGGTTTAGGATTATCTGTTCCGCAGCAAGTAAAATAAATTTATTAGTCTTTCTAAATGAAAAAATAAAGGTATTTTTCTCATTTCAGATTCTCATTTATTCTCAATTAGTTTAACATTTTATCACTAAATAAGTATCCATATTTTATGGATACTTATTTAAATTCTTGTAAAAAGAGGAAGGGATGAAGAAATGATTGGACAAGAAATAAGATGTAATCAGTGTGATAGAGAAATAAAAGTACTAAAGCACAGTACGCTTTGCGGTTGCGGAATAAAATTACGAACGCTAAAAAAAGAGAAGCAACCAGCATAATGAGGTTGCTTCTCTTTTTTTACTAGATATGCTGTTTATATTCACTCACATTAAAGAATAATCGTTACTTTAAATAAATCTCCGTCAATTTCAATATTCAGTTCTCCTCCGTGCAAATCAATAATTGACTTAGCAATAGCTAACCCAAGTCCGGAGCCATCGGTTTGTCTTGAGGTATCCCCTCTTTTAAATCGTTCAAACAGCTCATCTGCCTGCTCATTTAATTCATATTTACTTACATTTTTAAATGTTAGTTTCACTTGTTCGTTTATTTCTTGAACAGAAATATAGACACGCGTTTGTTCAAGTGAATATTTCAATATATTCTCTATCAAATTGTCAAATACTCTCCATAATTTTTGACCATCTACAGTAGCAAATATCGGCTTTTCGAGAGATTGAATACGAAATTGCAGAGTTGAATCTTCCATTGCTTCATTATATTCAGCTAAAGCCTGATGAAGAAGCTGGTTAATATCAATTTTGTCTTTATGCAATTCTACATTTCCACTTGCCATTTTTGACACTTCAAATAAATCATCAATAAGTGTCTGTAAACGTTTTGATTTACGGTCAATAATTTCAACGTAAGCATGTTGTTCGTCCGCAGTAAGATCTTGCGACTTTAGCAACGCTGTATATGTCATAATAGAAGTCAATGGTGTTCTTAAATCGTGACTGACGTTGGTAATTAACTCTGTTTTCAAGCGTTCACTTTTAACTTGAACATGCTGAGATGTTTGAATCTGCTGCTGGATATGATTTATATTTATCGCTGCTTGAGTCAAAGCTGATTTTCCTTTGATAGGTAACAGCTCTGTCCACTCAGCTGCGGCGATTTGATCAATTGAAATAATAATTTTATTTAAATAATTAACTCGTAGCATAAGCAGTATCAAAGTAACCACTCCTACAACACTGCCTATAGCTAAGTACAGTATGGATACTTGTTCTGCAAACATAGATCCACTAGTCAATAGAGTTGCAACAGCAAACACGGCAAACACTAAAAGCAGTACTACAACCATTATATGCATGCCAATATGTCTGATAATAAAAATAGATTGAAGAAAATAAATTACTTGGTAAACACACGCTCTTTTATATTCTTCTTTTATATCATCTATTGTGCGCATACGCTGAAACAGTAGAAATACTTGAAGTGCCCATAGGGAAATAGCTATAGATATTGCTATCATATAAAAGAAGAACGTAGCAACATGCTTATATGATTCTAATAAAGAAGCAGGATAGCCGTTCAGAACTAGACTTAATGTAAAAAATGAGTATAAAAGAAAAACAATTATACAAATATCTAAAGGTATTTTTTTATAAACCCTCTGTACTGCAGTTTGTCTTGTTATTTCTTTTAAATGTCCGGTTATTGTTTTTTTATAAATAAAGTAACCTATTAACAGAGCTAGTATCCCTGAAAATGCATACACGAGAAACGCTACATTTTGATGATGATAATAGTTATATTCATCAAATAAAGGACTAATGAAGGTTTCTTTTTCAGGAACAGCAATTATACCCGTAAACTTCTGCTTTAAATACCGGGTTGGGATCTCTGAGTCTACCTCACTGCTTAACGATGAATTTTTATATTCATCTGCTTGGAACACCAGCGGTGATTGAGCTGAATAAGTATGTTTATACAATATATGTTTCTGTTTTACTAATTGATTAACATCTTCTTTGCCTGCGTTTTGGATGTTCGTATATATTTTGTTTGTGTTCCTGTCTTTTAAATAATACATGATGTCTTTTTTATATTGAGATAATATTTTTTGTCGATTAAAAGCTTCATCATATAGTTTCTTCATTTCGAGTTTTTTGTTTTTCATTATTTCTTCTCGAACGAATTGATCATCTTGAAACTTTTTTTGAATATTTTTAACTTCTAGATCCTGCTGCTTTACATAGACAGCTTCAACGTTTTTGCTCTTTGCCTGCTTAGCGTCTTCTATTTTTTCTTCATATTTATCTTGTACGTTTTGTATTTGTTCCGTTAAGTTTCCTTCTGCATATCGATACGACTCAATTTCTTCTTCTGTTATCGTATTTGCATGAACGGTATTCTTGTTTTTGGATGTCAATTCTAAAAGGTAAAGATCATTTGTAAAACGATCTATTTCTTTTCGAAAGTCTTCTGATTTTACATAGGTACTTTTTTGTAAGTAGTTTGCTTTTACTAGATTATGCATGCTGCCAATAGAAGAAATAGTTGCTCCTAAACCAAATAAAAACAAGATAATACCTATAGCTGAAATGACGCTACTTTTCCATTTTATATCCAAGTCCCCACACAACCTTTACATATCTCGGATTTTTCGGTTCAATCTCGATTTTTTCTCTTATTTTTCGAATGTGCACCGCTACTGTATTTTCTGCGTTGTAGCCTGGTTCATTCCATACGCGTTCATAAATATCATGTATGGAAAAAACTCTCCCTGCATTTTTCATTAATAACTCTACAATTTTATACTCAATGGGAGTCAGCTTAATGAACACCCCGTCAAGAGTGACGGACTTAGCCTCAATATCAAGTACAAGACCTCGAATATGGATCGTCTTTGTTTCCTCATATGTACCTAATGTTACATATCTTCTTAACTGTGATTTAACTCTAGCTATCAGTTCTAATGGATTAAAAGGTTTTGTTACATAATCATCTGCTCCTACCTGCAGACCGAGCACTTTATCTGCATCTTCGCTTTTAGCGCTCAGCATAATAATCGGGATATTTTTTTGTTCTCGGATTTTAAACGTCGTTGAAATGCCGTCTTGCCTTGGCATCATAATATCAAGAATAATTAAGTGAACTTTTTCTTTATTTAGTATCTCTATGGCTTCGATTCCATCTTTGGCCGTAAAGACTTTAATGCCTTCATTTTTCAAATAAATAGCAATGCCATTACGGATTTCTTGCTCATCGTCTACGACTAAAACCACATATTCGTTCATTGATTTCTCACACTCCTTTCAAAAGTATATCATGGGTCATTTCGTCTATGGATTTTATTGTAAACTGCATTTCTTAAGAAAAAGGAAGGGGAAATCTTAAGATTTTCTTAAGCTTCATATGTTGAAAAAGGTTTAAAGAATAGGGATAACAGGAACGTTAAAAGAAAAAATATAATCAATTCCTCATTTGATTCTAAAGAACTATCCGTGAGCGATTATATCTTTTTATTTAAAAGGAGGATGATTTAACTTGGAACGGAATCATACAATTATGCAATTTTTCGAATGGCATGTGCCAGCTGATGGCGAGCATTGGCAACGCCTTAAAGAGCTCGCTCCTCAACTAAAAGAACAAGGAATTGATTCCGTGTGGATTCCCCCGGTTACAAAAGGTGTTTCATCAGAGGATAATGGCTACGGCGTTTACGACTTATACGATCTTGGCGAATTTGATCAAAAAGGAACCGTTCGTACAAAGTATGGAACCAAGCAAGAGCTGCATGAAGCGATTGATGCCTGTCATAATCATGGAATTAATGTCTATGTGGATATTGTAATGAACCATAAAGCTGCAGCAGATGAAAAAGAAACGTTCCACGTCATTGAAGTGGACCCCATGAACCGAACAGAAGAAATTTCTGAACCTTTTGAAATTGAAGGGTGGACAAAGTTTACATTTGAAGGGCGCGGCGATCAATATTCTTCTTTCAAATGGAACTTTAATCATTTTAACGGCACTGATTACGATGATAAAAATGGAAAAGAAGGCGTTTTTCGTATTGCTGGAGAAAACAAAAGCTGGAACGAAAATGTGGATCAAGAGTTTGGCAACTACGATTATTTAATGTTTGCTAATATTGATTACGATCATCCTGAAGTTCGAGAAGAAATGATCAAATGGGGAAAATGGTTAGCAGACACTCTGC
Organism: Priestia sp. P1_B12_1; assembly: GCF_056406695.1. Lineage (NCBI taxonomy): Bacteria > Bacillati > Bacillota > Bacilli > Caryophanales > Bacillaceae > Priestia > Priestia sp. P1_B12_1. The sequence continues at coordinate 51,718 of NZ_JBFTZR010000005.1, read as the reverse complement.
AGTGCGACGGTTATCGATTAGACGCCATTAAACATATTAACCACGATTTTATTAAAGAGTTTGCCCACGAATTGTCCTCTTCTCAAGAAAAGCCCTTTTATTTTGTGGGAGAGTTTTGGAATCCAGAGTTAACAGCCTGTCAGGAATTCCTAGACGTGATTGATTATCAAATCGATTTGTTTGACGTATCGCTGCACTATAAACTGCATGAAGCCTCTCAGCAAGGAAGAGATTTTGATTTAACCACGATTTTTGATGATACATTAGTCAAGACTCACCCTTTGAATGTTGTCACATTTGTAGATAACCATGACTCTCAGCCAAATGAATCTTTAGAATCTTGGGTAGAAGATTGGTTCAAACAGAGTGCTTACGCTCTAATTTTACTTCGTGAAGACGGTTATCCTTGTGTGTTTTACGGAGACTATTTTGGGATAGGCGGAGAGCACCCAATTGAAGGAAAAGAAAAAGATATTTCCGCTCTCTTGCATGTACGCTATGACAAAGCGTACGGCCAGCAAGACGATTATTTTGATCACCCGAATACCATTGGATGGGTAAGGCATGGTGTAGAGGAATTTGAGAAGTCTGGATGCGCTGTGGTGATGTCAAACGGCGAAGATGGCGAAAAGAGAATGTTCGTCGGCGAACACCGAAGTGGACAAACGTGGATTGACTTCACAAACAACCGAGAGGACCAAGTTGTGATTGAAGAAGATGGCTACGGACAGTTCCCTGTAAATGGCGGCTCTGTATCCGTTTGGGCTGAAGCATAAAAAAACAGTGGCCTGCGCCACTGTTTTTTTACCATAGACCTAGCAGTTTCCACCACAAGCCGCCAATTCCAATCCAAATGATAATATGAATAATTGAAATTAAAAAGCCGAGCGACCACCATTTTTGCTGCGTTACATATCCACTACCGAAGAACACCGGGGCCGGTCCACTGCCGTAGTGAGTTAAACAGCCAAATAAATTGCTAAAGAACGCTAAAATTAATGCTGACAGTAACGGAGGCGCACCAGCGGCCACGATGACAGATAAAAATGCTGCGTACATAGCGCTGACGTGAGCCGTGTTACTTGCAAAAAAGTAGTGAGAATAAAAATACGCAATAGCTAGTACAATCAAGGCCGTCATCCAAGACATATGGCTAACAGTGCCTTTCATCAGATCACTGAACCAAGGAATCATGCCTAGATCATTTAAGAAAGTTGCCATCATAACCAAAACAGCAAACCAGACTAATGTATCCCATGCTCCCTGTTCTTTTTTGATGTCTGACCAGCTTAACACTTGCGTTAAAAGCAGCGCACATAGACCAATAAAAGCAGTTGTTGTTGCATTAATATTTAAATTAGCTCCAAAAATCCATAGCACAAGAAGAAGTAAAAATACGCCAATCATGTACCATTCTTCTTTCTTTAGCGGACCCATTTCATTTAATTTTTTTGCTGCAATTTCAGATGCTTCCGGCGTTTCTTTTAATTCTGGCGGATACAGCTTATAAATAACAAGCGGAATAACAATTAAACTAATAATTCCAGGTACGATTGCAGCCGCTGCCCAGCCAACCCATGAAATAGTCTTGCCTGTAATTTGTTCCGTCATTTTAACCGCAAGAGGATTGGCCGCCATTGCTGTTACGAACATAGCGGATGTGATCATATCTCCTTGAAACGATACTTTTGTTAAGAAAGCGCCGACTCTGCGCTCCGTACCGTCTCCAGTTCTCGATCCGTATGTTTCGGATAAAGAACGAATGATTGGAAGAATAATTCCTCCAGCTCGTGCTGTATTAGACGGCATTGCAGGTGATAAAAGCAAGTCACTTACGATAAGAGAATACGATAATCCCAACGTCTTTTTACCGAACAAACGAACGAAGATATAGGCAACCCTTGTTCCTAGACCAGTCTTAATAAAACCTCTAGAAATAAAGAATGCAATAACGATTAACCAAATCGTCGTATTTTGAAAACCGCTGAGCGATTGTTCAAGTGTTAATGTATTAGTTAATACAATAATGGTTAAAGATAAAATAGCTACACTGCCCAATGGCAATGGTTTAATGATAAGCCCTACGATAGTAGCCACAAAAATAGCGAATAAGTGCCAAGCCTTCACATCAAGTCCGGACGGAGGTGTAATAAACCATAAAACAAGTCCGATTGCCAGACAAATTAATAAAGGAATAAATTTCACTTCGCCGGCAGGCTTTTTTGTTGTTTCAGCCATAATCTTTCTCCTTTCATGTTTTTTAATAATAGTAGTATGCTCTTTCTACTTCACACCCAATACTTATCCCATTTAAAATAAAATAATTGTAAAAATACGTTTCGTAAGGATGATATTGTAAATTTGTGAAGTGTTGAGCATAATTCCTTTATTATTTTATCATACATACTGACAATATTTATCTTTTCCCTTCATTTTATTCCCTTCAAAATAGCTTGTAAGCGTTATTTCATCACAATAAATAAGCTGCATGAGTTCATCATGCAGCCTTGTATTTAGCGATTTATTTTTTGAATAAACACGACTTTGAGATAATCACCTGACTTAAATTCTTTTATTGTTTTAAAATCAGCTGGAAGAGAGAACTGCTCCATCATTTTGTAGCGTTCCCCTTTTTCATTAAAAGCTTTTTCAATAAACGAATGGAATTTTTTCATATCAAAGTTACTTGCATTCGTAGATGCTACGATGACACCATTTGGCTTTGTAAGAGCAATGGCTTCTTTTAATAAATCTTTGTAGTCTTTTGCTGCACTGAACGTATGCTTTTTCGACTTAGCAAAGCTCGGCGGATCTAGCACCACAAGATCAAACGTCATGTTCTTCTTGACCGCATATTTAAAATACTTGAAAACATCTTCTACAATAATGTCCTGTGCTTCGTGATCAATTCCATTTACACTAAATTGCTCAATTGTTTTTGCCAAGCTGCGATTGGCTAAATCAACACTTGTTGTTTTCGCAGCTCCTCCAAGAGCGGCCGCCACTGAAAATGCGCCTGTATACGAAAACATATTTAGCACGGTCTTTCCTTTTGCATATTTATCTCGAATCGTTTTACGGACGTCTCGCTGATCTAAAAAGACCCCAACCATCGCTCCGTCATTTAAGTAAACGGCAAAACGAATACCATTTTCTTTTACAATAAGAGGGAACTCACCTTTATCCCCTGCTACAAAATCATCTTCTTCAATATACTGACCTTTTACGTTAAAACGTTTTTTCTGGTACAGCCCTTTAAAATTAGGCGCAGACTTTAAGGCTTCAATGACGTATTCTTTAAATCGATAAATTCCTTCACTATACCAACTCATGACGTAATATCCGTCATAATAATCAATAATTAAGCCGCCGATTCCGTCACCTTCACTATTAAATACGCGAAAAGCAGTTGTGTCTTCAGACGCATAAAAATCATGACGTGATGAAATAGCTTGCTGAATTTTTCTAGCAAAAAACGCCGCGTCAATTTGCTCATTTTTCTTTTTCGAAAGAATCCATCCGTAGCCTTTGTTTTGTTTTCCATAATAGCCTTTGGCTAAAAATTGATTCTTGGGAGTGACTAAGTTAATAATAACGCCTTCTTCTTGCAGTTTATGACCATCAACAAGCGCATCTTTTTCAATGAGTGGATAACCCTTGTTCACTTTTTTAATAAAAGCTTCTTTGGCTATAACTTGTACTTCTTTTCTCATGTGTACACCCTATCTATTTAATTTATTTCATTCTAGTTCTATCCATTTTACAACAATAATCTACATTTATCTTAACATAGATAAACAGCCCCGTTTCTAGTTATAAATAGAAAAGCAGAAGATGCCTTGAAGCACCCTCTGCTTGATATGAATGAAAAATGAAATGTATGTTTGATGTTTTAAGATAAAAAATTATGAGCACTCTTGTCCCGTATAAGCATCGAACTTAAGCGTCTGCTGCTTGCTTCCGCTCACTAAAGTCACCACGTATACAGTTATTGAGTTTTCTGTTATAAGCTCAATATGCTCTACTTTTCCTTCTTGATGTTTTAAAGCAAGAACTTTTACAGCGGTCTCCGTTAACGGCTGAAGCTTATCATGTTTTACATGTGTGATTTCACCCGAAACCGCATCGATTGTAACGGTGTATTCCGTATTATCTTTGATTATTTTTACTGTGAAAATCGCTGCGTTTTGATCATATTCTACCATTTTCACCTTACCTGCATATGTAGCCAATGCAAGATCTTTTGCATCTTGTCTCGTTAATAGCTTCACTGCTTGCTGAGAAGTATTAACTACTTTTCCTGTGAAAGCATCTAACGTTACCGTATATTGAGTGCTATCTTTAAGAATCACTGCGACATACTGACTAGCAGATTCTTTAAACTCTAGACTATATACGTAACCACTATATTGTTTAACAATTGTTTCTTTTATTTTTTGCTCTGATATTAGCTGCAGCTCTTTTTTATTCTCATGAATGACTTTCCCCGTTAGACCATCCACGGTTAGCGTATATTCTACTTTGCCATCTACTACAGTTAACGTATATTCATTCGTTTCTTTGTTAAATGTAATAGATTGAATCGCTCCTGTATACTGCTTAGAAATGGATTCTTTCACTTGATTTTGTGTCCATAACTTCACTTCTTGTTTCTTCACTACTTTTCCAGTCCTTGCGCTTACTTCTACGATTCTTTGCTCAAGGTTATTCGTTGCAATTGTAATCACATACACCCTTGATTCTTGCTTAAATTCCGTAGATGTGACCGTCCCTTTACAATCTTGCAGAGCAATACCATTTGCCTGAGCTTGCGAGATACTCACATGTTCAGTTGTCTCTGCTTTCGCTGTCTTCATCTCTGCAGCGTGACTCGTTGTAATAGAGCTAAATGCAACTGCAGCTCCTAAAGCAGATGTAGACAATACTTTTGCCCATTTAATCATCCTTACATTTCCTCCTCCTTCACCATTAGACTTTCCGTCTATGGCGTTTTATCTAGTACGCCGTTCATTATGCAAAAGATTTCTGAGAATAAGACGAATAGAAGCTTAAAGTTAGCTGAAGATATAAGAATAGCTACTATTTTTCAGCTTGCTTTCAGCTTTTATTCAGGGCTGTTTCAGATAAAAAAGCATAATAGAAAGTAGAGGAGCAAAGGAGTTTTCACCATGATGGATCAACTAAAAGGAATTAAAGTCTTGCTTATAGATGACGAACCAACTATTTTACAGTTTTTATCTTTAGGTTTAACGAATGAAGGATTTGATATCAAAGCTGCTCAAGACGGAATGGAAGGAATTAATATAGCCAAAGAATTCAAGCCTCATATTGCTATTGTAGATGTTATGCTTCCGGGAATGGATGGGTTTGAAGTATGCCGCTTGTTAAAGAAAATGGGGAATATAGCTGTCATCATGCTAACAGCAAAAGATCAAGTGGACGATCGAGTAAAGGGACTGACTATTGGAGCAGATGATTATATGGTCAAACCTTTCAGTTTTGAAGAACTTCTTGCGCGCATTCAAGCTAGAATCCGTAATCAATTTCCCAACTTATTAGACGAAGTATCCATCGGTCCATTTAAAATTGATGACCGCCGCAAAGAAATTAAATACCTTAATCACATACTTGATTTATCCCCTACTGAATATGCACTCTTAAAATTCTTAGTTATTAATCACGGTCTCGTACTAAGTAAATCCACCATTTTAGATCGAGTGTGGGGATATGATTTTGGAGGAGAAGAAAACATTGTTGAAGTATACATTCGATCACTGAGAGAAAAATTACAGGACCATAGCCGAACCGTTATTCGAACGCTTCGCGGTGTAGGTTACCGGATTGATATTTCATGAAGCACGAACGTTTCTTTCATTTGAACTCTCTTCGCCTTCAGCTTTTATCTAGAAGTTTACTCGTTATTTTGAGTTTACTGATGCTGATAGGCGTTTTTCAATACGTATTTATGAAGCAATTTATTTATACAAATAAAATTAGAAGCATCGAAGACCAAATTCACTTGATTCCCGATGATGTCTGGAAGCACGATATTGAAACAAGCCAGAACGTAAAACAATCATCAAGACCAATGGTTTATTTCCCGGGCGTTAATATTACCTTTATCAATCAAAAAAGCACCTTTTTACGGCTGGCTAAGGATCCACATCATTCTTACTTCCCTAAGCTTTCTGCATCTGCATACAAACAAGTAATGAAAAACAGCAACCAGCCGGACAATACGACGAGCCTCATAAAAAAAATGGATGGTCATCAAGAGCAAGTCATTGTTTTAAAACCCATTATCTTTGATGGAGAAATACAGGGAGTTATTCAAATTAATACTCCCACAGAATCATTAAGAGACCTCTTAATCAGACAAATGCTCATCTTTTTAATGCTTTCACTTACCGCAATGACCATTGCTTTTTTTGTTTTTTCTTCTGTTTTAAAACAGACGTTAGTCCCCTTGTTTACTACTACTAAAAAAGTAGAGCATATTAATGCCGGAAGCTTACATGACCGCTTGCCTGTTAATCAAGGACAAATCGAAATGGATCGCCTTTCTCTTTCTATTAATGAAATGCTTGAACGTCTTGAAAAAGCATTTAAAGCAGAAACAGAAGCCAAAGAACAAATGCGGCGTTTTGTTGCGGATGCTTCGCATGAACTGCGAACGCCGCTTACATCTATTCACGGCTTTTTAGAAGTTTTATTAAGAGGGGCTAGCAGTAATCCAGAACAATTAAACGACGCATTAAAAAGCATGTATGGAGAGTCCAAAAGACTGCACAAACTTATTCAGGATCTTCTGCTTCTTGCTCAGCTTGATCAACTTCCACCGTTTCAAAAAGAATACTGTTTTGTAGATGAGTTGATTTTAGATATGAAACCTCAACTCATACTATTGGCGGGGAACAGAAAGGTTTTATTCGACTTTCCAAGCCGTTTACCATCAGACATTAACAAAGATCAATTTAAACAAGTTGTTTTAAACTTATTTTCCAACGCCGTACAGCATACAAATCCAACTACGGGAGTTATTCAAGTGATAGGAAAAATAAATGAGAAAGAACTTTCGTTAATAATACAAGATAACGGTCATGGTATTCCTCAAGAACACCTTCCTCATTTATTTGAGCGATTTTACAAAGCTGATGCTTCACGCTCTCGGGCATATGGAGGAGCAGGCTTAGGCTTGGCCATTAGCGCATCTATTATAGAGCTGCACGGGGGGAAAATACGTGTAGAAAGCAAATTGAATGCAGGAACTGCTTTTGAAATCGTATTGCCCTTGACGTAAAAAAGACGATTGCCGTGAAGCAATCGTCTTTTGTATCAAATCAGCACACTTTTCCTGTTTGAGAACTGATTTTTACAATATGTTGTACGTTGTCTGTTCCTTTAATGACAAACGTGTACGCTTGTTCACTTAATGAAACAGATTGAACCGTTCCTTTGTGCTGTTGAAGAGCAGCTTGTTTAGCTTGTTCCTGCGTAAACTTTACCGCTTCGACTTTGATTACTTTTCCTGTTTCAGCGTTTATTTTCACATGGTGATCTTTGTTATCTTTTCCGTGAATTAAAAATGTGTATACATCATTTACATATGAACTCGATTGAATCGTTCCACTGCAATTTTTTAATGCAATTGATTGAACCTGTGCTTTTGTAAATGCAGCGCTTTGAATTTGAATCACTTTTCCACTTTGTGCATTGACTTTTACGTGGTGATCACGGCTATCGTTTCCATGAATTAAGAACGTATACACTCCATCGTTGAAGCCTACCGACTTAACCGTTCCTCCACAGTTTTTCACTGCTACTGCTTGTGCCTCACTTTGAGAAAAAGATAGTTTTTCAACCTTTACCACTTTTCCGCTGTGTGCATTTACTTTCACATGATGGTCTTGATTATCTTTTCCGTGAATTAAAAACGTATAGGCGTTATTTTCAAAAGAAACCGATTGAACCGTTCCTCCGCAGTTCTTTAAGGCAATTGTTTTTGCTTGAGCTTGTGTATATGTGGCCGCTTCAGTATGAGCCGACGCTTTTGTTGAAGTAATGTGCTGACCGTCTGAAGCAAATGCACTTGTCATTGAACCGAGAGCGATAGCTGTTCCAATTGTGGCACCTCCCACGGCTTTTGCCACTACTGCTTTTCCTGCTAATACTTTTCCAATCATGATTATACCTCCGCGTAATTTCTAATGTATTTACAGCACGAGTCAAATGTTTTAGCAGCGGTCATTTATCAAAATAGCGCTATTGGAGTAACGTTTTTTTCTGCTAAAATACCTTTCACTTTTGCTGTACGAGCCAAAGCGCTTTTTGTCGCCTTTAGCTATGTGTTTATTGTAAGAGCGGAACATGAATTCACTGTGAAGCCCAGCTGAATGCTATCTGAACAAATTCTGAAAGATAGCTGAATAACTTCTAGTTAAACTTGTCATATAAATGTTCAACGTTCTTAACAACAGCTCAACAAATCCAGCGCTTCTCTTTATATTTCCTCAACAATCAAATGATTTAATAAGTGTATGAATACGATTTGGAGGTTATCAACCATGAAAAAACGAGTATCTCTTGGACTATCTCTCACTCTCTTAGCTTCTAGCGCGGCTTCTGCTTTTGCAGCAGAGCATCATCCAGTTCAACATCCAAAACAAATCAAAAACGTCGAGTTTCAGCCAATGAAAGCACCTACTACGATTGAAAATATGATTAAAACGTATACAGAGGCATCTGTAAAAGTAACGTATAAAGATGGAAGCGTTGAAGAAACGCCGCTTAACTATAACCAGCTCTTTCTTTCAAAAGATAAAATTGTCGATAATAAAGGAGAATTAATCGCCGCAGGTACACCGATCGATGCAAACGGGGATCCGATTATTGACCGAAGTGTTCCTGATAAGCCATCACCGTACGTATCAGATGCACCGGATTCAAACAGCTTTATCACCATCAACGGTAAGTCTTATATTATTTCACATTATGAATATGAATCTGTTAATAATGCTGGAAAAGAGATTTCCGGTCTTCCTGCTTCAATGACGCTTACACAAGTTGACCGAGATGATAAAACAGGAAAACTAACCGTCAACCATGCTAAAAAAATTGATTTTTCTAATGTAGATGGTTTGTGGACGCCGTGTAATGGCTCTACAACGGATTGGGGTACTCACCTTGGGTCAGAAGAATACGAGCCTGATGCACGTGCTTTTGAAGATCCTTCATCCAGCTCTTATAAAGACGTCACGAACTTCGCTAAGCTTTATTTCGGCGACACGTCAAAAGCAAATCCTTACTACTACGGCTGGATTCCAGAAATTTCAGTGGATGAAAGCGGCAATGCATCCGTCGTAAAACATTACAGCACAGGCCGTTTTTCACACGAAATGATGCAGGTACTTCCAGATAACAAAACCGCTCTTTTTGGAGACGATGGGTCTAATACCATGATGTTTATGTATGTAGCCGATAAGGAGAAAGACTTCTCAGCAGGAACTCTTTATGCGACAAAGTTTAAACAAACGAGCACAGAAAATGGAGGTAAAGGCGACCTTCAGTGGATTAAGCTTGGCCATGCAACAGACAATGAAGTGAAAACAATAATCGACAAAGAAACAAAATTTAGTGATATTTTTGAAACAGCTGACCAGCCTACAAAAGGATTTACAGCTGTGAAAACCGCTGCAAGTAAAAAAGTTGAATATTTAAAAGTAAAGCCTGGCATGGAAAAAGCAGCTGCCTTTTTAGAATCACGCCGATACGGTGCAATTTTAGGTGCAACATCTGAATTCAACAAGATGGAAGGACTAACGGTTAACAAAAAAGACAAAAAAGCGTACATGGCTATTTCTTACCAAAATAGTGCCATGCTAAAAGAATCTGGTGCTGTACAAGATGATATCCAGCTTCCAAAATTAGAGTCTGGTGTGACCTACCAGCTGAACTTAGGATCGCATCAAAAAGACCAAGCAAACGGCAAGATTAACAGTCGCTACGTTCCCGCAAGCATGGAAGGGCTACTGATTGGACAAGACCTAGAAAAAGCAGATGCATACGGTAATACAGCCGACCCAAATAAAATTGCCAACCCTGATAACCTTACGTATTCAAATGACTTAAATACACTGTTTATCGGAGAAGACAGCTCACTGCATACAAACAACTTCGTATGGGCTTATAATGTAAAAACTAAAAAATTATCACGCATCCTTTCAGTTCCAGTGGGAGCAGAAGCAACAGGACTTCGTGCAGTAGAAAACATTAAAAACTCTCGCTACGTATTAAGCAACTATCAGCACCCGGGCGAGGACATCAGCGACAAAAATATTACCGCTGTTGATAAAGAAGAGCTAGCTAATGCAATGAAAGAAAGCATTGGCATTCAAGAAACAGGTGGTGTAGGATACATTTCTGGACTGCCTTCTAAGGACGGCGCACCTTACAAAAAGCATTAATACGTAATGAAGCCACGTCTGTTGTGCAATGACAGACGTGGTTTTTTATATAGTCGAAGTTATTTATAAAATCGTTTATCGTAATCATAATTATGGTGAATACTTTATAATACCCTTGGAGAAAGTGCCTACACACAAACCAAATGCTTTAGGATATTTATTCGCAGATATCCGTTACATGCCTTCAGGCTCCCTTTTAATTGCTTACACTCCACTAATATTAGATATAAAATTTGTTTCAATAGGTATTTCCAGCAAAACAAAACCACTCGTTCCCTTGCACTTTTCGTTCCATACCATTAAAGTATATATTGGTTGAAGTTTATACTGACATTCAACCTGATAAAAGAAATTACACTTTTTAATTTTGGGAATATGTTTTCCCTAAAAGAAAGGGTTTAGATATAAGATGAAAGATAATTTTTGGCATGAGTTGCCGCGTCCGTTTTTTATTTTGGCACCGATGGAAGCTGTGACGGATGTCGTTTTTCGCCATGTCGTGACCGAAGCAGCACGACCTGACGTATTTTTTACAGAGTTTACAAATACGGAAAGCTACTGCCATCCGAAAGGAAAAGATAGCGTAAAAGGACGTTTGACGTTTACAGATGATGAACAGCCAATCGTTGCGCACATTTGGGGAGACAAGCCTGAATACTTCCGTCAAATGAGTATCGGCATGGCCGAAATGGGCTTTCGCGGCATTGATATTAATATGGGCTGTCCTGTACAGAATGTTGCAGGAAACGGAAAAGGTTCTGGTCTGATTCGCCGTCCAGATACTGCGGCTGAGATTATCCAGGCAGCTAAAGCTGGAGGACTTCCAGTAAGCGTAAAGACTCGTCTTGGCTATACGCAAGTTGATGAGTGGTACGACTGGCTGAAGCACATTTTAGAGCAGGATATCGTGAACCTTTCTATTCACCTTCGTACAAAAAAAGAAATGAGCGATGTTGACGCGCACTGGGAGTTAATTCCGGAGATCAAGAAGCTTCGTGACGAAATTGCGCCTCATACGCTACTAACAATTAACGGTGATATTCCTGACCGCCAGAAAGGTCTTGAACTTGCGGAGAAGTACGGCATTGATGGAATCATGATTGGACGCGGAATTTTCCATAATCCCTTTGCGTTTGAAAAAGAAAAGAAAGAGCACACAAGCGAAGAGCTATTAGAACTTCTTCGCCTGCAGCTAGATCTTCATGATAAGTATTCTGAAGAATTAGAGCCGCGCCCTTTCAAACCGCTTCGACGCTTTTTCAAAATTTACGTTCGCGGATTCCGCGGTGCAAGTGAATTAAGAAATCTACTCATGAGCACGGAAACAACTGACGAAGTGCGTGCGTTGCTTGATGAGTTTAAAGACAGAGCTGGAGTGAAAGAAGACGAAGGTTTTTCTGTTTCTTAAATAAGATCTCGTTTGCTTAAACTCAATTGTTCTAACATTTTATCGGAGAGAAGAACCTCTTGTTCTTTTTTATAGACGTATGCTATTTATCCACATATGATAAAAGCTGAGGCAGAAGGTTTTACATTTCCTTCTGCCTCAGCTTTTAATGAAAAAATATCCACACGATCTATTTATGATAAGGTTCATTTCGAATAATACGAAAAGCTCGGTAAATCTGTTCTACTAATACTAGGCGCATAAGCTGATGAGGAAACGTCATCTTTGAAAAAGAAAGGGCTGCGTTTGAGCGTTTCATTACTTCGCTGCTTAAACCAAGCGACCCGCCAATGACAAACGCTATTTTGCTTTTTCCGTAGGTAGCTAATGAATCAATTTCTTTTGCGAGTTCCTCGGAAGACTTTTGTTTTCCGTTAATAGCTAATGCGATCACATAAGTATCGTCTGAGATTTTCGCTAAGATGCGCTCTCCTTCTTTTTGTTTTACCTGTTCCATTTCAGATTCACTTAAGTTTTCTGGCGCTTTTTCATCTGCAAGTTCAATAATTTCCACTTTTGCATAGCTTGATAAACGCTTTAAATATTCTTGAATACCTTGTTTTAAGTATTTTTCTTTTAGCTTTCCAATGGTTATAATAGAGATATTCACAGGCTATTCTCCTCTCCTTTATCTCTTATCCACAGATATTATCCACATATCCACATGTTATATCCACATTTTGTATAAGAATATTAGTTCCCTACTACATATACAGCTTCATTTTCACAATATTCACAGCTTTTTTTGTCAGTGGAATTTTCTATTTTTTCAAAAACCGGCGCTAGCTCAATCTCATCTACCATTACATCCAGCGCTAGTTCTGTATGTTCTAAACAGCAATATATCTTCATGTATTTATCTTCCTTTCTCTATTCTTTTCATTAAAAAACCACAGGAGTTTATCCCCTGTGGATAACTTTATTTTACTTCATTTGACGCGTTAATTTTACTTCTGTGGATTTCTTTTTGCCATCGCGATAGAACGTTACGTTCATTTTATCGCCAATTTCTTTTTCAATGTAGAGGTGTTTGCGAAGTGTCGCAATGTCCCTTACTTTGCTGTGATCTAACTCAACAATCACATCATATTCCTTTAATCCGGCTTTAGCGGCTGGCGAACCTGGCTCAACTTTTAGAACAGCGACTCCGTTTACTACATCATGCGGTAACTTAAGGGTTTCTTTTAAATGATACCCTGATACCTCACTTAATGATAGTGTACTAACTCCAAGATACGGACGTCTGACTTCACCATATCGTTCTAAGTCATTAATAATGGGCCTAGCCATGTTGATTGGAATCGCAAGACCAATGCCTTCTACTGCTTCTTGAGCAATTTTCATGGAATTAATACCGATTAATTCACCATCAATATTAACAAGAGCACCCCCGCTATTACCAGGGTTAATGGCGGCATCTGTTTGAATAACTTCTGATTGCCAATCAGGATTTCCATCGCCATTCAAATCTTGAGGAATGACACGGTTAACCCCTGAGACCACTCCTTGTGTAACGGAGCCAGAAAATTGAAGGCCTAGCGGGTTTCCGATTGCAATCACTGGTTCACCAGCTTTAAGCTTATCAGAATTTCCGAAGGTAGCCACTTTTGTCACGTGGCCTGCGTCAATTTCAAGAACTGCCAAGTCCATTAAATCATCACTGCCAAGAATTTTAGCCGATACCCTTGTACCGTTACTGAAGCTCACTTCAATTTCGTTAGCGCCTTTAATGACATGATAGTTTGTCACAATATAAGCTTTGTTGCCTTGCTTTTTGTAAATAACACCTGAGCCCGTCCCGGCATCAGTTCGTTCATCATTCCAAAAGCTTTCAGAGTTCTGGATGTTTACAACTCCTACAACTGCTGCATTGGCTTCAGAAACAGCTTTTGTGACGGCCGTGGTGACGTCAAGAGATACTGATTTTTGAATGGTAGACCCTGTTTGTTCATCTCCATTTTCATCATCCATCCATCCGTATGGCAAAATCCCGTTCCTCACCAAGGCTGGCATAAGAAGCAGTACAATAAGTGCACCTATAATAGCTCCAATCAGAGCAGAAGCGAAATATCCTCTGCGGCGTTTAGGCGGCCGACTATTTGGCTCTTGGCCTTCATCATAATGTTCCACACTATCACCGAACCCTTCATTTATCATCGTGAATGTCTGCATTCACGTACTAAATGAAGTTATTTTTCGCTTCCTTTCTAGAGACTATACATAAACAATATCAGTTGGTCTTTTTGGATCTGTATCACATAGAAGAATATTGTCCTCTACACTGATGTCTTTCTGTTGTAACACTTGCGCAACAGACATGCGGGCAATTTCCTTCATGTTATTGTCTTGACTCAAATGCGCTAAGTAAATGCGTTTAGTTTGATCTCCAATCACATCTGCCATTGCAAGCGCCGCGTCTTCATTTGATACATGTCCCACGTCGCTTAGAATTCGTCTTTTAATGCTCCAAGGGTAGCGCCCCATTCTCAGCATTTCGACATCATGATTGCTTTCAAATACGTACATATCGCTATTTTTAATCGTACCTTTCATGCGGTCACTTACATAGCCGGTATCCGTAATAAGGGTTAATTTTTTAGACCCTTGATGAAAGACATAAAACATAGGCTCTGCAGCATCATGCGAAACGCCAAAAGACTCCACTTCCAATTGACCAAACGATTTCGTTTGGCCAATTTCAAAGTGAAACTTCTGTTCCGTATCAATGTTGCCGATCAAGCCATCCATTGCGTTCCACGTTTTTTCATTTGCGAAAATAGGGAGCTTATATTTACGTGCCAGAACACCTAGTCCTTTAATATGGTCACTATGTTCGTGAGTCACTAAAATTCCTGATAAATCCGGGATATTGCGATTTACTTGTTGAAATAGAGCTTCCATTTGTTTTCCGCTCAGCCCTGCATCAACTAGTAAGGAATGTTCTCCATCACTTACTAAAATCGCATTTCCTGTGCTCCCACTCGCTAGCACGCTGAAATGCAGGCTCATTTATCTCACTCCAAATACTTATTTATTTCCTTTTTTAATAATCTGCCCTTCAAAGGCATTTACAAAATAACTCGTATCTCCATTTACAATAACATGCCAAGTTGGTGCTAAAACTTGAGAATTTAGTAGCGGCAGATCAAACGTATAGTACCCAAACTCTACTTTTGTTACAGAATCTTTCTTTTTCAATTCACCCTTCAAAAACAAATTTTCCAATGCTTTTAAAGGCGTTAAAACATCCTGCTCATCATCTAACGTTTTTACAGAACCTAGCGTCGTTTGTTCATAAGAAATAATTTCACCTTTATCATTTAAATGAGCAACAATCATGCCATTTTCATTATCAAAGATTTTATGCTTCTTATATTTTTGAAAGAATGTAACTGTTTTTTTCTCTTTGTTAACATTCCATAGCTCATAATCCTTACCTGAGATCACATACCGTTTTAGAAATTGACTTAGCTTTGCTTCGGGACTTTTTTCAGGTACTGAAAAAGGTTTGTCTAATACGCTTCGAATTGTTTTTTCCTCAAGCAGCGTTGCTTTTTGTTCTTTTAACTTTTTTAAATCTTCATCTTTAAACAGTTTGCTTTTGGCATTTAACGACGAAGCTTCCTTCACATCTGTAGATAAATGTTTATATTCAATGCCTTCACTCGTCAATTGTTCTTCAACGCTCGACTCTACAAATAGAGAGTACTGATCTTCTTGATGAGTTTTAAAAATCTGATAGCCTAAGTAAATATTAAGAATCAAGAAAGTGAAAATAAAGATGGTTTTTGTTCTATTCCAATCCATCGTTATCGCCTCCTTCGGTCGGCGGTGCAATTCGATACCATTTGCTATTATAATAATAGAACCAAGAAGGAACGAGTTTGACAGAATTAGAATTAAACTCAACCGTCTTTTCGCCGGTTTTCGGCTGCTGTGACACTTCTTCTAGCTGATAGCCTATTGAAATATCTTTTAACAGATTCGGGTCAAAGTTTTGATGTTTTTCAATTAATTGAATCACCTTTTGAGATGACTGCAGCTTTTCTACACTCGAGTCCTGTACTCTTACAAAACGATAAAGAGGACGACGGTAATTTAAAATCTCCGCATTTCCCCATCTCTGATATATTTCAGTCATTCCCTGATTGCTGTACACTGGATAGTTATCTTTATAATAACGATAGCTAATTTCTTTTGTAATGCGATTCCAGCTGTTGAACCTGTAATTAGATTCTGTCCAGCCGCCGTGGTCATTAACGAAGCTAAAGCTGCGATTTATTAAATTATAATCTTCCATTACCTCGGTCGTGGAATTTACAAGATTCACATATTCCATCACATCTGTCTTCGTATTGACATTGATCACTTTTGTACCTTCAGTGTAGACATCTCGGTTTGTAGACGTTTCTTTCCGTGCATAGTCTGGGTTGTTAAAAAGCGCTTCTTTATATTTTTCAATATCTAAATGCCTCATGCTCGTATAGTAGACTTCACTATTCATCGTAATATTATTTTCCGGAAGGAAGATATATCGATTTTTGTTTTCTTTATATACAAGGCTCGGGGCATACGTACGCTTCATTTTATCTTCTAATTCTTTGATATCATCTTTGGCCAAATTCTTGACTGTAACCGAATAAATCTTTTTTTGCTCATAATTCACAAGATACACGCTCACGAAAAAGGAAGGTGTACGCTTAATTTTAATGAGTACACGGTCAAATGTTTGATTAGGCAAAGACGTTTGAGAAAATGAAAAAAGCTGTTGAAATGTTTTCAAAGGTAGCGCGTCTGGATACAGCACTTCAATAGAATTACTTCCATGGACATAATTTAAAAATCCATCAGGTGAAATAGCATCCGAAACGTCCGTCACATTCGAAAATTTCCACTTTTTCATTTCATTTACCCATTTGTTTACATCATCTTCATCGTGAGACATGTAGTGATTATCGTTTCGATGATAGAGAACTTCTGTTGGAAGAATATGATCTTCTATTTTACTTTTTGAACTAACTTCAACTTCCTGCAAATGTTGATTTTTTGAAATGACCTTATAAGAAGGCTGATACGTCCATATATGATACGTCATAATTAAACTGGAAGCGACGAGAACAACTAAGATGGCCGTTTTGATATGTTCATATCTCATTCCCATTCGTCATCATTCTCACTTTCAATCGGAAGAGTAAAGTAAATCGTTGTTCCTTTTCCTTCCTGACTATCTGCCCAAATGCGTCCATCATGTGCTTCAATAATTTCCTTGGCAATAGCAAGCCCTAATCCTGTTCCGCCTAATTTACGCGTTCGTGCTTTATCTACACGATAGAAGCGTTCGAAAATTTTAGCTAAATTTGATTTTGGAATTCCCATACCTTGGTCTTTAATGCTCACAACAATTTCATGCGTATGCTGAGCAATTGAAAACGTAATGGTTCCGCCTTCAGGTGAATATTTTATTGCATTGGAAATAATGTTATCTAATACTTGTGTAATTTTATCTTGATCGATAGCGACATAGATTGCTTCATTTGGCAAGTCGCGCACGAACGAAATACCTTGTTCAATTGTCATTTCAAAGCGATCAATGATGTAATGATAGAACTTCACAAAATTGATTGGGTCACGACTAAATCGGTAGTCTTGACTATCTAGCTTAGATAATTGAAGCAAGTCGTTAACGAGACGAATCATTCGTTCTGTTTCCGTTTGCGTTACATTTAAAAATGTTGGAGCTAAGTCCTTATCTTGCCATGCTCCTTCTGCAAGCGCATCTAAATAACTGCGCATCGTTGTTAACGGCGTACGCAATTCATGTGAAACATTCGCTACAAATTCTCGGCGATCTTGATCAATTTTCTCCTGCTCTGTAATATCATGCAAGACAATGATAATCCCGTTAATAAAACCGGTCTCTTTTTGAATAGCGGAAATGGTAGCTCTTAAAATAAAGGGATCCGATTTTGTACTAAAGTCTAAAATTAATGACTCTTGATTAGCGAGCAAGCTTTCAAACGTATGCGTTTCTTCAAGATCTAATAGGGAAACAACTGGGTCAGACAAAACCGTTTCACGTGAAACATTTAGCATAGCTGCAGCTGGATCATTAATTAAAATTACTCTTCCTTTTCGATCCGTCGCAATAACGCCGTCCGTCATATGAGCTAATACCGAGCTAAGCTTACGGCGCTCCCCTTCTGTAGTTGCCTGTGCTTCTTGAAGCTTTCTTGTTAAGTTGTTGAATGTGAGAGCTAGCTGACCAATCTCATCATACCCGTATACTTTAGCTTTTCTCGTAAAATTCCCTTTGGCCATCTCAAGTGCTTGTTTTCTCATTTCAGACATTGGACGAGTAATCGTCTGAGCTAAAAACACGCCTAAAATAGCTGTAATAAAAAGAGCAATCACTGTACCTGCCTTAAAGATCTGATTGATATTACTCATTTGATCGTAAACAGGCTCCATGGAAGCTGTTAAGTAAATAGCACCTAAGATTTCTTCGCTAGACTGAACTTTTCCATTTTTATTAGTTGAATTTGATTGACTGGCACCTACTTTATCCTGTAAACGAATAGGCTGTATCATAACTCTAATTCGCTGTCCGCTTTGATCAACAAATACATTATCAGAGTTCGTTCCTGCTAACAACGCATTTGTAATCGCTAAATCATTAGTCTTTTTACCTATGATCTGTTGAGGATTTGAGTTCGATGTAGCAATGATTCTTCTATTTTGGTCAATGACTCTTACTTCAGAGATGTCATTCATATCATTTGAAGCTAAATTGGGTCTTGAAGCAAAATCTCGTAAAATAGTCTTTAAGTCTTCCTCAAGAGTGGGTGAATCATCATCACGATTTTTCACCATTTCTTGTCCAATGTTATACGTCAGCAAGTCTGTCCGCTCTTGAAGAGACGTTCGAAAGTTGTTAACTAATTCTTTTTCTAATTGTCGTGCAAAATAGACCCCAATAATTTGCATCGCAATTAAAATAAGCAGCACATAAATCAATACAAACTTTAAATGAATAGATTGCAGGAGCCTTACTTTCTTCATCTAAAATTACTCCTGCTCTGGGCTGCGTAAATAATAGCCTACTCCACGTCTTGTTACAATCCACATTGGATGGCTTGGATTATCTTCAATTTTTTCACGTAATCTTCGAACTGTTACATCTACCGTACGCACATCACCAAAATAGTCATAACCCCATACAGTTTGAAGCAAGTGTTCACGCGTCATGACTTGTCCAATGTGCTTCGCTAAATAATGCAGCAGCTCAAATTCACGGTGAGTCAGTTCGATCGTTTCTCCGCGCTTAGACACGATATAAGCATCTGGGTGAATAACAAGTGCTCCAATCGTAATTTCATTCGTTTCGCTTTCTTCCGTTGGAACAGCTACCTGTTGATGTCTACGTAAATTAGCTTTTACACGTGCTAATAATTCACGCGTACTAAATGGCTTAGTTACATAATCATCTGCACCTAATTCTAGACCTAAAACTTTGTCAATTTCAGAGTCTTTTGCTGTTAACATGATAATTGGCATATCATATTTTTTGCGCACTTCTCGGCAAACTTCCATTCCATCTTTCTGAGGAAGCATAATATCTAATAAAATCATTTCAGGCTGTACTTCTTCCACTTTTTCAAGTGCTTCTACGCCATCATAAGCACAAAATACTTCGTAACCTTCTTTTTGCAAATTAAACTTTAAAATATCTGCAATCGGCTTTTCGTCATCTACGACTAAAATACGTTTATCCATGATCATCGTTCTCCTTTATTAGTTGAAGCAAAATATAAAAGATAGTATTCATACTGTTTGAATACCGTAGTTTTATTATACTTGATAACCCTTGAAACGTCACAAGTTCATCCTCTACTATACATGAAGATATATGATTTTCAACCATCTCTAAATACAAAAGTAATATATTACCACAAAAGAGATACAAAGCAAATAACGCTTTCTTTTAAATGTAAATAAAAGAAAAAAGCATGACTTTAAATAAAGTCATGCTTTTTGATGGCTCGGGACGGAATCGAACCGCCGACACAAGGATTTTCAGTCCTTTGCTCTACCAACTGAGCTACCGAGCCAAAATGGCGGTCCCGACGGGAATCGAACCCGCGATCTCCTGCGTGACAGGCAGGCATGTTAACCGCTACACCACGGGACCTCAGTCTATATGCTGTGTATTAAAAATATTAAAAATGACCCGTACGGGATTCGAACCCGTGTTACCGCCGTGAAAGGGCGGTGTCTTAACCGCTTGACCAACGGGCCACGTTGTAACAAAAGTGAGCCATGAAGGACTCGAACCTTCGACCCTCTGATTAAAAGTCAGATGCTCTACCAACTGAGCTAATGGCTCATGTTATATCTCTTAGCGACGCTTATTATAATAACATGATATTTCATATAAATGCAATAGTTTTTTTAAAACTTTCTTTTTATTATTGAGCTTTTTTTAAAAATCTTGTTAACAAAGCACCAATTATCAATAAAAAAGGTTAGCTCACAAGGAGCTAACCTTTTTTATTTAGCTATATACACCACGTAATACATTTGTTTGTGTACGATCTGGACCTACAGAGAAAATAGATAAAGGAATACCTGTTAATTGAGACACGCGCTCTAAGTAGTGGCGAGCGTTATCAGGTAACTCATCTAATGTTTTCACACCCGTAATATCTTCTGTCCAACCTGGAAGCTCTTCGTATACAGGTTCACATTCTGCAAGTGTTTTTAAGCTAGCAGGGAATTCTTCCATAACTTCCCCTTTATAACGGTAAGCTACACAAATCTTTAATGTCTCAATTCCCGTTAATACATCAATTGAGTTTAAAGATAAATCTGTGATTCCGCTAACGCGACGAGCATGACGTACAACTACACTGTCGAACCAACCTACACGGCGAGGACGACCAGTTGTTGTACCATACTCACGTCCTACTTCACGGATTTGATCACCGATTTCGTTTGTTAATTCAGTTGGAAAAGGACCGTCACCAACACGAGTTGTATACGCTTTTGATACACCTACAACGTGTTTGATTTTAGATGGACCTACACCAGAGCCAATTGTTACTCCACCCGCTACTGGGTTTGAAGATGTAACAAATGGATATGTTCCTTGGTCGATATCTAACATAACACCTTGTGCGCCTTCAAATAGTACACGACGTCCTTCGTCTAACGCATCATTTAATACTACTGATGTATCAACAACGTATTTTGCAACTTGTTGACCATACTCATAGTACTCATCTAAAATTTCTTCTAATGTAAAGCCTTCTACTTCATACATTTTTTCAAGAAGGCGGTTCTTTTCAGCTAAGTTTTGTGTTAATTTTGCTTCAAATACTTCACGGTCTAGTAAATCGGCAATTCGAATACCAACACGTGCTGCTTTATCCATATAAGCTGGTCCAATACCTTTTTTCGTTGTACCAATCTTATTTTCACCTTTACGTTCTTCTTCAACTTCATCTAATTTTAAATGATATGGAAGAATCACATGAGCTCGGTTACTAATACGTAAGTTTTCTGTTGTTACACCGCGATCATGTAAGTATTTTAATTCTTGAACAAGCGCTTTTGGATCGACAACCATACCGTTTCCAATTACACACGTTTTGTCATTATAAAAAATACCTGAAGGAATTAAATGTAACTTATAAGTTTCACCATTAAACTTAATTGTGTGACCTGCATTGTTCCCACCTTGGTAACGTGCAATCACTTCTGCATTTTCTGATAGGAAGTCTGTAATCTTCCCTTTTCCTTCATCTCCCCATTGTGTTCCTACTACAACGACTGAAGACATATCTTAAGCACCTCCGCTTAGTAAGCAACAGCTCACTACGACATAATTTAACCATGGATAAGTGTATCAATTTATCGTGCTAAAGTCAATTAAATCCGAACGATTTAACAAAAGTTATTACAAATATATCGTATTTTGCGGAACGAATGCGATAACAATAAAATAAAACCTCTCAATATGAGAGGTTTTATGCACCAGGCGGCACTCCTGCGTCATCGAAGCGCCGCTCGAGATTAACGAATTTATTGTACTCTTTTACGAAGGCAAGCTGTACGGTTCCAACCGGACCGTTACGCTGCTTGGCTATAATAATCTCGATAATATTTTGATTTTCTGTATCTTTTTCATAATAGTCTTCACGATATAAGAAAGCTACGATATCGGCATCCTGCTCAATACTTCCGGATTCACGGATATCAGACATCATCGGTCGCTTATCTTGTCTCTGCTCTACTCCACGGGAAAGCTGTGATAAGGCGATAACAGGCACTTCTAATTCACGAGCTAAACCTTTTAACGCACGAGAAATTTCAGATACTTCCTGCTGTCGGTTTTCTCCGCTTCGTCCATTTCCTTGAATGAGCTGTAAGTAGTCAATTAAAATCATCCCAAGCCCGCCTTCTTGTTTCAAGCGACGGCACTTAGAACGAATTTCACCTACACGAATACCCGGTGTATCATCGATATAAATCCCTGCATTGGACAAAGATCCCATTGCCATAGTGAGCTTTCCCCAGTCATCAGCTGTAAGCGAACCTGTACGCAGCCTTTGTGCATCAATATTTCCTTCCGCACAAAGCATCCTCATAACAAGCTGCTGAGCACCCATCTCTAAACTGAAAATGGCTACGTTCTCATCCGTTTTCGTTGCAACGTTTTGCGCAATATTTAAGGCAAAAGCCGTTTTACCTACTGATGGTCGGGCCGCTACAATAATTAAATCATTTCGCTGAAATCCCGCTGTCATTCTATCTAAATCACTAAACCCGGTTGGAATACCTGTAATGTCACCTTTTCGATTGTGAAGAACTTCGATATCATCGTACGTTTGTACAAGTACATCTTTAATATTTTGAAACACACCGCTGTTTTTACGCTGTGCTACTTCTAAAATGTTTTTTTCCGCTTCATTTAATAAAACTTCTACTTCGTCTTCCCTTGCATATCCTTCTGAAGCAATATGCGTTGCAGTACGAATTAAACGGCGTAAAATCGACTTTTCTTCTACGATTTTACCGTAATACTCTACGTTTGCGGCCGTTGGAACAGAGTTAGCTAAATCACTTAAATACGATACGCCGCCAACTTCTTCTAGGATTTTTTGGTCAGCTAATTCAGACGTTACCGTTACCAAATCAACCGGTTCACCTTGGTCAGAAAGTTTCAGCATACATGTAAAGATTTTCTGGTGCGATGCCCGGTAAAAATCTTCAGGTATTAGCAGTTCAGATGCTAAGGTTAAAGAAGAAGGCTCTAAGAAAATGGCCCCTAATAGCGCTTGCTCTGCTTCAATATTCTGAGGCGGAAGACGATCAGCAAAAAGATCACTCATATTTCTATGCCCCTCTTATATTCTTTCAGTATTTTCTTTCATCATAAATGTTGGCGCGAACAAATACAAGTCCGCGCCAACCCTTTATATTATTTACCTATTTTTCAATCGTACGTTTATTTTTGTTCAGTCACGTGTACCTTTACCGTAGCCGTTACTTCCGGATGTAATTTAACCGGTACATTTGTGTAGCCTAATGCGCGAATTGCATCATTTAATTCAATTTTACGCTTATCTACTTTAATTTTGTGCTTTTTCTTTAATTCTTCAGCAATTTGTTTGCTTGTGATAGAACCGAATAAACGGCCGCCTTCACCAGATTTTGCTGTTAATTCCACTGTTAGTTCTTCAAGAGTTGCTTTTAACTCTTTGTTTGCTTGAAGTTCTGCAGCTGCATCTTTTTGCTCTCTATTTTTTTGTGCTTCTAATACCTTCACATTACCGCCTGTAGCTTCAACAGCATAACCATTTTTTAATAAGAAGTTATGTGCGTAGCCATCTGAAACATTTTTCACTTCACCTTTTTTGCCTTTTCCTTTTACATCTTTTAAGAAAATTACTTTCATGATTTTTTACCTCCATCTAAGTACTCATCAATTGCTTGTTTAAGCCGTTCTTCAGCTTCATCCAAACTAATGTCTTGGAGCTGAGTAGCAGCATTCGTTAAGTGGCCTCCGCCTTGGAGACTTTCCATAATAACTTGTACATTGATATCTCCAAGCGATCTAGCACTAATGCCAATTAGATTATCCCGCCGCTTAGAAATAACAAACGAAGCAACCACTCCGCTGATTGAAAGCAGCGTATCTGCAGCTTGCGCAATTAACACTTGATCATACATTTTGTTTGGTTCAGCTCGTGAAATAGCAATACCTGCTGTATAAATCTCTGCATGTTCAATAAAGCGTGCTCGCTGTACATATTGCGTGATATCTTCTTTTAAAAACTTTTGAACAAGAACCGTATCTGCGCCTTGAGAACGTAAAAAGGACGCTGCATCAAACGTACGAGATCCCGTGCGTAATGTAAAGCTTTTTGTATCGACAATAATACCAGCTAAAAGTGCCGTTGCTTCTAGCATATCAATTTTAAATCGTTTTGGCTGGTATTCAAGAAGCTCAGTAACGAGCTCTGCTGTCGAGGAAGCATATGGCTCCATATAGACAAGAAGAGGATCTTCAATAAAGTCTTCTCCACGTCTATGGTGATCAATGACCACGACATTTTCAATACGATGTAATAATCTTTCTTCAATAACCATCGATGGCTTGTGCGTATCTACTACTACTAAAAGAGTATCATCACTTACAAGATTTAAGGCTTCTTCAGGCGTAATAAATCGCTCCCACAGGCCTTCTTTCTTTTTAATCTCTTCTAGCATTCGCTGAACACCTGTATCGATATGATCAGGATCTAATACGATAAAACCGTCTTTCTGATTTACTTGGGCTACTTTTAATATCCCAATAGCAGCTCCTACAGCATCCATATCCGGATACTTATGACCCATGATAATCACTTTTCCACTCTCTGTAATGAGCTCTTTTAACGCGTGAGAAATAACTCTTGCACGCACGCGCGTCCGTTTTTCCATTGGGTTTGTCTTGCCCCCAAAGAATTTCACTTTTCCATTCGGCTGTTTAATCGCTACTTGATCTCCGCCTCGACCTAAGGCCAAATCCAAGCTAGATTGAGCTAAGGCACCCAGCTCAGGTAAATCAGCAGCACCAGCACCGATACCAATGCTCAATGTAAGCGGTATATTTTGTTTAGACGTCTCTTCTCGAACTTGGTCTAAGATAGAAAATTTGCTTCGCTCTAAATGAATTAAGATTTGTTCATTCATAATCGCAATAAATTTCTCGGAAGACGTACGTTTAATAAAAATACCGTATTCTTGAGCCCAACTATTTAACATAGAGGTTACTTGGCTATTCAAGTTACTTTTAACTTGATCATCCATTCCTTGCGTTAGTTCATCATAATTATCTAAAAAGATAATACCTAAACTTGTTCGTTCTTCTTCATACAATTTTTCGATTTCTATTTGCTCTGTAATATCAAAGAAGTACAGTAAGCGCTCGTCTCGTTTAATCACCACTTTAAATTTCCGATCATGCAACGTGACAACTTCTGTTTCCACTTCTTGTTTGATCAGTGGAATAATACTTTCGGCTACATCGTATAATGATCTTCCCACTAGTGTGTCTTCACCGAGACAAGATGCTAGAAAAGGATTGGTCCATTCAATTTGATATTCATCATTAAACAGCATAATCCCAATCGGCATTTCCATTAATGCCTCTTCGCCTACTTTTTTCAGCCGATGAGACAGCATTGAAATATAGGTTTCAAACTCATCGGACAGCATTCGCTCCATTCTCATGTATAGAAAAAGACAGGCTAATAGTAATATAAAGCCTATCATTCCTATGATCCAATTATGATAGGTCACGATACCTACTAAAATCAGAGCTATACTATACAATGAGTAAAATGGATAGCGAATAACGTTCTTTTTTGTAAAGACAGGCATCCATTTCAGCTCCTACTTTTTTAAGTTCCACAATATCTACTTTTTTGTGTCTAATTGTTTTCTTAAATTAAATCCTAAATCAATTATACCTAAGATGCGCACAATTTGAAGGATAATTGGAATAATTAATGCTAAAATTGTTACAACAATTGGAATTGCTTTCGCATACCCTTTTTGATGTGAAAAATAGAAAATAAAAGAAATCCCTTGTAACACTACTAGCATTTGCAGTCCCATCACGATATTGATAATGGCTACGTACATAAATGTACCTTGTTCAATATTAAAAGATGGGAAGGATAAGATTAATGCAATCAAATAATACCATAGAATACTTTTAGGAAGTTTGAATTCACGAAAAGGCGGGAATGCTTCCACCTCATAACCTGTTCTTTTAAGAATAGGCGTAGCAATAAGCTGAGAGAAAAAGGCCAGAATAACTCCACCTATAACAATTAATAGAGGCAATAGATTTTTAAACATATCAAATGCATCTCTCATTTGGTCAATTTGAGATTCCTTAACGTCTTGTCCTAAACTTTTCATCATTTCAATACTTTGATTAATTGATTGATCTAAAGCATTATTTATTTGCTCCATTAAATTAACATTAAAAATGACATTTGCTCCTACAAACAATAAAAGTAAACCTAAACTAAATGCAACCGTTCCGCCTAGTAAAATGGTATACCTTTTTTGTTTTTGTCGGTAAAGCATTCCTATTGCTAATCCACCAATACCAAATACAAATGTAAAAGGAAGAGTCAACACATTTCCAAATAACAAAGTCAATAACAACCCTACTACTAAAAATAATATTGCCTTTTTCCACCCATGACGAACGGTATACACAATAAATGGAACAGCAAGCGCTAGTTGAAAAATGGTTCCCACAACAGGTATGTATAGTGAAAAAAGCAACAGCGCCACAAAAAGCGCTAAAAGAGCTGCTCCTTCTGTAATATATCGAATTCCTTTCACAACTTCACCTCGTTGATATAGACTATTATTTATTTTATCGATTCAATTCATAAGAAGCAACTATTTGACAAAAGAGCACTTATGTAATGTAAAAAGAGGCAGTAAGGGAATCCTTACTGCCTCTTTTTATACCGTTCATTATTCACCAGAAACATATGGTAATAATGCCATTTGACGAGCGCGTTTGATAGCGATCGTTAATTTACGTTGGTATTTAGCGCTTGTTCCAGTTACACGACGAGGTAAAATTTTACCACGCTCTGAAACGAATTTTTTAAGCATATCTACATCTTTGTAATCGATGTGAGTGATGCCGTTTGCTGTGAAGAAACAAACTTTACGACGTCTGTTGCGTCCACCTTTACGTCCACCTGCCATTTTGATACGCCTCCTTCCGCTTAAAAGTTTCTATAAAATTTTATACTCCGGATAATCTACTGCGAATTAAAACGGTAAATCGTCATCTGAAATGTCAATTGTCTCGCCATTATTTGCAAATGGATCATCATCAACGCGAGTATAACCTTGATTACCTGAGTTACGGTTCTGATTATCTCCAAATGGAGAGCCTTGTCCAGATCCTCCAGTGTTAGCAAAGTTACTGCGTTGCGTATCCCCACCGCCACTTTTCGGCTCTAAAAATTGCACACTTTCCGCTACAACTTCCGTTACGTATACGCGACGACCGTCTTGTCCTTCGTAACTGCGAGATTGTAGTCGACCATCAACACCAGCTAAACTTCCTTTTTTAAGGAAATTGGCTGCATTTTCAGCCTGACGACGCCATACAACACAGTTGATGAAGTCAGCTTCACGTTCACCTTGCTGATTTGTAAATGTGCGGTTTACCGCTAAAGTGAATGTTGCAACCGCTGCTCCACTCGGGGTATAACGTAATTCAGGATCTTTGGTTAAGCGTCCTACGAGAATTACGCGATTCATCATCAGAACCACTCCTTAAGGAAATAAAACCCAATTTATTTAAACGTTTAATTATGCTTCTTGTTTAACAACGATATGACGGATAATGTCTTCGTTGATTTTCGCAAGACGATCAAATTCAGAAACTGCTTCTGAAGTAGCCGCCACGTCAAGAATCATGTAGTAACCGTCACGGAAATCATTGATTTCGTATGCTAAACGACGTTTACCCCATTCTTTAACATTTGCGATTTCAGCACCATTATCAGTTAATACGCCGTTGAAGCGCTCAACTAATGCTTTCTTTGCTTCGTCATCAATGCTTGGACGGATGATGTACATTACTTCATACTTTCTCATCACTGTCACCTCCTTTTGGTCTAACGGCCCGAAACGGGCAAGGAGCAATAAAATATTACTCACGAATTAAAATTATAGCACACTACCATAGGCAAAGCAATACGCATTGCGGGCTGTTTCGTAAATATATGCTAATATTTTCGCCAACGACAAAAGCCGAAAGAAGATATCTTCTTTCGGCTTTTAAACTTATACGTTAAAGCGGAAATGCATAACGTCTCCGTCTTTTACGATGTATTCTTTTCCTTCTAAACGTACTTTTCCAGCTTCACGAGCTGCTCCCATTGTTTTGGCAGCCAATAAATCCTCGTATGACACCGTTTCTGCACGAATAAATCCGCGTTCAAAATCTGTATGAATAATACCTGCACACTCAGGAGCTTTCATACCTTGTGTAAACGTCCACGCGCGTACTTCTTGCTCACCCGCTGTAAAGTACGTAGCTAATCCAAGTAAATCGTACGCTGCACGTACAAGCTGATCTAGACCTGACTGTTCAATGCCTAGTTCTTCAAGGAACATTGCTTTTTCTTCTCCTTCAAGTTCAGCAATTTCAGATTCAATGCGTGCGCAAACAACAATTACTTCTGCACCTTCACTTGCCGCATACTCGCGCACTTTTGCTACATATTCGTTAGCAGATGCATCGGCTACTTCATCTTCAGCAACGTTTGCTACATAAAGAATAGGTTTAATCGTTAGCAAGTGAAATTGTTTTACTAATTTCATTTGTTCTTCTGTAAACGATACAGCACGAGCTGGCTGATCACTTTCAAATGCGTTCTTTAGTTTCTCTAGAATTTCGTATTCATACATTGCTTCTTTGTCTTTTTGTTTAGCCATTTTTTGAACACGGCCAATACGTTTCTCTACCGTTTCTAAATCTGCTAAAATTAACTCTAAATTAATTGTTTCAATATCTGAGATAGGATCTACTTTTCCTGAAACGTGCGTGATGTTTTCATCTTCAAAACAACGCACAACGTGACAAATCGCATCTACTTCTCGAATATGAGATAAGAATTTATTTCCCAATCCTTCACCTTTACTAGCACCTTTTACGATTCCAGCGATATCTGTGAATTCAAATGCTGTTGGAATTGTTTTTTTAGGTTTTACAAGCTCTGTAAGTTTTTGAAGACGGTGATCAGGTACTTCTACAATACCTACGTTAGGATCAATCGTACAGAAAGGGTAGTTCGCAGATTCTGCGCCCGCTTGTGTAATTGCATTAAATAATGTTGATTTTCCAACGTTAGGAAGACCAACAATTCCAGCTGTTAAAGCCATATATTTATTCACTCCTCTTTATATATCCGAAACAAGTTAACCTGTCACAATTATAGTGAGTCAACTTTTGAAATACAAGTTTGATAAAGAACCTTTAGCCGCATGGGGTTAAGGTGCTTCATTTTGTCCCACCTTACAGTATAAGGCATAAACATAGAAAATGCATGAGGTTATTCCTCATGCTTTACAAGAATTTTTTTCATTTTACGTGCAAAATCACGTCTTGGAATCATTACGCTATGGCCGCAGCCTTCACATTTGATACGGATATCCATTCCCATTCGAATGATTTTCCATTCATTTGTACCGCAAGGATGAGGTTTTTTCATTTCCACAACGTCATTTAAACCAAATTCTTTTTCCGTCATCAGCTCTCTCCTCCTTATGTCCCTTTCAACGTCGACGAATGCTGTGCTTCTTCTGTACGATTATACATAACCATACGAGGAAATGGAACTTCAATACCATGTTCATTTAGCCTTGTACGCACTTCTTTACGAATCATACGAGAAATATGGAAATGTCTCATTGGTTTTACTTCACTTGTAATCCTCATTGTGACTTCAGTTGCATGGATATTTTGAACCCCCAGCAATTCAGGCGTTTTAACCATATCTTCATAGCGACTTGGCAATTCTTCTAACAGGTCTAAAATCACTTGTTCTGCTTTTTGTATGTTTTCTTCATAAGAAATGCTTACATCAACGAAAGCTACGCTGTTATGTAACGAAAAATTAGTGACCTCCACAATACTGCCATTGGGCAAAATATTAATTTCACCTGTCCAACTCTTAATCTTTGTAGTTCTCAAACCAATTTCCTCTACAGTTCCCTCAAATGTTCCTACTCGAACATAATCCCCAACGGAGAACTGATCTTCAAAGATAATAAAAAACCCCGTGATGATGTCTTTCACTAAGTTTTGAGCACCAAACCCTACCGCGAGCCCTACGATTCCAGCCCCCGCTAGCAATCCACGGACATCTACCGATAACGTTTCTAAAATCATAACTCCCGCAACGAAATAAATGGCATAAGAAAAAATATTTTGAAGCAAACGGACCATCGTAGCTTCTCGTCGCTCAGAAATACGCAGAGGGCTATTTGTGCGAACCTCTACGAATTTATTTAACGCTTTCTTTCCAATTCGAATTAAAA
Source organism: Priestia sp. P1_B12_1 (assembly GCF_056406695.1). Taxonomy (NCBI): domain Bacteria; kingdom Bacillati; phylum Bacillota; class Bacilli; order Caryophanales; family Bacillaceae; genus Priestia; species Priestia sp. P1_B12_1. The sequence goes on along the minus strand of NZ_JBFTZR010000005.1, from coordinate 21,172 downwards.
ACATGGAAATAAGTAGAATCAACAGAATTTTTATAAATCCCTCTCCAATATGTGCCCACGTTTCTTCTTGAAAAAATGGCTCAAACACGTTCTTAAAAACTGACTTCAACGAATTCATACTACATGTAGCTCCTAACGTAACATAATCTGCATACGAGAAAGTTTTAACCTATTGTAGCAAGTTTCTACGAACTTTTGTAGCGATTTCGAAATGGATACAACAAAACGGCTGTTACTAGAAATAAATTGACGATTCCATACATTGGATACAAAACGGCAATTAAAGTAGAAAACCCTACCTTTGTAAAGGGAATCATTAAAAGTAGCCAGCAGGCTGCCAGTTTCCAAAGAGATTGCACCTTTTCAGTATGAAAACGAGCGGTCAATCCTAAAATTCCCGAAACGGCTGTCGTATAAATTGCGATAAGCAAAACAATGCTCATTAAAAACGTCATCATATAAGGAAAATCTTTAAGAATAGCGAATAATGGAATTTCATAAGAGGAAAGAAGCCCTGAAACTTGAATAAGTGATTCATTATAAATAAAAGAGAGGCCTCCTAATAAAAAACCACTGCCAACACTTGCAATATAAATCTCTTTTTTGCTTTTAATTTCCTTTCCAATTGTAGATAATACCGCGACAAGAGGAAGAATATTTAAAGCCGTAAAGGTAAAAGCAGCAGGCCAATTATGCTGAAGATGCCAATTAGTTACTCCAGGATGACGTAAAACAAATGTAAGAAGTACACCAGCTAGTCCAATCATTAAGATTGGCATAACGAAAGAATTGATAGAAAGCAGTCCACTTAATCCTCTTGAAAAAACAAAGACGATAAACACACTAAGACCACCAATTCCCCACCAGTAAGGAACATGCCACATTTCCAATGTCGCCCCGCCGCCCGCGATCATAATCACCGTCGTCGTAAACAAATAAAAAACGATTAAAACGTCGTAGGCTGCAGCCCATCTCTTTCCTATTAATTCAATTAGTACTGGGTAAAATTGATTGGTTCGATAGCGATAGCTGATTTGCATAATCACATTGCAAGAAATCGCAAAAATAATAGAAAATAGAAAAATAGCAAGTCCGCTTTCTTCACCAAAGAACTGCCATAGTTCTCTTCCAGAAGCATACCCAGCACCTATCATCGTTCCCATAATTAAGAATATCCATTTACACCCGGCTCTCCACATCGATTTTCCCCCAATCCACGAAATATATGTATAGAATCTTCAAAATCTTCGTATACTGTTACTATTATGTATAAGGAGTGGACCCTATGAATTTAAAATCTCCCTTCTTTGAGAAGACACAACATTCAACCCGCGTATTTCATGATGAGGAATCTGCTACAAAGAAGCTGAGTACACAGTTACTATCTTTACTTCCAGCACAGAAAGACAGACCAATTGTTTTTGTATGTATTGGAACGGACCGTTCAACTGGGGACTCATTGGGTCCATTAGTCGGAACAAAACTGAATGAAAAAAAGGTTTCATCTTTTCATATTTTTGGAACGTTAGAAGAGCCTGTTCATGCGGTTAATTTGAAAGAAACGTTAAAACATATTCAAAAGCTTTTTCCAAATCCTTTTATTATTGGAATTGATGCTTGCTTAGGCCGTATGAAAAGTGTAGGCTCTGCATCACTTGGCGTTGGGCCCGTCAAGCCTGGAGCAGGTGTTAATAAAGAATTGCCGCCAGTCGGAGATATTCATATAACAGGGGTTGTCAACGTGAGCGGATTTATGGAATTTTTCGTCTTGCAAAATACGAGGCTTCACCTCGTTATGTGCATTGCCGATTTAATTGCGAAAAGTATTGAGACTGCGCACAATGAACGAGAGAAAGAGTTTAATAATTCTTCGGTTTACCAAACGGTAAGACAATATAAACAATAAAAAAGGTTGTCCTAAAACTAGGACAACCTTTTTTATACAGAAGATTTATTAGTCTGAGAAAGATCGTTAAATAATTCAAGAAGACGGTTTAAATCTTCTTTAGAGAAAAATTCGATTTCAATTTTTCCTTTTTTCTTACTTTGTGTAATGTGAACGGAGGTACCAAAACGTTCACGAAGCTGTGTTTCACTTTGTTTTATAAATAAATCTTTATCTTTTTTAGTTTTTGATGTTTCACGTGGAACGGCTTTATTTAAGTGGGCAATATAAGCCTCTAACTGTCTGACATTTAATTGTTCCTTGCGTATTTTTTCAACGACTTTAGGTAGAAGCGTTTTATTTTTCAAACCGACTAGCGTACGCCCATGGCCCATAGACAATTCATTAGTAGAAATGAGGGTTTGAATTTCCTCAGGCAGTTGCAAGAGGCGAACATAGTTAGCAATATGAGGTCGGCTTTTTCCCAGTCGTGTAGCAAGTTGCTCCTGTGTCATATCGAGCTTATCCATAAGCAATTGATAAGCAGTTGCTTCTTCAATTGGCGTCAAATCTTCACGCTGTAAATTCTCTAACAAAGCTAGTTCCATCATTTGCTTTTCTGAAAAGTCTTTTATAATGACAGGAACAGTAGCAAGGTCGGCTTCTTTAGCAGCTCTAAATCGTCTTTCACCCGCTAAGATTTCATAGCCTTTAATGCTTTTGCGAGCTACAATAGGCTGTAAGATGCCATGATGTAAAATGGACTGCTTTAACTCATTAATTGCTTCTTTATTAAACGTTTTACGTGGTTGATAGGGGTTGGGTCTGAGTTCGTGAATAGCAACTTCCTGAATTGAATCATCAGCCTGTGCATCTAAGCCTGAAAATAAGGCATTAATTCCTTTCCCTAATCCTTTCGCCATTATAAATCACTTCCTTTGCAAGTTCCGTATAAACTGCGGCCCCTCTAGATCTTGCATCATATAAGATAATTGGTTCACCATGACTAGGTGCTTCGCTCAAACGAACATTTCGAGGAATAATCGTTTGATAAACGCGATCCTGAAAGTACTTCTTCACTTCTGCTGTTACCTGCAGTCCTAAATTTGTGCGTGCGTCAAGCATAGTCAGCAATACACCCTCGATACGCAGTTGATTATTCAAATGTTTTTGGACTAATCTAACGGTATTTAGCAATTGACTTAATCCTTCAAGCGCATAATATTCACACTGTACAGGTATTAAAACAGAATCAGCCGCCGTTAACGCATTTAATGTCAGTAAACCAAGAGAAGGGGGACAATCAATAATAACATAATCAAAGTGATCTTTCACCGTTTCTAAAGCTCTCTTAAGTCGAACTTCACGTGAAATAGTCGACACTAATTCAATTTCTGCACCAGCTAATTGAATGGTCGCAGGAATGATTGATAAATTTTCGACGGCTGTTGAACGAACAACGTTCTTAGCTTCCATATCTTCCACGATTACGTTATAAATACATTCATCTACATCTGCTTTATCTATGCCAACTCCACTCGTAGCGTTACCCTGGGGGTCTCCGTCTACAAGTAGAACCTTTTTTCCTTGTTCAGCTAAACAAGCTCCTAAATTAACAGCGGTTGTTGTTTTTCCAACTCCGCCTTTTTGATTCGCAACTGCCACAATTTTCCCCATGTTGTCACCTACTTTCATTTCCATCCCATTTGTCCAGACAGTTTAATTGTTCATTGAATTTTCTGACGAAAAACTTTGATAAAAAAGCCTCATCAAAAAAAGATGAGGGCTATTTCTTTATTTTTTCGGAATCTTAATAGTAAACTGAAAATATTCATCAAACTCTTCTTCTTCCGTGTTTAATGAAATACCGCTGTCACTAACCATTGTCAAGGATTGACGAATTGTATTCATTGCGATACGCGTATCTTTACTAAACGCTTTTCTTTTTGCTTTTGGCTTTTTAACCTGCGTTTCTAACAATTTAACTACTCGATCTTCCGTTTGTTTTACATTTAATTGTTTTTCAATAATCTCAGCTAATACTTGAAGTTGTTTTTCTTGATTTTTGAGGGGAATGAGCGCTCTTGCATGTCGCTCTGTAATCAATTTTTGTTTGATTGCTTCTTGTATTTCAACAGGAAGCTTTAACAAACGAAGCTTGTTTGCAATTGTGGATTGGCCTTTTCCTAAACGTTGAGCTAATGCCTCTTGGGTAAGATTATGTAACTCAATTAACTTTGCGTAGGCTAGTGCTTCTTCGACAGCCGTTAGCTCTTCACGTTGTAAGTTTTCTATTAAAGCCACAGAGGCCGTTTCTGTATCGTTAAAATGTTTCACAATTGCAGGAACCGTATCCCATCCTAAGCTTTGTACAGCTCTCCACCGGCGTTCTCCAGCAATTAATTCGTATTCTTCGCCCTCAGTCGGTCGAACCACAATAGGTTGAATAATACCGTGTGTATGAATAGTAAGAGCTAGCTCTTCAATTTTTGCTTCATTAAACACAGTACGCGGCTGATAACGATTCGGAATAATACTTGAAACCCTAATTTGTTTTACTTCATCTCTTAAAACTTTTTCGACATTTTCATCTTGGACAGTTTCAATCTCTACATGAATATCCTCATCTTTTTCTTTTAAATTAAAGAAACGTGAAAAAGCAGATTTCATAGTCCCACACCACCTTCAGGAAAATCCCGCCTTAAACTAATTCGATGTTTTTTAATCATATCCTGCTTTCTAAACAGAAAATATAGAGAAGAAAATGTTTCATATGAAACATTTTCTTCTCTATCTATTTAATCCCTACTCTAGTGGAAGCTTAACTGGGGTACCAGGTTTTCTAGGATATTTTTTAGGCGTTTTCTTTATTTTGTCTATTAAAATAATGTAACGTTCACTTTGCTCCAAAGGCAATTGGAAATGTTCAATCGACTTCACTTTTCCACCTAATACTTGGAATGATTTTTCTCCATTTTTTAATTCTTCAGGGGCAGAAGCACCTTTCATTGCTAAAAAGCGTCCTTGTTCTTTAACAAGCGGCAAGCAAAATTCATTAAGAACCGAAATACGTGCCACGGCTCTTGCCGTTACAAGATCGAATGACTCGCGAATACTTTCTTTTTTACCAAATGTTTCAGCTCGATCATGACATAGTGTGACATTGTCTAGTTCAAGCTCATTTACAAGATGCGTTAAAAACGTAATACGCTTTTGTAACGAATCAACGATTGTTACATGCAAATGCGGGAAGCAAATTTTGATCGGAATACTTGGAAATCCTGCTCCTGCACCTACATCACACATGGATTCAATTTCTGTAAAGTCTTGAAAAAAAGCAGCTGAAATAGAATCGTAAAAATGCTTTTCATACACTTCACCGTGATCAGTGATAGCAGTTAAATTCATTTTTTCGTTCCATTCCACTAAAACTTGATAATACTTTTCAAATTGATTCAGCTGTTTAGAAGAAAGAGAAATTCCCTTTTCTTCTAATAGCTGTTGAAACTGTTGAATATTCATTGAGTTTCCCTTTCTTCGCGCCTAAGAGTTTTAATCATTTGATACTTTAGCGATGCGCCCTTGTTCAATATAAACAAGCAAGATTGAAATATCAGCTGGGTTGACTCCAGAAATACGTGAAGCTTGCGCTACCGTTAGTGGACGCACTTGGTTTAATTTTTGACGTGCTTCTGTAGCTAAACCGTTAATTGCATCATAATCGATATAATCAGGAATCTTTTTGTTTTCTAACTTCTTCAAGCGTTCAACTTGCTGAAGTGATTTCTGAATATATCCTTCGTATTTCACCTGAATTTCTACTTGTTCAGCTACTTCAGGATCTACCGTCTCGTCAGCTGGTGCTAATTGATGAATATGAGTATATGTCATTTCAGGGCGGCGAAGTAAATCTGTCGCACGAATGCCATCTTTTAATTCACTTCCGCCAGCTTCTTTAATCAGTTGTTGAACAGCTTCATTCGGTTTAATAATAAAGGAGAAAAGACGTTTTTTCTCTTGCTCGATTTCCGCTTTCTTTTGTTCAAATTTAGCATAGCGCTCATCGCTGATTAATCCTAGTTCACGACCAATTTCAGTAAGGCGTAAATCAGCGTTATCGTGACGAAGCAATAAACGATATTCTGCACGAGACGTTAGTAGACGATACGGTTCATTTGTTCCTTTTGTTACTAAATCATCCACCAATACACCGATATAAGCATCAGAACGTCCTAAGATGACTTCTTCTTGTTCCAGCGCTCTTCTTCCCGCGTTAATTCCAGCAAGAAGACCTTGGCCTGCAGCTTCTTCATAACCAGATGTTCCGTTAATTTGTCCAGCCGTATAAAGATTTTTAATTTTTTTCGTTTCAAGCGTTGGCCATAACTGAGTCGGAACAATTGCATCATATTCAATAGCATAGCCCGCACGCATCATTTGGACTTTTTCAAGACCAGGAATTGTCGCAAGCATTTGACGCTGTACATGCTCAGGAAGACTCGTTGATAGTCCTTGAACATATACTTCTTGCGTATTTCGTCCTTCTGGCTCTAAGAAAATTTGGTGACGCGGTTTATCATTAAATCGCACAACCTTATCTTCAATAGATGGACAGTAGCGTGGTCCAGTACCTTTGATCATCCCAGAATACATAGGAGATAAGTGGAGGTTGTCATCAATAATTTGATGAGTTTGTTCACTTGTATATGTTAACCAGCAAGGCAGTTGATCTGTAATGTACTGTGTTGTTTCGTATGAGAAAGCACGGGGCACATCATCCCCAGGCTGAATCTCCGTTTTGCTGTAATCAATAGTTGAGCTATTAACACGAGGTGGAGTTCCTGTTTTAAAACGGACCATATCCAGTCCTAACTCCTCTAAGTGTTCAGAAAGCTTAATAGCTGGTTGTTGATTATTAGGACCGCTTGAATATTTTAGTTCACCTAAAATAATTTCCCCGCGTAAGAATGTCCCTGTCGTAATAACAACTGTTTTAGCTTTATACACAGCTCCCGTTTGAGTGACAACGCCCGTACATACACCGTCTTCTACGATTAACTGTTCTACCATGCCTTGCATAAGCGTTAGATTTTCTTCATTTTCTAATGTTTTTTTCATTTCATGCTGATAAGCAAATTTATCTGCTTGAGCTCTAAGTGCTCGAACGGCTGGACCTTTTCCTGTGTTTAACATTCTCATTTGAATATGAGTTTTATCGATATTTCTACCCATTTCTCCGCCAAGAGCATCAATTTCACGTACTACAATACCTTTTGCAGGACCGCCTACAGAAGGGTTGCAGGGCATAAACGCCACCATGTCTAAGTTAATGGTCAAGGTTAACGTTTTAGCACCCATACGCGCAGAAGCAAGTGCCGCTTCACAACCTGCATGACCTGCTCCAATGACAATAACATCATATTGTCCACCTTCATATTGCATAATAGTAGCCTCCTTTAATAATCTATTTTCCTAAACAGAATTGAGAGAACAACTGATCAATTAAGCTTTCGTGAACAGCATCACCAATAATTTCACCTAATAGTTCCCACGTTCTTGTTAAATCAATTTGGACGATATCGATTGGAACACCACTTTCAATGCCTGTGATGGCCTCATCGATAGCTCCTCTTGCTTGCGTTAAAAGCGCAATATGTCTCGTATTAGATAAATATGTTAAATCTTGAGATTCAATTGTCCCTCCAAAGAAAAGAGCTGCGATTGCTTCTTCAAGCTGATCTACTCCTTGTTCTTGAAGAAGCGAAGTCGTCACTATTGGATGATCACCAGCAAATTGCTGCACTTCCTCTAGATTAATTTTTTGCTCAAGATCTGTTTTATTCACAATCACGATAACGTCCATGCCTTTTACAGCTTCAAATAGCTTTTTATCTTCGTCCGTTAGTTCTTCATTAAAATTCAACACAAGCAAAATTAAATCTGCTTCTTTCAAATACTGACGAGAGCGTTCCACACCAATTCGTTCTACAATATCTTCTGTTTCACGAATTCCAGCTGTATCAACTAATCGCAGAGGAACTCCTCGCACATTGACGTACTCTTCGATTACATCTCGCGTCGTTCCGGGAATGTCTGTGACAATGGCCTTTGCATCTTGCACTAAACTATTTAGAAGAGAAGATTTCCCTACATTAGGACGTCCAATAATAACCGTAGCCAATCCTTCTCTTAAAATTTTCCCTTGATGAGAGGTTTGAAGAAGCTTATCAATTTCTTGGCGTACATTTGAAGCTTTTTCAATCAATACTTGGTGAGTCATTTCCTCTACATCGTCATATTCTGGGTAGTCAATGTTTACTTCTACGTGGGCAAGTGTTTCCAGAATTTCCTGTCGTAAATGACGTACTAGTTTGGACAAACGCCCTTCCATTTGGCCAATCGCCATATTCATCGCTTTATCTGTTTTGGCACGAATTAAATCCATGACAGCTTCTGCTTGTGATAAGTCTACTCGACCATTTAAAAATGCTCGTTTTGTAAACTCACCCGGCTCAGCTAAACGGGCACCATTTGCAATAACTAACTGCAGCACACGATTAACGGATACGATTCCTCCGTGACAGTTAATTTCAATAATGTCTTCTCTAGTAAATGTCTTGGGACCTTTCATAATGGAAAGCATCACTTCTTCGACGACTTGCTCTGTCTTGGGATCTACGATATGACCGTAGTGAATAGTATGAGAAGCTACGTCTGTTAATCGTTTGTTCGAAACGCTTTTAAAGATACGATCTGCAATCGTAATGGCTTCTTCACCACTCAGGCGGACGATGGCAATAGCTCCCTCTCCCATTGGTGTAGAAATGGCCGCAATTGTATCAAAATCTAACACCAACTTCACCTCATTTCATTTTATAAACCTTTTATTTTAAACGATGTTATATACTATCATCGTTAACAATTTTCCACGAACAAAAACATCTATTTTAAAGCCCGTAATTTGTATGAACCAAATAAATAGAATACCACAATTCACCGATTTGGAACATCTCTAACGTTCTTCTGTTATACACAGTAAGGAAAACAGGCAGTATGTACTATTTTAACTTATCCACATGTGAATAACAACGTATGTAACTTGATTTTTTGAACGCTAGCTTGATAAAAGTAAACATAAAAAAGCACTAGCGCATTTTGCTAGTGCTTTTTTCCGACGGGCTGAACCAAAATACTTCTTTTCGGTTCTTTTCCGACAGAGTGTGTCTCAACTAAAGAATTTTTAGCTAACACTTGGTGAATCATTTTTCTTTCATGCGAAGGCATAGGTTCTAGTTGAACAGATCGATTCGTTTTAATCGCCTGATTCGCTATTTTTAATGCCAGTTTTTCGACCATTTCTTTTCGTTTTTCTCGGTAGCCTTCTGGGTTTAATACAACATTTAAAAATTGCTGACTGTATCGATTAGCTACCAGTTGTGTGAGAAGCTGGAGCGCATTAAGGGTTTGTCCATGTTTTCCAATCAACATTCCCGCAGAATCGCTACTAATCTCAATTATGCAGTTTCTCGAGGTTTTTTTGACGTTCGTATGAATCGAAATCCCCATTTCACGGCTAACATTTGTAATAAAATGAACCGCTTCCTCTACAGGGTCAACTATTTTTGTAACTTTTACAACTGCAGGTTTTCCCTTAAAGATTCCTAAAAATCCTTTTTTGCCTGGTTCAATTATTTCTACATTTGTTTGATTTCGCTCTACTTCTAAAGCATCTAATGCTTCTTGAACAGCAGCTTCAATCGTCTGGGCCGTAATTGTGATTTCGTTCATTTTTTAACCCCTTCAATATTCGCTTGTTTTAAGTCTGGCCCTTTAATGAAGTAGGTTTGAATAATCATAAATAGATTTCCCACTACCCAATAAAGAGATAAGGCGGCTGGAAAATTGATTGCAAAAACTACAATCATGATCGGCATAACCCAAAGCATCATAGCCATTTGAGGATTTTGACTTGCATTCCCGGCCATCATCATCTTTTGCTGAATAAACGTTGTGATTCCTGCGACAATTGGTAAGATAAATAGCGGGTCACGCGCACCTAAATCAAACCATAAAAAGCTGTTGTTTGCGATTTCCGACGTTCGTGTAATCGCGTGGAAAATCCCAATAAGAATGGGCATTTGAATTAGAATTGGAAAGCACCCAGCTAAAGGATTTACTCCGTAAGTTTGAAATAATGCCATCGTTTCTTTCTGCAATTGCTGCTGCGTCTGGGCATCTTTTGAACTGTACTTCTCCTTTAACTTCTGCATTTCGGGCTGAAGCGTCTGCATTGCTTTCGTGTTTCTCATCTGTTTAATCATAAGCGGTAGAATAAGTAAGCGAATCAGGATTGTGACAACGATAATCGCAACTCCATAGCTTTTAAATACCTCCGCCAGATACCTAATGACTAATGACAGCGGATACACAACATACTCATTCCAAAAACCTTTACTATCATCTGTAATAGGTTGGTTAATTTCCGTACAACCCGCTAAAACAGTTAATAGAAAGATAAGCGTTATTCCTAAAAACAACTTCTTCTTCACCTGTTTTTCCTCCTTCTACATGTTCACCTTTCAATTCTGAAAGTGCGTCAAAATCCATTATATAAGGATGCGGTAGAAAAACAACAGCTATTAAAGGGTTTTCTTCTATTGTTTATTAATCGTTTTGTCTATGTGTAAGTAATTTGCCACGCTTAAAGACATGCTGCAAGCTGCTTTTAATTTCTTCATAGCTCATTGTTGCAGCAGGCTGCCTTGCAATTACAATATAATCTTTGTCTTGCTTTAAATACGGTGTGAATTCAAACATAATTTGTTTAGCAAGGCGCTTAACTCGATTACGAGTCACGGCATTTCCAATCTTTTTGCCCACAGAGAATCCTACGCGGAAATGTTCTTGATCCGGTTTATCTAGAACATACAAGACAAATTGGCGATTCGCTACGGACTTGCCCTTTTTAAAAACTGTTTGAAATTCATCATTCTTTTTTATACGGTATCTTTTTTTCATTTTTAACAACTCCTGCCCTTTTTCAGGTCATGCTCTTATGTAGTCCCTACAGGAACAGAGGTGATTTTAGTCTTATAAAGCGAAAAAAGACCACTGGCGTCAGTGGTCTATTATGCTGATAATACTTTTCTTCCTTTACGACGACGACGAGCTAAAACTTTACGTCCATTCGCTGAGCTCATACGAGCGCGGAAACCGTGTACTTTACTGTGCTTACGTTTGTTTGGTTGGTAAGTTCTTTTCATCTATAAACACCTCCTCGAGGAATAACTGAAAAAGACAGTCCTTGCAATTATAATGAAAAGACTAAGAAGATGTCAATGTTATTTAAAAAATAAAATTTTCAATCTCTTGGTTTCATTATCTGTTTTACTCAATCTTCTTCATTCTAATATCTTTATAACCCAATTGTCTATACCTAATCAATAAAATTCATTGATTTATTAAAGAAAAAATTTTTCCTTTTCATCACTTTTTCTTTCTCTAGCAGCTGCGATCGCATCGTTACTGAACAAAACTACAACAATAAATGTTATAAAAAGCCTCTTTTTTATTCAAATTCTGCTCTTAAACCTTTGTGGATAAGTTTTTTCGACATTTTTCTACTTTTCCATTCCTTATCGACAACTCATGCACACTATCTTGTGTTGTGGAAAACTTTTCTCCACAAGGTGTAGTGATTGTGGATAAGTTTCGAAAATTCATTGCATCATGCCGAATTCTTTGATATTATATTTTTGTTTTCACTCTTAATTACTTTTCCACAGTTGGTTCTTATCCACAAACTGTGGACAACTTGTGGACATCATTTCCACTATCACTGTATAAAGTTATCCACACCATGTGGAATCTGTCGAATAGTCGGCTTTCTTCTATAATATATATTTACCCACATAATAGCAATTGTATAAATATAAATTTTTTATGCATAAGGTTTTGTACAGGTTGTACAAGAGTTGTACAAAACGCATAAAAGCTAGAAAAAGGAGGGATTGCTCGTTGGAAAACATTCATGATTTATGGAATAGAGCTTTAGATCAAATTGAAAAAAAATTAAGCAAACCTAGTTTTGAAACCTGGCTCAAATCGACAAAAGCTCATGCTTTACAAGGAGACACGCTCATTATTACTGCGCCTAATGATTTTGCACGGGACTGGTTAGAATCTAGGTATTCTAATTTAATTGCTGAAACACTTTACGATCTTACGGGGGAAGAGTTAGATGTGAAATTTATTATTCCTCCTAACCAGGCCGAGGAAGAATTTGATATTCAAACTCCTAAAAAGAAAGTCAATAAAGACGAAGGATCAGAATTTCCTCAAAGCATGCTAAATTCGAAGTATACCTTTGATACATTTGTTATCGGATCTGGAAATCGATTTGCGCATGCAGCTTCTTTAGCAGTAGCAGAAGCGCCGGCTAAAGCCTATAATCCGCTTTTTATTTACGGGGGAGTAGGATTAGGCAAAACACACTTAATGCACGCCATAGGCCACTATGTGTTAGATCATAATCCTGCCGCTAAAGTCGTGTACTTATCATCTGAAAAATTCACAAATGAGTTTATTAACTCTATTCGTGATAATAAAGCAGTAGAATTCCGTAACAAATACCGTAATGTAGATGTTTTACTAATTGATGATATTCAATTCTTAGCAGGTAAAGAGCAAACACAAGAAGAATTTTTCCATACGTTTAATACGCTTCACGAAGAAAGCAAGCAGATTGTCATCTCAAGTGACCGACCGCCGAAAGAAATTCCTACACTTGAAGACCGACTTCGCTCTCGCTTTGAATGGGGCCTTATTACAGACATCACGCCACCAGATTTGGAAACACGAATTGCTATTTTACGAAAAAAAGCCAAAGCGGACGGCTTAGTTATTCCAAATGAAGTTATGCTTTATATCGCCAATCAGATTGATTCGAATATTAGAGAATTAGAAGGAGCACTTATTCGTGTAGTAGCTTATTCTTCACTAATTAATAAAGATATAAACGCTGATTTAGCAGCAGAAGCATTAAAAGATATCATTCCTAGTTCAAAACCTAGGGTTATTACGATTCAAGACATCCAACAGATTGTTGGACAAGAATTTAATATAAAATTAGATGATTTCAAAGCGAAGAAACGTACAAAGTCAGTAGCGTTTCCTAGACAAATTGCCATGTACCTCTCTCGCGAATTAACGGATTTTTCGCTGCCTAAAATTGGAGAAGAGTTTGGCGGGCGAGACCATACTACTGTCATCCATGCTCATGAAAAAATCTCAAAACTTGTTCAAACAGATACTGACCTACAAAAACAAATTAAAGAAATAAGTGAATCACTAAAAATATAGGCTTTTTTTACTTGTATTTTGTGTATAAGTGAGTTAGGATTGTACACAGTCTGTCCACATGTGGATAGGCTGTGTTCTCACGTTTTTGGGGGTTATCCACATTTCCACAGCCCCTATTACTACTACTATCTTAAAATATAATAAATAATAAGCTTTTAAACCTACTTTTAAGGAGGATTAATTATTATGAAATTCATCATACAGAAAGACTATCTAGTTCAAAGCGTTCAAGATGTTATGAAAGCTGTATCTTCTAGAACAACAATTCCAATTTTAACGGGGATTAAAATTGTAGCGACTGAAGAAGGTGTTACCTTAACCGGAAGTGATTCGGATATTTCAATTGAATCGTTTATTCCAAACGAAGAAGAAGGAAAAGAGATTGTTGATATCCACAAACCTGGAAGCGTTGTTCTCCCAGCTCGTTTCTTTAGTGAAATCGTCAAAAAGCTTCCTAAAGACATTGTAGAATTAGACGTCCAAAGTCACTTTTTAACAATCATTCGTTCAGGAAAAGCTGAATTTAACTTAAATGGTTTAGATGCAGAAGAGTATCCTCATTTGCCACAGATCGAAGAAAACAACATGTTTAGATTACCGACGGACTTATTAAAAAACATGATTCGACAAACTGTCTTTGCAGTGTCCACCTCAGAAACACGACCTATCTTGACAGGTGTAAACTGGAAAGTCGATGGCAAAGAATTAACGTGTATTGCCACTGACAGTCACCGTCTAGCTTTGCGAAAAGCGACCATTGAAACTGGAAATGAAGCAACGTATAATGTGGTTATTCCAGGTAAAAGTTTAAGTGAATTCAGTAAGATCCTTGATGATTCTCATGAATTAGTAGACATTGTTATCACGGAAAATCAAGTATTATTCAAAACAAAACACTTACTGTTCTTCTCAAGATTATTGGACGGAAATTATCCTGATACTTCAAGGTTGATCCCAGCCGATAGTAAAACGGATGTTATATTGAACGTAAAAGAATTCTTACAATCGATTGACCGCGCTTCTTTATTAGCTCGTGAAGGAAGAAACAACGTAGTAAAACTATCTACGCTGGATGAAGGGATTGTTGAAATTTCTTCTAACTCTCCTGAAATCGGAAAAGTAATTGAAGAGGTACAAAGTCAGTCTATCTCAGGAGAAGAATTAAAAATTTCTTTTAGCGCAAAATATATGTTAGACGCATTAAAAGCGCTCGAAGGAACAGATATCAAAATTAACTTCACTGGTGCGATGCGTCCATTTGTCATTCGAACATTAGAGGATGATTCAATGCTGCAGCTGATTTTACCAGTGCGAACATATTAAATCTCAGAAAGCTACTAGCATGCCGTACTAGTAGCTTTCTTTTCTCAAGGAGAATTATTTAGTAAAATAGAGATACATCATTAGAAAGTGAGAGAGTCGCATGAAAACAGAAGTTAAAATTTCAACTGAATACATTACGCTTGGCCAGTTTTTAAAACTAGCAGACGTCATTCAAACAGGTGGAATGGTAAAATGGTTTTTAAGTGAGCACGAAGTATATGTGAACGGGGAGCTAGAAGAGCGCCGCGGACGTAAATTATATGCAAATGACGAAGTGGATATACCGGCTGCAGGATCATTTGTTGTTATTACTTAAAGTTGGTGAAACGTTTGTATATTAAAGAAATTACTTTAACAAATTACCGAAACTATACGAAGACAACGATTCCTTTTGAAAATAAAGTAAACGTCATTTTGGGTGAAAACGCACAGGGTAAAACAAACGTGATGGAATCGATCTTCGTATTATCTATGGCTAAATCTCATCGTACATCCAACGATAAAGAATTAATTAAATGGGACTGTGAGTATGCAAAGCTATCGGGCATTGTAGAAAAGCATAGAGGGCCTGTTACGCTGGATTTAGTCATCTCAACAAAAGGGAAAAAAGCAAAATATAATCACATTGAGCAGAAAAAACTCAGTCAATATATAGGATCAATTAACACTGTCATGTTTGCTCCGGAGGATTTGAACCTAGTTAAAGGGAGTCCGCAAGTAAGGCGCAAATTTATCGATATGGAAATTGGTCAAGTTTCGCCTGTGTACATGCATGATTTAAGCAGGTATCAAAAGATTTTGCAGCAAAGAAATCAATATTTGAAGCAGCTGCAGACAAAAAAACAAACGGATCTTTCACTTTTAGATGTACTTACGTTACAGTTAAGTGAAATGGCGGCGAAAATCTTAAAAAAACGTTTTGAGTTTTTACAGTTACTCCAACAGTGGGCAGAGCCTATTCATAAAGGGATCAGTCGAGGCTTAGAAACATTAAAAATTGAGTATAAGAATTCAATTGATGTATCAGAAGATGCAGATTTGTCGAAAATGTTAGAAGCATATCATCAAAAGTTTGATAAAATAAAAAGTAGAGAAATTGATAGAGGTGTCACCTTAGCAGGACCACACCGTGATGATCTTCTTTTCTACGTTAATGAAAAAGACGTTCAAACATTTGGTTCACAAGGGCAACAGCGGACGACTGCTTTATCGTTAAAGCTTGCTGAAATTGAGTTAATTCATCAAGAAGTAGGTGAATATCCAATCTTGCTTTTAGACGACGTATTGTCTGAATTAGATGATTTTCGTCAATCACACTTGCTAAATACCATTCAAGGAAAAGTTCAGACGTTTGTAACGACAACGAGCATTGAAGGAATTCATCACGAGACCTTAGAAAAAGCCGCTACATATCACGTAGAAGCTGGCCAAATTCAAAAGGTCAAATAGCAATTGATCTGTCTAAAAACTTTTCGCAAGGCAATCTAACTGAAATATGATATCATTATAGTTTTAAGTCTATATAGTTCAACTCGTACCCTCGATTATGAAAATTTTGTGCATAAGTAAACAAATTGCAAATACATTAAAGGCTCCGTATTATTTCCACATAATATTCGAAAAACATAATACAAAATGATAAATACAGCAGTTTGCTGTTAAAAAAAAGTGTAGGTGATACATTTGACGATGGAACAAAAAGAAGTACAAGCATATGAAGCTGATCAGATACAAGTATTAGAAGGATTAGAAGCTGTTCGTAAACGTCCGGGGATGTATATTGGATCGACGAGCGCAAAGGGTTTACATCATCTTGTATGGGAAATTGTAGATAATAGTATTGATGAAGCGCTGGCCGGCTATTGCGATGAAATTAATGTTATTATCGAAAAGGATAATAGTATTACAGTCAAAGATAACGGTCGTGGAATTCCAGTTGGTATTCAAGAAAAAATGGGCAGACCTGCCGTTGAAGTTATCTTAACGGTTCTTCATGCCGGAGGTAAATTTGGCGGCGGCGGCTATAAAGTATCTGGTGGATTACACGGTGTAGGTGCCTCAGTTGTTAACGCACTTTCTACTTCTTTGGAAGTACACGTACATCGTGACGGTAAAGTTCATTATCAAAAATATGAACGAGGTGTACCGGCTGCTGACTTAAAAGTAGTTGGAGAAACAGATAAAACAGGTACTGTTATTCAATTCCGTCCAGACGGTGAAATTTTCACAGAAACGCTTGAATACGATTTTGATACGTTAGCTAATCGTCTGCGTGAGTTAGCTTTCTTAAATCGCGGCATTAAAATTACGATTGAAGACAAACGTGAAGAAGATAAAAGACGTGAATATCACTATGAAGGCGGAATTAAGTCTTACGTTGAGCACTTAAACCGTGCAAAAGAAGTGATTCACGAAGAGCCGATCTATATTGAAGGTAATCGAGACAACATTTCTGTAGAGATTGCTATTCAATATAACGATAGCTATACAAGTAATTTATATTCTTTTGCAAACAATATTCACACATATGAAGGTGGAACACACGAAGCAGGATTTAAAACAGCGTTAACGCGTGTAATTAACGACTATGCACGTAAAAACAGCGTATTTAAAGACAGTGACGCCAATCTAACGGGTGAAGATGTTCGTGAAGGAATTACAGCTATCATCTCTATTAAGCACCCAGATCCGCAGTTCGAAGGACAAACAAAAACAAAGCTGGGAAATAGTGAAGCAAGAACAATTACTGACTCTGTGTTTGCAGAACACTTAGAAACGTACTTGCTAGAGAACCCTATTGTGGCGAAAAAGGTAATTGAAAAAGGTTTAATGGCTGCAAGAGCAAGAATGGCAGCTAAAAAAGCTCGTGAGCTTACAAGACGTAAAAGCGCGCTTGAAATCTCAAACTTACCGGGTAAATTAGCAGATTGTTCATCAAAAGATCCTTCTATTAGCGAACTCTATGTAGTAGAGGGTGACTCTGCCGGGGGTTCAGCTAAGCAGGGAAGAAGCCGTCATTTCCAAGCTATTTTGCCTTTACGTGGTAAAATTATCAACGTAGAGAAAGCGCGTTTAGATAAAATTTTATCTAATAATGAAATTCGTACAATCATTACCGCTCTAGGAACGGGTATTGGTGACGATTTTGATATCTCGAAAGCACGCTACCATAAAATTGTGATTATGACAGATGCAGACGTAGACGGTGCGCATATTCGTACGCTTCTTCTAACGTTCTTCTATCGCTATATGAGACAGATTATTGAGCATGGATATGTCTACATTGCCCAGCCGCCTCTTTACAAAGTTTCACAAGGTAAAAAAGTGGAGTACGCGTACAACGATCGTCAATTAGACGAGGTATTAGCTTCTTTCCCTGAAGGCGCAAAACCAAACCTTCAGCGTTACAAAGGTTTAGGAGAGATGAATCCTGAACAATTATGGGAAACAACAATGGATCCAGAGTTCCGTACCCTTCTTCAAGTAAACTTGCAAGATGCAATTGAAGCTGATGAGACATTTGAAATTTTAATGGGCGACAAAGTAGAACCACGCCGTAATTTCATTGAAGAAAATGCTCAGTACGTAAAAAATCTCGATATTTAAATGAACGGTAATACCCTTTATATTTTTTATAAAGGGTATATAAACGTCAGGATAGAGATAGGTTCTATCCTGCGTTTACATATATATGAATTACTATACTGAACTTCGCGAAGGAGGTTCTTATCGATGTCAGATAAACCAAACTCTCAAATAAGAGAAGTAAATATTAGTCAAGAAATGCGCGCATCTTTTTTAGATTATGCAATGAGCGTAATTGTATCGCGTGCTTTACCAGATGTAAGAGACGGACTTAAGCCTGTGCACCGTCGTATTTTATATGCAATGAATGATTTAGGTATGGGATCGGATAAGCCATATAAAAAATCAGCTCGTATCGTAGGAGAAGTAATTGGTAAGTATCACCCACACGGTGACTCAGCTGTATATGAAACAATGGTTCGTATGGCACAAGATTTTAGCTATCGCTATATGCTAATTGATGGTCATGGAAACTTTGGATCTGTTGATGGAGATGCAGCAGCAGCTATGCGTTATACAGAAGCAAGAATGTCAAAAGTTTCGATGGAACTGTTACGTGACATCAATAAAGACACAATTGATTACCAAGATAACTATGACGGTTCTGAACGTGAACCAATTGTATTACCTGCTAGATTTCCCAATTTACTTGTAAACGGTTCAGCCGGAATTGCGGTAGGTATGGCGACAAATATTCCACCGCATCAGTTAGGCGAAGTCATTGACGGCGTTTTAGCAGTAAGCCAAGACCCTGATATCACAATTGCAGAGTTAATGGAGATTATTCCAGGACCGGATTTCCCAACTGCAGGACAAATTCTTGGCCGCAGCGGAATTCGTAAAGCTTATGAAACTGGAAAAGGTTCTATTATTGTTCGCGCAAAAGTAGAAATTGAAGAACAGAGCAATGGCAAACAAACTATTATTGTTCATGAACTACCATACCAAGTAAATAAAGCAAAGCTAATTGAAAAAATTGCCGAGCTAGCTCGTGATAAGAAGATTGATGGGATTACGGATTTACGAGATGAGTCTGACCGTTCGGGTATGCGTATTGTTATTGAAGTAAGACGTGATGCAAATGCAAATGTTTTATTAAACAACTTATATAAGCAGACATCTCTTCAAACAAGTTTTGGTATTAACACCCTTGCATTAGTAGATGGACAGCCAAAAGTATTGAACTTGAAGCAATGTCTACAGTACTACTTAGACCATCAGGTAGTGGTTATTCGTCGTCGTACTGAATTTGAGCTTCGAAAAGCAGAAGCACGTGCGCATATTTTAGAAGGTTTAAAGATTGCTCTTGATAATTTAGATGCTGTTATTGCTTTAATTAGAGGTTCTCAAACAACAGATATTGCACGTGAAGGATTAATGACTCAGTTTTCGTTATCTGAAAAACAAGCGCAAGCTATTTTGGATATGCGCCTACAGCGTTTAACAGGATTAGAGCGAGAGAAGATTGAAGCGGAATATCAATCTTTATTAGCGCTAATTGCTGAATTAAAAGCTATTTTAGCAGATGAAGAAAAAGTATTAGAAATTATTAGAGAAGAACTAATAGAAGTAAAAGAAAGATTCAATGACGGACGTCGAACAGAAATCGTAAGCGGAGGAGCGGAAATTATTGAAGACGAGGATCTGATTCCTCGCCAAGATATTGTTATTAGCTTAACGCACAACGGCTATATTAAACGTTTGCCTGTTTCTACGTATAAGAGTCAGCGAAGAGGCGGAAGAGGTATTCAAGGAATGAATACAAACGAAGATGATTTCGTTGAACATCTTCTAACAACTTCTACTCATGATACGATTCTCTTCTTTACAAATAAGGGAAAAGTCTATCGGACAAAAGGATACGAAATTCCAGAGTACGGAAGAACGGCTAAAGGGATACCTATTATTAACTTGTTAGAAGTAGATAAAGGTGAGTGGGTAAATGCCATCATTCGCGTCGATGAATTTGTAGACGATTGGTATCTATTCTTTACTACAAAACAAGGAATTTCTAAGCGTACACCTTTATCTTCTTTTGAAAACATTCGAAATAGCGGACTTATCGCCTTGAATTTAAGAGAAGAAGATGAATTGATTTCTGTTAAATTGACAGATGGTAAGCGCGATATGGTTATTGGAACGAAAAAGGGTATGTTAATTCGTTTTAATGAAAATGATGTTCGTTCAATGGGACGTACAGCTACTGGAGTTAAAGGGATCACTCTCGATTCAGAAGATGAAGTAATCGGTATGGAGATTCTCGAAGAACAATCAGATGTCTTGATCATTACGAAAAATGGTTACGGAAAACGTACGCCGATTGAAGAATATCGTGTACAAACAAGAGGCGGTAAAGGTTTAAGGACATGTAATATCACTGATAAAAATGGTGATGTTGTCGCACTGAAATGTGTATCTCAAGAAGAAGATATTATGCTTATCACAGTAAGCGGCGTTCTTATCCGTGTTTCTGTTTCAGATATTTCACAGATGGGCCGTAACACACAAGGTGTCAAAGTCATCCGTTTAGGAGACGAAGAGTTTGTTTCAACGGTTGCAAAAGTACAAACTTCAGAAGATGAAGACGAAGTTTTAGACGAATTAGATGAACATGAAGAGACAGATATAATAATTGAAGCTGAAGAAACAGAAGAATAAAAAAAGCCCCTGAAAAAGCAGGGGCTTTTTTTATGTAAAAAACCTTGCCATAGGCTTTTGATTTTGGTAATATATAAAAAGTCAGCAAAACATATATGAGTTTTTTAGTAGTTTTAAAAAAGTTATATAAAAGTGTTGACAACGATTCTTATAAAGTGTTATTATATAGGAGTCGCTTTAAGACAAGAGTTCTTTGAAAACTGAACGAAACAGTAAACGTCAACGTTAATTTTTATTTTTTAAATGAGCAAGTCAAACATTTCTTCGGAGAGTTTGATCCTGGCTCAGGATGAACGCTGGCGGCGTGCCTAATACATGCAAGTCGAGCGAACTGATTAGAAGCTTGCTTCTATGACGTTA